>JBDSLR010000008.1:0-225250 GCA_039916305.1 Chitinophagaceae bacterium | reverse complement strand
GCATTAATAATGATAACGGTATTACTGATAGCCGCTTTGTATGTTAAATTCTGGTAACACATTTTGCCGCAGATTCGCAGATTATTGCTGTTAGAAAAAGTTCCGTTAACATCCGGGCAGGTTTCAGGCATTAATGATATTTGCGTATCTGCGGCTACTTTTTTTTGAGAAAAACAGGGCCCGCAATATGAGCATTATTCAGTACAAAAACAATGACCGCCTTTTGCTGGCCATCGACTGTATTATTTTTGGCTTCGATGGAAAACACCTCAGGGGGCTGTTTGTAAAACGGCGGATAGACCCGCAAATAGACAAATGGTCGCTCATGGGTGGTTTTGTAAAAGAGAAAGAGAGTGTAAATAATGCAGCCGGAAGAATATTAAACGAACTAACCGGGCTCAGTGATATCTACATGGAGCAACTGTTCTGTTTTGGCGATGCGGACCGCGACCCCGGCGGCAGGGTGGTATCCGTGGCATATTTTGCACTGATTAAAATTGATGAGTATGCCGATACTTTGCTGGAAACCCACCATGCCCGCTGGTTTGAGCTCAATAAAATACCAAAACTGATTTTTGATCACCGGCAAATGGTAAAACTGGCCAAAGAAAGATTACAGCAAAAAGTATCCAACCATCCCATTGGTTTTGCCCTGCTGCCCGATAAATTTACACTTCCGCAGTTGCAGTGCCTGTATGAGGCCATCTATGAAACGCCGCTGGACAAACGCAATTTTACCCGTAAAATATTATCGCTGGGTATTCTTAGTAAACAGAAAGAAAAGGAAACAGCCTCTTCAAAGAAGGGAGCGTTCTATTATACATTCGACAAAGCCAAATACAAAAAACTGGAAAGCGAAGGGGTGAGGTTCATATAACCTGTACCTTTTATTGAAGTAAGCTTATACCTATGCTGGTATAGAAAGTCAGAATGAAATGTATCGGCCAGTGTTAATCTATGTTATCCTGGCTCCGTGGTTTAAAAAATTATGTATGAAAAGAAGAACACTCATCAAACGTCTTGGTATGGCCGTACCCGGTATCTGGCTGGGTCATCAATTGCAGGCAAATCCTTGTTTGCAGAATGTTGCCGGTAACGAACCCATTGCCAAAGGTCCATTTCAGCCAAACTGGAATTCGCTGCAGCAGTACAGCGTGCCTGATTGGTTCCGCGATGCAAAATTTGGTATATGGGCGCACTGGGGTCCCCAATGCCAGCCGGAGTTTGGCGACTGGTATGCACGCAGCATGTACATAGAAGGCAGCAGGCAGTACAAATACCACATAGAGAAATACGGGCACCCTTCAAAGTTTGGCTTTAAAGATGTTATTCATACATGGAAGGCAGAAAAATGGAATCCGGAACAACTGCTTGCACTTTACAAGCGTGCGGGCGCAAAATATTTTGTAGCGCTGGCCAACCACCACGATAATTTTGATAATTACAACAGCAAGTACCAAACCTGGAACTCGGTTAAATACGGGCCGCAGAAAGACATTATTGGCGGCTGGGAAAAAGCTGCCCGTAAAAATGGGCTGCGCTTTGGCGTTAGTGTGCATGCAGCCCATGCCTGGACCTGGTATGAGCAATCTCAAAAGGCAGATAAAACAGGGCCAATGGCTGGCGTACCGTATGATGGAAAAATATCAAAAGCCCAGGGAAGCAATACCTGGTGGCGTAAACTGGACCCACAGGATCTCTATGCTCAAAATCATGCATTGAGCGCAGGAAGCGATGATGAAAAAAACATTCATAAACAATGGAACTGGGGCAATGGTGCCACGACTCCCTCGAAAGCCTACTGTGATAAATTTTTAAACCGCACCATTGACCTTATTAACCAGTACAACCCCGACCTGGTTTATTTTGACGATACTGCATTGCCCCTGTGGCCCGTCAATGATGCCGGTTTACAAATTGCGGCGCACCTGTACAATTCAAGTATTAAAAAAAACGGCAAACTGGATGCTGTGCTTAATGGAAAGATCTTAGATGAAGAGCAGCGTAAATGCATGGTATGGGATATTGAACGCGGCCAGAGCAATGTAATTGAGGCGCAGCCCTGGCAAACGGATACCTGTATTGGTAACTGGCATTACGACCGGCCACTGTATGACAGGCATGGATATAAAACTGCTGCGATAGTAATACACACCCTCATTGATGTGGTAAGTAAAAACGGGAATCTTTTACTAAGCGTGCCGGTTCGTGGAGACGGCAGCATTGATAGTGATGAACAGGCGGTTATAGAAGGCATCGCCGACTGGATGACTATTAACAGTGAAGCTATTTTCGGTACACGGCCATGGACTGTTTTTGGTGAAGGTCCGGCCATCGCCAACGCAGCGCCCTTGAGTGCACAGGGTTTCAATGAAGGCAAGGGCAAACCTTTTACCGCTGAGGATATCCGTTTTACCACGAAAGGGGAAATAATATACGCTTTGCTGCTCGGCAGGCCCGGTGAAAAAGAAACCATTATTAAATCAATGGCAAGTACCTCCGCAGCATTAAACGGAAGAAAAATAAATGATGTTTCACTTATAGGCTATCGGGGAAAATTGGAGTGGCACCAGTCTGCAGCAGGATTGCAAGTAAAAATGCCAGTGCAACAGCCATCTGCCATTGCCGTGGTATTAAAAATAATCTGAGCAGCAGCAATATAAGAACATGGGCATTTTTAAAATAAACTTCTTATCTGTACCAGTCCAATTTTTTAAATCCTTTTGTACACCAGAAATCAACATGATGAAGGGTGCGACGCAACATAAGCGGTATAGCAGGCTTTCCGCCGGGTTCATAAAAAACATTCTTTCTGTTATTGTCTTTTTTTCATTGAACCATTTGCTGCAGGGGCAGGATTTGCTGCGCTATGTACAGCCTTTATCTGGTACCGCACCTTCTACCACTCCAGCAGCACTGAAACACAGCGAAGCCGGTTCTGAAAAAAATGCCAATACCATTCCGTCAGTGGGGTTGCCTTTTGCCATGACGCAGTGGACAGCACAGACAAGGCAGACAGAAAACAAATGTGTGCCCCCTTACTTCTATAAAGACTCGCTGCTGACCGGCTTCCGGGGCAGCCACTGGCTCAGCGGATCCTGCACGCAGGATTACGGCAGCTTTACCATTATGCCGGTAACGGGCACCCTAAAAACCGGTGCAGGTGAATATGCGATTCCCTACTCCCATGGCAATGAAACAGCCACACCAGCTTATTATAAACTTGATTTGCCGGCACGGAACCTTACAACAGAAATAACCGCCAGCCTGCGGTGTGGCATCCTGCAATTTACCATGCAGCAGGCCGACAGTTTATACCTGCTCATTACACCAAACAGCGATAAAGCGATGGGTTTTGTAAAAGTGAATGCGGCAACAGGAGAGGTATATGGGTACAACCCGGCGCACCGTATTTACCAGGGCTGGGGACAGCCTGCGGGATTTAATGGGTGGTTTTATATTAAGATTGAAAAGGCTATCGGAAGCAGCGGTGTATTCAGTGGCAGCCATGTTTTTTCAACTGACAGTATAAGTAATAAAAAAGACGCTGGTGTGTATGTAGGTTTTGGAATGCAAAAAGGAGAGCGGTTGCGCATCCGGGTAGGAACTTCTTTCAGCAGCATGGCCGGCGCCCGGCAAAACCTGCAGGCAGAAATTCCTGGCTACGATTTTGAAGCAACACATACTAAAGCACAAAAGACCTGGGAAACCGCCCTGGCACAGGTTGAAGTAAAAACTGCGATAGAAAAGGACAAACGAATTTTTTATACCGCCCTCTACCATGCCATGCAACACCCCCGGTTGTTCAGCGATGCGGATGGCAGCTACCCGCAATTTGCCGGCAACTACCAACTTGAAAAAATGGAAACCGGTGATTATTATGATGATTTCTCCATGTGGGATATTTATCGCGCACAATTGCCCCTGCTGGAAATATTACAACCGGAAAAAATAAATGCATTTGTCCGGTCACTGGTCCTGAAAGGCCGCCAGGGTGGCTGGATGCCCATTTTTCCCTGCTGGAACAATTACACAGCTGCCATGATTGGTGATCATACAACTGCTTTTATTGCCTCCGCCTATGCAAAAGATATACGCGGTTACGATGTCAATGAAGCTTACCGGCTGCTCCGGAAAAACGCGTTTGAAACAGCGGGCAAAGCAGATTATATCAATGGCATGGGCCGGCGTGCGCTGCCTTCCTATTTACAATACGGTTTTATACCCATGGAAGACAGTGTGCAGGAAGCTTTTCACAAAAAAGAACAGGTAAGCCGCACACTGGAATATGCGTTCGATGATTATGCCTTATCCGTTATTGCTAAAGGTCTGAACAAAAGGAAGGATTTGCTGGATCTGCAAAAACGTTCAGGTAATTACCAAAATGTCTTTGACAGATCAACAGGTATGGTGCGTGGCCGTTATACCACCGGGCAATGGGCCAACTCCTTTCACGCAGATACTAGGGAAGCTTATATTACGGAAGGGACACCACGACAATACAGTTTTTACGTACCGCAGGATGTAACTGGCCTGGCCAAACTGATGGGTGGTACAAAAAAACTGGAAACGGCACTGGACAGCTTATTTCTTAAAAATGAATACTGGCACGGTAATGAACCAGGCCACCAGATACCGTTTATGTATAATTACACTGCTTCACCCTGGAAAACCCAGCAGGCAGTCAATAAGATACGGGCGGAGGAGTACGGTGATGGCCCCGGTGGTTTGAGCGGCAACGACGACGCCGGGCAAATGAGCGCCTGGTATGTTTTTGCTGCTATCGGCTTTTACCCGGTTAATCCGGTTTCGGGCGACTACCAACTGTGTACACCGTTGTTTGATGCTGTTACCATCCATCTACCCGGCGGTAAACAATTTAGTATAAAGTGCAGCAGAAAAAATACGGGCGATACTTATATCAAAAAAATTACCTGGAATAACCAGGTGTACAAACATCCCTTTATAAAATATGCTGATATTATAAAAGGGGGCGCATTGAGTATTGAATTGCAGGCAGTACCGGGCACATGGGGGCGGCCATAAAGGTGCCCATTAGCCTGGATATTCCGGAGGAAGAATACCAGCGTTGCAGGGAGTGGGGCCAGTATCTGTACACCGGGTCTTCTAACGTATAAAAAAACAAGTGTTAATTTGACATTTAATATATATTTGTTTATGGAATTAGCCGTTCCGGTTCCTTTTACATTTAAATCAGCGATTGCATGAAACACTCTCTTACAATTATCACGCTCCTCGTAGTATCTTATGGCGCAGTATTCAGCCAGTCAACGGTAAAACTGCAGGTCAGCAAAAGCGCTCAGTCGCCCGTAATCAACAGGAATATCTATGGTCATTTTGCCGAACACCTGGGCCATTGTATTTACGGCGGTTTTTATGTGGGTGATACCAGCAAAACCATTCCCAATACCAATGGCGTGCGCAATGATATTATTGCTGCGTTGAAAAAATTAAAAATCCCCAACCTGCGCTGGCCGGGTGGTTGCTTCGCTGATACGTATCACTGGAAGGACGGTATTGGCCCAAAAGATAAAAGACCTGCCATGGTAAATAAATGGTGGGGTGGTGTTACGGAAGACAATAGTTTTGGAACGCATGATTTTTTAAATATGTGTGAAGTGTTAGGCGCAGAACCCTACCTCTCCGGCAATGTGGGCAGTGGTACGGTACAGGAGCTGGCAGACTGGGTGCAGTATACAAATTTTAAAGGTAAAAGTCCGATGAGTGATCTGCGGACCACAAACGGACGAGCAGAACCCTGGAAAGTAAAATTCTGGGGTATTGGCAACGAGGCCTGGGGTTGCGGTGGTAATATGAAACCGGAATATTATGCTGATGAATACCGTAAATATGCCACTTTTATTTCTGACTGGGAAAATAGCGGTGGATTGTTACGCATTGCGTCCGGCGCCAGTGATGCAGATTATAACTGGACGGAATCGCTCATGAAAAATATTCCGCATAACATGCTGGGTGGTGTGGCCATGCACCATTATTCAGTGCTGGCATGGAATAAAAAGGGCCCGGCTGTAAATTTTACACCGGAACAATATTTTGGTACCATGAAGGAAGCCTGGAAGATGGAAGAACTGGTTACCAAACATGCGGCCATTATGGATAAATATGATCCACAGAAAAAAATTGCCCTGGTAGTAGATGAGTGGGGTGGTTGGTATGATGTAGAGCCCGGTACCAACCCAGGGTTCCTGTACCAGCAAAATACCATGCGCGATGCTATGATAGCGGGTGTAACGCTTAATATTTTCAACAATCATGCAGACCGTTTACGCATTGCCAACCTGGCACAGTGCGTGAATGTATTGCAGGCCGTAATACTTACTGATAAAGAGAAAATGATCCTGACACCTACTTATCATGTAATGGAGATGTACAATGTACACCAGGATGCAACGCTGATACCGGTGACAATCGTTGGCTCAAGCTTTGTTATGGGCAAGGATTCATTGCCTGCAATTTCCGTTTCTGCATCAAAAGATAAAAATGGTTTGGTACATGTTTCGCTCACCAATATAGATCCTTCTAAAAATGCTGATATTAGCCTTGATCTCGACGGCACTGTGTTTAAACAAGTGAGTGGCCGGATACTGGCATCTGCACGTTTGCAGGATTATAATTCTTTTGAAAATCCTGATAAAATTAAACCGGCTGTATTTAATGGTGCCGGTTTAAAAGGCAATGCCCTGCAGGTAAAACTTCCTCCGGCATCGGTGGTAGTGCTTGAATTAAAGTAAACAGCTGTTGAATTTTTCAAAAATGTATTCAAGGTTAATTCAATCATCATGATGAAATACAAATCTGTTGTTTTTGCATTGGCCGCGCTGCTTTGCAGCGCAGCTATGCATGCGCAGCATACACTTTCAATAAAAGTAAACGAACCAAAAGCTGTCATTGAGCCCGGCATGTGGGGCGTATTTTTTGAAGACATTAATTTTGGAGCGGACGGCGGTATTTATGCAGAGATGGTAAAGAACCGTTCCTTTGAATTTAATAAACCGCTGATGGGCTGGAAGATACTGGGCAAGCCGGCCACAGAAGGAGATTTTTTGGTATTGAACCGGATGCAGGCCAATACGGCCAATCCCAGGTACCTGCGTGTGACCCTTCACAACAACGCGAAAGGCAGTATTGGTTTAAACAATGAAGGGTTCCGCAGCATGGGTATTAAAAACGGGTTGCGTTATGATTTTTCTGTGTTGTACCGGCAGACCACTACCAGTAATAAAATGCATATTGAGCTGGTAAGTGACGCAGGGGGAGTCATCGGTGGCGCTACAATTACTACCGGCTTTACCGGTGCGGAATGGAAAAAGGAATCGGTTAGTTTTACTGCAAATGCTACAGTACTAAAGGGCAGCATGAATATCTGGTTTGAAGGAGATGGCAGCATAGACCTGGATATGGTCTCCCTGTTTCCGGGCGATACCTGGAAGAACAGACCGGGTGGTATGCGTGCCGACATGGTGCAGGCGCTGGCCGATATGAAGCCGGGCTTTATCCGTTTCCCGGGAGGCTGCATTGTAGAAGGTTCCAACCTGGAGCAGCGCTACCAGTGGAAAAATACCATTGGCCCGGTTGAGGAACGCCAACTAATAATTAACCGCTGGAACTTTGAATATGCACGTAAACTGGCACCTGATTATTTTCAAACATTCGGGCTGGGCTTTTTTGAATACTTCCAGCTGGCCGAAGACATTGGTGCAAAGCCACTGCCCATCCTGAATTGCGGTATGGCCTGCCAGTTTAATTCTGCAGAAGCCGTTCCGGTCAGCGATTTGGATCCATATGTGCAGGATGCCCTTGACCTCATTGAATTTGCTAACGGCGATGCATCCACGAAATGGGGCAAAGTGCGGGCCGGCATGGGCCACCCTGCTTCTTTCAATCTTACCATGATGGGTATTGGCAATGAAAACTGGGGGCCGCAATATGTAGAACGCCTGCAGATATTTACCAAAGCTATCAAAGCAAAATATCCCGCCTTTAAACTGGTTAATAGTTCCGGTACTGATCCCAATGGTGCCCGTTTTGAATACCTCGACAAACAACTGCGGGCTATGAAAGCAGATATTATTGATGAACATTATTACCGCAAACCGGATTGGTTTTTCAGTAATGCAAAACGGTATGACAATTACCCGAGAAACGGCGTCAAAATATTTTGTGGTGAATATGCTGCACACATTGAAAAAGATGTAAAAGGTGAATTGAAAAATTGCTGGCTCAGTGCCTTGTCTGAAGCAGCATTTATGACCGGCTTAGAGCGCAATGCAGATGTGGTAAGCATTGCATCATATGCGCCCCTGTTTGCGCATATAGATGCCTGGCAGTGGACGCCGGATCTTATCTGGGTAAACAACCTGCATTTATATGGCACACCGGATTATTATATCCAGCAATTGTTCTCGCTTAACCAGGGTACCAGGGTGCTGCCCATTACACTGAACAATGAGGTGGTGGCCGGCGGAACAGACAGTTTATATGCAACAGCAAGCCTCAATGAAAATTCCAAAGAGCTTATTGTAAAAATTGTAAATGCATCGGGCAAAGAACAAAACAATAGCTTGTCGCTGGAAGGCGCAAAAAAGCTCGCTGCACAAGGATTGCTTACTGTTATGCAGAGCAATGATCTGTACAGCGTTAATTCATTTGACCAACCGCAAAACATTGCGCCAAAAGAGTCTACCGTCGCCATAAAAGGTAAAAAAATAAACCTGGTAACAGCGCCCTATTCTTTTAGCGTGCTGCGTGTGAAAGTTTTGTAACAGCTTTTTATAATTTTAAAAAGCCGGTATTATGCCGGCTTTTTTTATTGTTAAGGGTTTCGAAAGCCAGGGGCGCCCTTCTACGGATTATGCCGCACTAAAGCTACCAGGGCTGCTCATTTGCAATGTTTCGGATTAAACCCCTTATGCGCCGGCGCAGCATTTCATGAAGGCGGGAGGATTTGTCATCAAATTTATTTTACCTTGTAAGCCAGAAGTATAAATAATCATTTAATATATTTTACATGCCCGCGCCTTACAAAAGATTTACGATAACTATTTGCCTGCTGGCATTTGTATTCAATAACGCTTCGTCCCAGCAATCTTTTTTGAAATGTGAACCCGTTAATTTTTCACAGGTAAATATTACAGATAACTTTTGGAAACCAAAGATTGATAAGGTCGCAGACAAAACACTGGCCGCATGCATTTACCAAACGGAAACGGCTACGGCCCGCATCCGGAATTTTGAAAAAGCAGCACGCGGTAAAGGAGAAGCACATGAGGGTATTTTTTATGATGATAGTGATGTGTTTAAAGCTTTGGAAGCCATGGCCTATTCTCTGAAAAGCAATCCCAACCCGCAGATGGAGAAAAAATGCGATGAATGGATTGATAAAATAGCGGCTGCCCAGTTACCGGATGGTTACCTGAATACCTGGTATACGCTGAAAGGGCTTGACCAGCGCTGGACAGATATGAGTATGCACGAAGATTACAATGCAGGCCATATGATAGAAGCTGCGGTGGCGTATTACGATGCCACCGGCAAAAAAAAATTCCTGGATGTCGTGATCAAATGGGCCGATTACTTTGATTCAATTTTTGGACCTGGTAAAAAAGATTGGGTTACCGGTCACCAGGAACTGGAACTGGCACTGGTTAAACTGTATAAAACAACCGGTAATAAAAAATACCTGCAGCTGGCGCACTGGCTGCTGGAAGAACGCGGGCATAAACTTGCAAAGGGATATACCTGGACCGACTGGAAGGATACCGCTTATGCGCAGGATGTGCTGCCGGTACGTGATCAAAAAGAAATAACCGGCCATGCAGTGCGTGCCATGTATTTGTATACCGGCGCAGCGGATGTGGCAGCATTAACCGGCGACGAGGGCTATTTAAAAGCTATGACAACGGTTTGGGAAGACGTGGTATACCGCAACATGTACATAACCGGCGGTATTGGCTCTGCCGGCAGCAACGAAGGGTTTAGTACAGATTATGACTTACCCAATGAACAGGCTTACTGTGAAACCTGTGCATCTGTAGGAATGATTTTCTGGAACCAACGGATGAATGCATTAACCGGCAAAGCAGTATATATCGATGTGCTGGAAAGAAGTTTGTACAATGGCGCTCTGGATGGATTGAGCTTATCCGGCGACCGGTTCTTTTATGGCAACCCGCTTGCTTCTACCGGTAAAAATGCCAGGAAGGAATGGTTTGGCACTGCCTGTTGCCCGGCCAATATAGCCCGGCTGGTAGAATCGCTGGGCAACTACATCTATGCCAAATCAGCCAATGATATATGGGTGAATTTATTTGTAGGCAGCAATACCAGTATTCCACTGGAAAAAGGAAATATTGCTATAAAAATGGAAACCAGTTACCCCTGGGATGGAAAAGTAAAAATAAATGTAGATCCTGCTAAAAAAACAAAATTTGCTTTACATGTCAGAATCCCGGGATGGGTAAATAAAAAAGCTGCGCCCGGTGATTTGTATAAGATGAACGGTGGCCCGGCAGTTATAGGCTATTCAATAAACGGCAAAGCAGCTATATATAAAGATGATTCTTCAGGTTATGCGGTAATAGACCGTGTATGGAATAAGGGCGATGTATTACAGTTTGAATATGCAATGCCGGTGGAAAAGATCAGCAGCCGCAGCGAACTAAAACAAAACAAAGACCGGGTGGCGCTGCAACGCGGGCCGCTGGTATATTGTGTTGAAGGCGCTGATAACAGTGGCAAAGCATGGAATATAGTGTTTCCTGCAAATACGGATGTAAAGCCTTTTCATTTTAAAGTGCTGGATGAGGCAGTAATCGGGCTTGAAGCCACTGTGCCGGTAATAGCAATGGGTGAGGATGGCACCTCTTTGCAAACAAACAGCAAAAGAATTGTAGCCATTCCTTATTACACCTGGTGCAACCGGGGCAGTAACCAGATGCAGGTATGGCTGCCCGTTAGAATCAATGACATCAAATTAAACTACTGACTGGCCATGGCTAAAAATTTTAAATGGGGGATTATCGGCCCCGGCAGAATTGCACAAAAATTTGCGGCAGCGCTTGAAGCTGTTCCCAATGCCAGCCTGCACGCGGTAGCTTCAAGGGATCCTGAAAAGGCGAAGCAATTTGCAGGGCAATACCATGCACCTGTTTATTATGGCGATTACGCTTCGCTTGCAGGCAATACTGATATTGATGCGGTTTACATTGCAACTCCGCATACGTACCATCATGCGCATGTACTGCTTTGTCTGCAGCAAAAAAAAGCAGTCCTCTGTGAAAAGCCGATGTCTGTGAACCACGCCAGCACAGTGGAAATGGTAGCAACTGCCCGTACGCACAACAGCTTCCTGATGGAGGCAATGTGGTCAAGGTTTCTACCAATTATAGATAAAACACAAGAGCTGATAAAGCAAGGTGAAATAGGCGAGTTAAAATACCTGCGGGCTGATTTCGGATTTGCTGCCCCCTTTAATCCGGACGGCCGTTTGTTTGATGTAAAATTAGGGGGCGGTTCTTTGCTGGATGTTGGTGTATATCCTTTGTTCCTGGCTTTACTTATTATGGGAAAACCGGATGAAATAAAGTCCTTTGCTCAATTATCAGTAACCGGCGCCGATGAAACTACTAATGCATTGCTGTATTATAAAAACGGCATGATGGCAAACATACTTTCTTCTATTGTAGCACAAACACCGCTGACTGCTGAGATCAGCGGTTCAGAAGGAACGATTATACTGGACAGACCCTGGTACAAGGGAACGGTGCTGCATGTACGGAAAAAGGATGTCATTACACAAACCATTTCGTTACCCTACGGCGATAATGGTTTTGAATACCAGATACAGGAAGTGCAGCAGTGTCTGGAACAGAATTTGAAAGAAAGTCTGTTGTTGCCCCTGCACTTTAGTTTATTAATGAGCAGTGTGGCGGAACAAATCAATAAAATAAGCAATATTGCTTATAACGCACAGATTACCCGATAGATAAATAAGCTGAAGGTTAATTATTTGTGCAAAAAACGCAATGGAATACGAGTATAATCACGAAGTAATTAAAATATATTTATACTTTTTTTAATTTATTTTCTGTAGCATCTGCATTCGCAAAAAAATCAATTGACTGGGATCTATCTAATTATATATAATTATAATATATAACTTATTGATCTGCTTGATCTAGCTCCTTTTTATTACCATTTTGTCGTATAGTTTTGTTGAAGAAATTAAAGCAATTATTTCAATAACCTAAAAACTATCCAGATTATGGTACTGATTAAGAAAGCAACGCAAGCCGGCCAATTTGTAAACAGCAAACATGTTGATACCTTATTGAGCAACTACAAAAAGGAAAGGTGGGTACAAAACTCCAACCATATTGGCAAAGCAGATTCTTTGAGTGTTTGGTATAGTCTGGACCAGTTGCAGGCATTCCTTGATACCGCAAAAGCTACTGGTGCCGACGGTGTTAAAATGTATTTTGGTGTATATGATGCAGACACCGCCGGCGAAGAAAAATATGAAGACAGGCAGACCATTGTGCTGGTAGCCACTAAAGCAAAAGAACTTGACAATGGCGTAGTAATAGATAAAAATGTATATACCAACACAGGAAATAAGCCAGAAATAGTGGCCTTTAATGTTGGACGGCTTTGTCCCCCAACATGCACCAGCGGCGGGGGCGATACTGGTTTTGACCTTGAAAATCCGGGTATATTGATCGATACCAGGGATAACGGAATGATAGTGATCTAAAGATTGGTTGGTTTGAACTTATAATATAAACCCTGCATTAGCAGGGTTTTTTTATACTTTTACCCCATTTGCAAACAGCATTTCAGCTATGCCTTTTTATATAAAATCCTTATTTATCTGTTTTGTTGCCAGTTTAGTGGGCGTCCTGTTCTTAAAAGAAAACCGTAAATTTCCCCTGGTATTGTTTCCCGGCTTCCTGTTAATTACTTTTATTGGCGAATATTACGGTATTGAATCATCGGCAAGAAATCAGAACAACACGCTTTTCTACAACCTCTTTACCTGGTTTGAGTTCGTTTTTTACCTCTTTTTTTTCTGGTCTATTTCGAGGAGCGGTAAGATAAAACGCCTCAATTTTTTTATAATGTTATTTTACCTGGTGATCACACTCCTGAATATCTTTTTTTACCAGGGTATAGAACAGTTTCACAGTTATACCTACGTTTTAGGCTGTATATTGGTGGTTGTAAATGCAATCCTGTATTTTTATTTTTTATTCCGGTTGCCGGAAAGCGTAAGCCTGGTGCGTAACCCGTTTTTCTGGATAGCTACAGGCCTGATGTTTTACTATACCTGTACTTTTTCCCTATTCGGACTTACTAATTTTATCATCACAAATGGGTATTACACCACACTGCTGACTATTATTGGTGATATATTGAATATTCTACTTTACAGTTTATACGTTATTGCGTTTTTATGCAGACTCAATCTTCGGAAATTATTGCAGTGATAGTGGCGGGCATTTTTCTTGCACTGCTGCTGGTAGGGTTTATTATAACCATGCTGGTAGTATACCGTAAAAAACAATACCAGCATCAGCAGGAATTGCTGCATGCCCGCCTGGAGATACAGGAAAACATCTTTAAAAATCTTTCAGAAGAAATACATGATAACATTGGGCAGGAACTATCCGTCTTAAAACTTACACTTTCTGTAATTTCAGTCAGGAAAGAACCGGAAGCTGAAAAATTCATTGCTGAAAGCAAGGGGATGGTCAACCACATCATTTCCAGCATATCTGATCTTTCCAAAAGCCTGCATACAGACCGCATCATAAAAATAGGCATTATTGAAGCGGTTAAATTTGAACTGGAAAAGATTGAAAAGACAAATTTGTTCAAAACACATTTTACCTGCGCAGATGTAGCGTTCCAGGTAAACCCTGGCAATGAAATTTTTCTTTTCCGCATTATCCAGGAAATCCTGAATAATATAATCAAACATTCCAGCGCTCAAAATATTTACGCGGATTTAATTTATAAAGAAAGCAGCATAATTTTTACTTTTACAGACGATGGAATAGGTTTTGACGTTAAAGAAGCCATGCAAAGACTTGCTGCTAACAAGGGTATAGGACTCACCAGTATGGTAAACAGGGCAAAACTCATTGGTGGCCAGATTTCTGTAGTAAGCCAGCCCGGCAAGGGCACAAAAACTGTCATCGAAATACCCGCTGTTATTGCTGCAGCCAGTCAACCCGCGTAACCAATAATTTCACTATAATCCCACATGGCCAGGAAGTATAAGATAGCGATAGCAGATGATCATATACTGGTAAGAAAAGCCATTTCCCGGCTCATCAATTCATTTGAAGGGTATTCCGTTTTTTTTGAGGTAGACAATGGCAACGAATTAAAAAAACAGGTAGTGGAAACCGGTTTACCCGATGTTGTACTGATGGATATTAATATGCCCAATGGCAATGGTTATGATACCACTTCATGGTTGCGCAGAAATTATCCTGTTGTAAAAGTATTAGCGTTGTCTATGCTCAGCGATGAAGCCGTTATCATTAAAATTCTGAAATTGGGTGCCAAAGGTTATATACTGAAGACAATGGAGCCGGAAGAATTGAAAAATGCGCTGGACGCCGTTATTAAAAATGATTTTTACCTGCCGGATGTTATTTCCGGAAAAATCATCAGCGGCCTTCAGCACAATATGGATGAGGATAAAAAAGAAATCATACTCACCGAAAAAGAAAAAACTTTTCTGCAACTGCTTTCTTCCGAAATGACCTACAAAGAAATAGCCGCCGTTATGTCTGTCAGTTCACGGATGATTGATGGCTACAAATCTGCGCTGTGTGAACGCTTCCTGGTTAAAACACGCGTTGGATTGGTTATGTACGCGGTAAAAAACAAACTGATAGAAATTTCAGATAATTAACAGGATATTTTTTTGGAAGCCGCCGGTTTTCACCGCAGCCTTCAGCAGGTGCGGTAAACTGGCCCGCAAACTGCCACTACAATTCCTCCCGGTTCATAAAAGTCTTGCGGTAACCCGATGGTGTAAGTTTTTTTACTTTTAAAAACTGTTTGTTAAAATTGGCCAGCGTATTAAAACCGCTGTCGTAACAAATGGATGCAATAGTATTCTGCGTATCGATAAGTTGTTTACAGGCATAACCCACCCGTACTTCGTTCAAAAAATCAATATACGTTTTCTTGGTACTTTTTTTAAAATAACTGCAAAAAGCCGGCACACTCATAGCAGCGTTTCTTGCAACATCCTGCAGTGTCACCGGCTCCTGGAAGTAATCGATGGTGTATTGCAGTATCTTATCAATGCGTTCTTTGTTTTTGGAACTGAATGCTTTTATTTCCTGCGTAGATAATGTTGTAAACTCCTGCTGCTGCGCAATCAATAAAAGGCAATTGCAGAGGCTGATGATGCGCCCAAAACCTTTTGCTTTCTCCAGTAACTTTATCATGGTTGCAAGTTGCTGCCTGCACGCCTCATTTATCTTTAAACCCTGTACAGAAATTTCAAACAGGTTTTTTATTTGCCTGCTTTCTGGTAATTGCATGAAATCGTTGCCCCAGAAATCTTCTTTGAACTGTACTACTACTGCGCTGGTAAAAAGATCTCTATCCGCTTTTTGAAATGTGTGCGGCAGGTTCGACCCCAGGAAAAAAATATCCCCTGTTTTAAAATCTCCTACATAATTACCGATAAAACTGGCTCCTTCCCCTGCAGTAAAAAGTATCAGTTCGTACTCGGCGTGCTGGTGCCACGGCACTTCAAAATGGGGTGTACAAAACGTTTTAGCCAAAAAAGATGTGTCTTCAGTTAATGGAAGTTTCTCTATTAACGGTTTCATAAATAAACTATCTTAAGCAGTTATGTGAAATTAGTTTGTAATTTATATTAAAATAGTTTCAGTTTTAAAAAATAAAGTTGCAGCCAATGGCAGCCGGTACACTTAATTTTACGTGCATAATCAAATTGCTTTCATTTAAAACGTTGCTGCCCCATGTTGCTCCTTGGTATAGACATTGGTACTTCCTCCATCAAAGTGTCCGTTACAAATGCCCAAACAGGTCTGGCCGTCGCTTCCGGGCAGTTTCCGGAAGACACAGAATCCGGTATTATATCCGTGCATCCGGGCTGGGCAGAACAATCACCCGATATGTGGTGGCAGCATGTGCAGCAGGCTGTATTAAAAGCCCATGCCAGCGGCAGATACAATTCCAAAGACATTGGCGCCATTGGGATTGCTTACCAGATGCATGGCCTTGTTTTGGTGGATGCACAGCAAAATGCCCTCCGCAATTCCATAATCTGGTGCGATAGCCGTGCTGTTGGAATTGGTGAAGCAGCACTGCACGCTATTGGCCCTCAGAAATCACTGTCACATCTGCTCAATTCACCGGGCAACTTTACCGCATCCAAACTGGCCTGGGTAAAAGCCAATGAACCCGCTATTTATGACCGGATCGATAAAATAATGCTGCCGGGTGATTTTATTGCCATGAAACTCACGGGCGAAATCACTACAAGCATCTCCGCTTTGTCGGAGGGTATTTTCTGGGATTTTACAAACAACCAGCTGTCAGCAGATGTATTTGCTTATTTTGGGTTTGATAAAAACTTCATTCCGCCCATTCAGCCGGTTTTTTCAGAACATGGAAAAATTACTGCTGCAACCGCCGCTTTATTATCACTTACCCCAGGCACACCCGTTACCTACAAAGCAGGAGATCAGCCCAACAATGCATTGTCTTTAAACGTACTGGAACCTGGTGAGGTGGCTGCTACAGCGGGCACTTCCGGTGTTATTTACGGCGTAAGTGATGCCCTTACGTACGACCCGCAGTCAAGGGTGAATACATTTGCACACGTAAACTACACTACAGATAATATCCGCACCGGTGTACTGCTTTGCATCAATGGTACGGGTATTTTAAACCGCTGGGTAAAGAATGCATTCTCACCAGCCGTTAACTATGCCGCTATGAATACCGAAGCCGCATCCGTTGCAGCGGGGGCTGAAGGATTAAAAATACTTCCGTTTGGAAATGGCGCTGAAAGAATGCTGAACAATAAAATGATTGGTGCGCAATTTCATGGCATTGATCTTAATATGCATACCCGCGCACATATTATCCGTGCTGCGCAGGAAGGCATCGCTTTTTCATTCCGCTATGGGCTGGATATTATGCGTGAAAACGGCATGAGCCCGCAAGTAATCCGCGCTGGAAGAGCCAACTTGTTTTTAAGTAACGTATTTGCAAAGGCTTTTGTGGATGCCACCAACACACCGGTAGAACTATACGATTGTGATGGTAGCGCAGGCGCGGCCATTGGTGCCGGCATTGGGGTGGGGGCGTACGCTTCTGCCAAAGAAGCTTTCAGCAATACAAAACCTTTACAGCTGATTGAACCAACCGCGGCAAAAACCTATGATGGATTTTACCAGGAATGGAAAGAAATATTGCTCAAACAACTTTAAAAGTCTCACAGCTGGAAGCTAAAAGCCAACAGCCTATTCATAAACACACAAATAACAATCTTATGTCAGTAATTACAGGCGACAAAGAATTCTTTAAAGGTATTGGCCAGGTTAAATACGAAGGTCCGCAATCAGACAACCCGCTTGCCTTCAGGTGGTACGATGAAAATAAAGTGGTAGCAGGTAAAACCATGAAAGAATACCTGCGTTTTGCCGGTGCTTACTGGCATTCATTTGTAGGCAATGGTGGCGATCCATTTGGAGAGCCAACCCATATTTATGCGTGGGATGCAAAAGCCGATGCGGTAGCAAGGGCAAAAGATAAAATGGATGCGGCGTTTGAATTTTTTACCAAAATGAACCTGCCTTTTTATTGCTTTCATGATGTGGATGTGGTAGACTATACCAATGATGTAGCCGATAATGAAAAACGTTTGCAGGCACTGGCAGACTACGCCAAACAAAAGCAGGCGGCCAGCGGTGTAAAACTCTTATGGGGCACAGCTAACCTGTTTTCTAACCGCCGTTACATGAATGGCGCAGGCACCAACCCCGATTTCCATGTGCTGGCGCATGGTGCTGCACAAGTGAAAGCTGCGCTGGATGCGACTATAGCATTGGGTGGAGAAAATTATGTATTCTGGGGTGGCCGTGAGGGTTATATGACCTTGCTGAACACCGATATGAAACGGGAGCAGGAACATTTTGCTACCTTTTTGCACAAAGCAGTCGACTACGCCCGCAAAAACGGATTCAAAGGCAATTTCTTTATTGAGCCAAAGCCTTGTGAGCCAAGCAAACACCAGTACGACTATGATTGCGCTACTGTAATTGGCTTCCTGCGTCAGTTTGGTTTACAAAATGATTTCAAAATCAATATAGAAGTAAACCACGCCACACTGGCCGGTCATACTTTTCAGCACGAACTGCAGGTAGCGGCCGATGCCGGCATGCTTGGCTCTATGGATGCCAACCGCGGCGATTACCAGAATGGATGGGATACCGATCAATTCCCCAATAACCTCAATGAACTCACAGAAGCCATGTTGGTGACACTGGAAGCCGGCGGTTTGCAGGGGGGCGGTATTAATTTTGATGCCAAGCGCAGGAGAAATTCAACCGATATGGAAGACTTATTTCACGCACACATCGGCGGTATCGACTGTTTTGCAAGGGCACTGATCATTGCTGATAATATTTTGCAGAAATCTGATTATAAAAAAATACGGAAAGACCGGTATGCATCTTTTGATACCGGCAAAGGAAAAGATTTTGCAGCCGGTAAACTATCACTGGAAGACCTGCGTGATTACGCCGTAGCCAACGGAGAACCTGCAGTGAGCAGTGGCAGGCAGGAATACCTTGAGAATATTATTAACAGGTATATTTAAATAAAGTTTGACTGAGGTGGGCTGCCCCGGAAAATTTCAGGGCGGCCCACCTTTTTTATTGGTCGGTTTGCTAATCAATGCCAGGCGCCCCAAACCATTATATTTATGCCGGCTTAGTTGAATTCCGTACCGGGCCTTTACTTTCTTTCTGCTCCATACTTTACTCAATACTAAGAATGCTTCTTCGCCCGCTGCCTGGCCAGGTATCGTTCACGGATAATATCCTGCACGGCCACTTTTTTAATTTTGCTTTCCAGCCAGGAAATAATATCTAAGTACGCAAAGGCCCGGGTTTCAAAACGATTGCGCTCATACTTCTTTACAATATCCAGCAGTTTCTGAAAAGCAGGTGGTAGCTGCCTTGGACTTAACCGGAATGAGTTGCGTAGAAATGTAAACATTTCTTCCTCCACCACGCTGAGGTTTTCCATTTTTGCCATAAAGCGATATACCGACTTGGTCAGGTATTCAAGCAAATCATAATTACCCAGTTCATAATGCGCTATCAGGTGCAGCAAACGGGCATAGCATTGCAAATCAGTGCGCAGATCCACCTTCCAGTTAATAATTTTATTGAGGTAATCAATGGCTTTTTCATTATTTCCACTACCAAAATACAGGCAGGCAATTTTATAGTAAAACACCAGTATACGGTGGCGGTCGAGGTAGATCTCATACTCACGCAGCTTATCAGCAATGCCTGGCACAATCTTTACGCCATCGGTAAAAGATCCCTCAATAAAATGTTTATTGATGAGCGCCGTGCTAAAATAAACAAAACACTGTATCTGGTTATTTTCATTCTGTACAACGATATCAGAATGGGAAAATTTTTCAAACTGCTTTAATACCTCGTTGAACTTTTCATAATTCTGCAAATCAAAATGTGCACCCAATAAATTGTGCAGTCCTTTTATATAGTGCGAGGTTTCAATCTCCACCATAAAAGGGTAATCTGCAAAAAGATCTACCCATTTTTGCGTGTAGCGGTAATACATCAGGAAATCCTGCCGGATGAATCCATACCATGAATAACTCTGGAACAGGTATAACTTTTCATAAAAACCATGTGGCGACTTTGCATGCGTAGGATAGTGGTCGTCAAAAAATTTCTGCACCGCAGCCTCATCATTTTTATTGCGTGCATGGCCATTCCTGATATACCAGCTGTACAGCAACAAAGAAAGATTTGAGAGTTTGCTGATTTGCATCAACCTATCCGTTACTTCATCAGCTTCGGCGGTTAGCCTGTCTGCCCTGTCCTGCATACTTCGGGTAATGTGCAGGGTCTCAATCTTCTTCTCCAAAAAGACCACCTGCTGCAGGTAAGTAAACTGGTGATTACCCCTGGCCAGCTCCTTCATTTTATCCAATACCTTCAGGCTTTGCAGGTATAGCCCTTTGTTGTATAATATTCTGGCATAATCCATCTGCTCGTGCAGCTGGATGTCAATATTGTCTTCATGCTTAATCAGTCGCAGGCTGGCCAGCACCTGGCGGTACAAATGGGCCTTGCTGTTAGACAACTGCTGTTTTTTTATAGCGGGATTCTTTTTGAGTAGTAATTCCTCATCGTACACGTCCATTTTGTCAATGGCATCAAATAATTGCACCACTTTCAGGTCTTCACCCCCGGTGTTTCTGCCTACATACAGCTTAAAATTGCGCTTTTCGCTCTTTTCCAACGATTTAACAAGTTGAAACAGGGCATCTGTTGATCTGTTGGGCATCGTAAAAAATAATAGCAAAAGCCTTGTCTGGCCTGCATTTCATTAAAAATTGACCTTCTTACACAGTGTAAAATGGCGGTAATTTAGGTTTTCCGGGCTAAAAAACCTGTCCTACTTTTAGGTGGCAGGCTGATTAGTTAAGTAAATATAGCAAGCAACACGAAATTAAGCGGCCTGCATTTTTTAACCTCATCCAACAATTTTTATGGCGGAAAATAAAGTTTTCATTTTTGATACCACACTCCGCGACGGGGAACAGGTACCAGGCTGTAAGCTTAATACCAAAGAGAAAATTGAGCTGGCTCTTGAACTGGAGGCATTGGGTGTGGATATAATCGAAGCAGGCTTCCCTATTTCAAGCCCCGGCGATTTTGAATCCGTAGCCCAAATCTCCCAAATTATCAAAAATGCGACTGTTTGCGGTCTCAGTCGTGCAGTGCAAAAAGACATTGAAGTGGCAGCGGCTGCATTAAAGGGAGCTGAAAAGCCCCGCATTCATACAGGAATTGGAACTTCAGATTTTCATATAAAATCAAAATTCAACTCCACCCGCGATGAAATTCTCGCAAGAGCGGTTCAAGCGGTTAAATGGGCAAAGAATTTTGTAGATGACGTGGAATTTTACGCGGAAGATGCCGGCAGAACTGACAACGACTACCTGGCAAGGGTAATCGAAGCCGTGATAGCTGCAGGCGCTACCACCGTAAACATTCCGGATACAACCGGCTATTGCCTGCCTAACCAATACGGTGAAAAGATTGCGTGGCTTGTCAACCATGTTCCAAACATTGACAAGGCGATCATTTCCTGCCACTGCCACAACGATTTGGGGTTGGCCACGGCCAACTCCATTGCAGGGGTTGTAAGCGGGGCGAGACAGATTGAATGTACCATTAATGGCCTCGGGGAAAGAGCGGGTAATACTTCACTGGAAGAAGTAGTGATGGTATTAAAACAACACAAACAATTGGGGTTATATACTGATATTAATACAAAGTTGCTTAACCCAATGAGCAGGCTGGTAGCAGAGACCATGCGCACTGCTGTACAGGTTAATAAAGCCATCGTGGGTGCCAATGCATTTTCACATTCTTCCGGAATACACCAGGATGGATTTCTTAAGGATTCACTGACTTATGAAATCATTAACCCTGAAGAAGTAGGTGCTGATGGCAGCAAGATTGTACTAACCGCAAGAAGTGGCCGCAGTGCACTGGCACACCGTTTCCATAAATTGGGCTATGAATACAGCAGAAATGATATTGATGAATTATACCAACGCTTCCTGCAGGTAGCGGATACGAAGAAGGAAGTAAACGAGGAGGACCTGCACCAACTGGCAAAGGCATATGTTATGCAGCCGGTAACAGCTTAGTGATTTTCTCATGACTTATAGTTTTGGTAGGCGTGGCGCTTCTGCGCCATGCATTTTTTTTAGCCCCCGGCAGAATATAACGATAAAATGCTGTCTGCACACTAAAAATTGGGGCGCCTTAATTAATATTTAGTTGAAAAGTAATCTTCCATGGTGAACGAAAACAATATTAAAGCAGATATCAACTCCCCTTCAGGGGCAGGGGGTACGCTATTTGAAAAGATTTGGAACACGCATGTTGTTAAAACCATTGAAGGCGGTCCTTCTGTTTTGTACATCGACAAACACCTGATTCACGAAGTAACCAGTCCACAGGCATTTAATGGCTTGAATAAGCGGGGTATTAAAGTTTTGCGCCCGAGGCAGGTAGTTGCCACGGCCGATCACAATGTACCCACACTCAACCAGCACCTGCCTATTAAAGAAGAATTATCCCGCCTGCAGGTAGAGGCCTTAAAAAAGAATTGCGAAGAACATGGTATTGAATTGTATGGCCTTGGACACCCGTTCCAGGGCATTGTGCATGTTATAGGTCCCGAACTGGGCATTACGCAGCCGGGCATGACGATTGTTTGTGGCGATAGCCATACGTCAACCCATGGCGCGTTTGGCAACATCGCTTTTGGTATTGGCACCAGCGAAGTGGAAATGGTAATGGCTACGCAATGCCTGATGCAGAGCAAGCCCAAACTAATGCGCATTAACGTAGAAGGCACTTTAAACAAAGGCGTGGTAAGCAAAGACATTGTATTGTATATCCTGGCGCAGATTTCTGCCAGTGGTGCTACGGGATATGCGGTTGAATTTGCAGGTTCTGCCATCCGCTCACTTTCTATGGAAGCCCGCATGACCATCTGCAACATGAGTATTGAAATGGGGGCCCGTTGCGGTATGATAGCGCCTGATGAGATAACTTTTGATTATATAAAAGGAAGAAAGTTTGCGCCGCAGGGTGCAGACTGGGATAAAAAACTGGCTTACTGGAAAACATTGCAAAGTGATGAAGGCGCTGTTTTTGATAAGGAATTTTTTATCAATGCAGCAGATATTGAGCCTATGATTACTTACGGCACCAATCCCGGGATGGGCATTGGCGTTAGTGGCCATGTACCGGCGTTACAGGATATTGAAGAAAAAGAGAAACCATCGTTTGAAAAGTCGCTGGCTTACATGGGCCTGCAGCCTGGCGCTAACATCAAAGGAAAAAAAGTTGATTATGTTTTTATAGGAAGCTGTACCAATTCGAGAATTGAAGATCTAAGGATGGTAGCATCTTTTGTAAAAGGAAAGCATAAAGCGGATAATGTAGAAGTGTGGGTGGTACCGGGTAGCAAGCAGGTAGAGAAACAGGCCATTGAGGAAGGCATCGACAAGGTGTTTGAAGCAGCGGGTTTTATGCTGCGTCAGCCTGGTTGCAGTGCCTGCCTCGGAATGAATGAAGACAAAATCCCGGCCGGCAAATATTGTATCTCTACCAGCAACCGCAATTTTGAAGGCAGGCAGGGCCCCAATGCAAGAACATTTTTAGCCAGTCCTTTAACGGCAGCATTGGCAGCCATTACGGGCGAGGTAGGAGATGTGCGGGAAGCTTTATCGTGAGTGGTAAGTCGCTAATCGTAGTGGCGTCGCAAAAGGCTCACGTCTGACGCCTCACGATGAATAAAAAGAATAATGAAATAATGGGAAAAAGTATCAATATAATTCACTCTTCAGCCGTTCCGCTTAATATGGAAAATGTGGACACTGACCAGATTATACCCGCACGCTTTTTAAAAGCTACCAGCAGGGACGGATTTGGTAAAAACTTATTCCGCGACTGGCGTTATGAAAATGATGATGAATCAAAACCAAAAATGGATTTTCCTTTAAACGATCCAAAATACAAAGGGCAGATACTGGTGGCCGCCAAAAACTTTGGTTGCGGTTCAAGCAGGGAACATGCCGCCTGGGCAATAAAAGATGCTGGCTTTGATGTGGTGGTGAGCAGTTTCTTTGCTGATATTTTTAAAAACAATTCACTTAATAATTTCTTGCTGCCTGTTACTGTAAGTGAAGATTTCCTGCAGCAACTATTTGATGCCATTGAAAAAGATCCTTCCGCAGCATTGGAAGTGAACTTACAGGATCAAACCATTACCCTGCCAGCCAGCGGCGCACAGGAAACATTTGACATCAATAATTATAAAAAAACATGTTTGCTCAATGGGTACGATGATATTGATTACCTACTGAGCATGAAAGATGAGATAAATGAATTCGAACAACAAAACGCTTAATCCCTCCCCAAACCATTTATGAAAAAGAACATTGCAGTCATTAACGGAGACGGTATCGGACCAGAAGTAACACAACAGTCAATTAAAGTACTGGATGCTGTTGCCGAAAAATTTGGTCATGAATTTGAATATAAGCACTGTCTTATGGGCGCTGTAGCCATTGACGCCACCGGCAATCCACTGCCCGATGAAACCATTGAAATCTGCCTGGAAAGCGATGCCATTTTATTTGGCGCCATTGGTCACCCTAAATATGATAATGATCCTACTGCCAAAGTAAGGCCTGAACAGGGATTGCTGAAACTCCGTAAATCACTGCAATTATTTGCCAACATCCGCCCTATTAACACATACGCTGCATTACACCATCTTTCTCCGCTGAAAGCCAAACAACTGGAAGCAGTTGATTTTGTTATTTTCCGTGAGCTGACCGGAGGTATCTATTTTGGAAAAAAAGAAACCAATGAGGATCAATCGTGGGCCAGTGATGAGTGCAGCTACAGCAAAAATGAAATTGAAAGGGTTTCACACCTGGCGTTTAAATACGCGCAGCAAAGAAGGAAAAAATTAACCCTGGTTGATAAGGCCAATGTATTGGAAACATCGCGCCTCTGGCGCAAAGTGGTGCAGGATATTGCCCCGCAGTATGCAGATGTAAAAGTTGATTTTTTATTCGTAGACAATGCGGCCATGCAAATCATTCTGAACCCCAAACAATTTGATGTTATTCTCACTGAGAATATGTTTGGAGACATCATCAGCGATGAGGCCAGCGTTATCACGGGTTCACTGGGATTATTACCTTCGGCATCAGTAGGTAATTCGGTAGCGCTGTTTGAACCTATTCATGGTTCTTATCCGCAGGCAGCTGGTAAAGACATTGCCAATCCGCTGGGTTCTATTTTGTCTTCAGCCATGATGCTGGATCATTTTGGCCTGCACAAGGAAGCAGACCTGGTACGTGAAGCAGTTGACTGGACGCTGATGAATGGTTTTGTTACCAAAGACATTGACCCAGTCAATTTTTATTTTACAACTACCATTGGTGAACTGATAAGCGATTACGTAGCAGACCGCATACCTGATAAAGTGAACAAGGGAAATATTGAGTTGCGGAAGTCGACAATTATTTAGGTAAGTTAAAATTCAAAAGTAACAGTAAAAAGGGCCGCCGCTTTTTTGAAATTGTTTTTTTAATTTTTAAAAAGTTCTTTGTTTATTTCAAAATGCAGGTGTACATTTACAGTACACTCAATCTTTATGTTGATAAGCAGATTACATAATGTAAGAATAATAACCACCGTTCTGGTGCTTGTCGTTGTCATTATTATTCCTGTACTGCATGGAGGAGGAGCCAACGTATAAAACGAATTCGTAAAAATACAAAGCAACCCGCCTCCAACGAGGCGGGTTTTTTATTATAACACCAAACAGCGGTATGTTGTTTTCCTGCTGGTGTTTTTGATACGAACGTGTTCTTGTCTTTTAAATGGAAAGGTTTGCGTTTATGCTTGAATTTTGAAGTATACATTATATTGAGATTATTTTATTCACATACCTGTTCTTAATTGATCAGATTTAAAATTTCCCTTCAGGGAGTTAGGGGGTTTTGTATGGCAAGTTATTATAGCGAAAACACGGTATTGTACCTGGATGGTGCATTTGTAAAAGCAAACGAAGCAAAGGTTGATCTTTACGGCCAGTCAATGCATTATGGCTACGCAGTATTTGAGGGCATCCGTTCTTACAAAACTGTCAATGGAGAAACAAAAATTTTTAAAGAGCAGGAGCATTTTGCCCGGCTAAAACACTCGGCTGATGCATTAAACCTGCCCTATAATTATGATGCAGATGAACTGATTGCGGCCACTTACCAGGTGCTGAAAACAAATAACCTGCAGGATGCGTATATCCGTCCGCTGGTATATGCACCAGCCAATATGAGTTTTGTAAAAAATACCAATTCTCATATTACCATTCAGGCATGGGAAATGGCACCGTTTTTAGGGGATAAATTATTACGGGTTATGACTTCTTCTTTTCAGCGGCCTAATCCTAAAGGCTTTAAAATAACGGCCAAAGCAGCCGGTCATTACGTTAATTCTATACTGGCCAGCCAGGAAGCAAAAGCAAATGGTTTTGATGAAGCCCTGTTGACAGATATGGACGGGTTTGTAGCTGAAGGCCCAGGCGCCAATATGTTTTATGAGAAGGATGGCAAATTGTTTACGCCATCAACAGGAAATATTTTACCAGGCATAACAAGAGCAACCGTGCTGGAAATATGCCAGGAGCTGGGCATTGAAGCAGAACAAAAACAAATCAGCACCGGTGAACTGAAACAGGCTGATGCTGCATTTTTTTGCGGCACGGCAGCAGAAGTGATAGGCTGGGATAGTTTTGATAATGTACCGTTTAAAAAGGAGTGGTCGGTAACGTTAAGTAAGAAAATACAGGAAGCTTATGCAGCACGGGTGATAGAGCAGGTGTATAGCCCGTTTGAAGCATTGAAAAAAGAAAAGGAAGTGCTGGTGTAAGAATCATGAGGCGGGAGACGTCAGCGGTGAGTGGCAGGGGGCTGACTATAACCATAAAAGAAATGACGTGTTGGTGTAAGACTCATGAGACGTCAGTGGTGAGTGGCAGGGCGCCGACTATAACCCTGAAAGGGTGGCATTAATATAGCATCCAATTATTGAAACAAAAAAAAGATGAGCATAGAATTAAACAAATATTCAAAGACATTAACGCAGGATACCACACAACCGGCTGCGCAGGCCATGTTGTATGGCATAGGATTGACAGATGATGATTTGAAAAAAGCACAGGTGGGCATTGCCAGTATGGGTTATGACGGTAATACCTGTAACATGCATTTGAATGATTTGGCCAAAATAGTAAAGCAGGGTGTGTGGGACAATGACCTGGTAGGGTTAATCTTTAACACCATTGGCATCAGCGATGGTATCAGCAATGGTACGGATGGCATGCGTTATTCTTTGGTAAGCCGCGATCTTATTGCGGACAGTATTGAAGCTGTTTGCGGTGGTTTTTATTACGATGGATTGATAGCATTACCCGGCTGCGATAAAAATATGCCCGGCTGCATTATGGCCATGGGTCGTTTAAACCGTCCTTCTATCATGGTTTACGGCGGTACCATTGCCCCCGGTCATTACAAAGGGCAGGAATTAAATATCATTTCTTCTTTTGAGGCGCTGGGACAAAAAATTGCCGGCAAATTGACTGATGAAGATTTCAAAGGCATTGTCATGCATTCATGCCCGGGAGCGGGTGCGTGTGGCGGCATGTACACCGCCAATACTATGGCAAGTGCTATTGAAGCGCTTGGTATGAGCTTGCCTTATTCTTCCAGCAATCCCGCGGTGAGTGATGATAAACACAATGAGTGCCTGAATGCCGGTAAAGCCATAAAAATATTACTTGAAAAAGATATAAAGCCCGCCGACATCATGACACGGGAAGCTTTTGAAAACGCTATCACCGTAATTATGATACTCGGTGGCAGCACCAATGCTGTCTTGCATTTGATAGCGATGGCCAAAAGTGTGGATGTAGTAATTACACAGGATGATTTTCAGCTTATCAGTGATAAAACACCGGTGCTGGCCGATTTTAAACCCAGTGGTAAATACCTGATGCAGGAATTACATGCACATGGCGGCGTACCTGCAGTAATGAAATACCTGCTTGATAAAGGCTTGCTGCACGGCGACTGTTTAACGGTAACCGGAAAAACGCTGGCAGAAAATTTAAAAGACGTTACTCCTATTAATTTTGAAACACAGGATATTTTATACCCGCTTGAACGACCATTGAAAGCAACTGGTCACCTGCAGATTTTATATGGTAACCTGGCAGAGAAAGGAAGTGTAGCAAAAATCTCCGGTAAAGAAGGAGAAAAATTTACCGGCCCTGCAAGAGTGTTTGATGGGGAGAAGGACCTGATTGCAGGCATCTCTTCCGGCAAAGTGCAGCCCGGTGATGTAGTGGTGATAAAAAATGAAGGCCCCAAAGGTGCGCCCGGTATGCCGGAAATGCTGAAACCAACGTCGGCAATTATAGGTGCAGGCCTTGGCAAATCAATCGCTTTGATTACAGATGGCCGGTTCAGCGGTGGCACGCATGGTTTTGTGGTAGGCCATATTACGCCTGAAGCATATGACGGAGGCTTAATAGCTTTTGTGGAAGACAATGATATTATAGAACTGGATGCTGTTAATAATACCATCAATTTAAAAGTAAGCGAAGATATTATTGCGGCCCGGAAGAAAAACTGGAAACAACCAGCATTGAAAGTCACCCGTGGGGTTTTATATAAATATGCAAAATCGGTCAGGGATGCCAGCGAGGGATGTGTAACGGATGTGTGACGCAAGTGGTGAATGCTGAGTGCTTTTGCCCCGGCATCGAGTTATAAAAAATAAAAGAATTATCAATGAGCAATGTAACTGAAATAACAAAGAAAATAAAGCCCGCAAATTCAGCGGCTGACCAGCAATCGCTTGAAGTTACCAAAGCGCCAACAGCAAGCGCTACCGGCAGTGTTTCCGGTTCTGTGGCAGTGCTGGAAGCTTTTATTGCTGAAGGTGTGCAAACGATTTTTGGTTATCCCGGCGGTGCCATTATGCCTATTTATGATGCACTGTACGATTACAATGAAAAACTTCAGCATATACTTGTCCGCCATGAGCAGGGCGCCATTCATGCCGCGCAGGGCTATGCACGCACTTCCGGCAAAACGGGTGTAGTGTTTGCTACCAGTGGACCTGGTGCGACCAACCTGGTAACAGGACTTGCAGATGCTATGATTGATAGCACCCCGGTAGTTTGTATTACCGGGCAGGTGTTTGCGCATTTATTAGGTACTGATGCTTTCCAGGAAACGGATGTTATCAATATTACTACGCCGGTAACCAAATGGAACTACCAGGTTACAGATGCAACTGAAATACCCGAAGTACTGGCAAAGGCATTTTATATCGCCGGCAGCGGCAGGCCCGGCCCCGTATTGATTGATATTACCAAGAATGCGCAGTTGCAAAAATTTGACTTTGCAGGCTATAAAAAATGTGAATACATACGCAGTTACCGGCCCAGCCCCATCGTACGCAAAGAATACGTGGAAGAAGCCGCCAAACTGATCAACGAAGCAAAAAAGCCGTTCGTTATTTTTGGACAGGGTGTTATACTGGGCAGGGCAGAAAAAGAATTTGCCGCCTTTATTGAGAAGGCTGGTATACCTGCTGCCTGGACCATTATGGGCATGAGTGCCATACCAACTGATCATCCGCTGAGTGTGGGTATGCTGGGTATGCACGGTAATTATGGGCCCAATGTATTAACAAATGAATGCGATGTACTGATTGCAATCGGTATGCGTTTTGATGACCGCGTTACCGGCCGGCTGGATAAATATGCAAAGCAAGCCAAAGTCATTCACCTGGATATTGATCCTTCAGAGATTGACAAGAATGTAAAATCAACCGTACCTGTTTGGGGCAATTGTAAGGAAACATTGCCAATGCTTACCAAACTAATTGATCAGAAAGTGTACCCGCAATGGCTGCAACTATTTAAAGATTACCAGAAAAAAGAAGATGATAAAGTTATTCACCAGGAGCTGAACCCGGTTGACGAAATACTTACCATGGGTGAAATTATTAAAGAGCTGAATGTTTTAACAAAAGGTGATGCCATTGTGGTAACGGATGTGGGTCAGCACCAGATGGTAGCCTGCCGGTATGCAAAATTTAATAAGAGCAACAGCAATATCACAAGTGGCGGTTTGGGAACGATGGGCTTTGCGTTGCCCGCGGCCATCGGTGCTGCTTTTGGAGATAGTTCCAGACCAACCGTAGCTATTATTGGCGATGGTGGTTTTCAGATGACTTTGCAGGAACTGGGCACCATTATGCAGTTTAAGCCACATGTAAAAATCATCATTCTCAACAACCAGTTTTTGGGTATGGTGCGCCAGTGGCAGCAATTGTTTCATGAAAAAAGATATTCGTTTGTAGACATTACCAGTCCCGATTTTGTACAGGTGGCAAAAGGTTTTGGCATAAGCGGAAAAAAGATATCCAAAAGGGATGAAGTAGTAAGCTCCTTAAAAGAAATGCTGGATCACGATGGCAGTTTTTTACTGGAGATAATGGTGGGCAAAGAGAATAATGTATTCCCGATGGTACCACAGGGCAGGGGCGTAGCAGAAATAATTTTAAGCAAGGAAGAACTGTAAAACAAATAAAGAAATTAAAATTTAAAAGTCAAAAAAACAGCTGATAATCTTGCTTTTTTCAGATACAGCCCGCAGGAGTTTTAACTTTTGATTTTTCAATTTTGAATTCATATCTGTAGACCGGCTTCTGACTTTTAACTTTTGAATTTTTAATTTTAACCACCATGCACAAGGAAGAATATACCATATCAGTTTACACAGAAAACCACATCGGTTTGCTGAACCGGATCGCCATTATATTTTCGCGCCGGAAAATTAATATAGAAAGCCTGAATACTTCACCTTCTGAAGTGCCCGGCATTCACCGCTTCACCATTGTAATTAACGAGACAGAAGAAGTGGTAAAAAAACTGGTGCGCCAGGTAGAAAAGCAGGTTGAGGTGTTAAAAGCCTATTATAATACCAATGAAGAAATTATATGGCAGGAACTTGCTTTGTACAAAGTACCAACGGAAATTATTGCCGAAGAGGTAAAAGTGGAAAGATTGTTACGCCAGCATGGTGCCAAAGCCGTTGTGATAAGGAAAGATTATACGGTGTTTGAAGTGGCTGGTCAGCGTGAAGAAACCAATAACCTGATTAAGGTACTGGAACCGTACGGACTGATTGAATTTGTACGCAGCGCCAGGGTAGCCATCATAAAAGCTTCCAACGGATTTCATGAAAAACTAAAAGAGTTTGAAGCGCTGAAGCCAGGATCAGAAACAGTGAAAAATGAATTTTTAAACCAGCAGGAAGAAGTATTCTCTATGTAAACCTCCTAATCGATACTATTCAGGACAATGTCCTTTGTATGTTATCCCTGGGCAACTAATATTGACTAAAACTTTTTATTAAACAACGCTAAGTAATATAAAAGGGAAATACCGGGTTAGCTCCTTTTCTCTTTTCATCCCTTAGCCCAAACAAAAACAAGATGGCAAAACTAAATTTCGGCGGCACGGAAGAAAACGTAGTAACTCGCGAAGAGTTCCCGCTGGCAAAAGCACAACAGGTTCTGAAAAATGAAACAGTGGCAGTTATTGGTTATGGTGTACAAGGCCCCGGCCAGGCACTTAACCAGAAAGATAATGGCATCAATGTAATTGTTGGCCAGCGTAAGAATTCTAAAAGTTGGGATAAAGCCGTACGCGATGGTTTTGTGCCGGGTGAAACATTGTTTGAAATTGAAGAAGCCCTGCAAAAAGGAACCATCATTTGTTATTTGTTGAGCGATGCTGCCCAGATAGCCATGTGGCCAACGGTAAAGAAACACCTGACTGCTGGTAAAGCACTGTATTTTTCTCATGGTTTTGGTATCACCTTCAAAGAACAAACAGCTATTGTTCCACCTGCTGATGTAGATGTATTCCTGGTAGCTCCTAAAGGATCAGGTACTTCATTGCGCCGTATGTTTTTGCAGGGCCGCGGCTTAAACAGCAGCTATGCCATTTTCCAGGATGCTACCGGTAAAGCAAAAGAAAGGGTGATTGCCCTGGGTATCGCCGTTGGTAGTGGCTACCTGTTTGAGACAGATTTCCGTAAAGAAGTATATAGTGATCTTACCGGCGAACGCGGTACACTCATGGGTGCCATACAGGGTATTTTTGCTGCACAGTACCAGGTGCTGCGCGATAAAGGTCATTCGCCTTCTGAAGCTTTCAATGAAACAGTAGAAGAACTTACGCAATCACTGATGCCACTGGTAGCAGAAAATGGTATGGACTGGATGTATGCCAACTGCTCAACAACGGCACAGCGTGGTGCGCTGGACTGGTGGAAAAAATTCCGTGATGCAACTGCGCCTGTTTTTAAAGAACTGTATGAAAGTGTAGCGTCCGGTAAAGAAAGCCAGCGTAGCATAGACAGCAACAGCCAGGCTGATTACCGCGAGAAACTGGATGCAGAATTAACAGAACTGCGTGACAGTGAAATGTGGCAGGCCGGCAAAACAGTAAGAAGCCTCCGCCCCGAAAATCAGCAACCTGCCGAAGCAAAAGATAAGAAACTGGCCCAGGCAGTTAATTAATACAATATGGCATTTAAATGCGCAGGTCAGCAAACAGTATTTGTATTGTAACCTGCGCTTTTTCTTTTGTGCCCTCAACCAAGTATATGAACCCGGTAACAGCAATACATACACAGCTTGATTTTGCAGCAGCGGCAGAACGACTAAAAAAAGTGGTGAACAGAACACCGCTTACTTTCAATGCAAACCTTTCGCGGAAATACCAGTGTAATATCTGGTTAAAAAGAGAAGACCTGCAGGTTGTACGATCCTATAAATTACGCGGCGCTTATAACATGATGGTAAGCCTGCCCCCGGAACAGTTGCAAAAAGGCGTAGTTTGCGCCAGTGCCGGTAACCACGCCCAGGGATTTGCGTATAGTTGTAAAAAACTGAATGTAAAAGGGGTTGTATTTATGCCCATTATTACACCCAACCAGAAAGTACATCAGACAAAGATGTTTGGCGAAGACTTTGTAGAAATAAAATTAACCGGGGATACTTTTGATGATTGTGCAGTAGCCGCCAAAAAATACACGCTGGAGAACGGTATGGTTTTCATACCCCCGTTTGATGATTATAAGATCATTGAAGGGCAGGGAACGGTGGGTGTAGAGATCCTGCAGGATCAGCCGCAGGTGGATTATATGTTCATACCGGTAGGTGGTGGCGGATTGAGTGCCGGCGTAGGCTCCTATTTTAAAACCTTTTCGCCACAAACAAAAATCATTGGTGTAGAGCCGGCCGGGGCGCCAGCTATGTATGAATCAAAACTGGCGGGCAAACCCGTCACCCTCGAAAGCATTGATCGCTTTGTGGATGGTGCCGCCGTAAAAAGAGTAGGGGACCTCACCTTTGCTATTTGTAAAGAAGTACTGCACGATGTCCACCTGGTAGCCGAAGGAAAAGTATGCTCCACTATTTTGAAATTATACAATGAAGACGCTATTGTAGTAGAACCCGCCGGCGCTTTATCCATTGCCGTGCTGGATGATTATGCGGAAGAAATAAAAGGAAAAAATATTGTCTGCATTGTAAGCGGCAGCAACAATGACATCGACCGCATGCAGGAAATTAAAGAACGCAGCCTCCAGTTTGAAGGATTAAAACACTATTTCCTGGTAAGGTTTGCACAACGCCCGGGTGCATTGAAAGAATTTGTAAATCATGTGCTGGGCCCTAATGATGATATTACGCGCTTTGAATATATGCAAAAACACAATAAAGAAACCGGTCCTGCACTGGTAGGCATCGAACTAAAAGAGCGGCATGATTACGATATCCTGGTGCAAAATATGCAGCGCTTCCAGATAAACTATACAGAATTAAATAAAAACGATAACCTTTTTGGCTACCTGGTCTAATCCAGTTCCCAAAATAGATGGCAGGCGCAGCGTGTGCAGACCCGATAATATGTACTACTGCGCTTACTTTTTTTATGGGCGACTTCCCGCGGTATCCACCTTCTTGACGGTAACGAAAACTGTGAAAGTAAGGGCTCCGCAAAGCGGTTGTATCAACACCCAAATTATATTAAATAACAAAAAATACTAATATAAAATCGAGGTAAAACGCAATCCGGTTTTTTGTTGTTATTAAAGGCTGTTTGTTGCTCACAAACGTGAGAAAATTGTTAGTACAAATGAGCATATTTTGCCTATTTATTTGTATTTTTAAGCAGTTGCTTGCTTGCTACTTGATATCCAACCCATAAAACTGCTTTTTTATTGAAAATTTTCTAACAAAACTATCTTTCAACGATGGCAAGCACTGGTTTATACTCCCCCGAATTTGAACGTGACGCATGTGGCATTGGTTTCGTAGCCAATATTAAAGGAAATAAGAGTCACCAGATAGTGTCTGATGCACTTACTGTTCTGGAAAATATGGAACACCGTGGTGCCTGCGGTTGTGAAAGCAATACCGGTGATGGCGCTGGTCTGATGATTCAGACACCACATGAATTTTTCTTTGACGAATGCATCAAGCTGGGTATTCATCTGCCGGCCTTCAGCAGGTACGGCGTCGGCATGATTTTCTTTCCCCAGGAAATCCGGCTGCGCGAAGAATGCCGCGATATCTTCAACCGCTCTGCAGAAAAACTTGGTCTGGAAGTGCTGGGTTACCGCAAAGTACCCGTTAACCGGGATGATATTGGACCAACGGCTTTAAGCGTGGAACCAGAAATGGAACAGGTTTTTGTTGCCTGTCCTGATCACATCACTAACCCGGATGATTTTGAACGCAAGCTTTTTGTGCTGCGTAACTATGCTACTCACACCATCAACAACAGCGTTAAAAAAGATGCCATCGGTTTTTACCTGGCATCCCTTTCTTATAAAACGGTTGTATACAAAGGACAACTGACCAGCCTGCAGGTACGCAGGTATTTTCCTGACCTGGGCAACAAGCGGATTGTATCGGCCTTCGGCTTGGTGCATTCACGTTTCGCAACCAACACTTTTCCTTCCTGGAAACTGGCCCAGCCATTCCGTTATATTGCCCACAATGGCGAAATAAACACATTACAAGGCAATCTTAATTGGCTGAAAGCCAGCGAACATGAATTCTCATCTCCTTTTTTTACAAAGGAAGAGATGGAAATTCTTTTGCCAATTATTACACCCGGCCAATCGGATTCTGCCTGCCTGGACAATATGATTGAACTGCTCACTTTCACCGGCCGTTCTTTGCCCCATGTAATGATGATGCTGATACCGGAGGCATGGGATGCCAATGACCAGATGGACCCGGTTAAAAAGGCGTTTTATGAATATCACGCGTCTATTATGGAACCCTGGGATGGACCAGCTTCTATCTCCTTGACAGATGGTAAAATGATTGGTGCCACACTGGACCGCAATGGCCTGCGCCCTTCCAGGTATTGTGTAACCAATGACGACCGGGTTATCATGGCTTCTGAAGCCGGGGTGCTGACGGTAGACCAGAAAACAGTGATTGAAAAAGGCCGCCTGCAGCCAGGTAAAATGTTCGTGGTAGATATGGAACAGGGCCGTATCATCAGCGATGATGAACTCAAATCAAAAATCTGTTCGCAGAAACCGTATGGCGACTGGCTGAACCAATATAAAATACGCCTGGAAGAACTGGAAGAACCGAGGGTTGCATTTACCCATCTGTCAGATACTTCTATTTCCCGGTACCAAAAAGCATTTGGCTATAGTGCAGAAGACATTGAAACCATCATAAAACCTATGGCGCTGGATGGCAAAGAGCCCATTGGCTCAATGGGTACCGATATACCGCTGGCGGTATTAAGTGATCAGCCGCAGCACCTCAGCAGTTATTTCAAACAGCTGTTTGCACAGGTTACTAATCCGCCTATTGATCCTATCCGTGAGCGGATGGTGATGAGCCTGGCCGCATTTGTAGGCAATAATGGCAACCTGCTGGATGAAGATCCCAAGCATTGCCACACAGTGGCGCTTAAACATCCTATACTCACCAGTACCGAACTGGAGAAACTGCGCAGTATCGATACCGGTATATTCCAGGCTAAAACGCTGCAAACTTATTTTCGGGCAGATGGAAAACCTGGCTCATTGAAAGCCGGGCTGGACAGGCTTTGCCGCTATGCAGAAGATGCCGTTCACGATGGTTTTGAAGTATTGATTTTGTGTGATCGGGCCGTAGATTCAGATCACGTAGCCATACCCAGCCTGCTGGCAACGGCCGCTGTACACCATTACTTAATACGCAAAGGCCTGCGCGGACAGGTGGGCATTGTGGTAGAAGCCGGTGATGTGTGGGAAGTGCACCATTTTGCATGCCTGCTGGCTTTTGGAGTTACGGCTATCAACCCTTACCTGGCGCTGGCCAGTATTCGCAACATGAAAGTGAACAATGAACTTGAAACCACGCTTTCCTGGGAAGATCTGCGTAAGAATTATATCAAGGCGGTCAATGACGGCCTGCTGAAAGTATTTTCAAAAATGGGTATCTCAACGCTGCAGTCTTACCAGGGCGCGCAGATTTTTGAAATACTCGGACTGAATAAAAACGTGGTGGCAACTTACTTCACAGGGGCCACTTCGCGCCTGGAGGGTATGGGACTGGATGAACTGGCCAAAGAAGCGCTGGCGAAACATTATTTCGCGTTCAGCAAAAAAAATGTACCGGTAGACAGGCTTCCCGCAGGTGGTATTTACCAGTGGAAAAGAAAGGGTGAGTTTCACCTGTTCAACCCACAGACCATTCACCTGTTGCAGTATTCCACCAAAATGAATGATTACAACACATTCAAAAAATATTCAAAGGCAGTTAATGATCAATGTGAAAAAGCGGTTACCCTGCGCAGTATGTTCCAGTTTAAGCGTAACCAGCCAGCTATTGACATCAGCGAAGTAGAACCGGCTGAAAATATTTTCAAACGCTTTGCTACCGGCGCTATGAGCTTTGGTTCCATTTCATGGGAAGCGCATACTACGCTGGCCATTGCTATGAACAGGCTCGGCGGCAAAAGCAATACAGGAGAGGGCGGCGAAGATGAAAGACGTTATGAAAAACTGCCTAACGGCGATTCTATGCGCAGCGCCATTAAACAAGTGGCCAGTGCGCGGTTTGGCGTCACCAGTCTATACCTTACGGAAGCAGATGAATTACAGATAAAAATGGCGCAGGGTGCAAAACCTGGCGAAGGCGGACAGTTACCCGGTTATAAAGTAGATGAGTTGATAGGCAAAACAAGGCATTCCACACCAGGGGTTGGTTTAATATCGCCGCCACCGCACCATGATATTTATTCTATTGAAGATTTGGCGCAACTGATTTTTGATTTAAAAAATGCCAACCGCGCTGCACGCATCAATGTAAAACTGGTATCGAAAGCAGGCGTGGGCACCATTGCTACCGGTGTGGCAAAAGCGAAAGCCGATGTTATACTAATTGCCGGTTTTGATGGCGGCACCGGCGCATCACCCATCAGCTCAGTAAAACATGCCGGTTTACCATGGGAGTTAGGACTTGCAGAAACACACCAGACACTGGTAAAAAATAAATTACGCAGCAGGGTAGTAGTGCAGGCAGACGGCCAGATGAAAACAGGCCGTGATATTGCCATTGCTACCTTACTGGGTGCAGAAGAATGGGGTGTAGCCACTGCGGCCCTGATAGTAGAAGGCTGTATTATGATGCGCAAATGCCATATGAATACCTGCCCGGTGGGCGTTGCCACGCAAGACCCGGAATTGAGAAAGCGATTTACCGGTGATGCCGACCACGTGGTTAACTTTTTCAAATTCATGGTACAGGAGTTAAGGGAAATTATGGCCGACCTGGGGTACCGCACGGTAAATGAAATGGTAGGCCAGGTAGACAACCTGGAAATGCGCGAAAATATTACTCACTGGAAATACAGCAAACTCGATCTGTCGCCGATACTGTATAAAGAACCCGCTTCTGCCTATACCGGTATCTACAACCAGGAAAAACAGGATCATGGGCTGGATGAGGTGCTGGACTGGAAACTGCTGGCTGCAGCGCAACCCGCTATCGACAAGCAGCAGCGGGTGGTGGCATCTTTCCCCATCCGGAATATAGACCGCACAGCAGGCACTATTTTATCAAACGAAATAACAAAAAAATATAAAGCAGCCGGACTGCCGGAAGATACCATTCATTTCAATTTTACCGGTACCGCGGGCCAGAGTTTTGGTGCATTCAACACCTGTGGCGTTACACTTGAACTGGAGGGAGATGCCAATGACTATTTCGGAAAAGGCCTTAGTGGCGCCCGCCTGATAGTGTATCCTTCCAGGGAAGCGACCTTTATACCTGAAAACAACAGCATTATCGGCAATGTGGCCTTTTACGGCGCTACATCCGGCGAGTCTTTTATCAGGGGCAAAGCGGGCGAACGTTTTGGTGTGCGTAATTCCGGTGCCAACGTAGTGGTAGAAGGTGTGGGCGACCATGGCTGCGAGTATATGACCGCCGGACAAGTAATTATCCTGGGCGATACGGGGAGAAATTTCGCTGCAGGTATGAGCGGTGGTATAGCCTATGTTTACGATGTGAAAGCAAAGTTTGCTGAGAATTGTAATAGGGAGATGGTAGATCTTGATCCCCTGGATACGGACGACGCCGCCCTGCTGAATGATATGATTACTAAACATTATGCATACACGGCCAGCACAGTTGCCAAATTTGTACTGGATGATTTTGACAACCAGTTGCAGCATTTTGTAAAAGTATTTCCAAAGGATTACAAGAAAGTGCTGAGTGAGAAAAAACAGGCGGCTTTGATGGGCCGCGCCTAGCGCAGCAAAGCAGTTGAACCAGTTAATCAATCTTAACAATTAACTTATTTAAAAATACAGCAAGCAATGGGTAAGCCAACGGGTTTCATGGAATTTACAAGAGAATTGCCGGGGAAAAAACCAGTAAAGGAGCGGGTGCAGCATTACAATGAATTCATTGATCGTTTTGCAGAAGAAAAACTCAACCAGCAATCGGCCAGGTGCATGAATTGCGGTGTTCCTTTTTGTCACAGTGGTTGTCCGCTGGGAAATGTGATACCGGAATTTAATGACGCGGTATACCAGAAAAACTGGCAGGAAGCATATGATGTATTAACCTCCACCAATAACTTTCCGGAGTTTACAGGCCGCATTTGCCCTGCACCATGCGAAAGTGCCTGTGTACTGGGCATTAACCAGCCACCGGTAGCCATTGAAGAAATAGAAAAGCATATTATAGAAATAGCTTTTGACAAGGGTTTTGTAAAAGCGAGAAAGCCGAATATCCGTACCGGCAAAAAGATAGCAGTGATAGGTTCCGGCCCGGCTGGCCTGGCAGCTGCAGCCCAATTGAATTATGCGGGCCACGCCGTAACGGTATATGAGCGGGATGACGCCCCGGGCGGTTTATTACGGTACGGCATACCCGATTTTAAGCTGGAGAAATGGGTCATCGACCGCAGGATAAAATTAATGGAGGAAGAGGGGATTGTATTTATCTGCAACGCCAATGTAGGCGTAAACGTGCGCATCAATGATCTGCTGCGCGAAAACCACGCCATCGTATTGTCTGGCGGCTCCACTGTACCCCGCGATTTAAAAATTCCGGGCCGTGAGCTAAACGGGGTGTATTACGCAATGCAATTTTTAAAACAACAGAATAAAAGAAATGCCGGCAAAGACCCTTTTGCCAACCCGGATATAGAAAGCAATATTTTTCCAACTGATTTACTGGCAACCGCTAAAAACGTTGTGGTTATTGGCGGTGGCGATACGGGTAGCGACTGTGTTGGCACTTCTAACCGCCATGGCGCGGTTTCTGTAACCCAGTTTGAGTTACTGCCCAAACCACCGGACGGGCGGACAGAATATATGCCATGGCCTTCTTATCCTATGACGCTTAAAGTGTCCAGCTCACATGAAGAAGGTGCGGAGAGAAGATGGGCCGTTGCTACCAAGGAATTTGTAAGTGATGGTAAGGGCAATTTAAAAGCCCTTAAAATAATAGACCTGGAATGGAAGACCGGAGCAGATGGCCGGGCAGCACAATTTTCAGAAGTAGCGGGCAGCGAACGCGAAATACCCTGCGAACTAACGTTATTGGCTATGGGATTTGTACATCCGCTGCAGCAAGGCCTGCTCACGGAACTTGGCGTGGAAATGGATGAACGCGGCAATGTAAAGGCAACGGAAAAGGCATACCAGACCAATATTCAGAAAGTATTTACAGCAGGTGATATGCGCCGCGGACAAAGCCTGGTGGTTTGGGCCATCAGCGAAGGAAGGGAATGTGCACGCAAGGTGGATGAGTTTTTAAATGGGGGAGCGTCCATCCTGGAAAGCAAAGACGAAAATTTGATACTTGCACTGTAGTTACCGCGCTCAGATAATCTTGAAAAAGCCGCTTTTGCGGCTTTTTTTATACCCGTTCCTTAAACTTACCAGCCCGGTTTATACCATACATTTTTTTTTACACACGAAGCTGATACTTCAGGGGGCTAAGGCGAATCCATCGGTTGTAGCCAGATTACACCCTTTTGGTTTTAATGGTACCCGTTTCCATGGAACATTACCATTTAAATGCAAAACCACCCATATCGAAAATTATTATTAATACATTATATTTTTTATTAATATAATAAACCGTGGCGATTCTGATGTCTGTTTCACTTGATTTTATACAAATAATTTATGCAGGTTTTTTAAGCACTTTACAAGGCTAAAGTGTGGATAACCTGAAGATCAATGACATACATGAAAACTTTCTAAACAGGGAAATATTTATGCAATACATTAGAATTAATTATATATTAACGTTTGCGTTTTATTTAACCATTTATATTTATTTTAGCTAAATATTATTAAATGTTTACTGTTTCGCATATTACTTTAACTAAAAACTAATGCAATGATCAAACTGACTTTAAAAAAGGTTCTCCCGTTTTTGATTTTAGCCATCGTTTCCGGTGTGGCCATTTTCATTAAACCAGACGCTATTTTTGACGGATCCAAAGTGTATAGCGGTTCGGACATTGCGTGGATTATCGTTGCTACTGCTATGGTATTCCTGATGACCCCTGGCCTGGCCTTTTTTTACGGTGGAATGGTAAACAGGAAAAATGTTCTTTCTACCATGATCAAAAGCTTTGTTGCTGCAGGTATTGTAAGCATCTTATGGCTGGTTGTGGGATTTAGTATGTCTTTTGGACCTTCGGTGAATGGCATCATCGGCAACCCTTTGACGTATTCCTTTTTCAGGGGTGTTTTTTCTTCAGCACCCTGGCCTGGCGGACCCTCCATCCCCATGCCTTTGTTTGCATTGTTTCAGTTAATGTTTGCCATTATCACCCCGGCACTGGTAGTTGGTGCGGTAGCTGAGCGGATCCGGTTTACAGCCTATGTATTATTTATCGTGCTGTTTTGCATTCTTATATATTTTCCTGTTGCGCATTGGGCATGGCATCCCGAAGGATTTCTTGCTAAAATGGGCGTATTAGACTTTGCAGGTGGTACCGTTGTACACATTACTGCTGGCTGTGCCGCTCTTGCAGGCGCCATCGTGTTAAAAAGAAGAAAAGCTCATATCGAAAAAATTGAAATGCACCCGGCCAACGTACCGTATGTTCTTATAGGTACCGGTTTATTGTGGTTTGGCTGGTTTGGCTTCAATGCTGGTTCTGCACTGGGCGCAAACGATTTAGCCGTTTCTGCTTTTGCAACTACCAATACTGCTGCTGCTTCTGCAGGACTTACCTGGATGTTTTTTGATGTATTAAGAGGCAAAAAACCTTCCGTACTGGGCTTTTGCATTGGTGCCGTGGTTGGACTGGTTGCCATCACCCCGGGCTCTGGTTTTGTAGGTGTAGCCAACAGCGCATTTATCGGTTTCATCGCCGCTATTATTTCTAACCTGGTTTGCGCATGGAAAGCAAAATCTTCACTGGATGATACGCTGGATGTATTCCCCTGCCATGGTGTAGGCGGAATGGTTGGTATGTTGCTGACAGGCGTATTTGCGCATCATTCAGTAAACAGCGTAGTTGGTTTTGATGCCGCTACCAATACAAATCACCAGGGCCTAATGTACGGTGGCGATTTGTTCGGCCCCCAGTTCATAGGCATGGCCATTGTAGTTACCTATAGCTTCGTTGTATCATTCATCATATTCAAATTCATCAACTTTATTCTTCCTTTACGTGTAAGTGTAGAAGAAGAAGAAATGGGCCTCGATGCTTCTCAGCATGACGAGAACTATGTACAGGGCACACTGCTGGTTAAAAACAGCGACTAAAAAATACGATTGCTGCTTTTATGAATAAGCGCTAATTAATCACATAGTTCATTCATAAAAAAGGTATGGTTACATGTTACGCTTCTGACCAAGCTCATATAACCATACCTTTTATTTAACCTTAAAATCAACTGCAATGTTAAGAAAAATCTCCTTTTCGGCAATGGCATTATTATGCCTGACACAAGCCAACGCCCAGGATTCCACAAAAGCACCAGAGCCCGTAAAGACTACTACCATTACTGGTTCTGTAGACGTGTACTACAGATTTAATTTTTCGAATGCCAAAAAACCCCTGGCTACAAACAATGCCACCAGCTTTACCAACTCACACAATTCTTTTGAATTAGGTATGGCCTCTGTAAAACTGGCCCATTCTTTTGGAAAAATAGGTGCCGTTATTGACATGGGTTTTGGTACACGTGCCAAAGAGTTTTCTTACAACGAAACCGGCATCACGCAATCTGTAAAGCAAGCCTATATTACATATGCACCTTCCAGCAAAGTAACATTTACCGCAGGTAAATTTGCCACACACGTAGGGTATGAGTTGCTTGATCCGCAGCTGAACCGTAACTACAGCATGAGCTATATGTTCTCATACGGACCATTCTCTCACACAGGTTTGAAAATGGATGTTGCCACCTCTTCTACAACCGGATTTATGATTGGTATTTCCAATCCTACCGATTATTTATCAGCTCCGTTTGAGAATAAATTCCTGATTGCACAGTTCCATGCAGGTACAGCCGATGGTAAATTCATGGCGTATGTTAATTACGTGGGTGGAAAAGACACCGCCAAGACAAAACAGAAGCAGGCAGATGTTGTTTTATTGGGTAAGGTTTCCAGCAAATTCAGCATTGGCGTAAATGGAACCATGAAATGGGTTAAACCAAACGCCGGCACTACCAATCATTGGTCAGGACTTGCGGGTTATTTCAATGTAGACCCAACTGATAAATTCGGTTTTACGCTAAGGGGAGAATACTTCAGTGATAAGAAAAATGTGACCGGCTATTTCGGAACCTCGCTGTTTGAAGCCACCCTTACCCTTAATATTAAACCAATGCCAGGCCTGATGATAATGCCTGAACTTCGGTTAGACAGTGCAAAAGACCCATATTTCCTGAAAAATGACGGCTCCAGCACTAAAGGAACCGGCACTTTTTTAGTAGCTGCGGTATATAGTTTTTAATTTTTTAATACGATCTTCAATATCCTGCTGTTGCAATACCATTGCTAAAACTGTGGCAGCGAAATGAAATTTCTACTCCGCTCCCTAAAGGAAACGGCTGTTGTACAAATTCTATAAAAATGGTGACCGTGTATGGAAATGCAAACACGGTCACCATTTTTATTTGTATTAAGGCCCCTAGGTGTTAACCAATTAAAGTCAAACAGCTCTAAAGAAATGCAGGTTGTCGCGTGAAATATATTGCAGCCACGATAAATCTCCAGACAGCAGAATGAGAAGTAAAGACATATGAGGAATAATAGCCCCCGTTATCATCCAGGTTCCTGCCGCTGCCGATTATTGTTGCGTGGCCGGCACCGTCTAATCAACATGGGCCGTTCCTGCCGAATAAACAATCCGATACTGCATCAGCAATAGTACCCAGAGACATTTAAAATATTAACCTGATAGAAGATAAATAGTAATCAAAAGCAACATTATATTATATTTTATTATATGTGTATATATTATTAATTTTTAGCGATAATAATAGTCGTTTGAACATATAAAACCATTATTTTTGTATGGACGATGGAAATAACTCATATATTTTTATTAAATTATATGACTAAATTTCTAAATTTCGTGAGTTTTGCTGGACCGGGGAATAGTTGATTGGTCTCTTTGCCTGGCAAAAAGTTTGTCATCGTCACCGTCATCCTGCAACCGATATTATTTATCTCTTTCATATAGGCAAGCAATCGTTGAGGCCGTCCATTTCCATGGATGGCCCTTTTTTTATCGTATGGTTCCTGCATGTCTGCACCAATTAGATTCAAGTAGCCGGTAGACCTAAAAAAGGCCAGCAGCTGCTGACCTTATCTAATATTCTCATCCCTGATTTTTATCCTACTATTACTTCCCCTTCTAAATCATAGTCATATGCTTTTGTAATTTTTACCTGCACAAAATCTCCCGGTGTAAGCCTTGTCTTTCCCTGAATAATAACTTCATTGTCTACTTCCACACTGTCAAATTCTGTACGGCCAATGTAACGGCCCGCTTCTTTTTTATCAACCAGCACTTTAAATATTTTCCCTACTTTTTCCTGGTTTTTCTCCAAAGAAATTTCCTGCTGTACATCCATTATTTCCTGAGCCCTGCTTTCTTTTTCCTCCGCTGGTATATTATCCACCAACACATGCGCTGACGTGTTTTCTTCATGTGAATACTGAAAAATACCCACCCTGTCAAAACGCTGTTCCTGTAAAAACTGTTTTAGAGATTCCACATCATCTCTTGTTTCTCCCGGAAAACCCGCAATCAACGTAGTCCGTAAACAGATACCCGGTACTTTTTCACGCACCGCAGCGGTGAGCTCTTCCATTTCAGTGCGGGTAATATTGCGGTGCATGGCTTTTAACATGTTGTCACTCGCATGCTGCAAAGGCATATCCAGGTAGTTACAGATATTATTCCTTTCACGCATCACATTAAGTACCTCCAGCGGGAATTTAGATGGATAAGCATAATGCAACCGTATCCATTCAAGTCCCGGCACATCTGCCAGCCGGTTCATTAGATCGCCCAGCATTCTTTTTTTATAAATATCAAGGCCGTAGTAGGTGAGTTCCTGGGCAATCAGCATCACTTCTTTAACGCCTTTTCTTACCAGGCCTTCTGCTTCTTTTACCAACTCTTCAATAGGCTTACTTACGTGCTGGCCGCGCATCAGGGGGATGGCACAAAAAGAACAAGTGCGGTTACAGCCTTCAGAAATTTTCATGTAGGCGTAGTGCGCAGGTGTGGAAAGCAGCCGCTCACCCAATAATTCCGTTTTATAATCTGCATCAAACTGTTTAAGTATCAGTGGCAGTTCCAGTGTACCAAACCAGGCATCAACATCAGGAATTTCGCTTTGCAAATCGTCCCGGTAACGCTGGCTCAGGCAGCCGGTTACATACACTTTATCCAGTTTGCCCCTGCGTTTTAACTCCAGCTGGTCAAGTATGGTATTAATACTTTCTTCCTTCGCTTTATCAATAAACCCGCAGGTATTTACCACCACAATATTATGGTCGAGTTTTTTATTTTCGTGTACTACATTAATATCATTGGCCAGCAGCTGCCCGCTGAGCACCTCGCTGTCTACCATATTTTTGCTGCAGCCCAGCGTAATAATATTTACCTTATCCTTTTTTAATGTCCTTGTTTTCATTCGGCCGCAAAGATAACAATTATCGTGGGTAGTCAGGCGTCAGCAGGAAGTCTTTTAACACGCAGAACCTGTCGCACAGCGCTCGTTCCCTACACCCGTCGCACGACTGACCATTCACGAGTCACCACTCACTACTTTGCTTCTTCGGCCGGTGGAGTACCCGAAAAGGCTTTTTCTATACTGTGCATCAAACTTGAAATAGGTCCTTCCATTTTGTGAGTATGATCGTCCAGTGTGTCATCATCCAGCAGGGCACCTAACTGAAGCGCAGCTGGCAAATAATGCAGTATATTATTTCGCTGTGCCTTCATATAAGCAATCACATCATCTGCGGTGGCAGTGTTGGACCCAGCAGCATTGGTACGGATTATCCCGGCGGCTTCAAAACCAGCCATTTCAATTTCACCCGATACGCCGGCAGGACTGGTAACGGCATATTCAGCTATCCTTGAAATCACTACATCTTTATTATCACCAAACAGCAGAACACCCCAATTTGTAGACATATTTCCCCCTAAGATTTGTTCAGCTCCTTCGTGGGTACGGGTAACTTTATAGATGCCGGTCAGTACCGCTGCAATCACCGCCTGCTGTAATTTGCTGGCATTACTGGTGTCAGCAGCAGCTGGCTTTACATCCTGCGTATTGGGGCTTACTTTCTGTAATGGTTTGCTGTTAAGCGATTGCTGCAGCAACTCAATAATATTGCTAGTCATAATAGATTGTTTTGTCTATAAAGGTTTAAATTTTATGCCAGAAATAAGGCTTGGTCATCAGGCGGTATGGCGAGGCCAAGGCAAGCGGGGCAGGACAAACAACCTTTCATAAGTCAGATAGCCGGTGTAATCCGCTGCATCATTGGTAAAAATTTCAATTAACGGCGGTAGCTGAACAACACTGTAATACTTATCAAGCCTTCCAAAAAAATCATGTATTATTAAAGCCATAATTAGTTACATTTATTCTTTCAATAACTTTTTAACAAACAAGACTGTTACATGGGACAATTGAACATTAAAAAGCAACCCAAACAATACGATGTTGTTATTGTTGGTTCGGGCGCAGGTGGTGGTATGGCTTCGTACATACTATCCAAAGCAGGTTTAAAAGTTTGTTTGGTGGAAGCAGGGCCAATGTATGACCCCGCAAAAAATGTAACCCAGCTGAAGGGGCCATGGGAAAGCCCACGCCGCGGTGCCAGCACAAAGTTCAGGCCTTTTGGCGATTTTGATGCCTGCTACCACGGATGGGAAATTGATGGAGAACCTTATACAAAAGCAGCCGGTACACAATGGGACTGGTGGCGTGCCAGGATGATCGGCGGCCGCACCAATCACTGGGGACGTATCTCTCTTCGCTTTGGTCCTAAAGATTTTAAAAGAAGGAGCATTGACGGGCTGGGCGAAGACTGGCCAATCGGTTATGAAGACATCAAACCATTTTACGACCGGGTGGATAAAATGATTGGCGTATTCGGCACCAATGAAGGACTGGAAAATGATCCGGACGGTTTCTTTCTGCCGCCGCCTAAACCACGCCTGCATGAGATATTGATAAAGAATGGTGCAACCAAGGCAGGGGTGAAAGTAATTCCTTCGCGCTTGTCTATTCTTACAAAAGCACTGCCCGATAACAAGGATCGGAAAGCCTGTTTTTTTTGCAGCCAGTGTAACCGGGGCTGCCAGGTATATGGTGATTTCTCTTCTTCTTCCGTACTGGTAAAACCTGCCATTGCTACTGGTAATGTAGATGTGGTAACCAATGCCATGGCCCGTGAAGTACTCACCAATAAGGACGGACTGGCAACAGGTGTTTCGTATATTAACAAAGACGACTTACAGGAATACCAGGTAGAAGGCAAAGTAGTGATACTGGCCGCCAGCGCCTGCGAAACTTCCAGGCTGATGCTGAATTCCAAATCGCAGCGGCATCCCAATGGATTATCCAACAGCAGCAATGTGGTAGGTAAATATCTGCATGATTCAACCGGCGCCGGCATGGGTGGCTATATACCTAACCTGTTTGGCCGTAAACGTTATAATGAAGATGGCGTAGGTGGTTTGCACGTATACTCGCCCTGGTGGCTCGATAATAAGAAACTTGATTTTCCGCGTGGATACCATATTGAATATGGTGGCGGAATGGGTATGCCAGGTTATGGAATTGGTATGGGTACGGAAAAAATGAATGGCAAATATGCTGTTAACGGAAAGAAGAAAGAAGCAGGTGGTTATGGCGCTTCATTAAAAGAAGACGTCCGGTTTTTCTATGGCGCAGGTGTGGGCATGGCGGGCAGGGGAGAAGCCATGGCACTGGAAAGTAATTTCTGCGAAATTGATCCGGGTGTGGTAGATAAATTTGGTATACCTGTATTACGTTTTAATGTGAAATACAGCAGCTATGAAATAAATCAGGCCAAACACATGAAAGAAACCTTCCGGGAAATTATGCACGAAATGGGTGCTGTAATTACCTGGGGCGATAATGATGGACCTGAAAACAATTATGGCCTTGAAACGCCAGGTAAAATTATTCATGAAGCCGGCACTGCCAGGATGGGAAATGATCCTAAAAAATCGGCCCTGAATAAATGGAGCCAGGCGCATGATTGTAAAAACCTGTTTGTGGTAGATGGGGCGCAGTTTGTAAGCCAGGCCGATAAAAATATTACCTGGACCATACTGGCGCTTAGCATGCGTGCATCTGAATACATTATTGAAGAGCTGAAGAAAAACAATATTTAAATTTTTGGATTTGTAACGCGGATTACATGCCGCAGCTAAAGATTCAAATTATAAAATAATTTATATGGATAGAAGAAATTCCATCAAGGCCCTTATCATGGGCACCGTATCAACCTCCGTGCTGGCGGAAGCCTGCAAAAATGCAGACACAAAAATTGAAGCCAAGCCGGATGTGGCAGCGGCAGAAGGCCTTAATTATGATCGTACGCCACAGGAATTAGCTGATTATAAAAAGCTGATGGCCGATAAGTTTTTCACCGACGATGAGATGGCCACAATTACTTTATTGGCAGATATTATTATACCCAAAGACGAGGTCAGTGGCAGTGCCACAGATGCGGGTGTGCCTGCCTTTATTGAATTTATTGTAAAAGACATGCCTTATCACCAGACGCCCATGCGCGGCGGCCTTCGCTGGCTGGACGTACAATGTATGAAGCGCTTCGAGAAAGGTTTTAAAGACTGCAGCAAGACGCAACAAATAGAAATGGTAGACCTGATAGCTTACCCGGAGAAAGCCAAGGGCAAGCCTGAGCTCACCCAGGGCGTTGCGTTCTTTAATAAAATGCGCGACCTGACCGTTACCGGTTTTTATACCACCAAGATTGGATTTAAAGATCTTGGCTATGTAGGTAACGCTCCCAACCAATGGAATGGCGTGCCTGAAGATGTATTGAAACAGTATGGCGTTTCTTACACAGAAAAAGAATTGAAAGAATGTGTAAGCTTTGACAAAGCCTAGGTTTTACACCAACCCTGCAAGCAAGCTTCACAATACTGGCTTGTAGCAGTCAGCCAGCAACAATATCGTATTATCCCCGGACTGCCCTGGCATTTCCGGGGATTTTTTTTGCGTTCTTCCTTTAGTTGTGCAGCTTCCCGGTTTGGAATTGACTTGCATACGTATTCCTGCAATAAAAATTGTATGCAGCACCCGGTTGTGGCAACGTAAGCTATGGACCAGTGACAGACTTTACTGGTCAATCATCATCATGCTGCGTGCATCCAACAGATAAAACCACGCATGATTATTACGGGTATTTTACCGATAAAAAAAAGCCCCGCTCAGGAGCAGGGCTTTATAAAATATAATATTAATGATTGTTAATAAGGCAATTTCTTAGCACCCTGGTTCAGCGCCATATTGTGCTGGTTAACCATATCATTCATCACGTTTACAGTTTCATCCAGGTATAAATCATTGCGCAATATTTTCAGCCATGCTTTGAAACGATCATCCTTGTCTTTATCGTTGGCATATTTGGTAACGTCTTCCTGCAAAGCTGTTACTGTTAATTCTTTGGGTAATTTATTCAGTGTTTCAAGCTGCTTATATGTGGCAGTTACTTTTTTCTTTTCATCGCGGAATTTATCCATATTCAACGAATACACTTTATCATTTTCCTTGGCCAGCCACTCCGTATTTGTTTTAATAAGGTTGAAAGCAGGGTTGATGCTTACCCTCGCCTGGCTGGAGCTGCGGATATTATTGGCATCAAAACTATATTTCCACGGTGAATAGTCGGCTTTCTGAATTTCATCCCAGGGCAATGCATCAGGATCATCTTTTTCACGGAGTTTCGAATACTCATAAAAATCGGGCAGTACAATATCTGAAGCAACGCCTTTGAGCTGAGTAGAACCGCCATTGATGCGATAGAACTTCTGCAACGTAAGCTTAATCGTGCCGAGGTCGCTGTTGGCCGACATAAAATTTTGTGTCTTATCAAGACCAATATTACGCTGTACTGTTCCTTTTCCATAAGTAGATGTGCTGCCGATAATAAGTCCGCGTTTGTAATCCTGGATAGCAGCTGCAAAGATTTCAGAAGCAGAAGCACTGAACTCATTTACCATTACCGCCAACGGGCCATCATACAAAACAGTTTTGTCCCTGTCGCGCAATACGCTGGGCTTGCCGTCCCTGTCTCTCACCTGTACCACCGGGCCTTCATCTACAAATAAGCCTACCATCTTAACTACATCATACAAAGAGCCACCTCCATTATTGCGCAGGTCCAATATAATACCATCTACTTTTTGCTCTTTCAAACGCGTAATTTCTTTGGCCACATCGTCTGCACAGCGGCGCCCTTTCGGATCATCAAAATCTGCATAGAATTCAGGTAAAAAGATAAAGCCAATTTTTGCTTTTCCGTTACTTACAACGGAACTGCGCGCAAAAGTTTCATCCTGCACTATTTCATCGCGTACCAGCTTCACTACTTTTATGGTACCATCTACTTTGCGGAGGGTTAACCTTACTTCTGTACCTTTTTTACCACGAATAATTTTAACCGCATCCTGCACATAATAACCTGCCATTTCAATGGGTTCAGCTTCCCCCTGTGCAACTTTTAAAACAATATCCCCTACCGCAATTTCGCCGCTTTTAAAAGCAGGGCTGCCAGTAAGGATTGAATTCACTTTAATAGTCCCATCATCATATAACAAGGAAGCCCCAATGCCGTAAAATTTACCACTCATTTCCTCGTCAAAAGATCTTTTTTCCAATGGCGGAAAATAGTCTGTATGCGGATCCATCGTTTGCGTAATCGTGTTCACATACCTGCTGAATAATTCGCTTTCAGTTAATTTAATTTTGTAGTTGTCAAAAGTGCGGTCCATGGCTTTTAGTACACGTTCACGGGCGTCTTTTTCCATCTGCTCATTGGTCTTAACAACATTGCCCGCTTTGCCCTTATTTTTTTCCTGCGCGTCCTGCATATCTACATACCGGTCAAGTACCAGGTATTTCAAGCGAAGGCGCCAGAAATTTTTTCTTTCTGCATCCGTAGCCGGATAATCCCTTTTCTCCGGATCGGCAATAAACGTTTCATCTTTTGCAAAATCAAATGGTTGTGCCAATATCTCTTTGTATAATTTTTCTACCTCCGGTAAACGTTTTTGAAATAAAGCAGCAGCAGCAGGCACAAAATTCACCGGGCCACCCAATATTTCATCGTCCAGCTTAGTCTCGTATTTCTTCAATTCAGTTATATCTGCCTGCAGAAAAATACTTTTGTCCTGGTCTACTACCGAGATATATTTCTTAAATATTTCTTTGGAAAACTTGTCGTTGATGTCTTTAGGACTATAATGAATCTCCGTAAGCATTTCACCGACATTGTGTAGAATCTTTTCATACCGGGTAGGGGGATTATCATTTGTATTACCGGTTCCCAAACTGCGAAAAGCAATAAATATACCTGCTACCAATACAGTCAGCAGGATAGGCAAACTTCTTCTACTAAACATAAATTGAATTATTTTTTGCATTATCTCAAAATTAACGATAAAAAAGCGGTGTTGTTGTCTTGCACGGCCACAATTAACACGCAGTTGACCAATAAATTACACGAGTGGGGGGAGTTGTTAAAAAAATTAACCCGGAACAGGGTGTTCCGGGTTTAGGGTGGGTAACTGAAGGGTTTCGAACCCTCGACCCTCAGAACCACAATCTGATGCTCTAACCAACTGAGCTACAGCTACCGTTTGGGGGGCAAAAGTAATGGAAATTGGGTTTCATTCAAAAAACAATTGGTTAGTATTTACTGTTTCTTTGCAGCTGATAAAAATTAAGTGTACCATGCATTGGTGGTTTTATTTCACCCCCCTTATTGGAGCTATTTTAGGCTGGTGGCTGGTAGCACTGCTAATCAGCATGCTTTTTCATCCGCAGCTTCCCAGGACAATAGCCGGTATCAAATTCCAGGGCATCATCCCAAAAAAACTGCCTGCGTTGGCGGTCAGTGCCGGCCGGTTGAGCGCTTCCCTGTTACCGGTTAATGAAATCGAACAGAATATTACTAACCCCGAAAATGTTAAAAAAATAATGCCGCAGGCAGAAGCGCATATTGATCACTTCTTACGCATAAAACTGGTTAAGTCGATGCCCATGGTAGGTATGTTTGTGGGCGACAAGACCATTAACAACCTGAAGGGGCTTTTCATGACCGAGCTGGAGGAACTTTTCCCGGAGATAATGAAAAATTATATGGGCCGTCTGCAGGAAGATTTGAATATAGAACATATGGTAACCACCAAAATTGCGGCCATTGACCCGGCCACCCTTGAAAATGCGTTCCTCAATGGAATGCAGCATGAAATACGCATGTTAAAATGGCTGGGCGCAACACTGGGTTTTGTAATTGGCCTGGTACAGCTTCTTGTCTTCTTGTTTTTACCGCATTGATGTAATTCCATACCCGTATTTTACCGCTCATCAAACCGCTGCAAAACCCTTGTGTTAACGCGCAGGTAAATCACCAATCAGGCGTCTAAAGAATCTATCTTCCCGGCTTTGCGTCCGGTTCACAAAAAATAAACAAGACAAACAGTTAATGCTTATATTTTCAAATCAACACAACTACATGAGAAAAGTTTCGATTTTACTTTTTGCTATGATTTCCCTTCTATCAGCAAGCGCCCAGTATCCCGGTGGCGGAGCAGGTGCAGGCAGGGGCGGACGTGGTGCAGGTGGCGCAAATGCGAGTATTGGCCATTTTTACGGAAAACTGGTAGATGCTAAAACAAACAAGGGTATAGATGCGGCTTCCGTACAGTTGTTTATGGGCAAGTTTGATACAACTACAAAAAAAAGGAAAGATACCCTGGTAGGTGGGATGCTTACAAAGGCGAATGGCGAGTTCAGCATAGAAAACCTGCCTGTATTTGGCGGCTATACACTTAAATTGTCAGCTATTGGTTATACTACCGTTGAACAAAAAGTAGCTTTTACCCTTAAAATGCCTTCACAGGATGGTTCCGGTGCGGGTGATATGAGCCAGGCATTGGCAGGTGTTGACAAAGACCTGGGCAATATAAAAATGACGGCAGATGCAAAATTGCTGGAGAATGTAACGGTGACGGCTTCCAAACCCCTGTTTCAGATGGGCGTTGACAGGAAAATTTTTAATGTAGATAAGAATATTGTAGGAACTGGCCAGACAGCACAGGAGCTGATGAAAAGCATTCCTTCTGTAAATGTTGATATAGACGGTAATGTTACACTGCGTAACGCTGCGCCTACCATTTTTGTGGATGGCAGACCCACTACGCTTACCCTTGACCAGATACCTTCTGATGCAATTGAAAGCGTTGAAATCATTACCAACCCATCTGCTAAGTTTGATGCTTCGGGCGGAACCGCCGGCATTCTGAATATTGTTTTGAAGAAAAACCGCAAAGCGGGTTATAATGGCAATATCAGGGCAGGGATAGACAGTCGCGGAAAAATAAATGGTGGTGGAGATATTAACCTGAAACAGGGAAAAGTAAACTTTTTTGCGAGCGCTAATTACAATCAGCGGAAATCAATTGCGGAAGGAAATGTTTACAGCCAGAATTTAACAGCGCCCATTACAGACGTTAATCAGTTTTCAAAAACAGAATCAAACGGCAGCTTTGCATTTGGCAGGGCGGGGTTTGATTACCTGATGAATAACAGGAATACCATCACGGTTTCCGGCGTAATTGTGCGCGGTAATTTTGACAATGCAGACAACCTGAACTTTGATTCTGTGAGGAATGGTTCAATATTTACAAGAGGCACCCAGCTTACCAGTTCAACAGCCAATTTCAGAAATTATGGCGGCGCCATTGGCTATAAGCACAATTTTGCAAAAGCCGGTAAAGAACTGACTGCTGATCTTAATTTCAATAGCAGCACCAACAAAAACAACGGCGTTTATGATATTACGCTTACCGATCCTAATTATTTACCGAAAGGCCAGCGCTACCTGCGCCAGACCCTAGGACAGGGAAAAAATAAATTCTTCACTGCGCAGGTGGATTACAGCAACCCCATTACTGAAAAATCTAAAATAGAGATGGGTGCCCGCGCCGCTGTGCGTGACAACAGCAGTATCAGCAATAACTATGTATTGGATTATACCATAACGCCCCCTGCATATGTATACAATGCTTCCCTGAGTAATAATTATAAGTTTACAGACAGGGTGTTTGCCGGGTATGCCACATTTTCTGGTAAAGCAAAAACGGTGAATTACCAGTTGGGTCTAAGAGCAGAAAGTTCTGATTACACAGGTACCAAGTTTGCTGCAAAAGATTCAACCTTCAAAACCAGTTATCCTATCAGTCTTTTTCCAAGCGTGTTCCTTACCAAAGAACTGGGTAACAAACAAGATTTCCAGATCAATTATTCAAGAAGGATCAATCGTCCTAATTTCTTCCAGTTGATTCCATATAAAGATATTACCAACCCGCAGTATCCCACGGTGGGTAATCCTGGTCTGAAACCGGAGTTTACCAATTCTTTTGAAATGTCTTATCAAAAAACCTTCCCCAAGAATTATAGCATCCTGGCTTCAGTGTATTTTAAGCATACTACTGACCTCATTACCCGCTACCAGTTCAAAGATGTGGTATCTGATAAAATTACTGACAGCGCCACTTTCACCTCTTACCAGAATGCCAATAGCAGTACGTCTTATGGCCTGGAAGTAACCGGCAGAACACCACTTACCAAATGGTGGGACATGACGACCAATATCAACTTTTACAATGCAACTATTAATGCTACCAATATCACCAATGCTGGTGGGTCTACGCAGCGCCTGAGTTATTTTGCAAAGTGGAATAACAACTTTAAACTGCCTAAAAATTTCAGTATCCAATTGTCGGGCGATTACCAAAGCAAGTCTGTATTGCCACAAAGCAGTGGTAATGGTGGCGGCGGCCGTGGTGGTGGTGGCGGCGGTGGTGGTATGTTTGGCGGCGGCCCGCAACCTTCCGCACAAGGGTATGTAAACCAGAATTATGGATTTGATTTTGCCGTAAAGAAAGAATTCCTGAAAAACAAGGCCGCTTCACTTACACTGAGTGTAAATGATGTCTTTAAAACAAGGAAATACAGTTACTATTCTTATTCCACCATCGTTATTCAGGACTATTCAAGAATCAGGGATCAGCAGATTTTCCGCCTTAATTTTAATTACCGTTTTGGCAAACTGGATGTATCACTCTTCAAGCGCAAGAATATGAGAAGCGGTATGGACGGTGTGCAGGACGCACAACAATAATAAAAAGCCATATGCTATATACAAAGAGGTTGCCTGATAAAGACAACCTCTTTTTTTGAAATAGATATTTTTTGCGGGCAGGCGGCTGCACAAAGGCATCGTTATACCTGCACGGGTTGCAGGGAGCGGCTGTTCTACGGAGGCAAATCCATCAGTTAAGGGTTACCTCTACAGACTCAGCGCAGTGCACCAATCTGTCGAAAAGATAGAAAGTGGTTACTCACCATTATCAGCAACCGAAGCAGCAGATTGTCGAATGCTCATTCGCGCTTACCTGCTTTACTAAAACCGCTTAACCAACTTTTACTGATTCCGCAAACGAAAAACGCTTGCCCAGCCAGCTGTCTTTTACCGGTATCATCCAGCTATTTTCCAGCTCCGCTTTTGTCTGCACCAGGTTGTTAAAATAAGTAGTGCCGGCTTCAATAAAATGATTGTTAATAGCATATTGCACCTGGGGCAGGGGCAGTAACTGAATATTGTCTTTTATAATGAATGCCAGTAATTGCCTGTCGAACAGCGTTACTTTGAATGCTGTTTCAATCTCCTTGATCTGCCTTACCGAACTATCCGTGCTGCAACCACTCACGCCGGCAGCACGCTCATCTGCCATTAAAATAATAAACTGGCCAAAAAATAAATTAGCATATCCTTTTACCGGGGTGCCATGCGTTTGCCAGGCGGCGGTAAACTTTTCCAGGGCCTCTTCTACGGCCATCGCTTCACTTAACGTAAACGGCCTGTTTGCCTGGTAAATCCAAACACGTGACTCAGCTGCAAAGTTTTCAGGTAATAATTGACGGTAATCAGAATGGTTCATACAGCAAAATTAATACTTTCCACTCAACCCGGAAAGGCCCGCCAGGCAAGGCTCCATTATTGGTATTGGACGGCTCGCAGCCGCCGTCTTGTTACAGGTGGAACAATTCACTCAACGGCAGCTAAACACTAACTACACCATGCTTGCCGCAATCAGTTCGGCCACATCCAATACCTGTACTTCATTTTCTTTTTCCTTGTGTTTTACGCCATCGGTGATCATGGTGTTGCAAAACGGGCAGGCTGCTGCAATAACGGAAGCACCGGTATCAATGGCTTCGCTGGCGCGTTCAAAATTTATACGGGTATTGCCTTTTTCTTCTTCCTTAAACATTTGTGCACCACCTGCACCACAGCACAGGCCATTGCTGCGGCAGCGCTTCATCTCAACCAGTTCGGCATCCAGTAGTTCAAGTACTTTACGGGGTGCCTCGTAAATATTATTTGCCCTGCCGAGATAGCAGCTATCGTGATAGGTGATGCGCTTCCCTTTAAAAGAGCCGCCTTCTTTCAATGTAATTTTTCCCGCTTCAATCAGCTGCTGCAGAAATACGCTGTGGTGTATCACTTCGTAATTTCCACCCAATTCCTTGTATTCATTTTTTATGGTATTGAAACAATGCGGACAGGCGGTCACAATTTTTTTAATGCCGTAATTATTAAGCACCTGTATATTCTGATAGGCCATCATCTGGAACATAAATTCATTACCGGCACGGCGTACAGGATCGCCCGTGCACATTTCTTCCTTGCCCAGGATGGCATATTTGGTTCCTGTTTTTTCAAGTATCAATGCAAAAGCTTTTGTAATCTTCTGTGCACGCTGGTCAAAACTTCCGGCACAGCCTACCCAGAATAATACTTCGGGTGTTTCACCACTGGCAAAAAGCGCCGCAACTGTAGGTGTCTCCATCACTGTAAAAAATTTAAGTAAAACTAAAGCAAATGCTGCATACCCGTCAGAACTATTTAGCTTTATTGTTGTAACTTAAACATGTATTAATACCTGTTATGACTGCCGATAAAAAGATGCTGCTGATACGTAATTATGATTTGTGGTGCCATATCTCTGATGAAGAGTACCAGGAACTGGATTTGGTGCATCATTTTATTGAAGCAAAAAAAGGCGAGTTTATTTACTTCGAAGCCTTCAACCATAATAAGCTGTACTTTATTAAAGAAGGATATATCCGCATTGGTTATATTGATGATGAAGGCAATGAAATTATTAAAGAAATCATTCAGCAGGGGGAGCTTTTTGGTCAGTTTACGCTGGAAAAAAATAACCTGAACGGAGAGTTTGCCCAGGCGTACAAAGCAGATGTAAGCCTATGCGCTTTTAATATAGAAGACTTTGAAAAATTACTCAACCGGAAACCCGAAATAGCGCTTAAATACACTAAACAGGTAGGTAACAAACTGCGCATCATTCAAAACCGCCTCGTAAACCTGCTCAATAAAGATGTAAGAACAAGACTGCTTAATTTTTTCTGGGAATTGTTGCAATTAAACATCACCGAGGATACAGCGGCGGGCTTTTGCATACCCAACTTTCTTAACCATGAAGACATTGCCCACCTGATAGGTTCCAGCAGGCAAACCGTTACTACCATGATAAATGAGCTGGCAGCCGAGCATATCATTTCCTATAACCGGCAGCAAATATGCTTTCCCGATGTTAAGAAAATACAAAAGCTGGTTAATGTCGGTTAGGTGACAGCGGGGCGGTGAAGCTGTTTCTACATTTGTATGGTAAACAAACTATAGCAGTATATGAAACGCATTGTATTATTCTTACTGGTTGCCCTGCTGGCAAATGCCCTGCTTGCACAGGATCAAACCGGTCTCCGTAAAAAACAGTTTAACCTTAATGATGGCGTTGCCATCAGTGGCTACGATCCCGTTGCCTATTTTACCCAAAGCAAAGCTGTGAAAGGCAGCAGGGAAAATGCAGTCGTTGACCAGGGCGTCACGTATTATTTCTCTTCAACCGCCAACAAAGAAACATTTAAAAATAATCCTGCGAAGTATGAGCCAGAATACGGTGGATGGTGCTCTTATGCCATGGGTGCAAAGGGCGAAAAGGTAGCGATCGATCCCAAAACATTTAAGATTGTAAACGGTAAACTAAATCTTTTTTATAATAAGTTTTTCAACAATACCCTTACCGACTGGAATAAGGATGAGACCAACCTGAAAAAGAAAGCAGATGCCAGCTGGGGTAAAATTTATCACTAACCCATTTCGCACGAGATTATAATAGTTACTTGAAAAATAGCATCAGCGAATGTGTTCGTATAATCCGCTTAAAATTCGTGTTACAATCCAACAAAAATAATTATATGAAACTTCAAAACATACTGCAATGGGTGCTGAGACTGGTAGCCGCTTATATCATGCTGCAGACATTGTATTTTAAATTTACCGGTCATGAACAATCTGTACGGCTGTTTACTGAGCTGGGCATGGAACCCTGGGGACGCATTGGTACCGGCGTGTGTGAACTGATTGCCTCGCTTCTTATTCTGTATCCGCGTACAACAGGTTGGGGCGCCGGTTTGGGTACCGGCTTAATGGCGGGGGCTATCTTTTTTCACCTGACTAAACTCGGGATCAAATTTGACGGGGATTATGGCCTGTTTACCATGGCGTTGATTGCCTTTATATGTTGCTTTATATTGCTTATTATTTTCCGGAACCAGGTATTGGGTGTATTAAAAATTGGAAGCCCGCGGGTAGGATAAAACCCTAATCCGTTGGAAATTATTTTTCTTTAACATAGATTGGCGTTTTATTTGAACCATCAGCGGAAATACAGCAGCATGAAAATATTTTTTACCTTACTCCTCACCGTTTGCAGCCTTACAATTTTACATGCGCAGCAATACCAGCCTGCAGATGATAAATCCACCGTTAAGTTCGGCATCAAAAATTTTGGGATCAGCACGGGCGGCAGCTTCAAAGGACTGGCAGGTGATATAAATTTTGATAAAGCCAATCCTGAAAAAATAGTTTTTGATATCAGCGTAGATGCCGCCACCGTAAACACCGGCAATGATTCCAGGGATAACCATCTGCGTAAAGAAGAATATTTTGATGCCGCTAAATTTCCAAAAATCAGTTTTAAATCAGATAAAGTGACCAGTAAGGGTGGTGGTTTTGTTGCATCCGGCACGATTACCATTAAAGGTACTGCCAGGAATATTTCATTTCCTTTCAAGGCAACAGCCCAGGATGACGGTTATTTGTTTGAAGGAAGTTTTAAGATAAACCGGCGCGATTTTAAAGTAGGAGGCAACAGCGTTGTACTGGGAGACGAAGCAACCGTCACGTTGGCCGTATTTGCAAAAAAGAAATAACCATCGCCAATAGCGTTATATACAGCTGAAAAACCGGCAGCACCTCTCGCGCAAAACAGGACCGGCGGTAAAGGCAGGCAGTAGCCGAAACACGTTTTTCACTTATCTTAGCTGATAAATAAAGCAGGCATTGCCTGCAACCGGTAGAATCCAATACCTATTATACGCCGTATTTATAAAGACTTAACTATTGGCCCGCATGCACTTACAAAAAACAATACAAAATGTATTTGTTCAGTTAACGGCTTCCCTTGAGCTGCTAAATGACAGTCAGTATGTATATGCCAGCAAGATTCTGTCCAACGCCACCATCGGGCAGCATGTACGGCATATTATTGAAATGTTCATCTGCCTGGAAGATGGTTATACGGCCGGCATAGTGAATTACGAAAACAGGAAAAGAGACATAACGATAGAAACGCAGCGGGCGGTAGCAGGTGCACTATTAAAAAGCATTTGCAACGGATTGAATAAAGAAAACAAATGCCTGGTTCTTAAAGGTGCCTACAACGAAGACTCAGACGAACTGATTGATTTTGATACCAACTATTACCGGGAAATTGCGTATAACCTGGAGCATACCATTCATCATATGGCGCTTATAAAAGTAGGCATACGGGAAGTATCTGATATCGAAATACCCGCTGGTTTTGGGGTAGCTTCTTCTACCATTAAGTTTCGCTCTTCATGTGCACAGTAACATTCATTCCGCAGCACGATAAGGTGTTCATTACCCATAACCGGGATGAGAAGAGCAGCCGCACAAAAGCCATCGCGCCCAAAGAATATATCATCAATGGTCATACGTTATTGTTTCCAAGGGACAGCACTGCCGGGGGCACCTGGATTGCACTGAATAAAAATGGGGCCGCCGCCGTATTACTGAATGGCGGCTTTACAAAGCATATCCATCAACCTCCCTACAGGAAGAGCCGGGGACTTGCTTTCCTGGACATTATTGCCGCAAACGACTTATTTCTCTCTTTCCATAAAGTTGATTTAACCGGCATAGAGCCTTTTACCACTATTCTCTGGAGTAACCATATTTTGTATGAATGCCGCTGGGACGGCGTTCAAAAACATATGTCTAAGCCAGCTACCGGTGTTGCACACACCTGGTCATCCGTTACCCTGTATGACGAAGCCATTATAACCAAGAGAGAAACATGGTTCAGGAACTGGCTGCAAGAACATCCGGAGGCGCCCATGCAAGAAATCATACAATTTCATTCATCCGCAGGAGATGGGGATATGCACAATGATTTGCGTATGAACCGCAATGGCAACATGCTGACAGTGAGTATAACGGCCATGGAAATAGCAGCAGACAAATCTGTAATGCAATACCTGGACCTGCACGATAATGCCCGCAGCACACATGAATTTAATTTTACCAAAGCAGCAGCTATACAATAATGAACTGGTTACAGCAAACGCTTCACCGCCCTTTTTTTATACGGCTTTTAAATTGGGAATACTGGTCTTTTAATGCGGTGTATGGTTGGATAATGCCTATCTGGGTATTATTGGCCATCCGGGCGAGATCATTGTTTTTTTTCGCTGCGTCTAACCCAACGATTGAGTACGGTGGTTTTTTAATGGAATCCAAGAAAAAAATCTATGATATTATGCCGGCAGCATTTTATCCGCGTACCATTTATTACACAACTGGTACAGCAGCAGCCACCGTACTGGACCGCCTCAAAGCGCTTGATTTTAAATACCCGCTGATTGCTAAACCGGATGTGGGAGGGCAGGGACGTGGTGTTAAAAAATTATACAACGAGCCTGAACTATTGGCCTATGCGCGCATTTCACCAATCGATTACCTGGTACAGGAATTTGTACCCCAGCCCCATGAGATCGGCGTTTTTTATTATCGCTATCCGGGCGAAGCAAAAGGAAGGGTATCTGGTATTGTAAGAAAGGAATTATTAAGCGTAACAGGCGATGGTGTAGCAAGCATGTATGCCCTGCTAATGAAAGACAAACGTTTTATTTTACAGATAGAAGTGCTCAAAAAATTATATGGCGAAGGATTGAATGAAGTACTACCAGCCGGTGAAACACGAGAACTGGTACCATATGGCAACCATGCCAGGGGCGCTAAATTCCTGGATGACTCTCACCTCGCAGACGATGTATTTACCAGCACCATTGATGCCATATGCCAGCAGGTAGAAGGATTTTATTATGGCCGGCTGGACATCCGGTATAACAGCTGGGAAGAATTACGCCAGGGTAAAAATTTTTCTATAATAGAATTGAACGGAGCAGGATCAGAACCTACGCACATGTATGATCCGCGGCACAGTATTTTCTTTGCCTGGAAAGAAATTGTGCGGCACTGGATTATTCTCTGGCGCATCAGCAGCATCAACCATAAAAAAGGCATACCTTATCTTTCTCAAAAGCAGGGGATGCAGATGATGAAAGACAATAAGGTATTTGAACAAAAACTGCAGCAGTTGTATGTTTAGCCTGCTGACCATTTTTGCCATTGGTATGCTTATCAGTCTCCTGGGTACGCTGCCGCTGGGCAGCCTGAATGTTTCCGCAATGCAGGTGGCTATCACAGAAAATACAAAGAAGGCTATACAGTTTTCTTTGGGTGTTGCACTTGTAGAAATATTATATGTAAGACTATCACTACAGGGAATCGATTGGATCATTGCCCACCAACAATTATTTCATATACTGGAATGGGCTACCGTATTTCTTTTTTTTATACTGGCCGTAAGCAGTTTTGCTGCTGCAAGAAAAAAAAATACGGCTCAGAAAAATATTCTTCTTAACAACAAAATGAACCGGTTCTGGCTGGGGTTTACCATGAGCGCCATCAATCCCATACAAATACCCTTCTGGTTTATCTGGAGCACTTATTTGCTCAGCAATAAAATGCTGTTGCCACTGCCCGCACATTTCAATATGTACACGGCAGGCATTGGCTTTGGCACATTAACTGGCCTGGGCATTTTTATTTTTGGCGGCCGCTGGCTTATGCAACGGCTGAAAGCCAGTCACCGCATTGTTAATATCATTGTGGGCATTGTATTTGTTATTTCTGCAGTGATCCAGTTATACCACGTTATCAATAAGCCTTTTAACCAGCAGTTAAAAAGAACTGCTGTAATTGTGAAAGCATTTTAACAGTGTGTGGTCACTGTTTAATAATTGTTACCCCCGGGGCTTAGGCTTATCAAAAACACTTTCCCTTTAACAAAACTTTTGGCGTAATACTTGCATAATTGCAGGCAACCAACCGTTTGCATAATACCCCCGTAATCTTATCCACATAGATCGTCTCCCTGAAAAATCCAATATCCGCCCAAGCCTGCTTCATTTGAATTGGTTAGTTATTTCTATTACACAAAAAAAATCTATGCGAAAATTAATTTTGCTCTGTGTTTTTATTCCATCATTTATTCATGCACAAAATCTTCATGTTGACCTGTTTGGAGGTTTCAGTAATTACCAGGGTGATCTGCAAGACAAGAATTTTACAACATCACAGGCAAAGGGTGCAGTGGCCATTGGTTTGAAGTACGATCTCAGCAATCATTTTTCGGTGCGTACTAACTTTTCCTATGCAGCCTTAAGCGCCAGCGATAAATACAGCCGGCAGGCAGATTTGCGCGCACGAAACATAAGTTTTAAAACAAAAATTACAGAGGCCAATCTTTTATTGGATTATAATATCCTCAACCTTAACTATCACAAGTTTACACCTTATGTATTTGCAGGTGTAGCGGTATTTCATTACAACCCTTATGCGTACGACAGCACCGGCAATAAAATATTTTTGCAACCCCTCAGCACAGAAGGTCAGGGGCTAGCCGCTTATCCCGACCGTAAATTATATTACCTTACACAGTTTGCCATTCCTTTTGGTGGCGGACTAAGGTGGCGGTTTACAGATAATATTACATTGAGTTATGAACTTGGCTTGAGAAAAACTTTTACTGATTACCTGGATGATATCAGCACAACATATGCAGACCAGGCAATTCTGGTGGCAGTCAAAGGTCCCAAAGCAGTGGAGATGGCTTACCGCGGCGGCGAACTAAAAACAGGCCTGAGTTATCCTGCAGAAGGAAGTATCCGGGGTGGATCCAAATTTAAGGACTGGTATTATTTCTCGGGTGTTACCATCAGCATAGGTATTGGAAAAAGAAAAGGTTTTCATGGCACTGACAAAGGAAGAACTGATTGCCCTGCACCAGTATTGTAACATGGGATTAATCCACCCTTTTATGGATACTACTATCAGTCATGCATAGATGATTTTGCAACAGCAGGCTTTGCTCTTGAAGGTGGAACTGGTAGCAATGTTTTATTGTAAACAATATCCCTGTTTGTTTACAACTAAAAAGCCACCCCGTAAGGTGGCTTTTATATTTTCTGATGAAAGATGGTTAGGAAATGGCTGATTATTTTAACGCGCACCGTTACCGCCGCAGTGCTGTGTTCAGACAAGAGGCATTATTTAGCCACATCAATTCTAACTTTCTTATTCTTTATTTTCAAATCTTTTATCAATTGCAGTGCATGGCTTGCTTTTGATTTGCGGATCGCCACAAAAGAAAAAAAGTCTTTTACTTCTATCAGCCCGATATCTTCTTTCTTTAACTCACCTTTGTGCGATAAAAAGCCTACGATATCAATTTTATTGACTTTATCTTTTTTGCCCGCGCCTATAAATAATGTGGTCCATTTGGGCTTCTCCGGCAGGATGGCTGTTTCGGGAAGTTCTATTTCCTCTGTATCAGCATCGATGTACGCAGGCAGCTTTTCATCGGGCGACAGGATCAGTATTACTGTTCCGCTGGCGTCCATTCTTGCAGTACGGCCATTGCGGTGGGTATATACATCTTCTGTAGCAGGCAGGTGGTAGTGAATAATGTAACGGATATTGGGTATATCCAGTCCCCTGGAAGCCAAATCCGTTGTTACCAGTGTATTAGCAGTGCCATTCCGGAATTTACAAAGGGCGCTGTCGCGTTCCTGCTGCTCCAGGGCGCCGTGGTAAAACACGTTTACAAGTCCCTTATCTTTCAGGAGGGCACTGGTACGGTCCACTGATTCGCGGTGGTTACAGAAAACAATGGTGGATCGATCGCCCAGGGCGCAAATCAACCTGAAAAGCGTATCGGCCTTGTCTTTTTCGGGGCTCATCACTTTTTTCACCCATAATTTTTCTGCATCGTTGGCCCCTGTGCCTGAAAAGTTAAGCCGTACCGGGTTTTCCATACCAATAAAAGCTGGTATGGTCACGGACTCTGTAGCAGACGTGAGTATTCGTTTCTTTACCCCGATCAGTTTACTGATTATAAAAGATATTTCTTCCTGAAAACCCAGTTCCAGCGATTTATCGAATTCATCCAGCACCATTGTTTCAATGCTGTCTGTAGTAATATTGCCGCGCCTGATATGATCTGCCAGCCGGCCCGGTGTACCAATCAGCAGTGCAGGCGGCTCTACGAGGTTGTTTTCCTCGGTTTCGCGCAAATGGCCACCATAGCAGCAGGTCACCTTAAAAGGGGTACCCATCTTCTTAAAGACCTGTTCTATCTGCAGTGCCAGTTCGCGGGAAGGTACTATGATAATGGCCTGTGTTTGCGTTTTTGCGGCATCCAGAAGCGCTAAAACAGGCAGCAGGAAGCCAATTGTTTTACCTGAACCTGTATCTGACAGCAGTATTATGTTGTTATTGTCTTTATTTGCCTCAATAGAAGCAAGTTGCATCTCATTCAGCGCCTCAATCTGTAAGCTGGCCAGTATCTCTTCTGTTGAATAGGTTTTATTTTGCATGGCGGCAAAAGTACGAAACTTAGCCCTCACGGCTATTTTCAATAAAAACAAAGCGTGCATGCCTTTTTTATGAACTGTTGTAACATGAATCCTAGCAGGTGTCCGGCTTTTGCAATTACTTTATTTAAAACTTATTACTGGTAACTGCGGGTAATGCCGGCACCATGTTACATAATTTCCATCCAGAAAATCAACCGGTTTTCTGCAACCCGTGTTATATTTGGAGATAGAACAGCAGCACAACAAGTTCCTATTTTAATTTTACCTGCATGTATACCATCGAAAACAAGTTTCTTACTGTTACCATCAGCCCCAAAGGCGCAGAACTGCAAAGTATGTATAACAAGGAAGTGAAGCTTGAATACATGTGGAGTGGTGATCCGGCCTTCTGGGGCAAGCATTCACCTGTGCTCTTTCCCATTGTTGGTACGCTCAAAGCAGACACTTATTATTTTAATGACCAGGCGTATCAGCTGGGCCGCCATGGTTTTGCCAGGGATATGGATTTTATAGTAACCGAACAGGCTGCCGATGCCATTACCTTTTCGCTGGAAAGCAATGCCATAACGATGATCAATTATCCTTTCGCTTTCCGCTTTGCCGTGAAATATGAGTTGAACGGAAACAGCGTGCAGACTACCTACAGCATCAGCAATAAAGGCATTGGTGCCATGTATTTCTCTGTAGGCGGCCATCCTGCGTTTAAAATACCTTTGGTGGAAGGCATTGTTTACAATGATTATTACCTGCAGTTTAACCAGCCCGAACGTGCCGGCCGCTGGCCTATTTCAAAAGACGGACTGATTGAAATGATACCCACAGAAGTATTGAACCAGAGCGACCGCCTGCCGCTGGCAAAAGAACTGTTTCAAACAGATGCGCTGGTGTTTAAAGGACTTTCCTCCAACAGCGTAGTGCTGAAATCTGATAAAAATCCGCATGGTCTCTCGTTTGATTTTACCGGCTTTCCTTACCTGGGTATATGGGCAGCAAAAAATGCTGATTTTGTGTGCATTGAACCCTGGTGTGGCATTGCTGACAGTGTAAACACCAATCAGCAATTGGTGCACAAAGAGGGCATTCACGTTTTACAGCCGGCAAAAAATTTTGAAAGAAGCTGGTCGGTAACGCTTTTCTAAAAAACAGCATCCTCCTGTATGGCTGCAACGCTTATTACCAATATTCAATTGTTAGCCGGTACAGCCAATCCTGCACAGCCTTTGCGTGGTAAAGACCTGGCAACATTACCGTTCATTAAAAATGCATACCTCATCATTGAAGATGACCAGATTGCAGCATTTGGATCTATGGACGATTTCAGTGCTGCGTACAAAACAATTGCTACCATCAATGCATCCGGTCAAACCATGCTGCCCGCGTGGTGTGATAGTCATACCCACCTGGTTTTTGCGGCCAGCCGCGAAGACGAATTTGTTGATAAAATAAAAGGTTTAACCTATGCCGAAATTGCTGCCAGGGGTGGGGGTATACTACATTCAGCCAGCAAACTGCAGCAGGCAACAGAAGATGAGTTGTTTACCAGCGCCTGGAAAAGACTGGAAGAAATCAGCCGGCTGGGAACGGGTGCTGTAGAAATAAAAAGCGGGTATGGGTTAACGGTAGCAGATGAATTGAAAATGCTGCGGGTAATAAGAAAACTCAGGTCCGCATCGCCACTGATTATAAAAGCCAGTTTTTTGGGAGCGCATACTTATCCATTACAATATAAAGACAATCACCAGGGGTATATAGACCTGATCATCAATGACATGCTGCCTGTTATTGCGGCAGAAAAGCTAGCCGATTTTATAGATGTATTTTGTGAAAATGGTTTTTTCTCTGCGGAAGAAACGGAAACCATTTGCAGGGCTGGTCTGCAATACGGATTACAGCCAAAAATACATGCCCACCAGCTAAATCTTTCCGGTGGGGTGCAGGTGGGCGTAAAGCTGGGTGCGCTTTCCGTTGACCACCTGGAGACCATGGATGAGCAAGCCATCAGCGCACTGGCGGCGTCTGATACCATTGGTACCCTGTTACCTGCCGCCGCGTTTTTTTTAAGAATGCCTTTTCAGCCCGCCCGGCAATTGATAGATGCGGGCTGTGCCACTGCACTGGCATCAGATTATAATCCTGGTTCCAGTCCCAGTGGCAATATGAACCTGGTCCTTTCCATGGCCTGTATACAAATGAAAATGCTGCCGGAAGAAGCCATTAACGCGGCAACCATCAACGGCGCTTTTGCGATGGATGTACAACAGCAGGCCGGAAGCATCGCTGTTGGTAAAAAGGCCAATCTTATTCTTACCAAACCATTGCCTTCACTGGCCTACCTGCCATATGCTTTTGGGAGCAACCTCATTGATAAGGTTATAATAAACGGAGCGCTGCAATAACCGGTATACAAGCAATCTTTTTCAGGGGTCATATGTCCTTGTAAAAATGAATTGAAATTATTTACCTGATCAGCAGCACAACACCTTTATGCGCCGTAGTAGTGCCTTTGGTAAATTCAAGGATAATATTATAAACGTATGTTCCCTGCACTGCCGCAACGCCGTTCAGTTTTCCATCCCAGCCAAAATGTTTATCATTAGGAGGAACATTTGATGCCTGGAACACCCTTTGTCCCCAGCGGTTAAAAACGGAGAAATCTTTTACCTGCTTAATATCCCTTGTACCAATTACATAAAAGACATCGTTTTGCCCGTTTCCATCCGGCGTAAATGCATTCGGTATATTAACGGTTGTATTGGTAAATGTTTTTATGGTAATCATGGAGGTATCTGTACAGCTGTTTTCATTTTTCACTTTCACCTGGTACTGCGTGGTGGATACGGTATTGGCAACAGGGCTTGCGCAATCATAGCAAGACAATGTTTCAGCCCATAGCCATTTGTAAGATGTTGCGGTTCCGCCAGCAACCTGCGGCAGTAATACTGTGGTGGCCGGCCTGTTGATTTCCAGTACAGGCGGATTAAATGAAACGGCGAACGGAACGAATGTATGTTTATTGGTATTGTTGCTATAATCAGTTTCGTTGTACAGTTTAGCCGGCACATTGCCTGCACCTTTATCATTTACTACCGCAGTAATTACAGCAACTGGTGGAGTTGCAATAATATGACTGTAAATGCCGCAGGAATCTGTTGCACCGGCCGGTGTGTAGAATACCGGGTACAATTGTTTTCCATTGCCGCTGCCATCATAAAACGAGACCGGTATGCGGTCAAATACTTTTGGGTAGCGGTTATTCATACATATCCTGAATCTTACCAGGGTGCTGTCGTTTGTATAGCAGGCGGTTCCCAATATTTCAACCTTCATATCCGGGGGAAAAACATTCACTTTGCCGGTGGCTTTTACCCTGCATCCGTAGCGGCTGGTTATTTCCATGTTTACAATAGAACTGTCATGCACCACAACCTGCGGAGAAACACAATGGGTACAACCAAGATCATAACCTGTGCCAGCCTGCCATACCGGGTTTACCGGGGCAATCATGGGCGAGCTAAAGCTAAGTATGATTGAATCATTCCTGAAAATACTGGTATCTGCCGGAACGATAGCTAACACCGGGGGCTGGTACAATGCACTGTTTACATTGTTTGCATAATTTTTTTCAAGGATGCCTTCGTTGTTGGGCAATACCACTGGTATAGCGGTTCCATTATCATTTACTACCGCGTATATCGTTCCGGATGCACTTTGTTTGATCAACCGGGTATAACTGATGCAGGAATCTGCGCTGGTTGCCGGGTTTATAAAAACAGATCCTAAGAGCTGAGCCCCCCCGGCCAGGGGACTGCCATCATAAAAACTTGCTTTCAAATTAACCGGCACATCGCTTTTGGGATACGCATTACAGATAGTGAATTGCAGGTACATGCTATCGCCTGCTGCCGCACATTCCATACTGTTGATCGCAATCGTATAATCATCTGCCGGCGGTATATGAATAATTGCAAATGCCGTATCATAACAACCATACCTGCTGTACGCCATTACTTTTTTCACCGCCACTGTATCGCCCCTGTAAGGTGCGGTAAATACAGTTGGCCTGCAATTGCTGCAACTCAGGTTTGTTATATCAGACCATACAGCAGATGTAATACCGCCGCCTGTAACAGGCAATGGGGTCAGCGTAACAGTTTGCCCCGGCGCCAGTGTACTAGTGGCCGGTGCAGCGGTAATGTGAAATTTAAATCCGGTCCGTATGGCAGTGTTATTGGTATAAAAGCTCTCAACAAGGGGAGTATTGGGCAATGCCAGCGGAATGGTAGTTCCACTGTCATTGATAACCGCATATAACGTATCAAGGCCCGCATAACCAACGTCTGCCAAATGTGTTTCAAGGTAAGAGGAACAATGCCCGGAAACAGCGTAGGGAAGTAAATAGGTGCTTCCTATTACCTGTGCAGCCGCGCTGTTGGGGTTACTGTTGTAAAAACTAACCGGCGTATTTTTAGGCACTGTTTTATAACCATTATTATAGAACCAGAAAGTGACACGCACTTTGGTCTGGCTGTAACATTCAGCGTTTGTAATCACGATGCCTGCATCCGGGGAAGAATCATATACCGTTAAAGTAAAATAATTGCTGGTATCACTGCAGGCGCCATTGGTTGCAATCAATCGTATTCTATAAATAGCCGGCACAAGAAATACATAATTGAGGTGGAAGGAAGTACTCACCACTTGTTCTGTCATGCCTTTATTATTACTGAATAACCATTGGTAAGAAGCCGCGCCAATAGAACGGTTGGTAAAAAAAACACTATCCAGCAGAATATTATCTTTTGAAGCAATCACTCTCTTATTTGGCCAAAACCTTGCCGTAACGCCGCAACTTACCTGTGCTATAAATTGTGCACTGGTAAAGCAACCGGGCGTACTACCGTAAGCGCGGAGTGTAATCGTATAATTTTTCTTTTCCGTTACGGTATAAGTAAAGTCAGTAGAACTGGCTACCACCGCGCCATCTAATAACCATTCATAACTGGCCGCACCTGCAGACACATTGGTCAGGTTCAGCACGTCGCCAATAACCGGGTAATCAATATTGGTTGTAAAACCTGCAGTAATAGCATCCGTACATGGTTCAGTGCAAACGGTGCTGCCAATCATACCCGTAAGGCCGGTTGCAATAAAATCACGCATTCTTTGCGCCTGGCCTTCCGTAAAGCCCAGGACGCAACCTGTACCGTTTCCGTAGTCCATAAAATTATCCGGTAAATCAGGAACGTCTACTGTAAACCCGGAAAGCGTATCTGTACTGCAAGAATTGGGCGGGCTTGCACAGGGATAGCCGCCTGTAATTGTTCTTTCCGGAGGGGTGTCACATACTCTGTCCCCACTGGTATTGCAATCGCTGTTGGCGCAATCCCTGCTGGCAAAAGTGTGTGCTAGACTTAAGTAATGACCCGTTTCATGGCACAATGTATTAATGCCCAGGCCAGCCACCACAATATCGCCGCCTGCGCTGGCATAGCCACCCATTTTCAATCTCGTCCATACACCGCATTCAAATGTTTGCATGTATTCCGACTTAATATCTTCTACCACCCAGATGTTTACATATTTTGAGGGATCCCACCTGCCCAGTGCAGTCATGTCACCGGCTTCCATATCATAATCATAATCGCCCAGGAAAGTCTTTGTTCTTACAATGCCACTTGTTTTGCCAGCAGCAGGGTCTGTTTTTGCAAGACAAAACTGTATGCGCGTGTCAGTGCGGCCGCCCGTAAATGCACCGGTGGCGGAGAAAGCCTCATTCATCAACTGCAGTGCTGTTAGTACAGCTGCGTCTGTAATGGCCGAAGGATTTTTATTAATAATATGGAAAACAACCGGAAGGGTATAATCAACTGCTGTGGTCCTGGACCCGGCGTGTACAAGCTTGCGCAGCAGGATGGCGCTATTCATTGCCTGCTCCCTTGCTGCAAACGCGGGATCATGTCTCTGCTGTGCCAGCATTATATCTGTGCCGCAAGCTATTCCGGTGCCGGCAGCTGCATAAGAGAAGGTGGTAACTGAATCTTTGGGGGCTGGTGAAAAATCCTGTGAAAAAAGGCGATGTGGTAGCTGTAATAAAAAAATACAGCCGGCAAAGGCGGTTAAAAAAAGATTGATTGGATTGTTTTTCATAGCAGGATGGGTAAATCAATAGCTATAATACGTCTTTATCCCGGTATATAAAACGGGTTTACGCGCTTTTTTGTATCCAACAGTTTGCCGACGGATTATTACGAGACCCCGGACCGTATTTTCCGCTGTAAAAAGATAAAGTTGCGGGACTATATTCCCTGGATTTTGTCTTCCGCCGTGCCGGTCAGCCAATGAGAAAATTACAGAATTTGGCGCCCGGTTTTTAAAAAAATCCTACCTTTTAATACAAATTCAACGTTTATGCAAACCACACTAGCAGCGGTGCAGCCTGCCGGCGCAATTGCCCATCATTTTAAGTTTTATGACAAAGAAGATGTACTATCGCTTACCAATATACGCAGATTTGAGACCAAGCTGGGAGAGCGCATAAAAATCATCAATAACAAACAGCACCTTGAACAGTCCTTACTGCAAACCACGGCCCGTTATATACTTTTTGGTGTACCGGAAGATATTGGCGTTAAGGCCAATTACGGACTGGGCGGAACAGATTCCGTATGGGTACCTTTCCTGAGTGCTTTCCTGAATACACAAAGCAATGATTTTGTAAGCGGCGAAGAACTGCTGTTGCTGGGTCATTTTGATTTTGGCGATATCAAATACCTGATAGAACAACATGCCCATGGCCACGAAGAAAGAATTGATGCATACCGGCACGCCGTCAATACAATTGATGATGAGGTAGAAAGCCTGGCTAAATACATTACTGCCGCCGGCAAAATTCCGGTAGCCATCGGGGGCGGGCACAACAATGCATACCCTTTAATTAAAGGCGCTGCAAAAGGGCTTTACAAAGCCGGCCTGCTGCCACTGGCGCAGATCAACGCTATTAACCTTGATGCACATACAGATTTTCGCCCTTCTGAAGGAAGGCATAGCGGCAATGGCTTCCGGTATGCTGAAGAAGATGGATTTTTGCTTAAATACTGCGTAGTAGGGGTGCACGAAAACTACCTGCCGCAAAATGTATGGCTGGATATCGTCAACAATCCTTTTATTGATTTTATTACCTATGAAGATATTTTTATACACGAAAAAAGAAATTTTATACAGGCCATTGCACATGCCACCGGTTTTACAGAAGACAATTATACCGGTATAGAAATAGATCTCGACTGTATTGAAGGTATACTGTCAAGTGCGGTCACACCGGCGGGCATCAGTGCCAAGCATGCCCGGCAGTTTGCCAACTTTGCAGGCATGGATACCAAACCTGCCTACCTGCATATCTGCGAAGGCGCCACCCAATTGCACGACGGAAGAAAAGATGATACCACCGGCAAACTAATCAGTTACCTGGTTAGTGATTTTGTAAAAGCAAACAGTTACGGGAAACAATAGCCCAATTTTTGATTTTTTGATTTCGGTATTTTGTGATTTGCTTTGTATGTTGTACGAAAAGCAATTTCGAAATCAGGCAATCCCGAAATCAGGCAATTTTATGTTAAAACGGTATTCCAATATTAACATAGCTGCTCAGGTTCTTAGACTGGTCGCTGTACATAAGGCTAAACTCCAGCGGCCCAAGCGCAAAATTATAGCCAAACGTTAATGCATAACCGGAAAGTATATTGGGATTCTGAAAAAATTTGCTGGTACTGATAAAATTATTAAAGAGAATATTTGCCCTGGCGCTGAGGTAGGTATTGTTCAGCAATTCATACCGGTAAGCACCCTGGAAAGCAGCCATAGCAGGTGTATACAAAGAACCTTCCTGCAGCCCCGCAAATACCACCTGGTTGCGGAATAGTGGGGTTAACCCGCCAATAGCAAATTCATTCAGCAGGTTACCAGCATAATTAAAATTTGCGCCTGCCTGTACAAGAAGCTGCAGCGTACTGCGGCGGCTGATGGGCGTATAGCCATCCAGGCTAAATGCAATACGGGGGTATGGCTTGCCGGAAACGGTCAAAGAATCCGGCGCAGTGCGCTGACCATTTATAAAGAAATTTATTCCCGGATCCTGTGCACCTACAAAACCAAATTCTGCATGCATTTTTATACCCCGGCTGGGGTAAACTACTTTGTCAAGGCTATTGTGCGACAGGAAAAAGTAAGTGGTAAAGAAATTGTTATTACCGCTGAATTGAAAGCCGGAAAGAATAGCAGGTGTATAAGTAAGTGTTTCAAAACGTTCTCCAACGCCCACTGACAGGTTACGCAGCGTAGAATACTGAAACCTTGTATCAAACTTAAAAAAAGATTGTTTATAAATACCGCTCTGCTTGTAGGTATTGTAGGTATTTACATCAAACCGGTCGTATTGTGTGCCTAAGGTAAGCGCAAAATTTTTACGCCGCCCGATATACTGCAGGTGCTCAGCCCTTACCCTAAAAGTTTCGCCCACATTGAACGTAATTAAATCACGGGAATTAGTGATGATCAGGTTACGCGTGGTAAAATTAACAATGGCCGCAATGCCTGAAAATTTATTGTAGTGCAAACTGAGTTTAGCAAAGGAGAGGGGGTTTTCTGTTACATCGAACACTATTTTACAACTGCTGTCTGGCTGCGGCTCAAGCGCATAGGTTACCCTGCTGTAGTAACGGGTTCCAAAAGCGGCGCGTACCATACGCGAAAGCTTTTCGGGGGTATAGGATTGGTTGGTATGCAAATCAGTAGTATGTACAAAAAAATCAGCATCGGTGTTGCGCAACCCCTTTACTTCATAGGAAGTAATTTTTACAGGATGCATTACGGGCAGCCTGTTTATAACGAGTGGCTGGGGACCATACACCAGGTTCAGCGAATCGGCCAATTGCTTAAAACGTGGATAGAGGCGTTTGCCTTCTTCAATACCCACCTGCAGTATTTCGGCACTCTGTGCAAAGCTGCCCATATTGAATTGCGGCATATCAAAGGGCACATAAATATCGCACAGTGAGACTTCCTGTTTATGATCCTGGGCTTCCCGGAAAAACGCCACCTGCAGCAACACCTGTATGGCATTTCTTACTTTGTCAGAAGTAAGTAACCCGCCGGCCACATTGCTGCCAATTACAAAATCAGCCCCCATTTCCTTTACATCCCGCACTGGAAAGTTTCTTACCACGCCGCCATCTACCAATTTTTTGTCTTCATATTCTACTGCAGTAAAAAAAGACGGAATGGCCATACTGGCACGTATAGCCGAAGTTATTTCTCCCGTGCTCATCACCACCGCTTCGCCATTGCCCACATCAGTGCCGATACATTTAAATGGTATGTTGAATTTGGAAAAATCTTTTTGGCTGTAAACCGGGTAAAGCATTTCCGATAGCTTTAGCCAGAGTTCCTGCCCCTGCAAAACACCGGTTGGCAGCTGGAAGCCGTGGTTAACCCAGGGCAGTTCTACAGTATATTTGCTGTACTCGTCTTTTTCTTCCATATAAAGGGTACGAAGGGAGGCCTGGTTACTGAGCAGTAAATCCCAATTGATGCCGCGGGCCATTTTTTCAATGGAATCTGCCGGGTAACCAATGGCGTACAATCCGCCAATGATACTACCCATACTGGTACCCGTTATATAATCCACTTTTAAACCAGCAGAATCAATTGCTTTTAATATCCCGATATGGGCAAGGCCTTTGGCGCCACCACCGCTAAGCGTTAACCCTATTTTGGGCCGGATATTTCGCTGGGAAACAGCCGGGAGGCAACCAACCAGCAGTAGCAGGATAAATAGAAAACTTATTACAGAAAATCTTCTCATAAGTAGGGAATGCCAAATTTACAAACATAAGGCTGGTATTAAAAAAATAAAGCTGCCTCTTAGGGCAGCTTTATTGTAGGGTGCAACGGCTAATTTTCGAAGAAAACCCCACCGGGGCACGCCAGTATTTTAATTACTGGGGTGTAAGATATTGCGCATATGCATAGCCTTCTTCACCTTTTTCACTTTTTACCAGCCACCATTGATCATTGGCTTTGCTGATTAAAGTAACAGTAGCACCATGGGCCGCCTTGCCAACAATAGGCTGGTCGGTACCTGGTCCTTTGCGGATATTAAGATTGGTACTCTCGGTAGTTACGGTTGCTTTTGTGCCCGCAGCACCGGTAGCAACGTTTACATTCATAACCACGTCTGAAGCCCTGAAATCCGGATCAATTTTATTGTAGATAGACCAAAGCTGATCTTTTGCCTCACCGGTTGGTGCTTCGCCGTCAATGTACAAAACATTGTCCTGCTCACGCACCTGCAGATTGGAGACACCAGCCGTACTGGCTGCATCCAGCAGTTCTTTATATTTATCCTGTAATGCCATAAGTTGTTTCCTCCGTTTTATTTAATGGTTAATTTATTTTCAATTTTCTTGGGCTTTAATGTATTTAAGCTCTTCATTAACATCGGAAGGCTGCTTCTTTTAATATCGCCGGTTAAAGTAATAACACCATCTTTAACATCCGCTTTAACACCCGGGAAATCTTTGGTTGCATCTGTTACTCCCTTCACAAGCGGGTCGTCGGCTGTAACTTCAACAGCTGCAGGTGCAGGGGGTGGGGGAGCAACTGTACTGTTGTTCACTACAGACTTTACGCCTGGAATTGCTTTTACAGTAGCTTCAAACTGTGCTTTGGAAGCGTCATCTTTAAACATACCATTTAAAGTAACAACACCATCTTTTACAGAAGCACTAGCATCTGACACATCAGAAGAAATCGCTGTAATTTTTTCTGTAACTGTTTTTTCCAAATCAGCATCTTTAACGCCTCCTTTGCAGGCAGACAAGACTACTATGGCAACCGCTGTACAGACAAAAGCTAACCGAAGAAAGGATTTACGCATAAATTTTATTTTTGTTGGTGAATAATGCTAACATACATGAACATGCCAGTTATGTTGCATCAAATATAATTATTCCAGTATCAAACCTAAGACAACAATTTTCATGCCGCCCCACCTGCCTCCAGTGCCATAATCTTTTCAAATACTTCCTCGTACTGTTTGTTCAGTCGCTCCAGTTCAGATGAATTTTTTTTATAATCTGATTCGGCCTGCATAAACTTGTTCTTATCTGAATAGGTTTCCGGTAAAGCCATAGAAGCTTGCAATTGTGCTTTCTTCTCCGTTACGCGACTTATATCTGCTTCCAGTTGCTGAAATACGCGCTGCTGTTTCTGCAATTCTTTTTTTGCTTCTTTGTTTATAGGTTGCGCCGCTGCAGCCGGTTGGGTAATCACTGGTTTTATATCGGCACTGTCTTTTTTATTGTTTGCGGAGCCAGTTTGTTTTTGCCCTTCTGCGGGCTTTTTACTATCGGCAGTGCTCTTCTTACTGGCAGCAATATTTCTTTCTTTCCAATCGGCCCATTCATCATAGCTGCCTTTAAACTCCCTTATTTTATTTTCGTCAATTTCCCAGATGGTATCCACTGTTTTGGAAACAAAATAACGGTCGTGGCTGACCAGTATTAATGTGCCTTCGTATTTTTTTAATGCATCAATCAGTAATTCAACCGAGTGAATGTCCAGGTGATTGGTAGGTTCATCCAGCAGTAAAAAATTGGCTTTACTGGTGATGGTTTTTGCCAGTGCCACCCGTGCTTTTTCACCACCGCTGAGTATTTTTATTTTCTTATCAACATCATCGCCCCCAAATAAGAAACAGCCCAGCAGGTTGCGCAGTTCCTGCTCCGTTTGCTGACTGCCGCATTCTTTCATTTCATCCAGGATAGTATTATTTACATTCAGGGCCTCCAGCTGGTGCTGTGCATAAAAGCTTTCATCTACATTATGACCCCATTTTCTTTCGCCGTCAAAAACTTCTTCCCCAGCAATAATGCGGAGCAGGGTAGACTTACCTTTTCCATTGGCGCCAATCAGCGCTATCTTATCGCCGCGGTTAATTTCTGCGGAAGCATCTTCCACAATGGTAACAGCGGGAAATTTTTTGGTCACATTTTTTAGTTCTACCAGTACGCGACCCGGGGTTTTATCCACCCGGAAATTGATTTTGATATTAGGTCTTTCAATTTCCACATCTTCAATACGATCCAGCCTGTCAAGCCGTTTCACAATACTCTGCGCTGCGGCAGCTTTGCTGGCTTTTGCTTTAAAACGTTCTATAAAACGTTCCTGCTGGCGGATATAATCCTGCTGGTTTTCAAAAGCCCGCTGCTGCAGTTCCACCCGCTGCACTTTTTCTACTTCATAAAAATCGTAATTGCCATTGTACACATGCAGCTCTTTCTGGTACAATTCCACAATCTTTGTAACCATGCGGTTCAGAAAGTATTTATCGTGGCTCACAATCACCACAGAACCCTGGTAGTGCAGCAGGTATTTTTCCAGCCACTCAATAGAAGGTAAGTCAAGGTGATTGGTAGGCTCATCCAGCAGCAGTAAATCGGGTTGCTGCAATATCATTTTTGCTAATAATACCCTCATCCGCCAGCCTCCGCTGTATTCGCGGTAGGGTCTTTCCAGATCAGCATTGGCAAACCCGAGGCCCTGCAATACTTCCTCCGTTTTATGGTGAATATTATACCCGTCCAGCACATCCATCTCGTGCAGGCGGTCGCTGTAATCGTGTAATATCTTTTCGTCTTCGTGGTTTGCTTCCAGTTCCTTGCCCAGGCGTTCAATTTCCTTTTCCAGTTCCAGTACCCGCTCAAAAGCACCCATGGCTACTTTTAAAATGGAGTCATTGGTATCAAAGCTCAGCAGGTCCTGGTGCAGGTAGCCAATACTGGTATCGCGGCCTTTTTCTACGGTGCCGGCGCTGGCAGAAAAACCGCCTACCAGTAATTTTAGTAAAGTAGATTTACCGGTACCATTGTAGCCAATCAGACCAATGCGTTCACCCGGCTGTATATGCCAGGTTGCATCCTGCACTATCACCCTCGCTCCAAATTCAAAAGTTACGTTTGTTAATCCTGCCAGCATAAATAGAATAAATCAAAAAATGAATGAAATGTGTTGGTTATGGGTGTTAACCCGTTTATGGACAGCGGCGGCGTTTTGCCGTACCGCTTATTTGCCGCAAAAATATGATAAAGAGGGGGTATAATTTTTATCTCTTAATTTTGCCCAAATTCCTACCAAAAATGAAGAAAGTAGTCATTGTAATTCTTATACTCGTCGCGGGTTTTGCCATTGTAAAACTGTTCTTTGCAAATAAAGGGGAGAGTGGCGCCGGCGGCCCCAAACAGGAGGCACTGACGGTCAGCAAAAATTCGGTGGCCTTCAATGAATCAGTTGAAAAGCTGCTGAACAGTTATTTCTTATTAAAAGACGGATTAACGGAATATGATACCAGCAGAGTCAATAATGCCGCTGCTGCATTGGCCTTGGCGGCCGATAGTCTTGCTACAAGTGAATTAAGGGGAGATACAACAGGCGTCATCAAACAAACGGCCGAAGATTTTGCCGGAAGCATCAGCGGATCATCTAAAGTGCTGACTAGCGAGCCGGATCTTATTAAAAAGAAGCGCATTTTTAACCTGATTTCTGATGCCGTGTATAACCTCGTGCGCACCGTGAAATACGACCGGCAGAAACTTTATCACCAGCATTGCCCGATGGCATTCAATGACGAAGAGGAAGCATTCTGGATAAGCAACAGCAACAAAATTGTAAACCCTTACCTGGGCACCAAACATCCCAAATACAAAGCCAGCATGGAAGCTTGCGGCGATATTACTGACTCGCTTGATTTTTCTAAATAGCAGGGGGAGCGTTGCTTTCCATTTTTTCTTTCAGCAAATCAAACAGTTTTGCCATCCAGGGTATAAAAAGTGCTGACCCAATAAAGAACATGCGTGATATTTCGCTTGATAAAATGGCGTGCACCAGCATAATCCCAATAAACAAAAGATTGAAAAGCGTAAGGTTTTTTATTATCGCTGCGCGGATGCTTTTGTAGAAAAGCGCTGCTACATAGATAAACGTAAACAGCCCGTACATTGTAAACATTTCTCCCCAGCCTTTAACAGAAACAAATTTTTGCAGGGAGACAATTATATTGTCAAAATGCGCCATATCCGCATGCAGGCTGGCCTGCATATTGGCCATGTCCTGCGCATCTACCCAATGCCGGAAAGCAATATGAATGCTGTATGCTGCCAGCAATGCCGCCATGGCTTTCCAACGAAGTGTACCGCGGGCAAACCATATCATCAACGGCACAAAAAAGATAAAAGATTCTTTGCTGAAGGGGCCAATAAGAATGGCCAATAGCAAGAGCCAGGTTTGTTGTTTTAAGAGTGCATAAACCAGCATGGCAGTTACCAGTATACAAAGACTGTCTGTACAAGGGTGGCCGGCAATGAAACTTTGCCAGCGGCCGCCTACGGTAAAAGCCATCAGGCCCAGTAATGTACCCAGCTGACTGATATTATAATGGACACAGATCAAATAAATAAACAAACCTGCAGTTGCCATCAGCACGCAATTAACCAGCAGGAAGCCGGTGGCCAGTGGCCAGTCGGCCCCTGTTCTTTTATCCTGGAAAAGTTTATTGTAAAAGGGTGCAATTGGTTTGGCTACCAGGGCCGCTGCAGCGGGAACAAGAATACGGTAGCGCCTGATAAGGCTTTGATCCTTAAAATTAAAACGGGCAATATTGATATAGGTTTCGGTATCTGGATTGTAAAATCGTTCATAGGCGAGGTAGGTATTGTAGCTGCTGCCCAGCAGCAGGCTAAAGCATAGTAACCAGGTAAACAGGCACGATTTAATATTTACAGCAGTTATATTATCCGGTGTATTCACTGGTATGATTGAGCTTTAAAAATAGAAACTAAAGACAGAACAGCAAACTATAATAAACCGGGAAGCGGTGAGGAAGAAAAAGTTTAATTATCAGTGGGTTAATCAATCGATAACTTATCATCGGGTAATTGTCACGCCCTGGCATCTCGTGGAGATTTTTGCAATTGCATTTTGCAAATATGCAGGCGTTCGGTTAAGGCAAGTCCACGGGGTCCTTACAGGATGACAGGCGGGGGTGTGATGAGTCTCATGGTGCTCGTAGTGCATGTGTTAGAACTTCACCGGTCGGCTTTATCCGCTAAGCCAGCAGCCATTAATCAGTCAGTACTTTATCATCGTATACCTGTCATGCCCTGGCATCCTGGAGATTGTTCCTGGCGCCTTTTGCAGCTCATTAAAGATCATAATTTTAAACCGCCTGACTTTTGGCGATATAATATTCAATTATTGCAGATTCTAAATCTTTGCGGTGTTCTGGCTGGATATAATCCATTCCTGCGCATATTTTACCCGTCGAAGGTAATATGAAGAAATGGAGCCAATAGGTGACATAAAGCTGCGGATGGATTTCCTGCAGCCATTCCATAAAATCTATATAGTGCTCATTCCGTTGCATGGCGATAGAATTCAGGAGTTAAAAAGGTATTTTACATAAATAAAAATCTGTGCCAAATTTTAAACTGTGAGAATATGGGTGCCGACAGGTTTTTCAGGCTCAAAAGTTCTATAATTCCGTCTTTTTAAAAAAACATTTTATTAAAATGGGTCTGCGGGAAAGTATACATAGAGTTTTTCAGCTTCGGTCAGATAAAAATATTGGAGATGGCTATCATTTAAAACGAGTAACCAAAAAGCTATTAATTTTTTATTTTTTTTACGTTATATTTTGAAAGTCCGTATTCAGATATGTATGAAATTTGAAAGCGTATAGATTTTGGAGTATAATTCGTACAAGCCAAGAGGGTAGAGCGTCCCCAATCCGAAGCCCAGCCGTTTTCCGCCTTCGTTCAAAGCCTTGCTGCGCGGCTGTTTAACATAAAAATTTGTTATAAGGATTCCGACTTCCTTTCTTCGTTTTTGCCGGCAACGATTCAAAAGCATCAATGCTGTTAAGGCTTTTTGAATCGTTGCCGGCAAAAACAATATATTATTCTCGGAATTTTTATAACAGTATATTATGTTATACAGCTACGGGGCTGTGGAGGCCGTTTCTTACATTTCAAAACAAGAAACGGACGCAGCGGGGTAAGCTGGCTTTGAGCGGGGTGGAAAACGCTTAGAGCCGTCACCGGCGCTTTTAGCCGGTGTCCGGGGCTGAGGATAGCATGGTGTACGCAAATGTATGAGGGGTGTTACAGGCACCAAAAAGCATTGATGAAATATTTTCTTTGCCTGCCTTAGAAATGAGGCAGGCTATTATTGCTTATACAAAAAGCAAGTGCATTGAGCAGAAAAGAATTTGCTCTATAGAGGCTAGTTACAGGGATGATTGTCAGGAACTTATTGACGAGCAGTCCATACTTAATGCCGATTTGCCTGAAATTAGATAGAGGTTATTAAATTGATATTGTTTATGTAATTCATTCTATGGTCTTTATGGGTGAATATGTCAACCGTTACAAGAAATCCCTTGTTTTCAAAATTCTTTAACACTACAACATGCATTGCTATGAAATATCTTATTCGACCACAGTATTTAATAATACTTTCCTCTGAAAACATTTTTTGCGGTGTTTTTTTAAAGGGGTTTCTGCAATGAAGAATTTCGGAAGTATCAACCCAAAGTTGCAGTAGTTCATCATGTGAAAGAGAAAAATCTTTCTTTTCAACTGCCCTTTTCTTTTTTTCTTCAAAATTTGCTCCAACAACGAAAGGGAGCGGGTAATGGTTCGGGTTAATGTAACTCAACATTTCCTTGATAGCATGTGGCTGGTAAAAGCTTCCAATGTCTTTTTTGCGATAATTGTAGTCTTTGTAATTTGCTACTAGAGTAGCCATTGCAATATTTTCACATATCATTCTTAACTGTAAGCACATTGATTCAAGCCATATTTTCCTGAAATTTGCCTGTGGCGGATGTTTGGTGATGTATAAATCTATATACCTTAGCCTGACACATATGTCATGCATAAACGCTAGATAGCGTTTTTCAATTTCGGGATACGGCGACTGATCCTCTTTCAGGACAGATATCTTATCCGACATAATTCCGGTTTTGGGTCTCCGAATATAGCGGAAATCCTACGTAAAGGGGAGGCTGCTAAAAAATGGGCTTAACGATGCTCTTGCTGGTAATATTCTTTTGTAGCATTAATAACAGCTTTGTACGTGTCATTGTCCATATGGTCTTGTTCGACGGTCACGCCTTCACCGTCAACGGGTGCTGTTATTTGCTTCCAGCAACAAGTATATAATTCAGGATAGGCGTTTTGAAACCATTGCATGAAAGCTAGGTAGTCTTGCTTTTGAGGGGTGTTACTCACAGTGTTTGGGTTTGGGGTAATCGAAATTACAGAAGTATTCCAAATCCGGGCAATTCCTTGCAACCTTTTTTATGTTAATCAGCCATTCGATTTTGAATCAACGTACATGTCGTTTAGTGGCAACTCGCTCTCCATATTCAGGCTTTAGGGACACTGAATATATATCAAAAATAAGAATATTAGTGCAGGCCTTTTTCTGAATCGTGCCTTTTCTTTAGGTCTGAAATAGTAATCATAATGCCAGCTATCAATAGCGCAAAGGCCACTGCTGCGATTGTTAAAATAAATGGTGTGGACGTTAAGGAGTGCATTTTTTATAGATTTTATCTTCTTCTACAAACATAAATGTCTTTATAGAAATACAATAAACCAGTGTAAAAGTTACAACAACTACTTGAAAAAGCCAAAGATTGTTGAAATTAAACTGGTCTTCTGCTTTTGTTTTAACAATAACTGTATAGGCGATGCACACGATCCCAAGGATCAAAGCAGAGGATACAAAGAAGACGAGGTAGGCGTATTTGCTGAACCTTATCTTGCTTAAAAACGCTTCAACACCGATTTCGGCAATCATGGCTGAACTTAAAAAAAGTACAAATAAATCTTTCAAAAGATGCTTAATCCTATCTTCCTGGCCAACGTCAGGAGCGAGGTAGTTTACAATCAATAGTAACAAAATTGGAGCCATCCCGTATACTGCAGTCGTAACAAACCATATTACGGATTTTATTATTGCTTTTGTTAACGTAGAAAAATCTATTTTAAATGCGACAAAACTTATAGGCTCCATAAGCAATAAGAGTATTAGTTGAGGGGTTGGCAAATGTAGCTAGTGGTTTTAACACGACAATACCCTATAAGTAGTACACGAACTACCAACTACTTAGAGAGCAGATAGCAGCCGAGCCGTTTTCCGCCTTCGTTCAAAGCCTTGCTGCGCGGCTGTTTAACATAATATAAATTATAAGACAAAAACACCCATACAGGAATACACAGCACATTGATATATAAACAGTTATAAAAATAAATATGCGTACAAGTTATCAAACTGGATATGCTTTTACTACTTTGTTGCACCGTACATGAAAACAATTAACATTACCAAGAAGCGTGGTAATAATAGCCCGCTTGACTTTGCCCTGGGCAATGGTAAACGCCTGCAATTCACCAGCAAGCGCCTGGCTAATAAGTTTATTGCAGACACCAACCGCTACCTTACCAAATGCCTGGTGGTACTCAACCTGACTTATATGGATGTATTCCGGGAATACCGGCTGCTTTGGTTTGTGGGCAGCAATTCAAACAACGGCAATACGACCAATTACCGGAATATTGAACAGTCTATCAAAAGCAATTTGCAGACGGCTGATTTTATGTTTGACAAGTTTAATTTTGCGGACAGCGGCAGCAGTGACCCCTTTTTCAGTTTCATCGATCTGCGCAAGGCAGCGATGTTCCTGCAACAGGCAGCTGATACCATGGCCAGCTTTCATAAAAAAAGAAACAACACCGCGGCTTATTATAATTGTATTGTCCTGGCTGACCGGTGCCAGGCCGTGATGAATAAGCTGGATGACTATGATTATGTTAACTGATTACTCCCTGTGCGAACAAAAGAACCCCCGCCAGGACTAGCGGGGGTTTAACCAAACGAACGATTCAACTGCTATGGGCTCTGATAAAAATTATTTCTTTTTGGCGCCGGTGATTTGATAGATTGCTTCCAGCCGGGTAAGACGATCATTAATATCGTAGGTTCTCAACTGTATGCTGTTAAGGCTTATCTGCATATCCGATATCTTTTCTGCGCGCTGTTCGTTTTGGATCTTAATCATCAGCAGATCGTTTTGCATCGTTCCAAAAATGGAAATCAGTTTCAGCAGCAAAGGAATGCTAACCCCTGTCACAATAATCTGTACATGCTTCAAAATGTTAAACCAAGTCTCCTGTTTCATATCTCTTATTGATTGATGATTCTTTTCCCTCGGATAACGGTCTGCAAGGTAGTCACGGGTACAAAGGGTGTAAAGTACTGGAAGGCGCCCACCGTGTATGGCGCTGAGCGTGCCACGCCGGCTTTGTCTGTAGCGATGGCCGGTATGGTAACGCCACCTGGTACAACGGCCAGGCTCGGAAAACGGACGGCGCCGGTGATGGTATCAGTAAGCAAAGCAATGCCATCTGTTGAATACAGGTTATTGGCCGTATCCGGTGTGCTGGTAAAATTGCCGTCATGCCATAAATAGTTGACCCCGCCGATGCCCTGGCCCTTATCCCGGTAACAGTTGAAATAAATATTGTTCCAGATACGGCAAAAGCCAATGGCAAAATAAATATCAAAAGCTGCACCTCCGCCACCGGCGCTGCCGGATGTATTATAATAGTCAGCTGCATTCAGCTGCCCTACGGTATTGTTCTGGATATAGTAATTGACCGGCCGGATATAACTGCTGCCGGTGTCACCTGGCTGCGTGTTGACTTCCACCGCGCCATACTTCCGGCTATTAATTACCACATTGTTGGTAAAGCTGCAAACGCCCATCGGCGAACCCTTGGAAGGCACCAGGGAAATCCCAAAGGCCCTGTACCCATTGCCCCAAAAATTATAAATAAAATTGTTTCTGATATCAGCATCGCCGCGAACAAAAAAAACAGCTGAGTGAGCAAAAGCAGTCAGGCCCGTATTGGTGATACTGCAATTATAAATTTTTGTATGGAATACCCATTCCATTTGGAAGACTACGCCACTGTTCACACTGTCAATGGTAAAATCATTGATCGTTACACTATCCATATAATTACCGCCACTAAAGCCCAGCTGTACGGGTGTCGTCGCTCCGCACTTGGTTATTTTAAAATGGTCGAAGGAAATATTTTTATTGAGACTGGCCGCTGTGCCATCATAGGTTCGGTTGTGATTGAAGTAAATAGCATAGTCGGCCGGGTTTCTTATTTCAATGCCCTTGAACTTGCAATCCTGGATGGTTGCATTTACGCAGGTCATTGCCCTGTAGGAGGCATTATTGATATACATGCCGTAACTGGTTGCCACATCGGTAAAAATAAAATCCACATACTGGAGCGTACCGGTTAATTCAAAATAAGAAAAAGCGCCGGCCGTCACAATGCGGCCGCTATTGATGACGGTGATATGACCTGCAGCAGTGCCTACGATATTGCCCAGGTGTAAGTATGCGGTGGCGGTGGATGGTATCACCAGGGTGTCACCCGGCACCAGGCTGTACACGGTTTGCGCGTTGGCTGCATCCACCTGGCCACTGATCACAGTGGCGGTTACCTGGCGGCAAAAGCCGGGTGTACCAGAAAGAAGGAGGATTGCGGATATAAGAAATTTCATATTGATTATTTTAAAGCAAACTTTGTCCACTGGCCGGTGGTATACAAGGAACCTTCCCGCTCTACAGTCAGCGTACCGGAGCCGCCATCATTCAGGAAGGGCGCTGTAAGGGATGAATCAATATTGGTACGCGTAAAATCATTTCCGGCCATGTTCAGGCTCATGGTACCGGAAGAAAATTTATAAAAGAAAGCCTTAAAGCCAATATTACCTTTTATGGTATTGCCGGTAAAGTTTAAGCTTTTGTGCGAACCGGATGCAGGTCCGCCCAGGTAACCCAGTGTCATATCGCCGGAGAACTCAATGTAATTGTAGTTGAAGTTCAGGATATCTACCAGGTCACCATTGTACGGGGTTTCTATCAGCTGGCCATCCTTCACATATATTTTACAATTCTCCACGCTGTTGTCTACACAGCTATCTCCTGTGAACGCATTGGCAAAAGAAAAAACTTTTCCGCTGCCACTAAAAGCATTGGTGATCATACCGAAATTGTGGTAGGTATCATTCAGGATCTTGTTATGCCTTGCACGCCTGGCCACGGATGTTTGTTTTAACATCCAGTCATTGCCTTCACTAATAGAGTATTCATAACCTGCCCACTCATTCAGGTTGCCATGCCAGTACCGCAGCTTACCGCCCAGGCTATCTTTACGAATAAAACCATTGTTCACCACATTTATTTCATGATTGCGCCTGATTTCTAAAATGGCCATCGGGCCACCGCTGAAGTTACCACCGAGGGAAAGCCCGCCACAGTTGCGGCCGTTGCCATCCCAGATATTATCTTCAAAAACAAATAAGCCAGTAAACCTGCATTCACCCTGGAACCATAAATTAAAGGCGCCGTTGCGTGCCCTGTTCCTTCGCATGTAAACATTCTGGCCGCCAATCGAAAACCAGTTTTCGCCGTTCCGGTAATGCGCTACGTCTCCCAGGATGAACAACACATAGTGATGGCGCATGCCGTAGTAATCAATTATATTGTCATTGATGTTAATGTACCTGGTCCTTACATCGTTGTCATCCGCAAAGACACAGTTACCTATATAATCAAGCTGGCTATAGGAAACCGTCATGTTCCTGGTATCATTAAACTGGATGCCGGCCGTCGTACCGCCGCCGGTGATATGGCAATTTGCAAAAATAACCGTGTCTGTCAACCGTAGTCTTACCAGGCATTGGCCAGTATCGCCTACCAGGCTGCCTGATGCAATGGTATCATTCGCAAAGGTCATACCGCCATGGATGGTTAATGTACTTACCATTGCATCAAACAAGGTGTCTACTCCGAACCGTTCGCCATTGAACAGGTTTTTATTGTGGCCGCTGTATGCGGTAGATGAAATAATTGAGGTAGTACGATCCATTCCCTGTAAGCGCATGTGACTGCGCATAATAACCCCGCCACTGGCCGGGTTCGCTTTATAATTACTATTGTAATTAACCAGCAGTAAATATTTGCTTACCATCTGCCACAACAAAGCTTTGTTTAACTGGTAGGTATTATCAGCATCCGGGAAAATACCGATCTCTTTTAAAGTAACGGCATTTGTATTGGTTACTTTCAACCAGCGGCCGGTGCCACCTGCCAGGGTTGCCAATACGCTCATACTGTCATCCGTGGCCGTGCTGCTATTGCTCCACTGCCAAAGGCCATCGCCGCCGTCCGTGGAAGTATAAAACCCCTGCACCCTGATGCGGTAATTATTGATGCCTGGCTTTATATTGCGCAGGGAATACGTATTGAGGGCGTTGACATCACCCCAGGTAACATACTGCTTTTCATTTACTACCCGGCTCTGTGCTACTGCAGCAGTAAAAGCAAAAAGAAACGCGATTGAATAAAATATTTTTTTCATACTCTTAATGTGATGTGATGGATGAGGGTAATTTAACCGTTCGTGCATACGTCCACGGTATGTTCATTGATGTAAGGCCAGTCAGCTTTACCAGCAAGCGACCGCCGGCTGATACTACTGTAACATCCGGGGGCGCGGCATTCAAAGTACCTTCTGCTATATCCGTGTTTCTATTTTGCACGATGGGCGTTGGAATAACCCCGTCACTATGCTTCGCAATGACCCGGCGCTCAAAATAAAACATATCATTTACCACGCCGGTATTGTCGTAACCCTGTATAACCAGGTCATAACAAACAGCAGTATTCGCTGAGATGGGCAGGGTATCAATCGTTACCGCGGTATTGTTTGTTGTGGTGATGGTTCGCCGAACTTCGGTAAGCAAGGAAAATGATAAACTGTCAATTCTGTCGTTAACCGCTTTATTGGTCGGTATGGCCGTGTTCAATGTTTTATCTGCACCAATGATATTGGTAGATATTTTATTGACCGCTGTCGTGCCTGTTTTCGGAAATGAGATGCTGACCGGTTTTAAATTGGATGTCTGGCCCTGGCTTGCTACAGCAAGGAAACTAACGGCAATGGCTACGATTATTTTTTTCATTAGAAAAAGTTTATGGTTAATGTTCCACCGGTACCGGTAATACCATTGAAGTAAACAACGGTATCGGTATCAGCATATATTGCACTCTCCACGATAGCAGATACCCCCGCTGTTAATACCGTGCCTGCATCAATATCGGTACCGGTATCAGCTGTGCCTGCTGTTACGGTCATTCCCGCACCAGTGGCCAGTAATTTCCAGCCCCTGATAAACCGACCCTTGGGTATGACGGCATACATATCGGCCGTGCCCACTTTCAGTTGTTTAAACTCACCGTCAAAGATTTCTTCCCAAAGGGCCTGCTTTGTTTGACCAATGGCGCCCGGAAAATTAAAACCTGACTGGATGCATTTGAACTTCCGCAAAGTATTTGTATTGCTGTACAGCCCGTAAATGCGCGGATAGGTTATCCAAATATCACCTGGATAATAATCCCTTGATTCACCAGAAAGAAAACTATCGGTAGGGTTGCAAAATCTTGTATAGGTTACCTGGTGGAACCAATCCAGATCCACAGGCGGTGTATACAAATCTTCCGTAGCATAAAAATTGCAGTTGCCCAGCATCACCGCCGTTCGTGTACTCAAATCAAATGATAAAATATGATAACCCGTATAAACATCCCGCTCACCCGGTGATACATAACCGAAAATATTTGTAATGATGTTGGAGCCATATGTGTACTTGCCAGTGAACCGGTATTTTATATATTTGATGGTAGCCACTGCGTACAAAGTACTGGTAGATGCAGTTACGGGTATACCTAAAGGCACATCAGCCAGGTTGCAAAAACCGGCGCCCTGCGATACTACCCGGCCCAGTACTACAAAGGTGGCGCCACCAGCTGGGTTAGGAATAAGTATATAACTGTTGTTCGGCGCAATCTCACCATAAGGATAGAATACACCGGTATGATCTGCATAGGTTGTATAAACGCCATTGCCTTCCAAATTGGTATCCGTCCGCTGGAAATCGCCGCATTCATATTTTGCAGTGAATTTCCCGTAGCCTGTACCATAAATATTTTCATACTGCCCCTCTACGGTCATCGACTTATAAGCAATGGTGGGGTTGTAAACGTTCTGCCCTTTGTATGATTGAAAGCCAAACAACAGCACACCATTTTCACCATAATAACAATCCCTGAAATCGGCATACACACCTTTTGGAGAACCGGCAAAATCGAAGCCCGTTGTTGTAATGGGTGGTAAATCCCAGCCGCAATTATCAAATGTGTTGCCGGTACCTTCTATTACAATTCTTTTATTGAACAGATCATCGTAGTATTTTAATGTAGACTTCTCAAAGTATACATTGTCACCTTTCATATGAGTAGCGGGCATGGCTAAATTTCCATAGGTCGTATCTGCATTGAAACTAAACTTGCAGTTTTTAAAACCGCCCCTGTCACCGGATGCTGAAAAATTACCTACCCGGAAAAGATTTTCCAAATACAAATCTTCAAATGACACTACATGCCTTGATGCACCGTTGATAAACTGCACAACACTGCCGGACGAATTAAAGCCACGTACATAAGGCGGTGTTCCTTGCTGCACGCCCCAGCTGACTGTATCCAATATGGTATGCACGCGGCTGATCGCATAACCGCGGTAGATAAAGCAATCTTTGCTTTCTGCCTGGCAGAAAGCAAAGATTGCTTTGCAATTGCTGCCATACACATCGGTGAATACTAAATTTTCTGCCTGCTGTGATTGTCCATTGGGAGAAACCAATATGCCCACCGTTGCGCCACTCACTACCAAATCCGCTAACCTTACACCAGTGGAACCGGCGCTATTTCCGGAGCCATCGCCACGGTACCAGTTAAGATTACTGGGATTTTTTGCACTTGCACCATCCGCGGTATAGCCAGGATAACCACCGTCCGGAGGAATATAATTTGTATTAGAAAATAAATCAATTCCAACTACGCAGCTGGGAGTATACCGGCTGTCCCTGCCGCCATACGCGGATGAAAAAGTACTGTATGGCCGCGCATAAAACTCTGACCAGGTAGTTTTATCAGGAATGTTTAGCGGCCCGCTAACCTCTACCCCTTCCATGGTAAAGCCCGTGGCCCGTTGAATGTTCACCGTAAAGCCGTCCAGGTTATAACCTTTTATCCTGGGATGGAAACCGGGATTGCCACCAAAGGCACTTTTTTCGCCAATGATGGCCAGACTATACTGACCGTAATTAGCGCCATCCCAGTTGTGAAATATCCAGCCCTGGGTACGATAGACCCTGTTGCGAAACATTTTTAAATTTTTTGGCATGTTGGCATTGCTCACCAATGTGTCAGATGTTTTCTGCAAAATCTGCGTTTGGTCGGTACCATCGTTACCATCCGCGCCAAAATTTTCTGTAGAAAATTCTGTTCTTACAGAACGGCAGTTGGTCAGCGTTGTACCAACTGTAAAGCATTGATTGAACAAGGAACAATCAATTACGGCCCCATTAATAATATTGGTGCCTGTTATTTTACTGCCGTTGATAAAAACAATCTTCTTACCGCCACAATTCAGGGTACCGGTCAATGTTATATCGCCTTCATCCAATACCACTTCTTTTACATCCGCATGAGAAAATACCGCTTGCAGTTTTGCCAACATATTACCACCTGGCAGGATGCCGCCCATCCTTGCCGTATAACGCCCCTTGTTCTCAACAATTTTAATTTTTACACCATCCTGATCAAGGAAGGAAAATACATTGTCCACGACTGCACCTGGTGCAATTTTATAATACAGGCCGGCCGTATTATCTGTTATTTTTAAGACTGCGTTTGTTTCTGCCATTGTGTTTTAATTATAAGCTTCCAAGAAAAGAACCGCCGCCCGTGCCGCCAGCTGCATTCACTACCAGGGTTGCCGGCAGACTTGCAACGCTGCCCGGTGCATTGGTCACCACACAAGTGTATTCTGCAGCAGAAGCCAATACCGCCGATGCAATGGTATACGTGTTCAATATAGCGCCGCCAATATCTACACCATCCTTGCGCCACTGATAAGTTAACGGCGCCGTACCAGTAGCCACCACGTTAAAATTTACTTCGTCCCCTTCCAGCACTGAGCCGCTGGCTGGATTAGATGTGATAAAGGGCGCTGTGGGCGCTGCACTGCCGCCTGCACTGCTGCCTGCACCGCTGCCATTGCTTACATAGATGGTAAGCAAATCATCCGTTACGATGGTATTATTGAATAAAAGCGTACCGGCGACTTTATCGTAGATATAGCTTTGGCCGGTCAGCTGGTTGGCTGGTATAAAATCAGTATTGATAAAAACAATAACACTGCTGTAATTTTTAAAAGCTGCTGTGCCGTAGTAACTATTACCACTCAATGATGCACCCGGCACCAATAAAGAATCTGCATAAGGACTACCGTGCAGCAAAGCACCTGCCCTTATTTCATCAAACAGGCTCATGCCTGTTAAGCCTGATGTTTTTGTACCGGATGGTGTAATCAAACTCATAATTAAAACCTTTTACAGTTAAGATCATCTTTCTTGCCGCCGCCTGCATTCTTATCAAACGTTTCTATAATGATGGCCTGCACCAGTGGCGCGGTGCCTGGTGCAACGGTATCAAAAGATATCCGCAGATCGTTATCATCAAAAAGGGTTTCCGGGTTACCGCTGTTGATGCCAGGGCTTTCCTGCCCGGCCGGTATTTTATACGTACCATTGATGTAAGCATCCGTGTCGCCGCTATTCCTGAACAGCACGCTGGTCATATTCGGGAACGATGGCACTTTAGCGTTTTCGCTGGTATTCCAAAAGTTCATTTTTGCTTTATACCTTCCCATTGCCTTTACCTTTTTTTAAGAAATAATAAAAAAAAACCGCTGCCCATTACCCAATACCAGGGCACGGCACTTGCAAAGTCACCGGCATACTTTGTAAGAAAACTTTTTGCCCTGGCTAGTACCGGTTGCTGGTCGGGGCCCAGGCTGAGCGAATTGATATAAGTAAGCCGTTGTGCTATGATGGCATTGTAAGAAGCCTGCGGGGCTTTATTCATTACCCGTACACTGTCAGCTGTAACGCTGTTGGGAGCGCTGATACGCTCAATGGATTGCAGGCCCGTATTGATGACACTGCCGGGGCCTTTACCGTGCTGCACGACGATATCAAAACAAAGGGTTGCGAGACTTTGGTTTTTGATTTCTCCCAGCTTGTTTTTATTCCAATAGTTCCCGAGGTAAAAACTGGCTACCAGGTTATCCAGTGTGCTGCTCTTTATGTAATCGCCCGTTTTTAATTTACGGGTTTTCTTTACCTGGTCGATGATGGCCCAGCCTGCCCAGGATGGATTATAATTGCGTGCCACGCCCTTGTACGTTTCGCCGCCCTTATCATACGACACATTACGGTAGCCGCCCTCATTACTCATTGTATTACCGTATGCAACACTGAATACTGCCATTACTTACTTTTAATCATCGTGTTCAAAATAGATACCCCGGCAAAAATCAATACCCCATACTTCACTACTTCAATGGCTTTATCTGTAAGGCTTTTGTTTGCAGCAGCTGCTGCTGCCTGCTTTTCTATTTCACTTAACACGCCCTGGTCTTTTAAATCTCTCACCCCAAAGGCATCGGGACTGTGTTTTACAAAACGGTATTCTTTTGGATAGCCGGTGTAAAATGTCCAATACAATTCATTGGTACTATTATTTACCGCCCAGCTGTCTACCAGTAAAGAACTACCTGCTTTCATGGTCGCCACCACTACCCCACCGGCATCAGGCTTATTATTTAATACCGGCATATCCACTTTAGGGATAAGCGTTTTTCCAACAACATCACCGGCGCTATATAAAGGCATGCTATTAATTTTTTTTCGTGAACAAATACCCGGCTCCCAATGCAGCCACCAGCCACCAATAATTGAAAGGCTTTGGTTGTATGGTAGCCGATGGAAGTATCGTATACTGCCCCTCCTTCACCGTGTTGTAGTTGGGTTGTGCATTTACTACCGCAATCGCTTTGTACCGCTTAATCAGTTCCTGCATATCGGGCAGGCTGTTGGCATAAAAATTATTTTGGTATTCCAGCGCAGCGGGTTGCTGGGAAAAATTCTTTGTAAGCAAAAGCAAGGAGGGCGCGGCTGCCAGGACAATAAGGCCTGGTGTTTCCGTACCGGCCAGTATAGCCGAATTACCACAGTCTTTACAAACCTTAATGGTGTAAGACGCGTTTACCTGGTACCTGCTCAATTCATTTTCCAGGTAGCCTTTGTAATATTTTACAAAACCATCACTGTCATTATACCGTGGATTGCCCAGCAATAAAACCGACTGGTTGTACGCCACCTGTATATTGCGGATGTTCTGCTGCAGTATGGCATTGAATCCCTTTATAGAAGCTTCATTGCCTGCCATGGCACCGGCATCCTGCACATATACATTAACATCCATAATCGTATCATCATGGTTGATGAACACATCTGTATACTCATTATTAATGAAAACATTCAACACAAAAGCCGGCTGGAAATAAGACAGGTCAGGATTGCCGTTAGACATAAACGCGTCAATAAATTCCCTGTCCGGCCGGTTGTAAAAAATGGGGCGCTCTTTAAAATAGTAGGGTGAAATATCCATGGCCAGGTAACCGGCTGGCGTACTTTTTACAAATGCATCTGTTTTGTTCAGGTAGTACGGAACCCTGAAACTGCGCTTTAATGCAATGTTGGCAAAAACAAAAAATTGCTTCTCAATATAATTCTTTGCATACTGCGCATACTGCCGGCGAAGCTTGCTGTACAGGCTATCAAAAATATTGCGTATGGTAGTGGTAGAATAAGTCATTTTACAAAACGGTTTTAAGCATCGCAATAACCGCGGGGCTATGGTTTATTTTATCTGCCATCCGGTTCAGGGTGTTGACCCAATCCGGATCATTGGTAGATAATGCCGTTACAAAATTTTGCAATGCGTCGCGCTGTTCTTCGCTCAGCGCAGTTTCCGGTTCCAGGATGCCCACTTCATCAGCTGGCTGATCTTCCGGGCCTGCATGTGATTGAGGAAACCCCGCTACCTGTGCAGGCTTACCAAAGATGCCGGCTATTACCTGGCCACTGTACGGCTCAATGGCTTTAATTACCCGGTTCATGGGGTCATCAATACTGCGCTTCAGTTCCTTGTTATCGGCGGTGAGTTCCTTAACCTTCGTCTTTAGATCATTTAACTCCTGTTCTCTTTTGTAGCTGGCCAGCGCCTGGCTTATCTGCCTGGTTACATCATCCTGGGTAATACCGGATACAGCCGGGAGCATGCCTACCTGCTGGCTATGGGGCATGTTAGAACGCACTTCAAATAATTCCTGCTGGTAACCCTTGCTGGTAAGCTTTGGTGTGGGAGAAGAAACCAATATGTATTCGCTGCCATCAACACAAAGACCCAACCATTTGCGCAGTTCTTCCATGGCGCTGTTGTTGGTATTGTTTTCTGCATCGCTGCTTTTGAATGCGTACTGGCCGCTGGCTATGCCGCCTGTCTTGTGGTAAGCAAGCCAGTAAGGATTGCCGGTACCGGTAAACCATTTAATTATATGATCATTGCCCAGTATCATCTGTACGATTTTGGTTGTTACGCAATCCTGTCTTAGTTATTGAGATTTATGCCAATGCTGACCACTCCCATTAACTTGCCATTGTTGAGTGCAGGGCCAAACATGATTAAATTGTTAGCCAGGCCAAACATAATGCCGTAGGAAACCGCATCCGTTTTACTGCCATCCAGCGGAGCGCCGGCCCATCCTACCGCTGCTATACTCCATTCAGCTTTCCATTTGTCCGCTTTCGCATCGTATTTTAAGTGTTCATACGCAACGCCGGCACCGGCCATTAAAATATGCCCTGGCTCAGCATAAGCGGCTACATTGGTAATGGGGCGAAAGGCATTGATTGTTTTATCTGCCGGTACAATAATGACGGTACCAGAATCATTGGATAAACGGCCATGCTGTACCGCTATGTCACCGGGCTTTGGTAACCGTTTAACAAAAGACTGTGCATCCGCTGCAACGGTAAACAGCAGGCAGGCAGTTAAGAAAAATATAAAAATTTTCATAATTGTAATTTTTGTTACCCGTTTTTTACAGCCGGGTAAATGCGTGAATGAATACATGATCGATTATTCGTAGTGTACGCCAATGAGCCAGGCCTCCCCTGCCACGATGCCCACAGTGGTTGGTATAAACACCTTGCACTTGCTTGCAACAATCGGCGGTATGTCCACAAAAAATAATTCTCCCTGGTTAGCTTTCCTGTCCAAATCAGTAAAAGGTATGCGGTTCAGCATTTCGTCCGTGGCCGCGGTTGACATGGTGAGGAATGACTTTGCAAATACCGTATCATTTACCACTGCCAGGCTGCTGGGCGTTAATGATACATTGGCCACGCGATAAGCTTCTATAGCTACAATGCGCTTGGCACTGTTAAGGATATCATCGGTAAGCAATGAATATTCATTCTGATTTGCTTTACAGATAACTTCCACCACGCGGAAACGTTTTGTACCTTCTTTGTTACACATAAAATAAAATTTGAAAAATTAAAAAGCCCTGCCCCTGCTTTGCAGCCTGGGCAGGGCTTTCATTGTTATTTAATAGCTGCGCTGTGTACTATATTACTGGTTGCTCAATCCGCCCAGGTTGCTACCGCCAATGATAAGAAAACCTTTGGCATAGAATACCGCATAAATACGGGTGGCTGCTGTGATGTACTGCACCTGCAAACCGGCAAACGTTGGCACTTTTAAAGTGATTTCGTTTTTCTTGCTGCCGTTCAGGGTAATGTCCGGGGTCAATTCTATAAGACCATCATCCAGGAACCTTTCGCTGAATGTGGTAGCCGATGCCTGCTGTGTTGTACGCGCTGCAAACATGGGGTTTGTGGGGATGGCTTCCGCAAATACGCGATCATCCACTTTCACTTTAATAGAACCATTGTACAGCGTGTTCAGGTGCAGGGGGCTAACATTGCCGGCTTCCGCGGCAAATACCAGGTTATTGGGGTAAGACTGCAATAAGCCGGTGCCTGGCTTGGTAGGGTCTTCACCCAGCAGCATGATGCCCATTTTGCTCATCACGAAAGAATCGTTCTGATCAAGTTTAACATCATGGGCCAGTGAACCGCCCACATCTTTACGCACCAGAAAATCATACGTGCTTTTGCTGGGGTCAAGCAATGTTGCGATGCGTAAATAAGAGGGCTGAACTTTTGACGGGTCAATGCCTTTATCATTTGCTAAAGTCCTTACACGGCTAAGGATGCCGCGATCCCTCTCCGGGGATATAATAGTACTTCCTTTCATTGGTGTTTATTTTAAAAATGAATAATGCTTGCTAAAAAATGGATATTGGACTTTGTAAATATTATTTACTAAAGTGTAAATTCTTATTCGTAAGAAAGAACATCATCACTGCCCAAAGTGCTGCTGGCACCTACGCCTGCTGTATATGCTTCATCATAATACACCTGGCCCAATGATGGCAATTCACCCAGGCCAGCGATTGAGATAGAAGTATCAAACTTGCTGGCCAGCTGTAAAGCGCCAATGGAGATTAAACCATTGCCGACATGCTCCAGGATGGAACCGGGCTTTTGTTTTGCAATCACCGGCAGCAATGCACCTAATGCTACTTTACCGATGCCCCTTACCATTGGTGACAGGTTGCCAACAAATGCAATCTTGTCAATTTTTACGGCTGCATAAGCACCTGCGCCTATCCCGCCTACTTTCAGGGCTATGCCCTTGATGTCTATTTTTTTCATGTTTGAATTATTGATAATGGTGGATATAAAAAATGATTTCAACATTGTACAAATGAGCTGCTAACGTTTAACGCTTCTTTTTAGCGGCCTTCCTTTTTGGCGCAGCTTTTTTCGCCTTGCTTTTTTTAGCACCGCTTTTTGCTTTACGCGCTTTTGAGGGCCGTATGCTGCGCGCGCTGAACCCGGAAGGCAAAACGCTGATGCTGCCAATGCCGGCAATTACTTTACTGAGGCGCTCACTGTCCACATTGAGTTTGTGGCGCTTCTGATTCTGGTGTTGAATCTCCCGCACTTTGGCAAGAAACTTTTGCTTGGATTCCAGGGAAGCACTGCGTTTAGGCTTCTTAGGTAGTTTCAGCATTTTTAGCTTAGACATATTTGTACAATTTTTATTATAAAAAAAGTTGAAAGATTATTTTTTCTTCATCATGAAAATGGCACCCACTGCCAATGCACCAACTAACAGCATCGTGTTAGTAGACATGCCGGCCTGTTGTGGCTGCTGGTAGGGCTGCGCATATTGCTGCGAACGTACCGGTACTATCTGCCCCTGGTTATCTACCTGCATTAAGTTTGTACCAGGGCTAACCGTTTTACCAGTAGTAGCCTGTATCTGCTGTATGGTATCTGCACCGGTGTTAACCACTTCGGTAATTTTATCAAGCAAGGTGGTATTGGTTGGTTGGTTGGCTATACCCGCTGAAAGGTCAGCTTGTTGCTCTGGTGTAAGACTGGCCCAGTCAGATTCTTCCGGGGTTACTTCTGCCGCTTCTACCGGGGGTTTCTTTTTGAACAGACTTAAAATTTTTCCTATCAAACCAATGATGGCACCAATAACCGCTACCCACCCGATACCATCACCGCTCACCGCAAAACCAAATTTTTTGCTTAAAGTGGCCTCGGGTGTTTCATTGTTCTTTTTTATGTGGCCGGCCCTGGCCAGGCTTACAATATGATCATATTTTAAGAACGGCATCAGGTCAACGAGAAAGTTGCAAAACTTGTCCTGCTTGTTTCTTTTATTCTTGATTGCATCTGGCAGCTTCGCTACAACATCCGGGTTTTGAATATGCAGGTATAAAAAGGCATCGCTGCCGGCCGGTATTTGTTTTTCAAGTGCCAGGCGCATGGGCAAGGTGATGGGCGCTAATGCAACCTTGGTAATTTTTTTGGTTATATTTTTTACGCCCGTCCAAATTTTTGAAAAGATGCTGCCTACACCATTGACATTGGTTTGCTGTGCATGCTCAATGGCCGCATTGATATCATCAATGTATTTATTGTAAATGGCTACCGATGGCCCGGAAATACCCGCAACACTGTTATACATATCGCGCTCAGCTTCCAGCAGTATCCGCTTAACTTCTAAATCGGTGGCGTACATGATAACGGGTTCTGTATTCCCTATGCCGCTCATCCTGCTAATCTGGCTCATATTATAATCGTGTTTGTGATTGAAAGGTTTTTCTATGTCAAAGCCCGGCATTACCCCGTCAATTTTTATCAGGCTGTCACCGTCTTTTACAACTACATATACATGGGTGGGCGTGCTGTCACCGGCTTTAAAAGAAACAAAACGGAAGGTTCCTTTTATGCCCAGGTTGTGCAGCAGGGAAGCAATAAAGATGCTGTAGCTTTTACAGTCACAAACTTTATCATGCCAGGTACGTACCGGCTCTTTAATCCATTGCACACCCGGTGGATCTACTTTGTAAGAGATGTTCTCTTTTACAAAGCGCCAGATATTATTACAGGTAATGCGCAGTGAGCGCCCCTTCAAATGCGGGGCGAAATTTTCCAGCTGCATTTTGCTTTCCTCAAAGCATTGCAATACTTCTTTCATAATATCCCCCGTGTCGCCATCATTGTAAAGAACTTGCTGCTGCAGTTGCGGCTTTGGTATGGTTCTGTTTGCTACGTCTCTTAAACCCATAATGCTGATTAATTTAAAACGCCCTGCAAACAATCCCCTACCCCTTTTACTGCGCCACCCGTGAGGGCAGCCAGGTTAAGCCGGAATGTGGTGTTAATGGGAAACTGGATACCGGCAACATCTATGGTACCGTCTATTACAATGTCTCCAGTGTCCTTTGTTTTTATAGTGTTTACCAGCTGCTGCAATAGCGTAATGTTTTGTACGTACACCGGGAAGGTGATAGGCGTACTGCTGTTAGCGGCTATTACAATACCGCTCTTACTGCTATCATGCAAAAAACTGGTAAGCTGGTAACCATTTGCAGTGACTTTGCCAAAGAAGCGATCAAAAGGCAAATCTTCACTGGATGGGTTTTCAATTGCAACGGTTATCAGTAACCTGGTGGTTAAAACATTTGCGTTGTCAATCTTCACCCCTTTGATATGAAACTGTAAAAATTCTATGGCACGGGTTTTTCTTTTAAAGCTGCTGAACAGCAGCAAGGCACCTACACAACCCGCTAATATTAAACCCGTTTGTTTCATATTCTGCTGCAACATAAAGCGACTAACTGTAATGGGTATTTGTTTTTTATTAAAGAGTATAACAGGCTTATAAATGGTTTAACAAAAAAGCCCCGCCAGGAATGGCGGGGCTTATAATTAACCCTTTAAAATCAAAAAAAAGAACAACAAAAACTATTCAATTCTTTTTATTATTTCTTCTACAGCAACGCCTTCCCAGTCTGCAAACTCTTTTACAGTAATAAACTGATGTTTCTGCTTGCCCAACAATTTTTTAATGGCCTTGTACCTGTAATAAGCACCCATGTACGTAGTAAGGTGATCGTAAATTTTTAAAAAGTCTGGCGGGTATAAAAATAAACGGGTTTGCTGCTGCATTAGCATGGCTTTGAATTTAGGTTTGTAGATAGTAGCAGAAGAATTTTGCCGGTGGCAATGTATTTTAAGCTGAAAGCAAGCATCAACGGGGTTTTGCTCATTTTTTTTCTACGTGCTGGATAGGCCTGAATTTTGCTCGGATGTTAACCCCCTTACACATCTGTAAATTTATGAAACATTTGTGTAATATATTCCACATTTTTTACCTCACTTTGTGGCCTGTTTGGTAGAGTAAAAGAATTGTTGCAGATTTGAGATACGAAAAACATAATAATGCAATCCATCAAATCAAAAATTATTCCCCTGCAAGTGCTGGGTGCAAGTCCCGGTAATCCCCAACTTCATTGTTGTGTTTTTCGTCCATGCAGGGGATATATATTTTTATTATGGAAAAGAAATTTTTACAGCAGTTACTGCCACTGCCTCACCTCAATGCAGAAAAGTTAGAACAACTCATTAAGCTGGAAGAAAGCGCCGACCCATTGCCGCGGCTACTCAGCGATTATTACAAAACCATCCGGCATGAGTACTTCGCCGATTTTCAGCGAAACAGCCGGGGACACCACATCCACAGCACGGAGTATGAACAAAAGCGCGATGAATTGGAAAACCTGACAAAAGAATTAAGAGCCAGGTACGTAAAAGATTTAGAATTAGCCTGTGAGCTTTTCCTGGTATCATGCAACATCTGGAACCCTTACCGGGTAAAAGTAACCAGTGATTAGTAAAAAAAATGCCCGGTAACCGCCGGGCATTTTCTACCTTAGAACCATCTTTCAATAACCACTAAATTTTAACCAGAATGAAAAAAGGATTTTTACTGTTTGCAGCTGGGTTTGCGCTGTCCCTATGTGTAGCAGCTGGCATTACCCAAACCATCAAAAGCAGCGCAGCTGATGTAAACCAATACCAGGGCGTTTATATCTTCACAGACTGCAAGCCGGCGCGTGAATACAAATACCTGGGCAGCGTAAAGCCAAAGGGACGCGGCTGGGATTTGCTGGATGCAAACAGCAACCAATACACAGAATTGCGCGACCGGCTTATTAAGGCGGCAAAAAAACAATATCCGGATTGTGACGGATTAATTTTAGATCTGAAAGACAAGGCCGAAAATGTGGCCGATGCTGTGCAGTTTAAATAATTACACCAACCATTTAAAAGAAAAGCCCTGCAAATCTTGCGGGGCTTTTCTTTTTTTAAAGTCTGCAACTATGGCAGAAAGGTAAACAGAATAGTACAGTGCAATAATAAGTAAACAAGTGTAGAATAAAGGAACGGTAGTAGGTTGTGTTTTTTACTGTGCAAAGTGTGCTATTGTCATTTTTTATAAGTTAATTTAATGATAGACAAAGTATTATGAACAGCACACTTTTTACAGCACACTTTTTTTTTGATGTGTGCAAAGGGCACAAAAAAACGTGCGGAGTGGTTTTTAATGTGGAAAGAAAGAAACACGGGTTAAAATCAGGGTCAAATCTTCAAAGGGTTTGTTTTTTCTACTCAGGTAATTGCGGAGGGTTTCCGGGCTGTATCCTGTCACATTGTCGGTAAAATGCTTTATACTGCTGAATGCCTGGTACCGGTTTTCAGCCTTCCAAAAGCAAAGCAGTACTGTTTTACGGGGTACGGTATCTTTTAAACTGGTGGGCATTGGGAGTAATTTTTTCGGTCAAATAAAATGTTACTGCCGGTGGCAGTATCATGGAAAGATCATCATCCGGTACGTTTGGGTCAAATCTGCCATCCAGCTGCCCGTGTAACTGCAAATAAACCCTATAGCCGGGCACCGCCATGAACGGGGCAATGGTATTGGCGGAAAAGGTTTCAGCGTCATCCTGGGTAAACTTTAGCACCTTCAAAAGAAAGTAAGGGGGCCGGGTGCAAATAATAAATCCGGCCCCTGGTAATTCTGTCTGGTTTTCTGCAAAAAAGAAAGTTGGTAGCATGGCCGCAAATTACGCATTTACCAAACTTCGGAAGGTGGGCAAATCAAGTTTATTAATCTGCAGCAGATCATAATCGTACAAACCCCTGGCTTCTTTCATGCTTAGCTGGGCGCTGTTATCCGCAGCCAGAAAGTACCGGCGCTTTGGATAAAATACAAATACCCTGTTTTCCATTTTAATTTTTAGCGGCTGGGCTTTCACCAGGGCCATTACGGGGGCTGCTGCTGGCTGCACTTCATTTACCGGCTTATTAATCGCGGCTGGCAATGGAGCGGTTGTATTCAGCTGTTCTATATTACAGGATAGTTTGTAAGGCTCTTTGCCGGTATAGGTAGCAGCTGCAAAATTCTTTTTTGCCTTATTGATGAAAGCAAGTTGCTTGGTTACTGCATCCGCTGCAAAGGTTTGTGCTATTGTCCAAAGGGGTGTACTGATGGTTATTCTAACTTGTTTCATATTTTTTATTTACAGCTTCTTAAAAAATTGTGGAGTTTTTGATTTGCAATATTTCGTTCAATGCGTACCTGTTCTATAGTTTTGAACCGCTGGCCAATGCCGATGCCAAAACAAAAGTGGGGCACGGTTACCGTTGCACAAGGCGGCTCCGCTTTTCTTAACCGGTAACTGTGTGGGCTGTATTTAGTTGGTTTTATCACTTCAATAATTTTTGCCCAGTACGGCGCGTTGGCCTGGTCACCGGTATAGAAAATTTCCTGTCCTGGCTGAAAAGCAAATGTGTTTTTGAAAGGCTGTAGATGTTCCATTTTTTTTGCGCACCTTAATTTTAGCCCGGCAGCGCACCCGGATTGATTGTATAATTATGCGTAATGTGTAGCAGTCTTTTCTTTACCATTCCAAAGAAAAACCCAACCACCACTCGTACCGGGGCGCATGGTAAAACCGGATTCCAGTCCTCTAAATACTTTTATTTTTTTTCTGATTGGTTTTGCTGAATAGTCTATTTCGGTTGGGGTAACCTTACTACAAAAATTTGCTATAAAGACTTCGTTTTTTTTCATGGGCAATATCGTTACCCAATTTTCTTTACGGGTAATAATACAGTAAAAGTCGTAGTTGGATTGTTCCCAGCCCCAGGAATCAAAAATAATTGCGCCAGGCGTGAAGGTTTCAGAAACCTGCGGTAACATTTGGAGAGAATTCATGTTTTTTTGCGAACCTTAATTTGAGCCCGGAATCGCACCCGGTTTTTGTTTGTGATTATTTCTACTGTAAAATTAAGGCTTTTTCTGTAAAAACAACCATTATTCCTAAATAACGGTCATTTTAACAGTTTTTTTAACATTTCTAAAGGTTTTAGCAAAACCGTATATTTTTAGCAAATCAGCAAACTACCCATTTTTATAATATATAGCACTGTTTTTTACCCGGTCTGAAAGCCCCTACAGTAGGGCATTGCACACTTTTACCCCTTATTGCCGTTTTTAGTGCTGAAAAAGTGTGCTTTACAAAAACCTTTACTGGCAGGGCTTTCCAGCAAATAGCACACTTAGCACACTTTCTAACACTATTTTATATTAGCATAATAATAATAATAAAGTAAAAAGAATATATAGGTATATAGACTGGTGCTGTTTTTTTGGCCGCACCGCACCCGGCCGCCCTCTGCCTTGCTGGATGGGTAAGGGAAGGGGAAAAGAGAAAATTTGCGGGACTGGTTAATATTGTCCCGTATAGCCAGCCACCGGAAGTGCTGTAAGGCGTGGGTGGCCACTAGGTTGGTATTATACCGCCAATGCCCGGTGCCTGTCTCTACGGGCTTTATTTTACCCTACGGGTAAGCAAGGGGGATGGCGAAGGGTTGTAGAGTAGCGTAAAAGAAAACGGCCCCGTGTTGGGGCCGTTTAAGTAAATAGTGGGGAGTAGAACTAAGCGTAATCACCCAGGGGCTTTACCGGGCCGCTGGTGGGCTGTGCTGCAACTGCAAGCTTCTTGGGCGCTAATGCCCCTGCCGCCTCTGCATTGGCTATTAAACCAGCATCCTGTAACGCTTTAACCGGGGCTATACCAGCTGGTGATTTGCTTTTCCCTTTTGGTGCCGGTGGCGCTCCTTTTTTCTTAGCTGATGGTTTTATACTTTTTGTCATATGTATAATGGTTGCCTGTACACCAAAAGGTTTTAGTTAATGGAAATTATAAATGAAATTTTACCATCGTTCCCAGCTGATCGCGTGGTATATGATTTTTATCTGCCCAGGCCATCACGCCGGCAATCATGGCGGCCGCTATCTCCTGGTCTGTATCCATCGCGTTCGCGATCATGTTGCAGACAGTAACCGGGTTGCCTTTAATTTTAAAGTTCATGCTGTTGTCTGGGAGCAGTTCAATGTGTAGTAAATCGTTTGGCATATATGTACGTTTTGATTTTACCAGTAAATAATATCACCAACAAAAGGCAAGGAATGAGTGGAGCGCCAAAAATCTAACATCATGGCAAAGCTTCCGGCTGGTTCTTGCCTGGTAGATCCTTCGGGCCGAAAACCATCCAGCCAGGCAAAGCGGTCGCATTCGGAACCAGATAAGATTTTATCAAATCCAAGTGCATCCAGCAATGGATTAATTAATGCGTACGGTAGTTGACCATCTGTTAAAAGCTTTTTATAAAAAATGATTTCACCGCCTGCTGTAATGACAATGCTGTGCGTTTTGCTACACACTTCGTTTCTTAGATTCTTACAAAACTTTGTCCGCAATCCGTAATACAAGTAAACCTTATCGCCCACTTTGGCCGGGTGTTTACGGCGGCTTCTAACTGTATGCCATTTAGTACCGTCTAATACATAGGGAACAAATTGTTGTTTAAATGAATATGCTGGCATGGTATATTTTTTAAGGTTGCTTTTTTACAAATACCTGCTGAATGCGGAAAGGGCTGATAATTTCTTTTGTCAGATCATCCAGCTTCACCGCACAGCCCTGCACCCATACAAGGGCTTTAAATTTTTCCGTGTTGGCTTCGCTTACATTATCGTAAACGTGTTGTGATTTATCTACCAGCAGAACGGTGATGGTGTAAGTACTCATATCAAAAAGTATTATTGTGGATGGTAAATATTTTGCCTTCCAGCTGGCCGGCATCATTAAAGCATTCCCACATGTACACATTTATTACCGGTGTTTCCTGGATGGCTGCCATTATCGCCGTATCAATGTTTTCCTGTGTTGTTTTTTGAGAGCGTATAAATTCCCAGCTATGCCGATTCTCGTTCCAGCGGCTTAACCTGGCCACGGGGCCCGGCGAATTCTTGACACCCTGCACCAGTTCAATAATATGCTGTGCCTGGTCTATTGTTAAATTAAGAACGCCATGGGTAAGCTGCTGCAGGTGGCTGATGATAATTTGCGGTTGCATGGTGATTACTATTTTAATAAGCGCTTTCTTTTTTTAAAAACCCAGAAGTAACAGTGGAATTTTCTGGCTGACTTTTGTTTAAACCGTTTGTCTAAAAACCTGTTCTTTGCAAGCATTATGAAAAGGTCAACCGCTTTAAACCCTGTCTCCATGGCCATGTTGAAAACCTCATTATGGATAAAATAATTTGTTTCGTGGCCATGGCTCATATCCTGGCATTTCACTATCAATATCCCACCTGGTTTCAATACCCTGAAATACTCCGCAACTGATTGCCGGTACATTTCCCGCAATTCACTAACCGTTTTAAAACCCCTGTACCTGTGCATCATTATATACTGCGCAGATTTTTTATGGTCGCTGATGACAAACGGGGGATCGAAAACTGCGGTTAATATAGAATTTGAATCTAAAGGCATAGCCCTGCAATCTGCCACTGTCACACCCTTTGCTTTAGGATGTGTGTCAAACTTATATTTTGGCTTAGTTATTTTTTTGTAAAAGTGGCCATAACCGTAAGTACCATCCAGTTCTATGCCACCCGGGGCGTATAAGTGAATAATCGATTCCAATATTTCATCGTTGGAATAGCTGATACTGCTTATAAGTTTATTGCCAAATATTGTTGTCATTACCGCTATTTTATTTAAACTGTTTCATGCCTTCAGTATAAGCTGCTTGCAGTTCTGTAAAATCAGTATGGCTACCAAAAGGCATATCCGGGTGTTTTGATTTTGCAAGCGTTTTGTAACTAAGCTCAATGGTTGCCCGATTGTTGCGGCCGGCTTCGGACAACTGGAGCACTTGCCACCAGGGTTTGGTAATACTTTCAGGAAGGGCTTTAAATCCCGTGAATGCCCGGTTTAGCATATCCGACACTTTCCACCGGCCAAGGCCGCGGAGCGCGTTTATAGCCAACCCTATGGCCCGTACATTCTCTGCCGGCGTTACCCAGGCATCTGCACACAATACAACCTGGCTGCCATTGTACATAAAGTAAACAGCCACGCCCGGATCGGAAAGATCATCATTGGCAATATCGCTGTACATATCACCGTTCTTTTTTACCGGCACATTGCTGCTAACTACAATGCTTTTTACATCGTCTGCCAGTAGTTTCAATTCAGCTTGCAGATCTGCCAAGGCTTGTGCAGCTGTTAGCCGGAAGCTGCTTTGTTTGCGTTCAATTGTTCGCTGGTAGCCGGACGGCCATTGCAGGGGGAAAGCTTCAATCATTTGCTATTTTTTTGCGTAATAGAATAAATATTTTCTCCATCATAAATAACTACGATTGCCCAGCCGATACCGGCAATCCAGTTGCTATTAATAAAACAGGCTACGCAAACGGCAAGGGAAATAATAAGGCGAAAAAGTGGGGTTACTAGTTTCATGGTTTTTATTTTAGTTGTTTATAATGCTGCTGGATACATTTGAAAAGGTATTCGCACTGGTCTACGACAATTGCATCTCCAATTGAGGCGATTCTATTTCTGTCCATCCTATAGGCAGGCCCATTACCCATTCGTACATCATCGCGATTTGAGTCCCATTTAATCCGTTTAAACGGCATTGGTAAAACAGCCTGTCGGTATGGTCTTTCAAGTAAATCAGCAATTTTTCCGAAGATTTGTATTGACCCGATTTGTCGCCGTCTGATTTCAGGGGAGTAGGCAATGATAAAAAGTCTTTTTCTATTATGGGGGTATCCAAACTGTCTAGCTGATAAACGTTGCCATTGCACATCATACCCGATTTTGGAAAAGTCATATAAGATATATTCCAGTCCTTTATTTCTAAGCTGGTCAGAATTTTCAATAACGACGTACCAGGGCTGCACCTCACAAATAATTCTGAAATACTCAAACCACAATTGGCTGCTTTGCCCGATGATTCCAGTAAAACCACCAGCGACTGAAATATCCTGGCATGGAAAACCTCCTGTGATAATATCAACATGGGGGGGGGGATTTTGTTTTTCTGATGTCTTTGTATTGCTCAACATGCGGAAAGTTTTTTCTTAAAAGTGATTTTCTAAAGTGATTTATTTCTACAGCCCATTTTGTTTTTATGCCGCAGCGCTGAGCACCCAGGGAGAAACAACCAATACCTTCAAATAAGCCGCCATGTGTAAATTCCATTAGAAGGGTAAATTTGATTGTTCGGCTTTTCCGTGTGGTTTATAGCTAGCATCTGCAAGCGTGTAATATTCAACCCCGTTTGTTTTTCGCTTTAACAGGTTAAGCAATTTTGTGGCGCAATACTTTTTCATCCATTTAGTAAACTGGTGTGGTGTGCTTTTAAACATGTTCAGGCTGCTGCTTTCATCGTTCCATAGCTTCATCAAATCTTTTTTTATATGCTCGGTATTGCGTTTAACCTTATACACGTCCTGCATGTATTTTGAGCCGTCACCGTTAACATGTTCTTTACTTTCATGGGCATCTATAAAATCAATGAATTCCTGCGGCGCATCCACCAGCAGCTTGCGCTGTTCATAATTACTTTGAGGGTAAGCAATAAGCCCCTCCGCTAAATACAGTTGCACGCAGGAAAAATAGAAGTTGAAAAAAAGATTCCACTGTACAGCATCCCAATCCTGAAACAGGTAATGGCCAAATTCATCCAAGGGCGTATGTTCATCATTAAAAAAATCGTCAAACTCTATAACATGCATGCGGCGGCGGTGGCTGCTGCCCTCTCCTTTAAAAACAAAATTTGTATCAAACCACCATTTTGGACTATCCTCATATTTGATGGTCACATAACCAGTGTGGCGGCGGTTATAAGTAAAGTCATTTGTGATGGGCACAAAGAAAGTCCCGAAGTCCAATGTTAGTTTGCAATCCTGCATAATTACAATCTGCGTATCTACGCCAACCATTTCAAAACGAAAAGGATAATCCTCCCGAAATTCCCGGCCATCAATGATGGTAGAACTTTTCAAATGCCGGAAGCTTTCGCCAACAATGCTTTTGCCGGTACCCCCGTTTTGCTCTGTTCTATCTTCCGGTATTTTATGATCAACTGCTATTATAGCTTTACCGTTTTTGTTTTTAAAACCATGCAGCATATAACCTATGCTGCTGCAAATAGCATCAAACCTTTGCGCGCGGTTTTCGGGGCTTACCTCATCCTTACTATTTGGATTGCAACTTACCAGGGCAACGAACTTAGCCATTTCACAAGGCCACTTGTCAAAAGCAAAAGAGTTGTCAGCATTAAGGTGAGGATCGAAAGGATGCAGAGAAAAATCGCGGTCAATAATAGAGGACTTCCAAAGTGTTTTTTGAAAGTCTGTAATTGTGTGCGTAGTGATTTCATCTTTAGTAACTTTTACATAACAATTGCGAAAAAAGAAATAAGCATCGGTGGCAGTATCCTTTACAAACTCCAACTGCTTATACGGTAAGGTGTTTAATTTGTTTACATTGAAATACCGCTCACTGCCTTTTATGAGCATTTCCAGTACTCCCCTTTTCTGCTGTACTTTGCACCAGTCTACTACATAATCTTTCATGTGCAGGGGCTGGATAGTTTCACAGATATTATTTTTGTAAAGAATAAATTCATAGGTGCCATTTTGCATGGGTAAGCGATGGTACCCGCCATGCTCTAAGAAATCAATGAGGCCAGTATAGTAAAGCGTATATCTAAGCAATGGATTGCCTTTTTTGTCTTTAAGCTTCTCATCTTCATGCTCAAAGTAGAACAGTGGCGCCGCTGTATCTGCTGATACAGCCTTCCCCGATATTTTTTTATCATTACCTGGTATATCTTGCTTGTCCGCTGCATTACGAACCTGTTTAGGTTTATTTTTGTTGATGCCATTATTAACCCTGTTTGCGTACTTGCCATGTTCGGTAATATTATTTTTATAAGCTGATTGAACGGTAGCCGCCAGTTCTTTTATATCCAGGTCACTGGCAAAGGCTTCCAGGTAGGTTAATGTTTCGCTGATATCAATTCCTTTGCGGTTGGCATTCAGCGAAAACATAAAGCAATACTGATTCCGCATACCTGCCGCATATTTATATAACTTATCAGTAAACTGCTTTACATCATCCAGGCTATTACCGGTAGAAGTAAGTTCCTTCTGTTCAGGCTCTGAAAAGTGATATTGCAGGACGGGTAATTCTTTCTTATCCAGCGCCAAGGTATCATCAGCAATGAATGTCTTACTGTTTACTTCTAAAAGAAAATTAGTATCCGGGGCAAGAAAGCAAAGCCGGCTTGTGTCTTTACCGCTGGGGTCAACTTCTATCTTGTATTTTGCTTTGTAGTATTTTTCAAGGGAAAGGAAATTGGACAGGTGTTTGTCAGCGCCACCATCTACCTTAACAATAACCTTTAAGCCCTTGCCGCCTGGTGATGTGAATACCAGGAAGGTGTAAGGATCTGATTTCAGCAGGTCCTTTAATTTTCTTAGCGTTTCCGGGGAATCAATTTTATCTATGTCAATGCAAAGCAGGCCGCTGTAATCCTTTATATTTTTGGCAGAACGCTTGGTAAAAGTTCCGCTCCATGTTACGGCCGGTAGCTTTTTTTTCTGATCATCATATTCTTTCTGCCGCTCCTTAATCCATTTTTTCCATTTATCTTCTGCCTTCTCTTCATCGCTGTGTCTTTGCAGGTGTACAATCGCCTCTCCCAGTTTCCGCAGCAGTGATACCATTGGTACCAGCTCATTACCGGTAATGTACGCAATGGTATCCTGCACCGTTATTTCTTTTCCTAAATTATCTTTTACGTTATTGTAGAATTGAATTTTTGCTTTAGGTGTCATGCCTGGCTTTAGGTTTGTAAGGATTAAAAGGATACTAGTGATGGTTGACCGTTAGAATCATGCCCTCGTTTCTCGTTAAAAAAGTGCAGTAGGTTGGGGAAAGTCGGGTCGTTCAAATCGTATTCATCAAACAATTTGCGGCGCAATGTATTTTCACTGATGGTTAACCAGTGTAACCACTCAGCATTGATGCTGGCATTTCTTTTATCATCGTGTTGAACAATCGAGGCGGTAAGTGTGGCAATATCTTTTTTTAAAGCAATGAGGCCGTAAAATATAAAAGCCATTTCCTGAGGGCTAAGGATAACCGCGGTTCCGTTTGCAGAAATTTCCATGTATATTTTTTTATGGTTTAGGGAAACAAGTTGCCGTTTACTGGTAGCTGTCTATTTAGTATTTCAATGGCTTTGGCGATGCAGGCAATCCGATGGCTGGCCACATCGGCCGTTATTTTGCCTTCCAGCTTCCACCTGGGATAAATCCGTTGCCGGGTATCCATTTCCCGGTTTAATTCCTTTAGGACATCCTTTGCACTAACTGACAGCGGGTTATTAAATTTGTTTGGCATATGTAATTAATTTTTACACAAATGTAAAATCACTCAACAGTTATACCTTTTGAAGGCCATAGTATATCATCAACCGACATCTCAAATATTTCCGCAACGGCTTTTTTCTCCGCATCGTTCAAACTGCGAACACCATTCAGAATATCATAGAAGGATTGCACAGCTTTTAGGTTTAGCGCCGCTAGCACACGGCTTCTTACTTCAAGGGGGAGGTTCACCAACACATCGTAAGATTGTTTTAACGTTTTCTTTTTTAATCGTTTCATAAGTTTTTAAGTCTTTATGTACTGTTTGTAGTAGATTATTTAATATACTAAGGACAAATATATAGACTGTAAACAACAGTGCAATAAAATTTATAGACTTTTTTTTATATGGCTATTTCTATGCATCATGGAAACCGCTTTAGATGGTGGGTTGAAAAACGATTTAAGAAGCGTGACGACTTTATAAAGAAAGGAGTAGTAAACAGTTATGAGATGCTGACTTACTATTTTGAAAAGGAGTACATCAAACCACAGAAAATTGCGGAGTTCTGCGTAGCCCTGAACATAAATACAGAACAATTTTACAAAAGTGTAAATGAAACTGATAGTTCTGTAAAGGAAAGCCCACTACCCTACCAAGTTAGTAAACACCAGGGGCGCAACCTGCAAACCACTTTAAAGGATAAGGGTATGAGCCGGGCAGCGTTTGCCCAAAAAATGAAAATAAGCCGGCCTACACTTTACAAATGGTTTAAGCAAAAAGAAATAGATACCGGCATCTTGCTGGAAGCTGCACAAGTATTGAAAATACCGCAAGCGCAATTGAAAGGGTTTGGCGAAGGGCAACCTTCTTTTGAGAGAGATATTTATTTACAGCTTAAACAATTGAATGAAAAGATATCGCACATGGAAAGTGTCTTGTTGCAATTCACAAAACAGCATTGACGTTTTGTACAACGTGCTTCCAAATACAAGCTGGGAGCGGGTTTCAGCGGAGGCGCTTTGCATGATAATATAAATTATAAGACTTTCTGGTATATATGACCTGTGTTATTGTTAAGCTTTTTCCAAATCATTTTTCATATCGTATTTAGTTTCGGCAGCCTGGTTTTTGATTCGTATATTGGTAAAGATAAATTTAAACCCCAGCAAAATGGCCGGCATACAATTCCTGCAGCGAAATTCGCCTACAAAAAAAACGGCTGGTTCAGAGAGAGAAAAACAAAATGCGTGGATGAATGTATTTGAATTATTTATGTGCATGCTGGAATTTCTCTGGTCGTAGCCAACCCCAACTTCGCCAAATTTTTAAAACTTAAGTCAAACCAAACAGTTAATCCATCAGCAAAATTACCGGCGATTCGCCCACATCCAGGGTTGCTACTCCATCCACAAACCTGCCTTTTTTTACACTGCCCCCAGCATTCTTATCAGCAAGCCTTACTTCGTTAAAATCTTGATTATCAAAGTTTTTAGAATTAAAATTAAAATTTTTAATTATACTACCATTTGTGGTAGGACTAAAAAGCACATAGGCTTTTTTGGCCGGTTCCTGGCGGTTTTTAAAGCGGTAAACCCATACCGGGCCACTCTCGGTTACCACACCATCTGCCTGGTAATTACCGAGCTGCTGCATATACGTGGACCAGTAATACCAAACCGGGTAAATCAACTTGTTAGCAGGCCCGCCAATCATGCCGCTGGTGGCATATGGTCCCTGGGCATTCTCATCATTGGTGGCGCTCCGCATCATATACTGGTTATAGCCATCAAACCCCGCCATAAAAGCAGCCAGTAAAGACCGGATGCACATGATGCCCTGGCTCTGGGCCTCATCATACCCAGGCAACAAAGGAGTTCTTTGCCAGGAGTGCTGGTTGCGGTCGTACCCATTCTCCCCCAGGATAAGCGGAATGCCAGGCAACAGGCGATCATGAAAAGCCCGCACCTTCACCAGCTTTTCGCGCATATGGTCCGCTTCCGGGCTAATACCCCGCGTAGGCGATTGTAAATTGTTGGGCACTGCGTTGCTGTAATAATGATATTGCACGCCGCCCTCCCAAATAAACTTTTTGTCTTTGCGCAACTCCCGGCACAGGAAATACAAGGTCTTCACGCGGTTGGTATCCAACTGTATCATGCCGCTGGTCATTAGCCTACTGTAAATATCTGCCTGGTGAAGCCCGTGCTTTTTGCCCATCCGGCCCTCGTGCCCGTCATAATCAGCAGTGGATACTGCAAAATAATCAGCCGGCGTCCAGTAATATTGCGTCCAGTAACCATCTTCTTCATTGCCGTTTTCAAACCGGTCCATCAGGCCCAATCCGCTGAATCTTGGCATATCATTCACATCAATCAGGTTGGTATCAACCCTGGTTTTGCCAAACAGCGCGGCCATGTTCCAGAATGTTTTTGCGTGGCGCCCGTAAGACAGCGGATCTTCTGTATCCATGCCCGGCACAGTAACGGGTTTATCTTTTTCATTAAAACCTTTGCGCTGCAGGTACGTGGGCATACCGCGTATACTCATCCATAGATAATTGCCCAATCGCCGCAGGCTGTCTGCATAATATCTTACCTGTTGCTGCTGCGGCTGACGCAGGGCATTGAGCGACAATTTATTGTTCGGGTAGGCATTAACGGTATCAACGTCAAAATAATCCATCATCTGGTAAAGTCGTGTTTGCTGAAACGGCTGCAACAGGCGGGGCGGTACATAATCATATGCATTGGTACCAGCAAACTGCCTGAGCACAGGTGCTGGTAGAGGCCCCAGTTGCATTGGTTTATCTGCCGGCAATTTTTGTTTGATATCGCCATACATTACCAACTCACTAACCACCGATTTATAACTGTTGAAACGGATCATTACATAGCGCGAAGTCTGCGCAACGGTAAAATTCTTCCAGCCCCAGGCGGCGGCATTTCCGGCAGTGGCAAAGGCGGCCACCAATTTCCAGTTATTCATTTCTCCCGTGTACAGCCAAACGCTGTCGGCTGCAAAGGCCTTATCGTACATATAAAAATTGCTGAACTTATACAAATGATGCAGATCAGCCACGATGCGCAGCCCTTTACCAGGCGGATAAAAAATACCCATTTTTGGATTGGGCAACGGATTGCTGTTGGGATGCGTAAGCGGACCATTGGCAGGGTCCGCATTTTCATCAAACAATTTCATGGGGTCGCCCGCACCACTGGCTTCTGAGCCGGAAAGATCAAATACATCGTCGCGGGTGATGCCGGTAATTCTGTGCAGCGCAAGGCCGGATCTTTGTGGCGATTGGTTTTGTTGCCGGAAAAAAAAATATTGCCCGGCGTACAATGCCGTAATTACCGTTATAATTCCAACAAGTAATAACAAGGCCGTTCGCCCGTTTTTTGCAAACGGGCCGGAATGGGCGCTATTTTTTTCTGTGCCGGGCATTAAATAAAAAATGACGGAGTGTTGTCTGGTGCAAATCACTCCGTCAATATACAATAAATTATGGTTGGTTTATTTGTAGCCTTTAGAACGGATTACGCTGCGCGACATTTCATAAAATGCACGTGAACTGTCCTTAAATTCTTCCCATTTTGTTTTCTCCGGGAAAAAAGCATCGGCCCATTCTTTTTTCCATTTGCCGGTGAAATATTTTAGTATTTCGGGATCTTCGGGATTTACCACATATTGAAAATCGCCCTCCCATTCTACGCGGTTGGTAATTAAATTGGGATGCGTTTTTTCAAGTATTTTAAAGCCAATAGAATGGGTTGGCAGGTAGTCCTGGATTAGTTCACCCATGTCAAAGCCGTATACAAAATTGATTTTACTTTTATCTACCAGGTAGGTAATGCCATTCATTTCATGGATGATCCATTTGTGCGATTCACGCGGGAACAGGTATTCCCCCAGCAAAGAAGGGGTTTCCATGAAGCCCCTTTTGGCGACGCGGAACTGCTCGGCCAGAAATTTTTCCGGGTTTTCTACATGCTCCAGTACCTGGCAGCAAATAACATAATCAAATTCATTGTCTTTAAACGGCAGGTTCTCTCCGTCTGCCTGCATAAAAGTCTGGTTTTTAAGAACTTTTATATCCCCGCTGCGGTGGTAATTGGTGTCGGTAAATTTATCTACCACCACATTAGAGCGCGGATGTGGGTTGTGCCCCCCTCCCACTTCTAAAACGCGATCGGTAGACTTGATATTAAGGCTTTCTCTGTTTCTGGGGTTCCTGATTTTCATTCAAAACAAATATTACTGGGATTTCAATGCAAATTAACGTGGGTTCAAAGATAATTATTGTTTGCTAATAACGCAAGTGACAGAAAATAAATGCTTTACACGAAAAAATAGTACCGTTATCCAATAGGAAATTAGGTGATAGCAAATCGCTGAGCGGAAGATTTTACATTTGCCTGCCAGACAAAAATAATACATGTATGAATCTCCGGGAACAGCTCCTCAAAGAACACAGTCGTACCAACTGTGATAAAATAGTAAAATGGATTGGTACCAACCAGCAGCGTTTCGATGCGTTGTTCAGCCTATTTCTAAGCAATGAATACCGCCTTGTGCAGCATGCCGCATGGCCTTTAAGCTATGTGGTAATTGCCCATCCGCCTTTAATAAAAAAAAATTTCAGCCGGCTGATAGCCAACCTTGACAAACCAGACATACACGATGCAGTAAAACGCAATACCATGCGACTGCTGGAGGATATTGACATCCCCGAAAAACAGCATGGCCGCGTAATGGACACCTGTTTCAAATACATTTCCGTACCGGGAGAAAAACCGGCCGTAAAAGCATTTTCATTAAGTGTGCTGCAAAAATTATGCGTCACTTATCCGGAAATTATACCGGAGATAAAACTACTGATTGAGGAAAACTACGACCGGGAAACACCCGCGTTTAAATCAAGGGCAAAGAAGTTTTTGAAAAAGTACAATATACAGGGTTAATTTTTATTGCCTCCTGGGTTTAATATGGTTTGTCGGCTTTTATGGCGGAGCCAAGAACGAAATAACTTGCTGTGCGCAAAGTGCAGGCTGCGGAGATTGTTTGCTTTTGCTGCCAGCATTTGCAGGGCTTACGTTTGGCTGCCTCAGCATTGGTTATGAATCGTGAAAAGTAGCAGTGGTTAACACGGTAATTGTAGAGAAGTAATAGTATACTGTTCGGATTAAGGACGCCATCGGTATCAACTCTTTTCCTTCTTCAGAACCGTTTTTTCACGGATGGCTACCGCCGAACCTGCTGCCACAAAAACGGAAGCGGGTGTTGCCCTGTCAAGAAAAGCAAACTGGCTGCCATAGCATTTTTCAAAATCGCAGTCGACTGTGTATGCATCCACAGTATGGGTATTCCAGGATGGATGTTCTACAGTATATTGATTGGTAACACCGGCATTAACTTTTGCAAATCCGTAGTAATGCTCAAAAATAAAAGCTTCTTCGGTATTGTCTTGTATCGGTGCCAATGCATGCTGTACGCTTGCGGAAATAAGGTTGTTTTTACCTTTCCATTTCCAGCTATAATCAAACCGTTGTTCTTTTTCCGATTGATGATGCGAATAATTCATTGTCGTAGCCAGGTATTTCTCCCGGTAAATATTATTGGCTACCCAGGCAATCGCTATTTTTGGAACTATCTCGCTGATAAAAACTACGCCGCGTTGTACACTGCCATCGGCTGCGGTATGTTTTACATATAAGCGCAGGTTTACCTCTGGAAAATTGGTATGAAAAGGAATGCTGATGCCTTTAATCTTCACTTGCTTAAACATAAAACCCACCAGGCTTACATAACACTTGCCATCATAATAATCCAGTTCTGTATAAGCTGGCAGGTAAGGGAGTAGCAAAGCCGGATCAACGGCATAATTTGCCATGATAAGGTTACGCCATTGAGCCGTGAGGAATATTTTGTTCATGTTATGTGTATCTGTGATTTCACATGGCGGTATTCTTGGATTTCTTTCGGCATACTTCTTACATTAAATAAATATGCATGCCCTCCGCAAAGAATCTACTACGCTGGCTTAGCGCTCTTCTCCGTCCTGAATATAAGGCGCAGCGACTGATCATGCGTCAAATAACTGTAGAGCCAGTTGCAAAAAACAAAAAACCTGTTTTTTACGCCCAGTATCAGCATCAGGTGAAGTCCCATCCATACCAGCCATGCAAAAAAACCACCAAAATGAAATTTGGGTTTTGGCAGATCCACCACGGCCAGGTTACGGCCCACGGTAGCCATGGAACCTTTGTCATAATATTCAAACTCATAGCGCAGGGCTGATTTACTTTCAATGCGCCCCAGGTTTTCTGCCAGCGTATCTGCCTGCTGAATGGCTACCTGTGCCACCTGCGGTTGTCCTTTCGGAAACAACGGTGATTCCATATATGCCACATCACCAATAGCATAAATATTGCCGGCACCCTCAACCAGGCTATGGCGATCGGTTTTAATACGGTTGCCTTTTACAATTAAATCCGCTTGTATACCTGCGGGAATGTTTCCTTTAATGCCCGCGGCCCATATGACGGTTTTGCTGGCAATAATATTGCCATTGCTGAGCGCAACTGTACTGCCATCATAGTCTTTCACCACCGTACCTGTTAGTACTTCTACACCTAATTTTTCCAGGTATTTTCTCGATTGTTCAGATGATTTTTCTGACATGGCGGCCAGCGTTTTGGGCGAACCTTCCAGCAGGTAAATTTTCATCTGCTTAAAATCAAGCTCCGGGTAATCTTTGGGTAGCACATAAGAACGCATATCTGCGATGGCACCGGAAACTTCTACACCGGTTGGGCCCGCACCCACTACTACTACAGTTAGGAGGCTTTCGCGTGTGGCTGCATCGGGGGCAATACTGGCGTCTTCAAAATTTTGTATCAGGTGGTTCCGCAGTTGCAATGCCTCCAGCGTTGATTTCATGGGAAATGCATGCTCAGCCAGTTGCTGGTTACCAAAAAAATTTGTGCCTGCACCGGTGGCAATTACCAGCCCATCGTATGGTATATCGCCATTGTCTGTAATAATTTTATTTTCCGCTGCTACCACTTCGCGCAATTCGCCTAAACGGATACGCACATTCTTGCTTTTGTGAAATGCCTTACGCAAGGGAAAAGAAATATTGCTGGCATCCAGGCCGGCCGTGGCCACCTGGTAAAACAAGGGTTGAAACTGGTGATAATTGAACCTGTCCAGCAGGGTTATTTCAAAACCGGGTTTGTTATTAAGGTTCCTGGCCAATCGCAGCCCGCCAAATCCGCCACCTACTATAACTATTTTCATACCGCGTATTTTATTTTCAGTACAAACTTACGGAATTTTCAGTAATTACTGAAAATTAAATTATTTAACTTCTTTGTGTACGGGCGGGGATCAGTACCGCAATACGCCCGACCAGTTATAGACCAGAAAGCCCAGGCCATAAACGCCCATGATAACCAGCGCCTGCGCCGGGAAAAGAATTGCCAACAGCAGGGAGAGCAGCCCGGCACCCACCAGCAGCAATGAAAAAAAGTTTCTTTTCTGGTGCCTGTTAAAAGTAAGCGGGTAATCTACCTCGCCTAACGGAAGCGCCAGCGAAAGACATACCAGTCCGCCAGCAAAAAAAGCTTCTTCATATACTGTGCCTGCGGCGATGGGCGTAAACAACGCCAGTGCCAGCACAGTAAATCCACTGAGCATAGCCGTTACTACACTGATGGCCGACCATTTCTCCGTATTGGTAAGGGCATATTTTCCGTCGGGGTGAAAGAGCAGGAAAAAATTGGCAATCGAGTTCATCGTCCAGCTGCCCACCACAAACAGCAGGTAAATACCAGCCACTATCCAAACCAGTCCGGCGGTTGCACTGCTTTGCCTGAAAATGCCAATCAATAACCTGAATACAATATAGAGAATAATGGGCATGGCTGTTTTTAGCTTTTTACCCTGGTTATTTACCCAGAAAGAATATTGCAACAGCCATTTATACGGAGGTATTTTAGATTTGAGCGCTTCTTTTAAACCACTTTGTGCACCCGCCATTAACGGGTTTATCCGCAATGCCTCACGGAAATGGGTAGCCGCTTCACGGTGTTTGCCCCTTTCCAGCAGGTTCCAGCCAATGGTAGTATGGGTAAACTCACTGTCCGGGTCCTGTGCAAGTGCATCCTGCATGGTGGCCATGGCCTCATCCGTCTTTTTCAATTTATTAAGCGCCATTGCGCGGGCATTCAGGCAGGTAAGATTATCTGCTTCTATCGCAAGGCCCTCATTGGCTTTTTCAAGCGCATCCTTAAATTTCTTTTCATTCAGTAAAACAAAAGCGAGCAGGCCGTAATACTCTGCATTGTACGGGTTCAGCTGTATGGCTTTATGCAGGTGGTCTATGGCGGGGAACGCATTGTCCTGCTGGTAATGTCCAAAAGCCAGCAGGTAGAAATAAAAACTTTCTTCGGGCGAAAGCCGGATAGCGTTTTGAATAACAGCAATGCCTTCATTAAATTGCTTGCGGTCGTACAGGCACCTGGCCAGCAATGATAATGCATAATCATTGTCGGGCTCCTGCTGCAGAAACTGTTTTATTTTAATTTCTGCATCTTTTGGCCGCCCCTGCTCCAGCAATAGTTTTGCCTGATCAAGAATGATACTCATGTAACCGGAATTGGGTATTAGGAATAAGGAATTTTGTTTGCACCGTGTATGGCTGACAGTTAAAAGCTGATAGCCGGCAGTTGCTATTTTTTTATTTTCATGTATTTCAAAATATCATCGTACAGGCCAGATTCATTGGCGTACAGGGCATAATTACGGGCAGTAGCAAACCACTCAGCAGTAGTAGGCCGGTGCTGTTTGGCAGCTTTCAGCAAATCTTTTGTATGAATGGGCTGAATGCTGCCCGCCTCCATGGATGCCTGTAATTTGTCCTCGGTGGCAATATCCACCAGCGCATTGATATCCGCCCCGGAATATTCCGGTATGGCCTGCGCTACTTTTTTAATATCTACCTCACCTGTTGGTTTTCCGGCCAACACGGATTTTAATATTTCTTCCCTGCTTTTTTCATCCGGCGGCTCCACAAAAATAATCCGGTCAAAACGGCCGGGCCGCCGGAACGCAGCATCCACACTCCAGGGGGCATTGGTAGCGGCCAGTATCAGCACGCCTTCATTGTCGGCACCCACGCCATCCATCTCTGCTAAAAACTGGTTGATCACATGCCGCATGGCAGACTGTTTCAGATCACTGCGGCTGGCTCCCATTGCGTCCACCTCATCAAAAAACAATACACAGGGCGTGTTTTGCCGCGCCAGTTCAAAAATTTCATGCAGGTTTTTCTCGCTGTTGCCAATCCACATATCCAATATATCGTGCAAACCAATATTAATAAACTTAGCGTCAATTTCACCTGCGGCAGCTTTGGCAATAAAAGTTTTGCCGCAGCCCGGAGGGCCATATAATAAAATGCCCCCGCCTGTTTTTTTTCCAAAAGCTTTGTACAGTTCCGGGTTTTTTAATGGCTGAATGATTTTTAAGCTAATCTCATTTTTAATACGCTGCATGCCACCCACATCACTGAATTTAACATGGGGCTTTTCCATGAAAAACATACTGTCATCATCTGCTGCGTCATCCTCTTCACCACCCATGCCGGTACCGGAATGAGAAGGCATTCGGAGGTAACTGTCTATTTCTTCATCTTTAAATGATGGATTGCCGGCAATGATGCGCTGGTAAACAGCTGCAGCTTCCTGCAATGAATTTTCCTTTATCAGGCATTTAACAAACCGTACGGCATCATCCGGATTCAACTGCTGCTGCAGTTGCTCATAAATAATAATGGCTGCAGAAAATTTGCCCATACTAAAGTAACAGTGGGCAAGGCCGGTTTGCGCTTTGGTATTGCCATAACTTTTTTGCAAAACTTCTGCAAAATGAGCGCCTGCTTCAGCGTACATTTTTTCAGTCAGCATCAGTTCAGCCAGGTGCAGCCGCAATGGCACATTATCCGGAGACAAAGCCAGGGCTTCTTCCAAGTTTCGTATAGTCTCGTTCATTTCAGGTAGATTTTAGCATTCAGCACCCGGTATTCAAATGTCCTTTTCTTTTTTTCAGCAAAGTGTTTTACGGTGTTGTTTCAATACTAATAAAGCAGCCTCACTTTAATGGTATCTTTTAATTCTTTTAGCAGCTGCAGGGCCTGGTTGCTCAATTTTTTATCTACATCCAGCACTACATAACCCACTTCATCGTTTGTTTTTAAGTATTGTGCCAGTATATTAATATGGTGTTGCGAAAGCGCTGTATTGATAGCGGAAAGTACACCCGGCACATTGTTATGAATATGCAGTATGCGGTGCGTGCCTTCCTGTGGCGGTAAGCTTAAGGACGGTATGGTGTGTGAGCCGGTACTGCTCCCCATTTCAAGATAATGAAAAAGTTTATTGCTTACATCCTCACCAATATTCATCTGCGCTTCTTCGGTAGAACCGCCAATATGCGGCGTAAGAATCACGTTGGGCAGGTTTTGTAATGGTGTTGTAAAGGTATCGCCATTTTTCTCCGGCTCCCATGGAAATACGTCGATAGCTGCGCCGGACAGGTGCTCGTCTTTAATAGCTTTGGCAAGTGCATCCAGTTCTACTACTTCGCCCCGGGCATAATTGATGAGTATGCTACCTTTCTTAAAAAATTTGATATTGGCTTTGTTGATCAGGTTTTTAGTTTGTGCTGTTTCCGGCACATGCAGGGTTACAATATCACTCTGGTTAAGTACTTCTTTGAGGCTTTTCCTGGAAATTGCATTGCCCAGCGGCAATTTGGTAACCGTATCATAAAAAATCACTTTCATACCGAGCCCTTCGGCCAGTACACTTACCTGTGACCCAATGTTTCCATAACCAATAATACCCAGCGTTTTTCCGCGCAGTTCGTAACTGCCTTTGGCCTCTTTTTTCCAGATGCCCTGATGGGCAGCCGTATTTTTATCGGGTATCCGGCGTATAAGCATAATAGAAAGACCAATAACCAGCTCAGCCACACTACGTGTATTACTGTACGGCGCATTAAATACTACCACACCATTTTGTCGTGCGCTTTTTAGATCAACCTGGTTTACACCTATGCAAAAGCAGCCAATTGCCTGTAATTTTTTGGCAGCATCCAGTATGTTCTTGGTGATCTGTGTTTTGGAACGGATGCCCAGCAGGTGAACATCTTTAATTTCTTTAATGAGTTGCTCTTCAGAAAGTGCGCCACCCAGTTTTTTCACGGAGGAATAGCCCGCGTCTTTAAATTGTTTTACGGCTGCATCACTGATATTTTCTAAAAAGAGGATGTTAATCTTTTCTTTAGGGTAGCTGGTTGTCTTTTTTTCGGTTGCCATTTATCGTTGATTCTGTTAAAACGGCAAATATCCTTTATTCACATCATACAATAAAAAACAGCTGTTAGCATTATTATAAAGTATAGCATTATATTTGTACATAGAAGTTATTAACCTTTTGAACACATGTTCCTCTTAAAAACCACCATACAACTTTTAGCGGCACTATGCTTTTTGACCGCCTGTAACCAGGCTTCAAAGCAAAAGGCTGCCCCGTCTCCGGCAGATTCATCAGTCCATTATAATAATCCGCCGGCAACACTATCTAAACAGAAATATCGTCAGTATAATAAAGCGGCCAGTCATTTTTTTGACTCATTGTTACTTAGCAGGGGCGCTTTTAATGGCAGCATATTGGTTGCCAAAGATGGCAATATCGTGTATGAGAAATATGCTGGTTTTTTAAACCCCGCTAACAAAAAAGATTCCCTGGGTATTAACAGCGCTTTTCACCTCGCGTCCGTGTCCAAGACATTTACGGCCATGGCGGTATTGAAATTGTGGGAGCAGGGCCGGCTGGGTATAGATGATTCATTGGGTAAATATTTTCCAAATTTCCCGTATAAGGACATTACTGTAAAAATGCTGCTGAACCATAGAAGCGGTTTGCCAAATTATGTGCATTATCTGGAAGTGAACGGATGGGATAAACGCAAGATGGTAAATAATGCAGACGTGCTTACTTCTTTGTACCTCATGAAGCCAGCACTTGAATTTCCTTCGGGCAAACATTTCAGCTATTGCAATACCAATTATGCTTTGCTGGCCATGATCATTGAAAAAGTCTCAGGCGAATCCTATGCTGCTTTTTTAAACCAGACTTTTTTTACGCCATTACAGATGCGCGATAGCTATGTATATTCTTTAAAGGATACGGCCCGCGCCATGCCTTCTTTTGAATATAATAATCATCCCTTCCGCCTGGAATTTTTGGATGCAGTATACGGAGATAAAAATATTTACAGCACCGTGCGTGATATGCTCAAATGGGACCAGGCCTTATATGCGGGCGGTTTGTTTAAACAAGCCACGCTTGATTCAGCTTTTGCTGGTTATAGCTGGGAAAAACAAGGCAAGCGGAATTATGGTCTCGGATGGCGCATGACCTTTTTAGACAATGGAAAGAAACTGCTTTATCACAATGGCTGGTGGCATGGTAATAATACCGCTTTTATACGGCTTACCGATGAAAAAGCCACTATCATTGTGCTTGGTAATAAATTCAACCGGCGCATTTATGCCAGTAAACATGCGGCCGATATATTTGGTAATTACATGCAGAAAGGCAATAACGGGGAAGAAGTGGAAGCTACGTCTACCGGTGGTGGTGAGCCGGGTAAAAGATAGAGGAATTGAAATTCGCTATTTAAATCAAGGTCATACTCCATGACTGTTTTACTATTGTATTACCGAATATATATAGAAGAGGAGAAGTAAATAAATTCCTGACTGCTTCGGCTTAGCCAAATCTCTAATTCCTATTTCCTCCCTACCTTCAGGGAATGCTAATTCTCTCCGCCAAACAAATTCACGACTGGGATGCCTATACCATCCGTAACAAGCCCATCAGCTCAGTTGATTTGATGGAAACTGCTGCCAACCGCTGCCTTCAGTGGTTACAGCAAAATGGCTACCTGCAGCAAGCTTTTCATATTTTTTGCGCAAAAGGAAATAACGGGGGTGATGGCCTGGCTATTGCACGCCTGCTCGCGGGCAAAGGCATTAAAGTATGCGTAAGTATTATTGAGCTGGGGCAGATGGGCACCGCTGATTTTCAAACTAATCTTGCACGCCTGCACCAGACCGACGCAGTGATTACATACATACAGTCTGCCGAACATTTTCCTTCTATTCCAAAAACCCATATAATTATTGACGCCCTCTTTGGCACGGGGCTTAACCGGCCATTGCAGGATCTGCCGGCAGCATTGGTGACGTATATTAATAATTACGTCAGCCAGGTCATATCCATTGATATACCCAGCGGTTTACTGGCCGATGACACATCAGCAGGTTATCCTATAGTAAAAGCAGTACATACACTCAGTTTTCAGTGTTTGAAAATGGCTTTTATGATGGCAGAAAATGAATTGTATACCGGTCATGTACAAGTGCTTGATATTGGCCTGCTGGACAATTACCCGGCAGGCATTAATTACGAGGCAGTGCTGGTAGAAGAAGAAATCATCAAAGCCATGTACAGGCCGCGGCAAAGGTTTAGCCATAAGGGCACTTACGGCCATGCTGCATTGGTAGCCGGCAGCTACGGCTTTATGGGCGCTGCCACGCTGGCCGCCAATGCCTGTCTGCGCGCGGGTGCAGGTAAACTTACCTGTCATATACCACGGTGTGGCTACAGCATTATGCAGGTAGCTGCGCCAGAGGCCATGAGTAAAACTACCAGCGGTCTACATTATGTTGAAGGCGTTGATCATCCTGAACAATACGATGCCGTTGGTATAGGCCCGGGTATGGGCTTGCATGAAAGCCACGCCCAATTGCTGGAAACGCTTTTTTCCGCATGTACAAAAGCTTTGGTGGTAGATGCCGATGCATTGAATGTACTGGCCAAACACCCGCATCTGCTTACGAAGATTCCCCCATTTTCTATCTTAACACCCCATCCTGCTGAATTTGAACGTTTATTCGGAAAGGCGGGTAACGACTTTGCGCGGATGCGGTTGGCAAGAGAGAAAGCAAAAGAGTACCAGCTGATCATAATAGTAAAAGGCCACCGTACTTTTATTGCTATGCCGGGTGGCAATGGGTTTTTCAATAGTACCGGTAACCCGGGTATGGCTACCGGGGGCAGTGGAGACACGCTTACGGGCATACTGACTGCACTTTTAGCACAGCAATACCCGCCGGAGCAGGCAGCACTATTGGGGGTTTACCTGCATGGCCTGGCGGGTGATTATGCTGCCGCCCGCCTCTCCGAGGAAGCTATGATTGCTGGCGACATCGTACAACACCTGGGTGATGCCTTCCGGAAATTAAAAACGTAAATTTGATTGATAGCTGTGCATATTACTGGCCGGCTGACTACTTAATACTTAAGTATCAATGTATATTAGAATACCATTGATACCAGCTCCCCACCCTATTAAGTTTGTATGTAACCTGGCATTTGCGTAAATTGCTACTTCAGCCTATTTAAGGAATAAGATATTTTACTCATAATAGAAAACCCTTATCTTTGAGCAAAGGTTAACTCCTATTAACCCTTATCCCCGGTATTTCTATTAAGCCTTATCCCAGCGTTATCCAGCACAAGTTTGCCGTACGGCATTACCAATTTTATTACAACTATGATTACAAATCTTCCGGGAGAAAAATGGAAAGACGTAGTATTTGATTTTAAGTTTACAAATGACTACAAACTGCAGGTATCCAACCATGGCCGGTTAAAGGCCTATAACAAATTTTCTGATGGCGAACTTTTACAGGGCTCTACCATTAATGGCTACCGGATTATCCGGCTAAAGCTGTACAAGCCAAAAGATAAAAGGACGAAAGAAACACTGGGTGCGCAGCACCAGCAAATAGTGGCGCTGAGAGAAAAAATAAGCGCTAAAAAGAAAGATCTGCTTACAAAAAAGAGAACCGATCCGGCAGGAAAAAAATTAAAAGCAGAGATTGCCGATGCATCCGCTTCTTTAAAAAACATGAAGGCCGTGCTTAGAAAAGCCCGGCAACTGGATATAAAAGAAAGAACGATGCACTACCACTCGCTTATACACCGGTTAGTAGCTGATTACTTCTGTAAGGCAAAGTCACCCAAGCATACTGTTGTAGGTCATCTGGATTATGATAAAATGAACAATAAAGCCGGTAATCTTAAATGGATGACGCCGACTGATAATTATAAACACCAGCAACTGAGTCCTTTTGTTATTGCGGAAAAACGGGATAGGGTTACTATATACAAAGATCATCCGCGGGGTGCCAAACTTACGGTTGACAAAGTGAAAGAACTCAAAAAATTACTGAAAGAAGGTAAAAAGATGAAATCACTGGTAAAGAAATTTAAAATTACCGATACCCAGATTTTACGGATCAAGAGAGGAGAAAACTGGGCAAGCGTAGAGGCAGGTAAATAGTTTATCATTTTACTGATAAAAACATCGTGCAATAATTACTGATTTCCTGATGAAGGGATCCTGGGTTTATTTTATACAACCCAGGATCCCTTTTTTTATTTAAAGCATGCACACCGGCCAAATGATTTACCGGCAGTCCCGATGCTAGATGATATTTACTTCCCGCTCCAGCTCAACGCCAAACTTTTCCTGTACACTTTGCAGGATGGCAGTACTCAGATCATATATTTCGCTGCCGCTTGCATTTCCATAATTGACCAATACCAGCGCTTGTTTTGGATGACAGCCTGCATCTCCCCTGCGATAACCTTTCCAGCCGCATTGCTCAACCAACCAGCCAGCCGCCAGTTTCATATGACCACCTGCTACCGGGTAAGCTATTATAGCAGGAAAATTTTTTCTCAATACCTGGAATTGTTCTGGAGACACTTGCGGGTTTTTAAAAAAACTACCTGCGTTACCCGTCACTGCGGGATCGGGTAATTTGGAGGAACGGATACGTATTACCGCATCTGAGACTGCCCTGATAGAAAGTTCCTGTACACCGTGTTTTTCTAGTTCCTGCTCTATGGCCCCATAACTGGTATTAAACACCGGCTGTTTACGCAGCTTATAGGTAACCGTTAGTATGGCAAACTGGTCGCGGTATTTTCTTTTAAAAACACTTTCGCGGTAGCCAAATTCACAATCAGCCAGCCCAAATTGCACAACCTTTTTATCGTGCAGGTGAAAAGCGTCCAGTTCCTGGAATATGTCTTTAACTTCTACCCCGTAGGCACCGATATTCTGCATCGGGCTTGCACCGGTATTGCCCGGTATCAGCGATAAGTTTTCTGCACCCGCCCAGCTGTTTTCTATACAGTGCAACACAAAACGGTGCCAGTTCTCGCCCGCCCCGGCTTTTACATATACAAACTCATCGTCTTCACTAACTTTAGTAATACCTTTTATTTCATTTTTTAGTACCAGTCCATTAAAATTATCTGTAAAAAGCATATTGCTGCCCCCCCCCAGCAAAAGCCGCGGTAGACCATTATGCATATCCTGTAATGCAGATAATTCGTCAACAGTTGAAAAAGCGGCAAAAAAAGCGGCACTGGCATTAATTCCAAAAGTATTGAAAGCCCTGAGTGAAATATTTTGCTGAATTTGCATGTATAATTGCTTCAGCAGGCAAAATACATAAAATTATGAGAGCAATACTGATTGGCGCTACTGGTCTGGTAGGCGGCTTCTTACTTGAACAATTGTTGCAGGACGCGGCATTTTCAAAAGTTAAACTGATTTCAAGAAGAGCCATTAACATCCGGCACACAAAACTGGAAGAAGCCATTATTGATTTCAATAATGATATCGCCTTTAAGCATGCGGTGATGGAAGCGGACGTGCTTTTTTGCTGCACAGGCACAACGCAACAAAAAGTGAAAGGCGATAAAGTGGCCTATAGAAAAATTGATTTTGATATACCAGTAAAAGCTGCGGGATACTGTGCAGATCAACAGGTAGCTAAATTTCTGCTGGTGTCTTCTGTAGGTGCCAATGCAACCAGTACCAATTTTTACCTGCGCCTCAAGGGGGAAACTGAAACAGCAGTATTGACCAAGCCAGTCAATACCATTTATATTATGCGTCCCTCTATGCTGCTAGGAAACCGTAAGCAGTCAAGATGGGGTGAAACTATTGCCCAGCCAATAATGCGGGCACTGTCGGGGCTATTTTTTGGAGGGCTTAAGAAATACAAAGCGATTGATGCCAAAACTGTGGCAAGTGCCATGGTAGCAGCGTCAAAGAAAACGGCAACCGGCCAGTTTACCTGGGGGTATCAACAGATGGTTGATGCTGCCAATGCTTAGGTAATACAGCCTGTAGGCGTGCATTTTCAGTTACTGCATTTTCGTATTTAACCAGGCACCAGCTTTACACTTTTTTTAAAACTGCAGTAAAAAAGATGTTCCCTCACCCTCCGTACTTTGCACCTGCATGGTTCCCTTGTGCAGCATCATGATCTGTTTGCAAAGACTCAGCCCAATACCACTGCCATGCTTTTTGGTACTGAAAAAAGGAATAAAGATTTTATCAAGCACTTCTTCCGTCATACCGGTGCCGTTATCTGTAACTTTTACCACTGTCTTTTTATTGTTGGCTGTATAGGCAGACAGGATGATGCGCGGCTCCTGTTTTTCTTTTACTGCTTCAATGGCATTTACCAGCAGGTTTATCAAAACCTGCTCTACCAGGTTAGTGTCTGCTTCCAGCTGCAGATCGGTATCTTTCAGGATGATTTCCAAATCAATATTTTTTTGCTCCAGTGTGGGCTGCATGAGGTGATGCAGGTTTTCAAAAAGATTACGCACGTAAACCTTCTTCAGGTTAAGCGTGGTTATTTTATTGAGATTACGGTAGGTCTCCGCAAATTTCAGCAATCCTTCACTTCTTCTCTTAATAGTATCAATGCCCAATTCAAGATCATCTACTGCACCGGCCTCATTATTAAGCAGGTGTACCGATTGTTTTAACCGGCTCTTGAGTGTTTCTGCCAGCGATGAAATAGGAGCAATGGAATTCATGATCTCATGCGTCATTACACTCAGCAGCTTTTGCCATGCTTTTGATTCAGTTTCATCCAGCGCTTCATTTACGTTTTGAAAAGCAATTAATTTAAACTTTTTTCCTTCTGTCTGAAAAGCGGTGGCAGACAATAAAATCTTAAAGGAAGATTTATCATGGTGTGCGGTGGCAATTTTGCCCTCGCCTGGTTTTAAAATAATAATGCTGTTGTATAATTGTCCGTCTCTTTTTTCCAGCGAATGGATGGTTTTAAGGTACGGCAGCTGCAGCAGGTTTTTTAGTGATTCATTCATCCATACCACCTCGCCGCTTTCTTCCTGGTAAGAAAGGATACCGGTATCTACCAGTTCCAGTATTTTCTGCACATACTGGTACTGGGTCTCTTTTTCTTTGCTGATAACTTTAAAGGTAGAATTGATCTCATTAAAACCCTGGCGCAAGGGCTGCAGATCTACCGGGGCATGCTTTACATCAAAGTAGCGGGAAAAATCGCGGTAGTGAACAGACTCAACAAACTGATCCAGTTCATCATGTGCTTTTTTCTGAAACTTATAAAAATCTACCAGCTGGTACATGATAACCGGGGTAATCACAATAAGATATACATACAAGCCTTTAACCAGCAGGAAAGCGGCAGCAAATAATACCAGAAAAAGCAGCGTTACGCGTATAAAAATCCGCCATTCGGTTCTTTTAAAAAACATATCGTAAAATTATCAATTCAATTTCGTTTAGTTATGAATAGTTATTTGTTACAGCTTAAAAAACGCCCGCTGTGCGTTTTCGCGTAAACATTTATCAAGGAACCACGCTCCTGTTTTACTAAACGAATTTACAGGCCCAATTAATGATCTAAATGTCATACTTGCTTAAACGACGGTATAATGCAGTTCTTGTTAATCCCAGTTCTTTTGCTGCTTTGGATATATTGCCATTGTTTTTTTCAATCACGCGGAGAATCGTATTTTTTTCAATGGCGCTCAGTTTTGATTCAGCTGGTTCTTCGTCCTGTATGCCGGCGCTTTCTATGGGCGAGAAAATAATGTCTTTTGCTTCCAGCACATTTCCATCGCTCATAATAACCGCTCTTTCAATACTGTACTGCAATTCACGTATATTACCCGGGTAATGATAATGCAGTAATTTATCAAATGCCTTTTCATCAAATTCCAGTACCGGCTTCAGGTATTTGTTACTGTATATTTTGCTAAAATGTTTCGCGAGCAAAATGATATCATCGCCGCGTTTACGCAGGGGTGGCACCACAATTTCTACTGTATTGATGCGGTATATAAGATCCTTACGGAAACGGCTTTCATTGGCGAGTTCCGACAATGGCACATTGGTAGCACATATCAACCGGATATCAACGGGCACTGCTTCATTGGAACCAAGCCGCGTGATCTGCCTGTTTTGCAAAACGCTCAGTAATTTGGCTTGTTGCTGCAGTGTGATATTGCCTATCTCATCAAGAAACAATGTGCCGCCATTAGCAGATTCAAACCTGCCTATCCTGTCTTCACGGGCATCTGTAAACGCGCCTTTTTTATGGCCAAACAATTCACTCTCAAAAAGTGTTTCCGTGAGGGCACCCACATCTACTTTTACATAAGGCTTATCGGCACGCATGGAATGCTGGTAAATGGCTTTGGCTATTAAATCCTTGCCGGTTCCATTTTCACCGAGTATTAATATATTAGCATCTGTAGGAGCTATCTTCTCAACTTTGAATAATATTTCGCGGATAACATCACTTTCACCAATAAGCTCGCGGACGGTAGACGGCTCTGTTTTCGCCAGCGCCGATAATCCGGCCTTGGCCGTATTTCTTTTCAGGGCCTCCTTAATAGTGTCTATAAGCTTTTCATTGTGCCAGGGCTTTACCACAAAATCCGCAGCACCTTCCTTTAGTGACCGCACAGCAAGGTCAATATCGCCATAGGCAGTAATCATTATAACGGCGGCGGTTGACCTGAATTCGCGGATCTTCCGCAGCCAGAACAATCCTTCATTGCCAGTATTAATGGAACTGTTGAAATTCATATCAAGCAGAATCAAATCATATGGCTGTTTAGACAACTGGGCACGGATATTCTCCGGATTTTTTTCTGTGATTACTTCACGGGCTTCCGTTTTAAGCAGCAGGCGTACGGCGGTCAGTACATCAATATCATCGTCAATAACTAATATAGAGGCGTTTTTCAGGTTCAAAGCAAATCAGTTTATAATAACTAAGTAATGTTTACATGGATAATTTCAGCTGTGCGCGGTTGGCCCATCTGCGAAAAAATAAGTGCTAAAGCGCCAGGCCCGCGGGTTTGCCACCCCGGTTCTCCCCTGTCCTACAATTATACCATAAATGCAAACACATGATAAACAATTTTTAAGAATTATCATGACAATTTAAGATTGTATCAAAAACGAACACCTTTTGTAACATTACCGGACAATAACGAAACTTATCGTAGTATAATTAATTGAAAATCACGGCGCTGGCACACTGGCACATTCTTATCTATACAGCAGCAGAAGTTTTTCCTATTGTTTGTTAGCTATGCCCGGTTAGCCAGGCCGGGTGTAGTTTTTTAAAATCAAAAGCGTTTATTACAATGGACAGAGTTATAGAAAAAAAGAGATGGTCAACGAAGCGGTTATTGACGATTGGCGGCATTGCGGCTATTATAGGATTGATTGGTTCAGCTTATTATTTTACTTCCGGTAAATCAAAACTGAACCAGGACATGGACCGGCTCACCATCAGTGAAATTAAAAAAGGGCCTTATAAAGATAATATTCCAGTCAACGGGGTGGTATTGCCTTTGACCTCCATTTACCTGGATGCTACCGAAGGCGGCCGCGTGGAAGAAAAATATGTAGACGACGGCGCCACCATGAAAAAGGGCGAGCCCATTCTGCGCATGTCCAACACAGATCTGATGATGACTATGATGAGCTCTCAGAACAATGTATACAATACCCTTACGCAGATGCAGATTAATCAAAACCAGGCATCTCAGAATACAGTTAATAAAAGAACCTCTATGGCTGATGTGGAAAGCCAGTTTAATGAAGCTTCACGTATATACAATCTTAACAAGCGGCTGTACGCAGAGAAAGCCATCGGCATGCAGGAGTACAAACAATCTGAAAATAATTACAACTACTATAACCAAAAGAAACAGCTCACCCAGCAGATATTATCACAGGACTCAGTATCCCGCGCCCAGCAATCCGCCCAGGACAAAAGATCTTACCAGGGTTCACAGGAAGCTTTGAATATTATGCAAAAGAAAGTGGGCGATTTGATAGTACGTTCACCGGTTGACGGGCAACTCACCTCGCTGGATGCAGAAATTGGTGAAAATAAAAACAAGGGGCAAAGGCTGGGACAAATAGACGTTTTAGACGGATTTAAGGTACGTGTCAATGTAGATGAGCATTACCTGAGCCGCATATTTGTTGGCCAGACAGGTGATTTTACGTTTGCCAATAAATCATACAAACTGAAAATTAAAAAAGTTTTCACGCAGGTGCTTAATAACACTTTCCAGGTAGATATGGAATTTGTGGGCGAAGTGCCGCAAGGTATCCGCCGCGGACAAACGCTCCAGATTGTACTGGCTTTGAGTGATGAAACAGTTGCCATATTATTGCCAAAGGGTGGCTTTTACCAGCAAACTGGCGGTAACTGGATATTTAAGGTAAGTCCCGATGGAAAAACAGCTTCCCGTATAGATATACAACTTGGCCGTCAGAGCATCGATTATTATGAAGTATTGGGCGGTTTAAATCCGGGTGATAAGGTAATTACTTCCAGCTATGAAAACTATGGTACCATACAGGAACTGGTGCTTAAGAAAGAATAAAGTTGCGCTATGCGCTGCCTGGTTTATCCGTTTTGAAAAAATATTCATCAATGCCATTTTTTATGAAACAAAAAACAATTTACATCGTCCTTGTGATCATCAGCATGTATTTGCCTGCTTCATCCAATGAATGCGGAAAAATTACGCAGGCGGTTATCATTGAAAACATGGAAGAAACAGCGGTGCAGGCAACAGCTGTTTCCGCGGAAGAAACCGATGTATTACCAGTGTCGCCTTTCAGCAGATTGCTTTTTAACCTGTAACTAATTCCATGCGGGCACGTCTCACTGGAACAACCATATCAATTCATGCATATATTCAATAATACCCAATTTTCAATCTAAACTGTAATAAGATGATAAACATTACCGGTCTTGAGAAAATCTACCGTACAGAGGAAGTAGAAACAGTGGCTTTGAACAAACTAACTTTTGAAGTAAAAGATGGTGAATTTGTTGCTGTAATGGGCCCTTCCGGTTGTGGCAAATCCACCTTGCTGAATATACTTGGTCTGTTAGACGATCCCGATGCCGGTAGCTTCTTATTCAATGGCATAGAAGTGGCCAAATTCAATGAACGTAAAAGAGCTGAATTACGGAAACGCAATATCGGTTTTGTTTTCCAGAGTTTTAACCTGATTGATGAGCTGACGGTTTTTGAAAATGTTGAACTGCCGCTTATCTACCTGGGTATTAAAAGCGATGAAAGAAAAAAACGGGTAGAAGAAGTATTGGACAAAGTACAAATCATGCACCGGCGCAACCACTATCCCCAGCAATTATCGGGCGGTCAGCAACAGCGTGTAGCGGTAGCCCGCGCAGTAGTAAATAAACCTAAACTGATATTGGCAGATGAACCTACCGGCAACCTTGACAGCAGTAATGGTAATGAGGTAATGGAAATGCTTACCGACCTGAATGAACAGGGCACAACTATTATTATGGTTACACACAGTGAACATGATGCACGTTACAGCCACCGCATTATACGCATGCTGGACGGACAAACGGTGACGGAGAATATACTGGTTTAAAAAATCAGCCTTTTAAAATGCTGATTGCGGTATGTAAGGATGTCTACCTTTTTTTGCAACATTGCCACTAAATCACCCCATCACTATATCTCAACATAGAATTAAGCTATGCTTCAAAACTATTTTAAAATAGCGTTCCGTAATTTATGGAAGAGAAAAGGTTATTCTTTCATTAATATACTCGGCCTTACCATTGGCATGGCAAGCGCTATACTGATTTTGTTATGGATACAAAATGAATTGAGTTACGATCGTTTTTATAAAAATTCCGACCGGCTGTACAGCATGTATAACCGCGATAAGTTTGACGGCAAATTATGGGCATGGAATTCTACGCCTAAAATAATGGCACCCACCATAAAGCATGATTATCCCGAGGTAGAAGCCGTTACCCGCTTTACCAGTATCACTTTTTTATCTACGGTGGGCGAAAAAAAAATCAACGCCAGGGGTGCTTTTGCAGACAGCAGCTTCCTTAACATGTTCAGCTTTCCGCTGATTTCCGGCAATGCTGCCCAAGCACTTACCGGTAATTATAATATTGTATTAACCGAAAAAATGGCCATTAAACTCTTCGGCAAAGAAGATGCAATGGGCAAAACCGTATTAATTGACAGCAATGCAAACTTTACCGTAAGCGCCGTATTGAAAGACCTGCCTAATAATACCGCGCTCAAATTTGAGTACTTGCTTCCCTGGGCTTTTATGGATAAGTTGGGCTGGAATGATAAATTCTGGGGTAATAATTCTGTGACCACCTTTGTATTATTAAAGCCTGGTGCAAAGCAGGCTGCCTTTGACGCCAAGGTAAAAGACATTACAACCAGTCATTCTGATGAAACCACTAAAGTTTTTTCATATCCTGTCAGCAAAGGCCATTTATACGGAAAAAGTGAAAATGGTCAGTTGGTTGACGGGCAGATTGTAACTGTTAGACTGTTTGCAATTATTGCTGTATTTATTTTGTTGATAGCCTGTATTAATTTTATGAACCTGTCTACCGCCCGCAGTGAAAAAAGGGCGAAGGAAGTAGGCATCCGCAAAGTAGCTGGTGCACTAAAAAGTTCATTGGTGGCACAATTTATTGGTGAGAGTGTTTTACTGTCAGCGCTGGCTTTTCTGTTCGCTATTATTGCAGTGCAGCTAAGCCTGAAAGGCTTTAATGAACTGGTGGGCAAAGATCTTCATATTGAATATGGCAACCCGCTATACTGGCTGTCCGCCATCAGCTTTATTCTGTTTACTGGCTTGCTGGCCGGCAGTTACCCTGCTTTTTACTTATCGTCTTTTACTCCCGTAAAAGTATTAAAAGGCACTTTTAAAAAAATGAATGCGCTGGTTACCCCGCGCAAAATAATGGTAGTACTGCAATTTACATTTGCCATTGTTCTTATTATTTCTACTATTATTGTTCAGCACCAGATAAACTTTGCGCAGGACAGGGATGCTGGCTATAACCGTAATAATCTTATCTACGCTTTTACGCAGGGAGATGCTGATAAAAACTATCCGCTCATAAAACAGGATTTATTAAAAAGCGGCGCGGTATTATCGCTCACCAAATCTGCCAACCCCATTACCCAGCGCTGGAGCGATGGCTGGGGTTATATCTGGACCGGCAGTACGGAAAGTGATAAAAAACTTGATTTTGTACGCCTGGGTTCTGATGCAGATTTGGTAAAAACAATTGGCATACAGCTAAAAGAAGGCCGGGATATTGATATCTATAATTACCCCAATGATACTACGGCTATGCTGCTGAATGAATCAGCGGTTACAGCCATGCGATTGAAAAACCCGGTTGGCCAGCAGGTTAGGCGCGAGGGTGATCATGTGTGGACAGTTGTTGGCGTGGTAAAAGATTTTATCCTGGAATCACCCTTCGAAAAAAAGGTAAACCCGATGATGATTGTGGGACCGGCAGATAATTTTTTCCAGATTATCCACATGAAACTAAATCCGGCCAATGCAGCTAAAGACAATATAGCCAAAGCAGAGAAAATATTTAAGCAATACAACCCGCAGTACCCATTCGAGTATGTATTTGCAGATGAATCTTACGCTAATAAATTTAAGGAACAACAGCGCACGGGTACACTGGCGGTATTGTTTGCCGGCCTTACCATTTTTATTTCCTGCCTTGGTTTATTTGGACTGGCCACCTATATGGCAGAAAACCGCATTAAAGAAATTGGCGTACGCAAAGTGCTTGGGGCATCCGTATTCAGCATAACTACCTTGCTGTCGAAAGATTTTCTGCAGCTTGTTATTGTTTCCCTGCTGATTGCTTCTCCCTTAGCATGGTGGGGCATGAACCAGTGGTTACAGAATTATACTTATCACATTGACATAGAATGGTGGGTATTTGCGGGTGCAGGAACGCTATCTATACTAATTGCACTGGCCACTGTGAGCTACCAGTCAATAAAGGCCGCTGTATCCAACCCGGTGAAATCTTTACGAACAGAGTGACAAAAGCGCAGGAATATAAGAATGCGTCACCGTATGCAGCATTTCAATCCGGTGGCCGTTGCAGATGACGCACATAACATGAGAATAATCATCCAGGGAATAATGAGTATTGGTGCCTGCGGGTATCGCAATGCTCTTTCTTCATATACGTAAAATTCTCATTCATGATTAGGAACTATCTCAAATTAGCCATCAGGAACCTGTTGAAATACAGGTTTATATCATTTATCAATCTCTTTGGACTAACGGTGGGACTCACCTGCTGCCTCCTCATTACCACTTATGTTCTCAACGAACTCAGTTACGACCGGTACAATAAAAATGCTGACAATATTTACCGGGTTACCAGGAGCTTTAATAACCAGGATGGGGTGGTATCATTGAAACTAAGCACCGTATCCCCTCCTTTTGGATATTATCTGCCGGGCGATTTTCCGGAGATAAAAAAATTGAGCCGTTTGGTCGATTTTGGCAATGGCCCGGTTCGCTATAAAGAGAAAATTATTAATGAAGATCACGTGTTCTTTGCGGATGAAAATTTAATGGATGTTTTCTCGGTGGATGTATTGAAAGGCAACGCCAAAACTGCCCTTTCAGATCCATATTCTGTTATGATGACTGAAGAAACCGCTAAGAAATATTTCGGTAATGAAGACCCTATTAATAAAGTAGTACGTTGCTATAACCTCGTGGATTTAAAAGTAACCGGCATTTACAAGCCATTTCCCGGCAATGCGCACCTCCATCCCGGCATCATGGTATCGTTCAGTACCCTGAAAGATTCATTGATTTACGGAGAAAAAGGCCTCCGCAGCAACTGGGGAAATAATTCGTTTTTTACTTATCTACTGCTTCCTGAAAATTATGATGCCAAAAAGATGATTGCCCGCTTCCCTGCCTTTCTGGACAATCATATGGCCGGAGAATATGGCGGTAAGAAGCCCTCGGCATTCACAAAACTTGACCTTCAGAAATTAACGGATATTCATTTGTATTCTCATACTGATTATGAGGCAGAGGCAAACAGTGATATAAAACGGGTGTATGTTTTTACTGCCATCGCATTTTTTATTCTGCTGATTGCCTGTATCAATTACATGAACCTTTCTACTGCCCGATCCGCGTTGCGTGCCCGTGAGATTGGTATCCGGAAAGTAATTGGTGCCCGCAGACAGGAACTGATTTTCCAGTTTCTCAGTGAGTCCGTTTTGCTTACATGGATGGCAATTATCCTCGCAGTTGGATTGCTTTACCTAACCATTCCGTGGTTGAATAAAATGACGGAACAGCACTTGTCTGTAACGATGCTTATGAAATGGCAGGTGTTGATTCCGGTTATACTGGCCCCCTTCATTATTGGTATCATTTCAGGCATCTACCCTGCGTTGTTTATGTCGGGCTTTCAGCCGATAAAAACATTAAAAGGTTTGGTAACTGCCGGCCGCGGAAACATCTCGCTCCGCAAGGTTTTGGTGATAACCCAATTTTCAATCTCTATCATACTCATCATTACAACGGCGGTAGTTTTTCAACAATTGCATTACATGCAGCAAAAATCACTGGGCCTGGATAAAGCTCGGGTTGTGTTAATCGACAATGCCCGTGCCGTAAGCGACAAATACGGGGCTTTCAGAAATGAGTTGTTGACAAATGCAGGTGTAAGTAATGTTACCGGTTCTTCCCGGGTACCCAGCGGCAGGCTACTGGACAATATGGGCGCTGCTACCCTTTCGGGTGATTCCTTGAAACCGACAACTATGGACATCAAGTTTGTATCCGTTGATGAAGGTTTTATTCCTGCTTATGGTATGAAAATGGCGGCTGGGAGAAATTTTTCCAAAGAATTTGGTACCGATTCTGCGAATTTCATTTTAAATGAAACCAGTGTACACGCACTTGGCTGGTCTTCTGCCGCAACCGCTATTGGCAAAGATTTTAAGTACGCCGATACCAGGGGGCATATCATTGGCGTGGTGAAAGATTTTCATTTTGAGAGCCTGCACCAGTCAATCGTTCCTATGATATTACTCATGAGAGCACCTTCACAGAATGAATTCAACAACCTTTCAATAAAAGTGGCTGGCAAAAATGTTCCTTCAACACTTGCATTTATAGAAAGCACCTGGAAAAGATTTTTTCCTGAAGTGCCTTACAAATCCACTTTTTTGGATGATAATTTTAATGCGTTGTACAAATCAGAGCAGAAGCAGGGAAATATATTTACCGTATTTGCCTGTATTGCTATCCTTATTGCATGCCTTGGGCTATTCGGTCTTTCCGCGTTTTCCATTACACAGCGCATAAAAGAAATTGGGGTAAGAAAAGTATTGGGTGCCACCACGTCAAATATTGTTGGATTGCTTTCAAAAGACTTTTTAAAACTCGTGGGAATTGCCGCATTATTAGCTTTTCCCATCGCCTGGTATGCCATGCACAGCTGGTTGCAGGATTTTGCTTACCACATCAGTATGCCCTGGTGGATTTTTATACTGGCAGGCATTATTGCAACTATTGTGGCACTGGCAACCATTAGTTTCCAGGCAGTTAAAGCAGCCGTAAGCAACCCGGTAAAATCATTGAGAAGCGAATAGACTGACCATCGAAAGACATCGGCCATTTTAAATCAGACATCAGACATGATTAAGAACTATTTCAAAGTCGCCTTCCGCAACCTCTGGCGCCACCGTACATTTTCATTTATCAACATCCTGGGGCTCACGGTTGGGCTTACCGCTTTCTTTTTAATATTCATGTATGTAAAATTTGAATTGAGCTACGACGCATTTAATTCAAAAGCAGACCGGATATACCGGGTAGTGGCCGATTTAAAGACCCCGTCCGAAACGCTCAGGACCAGCGGGCCGGGATGGGCTGTTGGTCCCAATATAAAAGAAGAGTTTGCAGAAGTGGAAGCTGTTGCACGCGTTACAGGCGATAATATCCTGGTAAGAAAAGGAGAAATCAAATTCAGGGAAGAGAATGCTATATGGGCCGATTCCTCTCTGTTTAAAATATTTGATTTTACCCTTTCAAAAGGAAATCCGCGTACAGCACTCAGTGAGCCTTTCAGCATTGTATTCACGGAAACCGCCGCAAAAAAATATTTTGGCAAAGAAGATCCTATGGGTAAAACATTGCTGCTTACCGGGGATGCATTTCCTTCTACTGTTACGGGTATTATTAAAGACATACCAGAGAATTCACAGGTAAAGGCAGATATGCTGGTGTCCATGAGTACCATCACCGCAAAATTTAATAAGACGCTGGACAGCCAGTGGGCCAATTACGGTAACCGGACCTATATTTTATTAAAACCCCAGGTAAAAGCAGCTTCACTACTGGCAAAACTGCCCGCTTTTCTTGAAAAGCGCAATGGCACTGAAATGAAAAGGCTGCAAATGTTCCCCACCCTGTTGCTTGAACCGCTCAGGGATGTTTACCTCCACTCTACCCGCGATGGAAATAAAACCGGCAACAGTGGTAACGTTTATATTTTTTCCATCATTGCGCTTTTTATACTGGTAATAGCCTGTATTAATTTTGTAAACCTTACTACTGCACGTTCTGCAGAAAGAGCCAAGGAAGTGGGTATAAGAAAAGTAGTAGGCGCGGGTAAAGGGCAACTGGCCAAACAGTTTATTGGTGAAAGCGTATTGATTTGTGTGATTGCTTTTGTATTGGCTGTAATAGCAGCAGCTTTATTGCTTTCCCCTTTTAACCAGCTCTCCGGTAAAATAATAGCGCAAAGTATTTTTGAACATGGCGCTTACCTGCTGATTCTTTTTGTTATTGCGGTGGCCATTGGTATACTGGCGGGTATTTACCCTGCACTGGTATTGTCTTCTTTTCAGCCGGTAAAAGTATTAAAAGGCCGTTTTGCAACCGGCACGAAGGGCACGATTTTACGCAAAGGCCTGGTAGTAGCACAGTTTACTATTTCCATTGCGCTCATCATAGGTACCATTGTAGTGTATGCCCAAATGAAATACATGCGCAGCCAGGATCTTGGATTCAATAAAGAACAAAAACTGATCATTGATTCACAAGGTGACCCTGCAAAAAATACGCTGAAACAGTCCATTGCCTCCATACCGGGCGTACAAGCCACCTCACTCGCCGGCAGCGTGCCCGGTGGTGGTAATCCTGGCGCTTACTCGCAGGTAGAAAACAAAAAAGGTGATATGCAGATTGCCAACCTGGATTTGTATTTTACAGATTTTGATTACATACCCCAATACCAGATTAAGATAGTAGCAGGACGGGCTTTTTCAAAAGAAATGGGCACCGATACTACGCAGGCTATGTTACTCAATGAAACTGCAGTAAAGCTATTTGGGTACAGCTCAGCAAAAGACATCATTGGTAAAAAATTTGACCAATGGGGCCGCAAAGGAACCGTGATCGGCGTAACGGAAGATTTTCATTTCCGTTCGCTGCAGGAAGTAATAAAACCGTTAAGCATGCGCATTGAGCCGGATCGTTGCTACCTGATTTCTGCCACGGTCACTGCTGCACAGGTGCCTGCCACCATTGCGGCCATAGAAAGTAAATGGAAAGCGCTGATACCTAACCGCCCATTCAGCTATTTTTTCCTGGATGAATTCTTTGACAAGCAATACCGGAGCGAAATGAGGTTTGGAAAACTGTTTCTCAATTTTGCCTTACTGGCAATTTTTATTTCCTGCCTGGGCTTACTGGGTCTTGCTTCTTACAGCACCATGCAGCGTACCAAAGAAATTGGTATACGCAAAGTAATGGGCGCTTCTGTGGGTGGCATTGTAAACCTGCTGTCCAGGGATTTCCTGGTACTGGTACTGATTTCCTTTGTTGTTGCCGCCCCCATAGCCTGGTACGGCATGCACAGCTGGTTAAAAGATTTTGCTTACCGGATTGATATCAGCTGGTGGGTATTTGTATTGGCAGGTATTATTGCAGTAGTCATTGCACTCGGCACAATCAGTTTCCAAGCCATCAAAGCTGCCGTGGCCAATCCAGTAAAATCACTAAGAACAGAATAACCAATACAGGAAAATATTGCAATATGATATCGGTGAAGATGATACCTGTTCCTGGCAATAAAAAAATAAAATTAATGACCAATAAATTATTGTTAGTGTTGTTATTGCTGCAGGTATTTGCTGCACAGCATTTGTGTGCGCAATTACCAGATCTGCCCATTACGCGTGATTCATTGTATTCAGCAATATTGAAAGAAAGCAGGCCCCTGGAAATTGTTCTACCCAGCGGCTATAACCCGCAATCGCCCGAAAAATATGATGTGTTATATGTAACAGACGGTGAATGGAACACCAGGATTGTATCCAATATTCAGCTTGGCCTGGGTATTCAATTTACGCCGCCACTTATTATTGTAAGCATTCCCAATGTTTATCCAAATAAAAACAATCAGCGTGGAAGAGATTTTACACCAACCCACACGGAGGGTATGCCTGAATCGGGCGGTGCAGATAAGTTTCTTTCTTTTTTTAAAACTGAACTCCTGCCCTATATCAACCAGAAATACAAAACCAACGGAGAAAATACTTTGTATGGAAGTTCACTGGGCGGCATTTTTGCCATGTATGCCCTTTGCACAGAGCCACAGCTTTTTCAATCTTACCTGATTGCCGACCCTGCCTGGTGGTGGGACAATAATTACATCAGCAAATTGGTAAAAGAAAAACTCGCTACACTTGCACCGCTTAACAAAACAATATTGATTACGGGTCGGGAAGGGGCGCCTTACCAGTACATGGGTATTGCCACAGTAGATACCGTTTTACAACCTGCAAAAGCTGCTGGTGCACACTGGAAAACTATGCTCTACAATGATGAAACCCACAATTCAATGATATTCCGTACCATTTATGACGGATTGAAATATACCTATGCCGGCTTTTCCCGCGATGACTTCGGTTTTCATCCTATGAATGGCATTTTGTTACGTGATAAACCTGTGAATCTCCGCCTTAATAATACTGAACTATTAAAAGACTTGCGGTATACAACAGATGGTTCAGCGCCTGCTGCAAAGGCGCAAAGAGTCACCGGCGATACATTAACCATAACCGGGCCGGCGCAGTTGGTTATCACCTCTTTCAGCAACAGGGAGCAATACAATAAAACTATTAAAGGAAATTTTGTAGCTGCCGCAGCTGCACTGCCTGCCGCGGGTAGAGCAAAAAATATGCAAGCCGGCGGTTTTGCCTACAGCTACTACGAAGGTGTTTGGGACAGCCTGCCCGATTTTAAAAAACTAAAACCAGTTCAATCGGGCGTGGCAGGAAAAGATTTTGATATACGGAAATTACCGAAACAAAACAATTTTGCGTGTGTCCTGGAAGGACAATTGGAAATAACAACAGACGGCTATTACATTTTTGGCATTGATACAGATGGTGGCGCCAGGTTATCGCTGGGCAGGCAGTTGCTGATTGATTATAATGGCATACATACCAGCGAAAAATTCCAGTCTTTCATAGTGCCATTAACAAAAGGGTTTTACCCGGCAAAGCTTGAATATTTTCAGAAGGATGCAAATCCGTCGCTGAACATAATGTACATAACACCGGTAAGTGCTAATCCAACGGCAATTCCATTTGAACGCATGTATGCTGTGAAAAAATGAGGTGAATTCTGCTGGGGTGGAAATTTGGAAATTTGAAATAATGCGAAACCAATGTATAGAAATCATTTACCCACATTAAGAATATGCTCAGCAACTATTTCAAAATCGCGTGGCATACAAAAAGTATTCGGTGCATCGTTGCCAGCTATCATGTTCCTTTTTGTGAAGGAATTTATGCTAATCATTATTCCTGCTGCGATAATTGCTATCCCCGCAGAAAATTTGTTAATGAACAAATAGCTTAATAATTATGCATACCGGATCAGCATTACCGCGGAAACGAATCAGTATAACCAGTAATAGTATAAACTTATAATACCTCAGCCATTCCAAATAATACATCAGACATGTTAAAAAATTATTTCAAAATTGCCTGGCGCAATTTAAACCGTAACAAAAGCTATGCGGCTATTAATGTAACCGGTTTATCATTGGGCATCGCCTGTGCCATCCTTATTTTCACATTAATTACCTATCACCTCAGTTTTGACACCTATCACAAAAATAGCAAACGGGTATACCGCCTGGTCACAGAATGGCACGATGAAACAGTGGGTCACTCCGCTGCAGTGCCGCAACCGTTGGGCAAGGCTTTCCGCAACGACTATTCCTTTGCTGAAAAAACAGCCCGGGTAGTAGATTACGAGAATACGCTGATTGCATTACAGGGAACAGACAATAAAAAATTCAAGGAAGAACGGGGCGTTGTATTTGCCGAGCCGGCTTTTTTCGATATAATGGATTTTCCCTTATTAAAAGGCAACCGCCAAACCGTATTGGTACAGCCCAATGAAGCACTTGTCACTGAAAACATTGCCCATAAATATTTTGGGAAGGAGGAGGCCATGGGCAAAACATTCCGCTTCAACAACAATATTAATTTTACCATTACTGGTATTTTAAAAGATCTGCCGCCCAATACAGACCGCCGGCAGGAAATATACCTTTCTTACGCCAACCTGAGAGAGCACAATCCCTGGCTGGCTGGCGATAGCAGCTGGGGCGGTGTTTATAGTGGCAGCCAGTGTTACACCCTTTTGAAACCAGCTGTAAACGCTGCGCAGGTGAATAAAGGACTACAGCAAACCATTAAAAAATATTATAGCGGCAGGGATCTGAAAGTGTGGCAATTTAAACTGCAACCACTGGCTGATGTGCATTTTAACCCAGACTTTGACGGCTATGCCGACAAAAAATATTTGTGGGCCTTGTTTTTTATTGCCGTTTTCCTGATTGTTACGGCTTGTGTAAATTTTATTAACCTGGCGACTGCGCAGGCACTCAACCGCTCAAAAGAAATTGGTATAAGAAAAGTGTTGGGCAGTTTACCCACCCAGTTATTCTGGCAATTTATTGCAGAGACAGCGTTAATTACTATTGTGGCCGTACTACTTGCTTGCGGCATAGCACAATTGTCGCTCCCCTGGTTAAATCAACTGTTCAATTCCAATATGAGCCTGCACCTCTTTACCGGTTGGCAGCTGCCTGTTTTCCTGATGCTTTTAACGGTAATCGTAATATTCCTGTCAGGTTCCTACCCTGGTTTGGTGCTGGCAAGGTTTCAGCCTATCATGGCGCTTAAAAGTAAATTATCACAAAAACATATTGGCGGTTTTTCACTTCGCCGGGTGCTGGTAGTAACCCAGTTTGCTATATCTCAAATACTCATTATTGGCACTATTGTCATTGCCAGCCAGATGCATTTTTCCAAATCAGCTGATCTTGGTTTTAAAAAAGATGCTATTGTGATGCTGCCGCTGCCTGCACACGATAAAGTGAAAATGAATACACTTAAAACCAGGATTTCCGGGATCGGCGGTGTTGAAAAAATTTCATTGTGCTGGCAGGCGCCCGCAGCAAGTTCTAATAATAACACCGGTGTCCGGTACGATAACAGAACGGAAGACGAACACTGGGGCATCAATTTGAAGAGTGCCGATGATCAATACCTGAGCACTTTCGGCGTTGCCCTGGCTGCAGGCAGGAATATCTTTCCTTCAGATACGCTCCGCGAATTCCTGGTGAATGAAACGTTTGTAAAAAAACTCAACCTCAAAACAGCACAGGAAGTAATTGGAAAAATGCTGAGCATTAACGGAGGCTCGCAAACAGCGCCCATCGTAGGCGTGGTAAAAGATTTTTACAATTATTCTTTTCACAATGAAATATCGCCCATCTGCATCATGGCAGGTTTTAATAATTATGCCAATTGCGCAGTAAAGATCAATACTGCCAATATTAAACCGGCGCTGGCATCTTTTGAAAAAATATGGAATGAGACCTATCCCGATTATTTATACAATTACCAGTTTCTTGATGAGCGGATTAAAAATTTTTACGAAATGGACAGCATCATGCTTAAGCTGGTGGAATCATTTGCCGGCATTGCCATTTTAATTGGATGCCTTGGCTTGTACGGACTGGTTTCTTTCATGGCCGTGCGCAAAACAAAAGAGATTGGTGTTAGAAAAGTGCTGGGTGCTGATATAAAAAACATACTTTGGCTCTTCGGTAAAGAATTCAGCCGTTTATTGCTTGTTGCCTTTGTAATAGCTGCGCCACTGGCCTGGTGGGCTATGCATGTATACCTGAAAGATTTTACGTACCGCATCAGCATAGGGCCAGGCATTTTTCTGCTATCAATTTTTGCAACATTTGTTATTGCTGCCATCACTGTAGGTTACCGATCCATGAAAGCGGCGACTGTTAACCCGGTGATTAGTTTGCGATCGGAGTAAACACGTGCCTCCAGGGAAGATGTATATTAATCAAGTTTCTTTAAACTTATCATACCTGAATTTGATAAAACATAACAACTAACCAAGCCAAGTCTCCCCTGCGGGGAGGCAGGGGTAAATCTTTTTTTATGCTTAAAAACTATTTCACCACTGCCTTCAGAAACTTCTGGCGCAACAAAACATTTTCACTGATCAATGTTTTTGGCCTGGCCATTGGCATCAGTTCCGCACTGGTCATATTCCTGATTGTCTATTACGAATTCAGCTTTGACAAATTTGAAAAAGATGGGGACAGGATTTACCGGGTGGTCATTGATGCCAGATATAACGGAACGGAAGGTCATTCGGTGGGGTTGCAGGCACCGCTCAGTACCGCTGTTGCCAATGAAATGACGGGCATTGAAGAAACGGTTCCGGTAATGGGCTTTCAGGGCGATGGCACTGTGAAAGTTTCCGTTGCACGGGACAATGCCAATCCGGTAATTTATAAAAAACAAACGGACATCATCTTTACCAACCAGTCTTATTTCCGGTTGCTGCCATACAAATGGTTGTCGGGCAGCCAGCAGGCCTCCCTGCAGCAACCCTTTTCGGTAGTGCTTACCCAAAGCCGGGCTACTCAATATTTTCCGGGTATAGCAATAACCGATATTATTGGAAAACAAATTATATACAACGAAGATTTACCTGTGACTGTTTCGGGTGTGGTTAAGGATTTGAACGAGCATACGGATTTGAATGCGGAAGAGTTTATATCCTTCCCAACCATTGCAAAAACCAACCTCCAGAACAATTTCATGATGAATGTGTGGAACGACTGGATGGCCTATTCAAAGTTGTATGTAAAATTATCAAAGAGCGCTACAGTGAACGATGAGGAAGCGCAAATGAACGCACTGCTCAGAAAATATAATAAAGATGCTTACAAGGATGCCAATAACATGACCCGCTTTCGTTTACAGCCGCTGGCCGATTTGCATTTTAACCCGGTTTACCAGGGCTTTGGCCAGCGGGTTGCCAATAAAAAAACACTTTATGGTTTGCTGGCTATTGCTGGTTTTCTGTTGTTGCTTGGTTGCATCAACTTTATTAACCTTACAACTGCACAGGCTTCGCGCCGTGCCAAAGAAATTGGCATCCGAAAAACAATGGGCAGTTCAAGGCCGCAGTTGGTGGCACAATTCCTGGGGGAAACATTTTTTATTACCGCGGTAGCCACTTTGCTGTCGGTTGCGCTGGCGCCTTTATTACTGGCCATGTTTAAAGACTTCACACCACCGGGCCTGCAATTTGATTTGCTCCACCAACCATCTATCCTGGTTTTTCTTTTGCTGCTGATAGTAACCGTTAGTTTTTTATCGGGCCTCTACCCTGCGCTTGTTTTATCTGGTTACAAACCAGTATTGGTTTTAAAAAACCTGTCATTTACAGATACCGCACAAACACGCAATGCCTGGATAAGAAAAACGCTCACCGTTTCACAATTTGTAATAGCACAGTTTTTTGTTATTGCCACCCTGATGGTTAGTAAACAAATCAATTACTCCCTAAATGCAGATTTAGGTTTTAATAAAGAAGCCGTTATAACATTTGATGCGCCCCGCGATAAAGTGAAATCGCACGGCCCGCAATTACTAAAACAAATAAAAGCTATCCCTGGTGTGGCGGTAGCCTGTACCGGGTTTATGTCGCCCGCAAGTGCAGGTGTTGCTTTTACCAATATTTCATTCTTTAATGGTACAGCGGAAATTAAACCGGAAGCAAATATCCAGATAAGGTGGGGCAACCCCGAATACCTGCAGGTTTACCAGATTCCTTTACTGGCAGGCAGAAATGTGGAACCCAGCGATACCACCAGGGAATTTTTGATCAATGAAACCTTTGCGCACCTGCTCGGTTTTAAACGGCCTGAGGAAGTGCTGGGCAAATTGCTGAAATGGAATAATAAAACTGCGCCTGTAGTGGGCATTATGAAAGACTTTCATGATCAATCCATGCATGCAGAAATAAGCCCGGTTGTTTTTGGCAGCGGCAACGGATCTACTTTTCATATAAAGTTACAGCCAAATACAGCAGGCGGTTTGCTATGGAAGAACAGTATTGCAAAAATGCAGGCTGCCTATCGACAAATGTACCCCGACGAAGAATTCAATTACCATTTCCTGGACGAAAGCATTGCAAAATTTTATGCAGCAGAACAGCATACTGCCAGCCTGCTGGCATGGGCAACCGGACTGGCCGTATTAATCAGCTGCCTGGGCTTGCTCGGCCTGGTTATCTATACTACCAATATGCGCAGCAAGGAAATTGGCATCCGGAAAATACTGGGCGCATCCGTTGCAAACATCCTGTCCATTTTGTCAAAAGATTTTTTACGGCTGGTGATACTGGCTTTTGTTATTGCGGTGCCACTGGCCTGGTGGACCATGCATGCATGGCTGCAGAATTTTGTATACCGCACCAGTATGAGCTGGTGGATATTTGCCATCAGCGGGCTGGCTATGCTGGCAGCTGCCATTATAACCCTGGGCCTGCAAACAATAAAAACTGCCACCGCCAACCCGGTGAAAAGTCTGAGAACAGAGTAAAAAATGCGGAGACCGGGCTACCCTGGCCTTACAGTATTGCAGTTATGGCCCTTTGGAGATATAAATATTATAAAACTGTAACATCTGTTAAAGCCACACGTCTCTGCATGTAACAACGTAACAGTTATCAGCCATTCAAAACACCAGCATTAAACATAATAACATGAAAAAGTATTTGTTTGTATTATTATTTGGAAGCACGCTAGCAGCGGCAAAAGCCCAGGACGCCAACAAAGACCCTTATATGGTTAAATCTTTGACCAGTGATGCGATTCAGCACGTAAGGGTAGAAACTACCGGCGGCAATATATCGGTTGCAGGAACAGATGCGGAAGCACGTATTGAAGTCTATATATGGCCTTCTAACGGACGCGACCGTAACATATCAAAAGAAGATATTGCTAAAAGGCTCGACAATTACGACCTCAGCGTGTCGGCTGCTGATCATAAATTAACTGCCATTGCTAAATCTAAGAAAGGCTTCAGGGATTGGAATAAGAGCCTGAGTATTTCTTTCAAAGTATTTGTGCCGCACAATGTATCTACCAGTCTTTCTACCAGCGGCGGCAATGTGAGCCTGAGCGCGTTATCGGGCACACAGGATTTTACGACAAGCGGTGGCAATATCAATGTAGACCACCTGAGCGGCCATATAAAAGGACGCACCTCCGGGGGCAATATTACGCTCGATGATTTGCAGGATGATATCGACCTGTCTACCAGCGGCGGAAACATTACTGCCGGCAAAAGTCATGGCAGTATTAAGCTTACTACTTCCGGTGGTTCATTAAATCTTCGCTCTCTGCAAGGAACTGTTAACGCAACTACCAGCGGCGGCAACGTTCATGCAGACGAAATTGATGGGGCTTTATCAGCACATACATCCGGCGGCAATATTGATATGACCAACCTGTCCTGCAGCCTTGAAACATCTACCAGTGGTGGCAATATTGATGTGAACATAAAAACATTGGGCAGTTTTGTAAAAATTACGAATTCTGGTGGCAATACCAGTTTGCAGGTACCACAGGGCAAGGGAATCGATCTTACACTATCTGCTGACAAAGTAAATGCAGCTGCGCTGAATGGTTTTAAGGGAGATGTAAAGAAAGACCGTATTGATGGCACAATAAATGGTGGTGGCATTCCGGTAACTGTTCGCGGAGGAAGCCATATTAATTTTACGATTAAATAATATAAACCGAAGATAAAAATAAATATTATACACCAGGCCTGTTCTATATGAACGGGCTTTTTTATGGACTCATTGTATCAAAACCGTACAGCAACTGTATCAAAAACGAACCAGTTCTTTTTTTCCATGTCTTGTGCTTTTGTAAATCAATTTATTGTAAACGGGCATACAATTGGCAGCAAATAAAACTATTATTATGCGCCCATTGCGTACACGTTTGCCAATAATTGCCGCGCCCATTACGTCAACAATAAATAAGAGACAGCATGTTAAGGAACTACATCAAAACCGCGTGGCGTAATCTTGTTAAAAACAAGCTGCATTCATCTATTAATATTGCCGGTCTTTCTGTTGGTATGGCAGTGGCCATCCTTATCGGGTTATGGATCTATGATGAATTATCGTTCAATAAAGATTTCAACAATTATGACCGTATTGGAAAGATCTGGCAGTTTGTAAATTTCTCAGGAGAAAAAACATCCTATGATGTAGTGCCCGTTCCGCTGGCAGATGAACTGCGGACTAAATACCCTGAATTTAAATGGGTGAGCGTATCTGTGGAACGCAAACCAATCCTGTCTGTTGGCGAAAAAAAGCTTGCTGAAACCGGTAATTATGTGGAGCCGTCATTTACAGACATGTTGTCTGTAACAATGCTCAGCGGCAATCGCAATAGTTTGAACGATATCAATTCCATCCTGCTTTCCCGTACACTGGCAAAAAACCTTTTTGGCAACGACAATCCTATAGATAAACTCATTCAGATTGATAATAAAACGAGTGTAAAATGTGCTGGTGTGTACGAAGATTTTCCGGTTAACAGCAGTTTCAAAGACACCCGGTTTTTAGCGAACTGGAATTTGTTTCTCTCAACAGACGCATATGGCAAAAAAGCAAGTACCCAATGGGATGAGAATTCATTCCAGGTTTATGCACAATTGAGAGAAGGCGCCGATTTTAAAACTGTTTCTGCTAAAATTAAAGACAGCAGAATGAAGCGGGAAGATCCTCCCAAATATAAACCTGAATTCTTTATTTTTCCGATGAGCCGCTGGCACTTGTATGCTGATTTTAAAAATGGCGTAAATACCGGTGGCAGCATCCAGTTTGTGTGGCTTTTTGGTATTACTGGTTTTTTTGTGCTGCTGCTTGCCTGTATTAATTTTATGAACCTTAGTACAGCCCGTTCGGAGAAAAGAGCAAAAGAGGTGGGTATACGAAAAGCAATTGGTTCAGTGAGGAAGCAGCTGGTTTTTCAATTTCTCAGTGAATCACTGCTGGTGACCATATTTGCATTTGTTTTCTCCTTACTGCTCGCCCAACTGGCGCTTCCTTTTTTCAATTCGGTTGCTGATAAACAAATCAGCATTCTATGGACAAACCCGTTGTTCTGGTTAGCTGGTATTGTTTTTAGTTTGCTTGCAGGTCTAATTGCCGGCAGTTACCCCGCGTTGTATTTGTCTTCTTTCAGCCCCATAAAAGTATTAAAGGGCACGTTTAAAGCAGGTCGTTTTGCGGCCGTACCGCGTAAAGTGCTGGTGGTTTTACAATTCAGCGTTTCCGTTATGTTGATTATAGGTACGCTTGTTGTATTTCGCCAGGTACAGTTTGCGAAAAACAGGTCTGTTGGCTACAACCGTGAGCAATTGATTGAGATAAATCTGAACACGCCGGAACTGGTAAAACACTACAATGCGTTCAGGGCTGATTTGCTAAACAGCGGGGCTGTGTATGATATGTCGGGATCGTCTGGTTCAGTAACCGTGCAGTATGGAGGAACTACTAACATACAGTGGAGAGGAAAAGCGCCTGATGCACGACCGCTGGTGATGAGCAATGAAATAACACACGACTATGGCAGAACAATCGGCTGGCAGGTAAAAGAGGGCCGTGATTTTTCCAGGAATTTTTCCAATGATTCTGCCGCTGTGATTTTAAACGAAGCGTCGGTGCAACTAATGGCGTTCCGGCATCCCCTGGATGAATTTGTAAAAATCAACGGCAAAGATTACCGCGTGATTGCAGTTATAAAAGATATGATAAAGGAAGATCCTTTCAAGCCAGTGAATCCGTCTTTCTACAGGGTCAGCTACGGGGGCGTGAGCACTATTAATATTAAACTGTCGAAACAGTTAATAACCAGCGATGCGCTGGCTAAAGTGGAAACTGTAGCCAGGAAATACAATCCATCAAATCCTTTTGTGTACAGTTTTGTTGATGAGCGGTATAGGAATAAATTCGGTTACGAAGAGCGTATTGGTAAACTATCAGCTTTTTTTGCTACGCTGGCAATTTTTATTTCCTGCCTGGGTCTTTTTGGTGTTGCCTCTTTTGTTGCCGAACAACGCACTAAGGAAATTGGTGTGCGCAAGGTACTTGGTGCAACTGTGTTTAATGTTTGGAAGCTGCTGTCAAAAGAATTTATTGTTTTAGTCATTATTTCTTTACTGATTGCAATCCCTGTTTCGTATTACTTTATGGATAAATGGCTGATGAACTATCAGTACAAAACGCCATTGTCCTGGTGGATTTTTGCCACGGCTGGTATGGGCGCCATTGCACTTACCATTTCAACCGTGAGTTTCCAGGCAATAAAAGCAGCATTGGCAAATCCGGTAAACTCATTAAGAAGGGGGTAAAAAACTATCAGCCTGTAACCATTGGCTGTTAGTTAACAATACAATATCAATTTAAGGCCTGGCTAACAGGCAATGGCTTACAACTTAAAGCTGTTATTTATGCTAAAAAACTATTTAAAAATTGCCTGGCGCAATATTATCAGAAGCAAAGGTTACAGTTCCATTAATATTTTTGGACTGGCTACAGGCATGGGCGTTGCCCTGCTGATTGGCCTTTGGGTATACAGTGAATATTCATACGATAAATTTCTGCCGGCCTACCAGCAACTATACCGTGTGCAGCGCAATTTTAGCAGTAATGGTGATACGCTTACTTTTCGTACTACGTCCCTGAAGCTGGCAGATGCCCTGCGCACACAAATTCCGGAAATTGAATATGTGGCGGAGAGCGACTGGATGGGTTCGCACGGATTAATGGTGGGTGATAAAAAGCTATATATGCGCGGGGGACAAACCGGCAGCGACTTTTTAAAAATGTTTCAATACCCACTGTTGCGGGGTGATGCCAGCAAAGTGATGCAGGATCCGTATTCGATTGTACTTACTGCATCCACTGCCAAAGCATTGTTTGGTAATGAAAACGCCATCAATAAAATGGTTCGTTTTGACAACAAAAACGATTTGAAAGTGACCGGCATACTGAAAGATCTGCCAGCTAATTCATCACTGCAATTCAATTTTCTGGTGCCTTTTAGTTACCTGGAACAAACTTCTGACAATGTAAAAAAGCAACGTACGGGCGGCTACGGACAAAACGGTTACCAGATTTTTGTAAAACTTAAACCTGGTACCAGCAATGCACAGACAGCTCCCAAAATCAGGGATATAGAGCATACCGAAAAAGGCAATATCAATTCGATGAATTCCTTTGTACTGCTGCAGCCACTGCAACGCTGGCACCTGTATAGTAATTTTGTGAATGGAAAAGACTTACCAGGTTTCCTGGAATACGTGAAAATTTTCAGTGTTATTGGTATGCTGGTGCTGCTGATTGCCTGCATCAATTTCATTAATCTCAGCACCGCCCGTTCAGAAAAAAGGGCCAGGGAAGTAGGCGTAAGAAAAGCCATCGGGTCGCAACGCAAAGATTTAATATTGCAGTTCTTAACAGAATCATTCCTGATTACATTACTTGCTTTTTTATTTGCAGTGCTTTTTGTACAATTGTGTTTACCGCCGTTCAATACCCTTACCGGAAATGAAATACGCATACCTTATTCAAGCGCAGGTTTCCAGCTGAGTATGGTTGCAGCAGTTTTTATAACGGCGTTGCTGGCAGGCAGCCGTCCTGCATTTTATCTCTCCTCCTTTCAGCCAGTGCAGGTTTTAAAAGGCAATATGAAAGCTGGCAAGGGGGCTACGCTGCCAAGAAAAATACTGGTCGTACTGCAGTTTTCCTGCTCTGTTGCCCTCATCATCAGTACTATTATTATCTACCAGCAGGTGCAGCATGCAAAAAACCGTCCTTCCGGCTATGACATAAGCAGGCTGATGTCTACAGACATGAACACTGATCTCCGTAAAAACTATACAGCACTTAAAAATGAATTGCGGGAAAAAGGAATCGCAGAAAATGTAACAATGGCTACCAGTCCGGCCACTGATATATACTGGCACTCTGACATAGATATGTGGCCCGGAAAAAATGCCGGCGAAACAATAGAGATGGGCACCATTGTTATTGGAGAAGACTATTTTAAAACCCTGGGCATGAAAGTGCTGCAAGGCAATGATTTTAAAAATACAGCTGACAGTACCAGCGTTATTTTTAATGAGGCGGCTATCAGGCAGATGCGGTTAAAAAATCCGCTTAATCAACAGATCTCATGGAACAACAAACAGTACCGGATTGCAGGCGTAGTAAAAGATGCATTAATGCTTTCACCATTTTCACCGGCTGATCCTACCATGTTTTTAACCGCCCCTGATGAAGGCGGCAATCTGATGTACCGTTTATCACCCTCCATTAAAACGCAGGATGCCATTACACAGCTCAACGCCATCTTTAATAAATACAATCCCGCCTTTCCATACGATTACCAGTTTGCGGATGAACAGTATGCGGCTAAATTTAAACAGGAAGTACTGATTGGTCAGCTGGCAGGTATTTTTGCTACCCTTGCTATTTTCATATCATGCCTTGGCCTGTTTGGCCTGGCTGCCTACATCGCAGAACAGCGCACCAAAGAGATTGGCATCCGCAAAGTGTTGGGCGCTACGATATCGCAGGTATGGCTATTGCTGTCAAAAGATTTTATTGTATTGGTTTTACTCAGTTGTGTGATTGCTGTACCGGTGGCGCTGTACTTTTTGCAGGGCTGGTTACAGAAATATGATTACCGCATCAGCATCGGGCCGGGTGTTTTTATTATCTCGGCTGCAGTGGCCGTGCTGATAACCATTGCAACCATCAGTTTCCAGGCCATTAAAGCTGCGGTAGCCAACCCGGTAAAATCCTTGAGAAGTGAGTAGGCATATGCAGGTGGAGAATCAATGCTGTAGTGATGAGGGCATCATCTGCGTTCCTATATTTCCATTCATAATAAAAATTATTGTAAAATAGCCTGGAGAAAGCTGCTGAAAAAGCAAGTATTTTCATTGATTAATATATTGGGCCTGGCAACGGCCTGGCGGCAGGCCTTTAATTGCCAGTTGCGGAACGTTCCTGGTACCGGCCACCGCCATGTATAGCTTTTGTTTTCCCGAAGTATAGCGGGTATGGTTAGTATCGCTTTTCTCATTACTGTGCCAATATCCGGGTTATTCATGCGCCAATGGTTGAACGGTGAACAAACTGCTTTGGTGCAGGGCAAACTGTATCAAAACCGGACAGCAGCTGTATCAAAAACGAACTTATTCGTAGACCATACAATTCTACTTTCTTGTTACTGAATAAATTACAAAAAGGCATGTTATTGGACGCTTTTTTATCGTACCCGTCAACTTTATGAATAGCATTTGCTGCCCTTTAGAAAAACAAAGGGTTTCTCTGCATCAGCACCGTTAGGTAAAAAACAGAAAAACACCGCATGCTCATTAGTTGTTTATTGGTTGCATGGAGAAATATATAGAGGAACAAGGTCCTCTTCTTTGGCAGTAATATAATTTACAAAAACTGCATTCATGATAAAAAACTATTTCAAAATAGCCTGGCGCAACCTGCAGAAAAATAAAACCTTTTCTATTATCAATATTGCTGGTCTTGCACTTGGCCTGGCTTGCAGCATTTTTATTTTTCTATGGGTAAAAGATGAATACAATGTGGATGCATTTCATAAAAACGGCTCGCGCATCTACACTGTCGTAAGCCGTGAGTACATGGATAACAAAGTAACCGGCAGTTATGATACGCCGGGTATGCTGGGCGAAGAACTGAAAAGAGTAATGCCGGAAGTTGAACTGTCATGCAGCTATGCCTATAATCACTATTATACTTTTTCCGCAAGCGGGAAGAAGATGAAGATGAATGGAAATTTTGCCGGGCAGGATTTCTTTAAAATTTTCTCTTACCCTTTACTGGAGGGAACAAGCGCCAATTCAATAAAGGGCCTGGAAAGTGTGGCAGTTTCCAGGACAATGGCAAATAACTTCTTTGGAAGCCCCGCCGCGGCCATTAACCAAACATTACGTTTTGAAAACTACCGTGACCTGAAAATTACAGCTGTATTTGAAGACCTCCCCGGCAATGTTTCAGAACGGTTTGATTATTTGCTGAGCTGGGATTTTTTTATAGAACGCGAGAACTGGGTGAAAGATTGGCACAACAGCGGCCCCAACACGGTTGTGCAATTGAGAGCAGATGCCAGCCCGGCAATTGTAGCAGCAAAAATGCAGCATTTTATAAAAAAGTATGACAAACAATATGCTGATTTGGACAGGCTTGAGCTGGGGCTGCAACGCTATGATGAAAAATACCTGCATGCTAATTTTAAAAACGGCTTTGTGTCCGGCGGACGGGTTGAGTATGTAAAGTTATTCAGCATTGTAGCTATTTTCATTTTATTGATTGCCTGTATCAATTTCATGAACCTTAGTACAGCACGTTCCTTAAAGCGTTCAAAAGAAATAGGTGTACGAAAAGTAATTGGTGCTGTGCGTTCATCTTTAGTCCTGCAATTTTTAGGTGAGGCGTTATTGTTTACATTACTTGCAGTAGTATGTTCATTGATTATTGTTGCGTTATTATTGCCTGCCTTTAATAATCTTACCGGTAAAAACATCGTATATCCAGGCCATGATTATCGTTTTTGGCTATCGATAACCGCTTTAATCATTGTTACGGGATGTTTCGCGGGCAGTTATCCGGCATTGCTGCTTTCGTCTTTCAAACCCATTGCAGTTTTAAAGAACAAGGTTACCATTTCAGCATCATCAACCTGGCTTCGCAAAGGGCTGGTGGTATTCCAGTTTGCCTTGTCTATTATTTTTATCACCGGCATGATTATTATTTCCCGCCAGGTTGATTATATACAAACAAAAAACCTCGGCTATCAACCAAATAACCTGGTTTATTTACCCATAACAGGCTTGCTTGTCCCCCAATTTGACATATTTAAAAATGAGGCGCTCAAAATTCCCGGCATTACTGGCATCACCAAAATGTCGAACAGGCCTGTACAGATTGAAAACACTACCGGTGGGGTACAATGGGATGGTAAGGCGCCCAATACAAATCCCAATTTTACGCAGGTAGCTGCTGGCTATGATTTTGTAAAAACCATGCAGTCTACTATTGTTGAGGGTCGCGACTTTTCTCCCGACTATGCTGATTCATCCAACTATATTATTAATGAGACTGCGCTAAGCCGTATTGGCTACAAAGAACCCCTTGGCAAATCGCTTACTTTTTGGGGTAGAAAGGGTACAATAGTTGGTGTTGTAAAAGATTTTCATTTTAATTCGCTGCATGTGCCAATAGCGCCCATCATCATCAGGCTCTCGGGTAAAGCAAGCGGGGGTTATGCACTGATACGCATTGCACCGGGTAAAACAGCATCAGCGCTGGCTGGCCTGGAAAAATTACACCGGCAATTAAATCCTGATTTTCCGTTCAGTCATCAGTTTGCAGATGAAGAATATAAATTTTTGTACCAGAGTGAAATGCTGGTTCAAAAACTTTCCGGGTATTTCGCATTCCTGGCTATATTAATTTCATGTATGGGTTTACTGGGGCTGGTATTATTTACGGCAGAACAACGCACCCGTGAAATTGGTATACGGAAAGTGCTGGGTGCAAGCGCCATCTCGCTATTTCGTTTATTATCAAAAGATTTCCTATTGTTGGTCTTGATTGCATTTGTGATTGCAACGCCGGCTGCATGGCTGGCGATGAGTAGCTGGCTGCAAAATTTTGAATACAAGGTTTCCATCAGCTGGACGGTATTTGCCTTTGCGGGAATGGCGTCGATGGCTATCGCACTTTTAACCATCAGTTTCCAGGCAACAAAGTCCGCCCTGGCCAACCCGGTAAAAAGTTTAAGGTCAGAATAGGAATAATTTAAAATAACACAGTTGTAGAAAAACCGAAACAGCATCGGATATTATCTACCAGGTATCTTAAAACGATCACCAGACATGCTAAAAAACTTCTTCAACACGGCAGTCAGAAATTTATGGCGGAACAAAACATTTTCACTGATAAATATTTTTGGCCTCGCCATTGGTATCAGTGCATCACTGGTGATCTACCTCATTGTGCAGTATGATTTTAATTTCGATACATTTCACAAAGATGGCGACCGAATTTACCGGGTGGTATCCAATTTTAATTTCGCAGGAGAAGACTTTTTCAATTCCGGCGTTACTTCGCCCATGGGTAACACGTTGCGTAAAGAAGCAACCGGCCTGGAGCTGGTAGTACCGCTGCGCACGGTTGATGAGGACACAAAAGTTACGGTTCCTGCTTCCGCTATCCGGCAATCCATCGTATACAAAAAACAAAAAAACATTGTTTTTGCAGACGAAGCTTATTTCAGGATGATTACCTACTCCTGGTTGGCGGGTTCGCGCAAAACTGCTTTGCAGCAGCCCTACCAGGTTGTGCTTACAGCATCACGGGCCAAACAATATTTCCCTAACTTAGACGCCACTGAAATCATAGGCAATGAAATTTACCTTGATGACACCATAAGGGTAAATATCAGCGGCATTGTAAAAGACATTCCACAGCATACTGATTTTTCTTTTGGGGTATTTGTATCCAGGGCCACACTGGAAAACACGCAACTAAAACCAGAAGATTGGGATCAGTGGAACAATACAAATTCCGCTTCACAGCTACTTGTTAAGCTATCACCCGGCATCGCTGTAGCTACCACTGAGAAAGCAATGCTGGCCTTGTATGATAAATACCGGAGGAAAGATAAAGACGACAAGGGAAAAACGGCTTTTATGCTGCAGCCTTTACGAGAGATCCACTTTAACGCTGTCTATAATAACCTGGGCGATCAGCGGCTGGCCCATAAACCCACCCTGTACGGGCTGCTGGCTGTCGCTTCTTTCCTCTTACTGCTGGGTTGTATCAACTTTATTAATCTCACCACTGCACAAGCTTCGCAAAGGGCAAAGGAAATTGGCATCCGCAAAACGATGGGCAGTTCAAAAACGCAATTGATAGCGCAATTTTTGAGTGAAACATTCTGCATTACGGCGATAGCAACCCTGCTTTCCATTGCCATTACCCCGCTCCTGTTGAAAGTCTTTGCTGATTTCATTCCGGAAGGATTGCATTTTAACCTGTCAACACAACCGGGCATTGTTTTATTTCTGTGCGCACTTGTACTGGTGGTTACTTTATTATCCGGATTCTATCCAGCCATCATATTATCAGCATTTAAACCCGTACTGGTATTGAAAAACCAGGCTTACAGCAATACGGGTAAAACGAGAAGTGTAGTTTTTAGAAAAACGCTTACCGTATCCCAGTTTGTAATTGCACAGGTATTTATTATTGCAACATTGCTGGTAACCAAACAAATCAGCTATTCGCTCAATAAAGATCTTGGATTCAAAAAAGACGCGATCATATATTTTTCCACTGATTACCGGGATCGCAATGCCAGTCACAAGAATATTTTAATGGAAAAGCTAAAAGCGATTCCTGAAATAGCTATGATTAGTTTGTCAAGCAGTCCGCCAACATCCAATAACACCTGGTCCAGCACCATGAGTTATAAAGATGGGAAAAAAGAAATTGAAAGCGATGTGCAAATGAAAATGATTGACAGCAGCTATCTGGCTTTGTTCAACATGAAATTAGTTGCCGGCACCGCCCTGGCCAACAGTGATACGGATACAGGAATCATCATCAATCAAACCTACGCTGGTATACTCGGCTTCAGGGAACCACAGCAGGCCGTTGGTAAGAACATTGAATTCAACGGTCAACAATTACCGGTTGTTGGTGTAGCCGCAGATTTTCACCAAAAATCGTTGCACGAAATAATAAAGCCGCTGGCGATGGTAAATGCAAGGCGGCAGTCACGTGTATTCAGCATTGCATTGCAACCGCAAAATGCCAGTGGTACTGTGTGGAAATCTGCCATCGCAAAAATGGAAAAAGCATGGAGAGAAATCTACCCCGACAATGAATTTGAATATAAATTCCTGGATGAGACTATTGCAAAATATTATACCAGCGAAAAACATATTTCCAGCCTCTTGTTATGGGCCACCGGCCTCGCAATTTCCATTAGCTGCCTTGGCTTATTGGGTTTGGTTATCTATATCACCAGCCAGCGTACAAAAGAAATAGGGATCCGCAAGGTAATAGGCGCCAGTATACCACAATTGATAACGTTGCTGTCTAAAGACTTCTTAAAACTGATTGTGATTGCATTTTTAATTGCGGCACCAGTAGCATGGTGGGGCGCACACAAATGGTTGCAAAATTTTGCCTATAAAACAAGCGTCAGCGGCTGGGTATTTGTATCGGGAGGATTAATTATGTTTTTACTGGCATTCATTATACTGGGTATGCGCACATTTAAAGCAGCGTCTGTTAATCCTGTAAAATCACTGCGCAGCGAGTAGGATTCGGTGCCGGCCCTTGCCAACCCTGTGATGGCGCAACCGTAAAGCCTGCATCCCCCTTTTGAAAGCCATGTATTGCTATCGTACACCAACTGTACGTTTCCGGACAGTTTTGCCGGCTGCTTACACTGAAACCCTTTGCCAGCCGAGTATACTGCCTTGGCACAACTGTTGGAAATTAATAGGCATAGCCGGCAGTATCCGTACGGGGCAGTGAACCAGTGACGCCAAAAATTTCTGAACAGTGAATAAGAAAAAAGTTAAAGCGGTTGCGGGATTATTGGCAGATGAAAGTTTCCTGGACTGGCATCTTCAAACAAACAAAGTGTATGAGCAATATTGGGATGAATGGATAAACGAAAAACCGGCGCATGCTTTGCTGGCAGCAACAGCAGTAAAATTACTGCAAATTATTACCGCACCGTCAGTAGAAAAGATATCCTGCCCTGAATTGAACGCATCGTTTGAACGCCTGTTGAAAAAAATAATGCACCTGGATAAAATTGAATTTGTGACAAAAAATTAAGACGACAAGTATGATAACTAATTATTTAAAAATAGCCTGGAGAAATTTATTAAAAAACAAAGCATTTTCTTTTATTAATATACTTGGTTTATCCATCGGCATTGGCGTTTGTTTTATTATTATGCTTTTTGTACAGGATGAGCTGAGCTATGATCATTTCAATGAAAAAGCAGACCGTACCGTACGCATTGTTTTTAAAGCAGTAATGAACGGCGGTAAAATATATGAAGGCAATGTGATGCCGCCTGTGGCGGCAGCCTTGAAGACTGAATATGCAGATGTGGAGCAGGCTACCAGGATAAAACAGGATGGCAGGCCGAAAATTACTTTCGGCAACAAAACTTTTAAAGATGCTTCGGCGGCATTTGTTGATCCAAATTTTTTCCGGGTATTTAGCTACCGGTTTATAAAAGGAGATGCAAGCACCGCATTGCAGCTTCCCAATACTATTGTTATTACAAAAGAAACAGCCGGGAAATTTTTCGGTAATGGTGAGGCCATGGGCAAAACACTTTCTTACGGAGATGGCGGATTGTTTACTGTAACAGGAGTGGTAGAGCAATTGCCTTCCAATGCACATTTCCATTTTGATATGCTGTGCTCAATGGAAAGTGTTAACCAGGCAAAAGATCCCAGTTGGATGATGTCGGGTTATTTTACGTATGCCGTACTGAAAAAAGGAACTGATTACAAAAAGCTGGAAGCGAAACTACCCGGAATGGTAGAAAAATACATGGGACCACAGATTATGCAACAAATGGGCATGAGTTTATCACAGTTCCGCACCAAAGGCAATCAACTGGGTTTTGAACTGCAACCGCTGACCTCTATTCACCTGCATTCTGCCACTAATTATGAAATGGAACCCGGTGGCGATATCAAGTACGTCTACATTTTTGGCGCCATTGCCGTTTTTATGCTCCTGATTGCCAGCATTAATTTTATCAACCTGTCCACTGCCAGCGCTTCTAAAAGAGCCAAAGAAGTGGGCATCCGCAAGGTAATGGGCTCTGGTAAAGCAAGCCTGGTAAAACAGTTCCTGCTTGAATCAGTACTGCTCACTTGTATTGCATTGCTGATTGCTACGGCACTGGTGCAGTTTGCCTTACCGGTATTCAATGAATTATCAGGTAAACATTTACAAATGGGTTTTAAGATTAAGCCCCTGGCTGCACTTTTATCGCTCGGGTTACTGGTAGGACTTTTGGCTGGCATTTACCCGGCATTTTTTCTTTCTTCATTTAAACCCATTGCTACCTTAAAAGGAAGGCTGAGTGCCAGTACCAGCAGCCCTGGTTTGCGTAGCGGCCTGGTGGTTTTCCAGTTTTTTATCTCCGTTAGTTTAATAACGGGTACTATCATTGTTTACCAGCAAATGAAATATATACAATCCAAAAAACTGGGATATGATAAAGAACAGCTGCTGGTAATTGAGAATTCATGGGCACTGGGCAAAAATGAAAAAGCGTTTAAAGAACAGTTGTTGAAAGATTCACGCGTCGCACATATAACTACATCAGGCTATAAGCCGGCAGGCCCCAGTTTCAGCAATAATGCGCTTGCATACCCTGCTGGCAAAGAAGACCAGATGATGCGTACCCTGGAATATCATATAGATGAGCAATACATTCCCACGCTGGGCATTGAAATGGCGGCTGGCCGCAACTTCTCCCCCACTATGCCAACTGATTCATCGGGCATTTTGATTAATGAAACAGCAGCCCGCGCATTTGGATGGGGCGCAGGCGCCATCGGCCAAAAAATTGTACGGGAAAACAGCAGCCGTGGTAAAAACTTTGCTTACACAGTAATTGGCGTAATAAAAGATTTTCATTTTAAGTCGCTGCATGAAGCCATTACGCCGTTACTGATGGTGCTGCAACCCGAAACAGGATTAATTGTAAAAGTAAAAACTACAGATATCGCCAGCCTGCTGGGTACTATAAAAGAACAATGGCAGACTTTCAAAACGGATGAACCATTTAGCTACGCTTTCATGGACGAGCTCTATAGCAAAACCTATGCGGCAGAACAGAAGACCGGGCGCATACTGAATATCTTTGCCATTCTCACCATTATCGTGGCATGCATGGGTTTGTTTGGTCTGGCTACATACACTGCAGAGCAACGTGCCAAAGAAATTGGCATCCGCAAGGTTCTGGGTGCTACCGTAACCCAGGTAACACAAATGTTGTCAAAAGAATTTCTAAAACTTGTATTGATTGGCTGCCTGCTGGCATTTCCTTTATCATGGTGGGCCATGCATATTTGGCTGCAGGATTTTGCTTACCGCATTGATATCAGCTGGTGGGTATTTGTACTGGCAGGTATAACAGCCCTTGTGATTGCCTTGTTTACCGTAAGTTTCAAAGCCATTAAAGCGGCACTGGCCAACCCGGTAACATCTTTAAGGAGTGATTAGCAGGCAGCGCCATTGTTTTTTAACTGCTGATTTTTATTGCGGATCGGAATGAATAGCAATTTTCCGAAACGCCCTATGACTGAGCGCTAAAAATTGTTTTATGCTAAAGAATTATTTTAAAATTGCCTGGAGAAACCTTGTCAAAAACAAGGTATATTCTTTTATAAACATAGCCGGTCTTGCTTCCGGCATGGCCGTGGCAATGATTATTGGATTGTGGATCTATGACGAGGTATCTGCCAATAAACATTTTAAGAACTACCCATCGCTTTACCAGGTGATGATGTACCAGACCTTTGACGGAAACCGTGGCAGCCAGACCGCATTGCCCTATCCTTTGGGCGAGGAACTTAAAACAAAGTATCCGGACTTTAAAGCCGTGGCCATGTGCGATTGGGGTGGTGAACATTCACTTGTTTACGGAGAAAAAAAGCTGAATAAATCCGGGCATTTTATTGGAGAAGATGCCATGACCATGTTTTCTTTTACCATACTTAATGGAAGCAGGCAGGGTTTGCACGACCCGTATTCAATTGTACTGACAGACGAAACAGCGAAGACAATTTTTGGTACGGAAAACCCGGTGGGTAAAGTAATAAAACTGGATAATACAACGGATCTGAAAGTTACAGCAGTTGTTGCAAAACAGCCCAGGAATAGTTCGCTCAGTTTTGACTACCTGCTGCCATGGCAATTGCAGGAAACAATTTATCCACATATTAAACAATATCATAAACCTAACTGGGGAAATAATTCGTGGCAGATTTTTGTAGAACTCAATGCCAACGTAAATGCAGCCAGTGTAGATACCAGGATAAAAAATACTGTCATTGCACATTTTACGGATGAGAACACATTGAAAGCTGTTAAACCGGAATTGTTTATTCATCCTGCCGAGAAGTGGCGTTTGTACAGCGAATTTAAAAATGGAAAAAATACCGGGGGATTTATAAAGTATGTAAGAATGTTTGGTATACTGGGCATTGTTGTGCTGCTGATTGCCTGTATTAATTTTATGAACTTGAGTACAGCCCGCAGTGAAAAGCGCGCAAAAGAGGTAGGCATACGCAAAGCTGTTGGCTCTTTAAAAAAACAACTTATTGCCCAGTTTTTGAGCGAATCGCTCCTAATATCCGCGCTGGCATTTATACTTGCGTTGCTGATGGTACTGATAGCCCTGCCTTTCTTTAACCAGCTTACCAAAAAAGACATGAGTTTAGAAATTGGCAATCCCTTATTCTGGGGTGTCATGATTGTGTTTACTGCACTCACCGGATTACTGGCAGGGAGTTACCCGGCTTTTTACCTTTCTTCATTCAATCCTGTCCGCGTATTGAAGGGCAACCTAAAGGCGGGTAAATCGGGTTCTTTGCCCCGCAAGGTGCTGGTGGTTGTCCAGTTTGCATGCTCGGTAATATTAATGATTGGCACAATTATCATTTACCAGCAAATACAATTCGGCAAAAATCAACCCATTGGTTTTAATAACAAAGGGTTGATTACTGTAAACTGGTCAGATGATATCAGTAAACATTACGGCGCATTGCGCCAGGAATTACTTAGTTCGGGTGCAGTTGTATCTCTTTGCAAAAGCAATTCTCCACCATCAGAGATACATAGTAATAATAACGGCTGGGAATGGAAGAACAGTTTGCCGCTGGAAAAATCAACTATATTTTCAACCATTGCTACGGACTACGACTATACAAAAACATTAGGTATTAAAGTAATTGAGGGTAGGGATTTCTCGCGTGAATTTGCAGATTCCAATGGGGTCATCTTAAACCAGGCGGCCGTAAAACGCATGGCGCTCAAAAATCCCGTGGGCCAGATGCTGAAATGGAATGATAAGGCAATGATTGTGCGGGGCGTGATACCCGATATACAAATGGAATCACCTTACCGTGCTATTTCTCCCCTGACAATTATATTCAATAAGGATTGGGTAAGCTATGTGAATATAAGAATGAACCCATCTATGCCGGCATCCAAAGTTATAAGTATTATCAAACCGATTTTTGACAGGTATAATCCATCCTTCCCGTTTGAATACAAATTTGCCGATGAGGAATATGCCCGAAAATTTAATTATGAAGAACTCGTGGGCAACCTTTCCGCAATTATCGCCATTCTGGCGGTTTTCATTTCCTGTCTTGGTCTTTTTGGCCTGGCATCATTTACCGCAGAACAACGCGTTAAAGAAATCGGCGTAAGAAAAGTGTTGGGTGCAAGCGTACCCAACCTCTGGTTATTGCTTTCAAAAGATTTTATATTCCTGGTTTTAATTTCCTGTGCCATCGCTATTCCGCTTGCCTGGTACTTCATGACCGACTGGTTAAAAACATACGACAATAAGATTAGCATTAACATAGGTATTTTTGTGCTGGTTGTAATCCTGGCGGTGATTATTACATTAATTACAGTGAGTTTCCAGGCTATCAGGGCAGCATTGGCCAACCCGGTAAAAAACCTGAGAGCAGAATGAACATGCAATTTACTGTGTTGGCATTTTTGCGTCCTATGCCCCATAAATAATCTGAACAGTTATAATAAATGTAATCCATGCTAAAAAACTATTTTAAAGTTGCCATCCGCAGTCTCCTTAAAAGACGGGGCTTTACTTTGATTAATATATTGGGCCTGGCTACTGGTATGGCGGTATGCCTGCTGATTATACTCTATATTCAAAGCGAACTGGGCTATGATGACTTTCATGAAAAAAGGGGGCAGATCTATCGGGTTGCACTGGAGCGAAAATACCCCGGGCGCTCTACCTCTTATGCACCTGTTCCTTCTTCTATTGGCGCATCCATGCAGCGGGAATACCCGGAGATTTTACAAAGTACCAGGCTGTTTGACATTGTGGGCAATGGCCGTTTCCTAATAAAAATTGCCGATAAGGTGTTTGAAGAACAAGGAGTTCTTGCAGCAGATTCAAATTTTTTTAACGTATTTACTGCCCCGCTTTTACAAGGCGACGCCGCTACAGCTTTGCAAAAAAACAATACGGCCGTTATTACAGAAACCACTGCAAAAAAATATTTTGGTGATGCTGCCAAAGCCCTCGGCAAATCTTTTGAATCTGACAATGCTGCTCATTATATTGTGACAGGTGTTTGCAAAGACTGGCCGAAAAATGCCCATTTTAATTTTAATGTACTGGTCTCGTCAGTAAGCTTCCCTTTTACCATTGAGCCCAATTACACAGGCTTTTCCGCATATACTTACTTGCTGCTAAACAGCCATGCTGCTCCAGCTGCATTGGAAGCAAAATTTCCCGGATTTCTTAACAAATATGTGTCGCCTGCTATTGCCAAAGGTTTCAATATGACCTGGCAGCAGTTTCAGTCGTCTGGTAATGGCTACCGGTATTTTTTACAACCGCTTCCTAAAATACACCTTACTTCAGACCTTTCCGCTGAGCTGCGCACAAACGGCAGTATTAAAACTGTTTACACTTTTGCTGTAATTGCCATTTTTATACTGGTTATAGCCTGTATAAATTTTATTAACCTGTCCACTGCACGTTCTATGGAACGTGCCAAAGAAGTAGGCATCCGCAAAACATTCGGGTCAGAAAAAAAATCGCTTATTACCCAGTTCCTGCTGGAATCAGTGCTGGTAAGCCTGCTGAGCTTTGTAGCAGCCTTCCTGTTGATTATATTACTACTGCCTTTATTCAACAAAATTTCTGGCAAAGAATTGGGCATTGCCTGGTTTATAGCACCCTTAAAATTGTTTTTATTATTTCTGTTCGCAATTGCAATAGGCATTACAGCGGGGGCTTATCCTGCGTTTGTATTATCCTCCTTTAAACCCATTTTGGTGTTAAAAGGCAAATTCAGATCAAATAAATATGGCATGGCGTTAAGAAACGCACTGGTTGTTTTTCAATTTGCCATATCCGTTATATTAATCATCTGCACTATTATGGTCAACCGGCAGATGCAGTATATGCAGGGCGATGCTTTGGGCTTTAAAAAAGATCACGTGATTGAAATACTGCAAACAGGATTGCTGGACAATCAAACCCAGCCATTTAAAGATGCACTGGCCGGCATCCCCGGTGTAGAAACCATTAGTGGCGCATCCTCTTTTCCAGGGCAGGATGGATTTTTTGGTATCAGTTTTCAACCTGTAGGCTCCAAAGAAGCAATGACAGGAAGAGCGGTTGTGGCAGATGATCAATATGCCTCACTCCTTGACATACAATTGAAAGAAGGTCGTTTTTTTGCGAACGATTTTCTGACAGATTCTCTTGGTATTGTACTCAATGAAAAAGCCGTATCCGAAATGGGATTGAAAAACCCGGTAGGCACCCGCTTAACTACTACTACGGATGGATTTAATGCACCTGATGGAACGCCCTACCAATACACCGTGCTGGGTGTAGTAAAAGACTTTCATTACCAAAGCCTGCACCAGCAGATAACACCGCTTATTTTTATTAATACAAAAAAGTTTGGCAACGTAGCTGCGATAACGGCAGTCCGGATAAAGACAGATAATTTTGCAACAGCGCTTGCCAGCATAGAAAAATTATGGAAAAAATTTGTACCGGAACGCCCATTTCATTATGACTTTCTTGATCGCAGCCTGGCCAATCAATACCGTGCCGAGCAAATGATGCAGCGGATCTTTACTATCTTTTCTGTATTGGCCATATTTATTGGTTGCATTGGCTTGCTGGGCCTGGCAGCTTATACCACACAATTACGGGTGCGCGAAATAAGTATCCGCAAAGTACTGGGCGCCAGTGTTGGCAATATTGCTGGGCTGCTGTCAAAAGATTTTCTACGACTGATTATCATTGCAACCATTGTGGCATTTCCGCTGGCATGGTGGGGTATGCACAGTTGGTTGCAGAACTTTGCCTACCGCACAACTATTTCCTGGTGGATATTTTTGCTGGCAGGATGTATTGCAACAACTGTTGCATTGCTTACCATCAGCTTCCAGGCAATAAAAGCAGCTATGGCCAACCCGGCAGAATCATTAAGAAGTGAGTAAAAAGACCATCGGAAGCATATAGATGCGCCAGGTTGCAGGCAAAAAACGATACCCTTATCCGTAACCAATTGGGAGTGCAATACGCACAAACATATTTTTCTATGCTAAAAAACTATATAAAAAACGCCTGGCGAAACATAGGCAGAAATAAAACAACCAGCTGTATCAAAATAGCCGGCCTGTCTGTTGGTATGACCGCGGCCGTATTGATTTTTCTGTGGGTGCAGAATGAAACCAGTTTTGATAATTATAGAGACAAAAAAAATATTTTTCGTCTTACAACCCTTGCACCGGGCTGGGGCGCCTGGGAAACTACCCCACTTCTGCTGGCAGCTGCAATTAAGACTGAATTACCTGAAATTGAAAAAACAACCCGGTTGTATACCAACAACTGGCCGGTGTTTAGTGTTAAAGGCAATTTGTTTTATGAAAAGGAATGTGCCTATGTTGACCAGGACTGGTTTACTATTTTTGATTATAATTTCATAGAAGGGAATGCTGCTTCCTTTAATGAATATCCTTTCAGCATCGTACTATCAAAATCAGAGGCCAGCAAATATTTTGGCAGCAGTAAGGCCCTGGGCCAAACAATCCGTGTTGATAGTATGGATTACCATGTAAGAGGCGTAGTAGCAGATGCGGCCGTCAATTCCAGCTTTCAATACAAGGCATTTATACCTATCGCTGCATTGCTGACCAACCTGCAGATACGCCAGAATGATGAACAGTGGAATAATGCCAATTATATTACTTTTATAAAAACCATTGCTGGTATCAACCCCACTGCTACAGCTGCTAAAATATCAGCCATACTTAAAACAAAGGCCAATGCAGGCGATGCAACACCCATTGGCATGATTTCGCTGGCTGAAATGCATTTTGAGACAGCGATACAAAACTCAGCGTTTATACATGGCAACCGCAATACTGTATATATATTTTCCTTGCTGGGCTTTTTATTGCTGCTGATAGCCTGCATCAACTATGTAAACCTTACTACAGCCAAAGCCAGCCTGCGTGCAAAAGAAGTAAGTATCCGAAAAATTACCGGTGCTAACCGCGCTCATCTTTTCTTCCAGTTTTTAACAGAGTCAGTACTTATCAGCCTGCTGTCGCTATTGGCCACCTTGCTATTGGTACAACTCTGTTTGCCTGCATTCAATCAATTAACAGGAAAATTTTTTACACTGCCTGTACTATCGCTCAGCCTGTGGAAAGTGATGGGCATTACGTTATCTGTTGCGCTATTACTCAATAGTATTTATCCGGCCGTGCTGCTGTCCTCTTTTAAACCTCTCCAGGTCTTCCGGGGCGCCACTGTATTAAAAATAAAAGACAGCAGCTTCCGGAAATTACTGGTAGTAGTACAGTTTACCATCTCCGTTATACTCATAGCTGGCACCATCATCATTTATAAACAAATGCAGTTTATACAACAAACCGATCCCGGTTATAACAGGTCACAGGTATTGTCTTTTGCATTGCCACCTGTCATAAGCAGGGAAAACAGGCCATCCGTTATACAGGCCATGAAAGCTGAGCTTATTTTGCAAAGCGGCATTGACGCTGTTGCCAGCGCTAACCAGCCTGTGGTGAATATTGGCAGCAGCTGTACGGAATGTGCTGACTGGGAAGGGCATGACAGCAGCTATAAACCAAGAATTGCCCAGCTTTCCGCCGATGTAGATTTTCAAAAAACCATGCAGTTGCAAATGCGGGAAGGCCGCTGGTTTAGCCTGGAAGACGGCATAAGGCACGGCTTTATTCTAAATGAAGCAGCTGTAACGGATTTTAAACTAAAGCTGCCCGCCGTAGGACAAACCTTCATTTTTAAAGGCGATACGGGACGGGTCATAGGCGTAGTAAAAGACTTTGCTTATAAGAGTTTGCATGAGAAAATGGGGCCGGTGGTTATATTTAATAACCCGGCATGGAGAAACCAGCTTGTAGTGAGGACCGCTCCTAAGAATGCCGGAGCAGCGTTACTGGTCATTCAAAAAATATGGAAAAAATATATTCCGCAAAGTCCGCTTGAATACACTTTTCTTGAGGACAGTTTTAACAACCTCTATAAACAGGATCAACTGGCCTCTTTATTAATACTTGTTTTTGCAATCATTGCCATTGTTATTTCAGCCTCGGGCTTGTTCAGTCTTGCAGCGTTTGAAGCGGCGCAGCGCACCAAAGAAATTGGTATCCGGAAAGTACTCGGTGCAACAGTAACCAGTATAACCGCATTGCTGTCGAAAGAATTTATACAATTGGTAGGCATCGCCATCCTCATAGCATCACCCCTTACTTTATGGATGATGCGCAAATGGCTGGAAGCATTTGCTTACCGGATAAGTATAAGTTGGTGGATGTTTGCCCTGGCCGGGGCACTGGCATTGTTTATTGCCTTGCTCACCACCAGTTTGCAGGCAATAAAAGCAGCAATGACCAACCCGGTAAAATCGTTAAGAAGTGAATAATACACAATGTGGCAATATAAAAATTTGGTAACCGCGGCAATGAAAAATAAGTCAGACATAAATAAATCAGACATCAGGTGTAAAATTTTAAGACTATGCTGAAAAATTATCTTTTACTCGCTTTCAATAATTTCAGGAAACAAAAAATGTTTTCGTTGATAAACATGCTGGGTCTTACAGTCGGTATTACCTGTTGTCTCATGATTTTCCTGTATATATTAAATGAATTCAGCTATGACAATTTTCATAAAAACGGGAAAGACATTTACCGCGCAGTGCGGGTAGCAAATACAAACGGTGAAAAAAGGGAAATACCCTGGTTGTCGCCCATGTATGGACCGGTACTGAAAAACGATTTTCCGGACGCTGTACTACAACAGGTCAGGATTATGCCTGACAATGATTTAATTGTTTACAAAAATGCATCCTTTAATGAAAAAAATATCTATTTAACGGATACCAATTTCTTTACTTTTTTCAATTTTCAATTACTGAAGGGCAACCCTGCTACTGTACTAAAAGAACCGGGCAGTATTGTACTTACAGAAACGGTGGCAAAAAAATATTTTGGCAGCGAAGATCCAATGGGCAAGCTGATGTCTATGAACCAAAAGACGGTATTAAAAGTTACAGGTATTGCCAAAGATGTTCCGGTTAATTCTCATCTCAATTTTGATATGGTAATACCGCTGAGCATCTGGAGTAGCGAGCCCTGGTTTAATCAATGGCCAAATAATGGCTGGTTCACTTACCTGCAGTTGAATCCTGCTACAGACCCGGCGCAGCTAAGCAAGCGGTTTCCGGCTTTTATGAATAAATACCTGGGAAAATATTATGCTGAAAATGGTTTTAAGATGGATCTGAAAATAAATCCGCTGAAAGATATTTATTTTGAAGGCGAATCTCCTTATGACCCGGTAAAGCATGGCAGCAAAAAGGTAGTTTTTATTTTTATGTCCATCGCCATGCTGATACTGCTGATTGCCTGTATTAATTTTATGAACCTCGCCACGGCGAGGGCCACTGAAAGATCGAAAGAAGTGGGCCTTAGAAAAGTGATGGGCGCATTGCGGAAACAATTAATTGGCCAATTTATACTGGAATCGGTTTTGTTTACCGGCATTGCTACCCTGCTGGCCATTGCACTGCTTCAGTTATTGATGCCCGCGTACACTTCCCTGCTAGGCTACACACTGCCCGCGTATTGGAGCAATCGATGGCTATACATTTTTCTTATTGGTGTTATTATTATTGTGGGATTGCTGGCAGGAAGTTACCCTGCATTACTGCTTTCTTCTTTCTCCCCTGTTGACTCATTAAAAGGCAACTTGAAAACGGGCACGAATGGCGTGCTTTTCAGGAAGCTGCTGGTGGTTTTTCAGTTTGGCATATCTGTAGTGTTGATTATCTGTATCACCGTTATTATGAGCCAGATGAATTATATAAAATCAACCAACCTTGGTTTTAATAAAGAGCAGGCCATGATCATCCGGTTAGATAACAATGAAGCTGGTGCTAAGCGCAATCAACTGAAAGCTGCGCTGGAACGTAACCCTGCAGTTGAAAGTGTGTCGCTGATGTCGGGCGAACCAGGCGGCTTTTATGATGGCCATGGTTTTGAAACGGAAGGTAAACCAGGCGAAAAATTACTATTGAATACGGAGTTTACAGATTTTGAATATGCAAAAACCCTGGGCCTGTCCTTTATCGCCGGCAGGGACTTTTCAGCGCAATTTCCTACGGATAGCTTGCATGCTGTTATTATCAATCGGCTTGCTGCCACCAAAATGGGCTACACGCCTGAACAGGCAATTGGCAAATGGGTAAAAAATATCATGAGGGACAGCGTGCGCCGTTCAATTGTGGGGGTTGTTGAAGACTTTCATTATATGTCGTTAAAACAGCCAATCGGTTGTCTGATTATCAGCCCGGGATCAGACAAACGCCTTGCGCTGCTGAGAATAAAAACAGTCAACCTGCAGGCGAGTATTGCGGATATCAAAAAAAACTATAACAGCCTTATTCCGGCTTATCCTTTTGAATACAGCTTCCTCGATGAAAAATTTGCGCAACTGTATAAATCTGAAGTTAAACAGGAATATATCCTCCGGATTTTTTCGGTAATCGCCATCTGCATTGCCTGCCTTGGCCTCTTTGGTCTTGCTTCCTACACCGCTATTAAAAGAACGAAAGAGATCGGCGTAAGAAAAGTGCTGGGTTCTTCAGTACAAAATATTGTAGTGCTGCTGTCAAAGGATTTATTAAAGCCGGTATTACTGGGCACACTGATAGCTGTTCCTGCGGGCTATTATAGTATGTTTAAATGGTTACAGGGTTTTGCTTACCGGGTTCCCATTCATTGGTGGATGTTTGCAGCAGCAGCGGCTGTTGCAGTAATCATTGCGCTGGCCACGGTGAGTATACAAGCTATTAAAGCAGCGATGGCCAACCCGGTAAAATCATTGAGAAGCGAATAGAAGATCCATTTGCCGTAAACCGCTAGTTACTGATTATATCAACAAGAAAAATGCCATTGCTAAAAGCAGATGGCTAAAAGCCAAAAGTCATTGTATGGTTAAAAACTATTTTAAAATTGCCTGGAGAAATTTACTGAAGCATAAATCATATGCTGTCATTAATATTGCCGGACTTGCCACGGGCATTGCCGCCTGTCTGCTGATCTTCCTGGTGGTTACCTACGAACTGGGTTATGATAAATTTCAAAAAAACTATTCCAATATCTACCGGCTGGTGACTGCCACCAATAACAGGGATGGCAGCCAGGAATTCAATCCGGGTATACCCTGCCCTGCGCCGGAAGCATTAAAAACCGACTTTCCACAGTTTGACAAAATTGCTGCCCTTAATGCAGCAAATGGCAGCCAGGTAATTGTACTGGGCAAAAATCCCAATGCAGAACCCGCAGTAAGCAAAAAATTTATTGAAGACAATGGCGTGGTATTTACGCAGCCGGATTACTTTGCCATTTTCAATGCTGACTGGCTGGAAGGAAATGCAGCGTCGCTCAGCGAACCTGGTAATATTGTTATCGATAAACAAACCGCGATAAAATATTTTGGCGACTGGAAAAATGCCAGCGGGCAATATGTCAAACTTGATAATACGGTATTACTCAAAGTCAGTGGCATTATTGACAATGGACACATAAATTCTGATTTTCCCTTAAAAATATTTATTGCTTACGAAACACTTAAACAACATGCTGATAAATATGGCTACAGCAAAGATTGGGGCAGCCTGAGCAGCAATCACCAGGTATACGCCTTGCTGCAACCTGGTGTGCAATTGGCCGGCATTCAGTCACAAATGGCAGGGTTTGTAAAAAAACATGATAACCCGGAAAGTAGAAGACAAATAATACTGCAACCGCTGAAAGACATGCACTTTGACTACCGCTATGGTACGCTGGGCGATCACAGCAGCAGTAAAACTATTTTATGGACGCTGTCGTTAATTGGTATTCTGATCATCATAATGGCTTCCATCAATTTTATTAATTTATCAACGGCACAGGCTATTGGCCGCGGCAAAGAAGTGGGCATAAGAAAAGTGTTGGGCAGTACCCGCAAACAACTAATAGCGCAGGTGATGGGAGAAACTTTTTTACTGGTGCTGCTTTCTATTATCCTTGCAATAATAATCGCCTGGCTGGCCCTTCCCTATTTATCGCACGTTGCCAACACACCGGCCTCCCTCAACCTTTTAACGCCCGGCAGTATATTGTTTATGGCTGTAACATTAATAGCGGTAACGTTTTTGTCCGGCACTTACCCTGCATTGGTTATGTCTGGCTTTAAACCAGTGCTGGCTTTAAAAAGTAAAATTAATGCGGCCGGCATAGGCGGCATTTCTTTGCGCAAGATACTGGTGGTTACACAGTTCAGTATAGCACAGATACTCATTATAGGTACCATTGTTGCAGTAAGCCAGATGAATTTTGTGCGCAATGCGGACCTCGGCTTTAACAAAGAAGCCATCCTGGTTATTCCTTGTTACAGTGACAGCTCATTGAGGGCTCGTATGAAGCCATTGAAACTGGAGCTGATGAAAGCATCCGGTGTATTGAATGTTTCCCTGGCCAGCGATGTGCCTTCTTCTGATAACAACTGGGCCAGCAATTTTTATTTTAATAACAGTGGCAAAGACATCGACTTCCCTTCTTTCCTGAAATACGGCGATGAAGATTATTTTAAAACCTATGGCTTGCAGTTTATGGCGGGCCGGGCTTTTACCGCCAGTGATACCATGCGCGAACTGGTGGTGAATGAAACCATGATGAATAAACTGGGCATAAAAGATCCGAAGCAAATGATTGGCAAAACAATCCGGATTGGAGGTGGCAGGTGGCTGCCGGTAGTGGGTGTAGTAAAAGATTTTAAAACCAATTCACTGCGCGAAACCATTAAACCACTCACCATATCGCAAGCGCAATCTGATTATTACACCATTGGCATAAAAATAAACACCGGCAATATTGCAGCCACAACTGCACAGGTACAAAAGCTTTGGCAGGATACCTATCCGGAATATGCGTATAACAGTCATTTTATGGATGAAACCATTGAACGTTTTTACCAGCAGGAAAACCAGTTATCATTGCTCTATAAAATATTTGCAGGCATTGCTATTTTTATTTCATGTTTAGGCCTGTACGGACTTGTTTCCTACATGGCCATACAAAAAACAAAAGAAGTGGGCATCCGGAAAGTGCTGGGCGCAAGCATCAGCAATATAGTAGTAATGTTTTCAAAAGAATTTACGCTGCTGATTGCCATCGCTTTTGCAATAGCCGTTCCGGTGGCCTGGTATGCCATGAATGGCTGGCTGCAAAATTTTGTGTACCGCATCCATATTGGCATAGGTGTGTTTCTACTGGCCATTGTTGCTACACTTGCTATTGCCTGGATAACTGTGGGTTACCGTGCTGTAAAAGCAGCGCTGGCCAACCCGGTAAAATCGTTGAGAAGCGAATGATCTCGTGAAGGCTTAGACCTGGTGCGTGAATAGTTGCGGAATAGTAAAATGTACGCCTGGCCATTGACGTCTCACGACCCACGGTATTGTCCGTATCCGCACACTTACCTGTCCAGTTTCGTACAAACTTTTGGGCCGGATTTTACTAATCATTATAATTCAATAATTTAGGTAGTGGCACGGCGCTTGAACCTGTTAGTGCACCCAACTTACTTAAGACTGATAACATGATTAAGAACTACTTTACCGTTGCATTCCGCAATTTACAACGAAACAAAACCTTTTCCCTTATCAATATTGGTGGCCTGGCCATAGGATTGGCAGCCTGCTGGATGATTACACTGTATGTGGCGCATGAACTCAGCTACGACAATTTTCACAAGAAAGCCGGCAGCATTTTTCGCGTAGCGCAGCATGCCAGCTGGCCCGGCGGTCATTTTGATCTGGCTGTTACGCCCGCGCCAACCGGTGCTGCTTTAAAAAATGAATACGCCGAGATTGAACAGGTAGTCCGATTTGATGCAGAAGGCGGCGGCACCCTTGGTTATGCAGAGCAGCGGTTACAGGTGGGCGATATATTCTATACAGACAGCAGCATTTTCAAAGTATTCAGTTATCATTTTTTATATGGCGATCCTCATACGGCGCTTAACAAACCCCAAAGCATTGTACTTACCAAAACACTGGCGCAAAAACTATTTGGCGATGCTTCCACCGCACTTAATAAAACCGTTAGTTTAGGTAACAATTTCGGCAACCAGGTAACCGGCGTGATTGATGATGTACCGGTAAATGCGCACTTTGCCTTCAGCGCTTTGCGTTCCATGCCGGCTGAGACGGGCAGTAACTGGGAAAATTCATATCTCTATACCTATATTCTTTTAAAAGAAAACGCTGATATCAAAAAACTGGAAGCGAAGCTGCCAGCTTTCTTCACTAAATACCTGAAAGCATCTGTTGGTAATGCCCACTATAAAATGGAGATGCAACCGCTGCGGTCCATTCACCTTCATTCTAACCTCGGTTATGAAATGGGCCCTAACGGAAATATCCGTTATATTACTATTTTCTCACTGGTAGCGGCATTAATCCTGATTATTGCTTCTATCAATTACATGAATTTATCTACTGCGCGCTCTTCCATGCGCTTAAAAGAAATTGGCATACGCAAGGTAAGCGGGTCCGGCAGGGGTCAGCTGGTACTGATGTTTTTGGCTGAATCTGTGCTGATTACTTTTGTTGCAGCAGCACTGGCCATTGCAATCCTTAATTTTTCATTGCCCTGGTTCCAGCATTTTGTAGGTAAACAACTCAGTATCTGGCAATTTGGCGGCTGGCAAACATTGGTTTTGCTTGCTGTGTTTTCGCTGCTGGCAGGATGCCTGAGCGGCATATACCCCGCCCTGTTTTTATCAGGCTTCAAATTGATTCCTTCATTAAAAGGACAAACCGGCAATCATACCGGCAACCTGCTGTTCCGTAAATCACTGGTGGTTTTTCAATTTGTAATAACCATTGCCATGATTGCCGGATCATTCATTATCTGGCGGCAGCTATCTTATGTTGCAAAAAAAGATATGGGCTTTAATAAAGACCAGGTAATCACTTTTCACCTCAGCCGGGATATGCGCAAACAAATACCTTCTATTAAACAGCAGTTGCTGCAAAACCCTTTAATAGAAAGTGTGGCCACTGCCAGCAATCCCATTGGTAATAACAATATCGGCGGCAGAGACTACAGCATGGAGACAGATGGCACCAATATTAAAAAATCTAACAAAGCCAATGCTTTCCTGGTAGATGAAGATTTTATACCTGCACTGGAAATCAAAATAAATGCAGGCAGAAATTTTTCAACTGACATGCTGACGGATAAAGATAATGCCGTACTGGTAAATGAAACCCTGGCAAAAGATGCCGGCTGGAAAAATGCCATCGGGAAAAAAATTCATTTGGGAAAAGATTCACTCGGCAATCCAAAAACCTATGAAGTCGCCGGCGTAGTAAAGGATTTTAATATTTACTCGCTGCAGCATAAAATTGAACCACTGATACTGCAATTGCCGCCCGAAGTAAGTGACAAAGACAATATGTATGTGCGCCTCAGTAAAAAAAATGTAAAAGCAGGTTTGCAGTTTACAGGGTCTGTCTATAAACAGTTTGATGCTTCCAATCCATTTGAATATACCTTTCTGGATCAGAATTTTGCAAAACAATATAAAGCCGAAACAATGCAGGGCAACCTGTTATTGATTTTTACTGTGCTGGCTATTTCAATTGCCTGTCTCGGCCTTTTTGGACTGGTTACTTTTACTGCTGAACAGAGAAAAAAAGAAATTGGTATCCGCAAAGTACTGGGTAGTACTGTGAGTGGCATTGTTGTGATGCTGGCAAAAGACCTGGTTAAACTGGTACTCATAGCCATTCTTATTGCAACGCCCATTGCCTGGCTGTTCATGAGTAAATGGCTGCAGGATTTTGAATACAGGACCAGCATCAGCTGGTGGATATTTGCAGCTGCGGGTATGCTGGCTTTGCTCATTGCCTTCATTACTGTAAGTATTAAAGCGTTCAAAGCTGCTGTTGCCAATCCCGTGAAATCTTTACGCACAGAATAGTATTGTTCAAAACGGCAGTCTTGAACCTGTCTGTAAGAAAAATAAAACCAGTTTATCGTTGTAAGGAACCCGGCAAAAAAAGCGGTTATCAAAACCAACTACCAGAAAATCTGCATTGAATCTTTTGTGCGTGTGACAGAAGACCTGGGCAACGGTGTTATCACTTTCACTGATGAAAAAACAGGCGAACTAAAAGCGGTAAGAGAAGAAAACATCTGTTATGCGGATGCTGACTTTTTAAACGTTTTCTCTTTTCCGCTAGTAGCCGGAACACCATCGCTGGAATTGCCTAAAACAATGGCCATGTCTGCTTCCATGGCCAACAAATTATTTGGGAAAACGAACGTTGCCGGCAGGAGCATACAATTGAGCAACCAGTTTGGCAATACCGATTACAGGATTACCGCAATATTTAAAGACATTACAGAACAATCAGATTTAAAGCCTTCCATCTTATTATCTTTACATACACTGCAAAGTGCTGCTGCAAGAAATGATAACGACTGGGCCGACCCCGGCACAACAGAAAATAATTTTACCAATTGCTATCTTGTTTTGAAAAAAGGGGTCAATGCACGCGCCATCAGCCAGCAAATTACCGGTCTTATACATGCGGCACAACCCGCCACTGCAGGTAATACAACATATTACAACCGTTCAGGGACCTGCACCTGGCACCCCGTTTCAATTACCCTTTTCAAACTTATGGCAGCCTGAAACTGGTGGCCATGCTAATGGCAGTGTCGTTATTAATTTTACTGATAGCATGGATAAACTACATCAATCTTTCTACCGTGCAGGCCATGAGACGTGCCAAAGAAACCGGTGTGAGAAAAGTATTGGGTGCCCGCCGCAGTCAGCTAACCGTTCAATACCTTGCAGAAACATTTTTGATAACATTTTTAAGCGTAGCTGTTTCCTTTGTAATGGTGCAACTGCTGCAGGCATTGTTTAATACATTTACCGGAAAACAACTTTCGTTGCAGGTGCTTAACCACGGTTGGTTCTGGGCGGCTGTCTTTCAATTCATTTTACTGGGATCGGTTTTGTCAGGCGGATATGTGGCATTTGTTTTAAGCTCATTTAAACCCGTAAACGCGCTGCGCGGCCATACCCTGCATAAAAGCACAGGCTTCTCGCTGAGAAAGGGATTGGTAGTTTTCCAGTTTACTATTTCAATTGTTTTCATTATTTCAACCATTATACTGTATAACCAGCTGCAGTATATGAAGACCACCGACCTCGGCCTTAACCTCAAACAATTATTAGTAATAAAGGGGCCTACGGTTACTATTGAAGACCGCACTGCAAAAAGCATCGCCTTTAAAAATGCATTGGCGGGCTTATCTTTCGTAAAAAAAGTCAGCGCCTCCAATGACATACCCGGAAAGGGATACAATTTTTCAGCAGACGGTATCACCAGGCTGAACCCGCAACCAGCCGACGAGAAAAAAAGTTACCGCATGTTTATTGCTGATGAAAATTTTTTTGATACCTATGATATAAAATTTGAGCAGGGGAACAGCTTTTCAACAGCTGAAGCCGGCCTGGGCTGGTCAAAAGCAAACAAGTTAATACTGAATGAAAAAGCTGCGGCCCAACTTGGTTTTGAAAAAAATGAAAACATAACAGGTAAGAAAATTATATGGGCCGGAAAACAATATGAAATTGCAGGCGTGGTAAAGGACTACCATCACCTTTCTTTACAGACAGCGATTGAGCCGGTAGTTTTTCTTCCGTCTGTTTCGTCCTATTTTTATACCATACAAACAGACCTTAGTAACCTGCCGCAAAAAATAAATACACTTAACAACCTGTATAAAACATATTTTTCCGGCAACCCGTTTGAATATTTTTTCGCCAATGAAACGTATAACAGGCAATATGCAACTGAGCAGCAACTTGGCAATGTGTTTATTGGGGCTGCCCTGGTGGCCATTATTATTGCCTGCCTTGGTTTATTTGGACTGGCTGCGTTTACCGCACAGCAGCGCACCAAGGAAATTGGTATCCGTAAGGTATTGGGGGCTAGTATAACAAATATTGCCACCCTGCTATCGGCCGATTTTGTAAAACTGGTGCTTATTTCTATTATCATTGCCAGCCCACTGGCATGGTGGGCCGGCAATAAATGGCTGCAGGATTTTGCCTACCGCAGCAGCATTGGCGTATGGATATTTGTAGCAGCCGGCCTTATTGCGTTATTGATTGCTATTGTTACAGTTAGTTTCCAGGCAATCAAAGCCGCCGCCGCCAACCCGGTAAAGTTGTTAAGAAACGAGTAAGCATTATAACGCGTGCGACAACTGGCGTGAATACTGCGTCAATTGTTTCTACCCCGGGGGAAATCACACAATTATCAGCCCTTGTTTGCATAACCGACTTATCGGAGGTTTCCTGCGCAGCTATGGCTGCCAAAAAAGGTTCGTACGATACCGTACATAAAACTGTCCGTTTTCGTACACCTGCCCGGACACAGGCTACTGAAACCCTTTACAGGCAAGCAGTTGATTGTTGGCACAGCAGTTGAAAAAAGATGGCAGGAATGCAGAATTTTGACAGACGGGTTAAAATTACCAACCGGTAAAAAAACTATATATGATTGAATTGAAACATATTTCCAAATGGGTGCAGGTAGGCGGGGCAAGAACCTTCCTGCTGAAAGACATTAACCTGACCATTAACGAGGGCGAATTTGTGTCTATCATGGGCCCTTCCGGCAGCGGTAAATCTACCCTGCTGAATGTTATTGGCATGCTGGATGAAGCAGATGAAGGTGAATATAATTTTTTACACGAAGCCGTACACAAACTGAGAGAAAAAGCCAAAGCAGCTTTGTACAAGCAGTACATCGGTTTTGTGTTCCAGGCCTATCACTTAATAGATGAATTAACTGTGTATGAGAACATTGAAACGCCACTTATTTACCAGGATATCAAATCATCGGAACGCAAAGCCATGGTGGCAGATACGCTGGACAGGTTTAATATTGTTGGTAAGAAGGACCTCTTCCCTACCCAACTGTCGGGTGGGCAGCAGCAATTAGTAGGTATAGCAAGGGCCCTGATTGCCAAGCCGAAATTATTATTGGCCGATGAGCCAACAGGCAACCTGAACTCCAAACAGGGAGAAGAAATCATGGAGCTGTTTAAAGCATTGAATAAAGATGGCGTAACCATTATACAGGTAACGCATTCTGAAAAAAATGCCGGCTACGGAAGCCATGTCATTAACCTGCTGGATGGAAGAATTGACAGTTAGACTTGACGGTATTAGTCAGGAGTATCTGGTAAAAATACCGGGCAAAACTATTTGCAAAAGCTAGTAGCTGATAAATGATTTACAGAATATGAAGCAATTATTTTTTTTGAAAGGATGCCTTTTGATTTCCTTTTTTTGTTTTTCGCAGGACAGTACACTATCGTTAAAACAAAGTGTAGAAATAGCCATTGCCAACAACGCAACGGTTAAGCAAACTGAATTCCGCATGGATGCAGCTGGTGTAAACCTGAACCAGGCAAAAGGCAATTTTGTTCCCCAGGTAAATGGCAGCATCAACCATTACCTGAACCAGGGCAGAAGCATTGACCCTGCAAGCAACGGTTATATCAACCAGCAGTTAACCACAGCTAATTACAGTCTTAGCAGCAGTGTTACATTGTTTAACGGGTTTCTCCTGCTGAACGGACTCAAAACAAATCAATATGCATATGAAGCCAGCAAAATGGATTGGCAGCAGTCGAAAGACAAACTGATGCTGGACGTCATGCTGGCCTACCTGCAAATGCTGACCAATACAGACTTGCTGGAACAGGCCCGCCGCCAGGCAGATGTAACCAAACAACAGGTAGACCGGCTAAACATTATGAATAAGGAAGGTGCCATCAAGCCGTCTGATCTCTCCGATTTAAAAGGCCAATATGCCAGTGATCAGCTGGCGTATGTAAATGCCCAAAATGCGCTTGACCAGGCCCGGTATTCACTGGCGCAGCTTATGAATGTGCCTTATAACAAAGATTTAAAGGTAGAACGCATTGGCGCCGATCAGTTTGACATGAATTACGGCAATTCGCCCGATAGTATTTACCAGGCCGCTATGCAGCAGCTGGCCATTGTAAAAGCAGCTGATTTAAAAAGCAAAAGCTTTGAAAAAGCAGTAAAAGCAGCCAGGGGCAACCTTTACCCCAGCCTGGGTATCGGAGGCGGTATTGCCACCAATTACTCAAGCCTGGCCCAAGATGCAGTGAGCAATAAAATACCATATGATAACCAGCTAAGAAATAATTACGGCACTTATATAGGTGCGGGCATCAGCATACCCATTCTGAATAATTTCAGGTTCCGTAACCAGGTGGCACTGGCAAAAATTGATTATAAAAGCGCTGTCTTTACCGCGCAGACCACCCGCATACAGCTGAAACAAAATGTTGAAAAAGATTATTTTAATATGACGGCTGCAATTGATCGTTATAAAACACTCACGGAGCAGGTAAATGCCTATACAGAATCTTTCCGCGCAGCGGATATTCGCTTTACAGAGGGTGTGGGTACTACAATTGATTATATACTTGCCAAAAATAACCTCGACCGTGCTAAAACCAACCTGATTGTGGGACGGTATGAATACCTGCTCAGGATCAAAATACTTGACTATTACCAGGCAAAACCACTGTGGTAAACAATCACCAGATTCGCGCAGCTAAAAATATTATGCCAGCACCTTCATCACACCATTACGGTAAATTTACCAATGGGAATTTCTGTTTTATCTATCTCAATCAGCTCTGGTGTAAAAGATTTTATTTTTTGAAGGGAAACAATAAAGGAGCGGTGGGTACGGATAAATGTATGCTCCGGTAACATGGCCTCTACAGAACTGATCGACTGCCTGCTGATGATTGTGCTGCTGCTGGTAAAAATCTTTACGTAGTCTTTCATGCTTTCCACATATAAAATATCCTGCAGCATTACTTTGATCATTTTCCGATCGGCCCGGAAATAAACAAATGACTCCGTTTTCTTTTCCTCCTGTACCGGGCGCCCGTCTGTTTTGCTGATGCCTGTATCAGAGGCTTTATTAACAGCTTTTAAAAACCTTTCAAAAGTGATCGGTTTCATGAGGTAATCCACTGCATCCAGTTCATAACTTTCCAGCGCATACTCAGAATAGGCCGTGGTAAAAATTACCTTGGGTGGATTTTGCAACGCCTTTAAAAAATCATCACCATTTAGTTGCGGCATACGGATATCAAGAAACATCAGATCCACAGCATATTGCTGCAAAAAAGTAAACGCCTCTATGGCATTGGCACACTCCCCCGCCAACTGCAGTGTTGGTACCTGCTGCACATAACGGCTGATGATCTGCCTGGCCAGCGGTTCATCTTCTACTATCAGGCAGCGTATGGGTCTATTATCATACATAAGTTGGCTCAGCTAACAGGTTGGTTAAACGGAAACCTGCTTTAGCTCCCCGTTCCAGTTCTATTTTCAGGTTCACAATAAAAATATCTTCTTCATTGGTAATAGACAAATCATATTTACCAGGATAAATTAGTTGCAACCTTTTCTCTACGTTTTGTATACCAATGCCGGATGGAGATGAGTCAATTGCCGTTTCATTTGCTTTTCCATTCAGCAATTTCAAGTGCAGGTATTTATCCTGCAGTGTAATCTGCAGGCTTATCCATGGTTGCTCCAGCATAGTGCTTGCACCATGTTTAAAACAATTTTCAATCAATGGCAGCATCAGCAAAGGCGCAATATAAACTTCATTTGTTTGGCCGGGCAGATCTATGTACAGGTCAAGCCTGTTGCCGTAACGGACGCTTTCCAGGCTGATGTAATCCTTCAGCAGTTTTAATTCTTTTGATAAGGGCACCAATGGCTGGCTGCCTTCGTACAATATAAACCGGAGGATGTCTGAAAGGCCTGTTATCAATTGGGCGGCCACCGGGGCCGCATTCTGGGTGTGGGAATAGATATTATTGAGCGTGTTAAATAAAAAGTGCGGATGCACCTGTGCTTTCAGCAATTGCAGCTGCGATGCCATATTTTCTTTTTGCAGCTGCAGATTGCGTTGCTCTTTTACATACCAGTATTTCATCAGTTTAATAGCAGCTGCAATACCACCAATGGTAATGCCACCACGGAGCCCTGCCAGTAAGGAGCGGGATACTATCATGGGTTCTTTTTGAAAATAATTGTGCACGTAACCCGCTGCTGCCAGCTGAAAACGTAAGGGGTTAATAATATAACGGCCCAGGAAAACAGAAAATAGCGCGGTAGCTATAAAAAGAACAAACGTCCATAAAGCTGTTGACCAGTATTTTTGCTGGAGCAGGTAAAACGGGATCACAAAATACATCAGTGCATAAGCCAGGAAAAGATGGTTGAGCATAAAGACAAACGATTCCAGCAATGATACCTGTAAACTTTGCCAGTACGCTGAAGCAGAATTGATCTGCAGAAAAGAGTATAAAAACCCCTGGAATATCCACCAGAAAAACCAGAATGTTCCATGGCGCAAAAACCGGTATATTGGCCGGTCAGAAAATATGAATGGATGTTGTTGCATATGATCTTCTCTAAAATTACGAAGACCTTGTATGGTATCCATCTTTTGCAGTGGTATTGCGTCAGAAAACTGCTTTTGTGCGACGAACGTCCCTGATAAGGAAAGATCGGCGGCCCGGCCGCGGTTTAGACAAGCAGTCTCATTCATGTTTAATCACCAGTTCATTGTTGCCACCCGCAGCGTTTGCGCTGGCCCATAAAAGCAGGGAGGTTTCCAGCATGGCCTTTAGCCGCATTTTTACTTTTCTTTTCCGGACGTTTAGCCGCGTTCCGTTGATGGCTGTTTTGCCAGTCAGCACATGGTCATTATTGTAAAAGCGTACGCTGCATTGTAATGGCTGATGAATGTTACCTTCTACTACCCAGTATCCTTTATCGCTTACCCAGGCGGGTGTACGGTGGCTGGCTTCCTGGCTGAAAGAATTGAATGAAGCCAGGATAAAAAAGCTTATTAACATGTATTGAGTGATTTTCTTTTTCATACTGATTTTATTTACTGGTTAATTAACTGCTTCAGTAAAAATAGACAGCGCAGGTACAGTAAATATTGAATTGAGACGGGGGATCAGTTCGCGCATACAGACAAGCGATAAAAGAGGCTGAAAAGAAATACAACCAATGAATGAAGTTAATAGGCAGACTAAGGTACTTGGTCGCGGCAAATGCGATTTAAATAAACAGGCATGATAAGATTTGGAGCACAGGAGAACTTTAGGAATGGCTATCCTCCAGAAAATTTGTACGTCCGGTCCTTAGCTGGGCAATACCGGCCTTATTTCGATTGGCCAATAATTGGAAAAAACATACACGATGCGAATATGGCAAAAAATGAAATGCAGGAAAAGACTTTCATAAACGGAGACAATGGATCAAGCAAGCGGATTACAAACCCAGGTCTTTCATCAATTGTGCGAAACCTTTCTCTTTTGCCTGCTGGATCAGCATACTTTCCAGTTTATCACTGTCTTTGTAACAAGCCAGTGGATTGCTGTAATACCAAAGCTTGCCGTCAAAAACACGAATCTGTTCCGGATTTGCCGTTTCACTGCTTTTAGCAGTTACGATAAAACCTTTGTAACCCAGGGTATCAGGTTCAGCCCCGCAGGCCACGACTGTTTGTTTTATAAGATGCGGCCCCAATGCGGCTGATTCTGCGGCGGTAACTTTCCAGGAGGGATTGGGCCGGCCACTGAAAACATCTATTTGTATTTTTTCTATTTGCATGCCGGTAATAGTTTGTTCTTTATTGCCACAGGATGCAACACATAAAGACAAAATGAACAATAACAAAGGCAATAACCTGCCAAGCGGCAGGTATTTTTCAGCACTTGTAATCATACTGTAATTTACTAAAAATAAATAAGGGTTAAAAGAACTAAAAGCGGCAATAATAATACCTGTTTTATTCTTTTAACCCCTTTGCAAAATATAGGCAGTTTTCTATCTGCTTATAAGAAACGGTGCAGTGCAGATTAGCTTACCTGCATACCAGTAGGCGAATAACGGTAGCCACAAAATACGGTATAGGGGCCGCGGTTGCAATTAAAAGGCGTACGGGTTATGCCGTTGATTAAGATACCGGAATTGTCTGTATTGCGTGCGGCAGTACTGCCTGGTTTATGTCCCCAGAAGCCATTTGAATGGCGGCGGTACCAGTGGTAATCGTGGCCGGGCCAGATAACCAGTGCCACTAATTTACTGCTTCCGCTGCAGAAGACTTTACAACCATCGCTGGTGGCACCATTGCCTACGCTGTTACAATCCAGTGACGTGTACATATGCCCTGTTTTTCTGCCTGGTTGGGCAAATGTGTTGGACTTAAAATTCATTGCATAGTTATAACAGTTGTTATGCGGCTGCACAGCGGGTACATTCCAAAAGCCGGGGTTATAAGCCGTGTTAGCTATTATGCAGGGCGCATCTGTAGAAAGGGCTTTTAACTCGGTATCTTCTGCGTCTGCAGTGGGTGCTTCTTTGTGTGTACCTTTTCCATAATTTTTAATGGCTGATTTTACGTAACTGGCAATATCATCATCAACTGCCTTCCCTGCTTTGGATAGCAGGAAATCAAAAGTTTCAGTAATTTCTTTATCTCCAAGCAATGGATTGCGCAAACCGTCGCCGGAAATACCAGCAGCGAGGTCTGTTCCAATATAAAAACTATCGCCAACGCCTTCCGGAAGCCTTTCATCAGAAGTGGCTTCAATTTTAAAACCGCTGAAGCCAAGCTTCGAGTCGTGCTGTGCATCTGTAAGGACAGATTTACCGGCTACTCTTTCCAGCAATGATTTGGCTTCTTTTTCATTGAGTTCCCAACTGGGATTTTCCCTGCCTGAGAAGACATCTAATGTTACTTTCATAAAATGGTTTTGTTTGTAAGGTGATTTAATTAAGTGCTGATCCTGGGGTGTCGGTTAAACTGGTACAGATTAGCGGGTACAGGTGAGTGCGGAAGAAATGGCCGTTTCTCATACAAAACTACATCCACCGATAGCTCTTTCGTACATGTAGTTGTACGTAATGTTGTCCGTATCATTACTTTTTTGCAAAGAATGGCATACCACTAACAGGTAGTATAAGGCGGGATTATAACGACCACCGGCCTGTATAACGCATTGCCGGTTGTGTTAATCAGAACCATTCATTTGATTGTCAATATTTGATAAAAACGCATGCTAACAATACAACCAGCTGAATGAAGTTCATGGCTGTTTACTCTTAAAGTACGGACGCGGGATTACTTTGCAGCAATAAATCTAATCAATTTTAAATTAAAACCGCCCGCTATTGCATACAGGCGCAAAGACTGTTTACCGGCATTGAGCGATATCTTTTTGATAACGGTGGATTGCCATTTTTTCAGGCCGCCACTATTAGGTACGGCAATATTATCTGCCAGTGAAACCTCATTGGTGCGTATACTTACCTGGCCGCTATCATTATCAGAAGCCGTGGTTAATTCAATGGAGTAAATTCCTTTTTTACTTACATCAATGCTAAACTGCAGCCACTCCCCTGCTTCTATATCGCTTACATAAAAACTTTCATACAAAGCAGAATCTTTGCGGATGTCTACACCATCATTCCTGTATACGCCGCCGCGGTTGCCCACCGTTCTTGCCTGCGTTGCAGAACGGTAATTGGCAGTGTCTCTATCATAATAGGCAGCGCCATTGATACCGAGATCATAATCCACCGCATTCAGTACTGTTCCATTCACAATTGTATTGGCCCTGAATGGTTGTACGGCGTTGCTGAATGGCTGCCGGATCATAGCATCAATCACATCGCGGTGAACAATATTTGTTTCGAACTTCGTATAGGTAGCCAGTTCCAGCAGGCCGCTGTATACATCGCTTTCTTTGGGTGGATTTTCTCTTTTACCATTCCAGTAAGCCAGCAGTGCTTCATAATTATGATTTGTTCTTATCTGCAAAGGATTATTAAAGCCCAGTTTTTTCAGAGGCCACCAGGCCCAGCCGATATTATTTTTTTCCAGCAGCCTGATGGCATCCGTAAACCAAACATTGCTGTTCTCACCGGTTTCGCCCAGCCAGACCGGTATATTATTTTCATCGCGGTATTTTAATATATGGCTGATGGATTTATCGTCGTTGTAATTCCAGTATTTATGAAAACTCATTACCAAGTTCTTATCCCATGCCGGCAATATGCCGCTATAATTATTCCCCCAGGCATTGCCTTCAATAATGATGATATGATTTTTATCTACCTCTCTTATTGCTTCCGTAATATCTACCATCAGTTTCCTGAGCGGGCCATTTTCTTTTTCTTTCTGACCGTGTTTATCATTGGCAGTATCCTGGAAGCCCCAGTTGGGTTCATTGATGATGTCATACCCCCCTATCCATGGTTCATTGGCGTACCTGGCCGCCAGTTTTTTCCAAAGCGCGATTGTTTTGATACGGTTGGCTTCGCTTTCCCATAAAGCCGGCTGTAAAGTATCACGGTCCGCAATGTTGAGGTCATTGCCCTGCCCGCCCGGCGCAGCATGCAAATCAAGTATTAAATACATTTTATTGGCCCTGCACCAGGCCAGTAAACTATCTGTCATGTCAAAACCTTTTTGCAACCAGGACTGCTGCCCTGCAACCGGCTCCTTTTCTATGGGGAGCGTATACAAATTATAGTGCATGGGTAAGCGAACTGAATTAAAGCCCCACGCTTTTAAAGAATCAATATCAACCTTACGTGTATGATTGGCCAGCCATACATCATAAAATTCCTGTGCACCTGCGGCACCAATCAACTTTTCTATGTGCTGGCGGATGGCATGCTGCTGCTGCCATTTATTGCTTAGTCCGAGCATATACCCCTCCTGCAGCATCCAGCCCCCCAGGCCAATACCGCGCAGCAATACATTTTCTCCCTGCTCATTTACAATTTGTTTGTCACGGGCTTTTAAAAAAACCTGTGCATCAACGTTACGTGGCAAAGAAAAACTTAGCAGTACAAGAAAAAAGTATATGCTGATTGATTGCATGACGGATATATTAGTCTAATAAATAAGTAGCCACTGAACCAGCTGCTAAAGAGGTGCCGGCAAATTTATTTTTGTAGCGGATATCAAAAGCCTGCTGCTCTTTGCTGGTATTGGCAACAATCAATACTACTTTACCTGCAGCTGTTTTAAAAGCCACATTCGCCAGGCCGTCCAATTCATTGCTTCCAATACGCACCGAACCGGGCCTTACCCATTTAGATGCATGGGCAATGGAATAATAAGCCAGGTTGCGGCTAACCTTATCACCATCAATGGTAACAGCCCCCTGGCACATATTACAGCCACCCCGGTCTGTAAACGGCTTGTATTGCGGGTCAGCTGCCAGGTTCCATTCAATTACATTTTTACTCCAGTTGCGGGTGGCACCTACAATCAGCCTGCTAACCGGCGAGGCAATATTTATTCTGGTTGAATCGATCATTCCCTGCCGGCCAAAATCCACCACCATCTGTTCGGTAAAATAAATATTCTTGTCAGGATGCGCATTATGCACATCTGTGAGCGCCGTTATTTTTCCGCCATACAAATGAAAGCCTGATCCATCTATGTATTTTTTCGCAGCAGGATCATCTAAGATCAGAATAGGATAATCGGGGCGGTCAGCATTGTGATCATACAAAATAATCTTTGTGCGGATGCCTGCTTTTGCAAAAGCCGGCCCAAGGTGATTCTTTATAAAATCAGCTTCCTCCGGTGCGGTTAATAACAAACTGGGGTTATTACCGGGGTGCAATGGTTCGTTCTGAACCGTGACCGCATCAATGGTAATACCCGCAGCCTTCATAGCCTGGATATATTTTACAAAATACAATGCGTAGGCCTGGTAGTATGCCGGTTGAAGCCTCCCTCCCCGGGCATCATTATTTGTTTTCATCCAAGCGGGCGGCGACCAGGGCGAGGCCAGTATTTTTATAGGAGGATTGATGGCCAGTATCTCTTTCATGACCGGGACCACATCTTTTTTATCGGGGCCCAGGTCAAATTTCAGCATGGCTGTATCCGTTTGACCAGCAGGCAAATCATTATAGGAGAAAACAAATTCATTGAGATCAGAAGCGCCGATGCTCAGCCGCAGGTAACTGATACCAATGGAAGGATGGGGTTTACCAGAACCATCGTCATTACCAAATAACTCTTTGAGCAAGCCGGCCCTGGCTGCAGCACCCATCCTGATAATATGTTGCGCACTGCCACCGGTTAGGGCAAATCCAAAACCATCAATTGACTGAAAACGGGCTGCTTCATCAATGGCGATAACTGCCTGCGAATGGCTTTTTGCTGAAAAGCTAATCCGGTTTGCCTGCAGTTGGAATAATTGGGAGCGGTCCGCGTTGGTAAGCCATTGCCTTATTCCCTGCTGCGTTTGAGCCTGGACAGGCAGGCTAATTATAAAAAAGAAAAGACAGCAATAAAGTAAACAGGTGCATTTCATATGGCATACATTTTACTCAGCCGGTTAATCCGCTAATGTACATCAGAAAGATGCTATGCCGGTGACACAGTACGGTTTAGTAAAGAATTTTAATGTTTCGATATTTACCAGGCATGGGTAATAAAAACACGTTCACCAATTACACCACAGCAACCCGCCAATCCCCATGCCCAACACCCCACCAATGATAGAAGCCACTGCATCCATCACATCGTAATGCCCCTTGCCAGTGAATTTTGAGAATAATTCAAACCCATAACTGATGGCAATTATTATGGCAAACGCAAGGGCAGTCACCAGCCAAAAATGCCCGGTTAGCAACCACAGGCCGGCCATTTGCAGTACAATGCCCATGGCGATGCCAACATAGAAATGCTTCCATTTATCGGGTGCTATTTTTGGTATCAATTATTATATGATTTTAGCAGTAGACACAAGAAATTACGAGGAGCTTTTCTTTGTAAACGCATCAATTACCCGCATGGTAGCCACCGCGCTTTCTGCAGTTGATGGGTTGGGTCCTTTACCCAGGAAATAGTTGACTACTGCTTCTATCATGGGCTGCTGCACATGCGGTAATTCATCAAATACAATTATCTCTTCTACCCCATTTTTACTGAGTATAACCTGGTTGGTACTGAATGTGGCAAACCGGATACTGCCAGCTGCACCACTTATTTCCACTACATCTTTCTCTTCTTGTGCTGCACCGGTAAAGCACCAGCAGCCATTAAACACTTCGCCATTTTTAAAAAAAATTTGACCCATTACCAGGTCATCGGTCTGGTATAAACCTGCCTGGTTCAGGGCAAAACCGCTTGCTTTACCTGGCGCGCCAAAAAAATACTGCATGAGGTCTAACTGGTGGGGCGACAGATCATGAAACAATCCCCCTCCTGAAACAGCAGGGTCAATACGCCAGAACTGATCTTTGTTTATAACCATTGCTGTTTGAGGTGGTTGCCGTAATTGCAGGTTAATCATACGTACCGGCCCTATTTCATTTGCCTCCAGGAGTGCCTTTACTTTTTTGAAACGCGGTTGTGCTTTGCGGTAATGCGCCACCGATAATTTGATACCCGTCTCAAGAGACGCCTGCAGCATTCTTTCTGCCGAAGCGCTGTTGATTGACATGGGCTTTTCCACATAAACCGGCTTACCTGCGTTGAGCGCCCGGAGGGTGTACTCCTCATGACTTTGCGGTGGCGTGGCGATGTAAATAGCGTTTACTTCCGGATCGTCAATTAAGGCCTGCGCATCATCGTACCATTTTGGTACCCCATGGCGGCGGGCATAATCTGCAGCCTTAGCGCCATCGCGCCGCATAACGGCCAGTAATGCAGAATCAGCTACCTTATTAAATGCCGGCCCGCTTTTTACTTCCGTAACATCTCCGCAGCCAAGGATACCCCAGTTAATCTTTTCCATAATCCTTTTATATTAAAATAATTACCACCTTTTCCATTCATTTAATAGCTGGTTCCGGATCCTTGTATTGCCGCTGCAGTTTTACCAGTGTTTTTTTCATATCAAAAATCTGTTTTTTATATACCGGGCTTGCATACACGTTATTTAATTCACTGGCATCTTTTTTCAGGTCATAAAACTCCCATTCATTGTTCTCATAAAACCAGATAAGCTTGTAGCGGTCGCTCCGCACACCAATGTGTTTGGCAACATTGTGCTCATCGCCCGATTCGTAATAATGATAGTAAACCGCCGTGCGCCAGTTAGCAGGTTGCCGGTTCTTTACAACAGGCAGTAAGCTTTTTCCCTGCATTTCTTCCGGCACTGCAACACCCGCTGCTTCCAGCAAAGTTTCTGCGATGTCAATATTCATCACCAGTTTGCTGCTGGTCAAACCTGGTTTTATTACGGCAGGCCATTTCATCAGCAATGGCGTTCTGAAAGATTGCTCATACATAAATCTTTTATCAAACCAACCATGCTCGCCGAGGTAAAACCCCTGGTCTGAACTGTAAATAAAAATTGTATTACTATCCAGGTGATTGTCTTGCAAATATTGTTCAAGCCGGCCTACATTATCATCAACCGATTGAATGCAGCTTAAATAATCCTGCAGGTAACGGTTGTATTTCCAGGTGGCCAGTGCTTTGCCGGTAAGCTGCGCGGCGAAAAAAGCATCATTTTTTTCCTTGTAGGCTGATTCAAAAATTATTCGTTCTGCAGGCGTAAAACGGGCAAGAAATCCTTTATAGGTCTCATCCAGCCGGCCGGGCGGATCAGGTATTTGAAAATGGAGTTTAAGATCATAATTATCGGACAAATCGCGGTCTACCTGCATTTTTTGTTCATGCGCAGCCCTGCTGCGGGTTCGGTAATCATCAAAAAAAGTAGGCGGCAATGGTATCGCTGCAGAATCAAACAAATGCAGGTATTTCAGCGCCGGGAACCAGTCGCGGTGCGGCGCCTTTTGCCAGACCAGTATACAAAAAGGCTTGCTGGTATCGCGCTGCGCTAACCAGTGAAGCGCTATATCGGTTGTAATATCTGTAGCATACCCGGTATCTGTTTTTATGCCATCCTTATCTTTAAAATTTGGTTGGTAATAAAGGCCCTGGCCAATCAATACCTTCCAGTAATCAAACCCTACCGGGTCTGAGTTCAAATGCCATTTACCCACCACCGCGGTTTGATAGCCGGACTGTTGCAATAGTTTTGGAAAAGTATTTTGATTGCCGTTGAACATCTCTTTTCCATTGCCCACTATACCATTAAGGTGGCCATATTTTCCGGTGAGTATTGCGGCCCGGCTGGGCGCACAAAGTGAATTGGTAACGAAAGCGCGGTTGAACAGGATGCCTTCTTTTGCAATGCGATCTATATTCGGAGTATTATTTAATCCGGCCCCGTAAGCGGATATGGCCTGGTAAGCATGATCGTCGCTGAGTACAAAAACAATATTGGGTCTTTTTTTTGTTACAGCAGACTGTCCCAAACAGGCACAGCTACAAAATAACAAAGTTATACTGGCGGTCACAAAATTGCGTACTGGCATACTATTTACAATAATTATTATAAATGTATTTTATATTTTGTGGAATACCGCTTTTGCTTTTTTATAGTAAACATCCATTAATGATACACGTACAGTTCCACCCGCCGGTTTTGGGTGTTTTCTGCATATTTTTTTGAAATGCCCTTCCCTTCCGTTTGAATAATAGATAATGGCAGGGAGAATTTTTCATGCAGCAACCTGGCAATTTCGTTCGCCCGCCGTAAAGACAGTGTGTGATTATAGGCCGGCGTCCCGGCATCATCGGTAAATCCGGTAACTAAAATCTTTTTTATACCAACTGTGCTGAACAAAGATTTGTATTCATCAAGGATAGCAGGTGATAGTAACTTGTCACTATCAAACCCGAACTGGATATCTTTTATAAGTATGGTATCAACACGTTCCGGCAGTGTTACTAATACTGGTGCGGCAGCCGCAAACGACCGCTGCTGCCGGGGCTGGTGCCTGCTCCTGAGTGCGTACAATGAGTCCTGCAGTTCTTTGGTTCCGGCACAAGCATTTTTGTCAACGGGTGATATTTTAAAATTATCAGCATATAAGATGATTTCTGTAGCAGGTGGATTTCTTTGCTGCATGATAGCGACATTTGAGGTTGCTGAAAAGTTACCTGCTATCATTACTTTTTTATGCTGGGTTGCCATTATGGTTTTTTCGATCCTGAACCAGCCATTTTTTATTTTTACTGTTGATGCATCTAAAAAATCAATATAGTCTGCTGGCTGCATTAGTGTATCTGTATAGGTATGCAAAAAATCATCTCTGAAATACAATCCTATATCGTACAGGTTGGGGCCGCCGGTGGGCGCATTTATCTCAAAGGAAATTTTATACTGCCTGCCGGAATCCAGCGGGCAGAGCAGCATGGTTTGCCAGTATTGCCGGGCTGGGGACTTTGAACTGGCTACCTGCAGCTTCAAATATTTCTTGTAACTATCAGCAGCGTCACGGGTAAGAAAGAAGCCATTGTCATCCGGACTTTTCACATTGAACCAGGCAGCAAATCCACAGCGCAGTTGAAATTCACTGCAGGTATTAATATCATTGAAAGCGCCATTGGGCACCAGGTTCTGGGCAGTACAGGCGTTTCCAATAAATACAACAAAGCCGATGAGCAGGTACAGCAAACAAAAACGCGGATATGCCAAAGGCCCTGCTTTCATGAGCTCAAGTTCGTGCTTTTTATGCGGTAAAATTATTCTTCAGACCAGCCTTTAAAAAGTACCTGTAAAAAATGAAGATAGCGGTATCAGAAAATTACAATATGGACTGTTTACAAATTCTGCAACAAAGCAATCTCTTCAAACTCATCTTTTAATTTATGACTGAGCTTTTCAAATACGGAAAAATATTTCATGTACACCTGGTGGTCTTTTTTATTTGGGTGATAGCTGGTTTGCAGTGAAACTGTCTTGGCAGCATCTTCCAGGTTGCGGTAAACCCCCATTTCCGTCTGGCTCAGTAACAAAGCGCCGGTGCCAATACTATCGTAACTGTTGTTTACACTTACCGGCTTACCAAACATGTCTGCAATAATCTGCGCCCACAATGGGTAGGAAGCAAAACTACCGTTGATGGACAGGGTACTAAAGGCCCGGTGTTCTTCCAGTATTTTTCCAATGCTGTATATCTCGTATAAAATACCTTCCAGCGTGGCACGGATAAAATGTTTTTGCTCGTGCTTTATGTTAAGACCAAAATAGGCGCCTCTTGCATTGGCATTCCACAGGGGTGCCCGCTCGCCCAGCAAATAAGGCAGGAACAACAACCCGTCTGAACCTGCCGGCGCCTGCATGGCATCTTTAATAAGTGTTTGTATGCTGTCATCCATACCATAGGCCTGGTTAAAAACACCGAACTGTTTGGCAAACCATTCAAAAATAACACCGCCATTATTGGTGGGCCCACCGGACACATAGTAGCCATCGGTCAGTAAATAATTAAAGAAGCGCTGCTTGCTGTCGCGGATAACTTTATTACCTGCTACCCGCACTGCACCACTCTGCTCAATGGTAATGGTTGCTTTTCCTTCGCCCCAAACGCCCGCACCCAGCGTTGCCATGCAGCCATCACTGGCACCAATTATAATTTTTGTTTTCTTTGGCAGCCCCAAAGACACCTGGTATTCTCTCCGTAGTTGCAGGGAAGAATAAAATACCGGCACCGGCGTTGGCAGCTTGTCTGCACTGATCCCCGCATAGGCAAGTGCATCGTTATCCCAATGCAACTTGTGAATATTGAATAACCCGGTGGCGGAAGCCAAACTATAATCAATTACACACTCGCCGGTGAGCTGTTGGATAATATAATTTTTGATGGCAATGAACTTGTCCGTTTTACTGAACCGCTCCTTATCATGTCTTTTTATCCAAGCAATTTTTATAAGGGGCGACATGGGGTGTATGGGCGTACCTGTGGCATCATAAATGGTTTTAGCCATGGGCATTTTTTTCAGATCATCCGCTTCTTTTTTACCGCGGTTATCGGCCCATGTAATAGCATTACCCAGGGGAACCCCGTTTTTATCTACCGGCAATACACTATGCATCGCTGCGCTGAAACAAATAGCAGCAACCCTGTATTTTTTGCTGTTTATTTTTTCTGTGAGAAAATTTTTCAGCACATACAACACCGTTATAAATACCTGCTCCGGATCCTGTTCACTATAAATGGGTTCTGTGTGAAAGGTTGGATAAGAACCCTTTGCAAAACCAAGGGCAGTACCGTTCATTTCAAAGGCAAAAATCCTCACGGCGCTGGTGCCTATATCGATGGTAATGATGCAGTCCATAATGATAATTTTTATAAATCGTTTACGTGTTTTTAGAATTATTTTTCCTGAAATGACTGGGCGTATAGCCAGTTAATTTTTTGAATGTAGTTGAGAAATGCTGCGATGAATAAAAACCGGTATCCAGCGCAATATCTGTAACAGGCTTATCGGTATTCTTCAACAATTTGATGGCTTCGGCAATGCGAATATTTATCAGATAGTGCAAGGGCGAAAACCCCGTAAAGTTTTTTACTTTTTCTGTAAATGCAGTAGTGCCCAGTCCTACCAGCACAGCCATTTCTTCCACCAGCCATTGATGATCAAGGTTGTTGCGCAGGGCTTGTTCCAGCTTCATAAAAGTCTGCGGAAAATCGCGCTGCAGGTTGTGCTGCCGCGTAAAATGGCGCACAATAGTAATCAGCAACTCATCTATTAATTGGTTAACGCGTACGGTATACCCTATTTCCTGCCCAGCCATTTCTTTTTGCAGGCATTGAAAGACATGCCCTGCTGCGGCCAGTTTTGATAGAACAGGTTCCGGGTTGAGTGAAAGCAGTTTGCCAATGGACTTGCTTTCATGATCCGGGATACCGCTCCATGGGCCCAGCAGCATATTGCCATTGGCAGTAAACTGTGCAGGTGCGACGGCTATCCATGAAAGAATGCCGAAGTCGAGAAAACCTTTTTCACTGCCAAATTCCTGCTGCGGCAACAGCACGGCCGTATCGCCCGGATAAAGCGTACAGGCTTTGCCGTTGATAATCCATTCAAATTTTCCTTCGTTGATATAAAAAACCTGCAGCAGTTCAGATTTTCGCCGGGTAAAAGAATTGAGTTGTATATGCTGAATTTTCTGGCATGCCAGTTCTATAATATGCGGAAAAGGATTGAGTTCCGCCGACTTTTGCTGTTGCAGAAAAAACTGGCTCATATGAGTTTGGGAAAGTTCGTGGTTCTTAGTTCCCGGTTCTTAGTCGCCAGTTCTTAGTTGGCGCTGCAAACCAGAGAACGATAAACCAGCATCTAAAATAGGTGAATGTTGGCAGATATTGTTTTGTTCCGGAGCCGGGACCGCGTTCAGTGAAAACGGGGCAGTATGCCTGTGGCTTTTACCAGGAACCTGCGATAAAGAAGTAAGAATTGTGAACTGAGAACTTAGAATTTTCTCAAAAGTGTAAAAACCACCGCTGCCAATAAATGGAAGTTATTATTGTTTTATTGTTTATACTTTGTAAGCTGATGGTTTATCCCCCGGAGTAACTGTCTTAACGATTACTGAACTATTCTTTAAACCAAAATGACTTGCCATTATGAGTAAAGATCTACGGCTTCCCCGTAAGCCAACTTCTTGTATGCGTCTGCTATTATGCCTGATGCTTGCAATTTCCTCCTTTTGCTTACATGCACAAACAGTTACCGGCACAGTTACCAACACGGATGGCGACAAGCTTTCTGGTGTAAGTGTTATGCCCAAAGGCAGCAACAAGGGTACTACTACAGACGCTGAAGGTAAATTCACACTTAATACTGGCGGAAAAACTGCCCTTGTATTCACTTCGGTAGGGTTTCTGGCGCAGGAAATTCCGCTGGCGGGACGCGCTGTCGTAGCGGTATCACTGGTAAAAGACCTTCGCAACCTGGATGAAGTAGTGGTAACTGCCCTTGGTATAAAAAAGCAATCCAGGGGACTGGGATACTCCGTAACAAATGTAAAACCGGATGAGTTAACAGTAAACCGCACCCCCAATGTAATAAATGCTCTGCAGGGTAAAGTGGCTGGTGTTAATATTTCTTCCCTGGGCACCGGCCCCGGAGGAACCTCAAAAATACGTATCCGTGGTCAGTCGTCTATCAGTGGTACCAACAGTCCGCTCATAGTAATTAATGGTGTGCCTGTTGACAATACCAATTTTAACGACAATGCCTCATCTGGCGTAAAAGGTGGTGGCATTACTTCTGATGGCGGTGATGGTTTATCCAGTATCAACCCGGACGATATAGAAAGTATGAGCATCCTGAAAGGCGCTCCCGCTGCGGCTTTGTACGGTTCACGTGCAAAGGATGGTGTTATAATGGTAACTACTAAAACACGGAATAAAGGCCGGGGATTGGGTGTTTCGTATAATCTTAATTATACCGACGACACCCCGCTGGACTTTACCGATTACCAGACAGTGTATGGCCAGGGAGAAGGCGGGGTACGACCTACTACATCCAACCCTACCTCAGGCCAATGGTCATTTGGTGAAAAAATTGAGCCAGGTATGACGCAGGTTTTGTTCAACAATCTTACTGTGCCGTATGTTGCGCAGGGCAGCCGTATCAAAGAGTTTTATCGCCACGGGCAAAACCTTTCCAATACGGTTACCTTATCAAGCGGCGGTGATAAAGGTGGTTTGTACATGTCTTTAAACAATACTGATAACAAAGGCATAGTACCCAATAATAAATTCAACCGCAAAAGCATCAACCTGGGGTTTAACTATAACCTTTCGGAGAATGTAAGTTTTGGTGGAAACGTGAATTACTCAAGGGAAATAAACAGCAATCCACCCAATATTGCCAACCAGGATAATTCCATACCTACGGTGCTGATGGGCATGGCCAATACAATGCCACTGAGTGTACTTGCTGGCAATAAATACAATGCAGCCGGTAATGAATACATATATTCCAGGTTTATGAACCGCACCAACCCCTATTGGGTATTGGCGGAGCAGTTTCACAATATTAAACGCGACCGCATATTTGGAAACGTTTTTGCAAAATACAATCTCCTTCCGTGGTTGTTTGTACAGGGCCGGTTTGGCCAGGACTACTGGAGCCGCGATGAAGATGTAAATAATTTTCCTACCGGGATAGCTTCCAGGGCTGCAGCACAGGCAGGCTTTGTAAACGGTATCTACACACAGGAATCCCGCCGGTTCAGGGAGAGTAACCTTGACTTTCTTGTAAGTGCTACAAAAAGTTTTGGAAAGTTTGATGTAAACCTGACAGGTGGTGGCAACCAGATGCGCCGCACCAATGATATAAATAATGTACAGGTTACAGACTTTGTAATCCGTGGCTTGTATACCGTACAGAACGGCAGGGCAAAAGATCCGCAGTATACACTGACGAAGCAGGGTGTTAATTCGTTGTACAGTTCTGGTGAAATTTCCTGGAACAAAACAGTATACCTGAACGGTACAATCAGGAATGACTGGTTCTCTACATTGTCTGCAGCAAACCGGAGTATTTTGTATCCGTCAGTGTCGGGTTCTTATGTATTCTCTGAATCACTTCCCAAAATAGCATGGTTGTCTTTCGGTAAAATAAGACTGGGATTTGCAGAAGTGGGTAGCGATGGTGATGTGGGCCCCTATTCAGACCAATTATTTTATGGTATCAATGCCAACCTGATTAATAACCCCGCAGGAACAGTTGTAACCGTGGGAAACAACGGCAATGTGGTGCCGAATGCCAATCTGAGACCCAGCCGTACTTCAGAAACTGAAATCGGTTTGGAATTAAGGCTTTTCAATAACCGTGTAAGTCTGGACGTGGCTGCCTATAAAAAAACCACCAAAGACCAGATTGTATCTGCGCAGGTATCAGATGCCTCCGGTTTTCTTACTACACGCATAAACAGTGGCAAAAGCGAAAACAAAGGTTGGGAAGCAATGCTCAATATCATTCCATTTAAGTCAAAATCATTTACCTGGGAGTTTACTGCAAACACAGCCTACAATAAAACCAAAGTGCTGAGCATTCTCACAAACAAACCCGGTGATAGAATAACTACGGCTACACACGTGTTTAATGGAGAAACCAGGTTAGTGGTGGGAGAAGAAATTGGCCAGATTGCCGGTTACGGTTATGCCCGCAGTGCAAAAGGCGAAATGATTTTTCAGAGTAATGGTGTGCCGCAGCGTACAGCAGACTTAGTGCTTTTCGGCAGCGCATTACCAAAATGGACAGGCGGTTTCCTTAATTCATTTACCTACAAAGGATTATCGCTGACCGTTTTTATTGACTACAAATTAGGTGGTAAGATGCTCTCAGGAACCAATTTCAATGCTATCCGCGAAGGCTTGCACCAATCAACGTTGTTAGGAAGGGTTGGTGGTGTAACCGGTGTAGGCGTGAATGCAGCCGGTACGCCCAATACAGCAGTTACCCCGGTGCAAACCTATTGGGAACACCTGCGCACCCAACAGATTGTGGAGCCTGTTATTTATAATGCCGGCTACTGGAAATTGCGGCAGTTGAGCCTTGGATACGATTTCACCAAATATGTACCTGCAAAATGGCCTGTAAAAGGTCTTAAGCTTGACTTTGTTGTCAACAATGTATTCATCATCAAAAAATGGGTTGATAATATTGATCCCGAAAGTTTTGGTTTTGCATCAGACAACCAGGTGGGCCTGGAAGCCCCGGGTTTACCAACAACCAGAAGCATCGGTCTCAATTTAAATGTTAAATTTTAATACCACTTGCCATGAAAAAAATATGTAGCTATAGTTTCTTTATTATACTGCTTGCGTGTCTTACCGGCTGCGATAAAAATTTGCCGGAATTAAATATCAACAGAACAAGTCCAACTGCAGTAGACCCGGCACTCCTCCTGAACAATGCCGTTATCGGTGCATCTTTTCCTACCCGCACAATTATATATGATGCAACCATTGTGCAACAAATGGTTTCACCCAATGGCGGCGTACTGGCAGGCGGAAATTTCAATATTGATACCAGGGACGGTTCAACAGCATCTGTATGGGCAAACCATTATCAGAATGTAATAAAATATACAAATGATGTAATCACCAATACAAAAACGTTAACCGGCAGAAGTAATTTGTATAATATGGCGCGGATATTCCAGGCCTACGCATTTATGGTTATTACAGATGAACACGGCGATATACCGTATTCAGAAGCGGGCGCCGGCTATATCAGCCAGACATTTTTTCCAAAATATGATGCCCAGCAGGATATCTATCCAAAGCTCATCACCGAGCTGACGGAAGCCGCAGCTGCGCTCAATGCAGCCGGCACTGTTGAAGCATCTGATATATTGTATGCAGGTAATATTGCACAATGGAAAAAATTTGCCTATTCATTGTTGCTGCGGGCAGGCATGCGGCTCAGTAAAGTGGATGCCGCAAAGGCACAGGCAACCGTGCAGGCTGCTTTCACCGGAGGTGTGATATTGGTTAACGCAGATAACGCACTGATGCGGCACGATGCCAATTACACTCAGCCGCTTGGCAATATGTTGAACAGTACTGAAGCTGCTAATTTTTACCTGGCCAAGCCATTTGTAGACCAGCTAAAAAATACCAACGATCCCCGTTTATCAGCTATTGCTATCCGGTATGTGGGCGCTACTTCCGGCCCCCTGCAAACGCCGGCTTCAGGCTCTACTAACCCGGCGCAGCAAATTGGCATGCCCATGGGGTACGATAACGGAACCATAGTAGCGAAAGCCACATCTGATGGACTGGCCAGTTTTTATGATTACTCCCAGGTAGATCGCCGGAGGATGGCAAAAGTATCTGCACCCATTTTTTATGTAACCGCAGCACAAACCCAATTGTTGCTGGCAGAGGCCCGCTTCAGGGGATGGGTAACCGCAGGTACAGCAGCGCAATATTTTGCTGATGGCATCCGTGCACATATGGATCAACTGGCAAGTTATGATGCTGCTTCCGCCGTAGCGGCAGGCGCCCGCGATACATACGTGGTTGCCAATCCGCTTGGTGCCGGCACTGAACTCCAACAAATCAATACGCAATACTGGATAGCTTCTTTCTTAAACGGTCCCGAAGCATTTGCTAATTTCAGGAGAAGCGGTTTCCCCGTTTTAACGGCTAACCCTTATGGACAACCTACAAACCCGGATGTACCCAATGGTACTTTTATACGCAGACTGGGATACCCAACATCAGAACAGTCTGTTAACAGCACCAATTACAATGCAGCGGTAGCCAAACAGGGGGCAGATAAATTGAGTACAAGAATCTGGTGGGATAAATAAATAATTTTTCGGCTTGTGCAGCCCCCGCGGCTGCCCAGTGTCCGGTCGGGCAACGGTCTGGTCAACAGCAATCAGACATCCCAGAATCAGACATCACACATAAAAATTTTATTAATAAAAATCAACACCATGACTCCTTCACAAAAATTCTTACAAAAGATTGGCCTGAAAGATCCGACACCCATGGAAGAAGGTAATTCAACTGGTAAAAAGACAGGAAGCGAAAACAGCCGCCGTGATTTCTTTAAAAAATCAACACTGGGCGGGATTGCCCTCGGCAGTTCTTTTATCTTCTCCCCTATTGAAGACCTGATAGCACAAAGCACACAGAAAGTAAGCCGTTTTTCAAGTCCCTCAGATTTGAAAATAACAGATATGCGTTATTGTATCATTCAGAATGTAGGCCGTACCCCGCTGATCCGTATTGATACCAACCAGGGCATTTATGGCCTGGGAGAAGTAAGGGATGGAGCCGATGAAAGATTTGCCCTGATGCTGAAAAGCCGCATTCTTGGCCAGAACCCCTGTAACGTGGAAATGCTTTTTAAAACCATCAAACAGTTTGGCGGTCAAAGCCGGCAGGCTGGTGGTGTTTGCGCAGTAGAAATGGCCCTTTGGGATCTGTGCGGTAAAGCCTACAACGTACCTGCCTGGCAATTACTGGGCGGCCGGTACCGCGATAAAGTAAGGATGTATGCCGATACGCCTGAAGCGCCTACCATGGATGAGTTCAAGGCAAAAATAAAACACCGCCTGGAAACGCAGGGAATGACCTGGCTGAAAATGGATATTTCCATTGGCGAAATAAAAGACAAACCCGGTAATCTTATCAACAGTAAATTCTGGGGTAAAAACCTGGGCCAGTGGAATGGTGGTTATATGGATTATGCCAATACAAAACATCCTTTCACCGGCATCCAGATAACTGAAAAAGGGTTGGATGATATGGCGGCCATTATTGACGAAGTTCGTTCTGCTATCGGATATGAAATTCCACTTTCTTCTGATCACTATGGTCATTTCGATTTAAACAATGCCATCCGTTTCGGAAAAAAAGTTGAAAAATACCGCCTCGCCTGGCTGGAAGATATGGTGCCATGGGAATATACTGATCAGTACAAAACCATGTCTGATGCACTGGAAACACCGGTACTCACAGGGGAAGATATTTACCTGCTGAGTAATTTCAAACCATTGATTGATGCGCATGCTGTAGATATTATCCACCCGGATTTAGCGTCCTCCGGCGGCTTGCTTGAAACAAAAAGAATTGGTGATTATGCAGAAGAACATGGTGTTGCCATGGCTATGCACTTTGCCGGAAGCCCCATTTCTTTTATGGCCAATGTACACTGTGCTGCCGCTACGCAAAACTTCCTGGCGCTTGAACACCATTCATTGGACAGCCCATGGTGGGATGGCCTTGTAAAAACAACCGATGGCCGCAAACTGTTCGAAAACGGTTTTGCCAATGTACCGTTACTGGCACCGGGCCTGGGCATCGAGCTGGTGGAGGAAGAAGTGAAAAAGCATTTACTACCTACCGATAAATCATATTTTGCGCCAACACCTGAATGGAACGAAAAACGTTCTCACGACAGGGTATGGAGCTAAATCAGTTAGGGGATCGGGTATTGGGAATTGGGTTTTGTTGCCGGAACTTTTACAGTAATTGCAATGCGTATATGCAATCTGAAAGTTTTGTACGAAGTCTCAGGTCCTTATTAGTTTGTCGAAATATTACCAGGGACCATTCATCTGCTGGTAATATTTCGATAAACGATCATCATCACCGGGCTTACTTTTGAGACGCTGCCCAATCCCAAATCCCGATACCCAATGTCCAATCTCGCTTTTACATGAATTATTACATTGGTATAGACATCGGCACTACTTCAACAAAAGCGGTTGCGTTTTCTGACAGCGGAGACGTGATTGCCCGGGAAACCATTGCCTATGCCATTATTCATCCACAGGCAAATTTCAGTGAGCAGCGGCCGGATGAGATACTGGAAGCAGTATTGAACAGTATTGGAAAAATTACCGGTACACTGCACGCAGACAAGCCTGTATTTATCAGTTTTAGCGCAGCCATGCACAGCCTGCTGGTTGTAGATACCAGCGGACACCCACTCACTAATTGTATTATATGGGCCGATAACCGCGCCGGTGAAATTGGGGATGAACTGCGTGACAGTAGCCAGGGAATGGCATTTTATCATGATACCGGGGTGCCGGTACATGCCATGTCTCCCTTTTGCAAACTTATCTGGTACAAAGAACATATGCCTGCCCTGTTTAAAAGGGCGTATAAATTTATTGGCATCAAAGAATACATTTTTTTCAGGCTGTTTGGGCAGTACCTGGTGGATACCGGCATTGCCTCCGCTACAGGCCTGATGAATATCTATACATTGCAATGGGATGAAAACATACTTGCTTATACCGGCATTAAAAAAGATCAGCTCTCTGAAGTTGTGGCGGCTACGCACCGGGCGTATTTACCAAAAGCCAGTATTTATTTTTCTGATAAAAGACTAGCGCATGTTGTTCAGTCTGCTTTTGTAATAGGAGGAAGCGATGGCGGACTTGCCAACCTGGGCAGCGGGGCCATCACTAAAAATTCTGTCGCCATCAGTATTGGTACCAGCAGTGCCGTAAGAATGGTAACCAGTGAGGTGTACACCGACGCGCATATGCGAACATTCTGTTACCACATGCGCAACCAGCTTTATATTATTGGCGGGGCCAGTAATAACGGTGCAGTGGTGCTGCAATGGCTGAAAGACAATCTACTGCAAACAGCCGATACTTATGAACAGCTTTTTGAACAGGCTGCCACGGTAGCACCTGCGTGCAACGGACTTTTTTTCATTCCTTATATACTGGGCGAGCGGGCCCCTGTCTGGAACGCAAATGCAAAAGGCGTTTTCTTTGGGCTTGACATCACGCATACCAAAGCGCACATGATAAGGGCGGTAATGGAAGGGGTTATATATAGCGTGTACAGCATTGGAAAAGTATTGATGGAAAAAAGAACGGTTACTGAGATACATGCCACCGGCGGATTTACCCAAAGCCCGTTCTGGCTGCAAATGCTGTGCGATATGTTTAATTGCACGGTGTTGGTTTCCGGTGCGGTAGAAACCTCTGCTTTCGGCGCCGTAAAAATTGGTATGGACGCCATAGGAAGCAGCAACCACTGGACGCCTAGAACTACCGAGACCTATGAGCCCGATGCCCTGCAGCATAAAATTTACCTCCGGCAGTTCCAAAAAATGGAACGGATCTATGAAGCATTAAAAAAAGAAATGATTAACACAGAACCGAATACTGTATCAACGTTAAGCATTTTGTGATTGACCGATTTTAGGATACCAGGATCTCATTACTGTTTCCCCGGCAGCGCAAATTGATGCAGGTACTGTCTGAAGCGTGGCCCTGTCAGCAAAATTTTTATCTTTCCCGGCAATCACCAAATTCCACAATCGCGTAATCACGCAATTCACTCCGCTGCCAACTTGTCACTATCACTTGTTTTTGCCTATCTTTGCCACCCTATAAAAAGTAAAAGTGATGATTGATTTGGTTAGCAACAAAATACACGATGAAAACAGGCAGGGCGAAGCGTTTGCGCCTTTTGTACAGGAGCCGCTTGCCTGGAAAAAACTTTTTTATATTGAAAGCTATGGCTGCGCCATGAATTTTGCTGACAGTGAAGTTGTAGCCTCCATCCTCAATGAAAATGGCTTCGGCGCCACACGCGATGTAGAAGCTGCCGATCTCATATTTATTAATACCTGCTCCATCCGTGAAAAAGCAGAACAAACCGTACGAAAAAGACTGACCGAATTCAGGAAATTAAAGAAGCAAAAACCAGGTATGCTGGTGGGTGTACTGGGTTGCATGGCAGAAAGGCTGAAAGCCAAATTTATAGAAGAAGAAAAGCTGGTGGATATGGTAGTGGGCCCCGATGCCTACCGTACCCTGCCCGGCCTTGTGGAAGAGGCCGAGACCGGTCAGAAAGCGGTGAATGTATTGCTGAGCCGTGATGAAACTTATGCGGACATTGCGCCGGTACGTTTAAACAGCAATGGCGTTACCGCCTTTGTGAGCATAATGCGCGGTTGCAATAATATGTGCGCTTTTTGTGTGGTGCCGTTTACGCGCGGCCGGGAAAGAAGCCGCGACCTGCATTCCATCATTGCTGAGTGTGAAGATTTGTTTAACAAAGGCTATAGAGAAGTTACCCTGCTGGGCCAGAATGTAGACAGCTATTACTGGATGGACGAAAGCAGCCATACGCCGGTCACTTTTGCGATGCTGCTGGAAAAAACTGCGCAGGTCTCTCCCCTGCTGCGGGTACGTTTCAGTACCTCGCATCCCAAAGATATTACAGATGATGTGCTGTATACCATTGCCAGGTATGAAAATATATGCAACTACATACACCTGCCGGTACAAAGTGGCAGCACCCGTATTCTGCAATTAATGAACCGTACCTATACCCGGGAATGGTATATCGCCAAAGTAAACCGTATAAAAGAAATATTGCCTGATTGCGGACTATCAACCGATATGATTTCAGGTTTTTGCACAGAAACAGAAGAAGATCACCAGGATAGTTTAAGCCTGATGCAACACTGCAGCTACGATCTGGCTTATATGTATTATTACAGTGAGCGGCCGGGTACACTGGCGGCCCGCCGCTATACCGATGATATACCGGAGGACGTAAAAAAAAGAAGGCTGCAGGAAATAATAGACCTGCACCGCATCCATTCACTGCAAAGTATGCAGCGCGATGTGGGCAAAACTTTTAAGGTGCTGATAGAAGGAGATTCCAGGAAAAGTGACCTGCACTGGGCCGGCAGAACCGATCATAATAAAGTACTGATATTTCCCAAAGAGCAATACCCTTTAAGCAAGGGTGATTATGTTAGGGTGCAGGTGAATGAATGTACAGCGGGAACCCTATTGGGTAATATTATTAAGTAAGAGATTGCTGATTTTGAGATTGTGGGATTTGGAGATTGCTATCACTATATCCCGCAATCAGCAATCATTAAAATGGAAGTAGTTTAAAGAAGTGTATTATGGATCCACAGTCATTAAAAAACAGGTTTGGTATCATTGGCAACGCGCCGGCGCTTAACTATGCGCTGAACGTAGCAGCGCAGGTGGCCAATACAGATTTAAGTGTACTTATTAACGGGGAGAGCGGTGTAGGTAAGGAATCTTTCTCGCTGATCATTCATGCATTGTCTGCCAGGAAGCACAATCCTTTTATAGCTGTCAATTGCGGCGCCATACCGGAAGGCACCATCGATTCAGAATTGTTTGGCCATGAAAAAGGCTCTTTTACCGGCGCGGTTGACAGTCGCAAAGGTTATTTTGAAACAGTTAATGGCGGCACTATTTTCCTGGATGAAATTGGTGAAATGCCGCTGGGTACACAGGCCCGCCTTTTGCGTGTGCTGGAAAGCGGGGAGTTTATACGCGTAGGCTCCAGCAAAGTACAAAAAACAGATGTGAGGGTTATTGCCGCTACTAACAAAGACCTGCTGGAATTAACCCAGAAAGGAAAATTCAGGGAAGATCTTTATTACCGGCTTAACACTGTGCCCATCCGTGTGCCCGCATTAAGGGATCGCAAGGAAGATATTATTTTCCTGTTCCGCAAATTTGTAGTTGACTTTGCGGAGCGTTATAAAACAACGCCTGTGCAACTGGATGAGGAGGCGAAAAATCTGTTAAATAATTATACCTGGCCCGGCAATGTAAGGGAATTGAAGAATATTGCAGAGCAGCTATCAGTACTGTCGGAAGAAAAACAAATCAACGGCCCAACATTCCGTAAATTTTTACCTGATCACAATACCAGCCGTTTGCCCGTACTGGCATCGGCTAAAGGTGGCGGAAGCAGCGGAGAATTTGCCAATGAAAGAGAGATGCTGTACAAGCTTTTTTTCGATATGAAAAAAGACGTCACGGAATTGAAAAGAATGTTTGTTGACATATTGCAGAACCCGGCCAACGCAGCTACTGCAGCAAAATTTGCCAGTGAATCGTTGCTGGTTGATCATCATACTTCAGTAAATGATTCATCAGCGCAGGTACTGCAGCCTGCCTATATACAAACAGCCCCACTGCAGAATGGTCAGCCGGTGCTGGTGCACAATGATGAGATACACAACCATGAAGAAGTAGAAGAGTCGCTTAATATCATGGACAAGGAGAAAGAGCTGATCATAAAAGCACTGAAAAAACACCGCGGAAAAAGAAAGGATGCTTCACTTGATTTGGGCATCAGTGAAAGAACACTCTACCGTAAGCTGAAAGAATATGATATAGAGGAATAAAAAACGTGAATGGTGAGTCGTTAGTGCTGTAACCACCTCTTCACAAAAATAAATCTATGACAACGGTAAAAAATTATTGCTACGCGCTTATGGCACTTGTGCTGGTACTTTTGGCATCCGGATGTTTGCATTACACGCTCAAAGAATCATCCATACCCAAGGAAGTAAAAACCATCCACATTGCCTATATTGAAAACAGGGCACGGTATGTTAACCCGCAGCTTAGCCAGCAATTAACCGAAAAACTACGGCAGAAAGTAAACAGCCAGACCAACAGAACCCTGATACAGGGCGATAATGCCGATATGGATATCAGCGGCACCATTACTGATTATTCTTTTACCACAGCAGCCATTGCCGACAACCGCTCTGCCACCAACCGCCTGAATATAACGGTGCACATTAAACTGATTAACCGGATAGATGATAAGCTGAGCAAGGAAGAAGACGTAACCCGCAGCTTTGATTTTGATGCCAATGTAAGCGTTCAGCAGGCTGAATTGCAGCTGAACGAAAGCATCCTTAAAAATCTGAGCGATGAAATTTTCAATCGTCTTTTTTCAAACTGGTAATTTGCAAGTATATTGCTGCTTATAAATATGCCGGCACCATTCGATAATATCGTTCAGCACCTTTTTCATCAGCCCTCACTGCAGTCTGTAACCGTAGATGAGCTGGAGCGTATGGCGCAACAACACCCATATTTTGCAGCCGCGCATTTTTTGCTGTTGAAAAAAATGCAGGACACCGCCCACCCAAGTTTCACCAACCAGTTGCATAAAACAACGCTTTATTTTAATAACCCGCTCTGGTTACAGTTTTTGCTTCAGCCAGAGACAGTCAGCAATTTTATAGTTTCACGGGAAGCGCCGTTTATTAATAGTGATTCCACTGCATCAACTGGAGCGGAATCCATGCAGCCAGAAAACGTACCGGAGCATGTTGACGAATCCGGATCTGCCCCAGCAGCGCAGCTATCCGTAACCGGTGTAAGCGATAGTGATGCTACCGTGGCCGGGGCAATACCCGCAACCGCGGATGGGATGATGGAAGTAATTACCGCCGTGTTTGAAGAACAGACCATTAATAATACAGCGCAGGACGTTGTTGAAGAAAAGCTGGCAGATGCCGCTACCGAAACGAAGGCGTTGCAAACAGCAACATCGGCCCCTGAGGAACCAACTTTGTCTACTGAGCCCGTTAATGAAAATATTGCAGGGGAGCACTTTCCAGATAATATTGCAGAAGCAATAAGGGCAGACGCGGAAACAACTGAAATAACACAGCCAACATCTATAACAGCAGAAGGCAATGTTACGCTTGCAGAAGCGGCAAGCGGAGGCGGTGCAATAGTGAGTGATTTGCAGGAAGCAGAAAACCCGGAAGAAGCGGACGCAACAGATGCGCCTCAGGCAATTACAGGCCATGAAATAAACGTGCCACTACTGAAAACTATTATAGAAACGCCGGCAGCACATTCAGATACTTTGTTTGAGCCCTTCCACACCGTTGATTATTTTGCCAGCCAGGGTATTAAGCTCAGTAAAATGGAGGCTGATGGCAAAGACAAACTAGGGCGGCAGCTTAAAAGTTTTACGGACTGGCTTAAAACCATGAAAAAGCTGCCCCAGGTATCCATTAATAAGATCCTGGCAGAAAATGAGGAGTCAAAAGTAGTGGCAGATGCCATTCATTCGCTTGAAAATAAAGAGGTCATTACTGAAGCCATGGCAGAGGTATTTGAAAAACAGGGGCTGTACGATAAAGCAGCCCAGGTATACCAGAAATTAAGTTTGCTTAATCCCGGTAAATCAGCTTATTTTGCAGCCAAAATAGACGTTTTAAAACATTAATTATATGGTACTTTTATTTGTGATACTGGTAGTGATTTTCTGTTTAGCCCTTGGTTTTATGGTATTGGTACAAAATCCAAAAGGTGGTGGCCTTTCTGGCAGTATTGCCGGTTTTAGCAACCAGTTTATGGGTGTAAAACAAACAACTGATGTGCTTGAAAAAGGAACCTGGATTTTTTCTGTAATTATAGCCCTGCTTTGTTTGTTTTCTGCAGCGTTTATACCAAAAACAGGCGCCGGTGGCTCTAACCTGGTAAATGAACTGGACACAAAACCCAAGACTACACAAAGCGCCCCTGCACAGCAACAACCTGCCACGCCCGTTACCACCCCTAATAAATAAACTGCTTTATATATTTTACAGCCCTGTCTTTGTAAGACAGGGTTTTTTATTACTTTACAGGAAGGCCGGGACACCGGAGCCTGTACGCGTTTTCTATTGTATATTAAACCACTGCATTCCGCATAAATGATTCTATAAAACGTTTCAATTATCCTTATAAATGAAAAAAGCTGTCCTCCTTATTGTAATGCTGGCTATTTTGGCCGCCGCCTGGTTTGGCTGGAAATTTTTTGGCCCTGCTACCACATTTGAAGGCAAAAACTACTACCTGCTTATCAAAACCGGCAGTACTTACCAGGACGTAAAAACCACTTTGGAACAAGACCATGTAATCAGCAGCCCGGGTGTTTTTGAAATACTGGCTAAAAGGTTTGATTACCCGAAAAAAGTGAAAGCTGGCCGCTATAATATAAAAAAAGGAATGAGCCTGCTCAACATCGTAAGGATGCTGAAAAACGGGCAGCAGGAACCCGTAAACCTGGTTATTACCAAACTGCGGACAAAAGAAGATCTTGCTTCGCTGGTGGGCCGCAAGTTTGAATGTGATTCTGCCGCTTTTATGGCCTATATCACCAACGCTGATTCTCTGAAACAGTTTAACCTGGACAGCAATACTGTCATGACAAGTGTGTTTCCCAATACCTACACTTATTTCTGGAACACCACCCCTTCAAAAATATTTGCCAAGCTAAGCGCTTTCCATGAATCATTCTGGACAGCCGCACGTACAGAGCAAGCCAGGGAGCATGGCCTAAATCCCCAAACCGCCTATACCCTTGCCTCTATTGTGGAAGAAGAAACCCTTAAAAAGGAAGATAAAGGAAAAATAGCGAGTGTGTACCTCAACCGCATTGCAAAGGGCATGCGACTGGCTGCTGATCCTACCGTAAAATATGCACTGCGGCAGTTTGGCCTTAAGCGGGTATATGAAAAGCACCTGGCAGTAGAATCACCTTACAACACTTACAAAGTAATGGGCTTACCACCCGGCCCCATCTGTACCCCCTCTGCAAATACCATCGATGCGGTGCTGACGTCGCCCAAAACCAATTATGTTTTTTTTGTAGCCAAAGCCAGTTTGGATGGTTATTCTAACTTTGCAGAAACCTATGCCGAGCACCAGAAATACGCCAAAGAATACCGGGATGCGCTTGATAAAATAATGCAGGCAAAGCAACCGGCCACCAACAATTTAGCTCAATAAGGTAATGATTAAATTGGAGCGCATCATATACAATTCCCTGCTTTTCCGTTTTCTGCAAAACAGGAGCAAAAAGATTATTTTGCCTGGTTTTAGCGGTGTTCCACTCTATGATGTGATTAATTTTTTTGTGAGGCAATTAAAAAAAACAAGTCTTACAGAAAGGGCCGCCGCCATCTCCTATAATTTTATCATGGCCATTCCTCCTATCTGTCTTTTCCTGTTTACACTGATTCCGCATCAGCCATTTATTAAAAAGAGAATTTTACAGAGCCAGATAAATAAGCTCATCACGGATATGGTTCCGGCTAAGGAGCACAATACCAACCTGATAAAATTTGTTGATGGCTTTCTGGATGATCCAAAAATAGGTTTGCTTTCTTTTGGTTTTATCCTGTTGCTGTTTTTTGGTTCCAATGGCATGATGGGCATTATGCGCTCATTCAACAAAAACTATATGGGCGCCCAAAAAAGAACCGGCCTCAAAAAAAGATGGATAGCCATACGCCTCACCATATTGATCATGTGCTTACTACTGGCTTGTCTTATACTACTGATTATGCAGGGCGTGGTGTTGAAATGGATGGGCATTACCAACATTACCGTTAAAAATACCATTGATTTACTGCGCTGGGGGTTAATTATTGCATTGATATTTTACTCTATCGCGTTCATTTATAAATACGCACCTGACATTAATAAAAAATGGAAACTGGCGTCCCCCGGTTCGATGCTGGCCACTTTCCTGAGCATCCTGGGTACCTATGCATTTTCCCTGTTCGTTAATAATTTTGGTAAATATAACGCGTTGTACGGCTCTATCGGAACTGTTATTGTGCTCATGAGTTTGATTTATATCAATTCGCTTATATTATTGGTTGGTTATGAGCTGAATGTAAGCATCCATTCGCTGCATATTATAGCAGAGGAACGCTTGCGTGAAGCCGGCAATGCAAAGTCTGAAATCCACAGCCACACTATACCTGGTCACTGATAAATCAGCCTGGCTGCAGACTTCCTGCTGAAAACATCTATTTGCCACTTTTGATTGTCTTATTTAAAACTACGCCTGTATGAAAAAAGCATTTTTATTGTTGCTTGCAACCCTGCTGGTCACGGCATTTACCACAATTCCGGCCGGCTTGCCCATTGGCGCAGATATGCCCAAAGCAGATGTTAAAATGAAGGATGTAAGCGGCGATCTGATTTCTTTAAAAGAAGCCCGTACTGCCACTGGTTTATTGGTGATGTTTAGCTGCAATACCTGCCCCTACGTAATAAAAAACCAGGGCCGCACAAAGGCCATCTGTTCCTTTGCAAAAGAAAACAACCTGGGGGTTATTATTTTAAACGCCAATGAAGGCGGCCGTAACAATGGAGAATCACTGGCAGATATGCAGGCTTATGCCAGGCAGCAGTCGTACAACTGGTTTTACGCGCTTGACAGCGACAATGAATTGGCCGACGCCTTTGGCGCAAGCCGGACCCCGGAATGTTTTTTATTTGACCAGCATGCCAAACTTGTGTATCACGGTGCTATTGATGACAGTCCGGCCGACCTTTCCGAAGTAAAAAGAAACCATCTTAAGCAGGCTATTGCAGACATGGTACAGGGAACCAGTATCAGTGTAAAAGAATCGCGTTCGGTGGGGTGTTCTATCCGGAGAAAGGGAAATTAACAATTACGGGGTAGCCGCTAAAAGCCTTCCTTCTACCAGTTCTTTCAGGTTGCGCTCAAACTGCAGCGGAGACATACCCACTTCATAAAATTTCCGGTACTGTTTCTTATTATTTATCATCAGTGTAGAAGGAATCGCGCCGCTCCAGTTGGCATCGATCAATGGACAAAATATATCCGCGTTGGGCTCATTCAACCATACTATAGGTACATCATATTTTCTTTTTGCTGCAAAGGAAGCTATTCTTGCAGGGTAATAAGATTTAATGTCAAGACTTACCAGCAATAACTCCACATCAGCATTGTGTTTTTCCCTGATGGTGCTGATGAAATAAGGTATCTCTTCATTACATGAACCGCACCAGGTGGCCCAGAAACTAACCACCAGCGGCTTATCGCTTTTTGCAATATATGCGTTGAGTTCTTCCGCTTTCATTTTCTGCACCTGCTGCGCGGAAGCAAATCCGTGCAGTGACACAAAAAACATCAAAATACAATATTGTTTCATACAGGAAAAGGTTTTATTCTTCATTTATAAAGCCCCATTCTTTAAGCAGGCTGCCGTAGCGGTCCTCACCCAGCCCAGTGCTTGCATAATGACCTGCCAGCGTTTTTTGCCGCATGGCTTCGTAGAGGGTAACTGCGCAGGCTACGGAAATATTCAGTGATTTAATAATGCCTACCTGCGGAATAATAAAATTGCCATCGGCCATGGCCCGTATTTCTTCACTTACGCCCGCATGTTCATTGCCAAATACCAGGGCGATGGATTGCGTAAAATCAATTTCATGCAAAGCTAGCGCATCACTGCTGAGGTGGGTGGTTAGAATGAGGTTATAATGGCGCCGCAATTCCGCAAAACACTCTTTTGCATCCGTAAACTGGTAGATGCTGAGCCATTTTGCCGCACTGGACGAGCTTTTTTGCCCGAATTTTTTATGGCCGGGGATTTTTGTATTAAGCACGTAAATATCCTGGATCCCCACTGCATCGCAGGTGCGCATGACCGCTGAAATATTATGCGGATCAAACACGTTTTCCAGCACAACAGTAATATTGTTTTGCCGTTTATTGAGTACGGAGAGCAACCGCTCCTGTCTTTCTGGCGTCATATTTTTGCGATCCGTGATTTTTATTGATAAAATTGAATAAATAAAACTATTGAAAATTTCTTAAACCGGCTCTCTGTTCTGAACTTTGCGGGGCTGATTTATTAGTACAAAATTGTATATTCCTGGCCTGTTAATATTCATATATCCAAAGAAAAGACCATGTTCAAAAAGATAATAAAAATAACGCTTATCGTATTGCTGGTGTTGCTGGGAGCTGCTTTTGCTGCGCCCTTTATTTTTAAAGACAAAATAACCGCACTGGTAAAAAAAGAAATCAATAACAGTGTCAATGCCAAAGTAGATTTTAAAGATGTAGACATCTCTTTTTTTCGTCATTTCCCCAAAGTGGCCCTTGGCATCCGGAACCTGCAGGTAACAGGCATCAATGAGTTTATTGCAGATACCCTGTTTGCTGCAAAAGATATAGATGTGGCAGTTAATATCATGAGCGTTATCAAAGGCGGCGGATACAAAGTCTATTCCATTACCGTTGATGAACCGCGCATACACGCCATCGTTACAAAAGAAGGAAAGGCCAACTGGGATATTGCTAAACCAGATACGGCAGCGGTAACGCCGGCCGCAGCACAAAAACCTTTTCAGCTTAACCTGCAGTCGTATGCCATTAACAACGGGTATCTTACATACGATGATGCAGTTTCCGTTATGAGTACTGAGATTAGCGGCCTTAACCATTCCGGCAGCGGTGATTTTACAGCAGACCTGTTTACCCTGGCCACCAAAACCAGTGCAGAGGCTGTAAGTTTCACCTATGGCAATATCCCTTACTTTTCGAAAACAAAAACAATTATAGACGCAGCCATCCAGGTTGATAATAAAACCGGCAAATACAGTTTTAAAACCGATAAGATTTCCCTTAATGAATTAAAGCTGACTGCAGAAGGTTTTTTTCAACTGGTTAATGACAGCGTTTATAATATGGATATTAAATACGACGCGCCTTCTACGGACTTCAAAAATATACTCTCGCTTATACCCGCTATTTATCAGAAAGATTTTGCCACTGTTAAAACAAGCGGCAAGGCATTGTTCAACGGATTTGTAAAAGGCGTGTACAGCGGTACACAGATTCCAGCCTACAACCTAAACATGTCAGTAAAAGACGGGTTTTTTCAATATCCTGATTTACCCAGGCCGGTAAAAAATATCAATTTTTCTGTAAAGGTGGATAACCCGGATGGGATAACGGACCATACGGTGGTAGAAATTCCGCAGGGCCATGTGGAGATGGACAATGAACCATTTGATTTTCGTTTGCTGGTGAAAACACCGGTGAGCGATATGTTTGTTGATGCTGCCGCAAAGGGTAAACTGGATCTCTCCAAAGTGGCACAGTTGGTAAAATTAGAAGCCGGTACCAAACTGGCTGGTTTATTAAACGCTGATGTGAGCGCCAGTGGCAATATGAGCGCTGTTGAAAAAAAGCAATATGAAAAATTTAATGCAGCGGGTACCATTAACCTGAGCAATTTTTTGTATGCTTCAAAAGAGTATCCTGATGGTGTAAAGCTGAACAGCCTGCTGGCCAGTTTTAACCCGCGCAATGTAACGCTGACCAATGTAGACGGTCAGTACATGAAAACAAATTTTACCGCCAGTGGCAGCATAGATAACCTGCTTCCCTATGTGTTACAGAATCAGTCTTTAACTGGCTTGCTGAACATCAAAGCAGACCAGATGAACCTGAACGACTGGATGGGCACTTCTGCTGATACCAGTACAAAAGGCACTGCCGCGGCCGCCCCGTTTGCGGTACCGGCTAACCTTAACTTTACGGTACATGCAGGTGTTGATAAAGTGCATTATGATAAAATAGATATGCAAAACCTGTCTGGCTCATTGCTGCTGAAAGATGAGACGGTTAAAATGGAGAATATTAAAGCCAGCCTGCTGGATGGCACGATGACCCTGGCCGGCTCCTATTCTACCAAAACAGATAAAAAGAAACCGGATATCAGCTTAACATATGATGTAAAGGGGTTTGATGTAGAAAAAACATTCAGTGCCTTTAACACCATCGAAAAATTAATGCCCATTGCAAAATTCCTGTCGGGAAAACTTAGTTCGCAACTCAGCTTTACGGGTAAACTGGGCGATAACATGATGCCTGATCTAGCTTCACTCACCGGCGAAGGCAATCTATTGCTGATAGAAGGGTTCCTCAAAAAATTTGCGCCGGTAGAGAAACTGGCAGCGCTTATTAATGTAAAAGAACTGGAATCGTTTTCGTTAAAGGACGTAAAAAATTATATTGAATTTACCAATGGAAAAGTACTGGTAAAACCGTTCAAAATAAAAGTAAAAGACATTGATATGGAGATTGGCGGCATGCATGGATTTGATCAGTCACTGGATTACGTAATCAATATGAAAGTACCCCGCGCGTTAATGGGCGATAAAGGAAATGCATTTGTAAACAATTTGGTAAGCCAGGTAAACAGCAAAGGCATCCCGGTTAAAGTAGGTGAGGTTGTAAACTTTAAAGTGAATATGGGTGGCAGCATTACCAACCCTGTTTTGAAAGCGGACCTTAAACAATCGGCCAATTCACTGGCGGAAGATTTGAAACAGCAGGCCACTGATTTTGCAAAGGCGAAAATAGACAGTACAAAAAAAGCGGTTACCAATGCCGTGAAAGATACCATTGCTTCTTTAAAAAAACAAGCTGTACAAACAGCCGGCGATGAATTGAAAAAGCAATTGTTTGGAAAAGGCGATAGCAGCACTGCCACCGGTACAGATGGCAAAAAGACTATAGAGGAATCAGCCAAAGGCCTGCTTAAAAACATTAACCCTTTTGGGAAAAAGAAAAAAGTGCCGGACAGTACACAGCACCAATAACGGAATTTGGTTTACCTGCACAGCGCGGGCATTGCTTATACAGCAATGCCCGCTTTTTTATCCATGGGATGATCCTGCGACAGCAGCCATTCACATAAATTGATCGCACACACGGCTTCTCCTGCCATCCGTTAATGCGTTGATTTATACCCGCAATTATTAAATATTCAGACCACCCGGATTTTTTTGTTAACAAAGACCAAAAATTACCTAAAAGTGGTATGTATTTTACGATATATTTGTGGTAATTTTACTATGCTACTGGTTTACTCTTACCTGCATGTGCAATATCCCATACAAACGCCTTATCGAAGCCTGCCACCCCAGCTAATAAGTTCCTTTACTTAAGATTTATTCTAAGTTGAGATTGTACATGTAAATGGTATTAAATGAACCGAATTCTATTGCTTTTGGCGGCAGCATTGCTCTTTGCCGGGTCAACCCGGGCGCAAACTGTTTTTAACCCTACTGATTCTGTCTACGATTACAACGGCCTCCAGCCTGTTGGCTCCCTTTTTAACCCCACATTTCCTTCGGGCAATAATATAAAAAAGTGGGTTCGCCGGCCCCGGCTAACCTGGAACAGCAATCGTTATAAGGCCTATATAATTGGCAATGCCCCTTTCCGCCTGCGGTATCCTAATTCCTATGTGCCCGGGGCAGCAGATAATAAAAAATATCCGGTCCTGGTTTTTTTCCATGGGGGCGGCGAGGCTACAACGGATGCCTATGACGACGAGTATATGATGTACAACGGGGCCCAGACATTTGGCAATTTTATTGACAACGGGGTCATGGATGCTTATGTCCTCTTTCTTCAAACGCCGTATGTAGACTGGAACGTAACGCAGTTTACGGCTATTAATGTTATCCTTGACAGTCTTGTTAAAAATGCCAAAGCAGATGAAGACCGGATTATTTCCATGGGTTTATCCATTGGCGGCGCGGTAGGCGCCATTAACTATGCTGATACTTATCCAAAAAGAGTAGCAAGAATTATTCCCAGTGCCCCTGCATTTATAACCAGTTACAATGGTTTTATTCCTTCTATTATTCATATCCCTGTTTGGGTGGGCTCGGGCGGTCTTGACACAAACCCCGACCCCGGCTCTGTGCAGAATTACGTGAATGCTTTTACAGCACAGGGTGGCGACATTACGTATAATCTTTACCCTGGCCAGTCGCATGTTATGTGGGATTATCAATGGGGCGAACCTATATTACCTGCTCAATGGAACAATTCGCACAAAGCGAATCCATTGTTGTTTTTTAATAAGAAAAGCTATGTATGTGGTGCTGCACCCATTTCTTCCAAACTGGGCATTACGCCCGGTTTTTTTCAGTATGAATGGCGGAAAGATGGCGCAACCATTGGCGGCGCTACTTCCAATGAATATACCGCTACTGCTTTAGGCCTTTATAGCGTACGGTTCAAAAGAACCAACACCGCGGATTGGTCAGAATGGTCGCCCAATCCCGTATCCATTTATTCCACTTGCCCGGGAACGGGTATTGGATTGTTGGGAAACTATTTTAATAACACCAGTTTTTCCGGCCAGGCAGCGCTCTCCAAAATAGACCCTACCATAAATCTTTCCCTCGCAGATCCTGTAGTACCGGGCACCGGGGTGAACCATGATAATTTCAGTGTTCGCTGGACAGGGAAGGTGCAGGCCACTGCATCTGAAAAATTTACTTTTTACATCAGTAGTGATGACGGTGTAAGACTGTGGGTGAACGGGCAATTATTGATTGATAATTTTAATGCCCATACATTAAGAGAAGACAGCGGCGGTATAACGCTTCTGGGGGGCCAGAAATATGATATCAAAATTGACTATTATAACAATTGTTGCGATGCAGCAGCAATACTGAAATGGTCGAGCCCCACTACCGCTAAAGCCATTGTTCCGCAAACACAGCTCTACCCTGATCCGGTAACGTCCTGTGCTACCAATACCGCTCCGGCCAACGCAGCCGTACTGCCCACACAAACAACAGCCACCCTTACATGGACGTCCGTGTTTGCGGCCACTTCCTATGATTTGTATTTGTGGACAGGTGCAACCGCTCCCGCCACACCTACGGCCAATCTCACTTCTACCAGTTATAATGCTACCGGCCTCGCAACCGGCTCATTGTACAAATGGTATGTAGTACCAAGAAACCTGGTAGGTGCTATGACAGGCTGCGCCGCCGGGATGTCTACATTTACAACGGCTGTTTTACAGGCACCTCCATGCGCCAATAATACCCTGCCAGCCACAGGAACTACCATTCTTACGCCCGCAAAAGCGGCACTGAGCTGGGCGGCTACCCTGAATGCGGTTTCATACGATATATATTTCTGGACGGGTGCCACTCCCCCTGCCAGTGCTACCTATAATACAACTGCTACCAGTTATGTTGTAACCGGCCTCAACCCAACAACACTGTACAACTGGTATGTAGTTCCCAAAAATCCGGGCGGCAGTGCTGCGGGATGCAACCTGCCTGCTGCCTCCAGCTTTACCACAGCGGCTTTCAACAATGGTCCTGTGCCGGGCAAAACGCAATTATTAAGCATGCCATCGGTATACGGAACTGGTAACGTTAATTTTCATTTATTCAAACCAGGCGACAGCCTTAACAGCGCCTACAAACACCCGCTGATAATACAGATGGATGGAAGCGGCGAAGTTGGTAATACAAATATTGCCAGCTATACACCAGGTGCTTATGGCAGCGCCGGTGCAACCCTCCGCTTTTTTAATGCTACCTATAACCGTTTCTCAACTTTCTATGTACTGGTACCGCACCAGCGCAGCCCGGGTGGAGCTTGGCCTGCCTTCTATGTAAAAGATATGCTGGCATGGGCAAAAGCTAACCTTTCGGACCTGGATACTACCCAAATGTATGTGACTGGTCTTGAGACAGGCGGCGGTGGGGTCTACAGCATCATTGCTGATTCAATTAAGTACGCCAATACATTTGCTGCCGCTGCCAGTATGGTGGGCACAAAGAATGTAAACAGCGATACATTATTTGCGCACATACGCGATGCACAACTCCCATTGTGGATATGGCAATCTACCAGCGATAACAGTTCATTAAAAGACACGTCTGTCAGCATCTTTAACTGGCAGAAAAACTTTTATCCCGGCATCACACCGCAGGTGAAATTTACCTTCCCCAGCTATTACGGTGTGGTGGGAAGCTGGCAGCAGGGTTACGATACTGCGCACAATATTGTTATAGTTGACAGCGCTTTTTATCCGGGCCATAACAATGAAGTGTCCTACCTTAATAATCCTAATCTGTACGAGTGGCTTTTGTCTAAAAATATGCAGCGTACAGGACCGGCTACAGTACCTGCCTGCGCCACCAATATTTCGCCGGTTAATGCCGCCGTACTGACTACGCAAACTACTGCTACACTTAACTGGAGTATCGTAGTAACTGCCACCTCTTATGATGTTTATTTATGGACCGGCGCAACCGCGCCGATTGTACCTACCGCTACTGTAACCGCCGCAACCTACAATGCGGGCACCTTAACAGCTGGCACACTTTATAACTGGTACGTAATACCAAAAAATGCCAGCGGTCCTGCAACGGGCTGCGACCTTGTTAATAGAACAAGCTTTACCACGGCGATGCTGGTACCTGCGTGCGCTGTAAACAGTTTACCCGCCAATACTGCAACAATAGCCACACAAACAACCGCCACATTAACCTGGAGTTCAGTACCAACCGCCACGGCGTATGATGTATACCTGTGGACTGGAGCAACGGCCCCCGTTACACCGACCGCTACAGTTACTGCTGCAACAACTTATGCTGCGTCTGGCTTAACAGCTGCCACGGTGTACAGTTGGTATGTGGTACCAAAGAATGCAGGTGGCGCCGCCGCCGGTTGCGCGGCCACTGCCAAAACTATTTTTACAACTGCATCCATTGTTGTTCCTGGATGTGCCAGCAATATTCTGCCAGTCAGCGGTTCTACCGTTGCCTCGCAAAATACAGCTGCGCTAAGCTGGAGCACAGTTGCAGGCGCTACTTCCTATGATGTATACCTATGGACGGGTGCAGTAGCGCCAGCGCTGCCAACTATCAATGTTACTGCTGCCAGCCACAATGCTGCCGGGCTTATTGCAGGAACCTTGTACAACTGGTACGTGGTTCCCAAAAATGAGAGCGCATCGGCTACGGGCTGCAACTTCACCAATGCCAGCAGCTTTACCACCGCTGCGGTAGTTGTCCCTGTCCCCAACTGTGCTACCAATAGTTCACCTGCCAATGCAGCAACCATTGCCACGCAAACAACAGCTACGCTTACATGGGGCGCTGTGGCAAACGCAACTGCCTATGATGTATATATCTGGACAGGAGCAACGCCGCCCGCAACCCCAACGGGCACTGTAACCGCCGCTACGTATGGTGCAACGTCACTTATTGCAGGAACACTTTACAACTGGTATGTGTTGCCTAAAAATGCAGGCGGTACCGCCACCGGGTGCGACCTCAGCAGCAAAACAAGTTTCACAACAGCCGGCCTTTTACCGGTGCCTGTTTGCGCAGTAAATAGCTCACCGGCGAATGGTGCAACCACGGCAGCCCAAACAACTGCCACGCTCAGCTGGGGCGCTGTACCAACGGCAACATCATACGATGTTTATCTATGGACCGGCGCTACTATTCCTGTTACCCCAACGGCCACGGTGGCTGTTGCTACATACGGTGCAACCGCGCTTATTGCAGCAACCGGTTACAATTGGTACGTAGTACCTAAAAACGCCAGTGGCGCTGCAACCGGTTGCGGAACAAATAATGTCACGACATTTACGACCGCTTCTGCCGCAGTGCAGGTGCCGGTGTGCGCGGTGAACAGTTTACCGGTTAGCGGTTCAACTATTGCTGCGCCGAATACCGCCACATTAACCTGGGGCGTTGTTGCCAACGCTACTGCATACGATGTATATGTATGGACAGGTGCTACGGCTCCCGTTACACCCACTGCTACCGTAACTGCCGCAACTTATAATGCTACCGCACTTCTTGCAGGCACTTTATATAACTGGTATGTAACACCGAAAAATGCAGGCGGGCCTGCCTCCGGTTGTGATGTATCCAACAAATCTACATTCACAACGGCTGTTGCGGCGCCGGTACCAGCTTGTGCGGTCAATATTGCACCGCTGAATGGTGTAACTATTGCAACGCCTGTCACCGCCAATTTAAGCTGGGGCACGGTAGCTACTGCAACTTCTTACGATGTGTATTTGTGGACGGGTGCCACAGCGCCTGTAGTGCCAACTGCCAATTCAACAACGGCGGTATACAATGCTACCGGACTAAATCCAGGAACGCTTTACAACTGGTATATTGTTCCAAAAAATGCAGCAGGCGTAGCCAGCGGTTGTGACCTGACCAACAAGTTTGTGTTTACAACTGCCGCCGATCCGGCAACTGCACCGTTGGCCGGCAAGATCCGCCTGCTGTCCATGCCATCTGTTTATGGAACCGGCACAACCAATTTCCATCTTTACAAACCGGGTGACAGCCTTACAAGTATTTATAAACATCCGCTGATTATACAAATGGATGGATCGGGTGAAGCAGGCTACAATAATATTGCCGGTTATACCGCGGGCTATTATGCTGCCAACGGCGCCAGCATGCGATTCTTTAATGCAAAGTATAATCATTATTCAACGTTCTATGTGCTGGTACCGCACCAGCGCAGTCCGGGTGGGGCATGGCAAACTTTCTACGTAAAAGATATGCTGGCATGGGCCAAAGCCAACCTGTCTGACCTTGATACCACACAGTTATATGTGACCGGTATTGAAACAGGTGGCGCGGGTGTGTACAGTGTAGTTGCCGACTCAGTTAAGTATTCCAACACGTTTGCAGCTGTTGCCAGTATCGTAGGTACTAAAAATGTTAACAGCGATACCCTATTCTCCCGCATCCGTGATGCGAAGCTGCCCGTTTGGGTATTTGATGCAGTAAATGATAATTCTCCTGCACGGGATACTGCTTACAATCTCCGCAATTACCAGGCTAATAATTACCCTGCCAACATCCCGCAGGCAAAGTTTACCTTTTATGGTTATGGCGGCCTTGTGGGCACATGGATATATGCGTACGATACAGGACATACCGTGTACAATGTGGACAGTTCGTATTATCCAGGGCGTAGTAATTATGCCACTTACAATAACAACCCTAATCTGTACGAATGGCTGCTGTCTAATAACAAGCTGCCTGCAGATATTATACTGCCTGCTCCGGGTTGCGCAACCAACAGTAGCCCTGCCAATGGGTCTGCCATTGCTACACCGTTATCTGCGGCCCTCACCTGGGGTGCGGTAACGAATGCCGCTTCCTACGATGTTTATTTATGGACGGGCGCAACGCCACCCGCCACGCCAACCGCGAATGTGAGTACTTCCAGCTATAATGCCAGCGGACTTACAGCTGGTACTTTATATAACTGGTACGTAGTACCAAAAAATAATGGCGGATCTGCTACTGGCTGCGCAGTATCCAACAAGACCAGTTTCACTACAGCAGTAATTGCGGCCCCTGTATGTGCCAGCAACACTGCCCCGGTAAATGGTGCCACCATTGCCTCACCCGCTAACGCTGCTTTAACCTGGGGTGCGGTGGCCAATGCAAGTTCATATGATGTTTATCTGTGGACAGGCGCTATCCCGCCAGTAACAGCAACCGCCAATGTAACCGTTGCTGCTTACAATGCAACCGGACTTATTGCCGGCACACTGTATAACTGGTATGTTATTCCTAAAAATATCAATGTGCCCGCCACAGGTTGTGACATATCCAACAAGAGTAGTTTCACAACGGCTGTTCTACTGGCACCGTCCTGTGCTGTTAATGCAACGCCGGCGAATGGCTCCACCATTGCAACAGCTGCAACCGTTACCCTTACATGGGGTGCTGCAGCAAATGCTACTTCGTATGATGTATTCCTGTGGACCGGTGCCACCCCGCCAGCCACGGCAACTGCTAACGTAACGGGCACCAGCTATGGAGCATCTGGTCTTAACGGATCTGCTTTGTACACCTGGTATATTGTTCCAAAGAACGGCGCCGGCAGTGCCGCAGGATGCAGTGCAACCGCATCCACATCATTTACCACAGCGGCTATAACGTCGGGTCCGGTAAAAGGCAAAACACAGTTACTGTCTGCCCCATCCGTTTACGGAACCGGTACCGTTAATTTCCATTTATTTAAACCAGGTGACAGCCTTACCAGCGCTTATAAACATCCGCTCATTATACAAATGG
>JBDSLR010000007.1:0-36209 GCA_039916305.1 Chitinophagaceae bacterium | reverse complement strand
AGTAACCATACTGGGTACTCAGCTGCGGGGACAATACTACGAAAGAAGAGGTTTGGCCGCCCACGGTAAAGCGCATGCTTGCACCTCTGGAGCAGTACATCGGTATGGCATTGTTGGTAACATAATTGATCTGTGATGTACCATTACCACGTTCACCAATGCCATGTAAAAAGATAATTAACGGATGTTTCTGGCTGCCATAGTCTGAAGGACGAAATTCCAGAAAGCCAATGAGGCCATCCGGAGAGGCGGGGTAGGAAATCCTTTTAGCAACCTGCTGCGAAAAAACAGTGGCATTAAGGGACAATAGGCATAGCCCAAGCGTAATCGCCCGTACAATTGTTCTCATAGTACAATGCAGTTTTAAAAATTGACATTTGGTTATAGCAACTGTTATCTCTCTCATAACAGTATATTTAAAATTACTCTCTCAAAGTAAATTATAAACAGATATTGAATAGGAATCAAAACGCTGACTATTACAGGCAAACTGCAATCATGCGCCGGGCAAACAAAACATTAAATTAATAATTGGGATTCTTTTGGGTGTCAATAGGGTTAAGCAGAAACCGTATTTTTACGTAGGATATTTAACCAAGAATTATACCAAATTACCCTGACTGTGAAATAAAAAGTTGATATCTATCAAGATAAGTGTATACTATACAATTAATTAGTAATCAACACGTATTTTTCCCATTTACAGAGTCGTATATATACTAAAATGAAGGGCCGGGCCCTTCATTTTAGTATATGCAAAATATTCAGTTAACTAGTATTTTACAAAGCTACTCACCATTTTTTCCTGTCCCATAGAGACAATCATTTGATAAACACCATTCTTTAAACCATTTACATTTACCACTTTCTTAAGGAGCGACTGGTCCTTCTGCCATTGCTGCTGCATAAGCGTTTTACCCTGCATATCAGCAATTATCACCTGCAAACTACCGTTAGTATTTCCTTGTACGGTTACAGTAAGGTTATCATGCACCGGGTTGGGGTATTTTTCAATATAGATACCAGTCTTACGGTTATTGACTGACACGATTTTAGATAGCGCCGTTTTTCCGTCTTTATCAATTTGGGCAAGCCTGTAATAACTTATGCCAAGCGGTGCATTGCTGTCATCAAAGGTATATTCCGTTAAAGTAGCGCCGCCTCTTGAAGTGATGGTTCCTGCAACTGAGAAGTTTACCCCATCACTGCTGCGGAGAATCTCGAAACGATCACTGTTAACCTCTGCTGTAGTGGCCCAGCTGATGATATTCTTGCTGCCGGCATTGCTGCCTTTGATATAGGAATAGTTAACGGGCAAAGCACCCAGCCTGGTAATTGTAAATTGGTCGGTTCCAACATCACCAAAATTATTCGTTGAAGAAAACTCGAACGTATACACACCAGGGATGGTCATATTGGTAAACGATACGTTATTGTCGCCACCTGGATAAACACCGCTACCATTAAACGTTCTGAGTTCTGCCGTTTGCGGGCCGGATATAAATTTCCAGTTAAAACTGGCTAAACTTCCGCCATAAATCGCTAAAGCATTGCCGGATCGCTGTACACTTGTCTGCCCGTTCGCTAATATCACATCCTCGCCCGCATCTGTGGCGGGGGCTGCATGCCCACTGGCCGGTAAAGACACATTAATTGTTTTGGTAACAAACTGGGTATGACCCGGTTTGGAAGTAAGATAATCCTTTACCCTGAATGTAAATTGATAGCTACCAACGGGCACTGCATAAGCTCCAGCCAATTCAGCGGGAATTTTTACAGTCGGCCACTGCCTGTTTTGACTATTGGGTAAAAGATTGGTAGGGCCGCCTGTTTGTTCCCATAAATAATCCATGATGATATCATCCGGATCATAGGAGGCAGACCCATCAAGTATGGGCAAATTACGCCTGATAACCGGGGCTGTCAGATTTATTACAGAGGCCCCTGCCACTACCGGCACGGGATTTTGATTAGTTGCAGGATTTAAATTTCTGTTTACTTTCAGCATCCATTGAAAGACATTGGGATAACGCCAAACGTTATCGACGTTGTATGTTTTCACCATATATACGCCGTGGCTTTCGTCTGGAAAAATAGAATCTACTGCCGGTACAACAGGTGAGCAGGCATTAATGGCATTGGTATATGCTATCGCCTCACTAACACCACCGAAGTTATCAGCCCCGCCGTGTTGCACCCATGTGGCAACTTTACTGGAAGCAATATTACAAAAATTTGCTCCACCAATGGCAATAGCTGCAGCCGGTATAATACCTGCTAATTTTGATGCATTGGCGGTTGATGAAGTAGCATATTTCCATACCCCTTTGCCACCCAGGCTATAACCGGTTAAGAATACCCTGTTAGGGTCAACCCGCAGGTTAGCAATGCCATATGCGATCATTTCATCCACATAAAAAAGTGGCCAGTCACCAGACAGATTAGCGGTCGTCTGTGGCGCCAGCATTATAAATCCTTCCGTTTTATTTTGCCAGGTGAATTCAAGTACACTGCCCGTGTTAACCACGTTCGGAAGACCATAAGTAAGTACATTATTCAGATTTGCCCCGCCTTCCGGCCCACCTTCCCCACCCCCATGCAATGAGATAATTAAAGGAAATAAATCTGTATTGTTGTAATGTGGAGGTTTGTACTGGTAAAAATAAATTCTGCCATTAGGCCCCGGGACATTGGATGAGGCCACTGAATTAGGCGTCAGTTGGGCAAATAAATAATGGGTAACAACCAGGCAAACCACGCTTGCTAAAAGTTTTTTCATAAACAAATAATTGATAAATAATTTTTACAAAGATTACCCCACCGAAAAAAGGATTTTATCCCATCATTTTCAGTAATGAGGCTAAAGCAATTAAAATAAAATAGTGGATTTGAGCCAGGGGACCAACACCGGTCTTGTATGGGATATTGCAGTAAGCATTAAAAGTAAGTAAAATTACTAGAATTTAAATAAAAAAAGCAGCCCGGGAGGGGCTGCTTTTTTTATTTAGCGGTTAAATGCTTACTGTTTTACAAACGGCCTGATTAATTTTTTGCCATCTGCCTGTCTTACTTCAAGGTAATACATACCCGGTTTCAAATGGCTGATATTTATCTCTTGTGTAATCAGTGACTGGTCCTTGCTGAATTCCTGATTCACTACCAGCCTGCCATTTACATCGTATGCAGCCACATTTAATTTCCCCTTTATATCATCAATAAACTGGAAGTTGATGCTGTTAACGGCAGGGTTCGGATATAATTTGAAGAACTGGCTGTAGCGGAAATTATTCACCAGGCTTACTTTTACCCTTGCTGTAGCTATGGCACCGGCATTGTCCGTTACCTTCAGTTCAAATATATACTCGCCTTCAACCAGGCTGTTTACAGTTGTTACTATAGCACCTGGCTGTACGATAACTGCTGCTGAAGGACCAGAAACCTGCTTCCAGCTGTACTGGGTGATGGTACCGTCTGCGTCTGCAGAACTGCTGCCCGATAATATGGCAGAAGCCGCTGGCAGGGCCATTGAAGTGTCTTTACCTGCATTGGCTACAGGTACCTTGTTAGGCTCCGGGTTTACAGTAACAATAACCTGGTCTGTACCAGTTGCACCATTGTTATCGGTAATAGTCAGTTCAAATGTATATTGTCCCTGCACAAGGCCTATAACTGAAGGTGCAGCCGTATTAGAATTTACAATCGTAGTTGCACCCGGACCAGCTACTTTATTCCAGCTGTAACTGGCGATTGTTCCGTCTGTATCTGATGAACCGGTTCCGTTTAACGCAGTTGTATTAAGCGGCAGGGTAATAGTAATATCTGCACCTGCATTGGCAACCGGCGCCTGGTTAGGTGCCGCATTTACGGTTACCGTTACAACTGAAGAGGCGCTTGCACCTGCATTATCAGTTACCTGCAACGTAAATACATACACACCCTGTACAAGATTGCTTATACCCGTGTTAACTGCACCTGCATTGGCAATGATATAAGAAGCGGGGCCGCTGGTTTTGCTCCAGGCATAAGTTGATATAGTGCCGTCTGCATCACTTGATGTACTGCCATTCAAGGTAGTACTATTGGTTGGTAAGGTGATACTGATATTGCTGCCTGCGTTAGACACAGGGGCCTGGTTAACTGGCGGTGGTGGTGCCACTGCCGCATTTACCGTTACAGTTACCGTAGAAGAAGCTGTTGCGCCGCTATTATCCGTTACCTGTAACGTAAATACATACACGCCCTGTACAAGATTGCTTAGTGCTGTGCTTGCTGCACCTGCATTGGCAATGCTGTAAGAGGCAGGACCGCTGGTCTTGCTCCAGGCATAAGTTGATATAGTACCATCTGCATCGCTGGATGCACTGCCATTTAAAGTGGTACTGTTGGTTGGTAAAGTGATACTGATATTGCTGCCTGCGTTAGATACAGGTGATTGATTGGCCGCGGCATTTACCGTTACGGTTACAGTTGAAGAAGCTGTTGCGCCGCTATTATCGGTTACCTGTAACGTAAATACATACACGCCCTGTACAAGATTGCTTAACGCCGTGCTTGCGGCACCTGCATTGGCAATAGTATAAGACGTCGGGCCACTCGTTTTGCTCCAGGCATAGGTTGCTATGCTGCCATCAGGGTCGTTGGATGCACTGCCATTTAAAGTGGTACTGCTTGTTGGTAAAGTGATACTGATATTGCTGCCTGCATTTGCCACAGGTGACTGGTTTCCTGTAGCGCGTGTCTTGCTTAAGAACCACTCATATAGATTGGGGTTGGCCGTAAAACTTCCCCCTCCATTGACAATGGTGGTAATATGACCTGTATCATACGCATTCAGCCAGGCGCCTACGTGGTTGCCATATTGGTAATAAGTAAACTTGGGGGCCGGTGTTACGCCGCACATGTTGGCTAGTATTTCTCCATGCTGGGTTGCTCCTACTCCAACAACACCGTCATCCATTGCATGAAAAGCCCATATAGGCAAATGATTCGTTCCTATGGTACTGCAAAAATCGTAATCACTCATTTCCTGGGTGCCGCATACCGGCGCTGCTGCTGCAATGGAAGCATCAAATGTATGGTCAAAATTATAAGTGTCTGTTATCACGCGCCAGATACCACCGCCACCAAGGCTTAGACCGGTAATATATATACGGTTGGTGTCAATCTGCAAATTGGCTTTAGCATACTTTATCATTTCCTTTACGTAAAAGGTAGGCCAGTAACCATACTGGGTACTTAACTGCGGCGACAGTACTACAAAAGATGAAGTTTGTCCGCCAACTGTAAAACGCATACTGGCACCCGCAGCGCAATACTTTGGAATAGCGTTGGAGGTGATGCTGTACAGCTGGCTGGTACCATTACCACGTTCGCCAATACCATGTAAAAAAACAATTAAAGGGTGTTTCTGGGTGCCATAGTCGCTAGGCGTAAATTGTAAAAAACCAATCAGCCCGTCTGGTGATGAAGGGTAGGGAATTGATTTAGCGACCTGTTGAGAAAATAAAATAGATGACTGAAAAAGAATAAAAAGAAAGACAAACAAAGCCCTTCTCTGTAAGGAGTAGAGGTTAATCTTCATAGAATTGGATTTTCGTGTTAGGATAAATTGGATTAACGTAATTTTCAGGAACTTATTTAGCAAATTCCTTACCAAAAGCACGAAAATATAAAAATGTAATACACCTGTCATTTGTAACAAAGTAATTTTTAGCCCCTTATGAATCCACAGCCAATAAAATTGCTGTAAAAAATAAAATCTTTACAAGTAGTAAAAGGGCGGTATTAATATGGTTAGCAATAAAGTCCGGGATACCGGCACTTGCAGGCAGTTAATGTTTAAACGCTTTTATAGGGAAATTGCAGAAGAATGCAAAATAAAGACCAAAAACCCACATTTGGGTTATTATGGCAAATTTGTGGAAAAAAACCTATTATGATTTAAATGCCTTGGGAGTATGAAGGAATTCCTTTCTGCCGGCTTTAATTTTCAGTAATGCCTTGACCATGGCCAGCATGAGCCCGGGCACCTGCAGAATTGCCCTAAGGGTATGGAGCGTGTAAAATCTTCCTGGTACGCTGAGTATCAGCACCAATGCGTAAACACCCATCAGCGAAAGCCAGTAAATGGGTGCAGGCATTAAGATAGTGAATCCAACAAACCATTGCGCCATCACCAGAAGAAAGAAAAGGCCCAACAGCATAATAAGCAGCAATCGGGGTAAAATCAGGGTTTGAAAGAATTTCGAGAAATAAGTGATTGTTTTCGGTGCATTTTTCATTTCTGCATCAGAAAATCTTTTCATGTGGTTAAGCTGGGCTTCCAGCCATCTTACCCGCTGTTTTTCAAAAACACCCGAATCAGCCACTTTTTCATCATATACATAGGCATCATCCAGGAAATGCATAAAAATCTTTTGCTTCATTAACTGCATATCAATCTCCCGGTCTTCTCCCGGATTGGTAAGAATATGTTCTACACTGAATATTTGTTTCAACAAATCAAATCTGAATGCCATGCCCGAACCAATTGGTGCAGCAGAAATACCAAGTACAGCAGGTCCTCTCCTAAAAAGATTGATATTGATTTCTTCGCTGATAGCATCCAGCAATGCCACAGGAGTTTGCTGGTTTTTAGCAGTCCGGTGACATTGCACTGCCTGACAGCCCTGTTGAAAAGCATCATTTACCTTTTCAAGGCAATCTATTCCCATTATGTTATCTGCATCCAGTATAACGGCTATATCAAAGCTATTGGGGTAAGGATAATGCAGTGCGGCATTTACCGATCTTGATTTCATGCTTACGTCTGCTTCCAGCACCATAACAGGTATCTGACGGAGGCGGGCAACTGTTTCGGGCTGTAGTTTATCTGCCACCACTATCACCTTAAATTTATCTGCGGGGTAATTATGCGCTGCTGCCTGCAGCGCAGTATCAATGATTATCGCATCCTCTTTATAAGAAGGAATAATAACAGCGATGCTTTTTTTAGAAGGATTATGATGGTAGGTCCGCAGCCTGCCAAACCTGCCGGCAATAGCAATCACCAGCAAATAAATGATACTTATTGCCAGGTAAATAAACAACAAACAAAATAATAACTTAACAATTATCATGCAGTGCAAACGAATATTCGGGAAAAAAATTACAGCGGGCGGACCCTATCTTACACCTTTGAGTACCGGGATGAATAAAGGTTCCATATAAGACCTTTAAAAAAATTCTTCATGTGTTCAAACTCACCTTTACGAAAATAGTCAATCACATACCGCGGTGTAACAAAGAAAATAAAAAAGAAAAAGAAGACTATCTGCTGGTACCAGGCTGTATTGCGGCGCATGTAGAGTATCCTGTTGCGGGTATGGTAAAAGACCTTCATGGGGTTCTTTTTTCCTACAGACATGGACTCTTTATGGTAGATGGTGGCGTTACCGGTATACCATATTTTAAACCCCGCCTTGCGGATGCGTGCAGACCAATCCCATTCTTCATAATAAAGAAAAAAACGCTCAGGAAACATGCCTACCTTGTCTATGACTGATTTTTTAACCATCATTGCGCAACCGTGGGCGCCAAAAGTCTCCCCGGGAGCATCATATTGACCGGCATCTGCCTGTAATTCCCCTACCGTGGAGGTTCGGCCGGTAAAATGGTTCATGGGGTTAAAACCCGCATATTGTATGATACCGGGCTCAAAGAAGAATTTAATCTTGGGGCTTGTAACGCCTATTGCCCCATCCCTGTAAAAAGGTTCCAGCAAAGTATGCAGCAAATCCGGTGTTAGTTCAGTGTCATTGTTAACAATAAACATAAACTCACCTTTTGCCTGGCGCATACCCCAGTTATTGCCACCGGCAAAACCCAGGTTTTTCTTACTCAGCAAAACGCTTGTTTTTGGATAATTACCAGCCAGGATCATTTCCGTGGGATCCATTTCTGAAGCCATATCACAGACCAGGATCTCGTAATTACTGTAATTAAGTTTACGGGAAGATTCAAGAAACTCGCAGGTTACAGCGGGCTGGTTGTAATTCAACGTAATAATAGACACGAACGGTTCCGCACCGGGGAGCATGGGCTATAATTCTTTTTGCAGCAAATTAAAGGAAAGGGCTATACGCTTGATTTCTGAATAAGGGCCGTGGGGGTATTGGCCATTATCCACAGATCAAACATGAAATTATTCCTGTTTGCATAAGCGATATCAAGGCCAATTCTTTCCTCCACAGACATATCATCCTGGCCGCGCTTTTTTATCTGCCAGAGGCCTGTGATACCAGCTGGTGCCATAAAACGTGCAGCCCAGTTATCAGTGGTCAGCGCTTCGGCTTCGTATAATGGTAATGGACGGTTTCCTACTAAAGACATATCGCCAATTAAAACATTGATAAACTGTGGTAACTCGTCCAGGCTTGTATTTCTTAAAAAAGCGCCCACTTTTGTAATACGTGGGTCATTGCTTACTTTAAAAAATACCGGCCCTTTTGTTGCATCAGAATTGTATTGATTCAGGTGAGAAAGCTGGTCTACCTTTTTATCGGCATTAACTTCCATGGTCCGGAACTTGTAAAAATCAAATACCCGGTAACCGCGTCCGGCCCTTTTTGCAATATAAAAGATGGGGCCTTTCGACTCCATGCGGATAGCCAGGGCAATCAGCACATACACGGGGCTCAGCACCAATAGAATAACGGATGCCACCATCATATCAAAACTTCTTTTGAGCACATCATTGTGTACAGAACTGTGATCGGACGATTGCCTGATGTTTTCCTGGAGCGTTTTTGTATTGCTGGCGTCTTTAATCTTTTTGATGAAATAAATCTTGGAAAGCAGCTTGTCTGACTGCTGGTGCATGGAAATAATTTCATCAACAAAAGAAAGCTTGCGTAAATCAACCAGTTCCTTCGCTGTAGCACTGGATGCCTCAATTAAGAACGGGATGGCTGCAAGTATTTTGTTGCCTGATAAAAACGTGTAAAATGCGTTCAGTGAAGCTACACCGGCAGATGCGTCTGCCAGGATTACGTCCGGGTAAGTATTTCTCTTTTCAGTAATCTTGGTAAGAATGGAAACAGCCTTTTCAACACTTTCAGCAGCATAGCCGCATTCAAATGAATGAACCAGGTTATCTATAATAAAAGAATCTTTACCAACATAGAAAAATTCCTTTTTCTTATCAGCAATCAGTTCTTTCTCTGTAAATGAGTTAACAGTAAAATGTTTGTACTTCTTCTCAGTAATGCCAGCCTTGGGTGAATAAACAAGTTCCATTCAGGTAAGATTTTGATTTAAGGGATTATATAGTTCTCAGGGTTAGGGTAATACTTATACTGCTTTTAAAACAGCACTTGCATTTTTATTTTCATATTTCAGCAATTCGTCTATAGCGCGTTCCAGTTCAACCGGGTTAAATGGCTGTTGAAAGGATTGTGTAATACCTAATTCCTTGCATTTTTGCTGTGTTTCTTTAATGTTTAAAGAAGAAAGCACAATGATGGGAATATGTCCGTATAAGCCGCTGGACTTTAAATGTTCCAGCAATTCCCAATCCTGCATGTCCGGCAACTGGGGATCTATGATTATTACGTCCGGCAAGTTCCTTTTTGAAAGCCAATACAATGCTGAGCATCCATCAGCAGCTGTTATTACCTGGTGCTTTTGACCCAGCACTGTTTGCAATAAAAACCTGATAGCTTTACTTTCGTCAATTGCTAAAATCTTTTTTTTCATTCTTTTGAATAATTAAGTTTTAAGAAACTCAATTTTTCAGTAGGCTGCAATTGGATGGTGGTACGGAAATAAATAGGGTAATGGAAAACGGATTATATCAAATGGTGCATTCGAAAAAAAGTTGGTTGGTTGGTTGAATTAACCTCAGGATAAGAATCAGGCTCGTGGACCTTCGAAGGATATTTAGAAATTGCTGCGGTAGGCGTAAGTGACTAAAAAACCTAATATGTACTTAACTACCGGGTAAAAATAACAACAAAAATCAACAAATCAAACAGGTGTTGATTAATTTTTTATTATGAGACAAAACTACTCCTTATTAAATCAATCAGCAATACCCACTATGTGGTAATTTTCATTAAACTACTTTTGCCCTGGCCGCTTTTTCCCATAAAACGGATTGCTGCCCCTTCAAAAAGCGTTTAAATCCCCAAATAACGGATACATTCATGAATAAAAAATAATAAGGAACATACAATGCCTTTATTTTTATATCCCTGTTGGCAAAGTACCATCCAAGGAGACCGGAGAAATAGAAAAAAAGCTGCATAACAAGAAGAATATCATATACTAAGCCTGCTTGCCGGAAGGCCAAAACCATATTCAGCGGCAGGAGTGATAAAAGGCAAACAGGCGTTACCGACCAGCGGAGTACCCGGTGGGATATATATTGAAAAGAAAGGGTTTTGTACTTAAAAATATTCAATAGTTCCCGCAGCATGTACATTGCCTGGAACCCCCCCGCACTAATTCTTATTTTTCTTTTCTGCTCGTCTTTTATTGAAGCAGAGCTGGCCTCCACGGCATAAGCACCGGGCGCATATTTTACAATATATCCCTGTTTGGCTATGCGGAGCGATAATACAAAATCTTCTATCAATACCCCCTCTTCTATGGGCTGGTAAAGGGCTGTTTGTACAGAAAATAGCTCTCCTGCGGCACCTACCACCGTGTGAAATTCAGAATCCTGCTTTTTCAGGAATGATTCATATTTCCAGTAAAGCCCCTCCCCCGCTGCTGCCGCCTTACTATTTACGGGTTGATAAATTTTTTTTTCTCCGGCTACCGCGCCTACCCGGGGATCTGCATAGAACTTAACCATTTCCTTTACACAGTCTTCGTTCAGCACTGTATTGGCATCACAAAAAATAACATAGGGCTCTTTAATGAACCCCATTGCCCTGTTCATTGCAGCCGCTTTGCCATTGCGTTCCGGCAGGTGCAATAAACGCAGCCGGGGATACTGCTTAACGATAGCCGGCGTGTTATCGTTTGAGCCATCCGTTACAAAATACACTACCAGCTTGTCTTCAGGGTAATTCAGGGCCAGGGTGTTTTTAATTTTATCAGTTATATAATCTTCTTCATTATAGGCTGCTATAACCAATGCAACCAAAGGCTCAAAATGAGTGGGACCCGCAGTAAGGACATTTTTATTAAAGGAGCGTTTAATACGGTTCAGCATCCAGATAAGAATGCCATAGCCGAGGTATGTATAAAAAACCACAAAAAGGAAAACCCAAAAAAGTATTTTTATTATCATGCACTGTCTTTTTAACGGCAGACGCCACGTAAACGCTTTTAAATGTATAATAGTACGCACTGGTAAAGTTTCCCGGAAGCCTCTAAAAGTATTTACCCGAACGAATGTTTGTTTTGTTTCCTAAATTGAAAAATAATATTATTTTTGTGCTGTACAGTAGTCTATCTTTCATTATCCGCCTTGAAAGTAACCGGAATTTACTTTTACAGACAGCATCAGCAGTAAATACCCGACTATCTCCAATATAACCTTACAGGCTTTAAAAATCAAAAATCCGGTAATTTTTGATAAGAACAATCGTATTGTTCAATTTATACGGTCAATAATAACACCAATAAAATATACCTGGCAATCCATCCTTGTGAAATACTGGCGGCTGTTGGTGAAGTTTACTAAACACTGAACAGCTTTTGTGCTACCATCTGTTTAATAATATAAGGGACTGACTTAATAAACTGCCCTTTAAAAGAAGCGCTGTCAATTAAACGTTTCCTGTTTTTTTGATTAATTTGGCGCTTCTTACAAAAGCAGTTCTGGTTAAACCGTCTTGTCAATTTTCTGAAACTGCAAAAAACTTTTCTATGGATTTAATGTTTTTTATCAATGCCCTGCTGCGTAAAAAATGGGTAATCATTATCTGCACTGCCGCCGGACTTTGCGCCGCCCTGCTTTTTACATTTACCAAAAGGAACATGTATCTCTCAGCGGCCACCTACTCTACAGGCTTTACCATGAAGCAGCAGGTAAAAATGACCACCGATGAAGGGCTGAATATTTTTGAAATCGACCAGCGCTTTAAAAATGTAATTGAAACCTTTAAATCGCCGGTGGTTATCTGCATGCTTTCCTATGATTTAATGCTGCATGATCTCACTGAGAAAATGCCCTACACAACTTTAACATCCAAAGAAAAAGGCAAGAAGGAATACACCGAGGTTAACCTGGAAAAAGCAAAACAGATTCTGCTGGAAAAAAAGGCCCGCAAGGAAATATTGAAAGCATATGACCCCGAAGAAAATAAGGTATACCAGCTGATACAGCTTTACCAGTACGATAATGAGGCAATACTCGATCAGCTTACCGTAGACCGCGTTACCGGTACAGATTACCTGAACATTATCTACAAATCAGAGAATCCTGAAATGTCTGCTTTTGTAGTCAATACCATAGGCAAAGAATTCATTTCTTTTTTTACCAATATCATGTCTACCCGCACGGAAGAATCTACCGGCAGGCTGGACACGCTGGCCGCCAAAAAAAGAAAAGAAATTGACGATAAGACAAAGCAGCTGGCCGATTATAAAAAATCATTTAACTCGCCTAATATTAATGACAGGAGCACGGCCGCCATGGAAATGGCAAAAGATCAGCAATCACAATTGTCGGCTGAACAATCAAAACTGAACAGCCTGAATGCAGATCTGCGTACCGTAAACCAAAACATGGAAGCGCTGGGCAGTATTGCAGAAAACGCACCCGTTAATAATACGGAACTGGTAGAACTCAGGAATAAAAACCGCGACCTGGCAGTTGAGTTGTCAAAAAAAGGAGGCACAGATGCCACAATAGAAGCACAGATAAAAGAAAATGAAACCCGGATAAATAAATTACAGCCCAGCAGCTCAAACAGTTCAGACAGAAACGATAGAAAGAAGAGAAGAGACGACCTGATGTCCCAGAAAATAAAAATACAGAACGATATAGAAGCCCAGAATACTACCATCAATGTATTACAGGCAAACCTCAGAAATTACAATGCCCAGTCTTCTATTGGTGGCGGTGCAGAAGTAATAGCCGAGGGTATTCAAAAAGAAATAGACCGGCTTAACAATGAATATACCCTGATGACCGGGCAACTGCAAAATGCATTAAATGTAACAGTGGCACCGGAAATCAATTTCAAACAAACACTGGTAGGTCAGCCGGCCATCAGACCGGAACGGTCAGGACGCAAGGTAATTATTGGTGTAGGTGCTTTTGCAGCACTGATGTTTTCTTCCCTGTGGATCATTATTATGGATTTTCTTGACCAGTCAGTAAGAGCCCCTTCTATATTTAATAAGGTAGTAAATGTGAAATTACTGGCAACGGTCAACAAAATTGATCTCAAGCACAAAGTGATTGATGACTATTTTAATATCAATGAAACAACAAAAACCGGTGACGGTTTTAGTTACCTGGAAAACCTGCGAAAGCTACGGTACGAAATTGAATCGAGTGGTAAAAAGATCATTCTCTTCACCAGTACCAAACCATCTGAAGGCAAATCGACCATAATAGAATCGCTGGCAAACAGTTTCAGCCTTACTAAAAAGAAAGTTTTACTGATCGATACCAATTTTTCCAATAATTCACTCACTGAAAAGTTTGAAGCAAAGCCCATGCTTGATCAGTTTAGCCTGAATGGCGAACCCAACAGTATGGACAAACTGGCCATAATCAACAGCAAAACAAAAATTCCATATGTAGATATCATCGGGTGCAGGGAAACGCCTTTCTCCCCTGATGAAGTATTGCTTAAAAACAACCTGCTGGAAAACCTGCCCAAGATTAGTGCGCAATATGATTATATACTGATGGAAGGCGCTTCACTCAATTATCATGCAGATACAAAGGAATTACTGAAATACGCAGACGCCATTATCGCTGTTTTTTCTGCCAAATCAGTGATACGGCAAACAGATAAAGATTCTATCCGGTTCTTAAAAAGTCATAAAGAAAAATTGATTGGCGCTGTACTGAATGAGGTGGAAGAAGACAATATAGATATGTAAGATGATTGTTCCGTGGATAGCGGCGGCAGGTCTGCATCGGTAATCGACATAGTGGTTATTCATAAACGCTTCAGGTCATCACGGGGATGTTTCAATAATTAATAAACCCTGTTCAGCGTTTTGGCATACAATGATGTAGATCTTTTTAATATAATTGCGCCCGGCAGATGTCTGAAAATAATTAAGCTTTTACCAGGGCGTACTAAAATGGCCGGTAGCACGCCGGTGCACAGCAAATAACAGCGATGGGTGTAAAGTGTTTACCAGGTTACCACCCACAACAAAAAGGGAAGCAACTATTTATTTTCAGGCAGCTTCCCGGTTGTTAAGTGCAATATGGTTGCGCCATTAAACCCTTAAACCTTGATGAAATTGTTCAAAGATTTATTTAATGCCAGGTTTGTTTTAGCGAGCAATCGTCTTGCCTGGATAGATTATGCACGAGGTGTGTGCATTATACTGGTATGTTACCGGCATTGTTTTGATGGTCTCAAAGAAGCGCATCTTTCTGTTGCAGATTTCCCCGTCTTACAAATATTAAATGTTTGTTTTTACAGTTTCAGGATGCCGCTGTTTTTTATAGTATCCGGTTTATTTGTCTCGCGCAGCCTTCAGAAAAAAGGCCTGGGAGATTATATCCGCGGCCGGTTCAAGATTGTGTTTTACCCGCTGATGATTTGGGGTTCTCTGCAGATTGGATTACAGCTGTTGTTAAAGAATTATGTAAATGCCAAACCCGTACCTTTCGATTTTATCAACCTGATTATTTTTCCGCGTAACCCCAGCAATAACCAGCAATTCTGGTACCTCAATGCACTGTTTTTTGTAGGTGCGTTTTATGCATTTTTTAAAGTTGTGCTGCGTTTTAAATTGTGGCAGCAAATGCTGCTGAGCTTACTGCTTTTTACGGTGGCAGGTTACTTCGGAAATAAGGGCATCAGCTTTTATATTTTTCCCGATATTTTTCATTTCTATATTTATTTCTGCATTGGTGATATTATCTCCACTTTCATTTTCAAAAAAGAGACCACGGATATTATTTTATCACCCAAATGGCTGATTTGTTCGGCGCTTTTCTGCATCGTTATGCAAACCATCTTCACTACTTTTAATATGAAGAACGGCGATGACAATTACATTAACATCAATATGCCTTACCTTTTTCTGCCTATCTCTCTAAGCGGTTGTGCACTGATGATACAGATAGCACAGATATTACAGAAAAAGAATACGTTGAGGTGGTTGCGTGTAATTGGTTATCATTCATTATTTATTTACCTGATGCACCTGATGCTGATAGCTGCGGTAAGAATTGTGATGGTGCGCGTATTTCACGTCACTTACATCCCGCTGATAATGTTTTTTGCCATATCACTGGGTGTTATTATACCAATTCTGGTATATAATATATGTATCCGCCTTGGTGCTTGGTGGTTGTTTTCGCTTAAAAAACCGGAAGCAGAAATACAGCACTACGCATCTATGAAAACAATGGAAACCGCATAATTATTTTAACCGGCCACCGTGCTTATCACCTTATGGAACATCAGTTTATCAGTAACAGGGATATTGTTATGTTCAGTTTTCAGTCGTGGGACACTGAAATAGGCAGCAATTTTAAAGACATGGCCATTGAGCTGGCCGGTAAGAACCGCGTTTTATTTATTAACCGGGCATTAGACAGAAGCAGTTTATACAAACATAAAAACGATGCCATTACCAAAACAAGGCTGGCCAGTATAAAAAACGGAACAGGTGAATTAACCCAGGCAGCACCCAATATATGGGTGCACAACCCCCGGGTAATAGTAGAATCTATCAACGGTATTCCTTTTGCAGGTGTACACGACTGGCTTAATAAAATAAATGGCAAACGCCTCGCAAAGCAGATCAATAAGGCCATACAACAGCTGGGTTTTAATAATGTGCTGCTTATAAACGACAATGATTTCATACGCGGCTTTTACCTTAAAGAAATGATTGCCTGCAGTGATTATATTTTTTACATCCGTGATTATATGCTGGGGGTAGAATTTTTTAAACGACATGGTCCAAGACTGGAAAAAGGGGTGATGGAAAAGGCTGATTTGGTAGTGGCCAATTCAACCTACCTGGCCAATTATGCAAAGAAAAACAACCCCAACAGTTTTTATATTGGGCAGGGATGTGATTTTGCCCCTTTTCTTGCAGTAGATAATAACATTCCCGATGATTTAAAACCCATTAGCCACCCCATTATTGGCTATACTGGTTTTGTAAGCGCCTGGCGCATAGATATTAACATCATAAAGCATATTGCTGAAAGTTGCCCGGATTATAATATTGTGCTGGTGGGGCCGGTTGACTGGATGTTTAAAAAAGAAGCGCTGGGCCATTTAAAAAATGTCCATTTTTTGGGTGGTAAACCCCCCGAAGCATTGCCTGGTTACGTAAATCATTTTGACATTTGTATCAATCCGCAGATTATGAATGAAATAACTACCGGTAATTACCCCCGCAAGGCGGATGAATACCTGGCCATGGGCAAGCCGCTGGTAGCCACCGCCACAGATGGCATGAAAATGTTTGAACCTTATTGTTTTTTATGCCATACCAAAGAAGAATACGCTGAAAAAATTAATTATATCATTAATAACCAGGAAATTGTTAATAACGACGCAATAAAACAGCGCAGAAAAGAGTTTGCCTTATCGCATACCTGGGCCGAAAGCATTGGTATGCTGGGCGATGCGTACAGTTCGATGAAAAATAAAATGCATTAAATGGAAGAGAAGCACCTTGAAAATAAGCTGATGCGCATTATTGCCACGCTTTTTTTGGCGGCATTTTGTTCATTTATGTTCTATAAATTTTTATTTGACTAATTATACCCGTTAGCCCTTTTGTACCCCGGTACACCCCCTATTATGAAACTGATTAATTATTTTGAACGCAAGGCCAAGGGCAAGCTGGTACAGGAACTGGAGGGCCTCCGTTTCCTGGCTATTATGCCTGTGGTTGTTCAGCATTGCGTAGAAAGATGGTATAGAAATGCTTATACTCCCGGCGTATCAGCTGTCAGCGATACGCTCATCAACTATTGCCTGGGCGGCGGCGTTGGTGTTTATCTTTTTTATGCCATCAGTGGATTTATTTTGCCCCTTCCTTTTGCAGTAAAAAGATTATCGGGCAAACCCATGGGTAGCCTTAAAACCTATTTTATGCGCAGGCTTACCAGGCTGGAACCACCCTATATTCTTATTATGCTGCTGCTGGCTGTCTCTGCCATTGTGCTGCATAAAATGAGCATGGGTGAATCTTTGGGATACTTCTTTACCGGCGTCACTTACAGCTCCACCCTGGTATACAAACATTTTAACACCCTCAACCCGGTTATCTGGAGCCTGGAAGTGGAAATTCAGTTTTATATCGTTGCGCCTTTTATCACCTATTTTATATTTGGGCTAAAAGATTTTGCCCAAAGAAACATGGTCATTATTGCCATCATTGTTGGCATGGTATGCATGCAGGAATATACCGGTATCTCAAATGGTTTTAATGTTCTGCGGTATACAATACTCGGCCAGCTGCAATATTTTATGGTGGGCATCTTAATGGTGAACCTTTACCTGAAACAGAAGCTGGAGCCAGGCAGCTATACACGCCTGTGGGATGTGGCTGCTACTATTGCCATTTTCAGCATGATTAGTTTTCGCTGGGTAACAGGATATGGCAAAACATTGCTTTTTATTTTTGCATTATGTGTCCTGTTCATCGGTGCTTTCCGTTCCGGAGCATTCAACCGGTTTATGAAACACCCGTGGATAATGGCCATTGGTGGCATGTGCTACAGCATTTACCTGCTTCACCTGCCTATTGCGCAGGGAAGCATAGAATTACTGCTTAAAATAGTACCCAACGCAAAAGATAGTGTAGTATGGTTTACGGTCTATGCATTGTTTTTTCTTTTTTGCCTTGTATTAATTGTGCCGGTATTTTACCTGCTGGTAGAAAAGCCCTGTATGGATCATACCTGGCCCACAAAGCTGAAAAATTTTATAAAGTCGAAGACCGGCAGGGGCTTATCTTTAGATAAAACTGGCAGCGGCACCCCAACCGCAGATAAAATATAAATACAGCAGCAGTTTTGCATATTTTTTGAACGATGCTATTAACATCCATGACGGGCTATAAAAAAAATACAACACTTTCATTAGGAGGCGCCTGGTTAAAAGAAGTTTTCTTTACCAAGCGAATGAATTCTGTACCGGGCTGGATTGTGATGGCGCTGGTGGGAATTGGCCTGGCTTATAGCGGCGCGCAGTTTGGCGACAAAGTGCCAATCATGATCGCAGGTGGAGCCGTGGGCGTTTTGTTTGTGCTGGCCTGCCTGTTTTATCCTGAACTGGCCTACTATGCGTATATCTATTCCATTATCATATTTACGTTGCCGGCACGCATGTTCGGCATTCCGCTGCCTTTGGGTATTCTGATACCAGGTACCGGCTACCTGGCGGTATTGTCCATCATGGCTTCTCAATACCGCAAAAGAACAAACAGTGCAGATTTCTGGAAAACCCCCATCTCGCTGATGATGCTCCTGCTTTTCTTTTTTTTACTGATGGAAGCATTTAACCCGGAAATTGACAGCAGCAAAGGCTGGTGGAACTTTTTTCAGAAACAAATACTCTACCTGCTTTTCTATTATGTCAGTTTCCTGATGTTTGATTCAATAGAAAAAATCAGGCGTTTTGTAAAATACTGGATTATACTGGCAACGGGTGTAGCGCTCTGGGCCTGTAAACAGCAGTGGTTTGGTTTTACTGCATTTGAGGATGCATTTATCCATAGTGATCCCAATACTACTAACCTGCTGTTCCAGGGTGGCATGTTCCGCAAATTTTCATTATTGCCAGACCCGGCGGCTTTTGGGGTGATGGCTACTTCCAGCGCATTGTTTACGCTTGTACTGGCCATCCGTACACCCATCAAAAAAACCAGGAACTGGCTCTATGTCGTTACTTTCATCCAGATAATTGCCTCCAGTTATTCGGGTACCCGTACCTGTAATGTAATGCTGATAGCAGGCCTGCTGGCGTATATTCTATTCACCATCAATGAAAGGCGAACCATTATTGTTTTGCTCAGTTCAATTTTTATGGCGCTCTTTCTGCTGTTTGGCCCGTTGCGCAATTCTCCCGTCATCTTTCGCATTAAAACTACTTTTGAGGGTAGCAAAGAACCGTCTAATATGGTGCGCGATGTAAACCGGAAAAATATTCAACCTTATATTTATGAGCATCCGCTGGGCGGAGGTTTGCATACCTGTGGTGAAGAAGGTGCTGTTTTTTATCCCGGTCACCGCCTGGCCGGTTATCCGCCCGACAGCGGTTATATGAAAATTATGCTGGAGCAGGGCTGGATTGGACTGGCCATCAATATTATTTTTTATTTTATCATATTGCAAAGGGGCATCACCGGCTTTTATGATTCCCGGAAAAGTGAAATAAAAACCCTGTACATAGCTTTCACGGTCTGCTTTTTCTCACTTGTTGTGGGGCAATACTCACAATTGGGTATTTCCCAGTACCCGCAATATCTTTTTTACCTGGCTACCTTAGTTATTTTCTATAAATTAAAAGAGTATGACACAAAAATTCCTGCAGATAATGAACCCATCAACAATGCTTAGCCACAAGAGAATATATACCCTGGCCATCCTTTTGTGCGCTGCTGCCAGCACACAGGCGCAGGTGACGCCCAGCACTAAAAAGCCCGAACCAATAGGACCTGCAGTAAGACCGATTACAACAACTGATAAAGTAATGGACATCCGGGAGAAAATAGTACAGCTGGCGCTGCAAAATCCCAATTATGAAATAGCAGACCGCAGGGTGGCCATTGCAGAATATCAGGTAAAAAAAGCAAAAGGCAGCTGGCTGGGTGTTATTGCTGTACAGGGTAACCTTAATGAACTTTCGCTGAAAGGGTCTACTACAGATCCGGTAACAGGTATTACGTCCAACCCTTCTTCTTTTTTTCCCCGGTATAATATAGGCGCCAACATTCCTTTTGATGTATTCAGCACCAAGAAGAACGATGTCAAAATAGCCAAAGAGAATGTATCTATTGCACAGGCTGAAAAGAACCAGCGCTTCCGCGAAATAAAAGCACAGGTGCTTACCAAATACGAAGACTACCTGCTATGCCAGATAAGACTGGATGGCCAGAGCCAGGTAACCCAGGATGCAAGAACCGCCTACCTGTCTGCAGAAAAAGATTTCCAGGAAGGCGCTATCAAACAGGAAGAGTACAATAAAAGCTACCGCGGATACACAGACGAAAAAATAAAGCAGGCAGAATACCTGCGTAATTACAATGTTATAAAGCTGGAACTGGAGTCTATGATTGGTATTTCAATGGACGATCTCCTGAAAAAGTAATCATCTTATTTTTCCGTTGCTTAGCCTGTATTTTTAACCTCTTTACTTCAACAACCCTGTAATTTGCTGGCAGCATAATGAAAAAATATTTACCCCTCTTATCCGGATTGTCATTTGTAGCGGTTATAGTTGCCGTGCTGGAATATGTGGCACTAAAAAAAACAGGCGGGCATTTTTGTTACCCGCTGGATGACACCTTTATACACATGGCGGTTTCTAAAAACCTGGCCCTGTATGGCAACTGGGGCATCACCCCACATCAGTTTGTATCGTCTTCGTCCTCGCCTTTGTTTACCATTGTGCTGGCCTTATTTTTTAAACTATTTTCTATTAGTACGCTGATGCCTTTTGTTATCAGCTGCATTGGTACTGTATTGATGCTGTTGTCTATTCAGCGCGAGCTTACCAGTCACTCCTCGCTGACTGCTTTCAACAAAGTGATTTGTGTAATTGTAACCCTGCTGGTTGGAACCATACCCGCACTTACACTGCTGGGTATGGAGCACACCCTCCAGATTGCCTTTACCCTGTTTTTTGTACACAGGATGGCTTCCGTACTCACAGCGCCGCAGAAACAAAATATCTGGCAGGCTGCAGCCTGGGGTGCCTGCATGACTTTTACCCGGTATGAAAATGCATTCTTTATCATGGCCGCTTTTTCGCTGCTGGTTTGGCAAAAAAATATAAAATCGGCTCTTTTTATTTCCCTTGCAGGCGCGTTACCGCTGGTGCTGTTTGGATTGTATTCAAAAATGCACGGCGGGTATTTTTTACCAAATTCTGTCCTGATAAAAGGCAACCAAAACCTCAAATACTTTCTCAATGGCGGTACCTCTGTTTTACAGGCTACCGGTACTATCAGCGCAATTATGCTGGTAGCCATTATTATTTGCTTTAGAAAACTGCAGACCAAAAAAACAGATCGCGATTTTTGGATACTCGCCCTGCTGATCATTGCGGGCTTACTGCATTCCGTGCTGGCATCGTTTGGATGGTTTTACCGGTATGAAGCCTACCTCATAGTATTAGGAAGCCTTCACTTGAGTAAACTGGCTTTACAATGGTTTCAGCAAAATGGATTTGCCGGACTTAAAAGACAAATGGTTCCGGTAGCGCTGCTGGCTGTATTGTTTTACAGCCTGCCGGTACGCGGTTTAAATTCACTTCGTAATTCCATCCGCGCTATTTATAATATTTATGAGCAGCAATACCAGATGGGAACTTTTTTGAAGCAGTATTACAAAGGCCAGACAGTGGCCGCGAATGATATTGGCGCCATCAGTTATATGGCAGACCTGAACACCATTGATATGTGGGGATTGGGCAATAATGAAATAGCCACTGCCAGGAAAAACGGTTACTGGAACAACGCGTTTTTGCAGAAAGTTGTTAAAGAAAACAATACCCGTGTAACCGTAATGTATGATTCATGGTTCGACAAAGAACTCACGAAACCCTGGGTGAAAGTAGCCACCTGGGAAATGCCATACAATTACATCTGCGGAGATATTTATGTAACCTTTTACGGCAATACAGAAGCTGAAGCAATTTTATTGAAAAACAACCTCGCAGCGTTTGAAGAGCAGTTGCCCAAAGATATCAAAGTGAAATATTTTAACGAAGCTGCCAGGCCTTAGCTATAAACTGTCAGCATCCTGGTTACAACTATAACAGCTTACAGCAAGGCCCTAATCGCTACCATACGCCTTCAACACCTGCTTTGCGGTACCCAGTCCATCAATGCCCAGTTCTATAACATCACCCGCTTTGAGATAAGCCTGTGGCGTCATACCCATGGCTACACCGGCCGGTGTGCCGGTAGATATTACATCGCCAGGCAGCAGGGTCATAAACTGGCTGGTATAAGCAATTAAAAAAGGTATTTTAAAAATCAGGTTGGCCGTGGTACCATCCTGCATTTTTTTTCCGTTAACGGTTAGCCATAACCGCAGATTATCAATATCGGTAATTTCATCTTTTGTTACCAGCCAGGGTCCCATGGGTGCAAAGGTGTCGCAGCCTTTGCCTTTATCCCAGGTGCCGCTCCTTTCTATCTGGAATTCACGTTCAGACACATCATTGTGCAGGCAGTAACCAGCCACATAATCCATGGCATCTGCTTCATTTACATAGCTGGCCCTTTTTCCTATTACAACAGCCAGTTCTACTTCCCAGTCTGTTTTTTTAGAGTTCCTGGGAATGATGATATCATCAAAGGGACCGCACAATGCAGTGGTCGCTTTCATAAATATAACCGGCTCCGGCGGTGGCGTAGCACCAGTTTCCTTAGCATGATCTGCATAGTTTAAACCAATACAAATTATTTTAGAAGGCCGTGCAATGGGCGAAGTCAGTTGTATATCGTTGCCTGCACGGGGAAGGTTATCACCGGTTGATTTTACATAATCCTGCAGGCGGTTGAGTCCGTAAGTATTAAAGAATTTTTCATCGTAGTCTTCGCCAAACGCAGCAGTATCATAATTTTTACCGTCCATTACAACACCTGTTCTTATGTGTCCGTTTTCTGTGTAGCGTATCAGTTTCATGCTTGCTATTATTAATTATTAAGTTTTGTAAAACCACCGTCAATAGGGTAATCGCAGCCGGTGATAAAAGCTGCTTCAGGCGAGCAAAGGTATAATATAAGATGTGCTATTTCGTCTGGCTTTGCCATGCGGCCAATGGGCTGTGTTTTAGAAAGTTTTTCAAACATTTCTGCTTCCTTACCGGGATAATTTTTTGCCAGGAATCCATCTACAAAAGCTGTATGCACCCTTGCCGGTGAAATACAATTACAACGAATATTATCAGCCAGGTAATCTTTGGCAACAGACAGCGTCATGGCCGCCACTGCGCCTTTTGTCATGGAGTACGCAAACCTGTCCGGAATGCCTACGATAGCGGCAATGGATGACATATTAAGAATCACACCCCCATTATTATTTTTCATTAACGGGATTGCAGCAAACAAACAATTGTACAGGCCTTTTACATTTACGTTAAACAGCCGCTCGAAGTCTTCTGCAGAAGTAGTATCGGCCTTGCCAATATGCGATATACCGGCACTGTTAACCAATATATCAACCTGCCCTACCTGCTGAAATATCTCCAGCACTTTCGCCTGGCTGGATACATCTGCTATATGTGCCGTTGCCTTACCACCGGCCGCAAGAATTTCAATTACAGCTTCGCCGGCCTGCTTTTCATTGAGGTCTATCAAATGTACATGGGCGCCCTGTTTGGCAAAAAGCAGGGCCACGGATTTACCGATACCGCTGCCAGCACCGGTTACAACTGCATTTTTATTTTGTAAGTCAAACATGTATGTATTAATTTATAACTGATTTTAATGGGCGATACTCAATGCCAGGTTTAACTGCTTCAGCCAATTAGGTTTTACTTTACCCGGCCAGTCAACCAATCTCTTTCAGCTTCATTCCTATTTCCCATTTATGGCCAAAAGGATCTATTACCGCGCCCAGCCGGTAACCATAATCCTGGTCTGCTACAGGGTACAACAAAGTTGCCCCTGCAGCCACTGCTTTATCAGCCACTTCATCAGGGTTAGCTACAAATAGTCCCATGCGTGCAGTAACGCCGGCAGCGGTTATGGGGCTTAGGTTACCATGCTCTGGTGATTCATCTGCAATAAAAAAGATTGCACCATCAATTGACAATTCTGCTACAACCAATCCATCCGCACTATCAACGCGCATTAATTCAACAGCATTGAAAGCTTTTTTATAAAATGCCAAAGCAGCCATCCCGTTCTTTACAGATAAAGTTGGTACAATGGCTGTTTTATAGTCCTTCATTCTATAATTTTTACGCTTGCTGATTATTACAACTGTTGGATCAAACTATTTCAAAATAGCTTCAATGGCAGTTAACTCTTCCGATGAAAAATTAATATTGTCCTGGCATTTCAATGAATCTGCCAACTGCTCCGGTTTGCTGGCACCTATTAAAACCGACGTAACACGTTTGTCTTTCAGTAACCAGGCCAGCGCCATTTGTGCCAGTGTTTGCCCGCGTTTTTCTGCAATGGTATTAAGATCTTTTATCTGATCGATCCGTTCCGGCGTCACCTGTGCTTCTTTTAAAAATCCATGTGGCTTGGCAGCACGTGAATCTGCCGGAATGCCCTTCAGGTATTTATTGGTAAGCAGGCCCTGCGCTAACGGAGAGAAAGGAATACAACCTACCCCATCCTTTTCCAGCACATCCATTAACCCGCCTTCTACCCACCGCTCAAACATAGAATATTTAGGCTGATGGATTACACAGGGCGTACCCAGCTGGCGCAATATCTCAAATGCCCTGGCTGCTTCTTCTTTCTGGTAATTGGAAACGCCTACATACAATGCCTTGCCCTGGCGCACTATTAAATCAAGCGCGGTCATGGTTTCTTCCAATGGCGTATTGGGATCAGGACGGTGATGATAAAAAATATCTACATATTCAAGACCCATTCTTTTTAAACTCTGATCCAGGCTGGACACCAGGTATTTTTTTGAACCCCAGTCTCCATAAGGGCCTTCCCACATATAATAACCAGCTTTGCTGGAGATAATGAGCTCATCGCGGTAGCTGTGAAAATCTTCTTTCAGCAGCCGGCCAAAATTTTCTTCTGCGCTACCTGGGGGCGGACCATAATTGTTGGCCAAATCAAAATGCGTAACACCACTGTCAAATGCCAGGCGTAATATGCTACGGCAATTTTCAAGCACGTCTACATGACCAAAATTATGCCACAGGCCCAATGACAACACGGGCAGTTGTAGCCCGCTGTTACCGCAACGGCGATATTCCATTTTTTTATAGCGATCAGGATTTGCTGTGTATGACATACAGTTATTGTTGAAATTTAACGACCGGTTAATTGAGGATTTCAAATATCAGATAAAATATCTACATATACTGCGGCATGTGCAAGATTCAATCAAAACTCACTGGGCAGTAAGGGCCATTTTTTATTACCGGCATGTGCCTGTTTTATCATGCCATCCAGTTGTTTTGCGATAGCAGGATATTTCGCGGCCACATTGTTTTGCTCAGCAGGATCCATTCTCAGGTTGTACAATTCTACGGGTGCATTGGCATCTTTGTTTACATTCAATTTAATTGCTTTCCAGTCCTTCCACCGCAATGCCTGGCGGCCATTGTTTTCATGAAATTCCCAATAAAGATAATGGTGAGGCGTTTGCTTTGTGTTGGTCAGTGTGGGCAATATAGAAATACCATCAATGTTTGTAGAAACCGGTATGCCAGCCAATTGCTGAAACAACGGGTATAAATCATACCCCGCTGCCGGCTGGTTGGTTACACCCGGCATTATCTTCCCGTTCCAGTAAGCAATAAAAGGCACCCTGATACCTCCTTCATACAAATCCCTTTTAATACCCCTGAACGGACCATTACTGTTAAAAAATTCCGGATCACCACCGTTTTCACGGTGCGGACCATTGTCGCTGGTAAACAGCACAATTGTATTCTCTGCTATTCCCTTTTCGTGTATTGCTTTTATAATCTCACCGGTATAACGGTCAAGCCTGTCCACCATAGCAGCAAATGCTGCATGGGGGTAGGGTTCAAAACGATGCTGCTCTCCATCCTTTTTTTGCGGCCCGGGCTGCGCAGGTGGCTCATTAAATTTTTTTACATAGTAATTGTAAACACTGTCCTTTGGCGCAATTACATCCCCATGCGGCAAGGTATAGGGCAGAAATAAAAAGAACGGTTGCTGATGCTGCTGCTGCAAAAATTGCATGGCATGCGCCTGGATATAATCGGCTGAATATACCTCATTGCTGTCTGCATTTTCCGGAAAATCAATTCGGTCATGATTGTTCCATAAATGATCCGGATAATAATTATGCGCCAGGCTCTGGCAATTGTATCCAAAGAACTGGTCGAAACCCTTTTTATTTGGATCGCCAGATGTGGTAATGTATCCAAGCCCCCACTTACCAAAAGCAGCCGTTTTATAGCCCTGTTTTTTCAACAGTGTTGCAATGGTAATAACAGAATCCGGCAAGGGAGTTTGCCCCTCCGGCTGATAGCCTTCATTGCCGCGTACAGCGGTATGGCCAGTATGCAATCCCGTTAACAGGCTGGCCCTTGAAGGCGCACAGACAGTGGTGGCTGCATAAAACTGCATGAACTGTAAGCCGGTTTTAGCCAGCTTGTCTATATGCGGCGTTTCAATTTTCTGCTGCCCGTAACAGCCAATATCGCCATAACCCAAATCATCCGCCAGTATTAAAATAATATTGGGCTGCCTACGCTGGATTTTATTTTGGGCATGAGCGACGAGCGAAAAAAATAATGCAGAAGATAAAATGATTTTATAGCAGTACCACATACAATAATAATTAAATGATGTGTAGGGTGGCAACAGACCCCCAGCACGCTTACCGGCTGCTCATCGCTTTTTTCGCAATTCTATGTACCTGACTTTAGAGAGCTGTACAAAAATAATGAAGCCGATTTAAACCGTTGCCTATCGCTTTATCGTTTCCAGTTTCCAGTACCCGTCCGCAAACTGAAGGTATTGCTGCCAGTCGTACAGCGTAACATCATGCTTGCCTGCACGGTAATGATAGCGGATGGTTTGTCCAACGGGCTGTTGCAGGCCCGGCATGCTATCGGTATCAATTCCTTTTTTATTGAAAAGCGCATATACAGGACCGGTATGTACAGCACCCAGGAATTCACCTTTGGGATCCGACCACTGATCGCCTTCTGCACTGGCAACATACAGCGGCCGTGGCGCCATAAGTGACAACAGCATGTGCTGATCTACCGGCAGTGCTGCCGTATTATCATTGTATTTTTTATAGTTGGCAGCAAACCAATGCGGAAATTTCTGGTTAATAATGCCCACTGTTTCTCCATACCATCTTTTTGACAGGGCTGCCCCGCCTTCGCCTGACTCGTTGGAAACAATGATGGCAAAACGCTGATCAGCAGCACCTGCCCATAAAGCGGCTTTGCCCAACCGTGAGTGACCTATGAGGGCAATTCTATTTTTATCAACTTGTTTATCCTGTTGCAGGTAGTCCATAACGCGGGCAAGTCCCCATGCCCATGCGCCAATAGCGCCCCATTCATCCGGCTTAATCTGTAATACATCGCTTAACGTGGTCCTGATTCCTGTTTTCCACCCATCGGGGTTGTCAGGTTCTATATCGCCATAATAAGCTACTGCAACACCATATCCGTGGGCAAGTATTTCTGGTACCTGCCATTGCGAAGCGCCAGCCCCTCTTGATGAATCAGTGGCTTTGTTATTTACCACGCCTTTACCCCTCGGGTCTATCCAGCTTCCCGCTAAAAAAACAGCCGGGTCATTGGCAATGGTATGGTTACCACTAAAATTATAACCGGTAAAAACCGGTACCGGCCCCTTGGCGGCTGCGGGCAGGTATACCAACAAATCCATATAAACGCTGCTGTCTGCGGGGTGCAGGTATATTCTTATTTGTTTGCGGATAGCCAGGCCATTCAATGCTTGCTGACTGGTCTCCCTTACTGCAAACCGGATGGGGATTTTCTTAACCGGAAACCTGCCATACACATTTTCTTCAAACAACTGAAAGATGTAAGGCCTTTGCACTTTGTTCCATTGTGCAGCTGTGGTGATCTTTTTTCCATCTTTGCCCGCTAGCGGATCCGGTAAAGTGTATGGCGGTACTTTGCCTTCGCTGCTGTTTGATACCACGGTTTGCGCAATAATGGCTGATGAAAACGACGTAATCATCAGTACCATTAAAAAAAATACCTGCGCCGGATGTGATTGGAAGGTTTTCATTATTTTTTCAGTTTATAAACTTCACTGCCAGCCAGTAAAAAGCATCCCAGTCCATAATCTTCAAAATCTGGCTTACTGGTATAGGTTACCGGCTGTCCGTCTTTGGGTTCTTTACCTGTTCCCTGTACAAAACCAAGCACACCATCCTCATGCACGCAATCTTTCACCATAGCATTCCATGCATTCATAATAACGGGTAAATACTCCTTCTTATCAATATAGCCATTGTTAATGCCCCATGCCATACCATATATAAATAAAGCTGTTCCGCTTAATTCTTTACCGCCAAAATGAGTGGAGTCATGCAGGCTGGCATTCCAGAAACCATCTGCACGCTGTAATGGCAGCAGGGCTTTCAGCATATCTTTATAATCCTGCATGTATTCATTGTAATAAAGGCTTGTTTTGGGCAACAATGCAAGTGTACGCACCAGGGCCGCCACCACCCATCCATTGCCACGGCTCCAGTAACAATCTTCGCCATTGGGTTCTTTGTAGGGGGGAACAAAATCTTTATCACGCCACCACAAATGATCCGCCGGGTTATATAACCCATTACCACCATGTTTATATTTTGAGAATGCATACATGGCATACATCCTGTTAAAATACGAGGTATCATTATAAAGCACACCCAGCTGCGCATACACGGGCATGGCCATCTGAATGGCGTCAATCCAGTTCCAGTCGTCAATTTTATCAGACGCTTTCATCAGGTCAATAGAAGCTTTAATATCCCTGATGCGCTCTTCTTTTTTATCAATCAGATACAGATCAATATAGGTTTGTCCGCAGCACTGGTTATCCGCATTTCTAACTTTAACACCACCATTTAAACCCCACTGGTGTTTATCGCCCCATTGCACGGCATAATCATAATAAGCTTTCTTTTTATCTATGCTGTAGAGTGCCATCAGCCCTTCATAGTACACGGCCCTTGTCCAGATATTACTGGGCCTTTCTTTATTGGTGATGATGGACTTACCGGCATCTGGCCAGGTGCGCATAAAATAAGCATTGGTCAATTGCATTTGTTTCAGTACCGCTTTCTTATTTGGCAGCGGCTGGGCGCCAGCTGCCAGGCATATTACGAGCACAAGCGTAGTCATTAAAGCGAACATTTTTTTCATCTGTATGCTGTTTATTGATTGAAGTTGATGATTTATTTTAATATAGCGAACAAAAAAGGATTAAACGATTTTAAAAATGAAAGAAGAGGATGTCATAAATTTTCCGCCTTGCGAAGCAGTGAATAAATAAGCCGGCTTCCCGTTCCTGAAAAGAATCTGTGGCCGCTCAAACCTTCCATATTTTTTTAAATGAGGCGGCGCAGGCGGCTGCGCAATATATCTGTCTGCACCATAGTATGCAATGGAAGGCCGCCCCCAGTGCAGGCCATCTTTTGATTTCATTAAAAGCCCATTTTCATGATTGTAAAACCCCATATCACGGGCAATCATTGTAAATTTGCCGTTTTCCATCCACACAAAAGCGTCTTCAAACTGCTGGTTATTACCACCTGCAGAAAAATCAATGATAGGATTATTATCGCTTTTTATATAAGGCCCTTCCAGTTTGTCTGCTATTGCCAGTCCGTATTTCCGGTTCCCTTTTATAAACGAATCAGCCGATGTTTCATAGTCTTTTGTATTCCATGATTTGTAGTACAACCAATATTGTCCGTTTGGATGTTTAATGAAAGCCGGGTTGGTGGTACAATGATCATCCCATGCACCGGTTTCGCCGGCTTCCAGCAGTGGATTATCTGTTCTTTGCCAGGGTCCGTTTAATGAAGGGGCAGTTGCCAGGCCAATGCGTTTGGTGTTTGTTTTTCCATTGCTGTTGCCCATATAAAACAAGCAATACTTATTGTCTATTTTTTTTATCAATGGATTGTGGCAGGTAGTTGCATCAAAATAACCGGCCCGCGGGGCAAGTATGGTTTCAATATATTGAAACGGTTCTTCCGGTGAATTGCTGGTGGCATGCGCTATCTCACTTCCTTTAATCCAACCACCCATGCCTTTTTTGGCGTCCCACCGGGAAAAGAAAATATGCAGCTTGCCTGCTTCGTCTTCAATGGGACTATTGCACCAAACATAATAACCTTCCATTTCCAGTGCACGGCCAACCGGCTGTAAATGTTTTGCAAAGGGAGACTCATTTCCTGACAAAGAACCTGCAGCCAGTGCCGGCATGCAGGCTCCCACAGATAAAATTGATAGGGTGTTAATGAAAATTTTTCTATCCATGATACTCAATAGCCGGGGTTCTGACCATACAGTCCGGGTGCTGCGTCCTGTTGCGATTGTGGTACCGGGTAAATGATATAATTGGCTGTTACCTGGTTCATCTTGTGCAGCGCTGCATCTTCAACAGCTATCCATGCGTTCATGATGGCAATGAGGTTGCCGCTTCTTTGCAGATCAAACCAGCGCGAGCCTTCACCGGCAAATTCTTTTCTGCGCTCATCCAGCAACTGCGGCAAAGTAACATTTACAATCGGGAGTTGGGCTGCTCTTACCCTCACCTGGTTTACAATGGCATCCACATCCGTCTGCGTGCCGGGTGCGCCACGCAAAATACATTCTGCTTTCAGCATCAGTATATCCGTATACCGCACTGCAATAAAATTGATGGCCCAGTCGAAGCGGCTGGTCGGTATCTTAGTGGTGTCAAGATATTTTCTGAAAAAGGGATGCGAGTCCGGCGCTCCGCTGTACGTAAACGTAGTAGTATGAAACGTGGGGGATTTGCGTGCATCGGTTGCTGCATACGCTGTCATCAGGTTATTGGACACAGCAGGAAAACCAAGCGCACCATTTGCCGGTGTATTACCTGCAGGCAATGAATTAAAATAGCTGTTGGGCACCAGCTGCCAGGGAAATGTAGCACCTAACACGGGGCTTTGTCCCGTGAGGTACATAACATCAAATACGGCTTCTTTATTAACTGTGGGGTTTTGATTGGTATAAGAAAAAATACCCGTGGCACCGGCAAAATTTGGATTGAATACAAAAAGCCCGCTGCTGATAATGTCCTGCAACAAAGGAAGCGCCAATGGCCACTCATTCAACCCCATACCCGGCCCTTCAACATTATAGGTAGGTCCGGAACGTGCCATATACACCTGTGCCAATATCGCTTCAGCAGCATATTTGGTAGCACGGCCAACATCCGTTGCTGTATAGCCAGGAAATGTGCCACCATAATTGGCGGGCAAATTAGCCACTGCAAACTGCAGGTCAGCAATAATAAACGCGTATACATCTTTCACAGCACTGCGGCCTATTGTTATGGCTTCACTGGCTGCTACCGGTTTATCAATAATGGGGAGTTTACCAAAATACCGGATCAAATCAAAATAATAAAAAGCACGCAGAAATTTTGCTTCTGCTGTTAACCTGCTGGCAAGTGCAGCAGATCCCACAAAACTGCTGTTTTTTGTAATTTGATCCAACACCGTATTGGCCTTAAAAATGCCGCTGAAATCTGCGTTCCATGCTTCTTCCACATATGTATTAGAAGCAATGCCCGGTGAAAAATTATTAATGGGATCCGGGTCGCGGCCCACGTCATTGGATGGATAAATATTGTCTGATCTTACTTCTGAAAGGAACAACAATCTGTCCGGGTAGCCCCTCAATGAATTGTACGTGGCATTCACCGCCTGTAAAAAATCACTCGGCTGTTTGTAAAAAGTTTCTGTTGTTGCTGTTGAAATCGGCACCTGGTTTAAATCTTTTGTACAGGCAGCAGCAAAAACAACAGTTATTATCAATATAAAATATTGCTTTTTCATGTTTGTTCGTTTGGGGAATTAAAAGGTAATATTTAACCCGAATATTAATGATTTAGCGAGTGGCAGTGCACCATAGTCGCCGGCCTCCGGGTACGCACTGTTAGAACTCACAGCTGTATTGGCTGCTTCCGGATTTAAGCCATTGTAATATTTATCATGACCAAAAAAGTTTTCCATGGTGAAGTAAAGCCTTGCACCCTGTATAAAATTCTTTTTGAACAGACTTTTCAGGTTATACCCCAGCGTTATATTTCTAACCCGGATATAATCTGATGAGTACAACCAGTCGGTTGCAGCAGTAATGGGATTGTTATAGCTTGAATACGCTTTTCCGAACCTGCCTTCGCCCTGGTCGGCGGGTGAATTCCACCTGTTTACAAAAGAGGCAGGATGGTTATCAGATCTGCCTTGCCCGGGGCGGGTAATAGCGCGGCCCAACTGTGAATAGATGGAGCCACCCGACTGGCCCTGTACCAGCACACTCAGATCAAATGCTTTGTAACGGAATGTATTGGTAATGCCATAGGTGTAATCAGGATTGGGATGGCCCATAATCTGTTTATCTGCTTCAGTGATAAAACCATCCCCATTTAAATCCTCAAATTTGAAATCACCGGGCGCTTCATTAGTACCATATTGTGGTACTTTCTTGGTAATATCTTCTGCCGTTAAAAAACCGTTTACTTTCAATACATAAATACTATTCAATGGCGAACCAACGCGCAAAATCTGATCAGATACGGTAAAGCCATTTGGTATAATGATTTGGGTTTGTCCCGGAGCCAGTGCAACTATCTTGTTGGTATTATGGGCAATATTAACAGAGGTGGTCCACTGAAACTTACCCACCAGGTTGCGTGCCGTTATTTCCAGTTCCTGTCCTATATTTCTTACAGAACCAATATTGGTAAGATAAGTTTGAAAACCGGTTACCTCGGGTACCTGTACATTGAGCAGAAGGTCAGTATTTAATTTATTATAATAATCAAATGAACCCGTGATGCGGTTGTTTAAAAAACCAAAGTCAAGACCTACATCATAGGTTTGTGATTTTTCCCATTTTAAATCGGGGTTGGCCAGCACATTTGGATTCTGACCAATAACAGCTGCCGGCGTAGTACCAAAAGCATAACCCGCAGAACCGATGGTGGCAATGCTGGCATAATCATTTGGCAAATTATTATTGCCGTTTACGCCAAACGATGCCCTTAATTTCAGATCACTCAGTACAGACTGTCCTTTCATAAAGTTTTCTTCTGTCACTATCCATTTCAGGGATGCCGAAGGGAAGATACCATACTGGTTGTTGATACCAAACCTTGAAGATCCGTCCCTGCGCAGGCTGGCCGACAGAAAATATTTGTCTTTGAATCCATACAGTAAGCGGCTGAAATAAGAGATCAGTACACTTTTGGTTGAAGATGTATTGCCGGTAACCGCAGCAGCGGCATTCAGTGTTTGAATCGCTGCACTTGTAAAGCCACCGTTTGAGCTGAGCGTTGATCTGTCCAGCCGGTCAAGGTTATAAGAAAACCCAGCCAGCACATTTAAACTATGTATTTTATTGAACAGCTTGTTGTAGGTGAGCGTATTCTCGTTTACAAATGTTTGCCGCCTGTAACTGTTATAGCTACCCGAAGTTGCGGCCAGCAGGTTATTTGAGCCTGTAAATGTTCTGGCAGATTGCGTACCTGCAGTTATATAAGGCACGTAAGAAGTTGCAATATTGTCAGTATTATCCAGGTTAACAGAAGTTCTGAAATTTAACCCGTTAATAATCTGGTAATCTCCGAATAAAGTACCCAGTGTACGGTATCTTTTAGTGGTGCCTTTATTATACGTTAATTTGGCATAAGGCGAGTTGGTGGTACTGCTATAAATATACTGGCCATTGCCCAGTGCATTGGGAAACAATCCCATGGTATCTTCCTGTACGGGCGCCAGGCTTAAAGACTGGTGAAAAATAGCATCTTTACCATCCACACCGGGGTCCTGGGTAATAGAATAAGTGGGCGCTATATTGACACCAAATTTCAGATTTTTTGACGCATTAATTTCCAGGTTTGCACGGAGTGAATATGCCTTGTAACCCAATCCTATAACAAAACCGTCCTGGTTGGCAAAATTGCCAGAGATAAAATATTTCACTGCGTCAGTTCCGCCGCTGGCAGAAACCTGGTAGTTCTGTATCTGGCCCTTGCGCTCAATGGCATCCTGCCAGTCTATGTACGCAAGACCCGGATGACCCGGCATTGTCCAGCGGGGATCCAGTATATAATTGGGATCAAAAACGCCGCCATTCCTGGCCAGGCGGGTAGCACGATCGTCATTGGCAGTTGCTCCCAATGATCCGTATTTAACTACATACTGTGCATTGATTATTTCTGTAGCATGGGCAATCCACTGGTCACCGTCCATCATTTGTAATTTTTTCTGCGCCTGGTTATAGCCGCCATAAATATTAAAGCTCACTTTAGGTTTACCGGTCTGGCCGCGTTTGGTAGTGATTAACACCACGCCATTTGAAGCCCTTGATCCATAAATAGCAGCCGCAGATGCATCTTTCAGTACCTGTATGTTTTCAATATCGTTGGGATTAATATTATCGAGCGGATTACCCGTTGAAAAACTGCCATTGGAAGTATTGCTTGAATTAACAGACAATGGAAAGCCGTCAATTACATACAGCGGTTCATTTCCCCCGCTGATGGATCCTGAACCACGCACCTGTATGCTCAGTGCTTTACCCGGTATACCCGTTGTTTGTTTTACGGTTACCCCTGCCAGTTGGCCTACCAGTGCCTGGTCGATGCGCTGAACGGGACGTTCTTCCAGTCTCCTGGCATCAAAAGAGGACACCGCTCCGGTAACATTTTTTTTCTTTTGGGTACCATATCCTATCACTATCACATCATCCAGTGTCCTGGTATCCTTTTTAAGCCGGATGCTGAGCGTGTTTGTTAAGGAAACAGTTTGTGAGATATAGCCTACCGAGCTGATTGTTAATTTGGCCTTTGAAGCCGCATCAGGAACAAACAGGCTGAAATTACCAGCAACATCTGTATTGGTTCCTTTCTGTGATCCTGCCATGGTAACAGAAACATTGGACAGTCCCTGTCCTGTTGAATCATCCAGCACCTGTCCTTTAACCTGGCGGTCCTGTGAAAACATTTTGCCAGGCAGCAGCAGCGCCACCATTAAAAATACAATAAGACCATTTTTCATATGCGTTGTTTTATAACTAAAGAAATACTTGCTATTTTAAAAAAGATCAGGATTAACCAGCAGAACCAAGGTCAGGAAGGCTGTATAACCGGGAAAAAGGACAAGTATCTCCCGGCATAAACAATAAACAGCGAAAAAAATTATACGATAAATGAAATGGATAGAGCAGGTAGTACTGACTGTATGCTATGGTAGCATGGCGGAGAATGTTCATCTGGCAAAAATTTTACAATCGATGCTTAAATGTAGAATATTGAAAAAGACTGGCCATCCCGCTCCATGCTGATGCAGCCGAGATTTTTACGCAATCGTTCCCGGAAATAAATAATGCAGGTAAAGCAGCGTTATAAAATGATTGATGAAGGCCATTGCCATTGCGGATGAGACAAAGTAATTATTGGATCGTACAGCAGGCAGACGGAAACGTAAAGACCGATAGACTGGGAAGTTTTGTACAGACCAACGCTTGTACAAATTGATGACGTCTTCGTAAGAAAATCAATATGCATAGCATGAAACAAACATTTTTGCCCTGATGGAACGATGGTTGCGACGCTCCTTTCAACTTTATATATTTGGGGAGCTTTTCGGATAAATAGCTGCATGCATTCAATTTCAAATCCTGTTATTGAATCCCTTTCAGGGTTCCGTTAATATTGGTTAATGATCCCGGGGTTTCTCCCCGGGCTATGCATATAACGCTCTTTCAGGGCTGAAGAAGTCCCACGAGAAATCATATGCATAACATAACTTGCAGTTCCCCAAATTATAACGCCTCACGCCTCACGCCTCACGCCTCACGCCTCACGCCTCACGCCTCACGCCTCACGCCTCACGCCTCACGCCTCACGCCTCACGCCTCACGCCTCACGCCTCACGCCTCACGCCTCACGCC
>JBDSLR010000006.1:0-258348 GCA_039916305.1 Chitinophagaceae bacterium | reverse complement strand
ACCTTATCCAGCACACAAATATCCAGGCCGGAAAATGGCTCGTCCAGTAACAGAAAATCAGAACCTTTTAATAACTGCTGAATAATGCTTGCCCGCTGCCGCTGCCCGCCGGATAACTGCTGCGGATACTGCTGTAGCTGATCGGCCAGCTGGAACCGTTCAGCAAAACCGGCAATGCTTTCTTTTTCATTTCCTTTCAATAAAGGATTTTGTTTTGCAGCCAGCAGCAGCGACTGGTATACTGTTCTCCATTCAAACAGATAATAATTTTGAAAAATAACACCCATATCGCCGGCTTTTACGGCCTGATTATTCTGCAGGCTGACGGTTCCTGAACTGGGCGACTGAAGACCAGACAAGAGCTTAAACAACTGGGTTTTACCAATACCGCTGCGGCCAATCAGCGAAACAACCTGCCCCTGCTGTATTCCGGGTCGTACAATATCTTTGATGGCAAAATTAATATCGCGCAAAATTATATTACCGCCATAAGTTAGCTGTACGTCTTCAGCTTTTAACAATACTTGCTTTTTTATATATGCTGTCATGATAATTGTGTTTGTAGTTTAGTATGCGGAAACAACCATTGCCGGATGCTGCCCAGTAAATAATCAAACAATAAACCAACCAGTAATATTACCAGCTGCAATGCCAGTACATTGGTAAGATCATTGTACTTGTTGTACTTAATCATAAGGGCGCCAATACCGCCCTCACTCATATTCAGGCCTTCTACCATTGTGATCATCAGCCAGGAGATAGCAAAGTTTTGCCGCAATATTTCAAATGCCTGGTCTGCCTTGCCCACAATGATTACTTCATACAATGTTTGCCAGTTATTATATCCAAGCGTTTTGCACAATTCATATTCCTGCTTGTTAATGTTTACAATTACTGCCAGGAAAGAGCAGGTAAAAAATGGAACAATACCAAATATGAGTAACGACAGTTTTAACTCACTGCCATCTTTTGTAAGCAGTGTAAAAATGAAGATCAGCCCTGTTAAAGTAAGGTACCTGCATTTAACAATGAACCGAGCTATACCCCTGAAAAAAGGAATCACTGATAAATAAGCAATCAGCAGTGTTATTAAAATAGAAAACAACATGGCTTTCACCGTTAGCAACAGGCTTACCAGCAGGTTATCCATCATTACCCGGGTTGACAGCAGCTGCAAAAAAGATGCGGCTACTTTAGCGGGTGCAGGAATTAACCCATTGGATCCCGTTTGCCATAACAATAATGTTATTACAGCCTGTAGCAGTACCATGATAAGAAACGCCTGTCTGCTAATGCGTCCAAAAGGATTAAATATATTTTTCATTCTATATATAATTAGAAAAGTTAAAGAGGAGACTGTTGTTTTCTGTTGTCATATTATGCTTGCCTAAATATTAACTATCAAAATGAGGGCCTTTGAGAAATGCCAGGCTGACAACTTTTTTTTACAACAGTCTCCTTAAATATTATTTTCAATTACTCACCCAGCACAATTTCTACGCGGCGGTTTTTACTTTTGCCCGCTTCAGCATTATTATCAGCAACCGGCTTAGCTGATCCAAAGCCTTTTGCTTCTATGCGATTTTGTGTCAACCCTTTGCTGATAAGATACTGCTTCACAGCATTGGCCCTTTTTTCAGACAATGGCATATTTACCGCATCATTACCACTGTTATCGGTATGGCCATATACACCCAGCTTCAGGCCTTCCGCTACTACCGCTGATTCAAAAATCTCATTCAGCAACTTATAAGAAGCCGGTTTAATGCTGGCAGCACCTGTTTCAAACTCAATGCTGTAAGACTTTGAAGAAACCGCGGCTGTAATCTCTTCCGCATACTTGTTTTCAATGGCTTTTCCCTCCAGCAGTTCCGGGTGGTTAGCGATAACGGAAAACAAGAATGATTTGTCAACCGCTTTTTCATAGGCCATAAAAGAAGGCATGATGGAAGGATACATTTTCACCATCAGGTTACCGAACGTATTATATACGGCTTTGTACCTGTCCACTTTATCCTCACCCAACCCGTATGTGTTTGCCATATCTGCCAGGTTAAACACCATGGAACCACCCAGGTTTACTTTTAATCCCTGTATATCTTTTTCTTCTACGCCATTATAATACTTCAACCAGTAGGCGGCATTCTGTTCCTGGTATACATCGGCACTCACTTTGGCAGCAAACTCTTTTGCTTCATTAAAAGAACGCACCTGGTCACCGGCCGCTGCCAGGGCAACAATCATATTTTCAATATCAGTTCTGTGATCATATGCCCATTTTTTAATTACGATGGTTTGGTTACTCATCTGCGATGCGTACTGCCTCGTACTGGCAATGGTTACGAGTCCGCCTTTTTTTACAGATATGTTTACGTCGCCGGGCGTCCAGGTGGCTACCCCGTCAACACCTACTGTCGTATCCCTCCCGGTTGTTTTACCGCCCTGTACCAGCTTTCTTTTTTCCGCGTAGCCACTGATGTATTTATTGGGTGCATCCAGGAAATCATTTGCAGCAATAATGTTAATGGCGGTGGCATCATAGGTTGTTTCATCGGGGTTCACCTTTAAACCATTATCACCAGCCCATTTCAGCAAAATATTAATATCACCGTCACGCAATACGCCGGCTACACATTTACCAATGGCATTTTGGGGATCCTGTTTCCATGAAGCAGGCGCCATCACCTGGTCTTCGCCATAAGATTTACCGTGTGTTACCGGTATAATGATAGGCTGGTATTCAGCCCCCAGCGGTTCAAGTTCTTTTGACAGGGAAGTCATGAATGCTGGCATGCCATCACCCATAAACGTAATTAATACTGCAGGCGTGTTCGGGTTGTTTTTATACTCATTGGCAAACTTCACCAAATCAGCCATTTGTTTATTACAATCATCCTGGCGTACATAAGTAATGTCCAGTTTTGCTTTATCAAACAAAGAGCCTTTTGCAGTACGTACACCGCCATTGGCGTACATACCGGAGAACTGCGAGTTCCAGGCCATACGCTCCCAGGTAATGGCAAGGCCCCCATTAGTTGCCTGCATAGAAGCCGGCAGCGGAAGCTGAATGGCATTGCTGCTTAGTGAAGCATCAGGCGCATCGGGCAAGGTTACTTTACCCAGTTCTATTGATTGCACTACCTCCTTTGGGCGGCCCTGGTACCATCTTACACTTACAATACCTGCCGCAATAATGGCAGCGATAATAAATAATTTTCCAGCGGGTTTTAATTTAACTGACATAGTTGTAATGATTGATTTGTTTATAATTGTTTATTGGTTTTGTTCAGGCATGGATTGGTCAACCGGTGGCATAGCATAAATTTTTTTTATTGCAATGCCCCGTTATAAGCAGTACTGACTTATACTGGTATGTTTTTTACAGGATTATTTTAAGCAGCCTGTTGCCGGTAAGCCCAGCCTAACAAATGCAGGCACAGCAAGTGGCCATACTGTTATTCAATGAGCCCTTTATAGCGATCGCTGATGTTGACATCATTTAACCTGCCACTTTCTTTACTGCTACCAAGTACGGTATTGGTATAGTTGAAATCACTCTGCATGTTAAACTGGCTGATGAGTTCAACTGCCTGGGCAGACTTCGCTTTATCTTCCAGTACCTTATCATCCATAAACCTGGAGGTTACATCAATAGCGGATTTGATATGTCCAATTTTTTCGCCAATCTGTTCTTTCAATATCGAAAGCGCCTGCTCTGCATCACGGTTCAAGTCATCATCACCCTTAAAGGCTTTCATGGCGCTACTTACAGCAGACAAACCGGTGGTTACAGAATAATACAAATCTTTTTTTGCTTCCAAATCAAGCTTTGCATCCTCCAGCATAATACCACTCTCTTCATAGGCCATGTCTGCAAACTTGATAAGCTTGTTCAGGTCACTTACCACGGGCGTTACATTGTCGATGTATTCGCGGCAGCGCAGCACATTGTTTGCATATAGATCTACCTTGCGGATATTACCTTTCTCTGCTTTTATAATATTTACCTTTTGCACATTCAGTTGCAGTTCTTTTTCTTTTCCAGATAATTTATCCATCAGCTCACTTTGCTTGCCCTTTAATTTAGCAGCCTGTTTATACAGGGTGTTCCTGTCGTCATAACCCTGTTCTATTTTAGTCTGTAGTATGCTAAAGGGGTTTAGTTCAATAGCAATACCAATGGTATAATTGGCAATGAAAGCAGCAATGTATTTTAGTGCACGCCAGAACTTCTTATTACTGACTATCATCAGCAGCAAGCCCATCACTACACCGCCAATTATAAGGTTTACCATATTCCATGTTACAGTAACCAGCCAGGGCAATACATAAGTAAGAAATCCATACCCCAGTCCTGCAAATAAAGACAGCCCAATAATGGAAGTAGCTATATTTTTGGGGTCAGCAAACCAGCGGGACTTTTTTGATTGTTGATGAAGGTTGATCATTTGTTTACGTTTTATTGAATGAATGATTTAATTTTTTCTGTATCATGCAGTATCCTGCCTTTCATTATTTCTATTGCTTCCCTGTAACCATCTGAACTCTGGGCCAGTTTTTCTTCGTTTTCCTTTACCTCATTGTACAAAACAGCTACCTGGTTTTGCAGGTCACTCATCTCTTGTGACAACTGCTTTATCCGTTCGCTTTTGTCTGCTATTGCCTTCTGCCGCCCCACTACTTTTTCCTCAACTGCTGCATCCACAGTAGAAAGAAAATTACCGGCATCTTTTTCCAGTATCGCCAGGTAATCCGCGGCTGTTGCCAGCAGCTTTTGCTTATCGAGCCCTTGTACCCGCAGTCCTGCAAATGCAGCGGTGAAGCGGGCCTGCTCATCCGGAATGCTGTTCATGGCACCAATCATTTTTGAAAATTCATAATAATCGGGTCCTGGCAGATTGGCGTCTTCAAAAAGCTTTTCGAAATACTCCCTGAACTTGCTGTTGTCTGCGGCTCTTCGTTGTGTTGCACCAGTAGAAGTGGGTGCAGGACTGGTAGCTGCCGGGTTTTTAACAGGTGGTTTATCGTCTGTTACATCCACAAAAGCCGATAGAATTTTTTTGCCAATGCTGGCCATAGTTGCTGATTTTTATTGTTAATAAAAGACGGCTTTCACCATCATGTTTCTTTACTTGCTTCAACGGCATACTTCGGACACCCATAACAGTTACACTGGTATGTTAGTTAATGAGACACTGTTTCATACTGAGTAATCAATAGAGCAGGTGATGTGCTATCAGTAAACCACTACCGGTGTCCTGTAAAAAAATATCAGTGCAGCAAGTGCTGTCTGTTGCATATATCCGGTGTTCATGGGAAACGGTTCTATTGTGTTGCCGGAGCCTGTATGCCTGTATAACCATAATGCTAAGTATGATCACTAAGGTGATGATTCGTTTCATGGTTGATATAATTAAAATGTAACGGGTATGGCAGGGCTGGATAAAGTCTTGCTGACTTTACTTTTTTTAAACGCGGTAAATCTTTTACTGGGAAATTTTTTTCAGAATGGAGATTGCCTTTGTTTGACCCTTTCTAAAAATGGGCAAATAAAAACGCTATGCTGTGTTCATCTTTCTGGGGAGTACTACTCCTTTTTTGATTTGATTTATCAAAGATATAGGGCCTTAACATTTCTTTAAAGCAGATCCCGCAGGAGCGGTAAGTTTTGTTCTTCAACCGGTAAAGCATGTGTGATGAGTGGTAATATAGGTAGCTGGGCGCGGCTATACTGGTATAGGCGGGAAAACAGGGGTACTCTGCAATTAATTAACAATGAACATATTACACGTTTTTTGCAACTTGTTTGCAATTGGTAAGGCGTTAAATACTTTACGTATTTTAAAAATGAAGTCCATCAATGGCAATTAGAAAATGCACTGGCAAACAGGTAAATTATACAATAGGATAATGGATAAATATTACCACATTATGGTATTGCCTGGTGAATACAGGATATATAGTTTTACAATTAAATAATCAACTGTGAAAAATTTTTACTTTATAACACTCTTACAGATAGCTATTGTTTTATCGTTGCACGCACAATCAAATAGTAAGGACAGCATTTATATGCATGTTGACACAGCAGCAGATTTTCCTGGGGGCCAGCCTGCCTGGATGCTTTATCTGATGAAAAATCTTGTTTATCCAGCTAAAGCAATGAATACACGTATAACCGGAAACGTACTGCTGCAATTTGTTGTTGACGAAAAAGGCCGGGTAAAAAAAGTTAATGCCCTTAGTGGACCAGTAATTTTACAGAAAGAAGGTATCAGGTTATTACAAAGCAGTCCAAGATGGGTGCCGGCTATAAAGAATGGCGAAAAAGTCAGCTCTTACAGGAATCAGCATGTTAGTTTCAGGTTGGAAAGCTAATGAAATAATCAGGGAGTGTGTTTATTAATCTGAAATACCTGGTGGCAGGGTGCGGAAGCTGTCAGGGATATTGCTTACTAAAGAAGTCTTTCTCACGGCAAAGGAGAACCGCCATTTCTACTGTTGCCAATACGGGAGATGTGCTTCAAATGAGTATTGAATAGTCTATTCAATAAACCGGAAAACCAGGGCAGGAGAATGGGCTATGGCTTATGCCCGGAAATTCATCAATCAATATAATGATTACTGTATTTTATACTTTAAGCCAGCTGGGAGATTCCGCAGTTGGCTGATTAATTTTCACAAAATTACCATCCGGATCCTGCAGGGAAATAGATAGCATACCAAAATGGGCCATAGAAGGTCCCTCGAATAACACTCCGGTCATCTGAAGACGGTCAATAATTTTTTGCAAATCGGTAGTTAAGAAACTGGCAGTAACCCTGTTTACCGGCTGCTGCTCAGAAATATTAAAATCCACCCCCGCCACACCGGAATTGAACACTTTTAACCGGTCCTGGTCTATGATTGGATCAAGGCCTAACACGGCCTGGTAAAAGCCCTTGCTTTTGTCAGTATTACCCGCCCCAAACTCAATTTCGTGAAGTCTTATTTTCATAACAGCGGTTTTGTTATATGTAGAGACGCAGGGCTGGCAGTGTATGTTACAAATTCAGCCACAAATAATGTATATCGTCTAAAGAAGACAGGTATTGTGAGTAATCAGTTAATATAATCTTAATACCTGCTCTTAGCGTCTTACTAACGGTAGTTCTTGTGTTACTCTTTAGAGTGGTTTGATGATAAACTTTAGTCCATCCACAAAATCACCCTGCTGGGTTATGCCAATGGTAAAAGGCAGGGACCAGGGCAAAGATTTCATTTTTAATTTCTGCATTTGAGCTCCATTGATTTGCGCAGTATATGCGCCAGGTGACAGGCCGCTGATATTAAAATATCCGTCTGCATCAGTAATGCTTTCACCCGCCAGGGTAAAATCACTCCGGTAAATATTCACAATAATTCTTGACAATGGTTTTTGTGTGCTGTCTGTCGCCAGGTAAACCGTACCTGCCACTTCACCCGAAACGGAAACCGGCACCTCAATTACCTTAAACTGGTTGGGGTCTGCAACAACACTGATTGTCTTATGCCGGATATGCCAGGCTACATTTTCAAAAGCTTCTGTAATTTTAAGTGTATAGCTGGCATATGCTTCCAGATCTGTTACCTGTATGGAAGTATCTCCTTTATTATATTTGATGCGGCCACCACTCATGCTGATATTGATACCGGCAACCTTCGGCTCATTTATATCATGCCGGCCATTGCCATTCATATCAAGATAAGGCAACAGGGTAATAGCCCCTTTACCAACGCCCGCCCGGTTGTTTAAAGTTACATGTCCCCTCCTTCCATCATACAGCATACTGCCGCTGGCAGATTGCACCATATTGCCGGCGCCACGGTTGCCCCTGGTAAAGGATAATCCGCTGATGGCAAATGAAAAATCATACCGTAAGCCGATACCGATACTCTGGAAACCAACTTTAAAATTATTCTCGTAGTAAGTATTCAGGTAGCCACGGCTGTTTATATATTTTCCTACTTCACCCCTTATGCTAATCATTTTAAGCTGCCTGTATTCGTATTGCACTATTGGGGTAAAAATAATTTTTGACGGCAACCGGAACGCCATGGAAAGATTACTGTATACATAAGGACTGGCCTGATCTGTAAGCAGCGCATAGGTAGTAAAATTGGTATTAACACCAAAAACAACTCCGGAAAGCAATCCTTCAATGGTGGTATATTTTACGTTAGCGCCATACTTGTAATTGGGCAGCACTACCTGGTAAACAGAGAATTTTGAAAACAGTGAAAACTTTTTACTCCGGAAAGGATAGGAAACAATTGCCTTTCTTTCTTCAAGGAAAGTGTTGTTAATGGCTTTCTGATCTTTTTTATAACGGATATAGTTAAACTCTATTTGCAGATTGGAGGGCAAATGGTAACTGCCAATAAATTTGGATCGTACACCTTGGGTATATTCGCCGGAAAAAAGAAGCCTGGAACTGAGCCGTAGAGACGCATTTACAAATGGCATGGCTTTGCCTGTAGTCACCGAAGATAAATATTCCATTCCCACGCCCATTGTGAGGCGTTCGGTAATTCCATAACTGCCAATTACGCGGGCAAATCTGCTGCTGAGCGTATCTTCTACAATACCGGCGCTGGCGCTGTATTCAAACTCGTGACGGGGAAGAAAATTAAATGGAATTTGTATATTCTGCTCACTGGTCTTTTCCTCGCCCCAGGGGCTGTAAAAGCGGATTTTTACCAGCGAATTGCCATATACCAGCGGCACGTCAAAATGTGCCAGGCCTGTTGCATCGGCTTTTGCATAATCAACCAGCGTATTATTTACATATAATTCCGCTATCCATCCCGCTTCTGTATAATAGGTAAGCGTATAGGTGCCAAATGATCGCCTGTAAATACTGGGCGCGTTGGTAACCTGTACACCTACAACGGGAGAGAAAATGGAGGCAACAGAAGGGGTAAATATTTTTCCGGCGGTAACCTGCCTTAACGCGGTATTGTCATTGTCAACAAATCGCCATTGATAATATTGTTCGCGTTCCCGGAAAGGTATACTACTGCGGTAATTAAGCAGCACATTTGTTTCTCCGCCTGCAACTACTCCACCCAGCCCCAGGTTAACCCTCGTGTCTGTTGTTTTTTGCTGAACATCGCGGGAATTAATAATGGCCCAGTCTGCCATGCCCAATTTAAACATAGGGTAGCTGCGCAAGATAGTAGTGTCTGCTTTGAATTCACCTTTCAGCTTGCTGAGGTTATTGCGCATACCTTCCTGCCGCATTTCGCGGATAACGGGCAATTCAAGGTTGGTACTAAGAATTACAGACAGGCTGCGAAAATTAAATTTGCACCGGAGCCCAAAGACTTCTCCAAAATAATCAGACTTCATATATAAACCTGTTGCGGTGCGGATAAAAGCATCGGGCGACAAATCAAATTTCTTTCCCTGGTATTCTATCCTGTTATGCGCATTGTCTATAAGAAATAATGCCTGCGGTGTAATGAAAAAGCCAGCTATAGAATCCAGGCCGGGGGAGGCTGTATTCCTGATTTTTACAAAGTCAAAAATCTCGGTAATTGAAAGCCAGGCTGTTTCGTTGCGTATAGCGGCAGAAATTTGTACTGTTCCTACACCCTGTACGTTCATAAAAACCAGTATCTCATCATAGGGCAGCATGGGATCATCAGCTGCTTTGGCAAGGCTGCGTGCAGGAAACAGCAGGATCAACATACAAGCAATTGCCAGTATATAAATAGCCATACCCCCGCGACTCGGTTGTAAAGGGGAATATGTGCTGCTGGGTTTCATGGATATTTATAACTAATTACCAATGCCTGTTACTGCTGAATAAATGTTACCGAAAATGTACCGCTGTAATTGCCCGACGGGTTGGCCAGCGGGTTACCCACGGTAAGTGTGCCGCCAATTCTTACCTGGGTGCGTGATGGAGATGCTGCAGTAGTAACAAAAGAAGCGCCGGTACTGGCTGCACCAATATGTAAACTAATGGATCCACCGTTGCTGCCCGTAAGGGTTACATCGGGGCCATTCATGATAGAGACTGCTGTTCCCTGGTTGGCATCTACTTCAAAAATGGCGGGCGAAAAAGGATACCCGAGGTTGGCCTGTACAAGGCTGCCGGTAACAGAACGCGAACCATCCGGATAAACAATGACTGTGCCACCGGAAGCACCCTGGAAAAAAGCGCCAAAAATTAAGCCCTGCGCCGGGTTTACGTAAATACTGATGGGCCTGGGCGGTGGTGGTTGTGCTTTTGCCGCTGTGCTGCATACAACTACCAGCATACTAACGCAGATAGTTATATGAATTTTTTTCCGGATCGATGATATGGTCTGCTGTATTGTCAATGCCCGCCTAGAAATATTTTTTTAGAAAAGTTTGTTGCGGGGCTTGAAAAATTTACAATATATACCCCGCTTGCAAAACCTGCCCCCATGGGTCCGGAAATATTTGTGCTGATCTCCTGCCGCCAGACAACCTGCCCAAGCATATTGGTAACCGTTACATTTCCCTTTTCGCCGGCTGCAAGGTCAGCAGTTACAAAAAGCCGGCCTCCTGCACTGTATATCTTGATATCTGCATCTGCGGTTGTATTGTTTACAGCCAGCGCCCTGCTGCTGAACTTTAGAAAAAAACGTTTTTCATAGGTGCCGGATACCAGGTGCAAACGATAAACAGGATCTTTACGCAAATCATGGTTTGTGCCGGTGCCAATATCTGTGAGATAGATATACAGGCTGGCTGGTATATCTTTTATGTCGATGGCTTTAAAACTTATCCAACCATCTTTTTTTGTAGCAAGCCCAAGGGGTACTACCGTTAATGTATCATCGCTACTGGCCAGGGCCTGTATAGAAAGCTTTTTTGCATCTGTTGAAACTGCGTAAAGATTTGGTATAAGTGAATCCGTATTCATTAATTTCAACGCATCCAGCTGTCTGTTAAACTTACCCCCGGCGGCATCATTAAAATAAATGGCAAGCGGGTCTGCGATATTGGTCTGATCTGCCAAACCTGCATTGATTCGCAGCAATGACTGGTTATCCTGCACATCACCTACCCTGAAAAAATGAGCGGTGGAATTAATTATCCGGGCATTATTATTTACACTTAATAAACCTGCTACCGGATAGCTGCCATTGGAGACGTGTACAAAAAAACCCTGCATCGCTGCAATGGTACCAACTGCCACCCCATCACTGGAAACACCGTTGATATAGCTGCTGTATACACCTGTATACTGGTCAGCAGTTCCCGCATTAAAATAATATACTGCATTATCAATATTCGTTTTTGTCCATCCGCTGGCAGCATCCCAATTAACCGGGGAAGGATAAGGATTGCCGACCAGGTTAAAACCCTGGGTATAGGCCATATTGTGGTTATAGAGGTTTAAAGAAACGGTGTTGTTATTAACGATGCCTTTCAGATCAACTGTTGCAGCTGCTGTTGAAGCGCCCAGGTTTGCAGCATAGCCATGCATAGGACTGAGTACGCCTGACCCGTTTGTATAATTTATCCAGCCATTTGAAAGCTGGTTTTCATCATGCCGGTAAAAGTTAGGAAAACTGGCATTGAGGTTGATATCATTGGAAAAATCACCTACCGTATCATTTTGAAATGGAGAGCTGAAATATTTATACCCAAAGCCGGAAGCTATATAGCGTTGCATAATAAGATTACCCAGAACATTGCCGCTACCACTACCATCTACCGCTGCTGTTTGCGCTGCGGTGGAAAGTAGTGTAAGGTTTCCATTTGCATAGAGCGTGCCATTACTCAATAATATATTTTTCAGCTTGTGCCCTGAGGAGCTGATGGTGGTGGTGCTTCCGGTTGCTGTGGTAAGGTTATTAAACGTTGTAGCAGTGCTGCCGGCAAGTGTTTGCGTTGTTCCGGCAAAAATAACAGTGCCGCCATTATGTGTGAAGCTTCCATTGTTAACCCAGTTACGGTTCACTACAATATTGCCGTTACTGGCTACTACGTAAGCCCCTGAAGGAATGATTAACCCCTGCGCCACAAGGCAAAATGGCAGCAGTAAAACAGCTATGAATAATATGTAAAAAAAACTTTTCAATCTTTGTTATTTGGTATTGCGTTTACAGGTGATGTTTTCTCTTTTATGGGATTACTGAATCAGGGTTATATCCATAGTAAAAGCACCAACAGCTCTTGCAGTGCCATCTGTATTTGTAAACCCAATCAAAACGGTGTTTGCTGCACTAACCCTTGCCCAGGCTATTCCAATACCAGTTGGTAGACTGACTCTGGGATTTGCAATAACGGTTGCATTAACGGTTGCTCCCGTTACGGTTACTGTTATTTGCCTTGTGGAGGCATATGTAAAAGTAGTAGCATCGCTAATTGATACACTTGTCTTGATCATATTGGATAGCACCGTTCCGGCAGCGCCCAGTTTGTAAGTACCGCTTACATCCAGGAGTGCAGCAGGGCTAGCCACTCCAATTCCTACATTACCGGTTCCGTCGATACGCATGCGCTCATTGCCGGACTGGGTGGTACCACCGGTCATAAATACCAGCGATTTGCTGGCAGTACCCGTGCCAATTAAAAAATTTTGCCCAACATTATACAGATAAGAATCATTGGCCGAACCCATGACTCCACCGGAATAATTGCTTCCGTTGATGCCCATGTCTACATAGTTGGTAATTTCGCTTCCGTTATTGGCCGTGGCTACTACGTCAGAGGAGGCACTGGTACCGGTGGACCGGTTTTGAATATTTAGCTGAAGATAACTATCAATACTTCCCTTGCCGGCAATGGCGTTTACTGAACTTGTCGTTCCCATATCCACCAAAAATTCTTCCCGGTTTGTACCGCTGGTAAAAGCCGGATTGGCGCCTACACCCACGCTGCCTAAGCTATCCAGTATAAAACCCTGTGTATTGTTGGTTCTTATTTTAAAACTTTTATAATCGGTAGTACCAATGAAATCAGTGACAGACGTTGTACCCGAATTACCGGCTTTTGCCCATGCAATGGTGCTTAGAAACGGGCCCGCATTGAGCCAGGTGGGCGCAGCGCCACTACCACCGGATACTAAAAATTCATTGGCATTACCGGCAGTTCCGCCGGGCATAAAAGCCCCGCTTAACTTTAAATTGCCACTGATATCCAGTTTCTGGGCCGGCGCAGTAACACCAATACCTACATTACCACTACCGTCTATGCGCATCCGCTCATTGGTAGACTGCGTGGTACCGCCTGTAAGAAATACCAGTGATTTGGCAGCAGTACCAGTACCCAGCAGTAAATTATTCCCAGTGGTATAGAGGTAGGCATCATTGGCAGCACCCATAATATTTTGCGTATTGGAACTGCTGTTTATACCCATATCAATAAAGTTGACGCTTTCGTTGCCGTTATCCGCAGTAGCTACAATATCAGCCGATGCACTTGTTCCTGAAGATTGGTTTTGAATATTCAGCTGCAGGTAATTATTGATACTACCCCTTGCTACGATTGCATTGTATGAATTGGTAGTTCCCGCATCCACCAATAATTTTTCCTGGTAAATACCGGCAGTAAAAGCAGGCGCTGTGCCGATGCCCATATTGCCCAGACTGTCAATAACCATTCTTTGTGTACCATTGGTTTTAACTTTAAAGCTTGTATTGTCTGTTGTGCCAATAAAATGAGTGCCGGAAGACGTGCCGGTATTGCCTGCCAGCGACCAGGACGCAGCACTGGTTACTGCAGCAAAAGAAAGTTTTCTTACAATGCCGGACGCGATGGTTAATAAGCTGTCTGAAGCAGCACCTGTTTGAACACCATTAAGGGTTAATGGATTGGTAGCCGACACATGCAATTTAGCAGTAGGCGCGGTAACGCCGAGGCCCAGGTTACCATTTTTATCTACCACACTCAGTGTTGCAGCAGATGACCGCCACTCTGTAAGATTAGCGGTCTGGCTTGCAGAGTTGGCCTGTATACCAAGTGGCACACTTGCATCACGTTGAGCCAGCACCAGCACACCAGTATTGGCCACACCGTTAGAGAATGCCGGAAAGACCCCTGTCTGCCGGTCCCCACTAAGGATCACCCCCCAGTAAGCACCCATCTGCAAATTCCTGCCGCCACCACCCTGCCAGAAAATGTCACCGCCATCACCGGCAATGCGTAGATCGCCCGAGCCGGAAGTATTACTAAATAACAATTCAGACATCGCACCAATGCGCCGTATCTCTATAGTATCTTTTACTGATAAAGGGAAAGAAGGGCTGGTAAGACCAATACCCACATTACCTGTACTATAATATAAATTATTGCCGCTGCTTGTCCACTGACTGGCACTGCCTGAGGAAAGCATTGTCCACGCACCTGCGGCATAAAAATAAAATCCTTTGGTACCATCTGTCTGAAAAACAAGCAGGCCTTCTGCGGGGCTTGCGATGGCAGTTTTTTGTGCGCTGGTCACGCGCGGTGCAAGAAATCCTTTGGAAGTGGATTTAACATCCAGCACAGAAGATGCGTGACCGGTAGTATATGCATTGTCATCCGTTACAACCACAGTTTGTGCTGATGTTTTAACAACAGCAGCTGCCAGTAAAAACAGGATGATACCGTATTTCTTTTTCATAAGCTATTGGTTATTCATTATCAGTTCAGCAACAATTCTGTTTCAGCCATTTTCACCAGCCTGGCCTCTGCTGGTGTGGTATAAGTGATGTGCAACTTCCCGGTATGATAGTTGATACCCGGTTTTTTTTCAAGGTTCATTTTAAACTCACGTGCGGCATTGGGCGTATAAACAGCTATCCCCTTAATGGTACCAGCAGCAATTTTTTTTCCCTGCGCTGAAATATAGTCCACAGAAAGATCACCATATACAGACAGGTTTCCCTTGCGTAAAAAAGTCATGTTTAATACAGGAATAGTGTCTTCCACCATTTTAACGGAAAGATCAGAAAGGCTTACCTGTGAGCTGTCTTCTCCAACCCGTATAATAACAGGTATAGAAATACCAAAAACAGGAACCAGCTTAACAGAGATAGAAGAGTCGGCAACGGCCGGCTGTTTCTCGCCCAGCGGCGCTTCATTGGGTATGGCCCTGAAATAAATATGAGAACGGTATTCACCCGCTGTCAGTTCATTTGATCTGTTCAGCTGTATTTTTATTACCTGTGATTCATCGGGACCAAGGGTAACACTGTGCGGAAAAAAACGAATGTATTTATCAGCAAAGCGCTCTCCTTCTCCAGGTTCCGTGATTTCTGTAAAGCCGCCATCCTTATTCATTCTTACATGCATGAGCGAGATTGCATAACGGGCAGTATCCCTGCCAGTGTTAGCGAGGTTTATTTCTTCGTATCGTTTTGCTCCTTCAAAAACAATCCTTCTTGGCATCAGCAGCAGGTTACCCTGTGCAGCAGCACCTGAAACAAAAATTACCTGCAGTATTACAACTATGGTAATCCAGCATTTGATATATCTTAAATGGCAAAACAGCAGTAGCTTTTTCATGATCCTGAATAATTCGATATAAAAAACAAAGAAAACGCTGCGCTAAGCAACGCTTTCTTTGAGGGGGCAATTAATTATAATTTACTGTTACGCTGAACGGCGTTCCTGAAACGTATACACCAGGTGCCTGCGCTGCTGTAACATTCAGGGTAGCACCTACATTAAGCGTCTGCGTACCGGCTGTTAATGCACCCGTTACTGAAGGCGTACTTGTAAATGTACCTACCGTCATAGTGTTTAAACCACTGGTAATAGTAAGTGCAGAAGATGGCAATGTAATAGCATACGTGTATGCACCTTGTCCGTCTACTGTAAAAGATGCGGCGGTTACGGTACCGGTTGTGGCTGGCAATGTTACGCCGGCTGTACGGGTACGTGAACCAGCAGGTGTAAGTACGGCTGTACCTGCAGTACCGGACTGTACAGCTACAATACCGAAGTTCATGTCTACATCTTTTGTAATGCTGATAGGCGTCACAATAGTAGCAGTAGCAGAAGCGGTAGCAGTAGCCTGCGCGTGAGAAGCTGTTGCAGATACCATCAGAACCAGTGCGGCAAGGATTAATTTTGTTCCTTTTTTCATTGTTTGGATTTTTGATTTAATTGTAAAAAAAAAGTTTATTCAAGGGTAGAAGGTCATAACCACCTGCAATTCCAGCAAGCAAAGCAATTTGCCTATACGGGCAAGTGATGTTAACCCATGGGCAAACGGAAATAAAGAAAATTATATTGCAGCCCTTTTAATTGAATATTAATTTTAAGTATTTCACCTTAGTGTAGACTAGTTATAATCTGGACTGTATACATAAATGCCCAACAAAACATAGTAAGTAAAAACGAAAATGCATTGATCAAAATCAAATCTAAATTTCGTGTAAACCTTTGCTGGTACAGTGTTTTAGCCTACATCGTGTAGCCGCCCAACTACAAGCCACTGCTGGAGTATTAGTAGTTTTACAGTGCCCTAAAACTTGTGCCTGACCTAATAAAAAACCGCGGATAAAATAACTGATACAATATTATTTGCCCCAGGTTTTCAAAAACTTGTTTGTTGTGTTTAACAGGTTATGACTAATAATTAGCATCAACACATTAGCACAGCTGCAGAAAAGCTTGATGAACGCAGCCAGATTGATGAAGATTTAATGTCTACGCGATGCAGCAATAAGGCGACCGGCTTTGCTAAAGAGCTGGTGGCAACAAGCAACAGGTATTTCTATTGCGGGACCCTTAAAAGCCCAATCCCTGGCAGAAACAATAGCCGGCCCGCCAATTATACGGGCGCTTGAAAAAGATTCGGCTTCTTTTCATGTATGGAGCAGGCAGGCAAATAGCCAAACGCTTCATTTTTGAAAAAGACAAGTTGCAGAATAGCATAACGGACAGCAATATGCATTCTTACTGGAACATGAATGGGTTATATACAGCGGGAATATTGAAAGAGGCGCAGTTAAAACGCTGCAGGCCTACCAGGAGCTCGGGCATGCGTGGAAAAGTTTTCATTCCTCCACAGGTGTATATAAATAATTAAAAAACCACCGCAGCATTTCAATGCTATGGTGGCTTTTTCAATCTAACACTGATTTTTATTCAAGCAAGCTGCAGATAAACCCGCATTCTTCTACCAGCATCATAATGGTACATGGCAAAAAACCATCGCCCTCTACCCGCAGCACCTTATCGCAGTCGTGCAGGTCAACATTTATTTTGCTGCCCGGAAAATGCTGCAACAGTAATCCTATCAATTGCTTTGCCTGCGAAACTTCCCCAATATTTGTTTTGAAAACTTCTATCATAAAACATCGCTATTTAGCGCCCTGCAATGAAAGTGCTTTTAATCTTTTATGATAGAAAAAATAGGAACAGCCCAATACTACAAAAAAGAGCAAAAGCGGCAACCATCCCGTAATGGGGAAGCCCAGGGCGATGAAAGAATAGACAGCTGCAATTAAATCAAATGCAAGCCCCGCATAAGCCCATTCTTTTAACCGCGGGAAACCAGGTATAACCAGGATAATGGCACCCAAACATTTAGCCACGCCAATAAACGGAACAAAATAAGCCGGGTATCCCATTTGTTTCACAATCAGGTTAACAGAGTCCGCATTGGATATTACGTTGGGTATTGCGGTTAAAAATATAACCGCCGCATAAAGGCCGGTAAAAACCCAATAAAGAATGTTTAACTTTTTCATATAATTGATTTTTGAATTATGCATTAATCCTGGATACAAAACAATTTTACTACACCGAAATGGCTGAAAATTTCTTCCAGAAATAGTAAGCTGCAAATAGAATTGCTATGGGAATAAGCGGAAACACTACTATTGCAATACCGTCGCCGGCATATGCCCTCGACATCATGGCCCCGATAAAATTAAAGGTGAACCCTGCGTACGCCCATTCTTTAATAGTTTTCCATTTATTCTGAAGAATGGCTAGTGCGCCCAAAATCTTAGCGATACCAAAAATGCTGAGCACATATAACGGATAACCCAGGTGCTGCATTACTTCTACTCCGGCCTGCTGGCGGGTCACCCCACCAATTCCATCCATCAGCATCATCAGTGCAAAAAGGATGGTAAGTACCCAATAAATAATTCTGATTGTTGCTGGCTTCATTTTGTTCCTTTGTTTATTGGTGCGCAGTTGCTGGCAAAAGCGTAGTAAATTCTATTATTCCAACTTATTTAAAAGGGATGGTTACGCTGTTTTTACGTAGTTGACCATCCATTTAATACCGAACTTATCTGCAACGATCCATAATAAGCACCCCAAAACATATCCTGCAATTCCATTTCAATGGTACCGGCACCTGAAAATTCTTTGAATAAACGGGTAGCTTCGTCCCTGCTGCCGGGGTGAATGCTGATGTAATGTTATCCCCGTCAGGCATATTCTTAAATCGTTGCAGCAAGCTGAACCCGCCTCCGGATACTGATTTGTAAAAATTAAAAGCGTCTTCGGTATTGCCGGGGAAATTTAAATAGTGATTGATTGTCATGTCATTTAAAAATTACTGATTAATGCTGTGCGTCATTTTCAAGAATTTTTTTCAGGCTGCCCAGGCCTCCTTCTAAATCTTTTCCCATCATACTATCCATATTCATAAACAGCAGCATAATATTCATGGGATATTTCATTTTACTATCAATACCCCATTTTACTTTTGTCTGATCTGCCGCCATAGCAGTTGTTGACATGTACGCGTTGGCGAGCCCGTCAAAAGGTCTTATAAAGTGAAGTCCCATGCCAATTTTTTTCCCCTCTTCAACTGACCTGATTTCCTGCGTTCCTTTCCCAGCTTGTTTATTGGTACTGTCCCACGCATACATAAAGCCAACCGTACCGTCTGTACCAGTATAGGTTTTTTGCATCGCCGGGTCCAGCTTATTCCATACGCTGTAGTTATCCTGGTTTTTCAAATATTTTATATAGCCGAATACTTTTTGCAGTGGTTGGTTAATGACTATTTCCCGCTCTATTGCATACTCTTTTTTTACAAACAAGGCGATAATAAGCAGAAGGGCTATCAGGATGCCTATGCCACTAATGATACCAATTATAATACTCATGTGTAATTTTATTTAGACGGTGATGATTTTATTTTTTAGATGCACAGCGGTTTGTGATATAAAAAAGCGCTTTTGCGCCAGGGTAAGCAAGTTCAGCAATTCATTTTTTTCTTTTCCTTACCTGTACGTAAGTTTCATCTTACAAATATATAGGGAAGCTTTTGGTTGCATGGGTTGCGGATACGACAAATGAGAGGAAAATTGCGACATTATAAATTCCTGAACATTCAGACAGAAAAAAGATATTCCGCAACTAACCGGTACAGGTGTATTAATTTACAATGTATGAAATTTCATAAACAAAACTATTCTACAATATCGTTTCTTCTTTCGATACTACCTGATCATTTGCAGCAGGCTGTGCTATACCATTCCTCCCAAAGAATAAAATAAGCAGTGCCAGGGAGGCTGAAGCTGCCATCGTAAGGGCTGTAGACACGCTGCCTTTAAAGGGAAGCAAGCCTACACCTGAAGAAATCAGTCCGCCAACACCAATCTGTATACAGCCCAATAATGCGGCTGCGCTTCCGGCGTTTTTAGAAAACGGTGCCATCGCAATGGATGCAGCATTGGGATAAGTAAGTCCTGCGCATGAAAGCACTACAAAGAGGCAGGCAATATTACCCGCTAAACCATACCATTCATTGTATGCGCCAATAAAAAAAATGATGGCTGCACCTACTTCTGTTATTACACCTGTTTTAAAAATTTGTGCTGCTGACCAGTAGCGGCTTAATAGATGATTTAGCTGGCTTCCACCAATAAACCCCACCGACAACAACGCAAATATGCCGCCATAGCTTCGGGCATTTACCTGAAACTCTTCCATAAATATAGCCGGGGAACCCGCCACATATACAAACAGGCCTGCAAAAGAAAAAGTTCCCGCCAATGCATAAACGGAAAATTGCCGCGTTAGTAAAATTTCTTTGAACCCGCTTATGATGGGTTCCGGTTTTAAGGATATAGCCGTATCCGGCGCATGCCCTTCGGGTAAAAAGAAAATAGTAAGCACGAGGATGATTACCACAATGATGGCCAGCAATACAAATACCCACTGCCAGCCCCAGGAAGTAACTATAAAACTGCCGATGGTAGGAGCCAGTAAAGGTGATGCGCCCAGGATCAGTACCAGCAAAGAAATAACTTTAGCACTTTCTTTTGCCGGAAAAAAATCACGCACCATGGCCATTGCAGCAACAGATGCAACACAACCGGTAAGTGCCTGCACAAAGCGAAAAAGCAGCAAGCCGCCTATAGAATGAAAGGAGATACAGGCAAAAGATGCTACTACGTATAAACTGAGCCCGATATACAATGGACGTTTTCTGCCAAAACGATCCAGCAACGGGCCATACATGATCTGGCCTGCAGCAAAGCCGAGAAAATAGGTGGAGACTGACAAGGCTACATTACTGATATTGGTCTGGAGATCCCGGGCTATCTCTGGAAAACCCGGCAGGTACATATCAATTGAAAAAGGTGTAATGGTGTTCAGCGCACCCAGCATCAATATCAAAAAAAAATTTTGCTGTTTGCTTCTGCTATTTATTTCAGTCATAAATATAGGTGATTGCTAACCCCTTACGGCAGCGCAATATACTGGTAAGTTGGCAATCAGCTACACGCGGCAATCTATAAGTACGTCAATATATTTTGCAACTGGTGAATATGCCGCCGCGTATGGTAACATACAAAATGAAGCAATTCAAGTTTGGTTATTTCACCAAACAGGGGCAGGTTTATCATATCAGCAATAGTTGCCTCACTGGCATATTTTTTAATACTGTTAAACGACTGTTGTAAAGCATCTGTAACATCCTCTTTTTTGTAATACCCAGGTGCAGGCACAATAAAAGCAGGTGACGTATACCTGACCGTAAAGTCCAGAAAAGTATCTCTTAATTCCTGCGCCCGTTGGCTGGAACTACGTTCCGTTGGCCTTCCTTCCATTTCAAGTGCCTGCGCCATGGCCCTGTTTGATTTTGTTATATGCGTTGCCAGCTGCGCCGCCGTCCAGCTGTCTGTAAAAGGAATCGCATTGATTTGCTCTTCATTCAATGGCGAAAACAATGCCTGCAATTCAGCGGCTTCATCAGCAATGGCAGTCAGTAATAATTTTTCCGGATCTGCATATAACATACATATCATTTCATCATCATTCTTGTACCACTCTATACAGGGCTTGGTATTATCATAGCGCTCATCCTGCATCATTTCATGAAAAACATCTTTTATACAAGCTGTTTTTGTACGCCACCCGGTTACGGAAACGGTTAAATAATCGCCTTTCGGAATGGCGTGTCTTTCGTAACCATATTTTCCGGCTTCTTCCGGAAATTTCTCGGCTGCAGCGGCATAGTAACCAGTGTTTCCACCGGCATCCATATTGCTAAAGCCATAATAAGAACGGCTTTCTCCATCGGGCAAGGTTTTTATCATAGCATCAAATGCTTCGCCTATTCCCGCAGGAAATGTCTTTACACGGCTTCCAATAAGTTTAAGATCTGCTGCCAGCGTATATATTTCCATGGTATTTTATTTTAAGCTGAACCCAAACTTACCATGATACACCAAACCAAAGCGGGTGCAAACACGGCAATCTAAGGAGGTGATTGCGACAATTATTTTTTTATATTTACCAGATGAAACATGTTTCTATATTAATACCGCTTGGCCATACCAGCCTGAGTAATATTGACGGCACCCACCAGATATTGCTTGAAGTAAATAAATTTCTCGCTTCAATGGGCCGTGAACCTTTATTTGATGTAAAGCTGGTGGGGCTCTCCGCAGAAACAATACAACGAAATGGCCTTTTTGCCATAAAGCCGGACCTTTTAATAGACCAGGTAAAAAAAACGGATATGATCATTATTCCGGCCATTCATGAAGATTATACAAAGGCCCTGGAAGAAAATGCGGCATTTATTCCATGGATTAAGAAACATTATGAACAGGGCACTGAACTGGTGAGTTTTTGCATTGGGGCATTTTTCCTGGCCGCCACCGGTTTGCTGAAAGGAAAACAATGTGCCACACACTGGACAACCGCCAACGACTTCAGAACGATGTTTCCAGATGTGAACCTGGTAGATGATAAGATTATGACAGCGGAAGATGGCATCTACACCAGCGGCGGCGCCTATTCTTATCTCAACCTGCTTATTTACCTGGTAGAAAAAAATGCAGGACGCGACATTGCCGTGCTGACTGCCAAAGCATTTATGATTGACATAGACCGCATCAGCCAATCGCCTTTTATTATCTTCCAGGGACAAAAATCACACACCGACGAACCGGTGAAAAAAGCGCAGGAATTTATTGAACATAATTTTGAAGAAAAAATAACGGTAGATCAGTTAGCTTCTATGCTTGCCCTGGGCCGCCGCAACCTGGAACGCCGGTTTAAAAAAGCTACTGCCAATACAGTAGTTGAATATATACAACGGGTAAAAATGGAAGTTGCTAAAAAAAGTCTTGAATCATCGCGGGAAAATGTAAATGAAGTGATGTACAATGTTGGTTATACAGATACAAAGGCATTCCGCACAACTTTTAAAAAAATTACCGGCCTGTCCCCTGTTCAATACCGAAATAAATACAGCCGGGCATTATCTGTTAATTGACCAAACCGGGTGTCATCTGTTCATTGTATCCGCCACTGATCCTGAAAAAGCGCTCCTGCTGATTTGGTAAAAAAATTGATACCCATTCCTGTCCAACTAAAGCTATAGCATCCAGTAAAACAAAACCATACACTGCCCCATCATTTATGCTGTACAAACGCATGCCCATAGAAAAAGAATCGCCGGAAGAAACCGGATATGGAAATATCTTGTACAACCTGGCAGAAAGCTCTGTAACCGATCTTCAATTTGGCCAGCTGAAACTGGAACTTGATCAGCTGAAACTGGAATACATCGCCCACCGCGGGCATGTGGAATTAAGAAAATTGATAGCAGCTGATGCAGACATACAAGATGAAAACCAGGTATTGCTGACTAATGGAGCAGCGGGCGCTTTGTTCATTATTAACAGTGCTTTGTTAACTGCGGCAGACCATTTAATTGTGGTAAGGCCCAATTACGCCACCAATATTGAAGTACCGGTAACCATTGGCTGCGGCATCAGTTATATTGATTTAATATTTGAAGAAAACTGGCGGCTGAATATAGAGGCCATAGCAGCAGCCATTCAATCCAATACAAAACTCATCAGCATTACCACGCCGCACAACCCCACCGGTATGCTGATGACCAATTCAGAATTACAAGCACTCATTACCATTGCAGAACAAAAAGACATTTGGTTACTGGCAGATGAAACCTACCGGGATGCGTGTTTTAAAACAGCTTACCCGGTGATGGCATCGCAAAGCCGTAAAGTCATCAGTGTATCTTCTTTATCAAAAGCCTATGGTCTCCCTGGTTTAAGAATAGGCTGGCTGATAACACAGGATGAATCTCTATCAGAACTTTTCCTGGCCGCTAAAGAAATGATCTACATCAGCAATTCTGCATTGGATGAAGAGGTAGCTTACCAGTTTTACCAGCAGAAAGAAAAGTTTGCGCTTGCCATCAATAAACAGGCCATGCAAAATTATAATTTGCTGCGCGAATGGTTACAACAGGAAACAAGGCTGGAAGCAATTTTGCCGGGTGGCGGGGTCGTTTGCTTTGCACGCTTTAAAAACAATATTCCTATTGACACGGGAAAATTTTACAACCTGCTTATGCAGGCATATAAAACCATGGTAGGCCCCGGCCACTGGTTTGCCATGCCGGATACCTATATGCGCATAGGTTTTGGCTGGACAGGTGCAAGAACTTTTAAAACCGGCCTGGAAAATATAAGCAAGGCAATTGATGAATGCGTTAAATAATTTGCTGTCGCCACGCGTTTTTTTATACCCCTTTATATCTCTTCAACCAGCACAATATCTTCCTCCTTTGCCTCCACGTCGGGTATAGCCCCTACATTAAAAATAATGATGGTAGACATAATTGCTACCACGGCAAAGGACCAGCGCAAACTGGTGGCTTGCGCAATAAAACCTACCATAGGGGGCACCAGTAAAAAGCCAAGGTAACCAATGGTTGAGACCGCCGCGAGCGACTGCCCAGTATTAGCGCCTTTTAGTTTGCCCGCAATGCTGAAGACCAGCGGCACTACGCAGGAAACACCCAGGCCAACCAGTGCAAAACCAATACCTGCAGTAAGCTGGTAAGGAAATATAACTGCCAGCATTAGCCCTCCAAACACCAGCCACCCGCTATACATCAATATTTTTTTTATTCCAATCACTGCCACCAGCCTATCGCCCACAAAGCGGCCAATGGTCATAGTGACCATGTAAATAACGTAAGCACCAATTGAAGCAACTTTGGAAGAGTGAATGATTTTTAAAAAATAAACACCGCTCCAGTCGTACATAATATTCTCGCAGGCCATTACACCAAAGCAAATCAATGCAAACTTCATCATTTGTTTATCGGGCAGTGAAAACACGGGCTTTTTCACCTGCTGCACCGGCTTCTTCTCCAGCGTGTAGGGAAAACATATAATAGCGGTAATAACAAGTATACAGCTTACGCTCAACAGGTGCCAGCGCATATGCACATTAAAAAGCGCCATCAGGTAGCCAAGGCCACCGCCCGCAAAACCGGCGAGGCTCCAGATACCGTGCATTGTGGTGAGGATTGATTTGCTGTACAGGGCTTGTACATCTACCGCCTGTGTATTGAGAGAAAGGTTCATGAGGTTGCGGGCAGATCCAAAACAAAACAATACCAGCACCAGCTGCACCGTGTTTACTACAAAACCGGGCAATGCCAGCATGCTGTTAAAAATAAGTGCACCCACAAACATGATTACCTTGCTTTCAAAATGGCCCAGTAGTTTACCCGTAACCGGCAGTGTTAAGATAAGACCAATGGGCATGGCTAACAGTACCGCGCCCAGCTGCGCTTCATTGAGGTGCAGGTTTTGCTGCACGGAAGGTATCCTGGAAGCCCAGGTAGAATAGCCAAAACCGGAAATGAAAAAAAACACGCTGGTGGCCAGTCTTAATTGTTCAGGAGATTTATGTTTCAGAACTGCCACATCCATAATGCGAAAGGTAAATATTTTTTATAATGTCTTCGCGGTGCCCGGCGCTGCTGTCTATTTATTCTTCCTGTTTTGCAGCAATGCAATTACTTGCTTCAATTTTGCAGGGTTATACATATAGCGTTCCAGGTTATATATTGCTACTTTCCGGAATTCTACCGGGTGGCTCTCACTCTGCAGTGAGATATAGCCATCTTTTATCAGTGCGCCATCTTTATAACCCATTTGCTTTACCCATTTATCCTTTCCGTCGTACTGTGGTTTCTCATATACCAGTACGGTATCAGCGCCAGCTATATGTTTAATGATGGAGTCGCCCAGCACCAGTGCTTCAATATGTACCCATTGATCGCCGGGATATGTTGTAGAACGTGAATTAACACAATGCTGTGTATACAATTGTTTATCCAATACCACATTGGTACCAGGTGTACATAAATTAGCAGTAGATCTTTCATCTTTTCCATTGCCACCGAGGTATTGCTCTTCCAGTGAAATGGGGAAATCCTGGTGCAGATCCATTGTTTCAGGCGGCTGGCAATGCAGCATGGCGCCACTATTGCGGATAGCCCACCCGGGGCCATTCTTTACCTGTTCACCTGTAAACCGGTATTCTACCACCAGCAGGTAGGCGCTGAATTTTTTCTTGTAAAATATATGCCCGTATTGTTCTTTAAAATCATCATACTTATCATAACTCACTTTCATAGCACCGTCTGCCACGCTAAAGGTATTGCCATAATTTTCATTGATTGGATGATCCTTTATTTTAATTGTCCAGTCGTTCAAATCCTTTCCATTAAACAGCGGTGTAGCTTTGCTAACTTTATTCTGCAGCGTGCAACTGGCCAGAATACAGCTTATACCTGCCAGCAATAAATATTTTCTCATAACAGCATTTTTAGTAGTACAAACATATTGTATTTAGCGCAACTGCATTAGCTGTAACATACCGCAAAGACCAATTGCTGTATAATTACCTATGCCTGTTAAAAAAAGCTGCATGCCGCTTCTTTACAAACTCAAAATATGTGTTGCATAGCTGCTTTGCCATTGTGCCAGGCAGTCATTCGCCGATGCCATTTTCCTTTTCGCCGATTCATTTGCTTTGTTCGTCTCTTATGCCCATTTTTTTTTATTGCAATGTGTAGCTTTACGGCATATTAATGCAGCACGATGAAAAAGATGAAATGGGCGCATCTTGCCCTGGCCGCCAGCATCCTGGTAAACCTGGCCAACGCACAGCAAATAGCACCCCTTGAAATAATGGCTGACGCTGTAGAGGTTAATCAGCCTAACAGCGACCTGCTACAGTACGGACTGCACAAACAGTTACCCCCGGGATATGAAAAAGAAACACTTCAGGCACTTTCGCATTTTCCGGAATTAAAAAGTATTTCGATTAAGTTCCGGGTAAAAAAATCATTTGCTACCTTAAAAACAAGGCCCACATTTTTATCGATGTTTATGCCTAAGGGCAAACGGTCTTACATAATCACCATTAGCAATAAAACAGCTGCCAAACTTATGCCCCTGATGTTTGCAAATCTAAGCACTGAAGCACGGGTTGGTATTATTGGACACGAGTTGAGCCACGTAGTTGATTTTTCAACCCGGAACAACTGGCAATGTATCAAAATGGCTGCCGGGCATTTATCCCCAGGCTACCTTGACCGTTTTGAATACCACACCGATATGATTTGTATACAGCATGGATTAGGTACGGACCTGGAGGCGTGGAGCAGTTATATAAGGAACACCATGCATACTGTTTTCTGGCGCGGTGCCGGTTATGTATATAAAGGTGACATTAAATATGAGCGTTATATGAACCCTTCCACTATTGAAAAAAATATGCCACTCAACGGCAACACTACAACGGGGGCCGGCGCTCAGGCAAAATAACAAATTGCCATATAGTACCCGGTAAACACATGTCATTGTAAATCCTTATATCAGACCGGGAGACAGCAAAACAATACAAAGTCCCGGCAAAATCGCAACAGGCGTTTATTACCTGCTGGTGCTAAACCAGTCAACGAATGAAAAGGAAATTATTAAACTGTTTTTTAAATAGGTACCGTTTAGCTGTTTTTACTCCAAATCACCAGTTTACTCTGGTGGTTTTTTTATCATTTGCAGCTACCGTTTCAGCTTTTTCAAGCGTATATAAAATGTTAAATATCAGCATATTAATGTACTTTTACCATAGTTTAATTTTATATCGGTACCTTAGCTACTTTTGATAAAGTATATTACTATCAATATGGCAATAAGAACCGATTTTGTACATTCCACCAAGCAGGAACCACACCGTCTCCGCACCAAAGAAATATTAAAGGCGCACCCTGAAATGCGGAAGCTGATTGGCAAGAACCCAAACACCATTTTTGTTATCATCGGTATAGTTGCTTTCCAGGTTGTCATGGCCTGGTTACTTAAAGATCAATCCTGGTGGCTGGTGGTAGGCACTGCCTATTTGCTGGGCGCTTTTGCAGATCATGCATTGTTTGTTATGATTCACGAATGCGCGCATCACCTGTTGTTTAAAAACAGGGCAGCCAACCGCTGGGCTGGCATGATTGCCAATATGCCACAACTTTTTCCAAGTTCTATTTCATTTGAACGATACCATATCAAACACCATTCTTTCCAGGGCATACATGAGCTGGACGCGGATTTGCCAAACAAATGGGAAGCAAAACTGATCAATAATTATTTTATTGGCAAAGTAATCTGGTTGTTGTTTTACCCCATCTTCCAGCTTTTCCGCATTAATCGTCTCAAAGAGATCAAACCGTTTGATAAATGGGTAGCAGCCAATTTTGCACTGCAGGTTATTTTTATTGTAGCCATCTGTTACTTTTTTGGATTTAAAGCCATTATGTTCCTGTTGTTTAGCTTCTTTTTTTCTATCGGACTGCATCCCTTGGGTGCCCGCTGGATACAGGAGCATTATCTTACCAGTGGTGAAGAACAGGAAACCCATAGCTATTATGGTGTATTAAATACAGTTGCATTTAATGTTGGATATCACAATGAGCACCATGATTTTCCTTCTGTGCCCTGGAATAAATTGCCGCAGATAAGGCAAAACGCGGGCAGCTTTTACAATAGCCTCCAATACCACACTTCCTGGACAAAATTATTTTTCCGGTTTTTATTTGATAAAGAAATTTCATTGTTCTCAAGGGTTATCAGGAAAGAAAGGGGTAAAGTAAAACTAACCGATGTTTCCAAACCAGATATAGACCTGATAGAAAATAAGACGCTGGAAACAGCTACTTCTTAAATAAAATTTGTACTGCATAAAAAAAGGCGCTAAAAAATATAGCGCCCTTTTTATTATTTGGTGGATGGTAAAATAATCATGTGCCCTCCATAACCGGCCCAATATTCACCTTAATTAAGCATAGATACGTTCTATCGCCCCCCGGTATTTTTCCATTACTACTTTGCGCTTGATGCTCATTTTAGGTGTCATCTCACCGGTATCGATACTCCACTCATGCTCCAGCAATTCAAACTTTTTAACCTGCTCTACATGGTTAAAAAATTTATTAAAGCTTTCTACCAGTTCTTTAAACAGGGCGATTACAGCCGGCTGGTGAATCATCTCTTCATTGGTAGTATAAGCAACATTATTTTGCCGGCACCAATCTTTTAAATTAGAGAAAGAGGGCACAATAAGGGCCCCCACAAATTTTTTCTCCGCCCCTACTACCATTACCTGCTCCACAAATAGGGATTCTTTCAGTTTATTTTCGATCGGTAACGGTGCTACGTACTTACCACCACTGGTTTTAAACAATTCCTTTTTCCGATCTGTTATTTTTAAAAACCGGCCATCAAGGATGCCAATATCACCAGTCAGGTACCAGCCATCAACCAATGCTTCGGCGCTTAAATCAGGCCGCTTATAATAGCCAATCATTACATTGGGGCCTTTGCACAATATTTCACCATCTTCTGCAATCTTCACTTCTACGCCTTCAATCAAAGGACCTACACTGCCGAATTTCCTGTCGGCTTCACTAAAACGGTTTACGCTGATCACGGGCGAAGTCTCGGTCAAACCATAACCTTCCATCACCGGAATTTTTGCCGCCGTAAAAATGCGTATCAGCCTCACCTGGCAGGCGGCACCCCCGGTTACAATGCACATTAAACTGCCGCCCAACCCTTCGCGCCATTTGCTGAAAATAAGTTTGTTGGCAAGGGCAAGCTGCATGCTGTACCACACACCCTGGTTCTTATTAATTTCAAATTTTTCTGCCAGTGCATGTGCCCAAAAAAATAATTTCTTTTTTGTTCCGGTAAGTTCATTGCCTTTGGCCATTATACGGTCGTATACTTTTTCCAGTAAACGCGGTACAGTAGTGAACAAGTTGGGCTTTACTTCTTTCAGGTTTTCGCCAATGCTGTCCAGGCTTTCCGCGTAATAAATGGACGTACCCCTGAACAAATACAGGTAGCTGACCATTCTTTCAAAAATATGATTAAGTGGCAAAAAACTAAGTGCTTTTAAATGTTCACCCGGCGGAAAACAGGGCATGCTGGCCATTACATTACTGAGAATATTTTTGTGGCTCAGCATTACGCCCTTGGGTGTGCCCGTAGTTCCAGACGTATAAATGATGGTAGCCAGGTCTTCATATTTTATTTTCGCGGCAATACCGGCAATGCTTGCAATAGACTGCGGCGTGGCAGCATTCATTACTTCTTTCCAGTGACGTCCATTGGTTACATGCTCAAAAGAAAACACTTCCTGCACTGAAGGAATCCGGTCTTTGATGCTCATCACTTTATGGTAGCCATCTTCATCATTTACAAAAATCATTTTCACCTGTGCATCATTAAGCACAAATTCCAGTTCATTTACATTGATGGTGGGATAAACAGGTGTCAGTACAGCGCCAATCTGCTGCACGGCCAAATCAAGCATAATCCACTCCGGCCTGTTTTTACAGAGAATGGCAACTTTATCCCTGCCGGCATCAGTCATATCACCACAACCAATGCCCATGTTAAGCAATCCGCCGGCGAGCTTGTCTACGATATCCTTTACTTCATTTGTGCTATAGGTTTGCCAGCGGCCGCCTTCTTTGGCAGCCATCATATCAGGCAACGGTTTTCTTTCCAGGTGGTACTGAATACAGTCGAATAATCTTTTAGGCTCCATATTGTTGCAATCGTTAATTGTTATTAAATGCGGGTATTGACAGTTTTGCTGATTGCCTGTTATGAGGTATATGTTAACATAAAAAAGTCAATCGACACAAGGAAGCGTCACCATGACCAAATTAGCTAAAAAAACAGGAATAAAAAAGCCCGGTACATTATACCGGGTTGATTGATTATTTGGACGTGTATCTTTTATTTTGAAGCGTTCTGGTAGTATTGCCCTGTCCCTGCTTTAAACAGGCGGTTGCCTTGTGCACTGGTAAACTGTTTGTACTCACTACTGTGTGTATTAGTCCAGTTTTCAAAAGCTGCCAAATTTTGAACACTGCCAAACAACCACTGGTTATAAGCATTGAAATTACCTTCTTTCAGGAGCTGGCGTTGGTAATCAAATAATTTGAAAGGGAATTTTGCAGCGTCTTTTTCAAACCAGTCCAATACAAAACGGGTACGTATCATGGTCAACGTTTCCGCTGTAATACCTTTTCTTGCCAGGTCTGCCTGCCTGTTTAAAGCATTCAGAAAAGCTACTACAAATTCATTCTTTGTATCCTGGTTTTTCATGATGTCGGCATCCGTATATAATTTTTTATAGCCTTCTACCAACAGGCCTTTTATTTCTACCGTACGCCTGCTGTAGCTTTCCATATTTACAAACATCTCTCCATAGATAAGGCTCCAGGCTTTATCGCGGGTAAAATAATAGTACTTCGCTGCATTGTAATAGTTAGCGGTGTACGCAGGATCAGCCTGTATACCATGCTCCCACAATTTAACCGCACTAAAATCCTGTTTTGCCCAAAGCAGCTCACCGTAATCATTAAGTATCGGTCCGCTGTCGGGGAAAGTTTTCAATGCCCTTTTATAGATACGTTCGCATTCTTTTGTATCCCCGGTTACTTTGCTCAGCATACCGCCCAGCTGGTATACTTCCACATCTGCATCGGGCCTTTCCAACAAAGGCTTCAGCACCGCCTGCATTTTCGGATAATCAGCCTTCTGGTAATAAGCCAGCGCCAGATCCTTGCTAACGCCCAGGTTATCTGCATCCAGCTCATGCGCTTTGTTAAGCACCATTACGGCGTTGCTGAAATCGCCCTCTTTGGAAAAATTCCGCGCAGTTTCCTGCAGGGTTTTTACATCCTGGGCACACAAGCCCAGGGAACCTGCTATAAAAAAATAAGATAATAAACCGGCTATCTTTTTCATGTCTTCAAAGTTATAAGCTATTAGCTGTATGCCGTAAGCTCTTCATTAGTTATTAGCTTTTTATTAGGATCTACTGCAACGCAAAACGGCTTCTGTAAACGGCCGTATAAGTTTTTATTCGTAGATCAAATGCGTTAACAATCCATCACGCAGTTTAGGTTCAAACCAGGTGCTTTTAGGCGGCATTACATTACCACTGTCTGCAATATCAAACAATTGCGGAATGCTTACCGGGTAAAGACTAAAAGCTATTTTCATTTCGCCGCTGTTTACTCTTTTTTCAAGTTCTGCCAGCCCGCGTATGCCGCCCACAAAATCTATCCGCGTATCTGTACGCTGATCCTTTATACCCAATAATTTATCAAGCACTTTTTCAGACAAAATAGTTACATCCAGTATGCCAATCGGGTCAGTGGTATAACTATCTTTCTTTGCGGTCAGCTTATACCAGTTGCCTTCCAGGTACATGCCAAAGTTATGCAAAGCGGTTGGCTGGTAAATTGTTTTACCCACCAGTTCGCAATCAAAATCTGCCTCCAATTGCTGTATAAAATCAGCTGCGGAATGTCCGTTCAAATCTTTTACTACCCTGTTATAATCCATTATATGCAGCTGGTTGGAAGGAAAGAGGGTGGTCAAAAAATAATCAGCACCTTCTCCTGCATCGCTGCCCAGCGCTTTGCGCACTTTTGCGGCAGAAGCGGCCCGGTGGTGGCCATCGGCGATATAGGTAAATGGTACTTTTTCAGTAAACAGGCTGCTGATGCTGTTAATTGCTTTATCATCATTTACTATCCATACAGTATGTGCAATGGCATCATCTGCAACAAAATCATATACAGGCTCGTGACTTGCCTTCCATTTGTCTATCAGCGCATCCACGGCTTCAATATTCCGGTATGCTAAAAAAACATTGCCTGTTTGCGCCCCACTGGTTTTAATATGGTTGATGCGATCCTGTTCTTTCTCTGGCCTCGTAAATTCATGTTTTTTTATAATATCATTTTCATAATCATCCACGGTACTGCCGCAAACCAAACCGGTCTGACGGCGTCCATTCATCATCAGCTGGTAGATATAATAACAGGGTTTCAGTTCCCTGAACAATATTTCTTTTCTTATAAATGCATCCAGGTTTTCTTTTGATTTTTCATACACTTCTCTTGCATGTATGTCAATGGTATCCGGCAGGTCTACTTCAGACTTGGTAATGTGCAGAAAAGAAAAGGCATTGCCCTTTACTTCCTGCCTTGCTTCAGCAGCGTTCAGTACATCATACGGCCGGGATGCGAGTTTTGCCGCCAGTTCTGGTTTGGGCCTGAGTGCTTTAAAGGGAACAATGGTTGCCATGAAATTTATATATGCTTTATTATTAATTAAAAATTGCTGATTTTTGGATGGAGGAATTTTGAGATTTCTCCCGGTGCAGCTGGCTGAACAAAGCACAAAATCAAAAATCAGCAATTAAAAAATATCCTGTTTATCCTTTTCTTTTTGAAAAGTCAGTCATTAAATCAGTAAGTGCCTGTACGCTGTCAATGGTTAATGCATTGTACAGAGAAGCCCTGAAACCACCAACGGACCGGTGCCCTTTTATACCTACCATGCCATTGGCCTTGCATTCTGCCAGGAATTGCTTCTCCAGCTCTTCTTCTTTCATTATCCATACTACATTCATCAGGCTCCTGTCTTCCGTTGCTACTTTAGGTGCAAAAAGCGGCAAAGCATCCAGTGTATCGTACAGAAGTTTTGATTTGGCTGCATTTAATTTTTCAATAACGGGTACACCACCCTGTTTTTTTAGCCAGCGCAGGGTAAGCATACAAACGTACACTGCAAATACCGGCGGCGTATTCAGCATAGACCCGTTTTCAATATGGTTGCGGTAATCCATCATGGAAGGCAGCTTGCGGCTTACCTTGCCCAGTATATCTTTTTTTACAATAACCATATTTACCCCGGCAGCACCTGCATTTTTCTGCGCTCCTGCATAAATCAACGCAAACCGGTTATAATCCAGCTGCCTGCTTAAAATATCGCTGCTCATATCTGCTACCAGTGGCACCTGTGTATCCGGGATGGCATGCATTTGCGTGCCTTCAATGGTATTGTTGGTAGTATAGTGAAAATAACTGGCGTTTCCTGGTATCGTATATCCTTTGGGAATATAAGTATAGTTCTTGTCTTTTGAAGAAGCCACCATTTCTACCGCACCAAACAGTTTTGCTTCTTTTATCGACTTCACTCCCCAGGTGCCGCAGTCCAGGTAGGCAGCCATTGCTTTATCATCCAGTAAATTCATGGGCACCTGGAAGAATTGGGTTGATGCGCCCCCGTGCAGAAACATTACTTCATGTTCGCTATCCAGCTGCATCAGTTCTTTGGCCAGGGCTATGGCTTCATCCATTACTTCCTGGAACCAGGAAGTGCGGTGACCTATTTCTAAAATGGATAAACCGGTATTATTGAAATTGAGAATGGCCTGGCTGGCCTGTTCAAATACTTCTTTGGGTAAAACACTGGGACCAGAATTAAAATTATGTACCACGGGCTTGGTTGGTTAGTGATTGAAAAATGAGTTGCAAATGTACTTTAATTGAACCAGAGAGACAGGGGCGGCATGATGCGTGCACCGGGATTTTTTTGCTTGTATTGAAGGTGCGGGCTTACTCCCTGTCAGCTGAATCGCTTTTGTACCCTTTTTTCCATTGTAAATCAAGGTTTTCAAAAGCTTTAATGTCTGCTTCGGAAAAACTTTTTCCGGTAAGGGTTCTAAGATCCGGCTGCCCGGCATTTACCCAGGCGGTATACCAAAAAGAGGCCACTGCATAAATGGATTGCCGCATCCGCCGCTCTACCATACCCCGCAGCATGGCATTATACGCACGGGTGTAGGCAGCTGAATACTGGCGTACCAGCAGGCCGTTTCTTTCCTCAAAAGCAAAACGCTGATCACTTGCAAACTCTATAGATAATCTTTTTTCGAACCGCAGCACAGTATCAGCTGCCGCAGCGCTTTCTGCCACACGTTTCCATATAAAACTTGCCGGATGCGGCAGGTAATCTGCCTGGCCAATAAAGAAGTCCCATTCCTTTTCTGCCAGCAGTTCTGGTACGCGGCTTTCCCAAAAACCATGAATGCCTACCTGGCCCGTGAGTTGGCCATTGTGGTTACTACTGGCATGCAACGGCACATGGGCATCGGCAATATAATGGCCAATTTCAGCCGACAGCTTTAATATTTTAGACTGGTTTTTTTCTTTGAAGGCGGCGGTCAGCCGGCCCAGCATGCTGTTTATCCACCAGGGTACAATACCATGGGCGTTTAAGGTATCAGCAGAAAATTTTGCCTGTGCACTATCCCATTGCCGGGGCAGTACAGCAAAAGCATCCTGCCCATAATGATCTATATCTATATAATGCCGCGGCCCTTCTTCTGATATGGCATACCTTCTTTTGTCGGGGTCTACCGCGTGTTCTGAAAGAAAATTAATATTGGTTTTGTACAAGATCAACATTTCCGGTGGTAACAAAAAAACCGCGTAATAATTGATCTGTTTATGTGCATAGAAGCCCCAGCAATAAGATGTATGGGTGCACAGCAGTAGCAGCAAGCAGGGAAACAGCTTTTTCAAAACAGCCATGGCTGATAACTTGGATAAGGTTTATATTTTTATTTCTGGTGTCTGATGTAAAAAATGTCTGATTTCCTATTTCTATCAAACAGCATTTTTGTGAATGCTATCCGCAATACATTTGCAGGGAACAGGGGCTGGCCCTGCGCCTGCCGTTAACTGCTTGCCACTCCCCCATTATCGTGGTGTTTGTCTTCCTCTACTTCGGCCACGCCACCACTAATGGCATATTTCAGCACATCTGAAGAACTTATATCTTCCAGTATTCTTACTTTGTGTTTAGGCACCATGTATAACTGCCCTGTAACGGCATATGAATTGGGCACATAGACAGATACGTAACCGGTAAGTCCAAATTCACTGGCATCTTCATCCGTAATAAAGCCGAGCTGAAAAACATCGGGTTGAAAAATACTGACCAAAACTGCTTTTTTGAATTTGCGTTTATTACCGGCAAATGCTTCAAAAAAATCTTTTACGGAAGAATAGATAAATTTTATACCCGGCGTTCGCTCAAGGAAGCTGTCGAATAAACTAAAAATACGGCTGGTAAGAAAATTGGAACTCAGGAAACCGATAACAATCAGGGCAACTATAATAACAACAAAGCCCAGTCCATAATTGCGGTTGACAATACGACCATCCACATCCTTTACGGTAAAAATGGGCAACCAGCTGTCTACAGACGAAACAAACCAGTAAATCAGGTAGATAGTTATAGCTACCGGGGCAGTTACCAGCAGGCCCTGAATTAAATACTGCAACACTTTCCGCCAACGCCATTGATTCCGGGCCGATAAACTCATAGCTGTTTACAAATAAAATGTAAGTGGTAAAGTTCACATAAAAAAACCATAGTTGTGTGCATGGCTCTAATTCAGTAAAAATCAAATATTACGGCTCTTTTTACTAATACCTGTTAGTAATTTTTGGATGAATGGCAAAAAAAATAACCTCGGAAACTTTGGTAACGAAAATAGTTTCCCTAGTTTTGCACTCCAATTATGATAGATATAGACAATAAAGAGCGTATCAAAATTAAGGCCAACGACTTATTTATGAAGTATGGCATACGCAGTGTTAGCATGGATGATATTGCCAATAATATGGGCATGAGCAAGAAAACCATTTATCAGTACTATGCAGACAAAGATGAACTGGTTGACGCAGTAATTGACCACGAAATAGCGCATAATGAGACCTGCTGTGAAATGGATAAGGGCAAGTCGGATAATGCGGTCCACGAGCTTTTTCTTGCCATGGATATGGTAGTGGAAATGTTCCGTACAATGAATGCTTCCGTGCTGCACGATATGCAAAAATACCATCCCCGGGCTTTTCTGAAATTTCACAAGCATAAAAATGACTACCTGTACGGTGTAATCCGTGAAAACCTGCTCCGGGGTATAAAGGAAGACCTGTACCGCGATGATATCAATATCAATATTGTAGCCCGGTACCGTGTAGACACCATGCTGCTTTCTTTTGATCCCGAATTCCAGGCCAAAACAAAACACAATATGGCAGATATAGAACAGGAAATTATTTCATTGTATACGCATGGCCTGGTAAATGCGAAAGGGTACAAGCTGATTTTAAAATATAAACAAGAAAGAACCAAAAAAACAACAAGCGATGCAAAGATTAAATAAGATAATAGCATGGATTGGGCTAACTGCACTGGCTTTGCCGGGATTTGCGCAGGAAAATCATGCCTTAAGCATTCAGCAAATGCTGGACTATGCAAAGAAAAATAATGTACAGGTAAAAAATGCATTGCTGAGCATACAACTGCAGCAGCAGCAAAACAGGGAAATAACCGCTGCTGCTTATCCGCAGATAAACGGCAATATGGGCGTAACATATAACCCTTATGTAGCCACGCAGGTAATACCCAACTTTATTTCTCCATCGGTTTACCAGGTACTGATAGATCAGAATGTAAAGGACGGCAACGGCAATCCTATTGCCACGCCCGGCGATTTTGGCAATATTGCTGCACAGTTTGGCACAAAGTTCAATGCCAGCGCCGGTGTAAGCCTTAACCAGTTGCTGTTTGACGGCCAGGTTTTTATCGGCCTTAAAGCCCGCAGCACCTCGATAGCCTGGCAAACGAAAAGTGCAGAAGTAACCGAGGAGGCAGTGAGAACAAATATTTATAAAATTTATTACCAGTTACTGGTAGGTAAAACCCAAATTGAATTACTGGATGCCAATATTGTAAGGCTGGAAAAACTTTCTCATGATACAAAAGAATTGTATAAAAATGGGTTTGCAGAGCAGCTGGATGTAAACAAGGTGGAAGTACAAATGGCCAACCTCAGTACTGAAAAATTAAAAGCACTTAACAGTATTGCAAACGGGTACCTGGGCCTTAAATTTTTGGTGGGTATGCCCATTAAAGATTCATTGCTGCTGACAGACAGTTTGAACGAAGAGGAGATAAAGCAGGGTGTACTTCCCCTGGCCGATTATAAATATGAAGACCGGAAAGATTTTGAATACGCAGCGCTGGGCAAAAAACTGAATGAGTACAATATCAGGCGTTACCAATTAAGCCAGTTACCTACGTTCAGCCTTGCTGGTAATTACAGTAAGAGCGCCCAGCGTAACAAATTTGATTTTTTTGGTAAGGGCGAATGGTTCAATATTTCAGCAATCAGCTTAAATATGTCAATCCCCATTTTTAAAGGTTTTGTCGCAAAAGCAAGGATTGCCCAGGCGCGGATACAGCTTGAGCAAACACAAAACCAGATAGAGAGTCTTAAAATACAAATAGATCAGCAGGTAGAAACCGCCAAATCAAATTTTACCACTGCTGTAACTACCCTGGATTACCAGAAAAAAAATATGCAGCTGGCAGAAACGGTATACAACCAGACTAAGAAAAAATATGAGATTGGAACAGGGTCAAACATAGAAATCACCGGGGCACAGACCGATCTTAAACAGGCACAGACCAATTATATAAATGCGGTGTATGATGCTATTGTTGCAAAAGTTGATTACCTGAAAGCAGTTGGAAAATTATAAAACCTTTTATATGCAAACTACAAATATGAGATATACATTAATGATAGCCGCCATCTTATTGCTGGCAGCTTGCGGCAGCAGTTCCAAAGAAAGCAATGCTACGCTGACCGATAAAAAAGCAGAGTTACAAAAATTAAAGAACAAGGTAAAAAGCCTGGAAGACGACATCGCCAAAACAGATACTGCTGCCGCAAAAGCTGAAAAAGCCAAGCTGGTAACATTAACAACACTGGCGCCTGAAAACTTTATGCATTTTATAGATCTGCAGGGCAAAATTGAGTCACAGAACACTTCATATATAGCGCCGCGCAATGGTGTAGGCGGTGTTGTAAAAAGTGTATTTGTAAAGCGGGGCGATAATGTCAGGAAAGGCCAGCTGCTTCTCAAATTGGATGATGCCATTGCCCGCCAGAGCGTAATAACTGCAGAGCAGGGTCTTGAAACACTTAAAACACAACTGGCATTTGCGCAAAACCTTTACCAGAAACAAAAAAATCTCTGGGATCAGCAAATAGGTACAGAAGTGCAGCTCATTACCGCAAAGAACAATGTGCAGAGTGTAGAAAACCAGCTTAAAAGTGCCCAGGAATCATTAAAAATTACCAAAGAACAATTGACGTTTACCAATGTAGTGAGTGATGTAAGTGGTGTGGCAGAAACTGTTAATATCCGCGTGGGTGAAGTATTTACCGGCTTCCAGGGTACTACGGCGCAGATTATTATTGTAAACAACAGCAATCTAAAAGTTACCGTACAAATTCCTGAAAATTACCTGGGTAAAGTAAATGTAGGCAGCAAAGTAAAAATCAACCTGCCCGATATCAATAAAACGATTGATGCAGTTGTATCTGTAACCGGTAAGTCTATTGACCCTATCAACCGCAGCTTTTTTATGGAAGCAAAAGTGCCGGCCGATAAAGATCTGCGCCCTAACCAGATAGCCCTTGTTCAGATACAGGATTACAATATTGGCAATACCATTACAGTACCTGTAAATACAATACAGAGTGATGAAAAAGGAAAATTTGTAATGACAGCTTCCAAAGAAAATGGCAAAACTGTGGCGCGCAAAAAAACAGTGGTGATTGGACAGTTTTACGGAGATAAAATGGAAATCAAAAGCGGTTTACAGGCAGGCGATGTAGTTGTAACAGATGGCTACCAGAGTTTATATGAAGGACAATTGCTGACAACGGACACAAAGTAATTCATAGTTTTTAGTCTATCGTTCATAGGCCGTAAACAATGAAAAGCAGATTTTGCATAAAAGTTTCTATCCGGAACTAACAAGTAAGTAACGCAACAGATGAAGGATAATATTTAAAACAACTGTATGAGCGCAATAGATAATATAAAAGAAAAAATAAAAGAGTTCAAGCCCACCAGCTGGAGTATTGGCAACAAAACTTCCATTTACCTGGTGATGCTGATTGTAAGCCTCTTTGGAATTTACCAGTTTGTTACCCTGCCCAAGGAGCAGTTTCCTGACATTGTAATACCTACTATTTACGTACAAACAATATATGTAGGTAACTCTCCAAAAGACATAGAGAACCTGGTAACCCGGCCCATTGAAAAACAAATCAAGGGTATCACCGGCGCTAAAATTAAAAAGTTTACCAGCACTTCGCAGCAAGACTATTCTGCAATTATAGTTGAGTTTGACACAGATGTAAAAACAGAAATAGGCCTGCAGAAAGTAAAGGATGCTATCGATAAAGCCAAACAGGACTTGCCTACTGACCTCACCCAGGAACCTACCGCACTGGAAGTAAACCTGAGTGATCAGCCCATTATGTACGTAAACCTGAGCGGCGATTATGATTTGCAGAAACTCAAAAAATATTCAGACGATTTAAAAGATCGTCTGGAAGACTTACCACAGATAAACCGTATTGACGTGGTGGGTGCTCCGGAGCGTGAATTCCAGATAAATGTTGACAATTTCCGCATGCAGACTGCCAACGTTACGTTTGATGATATCAGCAATGCTGTATCACGTGAGAACATGGATATTTCCGGCGGCTTGCTGGATGTAGGTAATATGAAACGCACCCTGCAGTTGAAAGGACAGTTAAAAACTGCAGGCGATATAGAGCAGATACTGGTGCGTAATACCGGCGGCGCTCCTATTTATCTTAAAGACATCGCTGTTATAAAAGATACTACCAAAGAACGCGAAAGCTATGCGCGCCTGGACGGCAAAAACGTGGTTACGCTGAACATCATCAAGCGCAGCGGAGAAAACTTAATTGAAACAAGCGATGCGGTGCAAGCTGCTGTGGAAGAGTCCAGAGGCGTAATATTTCCCAAAGATTTAAAAGCAGTCGTTACCGGCGATCAGAGCATCAAAACAAAAGCGTCTTTTAAAGACCTGGTAAATTCTATTGTAATCGGGTTTTTGCTGGTATTGATTGTATTGATGTTTTTTATGGGTGTTACAAATGCTTTCTTTGTGGCGCTTTCTGTGCCGCTTAGTATGTTTGTGGCATTTGTATTTCTGCCCGCGGCCGATTTAATTGTAGGCACCCATGTGACCCTCAACTTTATGGTGCTGTTTGCGTTGCTGTTTGCATTGGGTATTATTGTGGACGATGCCATTGTGGTAATAGAAAACACCCACCGCATTTTCACAGAAGGAAAAGGAAAAATAGATACGAACACAGCAGCAAAAACCGCTGCGGGTGAAGTGTTTGTACCGGTACTGGCAGGAACGCTTACCATGCTGGCGCCGTTCTTTCCATTGCTGTTCTGGCCCGGCATCATTGGTAAGTTTATGGTGTACCTGCCTACCATGCTCATTTTTACACTGGCGGCTTCCCTCATCGTCGCCTTTATCATGAACCCTGTTTTTGCGGTAGACTTTATGAACCACCCGGAAGGTGAAAAGGAACCTAAAAGTGCCATTTTTAAAAAACCTTATTTCTGGATAGTCATTGCTATTGGCATTATACTGGACTTGACCGGTGCTACTTTTCTCGGTAACCTGCTCATCTTTTTTATGCTGATGGTGGTGCTGAACAAATACGTACTGGATGGTGCTATTCATGGTTTCCAGAACAGGGCCCTGCCCTGGATAATGGGCCATTATGAAAACCTTCTGAGATGGGCCTTAAAAGGATGGAGACCCGTTGGTTTGCTGCTGGGCACATTTGCTTTGCTGGTAATTTCCTTCTTTATATTCTCTTTGTCCATCAGCTCCGGCCGTGTAGGTGTGGTGTTTTTTCCAAAAGCCGATCCTAACCAGATTTATGTATACCTCAAACTTCCGGTAGGTACCAATGTAGAATATACAGATTCCATTACCAGGATATTAGAAAACCGTGTAAACAAAGTATTGGGCACCGGGAATGGTAAAAAGAACCCGCTGGTAGAAAGTGTTATCAGTAACGTGGCCATTGGTGCCAGTGACCCTTCTGCAGGTGACCGCAGTACACGCAGTGAACTGGGCCGTGTGCAGGTATCTTTTGTTGAGTTTGAAAAAAGAGATGGTGTGTCTACCAAACCTTACCTGGATAAAATACGCGCTGTTACAAACGGCATACCCGGTAGTGAACTGAGTGTAGACCAGGAAAGTGGTGGGCCGCCAACTGATCCCCCGGTGAATATTGAAATAGCCAGCGAGGATTTTGATGCGTTGATTAAAACCGCCAGCAACCTGAAGAATTACCTTGATTCTATGCAGGTAGCCGGTGTGGAAGAGCTGAAAATGGATGTTGACTTAACCAATCCTGAAATTACACTTAGTGTTAACCGTGAGCGTGCGCTGATAGAAGGTGTGTCAAGCAGCCAGATTGGCCAGCAGGTGCGTACCGCATTGTTTGGACGCGAAATTTCTAAAATAAAAGAAGGTAAGGATGAATATAAAATTCAACTGCGCAACAATGAATTACAACGCCAGAGCCTTACCAACCTGCTGAACATGCGCATCAATTTCAGGGATCTTGCCAGTGGTGGTGCTATCAAAAGTATCCCTATCAGCGCATTGGTAACCGTTGAGCCTACCAGTACCCTGGGCAGCGTGAAACGCAAAAATCAGAAAAGAGTAATTACCCTGCGCTCTAATGTATTAACCACGCAGGGGTACAATGCAACCGCTGTAAATGCTGAAATAACAAAAGACATTGCCAGCTTTAAAAAGAAGGCGGACGGTGTTACCATCAAACAAACGGGTGAAGGGGAACAACAGGCAGAAACAGGTGCTTTCTTAGGTAAAGCGCTGGTAATAGCCTTACTGCTGATATTATTGGTACTGGTAGCCCAGTTCAATTCTATGAGCAAGCCGGTAATCATTTTAACAGAGATTGTGTTTAGTGTGATTGGTGTATTCCTTGGTTTCGCCATCACCGGCATGGAAGTATCGGTATTGATGACCGGTCTTGGCATTGTGGGACTTGCAGGCATCGTGGTAAAAAATGGTATCCTGGTAATTGAGTTTACTGATGAGCTGCGTGGCAGGGGCATGAAAACACGTGAAGCGGTTATACAGGCTGGTAAAACACGTATCATACCGGTATTGCTTACCGCTGTAGCAGCTATCCTGGCATTCATACCCATTGCCGTAGGTTTCAATATTAATTTCGTTACCTTATTTTCTGAGCTGAACCCGCATATCTTTTTTGGTGGAGATAACGTGGCTTTCTGGAAACCATTAAGCTGGACTATTATCTTCGGACTGGCCTTTGCTTTCTTCATGACCCTGTTTATGGTACCAGGCATGTATTTGATTGCAGAGCGTTTAAGAAGGCCGATGCGGCGCCAGTTTGGTGGAAAATGGATATCATTTATGGGTATACCGCCATTGATATTCCTTTTTATGCCGTTGATGATTGTATCAATGTTTATTCACAGGGCTGATGTACTGCGCAGAAGAAGAAAATTGAAAGACCAACCGGTAAATGAAGCATTCGTAGGGAGCTGGTTCTAAGAAAGGAAATTGCGTAAGAGACTGGTCTGATTTATCATGCCGCTGTTTATTCAGCGGCATTTTTTTTGTCCGTATAAATGCTATAACCAGTTAACACTGAAAAAGTCTGAACCCATTATTTACAATGGTTATTATTTCATATTGTATTCCAAAACTATTACTAGCTAACTGTCAATGCATGTTTAAATGGGGTGATGCCGGTAAGGTATACATGCATACCTTCCGTTCGTAAACTTCCGAAATGGGTACTGTAGCGCTCTCCTTCCAGACCAGCAACAACTTTATGCGCCATTACACCTGGTCCAAATTGAATGCTGCTGCCGCCGTATTCATATACACCCATCCCATTCTCCAGGAAATAGTTACCCTTATCTGCAGGCAGCACCCCGGACAGTACACCGCCTTCCAGGAAGCAAAGCTCGATGGTTACACGAACGCCCGCCTGTCCAGTTACCTCAAAGACCAGTTTATCTGCGCCAGCTGCTGTGGTAAAAGAAATTTTTGTCTCCAGTGTTTTTACATTGCTGACCGGTCTGTTTTCAAAATCCATTTTACTCCAGAAACGACCGTCTGTGCTGGGCGATAGTTTATAATCGCCTTTACTGTTTCGCCTGTTGGCCGGCAGCGGCTGGTAATAAGGTATCGCCAGCTTTTTATGCAGTGTATATGCGTTGTTTTCTTTTTTCAATCCATCGCTGTAGAAATACCCCATGCTAAAAAAATCTGCAGACAACCGCATATATTTTAAAATAGCTGCACCCTTTCTATATGTATAAAAATTAGGACTGTCAGAACGACCCGAAGCAATAATTACCGGCCAGTCCACGCCACCAAATAATGTAGCGGTTGTACCGGCATGGCGTAAGCGCAATGTGGCCGCATTGGTAAATAACTTTTCATATTGCACCGGCGGATCAACCGTGTCCGGTAAAGCCTGCTGCAGCAATGGATTTTCGAGAAACTGGAACAAACATTTATTCAGTATTTCTTCTTCAAATCCTTTTAGCCCTTCAATTAAACGGGTAATACCTGCAAACAAACGATCATTGTCTTTTATGGCCAGCCACCTGTACTGGAGGTAATAAGCTACCATCGTTTTGGATGTATACTGATCCTGCCGGCGTGAGTCAACGGTAATTAATTGTCCGTCTGGTTCCATATAATACCAGGTCATAGCCAGGTTTTTTCGTACCGGCTCAAATAAAAGGGCCTTTTTTAATAAACGCCCAACCGTAAGAAAAGCCGTGTTTTCTACCACTGCATAGTTGGCGCTTCTTTCAGGATAGTGACCGTCCGCATCTATATAAATACTTTCTCCCAGCCATTCATCTATCCTGTTAATGTATACCTGGTTTGGGTACACGGTATGAATGCCCGCCAATGCAGAACAAATTAACCAGCGGTGATTGGGTGTATGAACGCCACCTGCAGACAGCGCAGCGCCGCACCGGATAAGAAACTCTTTAAGACCTTCATTTATGTTTTTTAATACTGGCCGGCTATTTTGCTGCAATAAGTATGCTGCCGCTGCCAGCGGTTCTACAAGGAATGCTGTATCCGGCGGAGACTCCAGGTTACCGAAGTTGAGGGTGCCATCTGCCGACTGTAAGCCTGTTAACAGCTGTACAAGCTTTTCAAGCGCTGCCACAACGAGCGGGCTTTGGTGATACGTTGAACCGGGAGAAAAGTAAGAAGCTGTTAACGTGGCAAAATCAAATCCTATCTTTCTGCCGGTACTGGTTACCCCGGCCTGCAAAGCAGCCAGCAATTTATCAACCTGTTTATCATTGGCGTTTACCAGGCGCTCCAGCAGAGCTGCGTCAATTTGAGCATGCTTATTAGTTGCAGTACTTTGTGCGGCAGCTACATCAACGTAAGGGGCCAGTAGCGCAGCGCCGCCTATCTTCAAAGTCTGTTTAAGAAAATCAGTTCGTTTCATTTATTCAGGTATTAGAAATGCGTTGAAAATAGCAAGCGGCAAATCGTCAATTAAAAATACATAATTATAAACGATGCGTTACGGGACTGCATTCCAAATTTTCGCTAACATGCTCACAGCGGGAGGTGAAGACAGCGAACCACGGAGCGCTCCCCTGGCATGCTGTCCTGATCGGCAGCGAAAATTTGGGATGCACCTCTTAACCGACGGGGCTGCCCGGAATGTAACAAGGTTTTACTCATGCAAATAAAATTACCGGGATACAAAAAAGCGCCACCGTATAAGATGACGCTTTTTTTGCATAATTTTTCTATTCTTAAAATCCCTTCTTCTGTAATGATTTGCCATCTGTATCCAGCTCAACAATTTCATAACCCATTTTTTGCAAGCCCGGCAATATTTTAGCTTTATCACCCACCAGCAGTATATTAATCTTCTCAGGCCTTACCCATTTTTTTGCCAGGCCGTCAATTTCTGCTTTGGTAATGTTGGCCAGTATTTTATTCTGTTTGTCAACATAATCAGCTGGCAGGTTGTACTCCAATATCCTTGAAATAAACCCTGCTTTCTGCACGCCGGTTTCATAGCGCAGTGCATCACGCTGGCCAATGGCACTTTTTGTAAAAGATAATTCCTCATCTGTTATACCACCTGCTTCATATTTGTTCAGTTCTTTCATCACTTCAGTTAATGCACTATCTGTTGCACCAGCTTTAATGCCTGAACTAAATCCAAACTCCCCGGTATGGTTATCGCCATCAAAACCAGAACGGGCACCATAGGTCCAGCCCTTGTCTTCGCGAAGATTCAGATTTAAGCGGCTGTTAAAAGCACCACCCAGAATATAATTCATGAGCCCTGCTTTATAAAATTCACCGGTAGCATCATACTTTAAACCTGTAGCATAGCCCACCCGGAATTCTGTTTGCGCTGCCTTAGGAATATCTATCAGGTAGATTTTGGGTTTACCGGTTTCCACCGGCATCGTATTCACCGCAGGTATCTCCACTTTTTTATTGGGCAGTTTATTCAGGAAAGCCAGTTTAGGTAATATTTCCGCTTCTTTTACATCGCCTACTACCACTACCCTTGTCCCCTGTGAGCTAATGTAATTGCTGTAATAACTTTTAATATCATCCAGCGTAATATTATTTAAAGAGCTCTCTGTTCCATTTTCGCTCATGCCTAAAATATTATTACTGCCATAATTAATCTTAGCCACTACCTCTGTTGCTATTGCGGCGGGTTGTGTTTTGGCCTGTTTAATGCCTTCCAGGTTTTGTTTCTGATTACGCTTAAAAGCATCCGCAGTAAAATTGGGATTGAACAGCCTCTCCTGCAACAGTGCCAGCGTTTTGTCAATATTCTTTTTTAAAGACTGTACGGTTAGTACGATGCCATCGCGGTCGCTGTACGTGTTAATGGAACTGCCCAGCTTTTGCAGTTCAATAGACATCTGTTCAGCTGTATAATTTTTTGTGTCTTCGTTCATCATATCTGCAAAAAAACTTGCCAGTCCCAGCTTGGCCGTATCTTTTGCTTCCAGCAAGTGACCACCCGGTATGGTGATGCTTATGTTTATCATAGGCAGTTCAGTATTCTGCGCACCAATCATGCTAATACCATTGGGTAAATTCTTTTTCCAGAAAGCCGGCACTTTGACTACGGGGTTGGGACCATTACCCGGCAACGCAGCCCTGTCAAAATTGTCAGTAGCTTTTCCATATTTTAATTTCGCATAGCCATAATCGGGAGCGGTATAGTGGCCTGAATCAATTTTATAATCATCAGCAGCAGCTATCATTTTCTCCTGTGCTTTTGGCAAAACACTTACAATAACGGCATGTTTTGTTTTTATATACTGGTTATACACGCGCATTACATCTTCTTTGGTAACAGCTGTATACATCTTTAGCAAATCACCAATCTTATTGGGGTTACCGGTAAATGTCTGGAAAGCTGCCAGCTGACTTACCTTGCCTGCCACACTTTGTAAACCATTTATATACTGGGCTTCAATGCCACCTTTAAATTTAGCAATGTCTTCGTCCGTTACACCACGTATTTCAAAACTATCCAGCGAGGCGCGCACCAGTTTCTCCATATCTGCCAGTGATTTGCCGGGGAATGGCACCGCGGTAATAAAAAATTCACCTGCCAGTTCACTCAACTGGTTATTGGCATTAGCCTGCAGTGCCAGCTGATTTTTTACCATCTGCTGGTAGAGGATAGAATTTTTGCCCTGGCCCAATACCTGTGCAAGGCAGGCCAATGGCGCAATGTCCTTATCATAATTGGGCACCGACGGATACACTATAGCCAGTAAAGGCAGGCGTGCATAATTATCCGTATACGAGACGTAGCGATCTTTCTCTAGGTGCGCAGTTGGCACTACTACTTTTTGCACATCAGGACAGCGTGGTATGCTGCCATAATATTTTTCCACCAGTTTTACTACCTCATCTGTTTTTATATCGCCACCCACGGTAAGCGTGGCATTGTTGGGACCGTACCAGCGCAGGAAAAAGTTTTTAAGATCATTTACATTTCCACGGTTCAGATCTTCCAGGTAACCAATGGTAAGCCAGGAATAAGGATGACCATAATCATATAAATTTTTTGCCACCACTTCACTTACCAAACCATATGGCCTGTTGTCATAGTTCTGACCTCTTTCATTTTTTACCGTTGCCCTTTGCACTTCAAATTTTTGCTGCGTTACGGCATCCACTAAAAAACCCATACGGTCAGCTTCCAGCCAAAGCATTTTCTCCAACTGGTTCCCGGGTACTGTTTCGTAATAATTGGTACGGTCGCGATTGGTAGAACCGTTTAGCATACCACCTGCTGCCGTAACAATTTTAAAATGCTGCTCATCAGCCACGTTATCACTTCCCTGGAACATCATGTGTTCAAAAAAATGCGCGAAACCTGATTTGCCAATTTCTTCCCGTGCAGATCCTACATGATAAGTGACATCCACATGCACAATGGGATCACTGTGGTCTTCATGCACCACCAGGGTGAGACCGTTGGGTAGTACATATTTCTTGTAAGGGATCACCAGTTCATCACCATTTTTGGTAATGGTCTCTACCAATTTTGCCTGTGCGTTTACCATGCTGTATACATTGCATAGCGCGACAGCCAGTAAGAAGATTTTTGATTTCATCATGACTTTTGTTTTAAGAAGGTTGACAAGGTAAGGATTTTGATGGTTCGGCATTCAACCACTTATCATTTTAAGCAAGGATTTCCGGCAGAAAGATGGCACGCCTGCCGGGGCCGCGCAGCAGCTTCCCGTTTATCATTTTGCGTGTTCTAAAAAGAAATAATCTTATTTATCTTCATAGAAAATTATACAGCCATGCGAAGCAATCATGAAATTGATTACAAAATTTACGGTGAAGAATTACAATTTGTAGAAATAGAACTTGACCCCAACGAAACCGCCATCGCCGAAAGCGGGGCCTTTATGATGATGGATGACCATATTGTAATGCAGAGCATTTTTGGAGACGGCTCAAAACAGCAGGGCGGTGGGTTATTGGATAAATTATTTTCTGCCGGCAAACGTATACTGGTGGGTGAGAGCCTTTTTATGACCGCCTTTACCAATACGGGCAATGGCAAACGCAGGGTAAGTTTTGCAGCACCCTATACCGGTAAAGTAATACCGCTTGACCTGCAGCAATTGGGTGGCACCATCATTGCGCAGAAGGATTCCTTTTTGTGCGCAGCAAAAGGTGTAAGTATTGGCATCGCGTTTCAGCGCAGGCTCGGCACCGGCATTTTTGGTGGCGAAGGCTTTATTATGGAAAAGCTGGAAGGCGATGGTATGGCCTTTGTACATGCGGGTGGCTACGTAGTAGAAAAAACTTTGCAGGCAGGTGAATTGTTACGGGTAGATACCGGCTGCGTAGTTGCCTACCAGGGCGGCGTTGATTTTGATGTTGAAATGGTACGTGGTGTGCGCAACTGGGTTTTTGGCGGCGAGGGTTTATTTTTCGCAGTTTTGCGCGGCCCCGGTAAAATATGGTTGCAGTCGCTGCCCATCAGCAGGCTGGCCAGCAAAATTATTTCTTACAGTCCGCAGTTTGGTGGCAGAAGAGAAGAGGGAAGCATCCTGGGTGGCCTTGGCAACCTGTTTGACGGGGACGGCAGATGACCTCATCCCCTGCCCTTCTCCACAAAGTGTAGAAAGGTGCCCCTCCGTAAGTTTCATTATTAATGTAAGAAAGATGGGTGCCGGCTGCAACAGGTGTTTAGTCTTAAATAAGAAATGATACGCGTCTTCGCGTAAGCCAAATAAAAAGTGGTAAGTTCTTTTAATTACATAAAAGGACTTACCACTTCTATTAATGAGGGATACTTATTATTTAATTTCTGCTGCTCAGTTTAGACAGTAAGCGCAGTATTTCCAGGTATAACCATACAATGGTTACCAGTAAACCAAAAGCACCATACCACTCCATATACTTAGGCGCGCCCATAGCCGCGCCGGTTTCTATTCTGTCAAAATCAAGTATCAGGTTTAATGCCGCCACGGCTACTACCACCAGCGAAAACACAATACCCAGTGTGCCGCTTGAATGAATCAGGGGCATATTAACATGAAACAACCGCAATACCATCGCCAGCAGGTAAAAAATAGCAATGCCCGCCGTAGCCATAATGATAACAGATTTAAATTTTTCAGTTGCTTTTATAACCCTGAAACGGTAAAGGGCAAACATGGCAATAACAACTGCAAAAGTTAACCCTACGGCCTGCATTACAATGCCACCGGTAGCGCCAGCCGTTTCTGCACCTTTAAATGCAAAATTATACATAGCCGAAATGCCGCCTATAAAAGCGCCTTCAAACAAGGCGTAGACTGGTGCCAGGAAAGCAGCCCAAACAGGTTTAAACATGAGTACAATAGCGGTGATGAAACCACCGATTAAACCGATCCATAACCAAGACGTAACGTCTTTCCCCTGGCTGAAGGAATTCCAGGTAATAGAAGCGGTGCCCATTACCAGCAAAAACAAGAGGAAGAACTTGTTTAAAGTACCGCGCTCCGTCATTACCTCGCCCTGGTTTATAACAATAGTCTGCTTAAAAGTTTTTTCATTGAATGCAGGATTACCAGATTGAAAAATAGCCATGGTGATATGTTTTTTAGTGACTGCAAATTACAACATGATTCCCGTTGCAGGTAGTTAAAATTCGTGAATCGTAAGACCTGAGTCGTGAGCATTTATGACGGTGATACTAACAGCGCGACCTTCGGCGGGTTGGTTCACGAATGACGCCTGACGATTCACGTTCCCTATCTTTGCCCCGATGCAATTCAAAGACATTATCGGGCAGGCGGGTGCCAAACTACAACTGGCAGAACTGGTGCAACATAACCGGCTTAGTCATGCCCTCTTGTTCCTGGGCAAAGAAGGCAGTGGTGCCCTGCAGCTGGCCCTTGCTTTTGCCCAATACATTGTCTGCTATACGGTAAACGGCAAAAAAAAGCAGGAACCCTCCCTCTTCGGGGAAGCCCAAGTGCCCGCTAACGCCTCCCGGCTAACGACTAATGACTCTTGTAGTACCTGTCCTTCCTGCAGCAAGGCGCAAAAATTTGTGCATCCTGATATTCATTTTTCTTACCCGGTGGTACCAAAAAAATCGGGCGATAAAACGGTGAGCACCGACTATATAACCGAATGGCGTGAGTTTATACAATTATCGCCGTATGGCAATGCGTTTGACTGGCTGCAGTTTATTGGCGCTGAAAACAAACAGGGGAATATCACCGTGCATGAGTGCAATGATATCATTCACAAGCTGAGTCTTAAAAGCTTTGAAAGCGGGTATAAAATATTAATCATGTGGATGCCCGAATACCTGGGCAATGCCGGTAATAAATTATTAAAACTGATTGAAGAGCCCCCGCCGGATACCCTGTTTATACTGGTGGCGGAAAATGAATCCCAGGTACTGCAAACCATTTTATCGCGTTGCCAGCTGGTAAAAATTTCCGGTCTTGGCGCCGGTGAGCTGGCAGATGCCCTGGTAGAACGTGCCAAAATAACCCCCGACCAGGCCCGTCAGGTGGCCAGCATCAGCGAAGGTAATTACCGGGAAGCCCTGCAATTGCTACAGCATGCAGACGAAGACTGGCTGGATCTGCTGCGCGAATGGCTGAACGCTACCCTCAAAGGCGGCCCCGTAGCACAGGTAAAATGGATAGAAGAAATGGGCAAACTGGGCCGCGAAAAACAAAAGCAGTTTTTGCGGTATTTTAACCACCTGCTGGAGCAAAGCGTTCGCCTGGACAGCATGGGCCCTGATAGCCAGCATGCACTCAATATGCCCCAGAAAGAACGCGATTTTGCCCTCCGCCTCAATAAAATGGCCGGTATTAACCAGCAACAAGCCATTATTGAAGAGCTTGACCGGGCTGCCTATTATATAGAACGCAACGCCCACGGCAAAATGCTGTTTCATGCCCTTACCATTAAACTCTATCATATCATTACCAATAAATCATTACTTTTGGTTAATTGAGTTATAAGGCGGATAAGGTGTGAACGAAACAGTGGATGTGCTGTGGTTGAAATTCTTTAGAACATTTGTTGCAATTGCCTTCCTGCATATTGGTTATTGGGTTTTAAGGCAATTATATATATTTTGGGTTTGATGAGCTACTTACTTCAGTACAAGAGTGCGACGCAACGATGATCTAACAAAGAACTTCTGCCCGGTACACAAAGATTCTCCCTTATAATGTTTAAACATAGTTATTGACTGGCTTACTGATTATCAGTATTTGTTGCAGGCAATAGCATTTCTTCATTTTTAATTGTTTAACGATATGGGCTGTGGAAGTTGTGGTACCGGCAAACCCAATGGCTGCAAAAGCAATGGGGGTTGCAGCACAGGCGGATGTAACCGTTTAAATGTGCACGATTGGCTGGCAAACCTGCCCTTTGCGGATCCGGAAAGTGCCTGCAAAGTAGTAGAAGTAAGTTTTAACAATGGCAGCCGGAAAGATTTTTTCCGTAATCCCTCGCTCCAGTATTTTGAAAAGGGCGAGCTGGTGAGCGTTGAAGGCGTGAGTGGTTTTGATGTGGGCGAAGTGAACCTGACGGGTGAAATGGTGCGCCTGCAGCTTAAGAAAAAAGGGGGCGATGAATTTAACCCCGAGATGAAAAAAATATTGCGCCGCGCGGGCGACCGCGATATTGATATCTGGAAACAGAACAAAGCCAGAGAAAAAGATGCTTTGATACGCAGCCGCGCCATAACCAAGCAGCTGAGACTTAACATGAAGTTGACAGAAGTGGAAATACAGGCCGATGGCCGCAAAGCCACTTTCTTTTATATTGCAGATGACCGCGTGGATTTCAGGGAACTGATACGCGTTTTTGCCAGTGAGTTTAAGGTAAAAGTAGAGATGCGGCAGATTGGCGCCCGCCAGGAAGCTGCTAAGGTGGGTGGCATTGGAAGTTGTGGCCGGGAACTCTGCTGCAGCACCTGGCTGAGCGATTTTAAGAGTGTCAATACCACGGCGGCACGCTACCAGAACCTTTCTATCAATCAAACCAAATTGAGCGGCCAGTGCGGCAGGCTGAAATGCTGCCTTAACTATGAACTGGATACTTATCTGGATGCACTGCAGCATTTTCCGGATAATGCAGATACGCTGCAGGTTGCCAGGGGTAATGCCTTCCTGGTAAAAAAAGATATTTTTAAAAACCTGATGTGGTATACGCTGCCAGACAGCAATAAACAATATCCCGTAGCCATTGAGCGGGTACGCAAAATAAAGCAGCTGAATGCACAGGGAGTAATACCAGATGAACTGGAAGCTGTAGATATTACCAGTAACAAACCCAAAGAAAGCGAAAGTGGCTTTGTGGAGCTGGTAGGACAAATCAGTTTAAATACCCTGGAAAAAGCAGACCGCAGAAACAGGCCCCAGCAGGGCGGCCGTGGTGGCAATAACCAGCAACGTGCTGGCGGTAATAATGGTCCGCAGCAACAGGGTCGCCAAGGTGCTGGCAATAATCCCAATCCCAGTCAGCAGCGGCCCAATAACAATCCGCCCCAGCGCGGTGGCAATAATCCGCAGCAAAGAAATCCCAATACCCAGCAGCCGGGCAACAACAATCCGCCGCAGCGTGGTGGAAGTGGCAACAATCCGCAACAACGTGCTGGCAATAACAATCCGCCTCAGCAACGCGGCGGGGGTAATCAGCAGCCGCCAAACGGTGGCCACCAGCAACCACCCCGTGAAGACCGGAACAGCGGCCCACGTCAGCCCCCGGGACCACCCATAAAAAAGAAACCGTAAATAGCGTATATATTACCTTTTGCTTATAAAAACCGTTCTAATTTTAGAACGGTTTTTCTTTTTCAAATCAGGAAACCAGTTCCGCGCATATATCGTAATAACATACAGATGAAAAGAATGCTTATGAAAACATTTATCATTATTGGCATTGTGCTAATACTGTGGCTGATAATGGCGCAGAGCTGCATGACTTTCAGAATGAGTGATACGGAGGCAAAAGAAAAATTTACTGCCAGGGGCGTACCGGTTGTTATTAATACCCTCACCGTAAACAAGCGTAAGCTTCATTATGTAAAAACCGGCAGCGATAGTTTACCCAGCATCATTTTTGTACACGGCACCCCCGGCAGCTGGGATGCATTTGAAACTTACCTGCAAGACAAAGACCTGCTGCAGAAATTCCGCATGATTTCTATTGACCGCCCAGGCTTTGGCTACAGCGATTTTGGTAAGGCCCTGAACCTGGCGCAGCAATCCGTTATTATAAGCCCCTTGCTTGATTACATAAAAAATGATCAGCCCGTTTACCTGGTAGGGCATTCGCTGGGTGGGCCCATGATAATAAAACTGGCAGCAGACAACCCGGGACGCATTGCCGCATTGGTTTTACTGGCAGGTTCCAATGACCCTGCGCAGGAAACGCCTGAAAAGTGGCGGCCGGTATTGTATAAAACACCGCTTACCTACCTGGTGCCAGGGGCACTGCGCCCTTCCAACGAAGAACTATGGTATTTAAAAAAAGACCTGGTTAATTTACAGGATGATTTTCCAAAAGTCACCTGCCCGGTTTATATTGTACACGGCTTAAAAGATAATATGGTACCGCCTGCCAACATTGCATACGATAAAAAAATGCTGGTGAATGCTGCCAGGGTTGAAGAGCTGATCTTTCCCGATGCCAATCATTTTATTCCCTGGACGAGGTATACCCAGGTAAAAGATTTGTTACTGAAGTTGTATTGAGCATCCGCCTGCTTACTTCAGGTTGGTCCGCTCTGCCAGTATAAAGCTATGCTGCTTTCCTTTTTGCGTATTGTAAATAAGCACGCGGTTATAGGCGGTTTTAGTGGAAGCATATTTGATCATATGTGCAGGCAGGTCCTGGTCTTTCAGGATTTTTGTTACCAGCCATAGCGCAGCGGCGGAAGCGCTGGCGTACTCGCCCGTCATATGCTTGAAACGGGCAACGGTGGCCTGTTTATTCAGCACAGCTTCGCACTGTGTATAATAGTGAAGCAGCCGGCTATCGCCGTTTTCACCGGTTAGCAGCAGATCCACCTGTTCGGCAACCGGTAAGTGTTTATCTAAAAATAATTTCATTTGTTCACTTACCACCTGTTTATCTTCCGTGTGCAACATGTGCATGCCCGTTACCTTACACAGTGCATTTGCTTTAACTGCATTCACAATAAACATGGCGGCTCCTTCTCCTGCAATGCTGCCAATGGTTCCTGATGAATACAAGCCGGTTGCTGCTATTGGTTCTTTTTTATACCAGCCGCCCAGGTGTTCTATATTATAATTGTAGGTGGAAATTTCATCTACGCCGCCTACTAAATAACTGGCCGTTGCATTTTCCTTCACCAACATATCAGCATCCAGCAGGGCATTTTCAAAAGCAAGTCCGCGGTGTACATGTGTTATATTATATGATTTATTGGCACTTAATAAACCTATCTGGGCAGCAATGGCATTGGTAGTACTCTGCACAAAGTTGGTGGGCGTCAGCATTCCCTCGTCGTAATCAATAATCTGGTTGAGAAATTTAATGCAATCTTCCATACCACCGTCGGCCGTACCAATAATAATGCCTGCAACAGGATCAGCGCTACTTCGCAGCAATGGTAATGCCGTGCCCACACCTATCCTGATGGCCTTGCCCATCCTGCGCAAAATGCCGGTGGGTATGCCATCATAAGAAGGTTCTTTTACCAGCAGTTTATTATCAACCGCTTCAAGCAACCGGTTAATATCAGCATTGGCAAAAGTCTGCTGTGCAGAAATACAGGACGACTGATGAATATAAAACATAATAGTTCTTGGTTCAAAGTTCTCAGTTCGGGCGTTTTGTTAACCAGGTTTGCAATGAATGACATAAAAATTACGAACTGGTTTTAGAGAATACCAGTGAGGTACAATTACCTCCAAATCCAAATGAATTGGACATAACATGCTGTAATGATTTTTTTACATATGCCTGTACCGGTTTTAAACCTGTTGCCGCAATAGGCTGGTTAAAATTAAGACCCCCATATACTTCCTGGTGGGCCAGGTTTAAAATGCTGTATACCGCTTCAATAGCACCAGCTGCACCCAATGTATGCCCGGTATTTCCTTTGGTGGATGCAAAAGCAGGCACATCATCAAACAAACGCAGCATGGCCCTGCTCTCTGTCAGATCATTGTTTTCTGTACCGGTTCCATGTGCATTTATAAAACTCACTGCATCAGGTGAAATGCCGGCTTTGTCAAGCGCACCTTTCATAGAAAGATAAGGGCCGTCTCCTTCATCTGATAGGGAAGAAGGATGAAAAGCATCATTTGAATTACAATAGCCGGTCAATTCTGCATATATTCTTTTACCTGCAGCGCCTTCTTCTTTTTCCAGCACCAGAAATGCGGCGCCTTCACCCAAGTTTAAACCTTTGCGTTGTTCATCAAACGGTGTGCATTTATCGGGTGACAGAATATGCAGGGCATTGAACCCATTGATGGTAAATTTTGCCAGGCTGTCAACACCGCCTACAATAGCCCTTTCTGCCAATCCGTTTTTTATGAGCCTCGCACCATATAAAATAGCATTGGCAGAAGATGAGCAGGCCGTATTGATGGTATTGATGACACCATTGACAGCATATCGTTTTTGGAGATAGATATTTACAGATGCGCAATCATAAGAAGAGAGATAGGCCGAGCCATTTTCAGTTTTATTGGCATCATGGTAGAGCTCATCTGTTAAACACATGCCGCCTACTGTGCTGGCGCCAATGAGCGCAGTGTCAAAACTATTTAATTGCTGGCTATTCAGTGCTGCATTCTGTATGGCTTCCTCCATAGCATGCAATGCCAGCAGCGTGGTACGGGTAAGGCCAGGTTCGCGGGCCTGCAGTTTTTCCTGCAACAAAGTGTTGGTGATTTTAACCTCGCCAAAAGGCAACAGGGACGCATATCTGGTAGGAAACAGTTCAAGCGGTCCTATTCCGCATGTGCCTGCTATCAGGGCCCTGCGGTTTTCGGTTACACTATTACCAATAGCGCTGATACAACCCATGCCTGTAACAAAAATCCTGCTCAATGAAAAGAGTTTACTTCGTCCTGTTTTTTTCAATATAGTCTGCCATGGTATTGATATCCACCAATATCTTACGGCCTTCCTTAGGGTCCTGTATCGTAATACCGTACTCCCGGCTTAATAAAACAATCAATTCAATAGAATCAATTGAATCAAGTCCAAGACCTGCGCCGAATAAAGGCTCATCATCTTTAATGTCTTCCGGCTTTACATTGATCAGGTTAAGAAATTCTACAATCTGTTTCTTAAGCTGCTCCTTTAATTGTACTGTTTCCATTGTATGTATTTCAGATCAGGTTTTTTCGTTTCAACGTATACAGTGTTAGCACTTGTACCAGCAAAGTAATACCTAATAAAGGTAAAATATTCAGTAAAACATCTTTAAGTTTTCCGCCTTCTAAAAATAACCCATAATAAGCTTCCAGGCACCAATGCAGCGGAGACAGCTTCATAACACCCTGGAAAGATGCCGGCATAGCAAAACTGGGAACTAGTATACCTCCTATGGCTGCCAACAATACAATTGATACCGCCCCAAAACCATTGGCCTGCTCCTGTGTTTGGGCAAAAACCCCTATACAAATGGCATAACTCACCGCACACCAGCCGCAAATAATGGAGACTATCAATAAGCCCAGTTTATCATCCGGTATATTTAAAGCCGGTAAACCCATGAGTGGAAACAGCCACACACCTATTGAAAAAATAGCAGCTGTTTGTACAAGTGTAACCGCCATATATGCCAGTTGCTTTGATAATAAGGCTACCAGGTAAGAAGTGGGAAGGGTTTTTAAACGTACAAAACTGCCGTTTAGTTTTTCCCGCACAACGCTGCTGCCCAGCGAGATCACAATAAAAAACATAGCGAAGATGGTCCACGCAGGTATATTGTGCTGTGTTGCATTGGGTATATTACGGCTGCCATTGCGTGAAATGGGTATCTCATTAATTCCCGACTGGTTATTGACTATTTCATTTTCAACGGAGGCCGGCAATTCCTTTTCATTCAAAGAGAAGTACAGGTTTTTTAAAATTTGCCTGCTTTCTACCAGCTGCAAGGCACTGCGCATGGCACCCTGTATAGAAGCCCGGAATGACTGCTGTAATACAGGGTGATAATACAAGGTAATAGGTTGTATAGCCGCATCCGGGCCACTGGTATCCGCCTGCAGGCCAAAATTATTCAATGCTTTGCCGGAAATATTTTTTGACCTGGCCGTAATGGTAACAGTAAAATTTTGTGGTACCACAATGGCCACCAGTGCATCTTTTGCATGCATCCGGTCTGTGATCTGCTGCTCCGTTTCATCTTTGGTAACCTGCTTAACATCAAACATTCCTATTTTATTGATGGCCTGTACCAGTTGCCTGCTGGCGTCACCGGTATCTTTGTTGCAAAGCAGCAGCGGCACTTTATTATCATTTACCAGCTCAAACGTACTGTTTTGAATAGCTGTAATAACAATGGCCAGTATGATTGGCATTACAAACATGAGGGTGAGGCCAACTTTATCGCGGGTTAAAATGCGAATGTCTTTTATTATCGTGGCCCGGAGCTTATACATTGCTGTCCCTGTATGCTTTTCCTGTTAATTTAATAAACAACCCTTCCAGGTTTTCTTCATTGTTTGCTGCCAGCAATTGCGGCAGCGTACCATATGCCATTATATGCCCTTCATCAAACAGGGCAATCTTATTGCACAGGTCTTCCGCTTCTTTCAGCTGGTGCGAAGTATAAATTAATGTAGTACCGCTTTTATTTAAGTCTTTCAGGTATTCAACTATGGCGTGCCGTGTTTGTACGTCCACGCCAACAGTAGGCTCATCCAGAAACAAGACCGGCGGCTGATGCATAACGCCAATGGCCAGGTTAACACGACGTTTCATACCGCCGGAAAATTTTTCCACCTGCTTTTTACCTACGTCTGCCAAACCCAGTACTTCCAGCAGTTCTGTTGTTCGCTGTTTAATTTGCTTTTTCTGCAGGCCATACCAGGCGCCAAAAAAAGCCAGGTTTTCAATAGGGCTTAACTCCTGGTAAAAAGAGAAATCCTGCGGCACAAAGCCAAATAGTTTGTTAACAGATTTATGGTGCGGCAATACCTGGTTGCCAAATAATGATATGCTGCCCTCCTGGAAAGAAAGTAAGCCGGTAATACAGTTTATAAGGGTGGTTTTGCCGGCACCATTTGGCCCGAAGAGGCCGAACCGTTCCCCGGCAGGCACTTCAAGGTCCAGGTGCTGAAAAACAGGCGCCGCCTGCCCTGCATATTTAAAAGCCAGGTTGCTGACATGTACGGCTGCATTGCTCATGAATGCCATTTAATTTTAGACAGGGCCTGGAATGCCTTTTTTTCTACTTCTGAAATTTCAAGCAGGTAATCGCCCATGGTATTAAAATCTGCCTGGCTGCTGATGCGTCCCTTATAAATGCCGGCCGCCTGTACTGCGGCAGTACGCCACATATCGCCCGCCTGGGTAAATGTTTTTGAAATATCCAGCAGTGCATCATTGGGGTGAAAAGCATGTGCCTGCTGCAGGAAGGCGCCATAAATATACCTGAACCCGCCGCCGCCTGTTCCTATTTCCTCCTGCATGCGGACAAGTTGTGCGAGGTAGAGGCCCGCTTTGTGCAGACCTAATTTATCGCGCCATTTTTTTATTTTTCTACCCGTATAGGCAATGCCGCTTACACCTGCAATACCGCCCGGTATGTGCAGCATATCCCGCACATTTCTTTTTACGCCCGTTACAATGGCTTTTCTAATCTGGTCATCAGTAATTACCCGGTTTTCTTTGGGGTAATAGATTTGTCCGCGCGGGGCCAGTGCGCCTTTGGCAAAACGTACCCGCTCCAGTTCGTAACTGCTAAGGGTGGTTACATTTTCCATTACGGGATCGCTAACCAGGAAATTATCTCCTTCACGGCCATATATAATTAAGTTATGGGCATTAAAATGAAAACGATATTCTTTCGGGAAGTAGGAAAGGTAATAAACGCCTACCTGGCAGCCTACCGGGCGGCCCTGCTCAAGGCATTCCATTAAAAAATTTTCTGCTTCCGGCTTTGAACTGAATTTTTTTCTTATAACGGGAATGCCCAGTGATTTACAGGTGCGTTTAAATATAAGGCCCGGCTGGGTACGGAATGCAATGGCGGGACCATTATTGATTTTTAAAAGTGGGATATAAATATAGAAAAGTCCGGATCCGATACCAAATACCATGGGCTCCGTCATACTTCTTATACCTATTGTTTTTAACAGGTTGGTGGTAACGCCATTCTCGCAATGCGCAGCCTGCAAGTGTTCAAAATTAACCTTCATGCACTTCCATTGTTTTAAGCTCTGTTACACTAACATTAAATGCCGCCGCATATCGTAATAATTTTTTCTCAGACAGATTGTCGAAGACCGCCGGTTTCAGGTGCCGTTTGACCTGCCATTTCCAGAATCCGGTATAAGCACTTACTATACCAGGATCCATTAAGCGCAGTTCCATAAAAAAAAGCAGTGGGCTTGCTTCTTTATTCAACACTTTTTCTTTGGCTGCTGTAATTCTTTGTTCAATGTCCTGCCAGGCAACATCAAGTGCAGTAGCTTTTACCTCCCAACCGGTGCTGAGTTCGGTGGTGTATGCCCCGTTATTGTCAACCGCGTATACCACTTCCCTTGTGAGTTTATTAAGTGCACCATCGTGCTGGGGTATATCTTCTTTTTTCATAATGCATATATTTAAGCTTGCGGGCCGGGCAGAAAAGACGATATGGCGTGCAACCCGGAACCCAATCTAAATATAGCGAAAATGCCAGGTTAGCAAACGGTCAGTAAACTGTACATATATGAAAAACGGCCGCTTTCAGGAACAAGTAATAGCAGCTTATCACCTTTTTTAAGTTTGCCGCTGTGGAAGAGCTCGTCTACCATCAGGTAAGCCGAAGCCGCACCAACGTTACCGAGCGTGCTAAGGTTTACAAACCATTTTTCATAAGGTATCGCGGTCTCATTTTCGATCAGCCGCTTAAAAATCTTGTCTTTAAAAAACTCGCTCGACATATGAGGAAGAAAATAATCTACTTCTTCAGATTTCACACCATGCTTATCCAGTGCTGCTTTTAAACCGGTGCCTCCCAGCGGCACAATATTTTCGCTCAGCAACTTTACATCCTGTTTAATGCTGAACAATGACCTGGTAGAAATCTCTTCCGGGGTGTAATCAAGGTAGCTTTTCAGCGTACCGTCCTCCAATTTATCTGCCCCCATGTACATACAGGCTTCCTTTTCGTTTGCGTATGAGACACCTTCTATCCATTCAACACGGAGGCTTAAACCGGTTTCATTTGGCTTATTGTTCATCATAAATGCAGCGGCACCGTCTGACAACATCCAGCGCAGAAATTCCTTTTCAAATCCGATATAAGGATTGGCTTCCAGTGATTTTAATTTTTGCGCTTCATCTTCAAACACGGAGGAAACCAGCGAAGCAGACATTCTTTCTGACCCCGTAGCAACTGCTTTTTCCACGTCGCCCGCTTTAATTGCCAGCCAGGCATATTTAAATGCGTGCATTCCTGCACAGCAGACACCTGAAGGTGAAACAACTTCTATCGCTTTTGCTTCGGGCAACAGACCATGCACCATTACACCGTGTGAAGGCATCATCTGGTCGGGTGATGAGGTTCCGCAGGAAAGAAGTTCTATTTGTTTTAACCCCTCACTATCATCTTTAAATAAAGACCGCACCGCGTTGGCCGTCATCTCTGCATTGGTATGCGTTATCTTACCACCTTTCGCCAGCGCGTAAAACCTATTTTTAATTCCATTGTTTCTTAAAACGATCCTCTTTGACTTAGAGGGCTTATTGTCAATGTACCCGAGAAATTCCTCCATTTCATCATTGGACACAGGATCATTCGGAAAAAACACAGAGGTATTAGTAATATAAACCGGGTTAAGCGACATGTGTACGAGATTATTTAACGTCTGAATAATATTGTTTTTGTCTCTTTATACGTTTGGATAAAAATGGTTTAAAAAAAATAGCGTCTATTGTAAGTATAATAGGCGCCGCTATAAATAATGCAATTAAAAGATAATATTTGAATGCAACAAGCCAGGGGGTCCTTTTTTTTCTTTTGGATATGAATGCCGCCCAGAGGCCAAATATGCGCTTAGCTTTAGACTCAATGAACATCAGACGGTATTTGATGTTCACCGCTTTTTGCCCTACCAGTTCGTGCTGCAAGCCATCCCAGTTTTCTGCCTGCAGATATTTGTTAACTGTACTACCAAATACAGCCGTATTCTTTATATCGTTTTCGTCTACACCGGGTACCGGGAACAAGTTGAGATACCGGTCTTTTTTGCCTGTAAACATCCAGTAGAGGATCGTTACAAAACTTACAAAATTATGGTGCTTGTCTACCAGCGCAATATTGCCTACCAGTTTTGCATCTGCATTTTTTAATATCTTTTTGATATCCTCCATGGCGCTGATCCACATATTGCGTGCGCCAGTAATAGTTATCACCGGCGTATTTTTAATAACAGCCCGCACAGATGGATGCTGCAGGATAGAATTAACAGGTATAGCTGGCGAAAGGAACCATGCCTGGTAGCCCAGGATAACCAAATCGTACGACTGGCTTTTCAACCGGAAGTCGCTGAGTTGGGTGGGCTGATGTAAAACGCAAGCGGGCATCTGGGCAAAAAATGTTTTGCTTGTCCATGGAAAAGGGTATGGTATGGCCGTTTCAACACGAACTTCTTCAACATCATGGCCAGCTTTCTCCAGCGGCAACGTGAAATTTGCAAGAATGTCGCTTAACTGCCCGGACTGAGAAAAATAAATGACCAGGATCCTTTTATTCATGGGGCGAAATTACAAATCTGCGGGTTTTAAAATTTTTGATTCTTTACTGTAGTTCAGTACAGCTGCCTGCACTACGGGCGGCAAGGTTTTAAAGTTATTCTTTATATACAACCTGTCCTTCTGCAATTCTTTTTTATATCCTACAATGCCGGGCGCATGTTCCTGTATCATCAGCCGCAGAAAACGAAACTCTCCGTTTGAGCTATCCTTTTGTAAAATTCCTTCCAGCTTCCGGTGGCCTTCCTTAAACAAATTCAGTTTCTTCTTTGCGCTACCGGCAAACCCGGCCTTTTTCATTAATAAGGCGCCTTCATAGGCATCTTTATCTTTAATAGTTGTTGTCTTCAAAACGTCCAGCTGCTTGTTAACGGCGTCTTCCTTATTTTCCGACATCACGCTGTAAAAACTACTTTTTTTGAAAATATTTTCGTCCCCCTGGGCATAGAGCCGGTTACCCGCAATAAGAAGCAATAGCCAAAAGCACCTCCCGTAACAAAATCTCATTGGGCCCTGTTTTAGAGCTTCAAATATAAAGAATAAACAGTAGGGCAAAAGCATGTTTAACAAGTAGATATATAATCAATCCTTGTTGTGTGCCTTCATTTTTCCACGCTACAACTTGCTTTAAAGAACAACAGGTATCGGTCTAAAAATAAAAACCGCCTCAGAAGAGAGCGGTTATTATGTAAAGGTATCCGGCTTCAATGGAACCTTTAATTGACGGAAGATGTGCAACCTCATTCACAATTCAATGTCCAGTTTGAATCTGATAGTGTAAAGCTCTTCTTTTACAGCCCACTCCCTGCATTTTTTCGGGCAGCAACACCTTTAGTTCGATTAAAACAGGCTTTTGCCCGATTACAATTTCTTCCATGCACGAATAGTATAAAACAAAAGGCAGATTGATGCCCGGGCTACACCAGGTCTGTAAAAAATAAAACCGCCCTTAAGAGGCGGCAGTATTTTTAAGGGTACGATTGGGTTAAACCCATATTGACGGTAAGATTGACAACCTCATTCACAATTCAATGTCCAGTTTGAATCTGATGAGGTAAAGCTCTACTTTTAAGCTGTTGTTTGTGGATGAATTCGGGTAAAGCGACTATATTTTAGATAAAAGGACTCTTTTGGCAGCTGAAGCGTTGAACGGCCAAAAAAAACTGCCGCAAACTGCGGCAGTCTTAATTATTTATCTGCTATGTGATTTAATTTAAGTATTTGGTTACTGCATCTGTCAATTCCTGGCCTTTAACTTTGTTATCTATTACTGTAATCAATTTTCCTTTTTCGTCAACCAGGAATTTTGTAAAATTCCATTTAACAGGATCTTTAATACCCATTTTATCGGCTTCTTCTACCAGGTACTTAAACAAGGGATCGATATCATCACCTTTAACAGATACTTTTCCTGACATAGGAAAACTTACACCATAATTCTTTTTGCAAAATTCCTGTATTTCGGTGTTGGTACCAGGCTCCTGCTCATGAAAATTGTTGGCGGGGAAACCAATGACAACCAATTTATCCTTGTTTGCTTCGTATAATTTTTCCAGCGTTTCATACTGCGGAGTATTACCACATTTAGAGGCTGTATTTACAATCAACACCTTTTTCCCTTTATACTTGGAAAGATCTATGGCTTTACCATCAAGACTGGTCACCTTAAAATCATAAATGCTTGCAAATGCGGTAAAAACCAGCGCTAACAGGGCAATACGTAACATGATGCTTTGTTTTAGTTGTTTATAATATGTAAAGTAATGCAACAAATATGGTGCAAATATGGTTGACGGATAATTTAATTTATTTAATTATTGTCAATCCTGCAACTAAAACAAAGTTTATTGTTTTTCATAAGCGCCCAGATCGGGCAGGCCTGCAGCCCTTGGGCGACCATCAAGATCAGTCAGAACGCTGGCAGCAATTCCTTTATTAATAGCAGGCGAACCCGCTTTTAACCGGAAATTAAATACACCCTTTGCAACATTGATACTGTCAAAAACCGGGTCCTGGTTGTTAATTATATTGGTAGCGGTACTGTTGCCTGGCGCAGTTTTTACTTTCCAGAGACAATTGGTAAAATTAACATTGAACGTGCCAGCACCCTGTTTGGTAACCAGCACTTCGTTTTCTGCAGTTCCGTTTTCTGCCCAGATAAGGCAGTTGGTAAACACTGCAGACAGGTTAGCAGTATATAAATTACTGCCCGACTGTACATAATTACTTACATATAAGACCGGGTCTTTGTGAGCGATATAATTATTACTGATGGTTGGCATCGTACAATGAATAAACTGGTAATTACCGCCGTATATAAGCTGTACATTTTTACCGCAATTACTAATCAGGCAATTACGGGCGTTTACAGAGCTGGCTATTGCGTACAAGCCAACATCGTAAATATTATCAATGATACACTCATTAATAGTAAGCTTAGGGTTGGCATTGATGGAGGGCTCCTGTGCCACCAGCCCCTGGTAGGCATTGCGGATAACAGCATATTGCAATACATTATTTTTACTGGTGGTTCTGAAATAAATACCAGGCCAACTGGCAGGATATTCATTATACGGGTAATCGAGCCTGTCGCCAGTGAAATATACCCTGGTACTGTCGTCCTTTTCGCCATTCACCTGTAAAGTGCCGTCTACAAATACGGGCGCATCTGCATGGAGGTAAATTTTACAGCCTTTTTGTATGGTAAGCGTTGCGGTTGTGTCTACCAGTAAGCCTCCAAGGATGATATACGGAAGATCATTTGTCCAGACAGTGTTACCGGTAATTTTCCTGTTCCGCAAAAAATGGGCATTTTGTCCCCAGGCTTCCAATTGTACAAAATTTTTATTGCCATTGCTTTCAATGCTGATACTGTCGCGTATGACAAAAGGCTGGGCAGCTAATGAAGGATTAATGGTAACTGTTACAAATACAAAAACGCTGTCGTTGGCGTCCAGTTCAATATTATTTACCAATGGGCCGGTAACGCCATCAACATTTATTTTAAATGCGGATCCTGCACCACCCCTCAGGCTAACGTTATCAATTTTTAGTTTCTGACTATTGCCATTCTTAATTTTAAGCAACTGTGTTACGGACCCGGTGGAAGTAAATACCGTATCAAAGTGCAGGGTATCCGCACTTAACAGCACGCGGGCCTCTCCGCTGGTAATAAAAGTATCCTTTTTACATCCGTAAAACAGGATAAGTAACAACAGGCCTGTATAGATAAGTGCTGGTTTCATGCGGTTCAAAAGTACTATGTCCCTGTTAAACGTTTTTTTTAATTAAACAGTATACGCCAATGTGGCAATACTCAGTTTTACACCGTTTGCTTTTAGTAGCTCGTGCCCGCAGGCTTCCAGCGTAGCGCCTGTAGTTACCACATCATCTACCAGCAACAGGTGCTTGCCGGCGATAGCGGCAGGATTGATCAACTCGAATTTTCCTTCCATATTTTCCCATCGTTCAATACGGTTCTTATGGGTTTGTGTTTCGGTTGCTGATAGTCGTATCACCGCATCATCAATAACCGGCAGTTGCAAAATACCAGCAATACCGTCACACAAAACAGCAGCCTGGTTAAATCCGCGTTTTTTTTGCCTGGCGGCGAACAGTGGCAGCGGAACAAGTGCATCCATTTGCCGGAATCTTCCGGCAGCCTGTAATGACTGGCCCATCATTCTACCCAGGAAATAACCCGCTTCTTTATTGCCTTTGTATTTAAGCTGGTGCAGTAAATGCTGTATCAGTGAGCCGGTAGTGAAATGGCAAAGGGAGGTTGCACCGGCAACCGGTATTCTTCCCCAGAAATGTTTTTCTACGGGGTTGCCGGCATGAAAATGAAAATTAGTGAGTGGCAAACTGTTCATGCACTGAAGGCACAAAAGTGATTGCATACTTAAGCTGTCTGTGCCGCAACCTGCACATACGTGCGGGAAAAATAAATGAGAAAAATCATTCCATATCGTTTTAAGCGGCATCATTTTAAAACAGTAAAGTATACACCTCTTCCACTTTGCCCACGGTAACAATTTCTATATTGAACTTTTGTTTTGAAAGGCCTTTCTGGTTGTATTTGGATACAATAATTTTTTCGAATCCCAATTTTTCTGCTTCAGCGATGCGTTGTTCTATCCGGTTTACGGCCCTTATCTCACCACTTAATCCTACTTCTCCAGCAAAGCAGATATTCATGGGCACATTGGTATCATCGTAAGAACTCAGTAATGCGCAGAGTACAGCCAGTTCAATAGATGGGTCTTCAATTTTAAACCCACCTGCAATGTTCAGGAAAACATCTTTTACACCAAAATGAAACCCGCCTCTTTTTTCCAGCACAGCCAAAAGCAGCTGAAGGCGACGAAGATCAAACCCGCTTACGGTACGCTGTGGTGTACCATAAACAGATTGCGTAACCAGGGCCTGTACTTCTATCAGGAGCGGGCGCATACCTTCTATAGCAGCAGCAATGGCAATACCACTGAGCTGGTCTTCTTTTTGCGTGATAAGTATCTCGCTGGGGTTTACTACACCGCGCATACCATCGCTGTTCATCTCATATATACCCAGTTCAGCAGTGCCGCCAAACCTGTTTTTTATGGTCCTTAAAATACGGTATGCGTAATGGTGATCACCTTCAAACTGCAGCACGGTGTCTACCATATGCTCCAGAATTTTGGGCCCGGCAATACTGCCATCTTTGGTAATATGACCAATCAGGAAAACAGGCGTATTGGTTTCTTTTGCAAATCGTTGCAATTCTGCTGCACTTTCCCGTATCTGTGAAATGCTTCCGGGCGATGATTCTATAAAAGGTGTATGCAGGGTTTGCACAGAGTCTACAATAACCAGTTGCGGTTTTAGTTTTTTAATTTCCTGGAAAATAGTTTGTGTATTTGTTTCAGTAAGCAGGTAGAAATTTTCATTCTTTGCAGAGAGCCTGTCTGCGCGCATTTTGATTTGCTGGGCGCTTTCTTCTCCGCTGATGTATAATGTTACAATATCTTTCAACTGCAGGCCAATCTGCAGAAAGAGTGTGGATTTACCAATACCCGGTTCGCCTGCTACCAATACAATGCTTCCCGGAACAATGCCTCCACCCAGTACCCTGTTCAGTTCTGCATCTGCTGTAATAATGCGCTTTTCTTCGCTGCTTTTAATATTGCTTAATAATACCGTGCGTTCATTTTTTTCCCCGCTGTATCCTTCCCAGTTATTATTGTTGCCCTTGGTATTTTCTTTTTGAATGATCTCTTCTACAAACGTATTCCACTCATTACAGGAAGGACATTTACCCGCCCATTTTGCACTTTCATATCCACAATTCTTACAAAAGAAAGCTGATTTCACTTTACTCATTTGGTAAAGATAAGCAGCAATGAAATCAGATGAATGCACGCATATAAACAAAGAAAGAAATGAAGCGGTGATAATAACATTGTATAAAGACTATGCTGAATAGTGATATGGATTTATTAAACAGCAGGTTAAGACAAATTGCGTAGAAGCAACAATCTGTTGCAGTATTTTTTAAAGCACGTTCAGTGCTGTGAAAGAAAGGCATCAGGCAAAACGCGTGAAGCAAATTTTTAATGGAAGTTTTGCCTTTTTAATTTAAACGCACGCCACGAGGCTAATATGCAAAAGATTACCTTATAAAAAGTAAAAGGGCCAGTATTTCTACTGGCCCTTTACTTACTAACCCATTAAATTCTTGCACTAAATTACAAATATGTGCCACACTACAAAATTATTTTTTTGGGCTGTGAATAACTTTTTCGGTTAGGCATAATTATCAAGGCTTAATGTTTTCGCCTTCATAATAAATTGAATATAAATAAATTATGAGCTTTTTTCCGAGAATCATCTAACAGGGCATCCAATGCAGATTTGCGCACAACTTGCTGAAAATCTGGATCATGGCAGTTTACAAAAAAAGTTATGGCCCAGGTTATTTATACATCAGGAAGATTAACCATGTAAAACAAATCCCACACTACTATTCTAGGTTCATCAATACATTACTAAAACTTACATATATAAAAAGAAACGTAATTATATAAATTTGTAAAGTTGAAATGGATACCGAGATTATATAGTAATATTTTTAATACGAAAAGAACTGTAAAACTGATGGTAGCTGTACCTTTTATATGACTAAAAGCTGCTAAAAAAGTAGTCATGGAGAACATGGTTTCCATTCATAATTCTTTTTTGCCGTTCTATCCATTTTAACTTATTTTTAATAACTTCTTTAACCAAATCAAACAACATGAGAAAACTACTAACCTGTTTAGTGGGACTGGCGTTTTTATGCCACACAGCCGTCTCACAAACCATTGAAGTTTCCGGTAAGGTTTCTGACGACAAAGGAAATCCGATTGGAGGGGCTTCAATCCAGGAGAAAAATTCCAAAAAAGGTACTACAACCGACGCCAACGGCCTTTTTAAATTATCCAGCAAACCCGGCACTACGTTGGTTATTACCAGCATCGGCTTCGACAAACAGCAGGTAGCCGCAGGTACTTCTTCATTGGTTATTGTTATGTCGACCGCCAACCAGGCTTTGAGCGAGGTAGTTGTAACCGCGCTTGGTGTTAAACGTGAGAAAAAAGCGCTTGGGTACGCAGTTTCCACAGTTGGTAAAAAAGATCTGGAGCTGAGACCTGAAGCTGATTTGGGCAGGGTTCTCAGTGGCAAGGCACCCGGGTTAAACGTTTTAGCTACCAGTGGCTTAAGCGGTAGCGGAACAAACATCAATATACGTGGTATCAGCACCATTACCGGTACATCAGACCCGTTGTTTGTGGTTGACGGTGTTCCCTTTAATAGTTCTACCAACGCACAGGCAGATTTTACTTACGGAACACAGACATCCAGCAGATTTCTTGACCTTGACCCCAATAATATTGAAAGTGTAAACATTCTTAAGGGATTAAGTGCCGTAACCTTATACGGTGAGCAGGGAAGAAATGGCGTTATCCTGATAAGTACTAAAAATGGCAGCACACAAACAAGTAAGAAAAAGACAGAAATCACGGTTTCTCAGTCCCTTTTTGCAACCAAGGCCGTGCTTCCGGAATACAATGAATCTTATGGCGGTGGTTTTGACCTTAGTCTTGGCCTGCTTTTCTTCAGCAACTGGGGCGCCAAATTTACCAACCCCCCGGCCCAGGTAACGCATCCTTACGACAAGGCATCGCTGAACGCTGATTTTCCGGAATACAAAGGCCTTCCTTATGACTTTAAATTCTATAACAGTGTACCTAAATTTTTCCGCACCGGCACCACCAGTACTACCGCTGTTAACCTGGGGGGTTCTGCAGGGCCGGTTAATTACAATATGAACTATAGCCACACTGACGACAAAGGTTATTTGCCGGGCAATTCACTGGTGAAAAACAATTTTGGCGTAGGTGGTACAGCAAAATTAAACAACCGTTTTACCGTAAGTGGTACCATGAATTATGTAGGTACCAATGTTAAGTCGCCCCCTACCAGCAACAGTTACGGAAACAATTCTACCAATACTTCCGTATTTGGTAACGTATTGTACACACCTACTGCCGTGAACCTGATGGGTCTTCCTTATGAGAAACCGTCTGATCATTCACAGGTATACTACCGGAATGACAATGGTATTCAAAACCCCGTTTGGACACTCTACAACTCTTTTACTGTAGATAAAACAAACAGGGTATACGGACAGCTGACTACCCGATACGATATCGCCAAAGGCCTGAACCTGACGTACCGTGTTGGATATGATAATTACAGTGAGTACCAGGAATACTCCCAAAATAAAGGTGGTGTTGCTACCCCTACCGGCATTTTAAGAACGTCTACTGGCATCAACACCATCTGGGATCATACCTTGTTGCTAAGCTTTAATCACGCCCTGGGCGGTAATTTCAGCCTTAATGCAGACGCAGGTGTTAACAGAAGAGAAGATAAATACGAGCAAACCGGCATGACCAGCACACAACAACTGGTATACGGCCTGATGAATCATGCTAACTTTATTAATCATGCTACTTCCAGTGAAAACGGCCGCTCGCTCAACTACACGCAGCAGTTACTGGTACTGGGTGCCTTTGCAACAGGTACAGTAGCTTTTAAAGATTATGCTTTTCTTACTTTAGGTGGACGTAATAGCTGGAAATCGACCGTTGAAGAGGAAAACAGGAGCATCTTTTATCCAAATGCCGCCCTTTCTTTCATTCCAACCTCGGCCATACCTGCGCTGCAGAATAACAAAAACATCAACTACCTTAAATTAAGGATTGGTTATTCTACCAGTGCTAATTTCCCTCCTCCGTATGCTACCAGGACATCCTTGTTTATTGCATCCCGGGCATTCGTAAATGCAAGTGGAACGGCGGTAAACGTAAACTCAATTCCCAACCTGTTACCCAATACAGACCTGAAACCTGAATTACTGAAAGAAACAGAAGCCGGTATAGAAGGTAAATTCTTTGGTAATAAAGTGTCACTGGATTTAACGCTGTACAAAAGGGTTGCCAACGACCAGATCTTAAGAAGGGATCTTGACCCAAGCACAGGTTATACCGCACAGCAGATCAACGCGGGTACGGTTACCAATAAAGGTATAGAAGTGCAACTGGGCGTTACCGTATTTGAGAACAAAGACTGGAAATGGCAGGTAGATGGTTTGTATACCCTGAACAAGAGCATGGTGTCTGATATACCAGACTACCTTCCCCAGGTAAATACAGCGGGTTATTCCAATGAAGGAACATTTGCCAAAAACGGTTACCCCCTGGGCGTTATCATGGCCAGTTATTTTCAAAAAGATCCAAAAACAGGCCAGCGCCTGGTAGGTACAGATGGCAACTATATCAATTCAAACGATATCGGTGTTATCGGTGACCCCAATGCGTTATATAAAGTAACGGGTATCAGCAACCTGAGTTATAAAGGCATCGGTTTCAGGATGCAGTGGGATTACACACAGGGCGGCGAAATGTTTTCTGGTACCGCAGGTGCTTTGCTGGGACGTGGTGTAACAAAAGACACAGAATTTGACAGGGCCGCTTCTTATATTTTACCTGGTGTACTGGAAGACGGCAGACCAAATAATATCCAGATTTCTTCTTCCCAGGCTTATTACGGAAACAGTATCACCAATGGTGCAGCAGACGAAGCCGCTATTTTTGATGCCACCTGTATCAGGTTAAGAGAAGCTTCTTTGTCTTATAGCCTGCCCGCCAGTTTATTATCAAAAACACCTTTTGGGTCTATTTCACTTAGTCTTTCAGGAACGAACCTCTGGTATTACGCGCCCAACTTTCCTAAATATGTACATTTTGATCCTGAAGCTTCGGGTCTTGGTGTAGGTAATGGAAGAGGATTTGAATTTCTCTCGGGTCCGTCAGCACGTCGTATGGGTGCAAGCATCAGAGTAACTTTCTAAAAAAAATAAAATTATAATTATGAATTATAAAAAAATATTACCCGGGATACTTGGACTGCTGTTGCTGGCGGCGGTATCGCCTTCCTGTAAAAAGCAATTCGATAAATTACTGGTAAATCCTAATTTTCCAAGTCCTTCAACGGCAGACGTGGATCTGTACCTGAATGAAGTGCAGCTTGATTTTACTTATTTATGGTCAGGCGCTGGCGATAATGCCGGCCAGTTAAGCAAAATGCAGCACTGGAACGGTCCTTTTTACCGCAACGGATATACACCCTCCAGTTTTGACGCACAGTGGACAAACGCTTATTCAGGTGTATTAACCAATGCCAACGCATTGGTGCCACTAGCGCAAACACAAAGAAAATATCTCCAGTCGGGTATCGCCAGGATATTAAAAGCGTTTACACTAAGCATACTGGTAGACAATTTTGGAGATGTTCCTTATTCAGAAGCTACACTTGGAAATGAAAACACCGTTCCAAAAGTAGATAAAGGGGCCAGTGTTTATGCAGCTGCCCAGGGATTACTGGATAGCGCCATTGCAGATTTTGCAAAACCAAATGCTGCCGCCTTTAACGGAACAGATTTGTTTTACGGTGGCAATAAGGCCAACTGGACAAGTTTTGCAAAAACACTTAAGCTTAAATTATACATGCAGGTTCGCCTGGTAGACAATACCGTGTTGCCTAAAATACAGGCTTTAATAACAGAAAACAACCTGATTAATACTGCCGCCCAGGATTTAGTTTTCCGTTACGGAACATCTGTTACATCGCCAGACAGCAGGCATCCTCATTATGCATCAGGTTATACCAACAGCGGTAACGGCGAATATCTTTCTAATTATTACATGTGGTTGATTACAACACAAAAATACGGCGGCATTACCCGGCCAGATAATGGTGACCCAAGAACACGCTACTATTTTTATCGGCAAACGGGTACCTATTCATGGGCTACTTCTTCTACCTGCCCTTGCTGCCCTAAATCACAGATTGGAACATCCCAGTTTCCTTCCTGGTATCCTCCTGTACCTGAACAAACCCCTTATTGCACAGTAACAAGGGGTTATCATGGCCGCGACCATGGTGACAACAGTGGTGCGCCACCTGATGGCAGTTATACAACAGCATGGGGTGTTTATCCTGCAGGCGGACAATTTGATGGCAACCAGTTTGCACAAGTTTCACTCGGTATGGGCGGCCAGGGTGCGGGCATCCTTCCCATCTGGTTATCGTCCTTTACGTCTTTCCTGGAGGCAGAAGCTTCATTGGCCCTGGGTATCACCACGGCAGGTACTACCCGTTCATTACTGGAAAAAGGTGTAAGAGCATCTATTACCAAAGTGATAGCTTTTCCTGCAACGGTAAATGTAACACCGGACCCAGCCTTTGTACCTACCAGTACACAAGTTGACAATTACGTAAATCTCGTAGTAGCTAATTACGATACGGCTACCAGCGCAGATTCAAGATTGAATATTGTAATGACCGAATATTATATAGCAGCCTGGGGAAATGGCCTGGAAACTTACAATAACCTCAGGAGAACCGGCAAACCAGCTAATTCGCAAATAGCAGTGGCCGTTCCCAATCCTGGTTTCTTTATGCGTTCTTTCTTTTATCCCTCAGTATTTGTTAACAGAAACTCAAACGCACCTGCCCAGAAAGATCCGGGCAACGCAGTTCAAAAAGTATTCTGGGATAATAATCCTGATAATTTTATTAAATAATTTAAAATAAAGAAGCTATGAAGAAATTCTTAAATATAATTGTTGCGGTCTCCGTTGCCTTAGCGGCGTTAAACGCCTGCAAAAAAACAGGTGGCAACGTAAATCCTTTGGCAAATGTTGCCAACCTGGGTCTGGGTACCTACCTGGTAATAGACAGCACAGTGAATGCCAACCTGAATGCCCTGAGTGGCGCTTCTACGGTAGGCGTAGTGGTACATCAGTACCCCAGCGGCGAAGCAGTGGCAACCATTAAGTTGTATGCCACACTGGGCACATCAACTGATACCCTGCAATGGAAACTGGTAAAAACAATTCCTTACACTGCAGGAAGCAAAGTGCCGCTTACCACCACCACTGCAGAACTGGCTACAGCATTTGGTGTACCTGCTTCTTCTTTTACGCCAGGTTCGCTGTTTACCTTTTTTCCAAGAGTTGTAACAGTATCCGGTAAAACATTCGACATTAACAATGCCGGTGACAATGGTGGTGGTGGACTGATAACAGGCCCTGCTTACTTTTCCGGTTTTTCATTCACAGTTTACGTTGTTTGTCCTTTTACGGGTGGTATGGCAGGTTCTTACAAAGTGGTAAGGGACGATTGGGCAGACTGGACGCCTGGTCAAATTGTACAAGTTACCGATGGCCCGGGCGCAAACCAGATCAATCTCAGCAAAGTATACCCGGGTGGTGGAACCATCATTAATCCATTGCTGGTAAATGTTGCTCCGGCCTCCGGTACTGCTACGATTCCAAAAGTGGTGTATGGCAGGTACGGCGGTGCTACTTCTACCCAATACGCTGGTGTTGGTGCCGGAGCGGGCGGCAATGCGGGTTATGTTTTCTCCTGCACAGGTTTTATTACGCTGAGCATTACACATACAGATAATGGCGGCGGCGATTACGGTGCCAACAGGCTTATTCTGCAAAAGCAATAAATCCTTCTACAGCTTTATAAAAACGCCCGGACATTCCGGGCGTTTTTTTTGTGTGCCCTGCAATAATTGCCTGGCACATAAAAAGCTGTATATTCTGAGATGTTCCTTTAGAAGGCCCGCAAAATGCAAGGTCCGGCACCGGCACCAAACTTTCGAAGGTCTATCTATACCGCAATAACTTATTAATACAAAAGCGCCCCGGCATACCGGGGCGCTTTTGTATATAATTTTTGAAACAGCCTTTTTTATAATTTTATTTCTTCTTCGTGCTTGTCGTAAAAATGAAACTCGGTGAGATGGTAATTGGTATTTTCTTTCAGCTTGATACGCTGTTTGTGCTTCCAGCGCCATTTCCATAATCTTGATCCGAAGAAGAAGCCGCCCTTTGTAAGATATGCGTACATTATGGGGTGCACCACCAGGAAAAGATCGGTGTGTTTATGGGTAAGCAGGTAGTTTAAATTCTTTTCGATTTCGTCTTCTAAAATAAGTGCGCTGGATATTTTACCGGTCCCATTGCAGCTGGGGCAAATTTCCTGTGTATTAATATTTACTTCAGGTTTCATGCGCTGGCGGGTAATCTGCATCAACCCAAATTTTGAGATGGGTAACACCGCATGCTTGGCACGGTCTGTACGCATAAACCCTTCCATGGCCTCCATTAATCTGCGCTTGTTATCAGGCAGCTTCATATCTATAAAATCAGCTACAATGATACCGCCCAAATCCCTCAGTCTCAGTTGGCGGGCTATCTCATCCGCCGCTTCCATATTTGTTTCCAGTGCATTTTGCTCCTGGTTGTTGCTTACGCTTTTGTAACCGCTGTTAATGTCAATTACGTGTAGTGCTTCAGTATGTTCAATAATCAGGTAAGCACCACTGGGCAGGTTAACCGTTTTTCCAAACGCTGCCTTCACCTGTTTGGTTACCCCAAACTGATCAAAAATGGGCGAGCCATTATGGTAAAACGAGACGATGTCCGCTTTTTCCGGTGCTATTCGCTGAATATAATTTTTTGCGTCATTGAAAATGTTCTTATCATTCACAACAATCCGGTTAAAGTCCTCATTCAGTAAATCGCGCAGGATACTGGTTGTTTTGGTTTGCTCGCTCAGCACTTTGGCAGGAGCTACTGCATTTTTCAGGTTACGCTGAATAACTTTCCAGGTTTCCACCAGGGCTATCAGGTCTTCATGCAGTTCAGCGGTATTTTTTCCTTCCGCGGCAGTACGCACAATTACACCAAAGTTTTTTGGCTTAATGGCTTCAATAATTTTCTGCAGGCGCTTGCGCTCGTCAGAAGAATGGATCTTCCTTGACACTGCAACAATATCATTAAACGGAGTAATAACCACAAAGCGGCCCGGCAAAGAAATTTCACAGCTAAGGCGTGGGCCTTTAGCAGCAATAGGTTCTTTTAATATCTGAACCAGTATATTGGGCTTGCCGCCCAATACTTCATTTATTTTGCCGGTTTTAATGATCTCTGGCTCTACCTGGAACTGGCCAAAATCAAAACCAGTTTCATTCTGGTCGTTTATGGCAGCCTGGGTAAACTTGAGCAAAGACCTTGCATAAGGGCTCAGATCAGTATAATGGAGGAAAGCATCCTTTTCGAACCCAACGTCTACAAATGCAGCATTTAATCCCGGAATAAGTTTTTTAACTTTTCCAAGATATAAATCGCCCACAGCAAAACTGGCATCAGTTTTTTCGTTGTGCAGTTCTACTAATTTCTTATCCTCGAGAAGGGCAATCTCTACTCCCTGCGGAGCCGCGTTAATAATAAGTTCCTTGTTCAATCTTAATCACATTTACAAAAGTATAACCATCACACACTAAAAGGAAAAGCGCTGAAGTGGTTTTACATGCCAGCTAACCATGGCTTTACAATAAAGCAATCAGGCACACTACTTAGAAGGCAGGTAAATGGATCCAGCAAAAAAGAAAATTAAGGCCTGCTACAAACTTGCAGGCCTTAAAAGAATTATTTATTTCTCTTCTTATGACGATTCTTTCTAAGTCTTTTTTTACGTTTATGCGTAGCTATTTTATGACGCTTTCTCTTTTTACCACAAGGCATTAGTGAAATATTTGAGTTAAAAATTATTTTAATGTTTTTATCTTATTGTCAATCTCCTCAATCATTTGATCATTGGAGACATATTTCTTACCTGTTTCGTACCAATACACGGCATTGGTTTTATCATCCTTTCTCTCATAGGCTTCTGCCAGCATAAAAATAGCCTCCAGGTTAGACGGTTCCTGCTGTACCACTTTTTTTAACCGCTCTATTGCTTTATCCAGCTGCCCCGACACCACACCACCAATACCAAGCATTAACTGCGCATACATATTAGTGCTGTCTTTTTTGGCAACCGCCAGTATCTTCTGGATTCCCATCATCATCTCCTGCGGGTTGGCGGCGGTACTGCCAAAAATGTAACAACTTCCCAAACCAATTACAGACGAATCATTTGCCGGATTTATCTCCAGCGCCTTTTCAAAAAGGCCTTTTGCCTCGTCTGCCATCCACTGTTTTACAGCCGGTTGATTGGTCCCTTTCAATTCATTTAAAAATTGGCGGGCTGCGAAGGTGAGACTTTTTTCAGAATTTTCCAATTTAGCTGCAGCACCGGTATAATATGCGTAGGGTTCAAAGAAATGGACAGAGTCTCTCCAGAAACTGGCCAATTGACGATAAACTTTGATTTGCTGGTCTTTTACGTCGCCTCTTACCACGGCAGTCTCAAGCCCGGATACGTACGCCTGCCGGGCAGGAGAGAGCTTTTGTTTGGCCGCAGCTACGATCACCGCTGCGTCAATTTTTTTAGACGGCGCGCCATCCGCCCCTGCTTCAGCAGCCTGTGGCTTCTTAGCGGGCGGCGTTGTATTGGCAAAAAAATAAATCAACAGAAAGAAGACAAGGCCTGAACCAACGAGAATAAATTGCTGTTTCTTCACTTTACTAGAAAATTAGAAGCGCAATTTACATCTCAGCTTCGGGGTTTGGCTGATCTTCTTTTACTGTATCCAGTTTTTTAACTTCCATCACAAACTCCTTGGCGGGTTTAAATGCTGGTATAAAATGCTCTGGAATGTGAACCGCTACATTCTTTTTAATGTTACGGCCAATCTTTGCTGCCCGTTTCTTGGTAATAAAACTGCCAAATCCGCGGATGTAAATGTTCTCTCCCTGGGCCAATGTATCCTTCACTTCCTTAAACATTGCTTCAAGGGTTACTAATACATCAATTTTAGGAATACCGGTTTTTTCGGCAATCTGATTGATTAAGTCGGCTTTTCTCATTTTGTTGAAAACTTGAGGGTTTATAATATTATCTGTAACAAAACGAAGTTTTTGTCATTTTCATATCTGCTTCATAACCAATTACGAAGTTAATATAAAAGAACTTTTCTACTTGTGCAAGTGACAGATAAAATATTGGTTTTGAAGAATAAAGGTATAAAAAGCCAAAAATCCGGCTATTTTTACCCTTTTTCTGTTTAAAATAAGTAGCCAGGTACGCTATGAAAGCCGATTTTACGAAGAAATTGATGAAATGGAACCGGGATTTGAATACCCGGGCGATGCCCTGGAAGGGAGAAAAAGATCCTTATAAAATCTGGCTGAGCGAAATTATTTTGCAGCAGACAAGGGTTGAGCAGGGTTTGGGCTATTTTCAACGGTTCATTGCCGCCTTTCCAACGGTACATTTACTGGCCGCAGCGCCGGAAAAGGAAGTGTTTAAATTATGGGAAGGCCTGGGTTATTATACCCGCTGCAAAAACCTGATTGCCACTGCCGCATACATCAGTAAAGAGAATAACGGGGCATTTCCCCACGATTACGAATCGATTGTTGCGCTAAAAGGCATTGGACCGTATACTGCTTCGGCCATAGCTTCCTTTGCATTTAACTTACCGTATGCCGTACTGGATGGGAATGTTTTCCGGGTATTGTCAAGGTATTTTGGCGTATCCACACCTATAGACAGCAGCGCCGGTAAAAAACTATATAGTCTTCTTGCCACTGAATTGCTTGATAAACAGCAACCCGGCTTGTACAACCAGGCTATTATGGATTTTGGAGCGGTAATTTGCAAGCCGCAATTGCCCCTTTGTAGCCAGTGCCCGCAGAAAAAAGATTGCCGGGCACTTGTATTAGACCAAGTAAAATACCTGCCGGTTAAAGAAAAGCAGTTAAAAAAGAAGCCCCGTTGGCTGTATTATTTTATTGTACACGTTAAAGATGCCGTACTGGTGCGCAAAAGAACCAGTAAAGACATCTGGGAAAACCTGTACGAATTTGTTTTGTATGAGAGCGGGCAATTACTGGTAACTGAACAAAAAACACTCAGCCCTGTCATTAAAAAAATTTTTGGCCGGCAAAAAATGCTGATTAAAAACATTTCTCCCATATTCAGTCAGCAGCTCACCCACCAAACTATCATTGGGCAGTTTATAGAAATGGAAAGCGATGAACTGCCTTCCTCACTGAATGACTATGAACTGGTAGAAAAATCCTCGCTTACGGATTATCCCTTTCCCAAATTTATTACAGCTTACCTGCAGGCGCCTGCAAAACCCTTGCAGTTGTTTTAATTCATCATGCTTCTGTAAAGAGAGCGTGTCGTAGTTAATATATGTGGACTGCTTTTTATGCGTTGATAATATACCGTAACAGCCATTCACAATGGCATGCTTAATGTGTTCATAAACACGGAATGAGAGTGACATGTCAGCAGCCATTTAAATCAATACAGGCACCAAAAAAATCCATTTGTTTACCTGAAAAAATCTAACTTTAAAGGAGATTTAAACCAGCAGATGATTATTTAACATAAACTATCAACTATGCGTGGCGTTAATAGGGTGATGCTTATAGGAAATCTTGGAAAAGACCCGGATGTACAGTACCTGGAAGGCAATATTGGCGTTGCTAAATTTTCGCTGGCCACCACAGAAACGTACAAAGACAGGTCTGGAAAGCTTATCTCACAAACAGAATGGCATACGGTTGTTTTATGGCGCGGACTGGCAGACCTGGCTGAAAAATATTTACACAAAGGAAGCCTGGTATATATAGAAGGCCGTTTGCGCACCCGCAGCTGGGAAGATAAAGAAGGAAATAAAAAATTTGCTACCGAAGTAGTTGGAGACAATCTGATTATGCTTGATAAAAGAAATGACGGCAACCACGGCACCGGGCACGATGGCACGCTGGACAATTTAAGCAACCCGGATACCCTGCCCCCCGGTGAGCACTCCGGAGATTTGCCTTTTTAGTTAAATATTTACTGCAACTTTGCGCTTACCATTTTTTAGCAGCATATACTGCTGCTTTTTAATCAAAGGCCCAATATTAATCACGAAAAATCGCTGCTTTGGATTACCTGTCGGATTTTACTGCTTACTTTCATTACCCTTCATTGCTTTTACTGGCTGGTAACACACAGGGCATCACCTTGCTGGTTGTACTGATTCTTTTTTTACTGCTTATTTCTTTCTTTGTCTCCGGCGCGGAAGTAGCGTTTTTCTCCCTCAGCTACAAAGATGTAAACATGCTGAAGACAAAACAGGATGCAGGCTGGAAGCGGATTGTCAGTTTACTGGAAGACCCCAAAATATTACTGGCCTCTTTGCTGATTGCCAGTACCCTGGTCAATATAGCCATCATTATACTCTCTAATTTTCTGATAAGCGAAATGCTTAATCTTGAATTAAAGCTGGAAGCACCTTTTTTAATTGCCCTGGTCAAAATTATCATCATTAGTTTTTTCCTGGTACTTTTTGGAAAGGTTTTACCAAAAGTGTGGGCTACGCAAAACAACCTGCGCTTTGCCTACAATGCATCTTATATTGTTGAAATTATACATTACCTCTTCAGGAGAATCAGTGTTTGGATGGTAGGTATATCTGACAGCATAGAACATTTTTTGGGCAAAAAAGCGTCCAGCTACAGCCTGGAAGAACTGGACAGTGCAATAGATATCACCGCCAGCACAGATGCCACTGAAAAAGAAAAAAGTATTCTCAAAGGCATTGTTAAGTTTGGCAATATTACGGTGAAGCAGGTAATGACCACCCGGCTGGACGTATGTGGTGTTAACCAGAACCTCTCATTTGGAGACTTGATAAAAAAAGCAGCCGAGCTTCATTACTCCCGCTTGCCGGTATATAAAGATAACCTGGATGAGGTGACTGGTATTGTTCATACCAAAGATATTTTACCGCACCTTAACGAAAGCCAGGATTTTCACTGGCAGCAGTTGATGCGCCAGCCGTATTTTGTACACGAACAGAAAATGATAGAAGACCTTTTAAAGGAATTTCAGACAAAGCGTATACACTTTGCCGTGGTGGTAGATGAGTTTGGCGGCACCAGCGGTATTGTAAGCCTGGAAGACATACTGGAAGAAATTACAGGCGATATAAAAGATGAGTTTGACGATGAAGAAAGTGGTGACAGTAAGATAGATGATTATAACTACGTATTTGAAGGCCGTACCATGATCAACGACGTTTGCAAGATGATGGGTTTGCCAGTTGATACTTTTGAACGGGTACGCGGAGACAGTGATTCTCTGGCTGGTCTTATCTTGGAGATAGCCGGTCATTTTCCGGCAGTAAATGATATCGTCAGCAGTGGAGATTTTGATTTTACCATATTGGAACTGGATCGCAACCGAATCAAAAAAGTTAAAATAGCTGTTAAGCCGGCCATTAAAGAGTAGACTAATTTATGCGAAAAACATTACTGAAAAAAACGCCCGGTTTATTTACATGTATATTGGTTCTTATCATTGCATTGTCTTGTAACAGCTCCTATACCCCGCGCCCGCGTGGTTATTATAAAATTGATTTTCCCGCCCGCAGCTACCAATTATTTGATAAGGCAGGATATCCTTACCGTTTTGAATATCCGGGCTATGCCAGCATTATCCAGGACAGTACTTTTTTTGAAGAACAACCCGATAACCCATACTGGCTTAACATTGACTTTCCGCAGTTTCATGGCAAGATATACATCAGCTATATTGAAATTGGCGGTAAAAGCCGGTTTAAAGTACATGACGCAAAAGGAAATTATATTGATTCTACAGGCATCAACAGCTTTGATAACCTCATCAGGAGTTCTTATGCCCTCACTTATAAGCACACCCTCAAAGCGTCTTCCATAGATGACAGTGCCTTTACTACCGTTAATCATGTAAACGGCATTTATTTTAAAATAGGTGGTAATGCGGCCACCGCCAACCAGTTCCTGGTCACTGATTCGGTAAAGCATTTCCTGCGCGGCGCTTTGTACTTTGATGCCACGCCTAATGCAGATTCACTGGGTATTGTAAACCGCTTTTTGCAGGAGGATATGAAGCACCTGATCAATAGCCTAACCTGGAAGTAAGCGAAGGCAAAAAAGAGAAAAAGAGTTTTAAAGCTCACACCGAAAAAGATAATATCACAGATTTTTCTACAGCCCGCTACGTGCATTTTATTCAAGAATACAATTCATACTAGTCATTTCAGCGAGTAATAGATAATTGGTCATCTTATCTTCTCTCTTTAGCCCTTAGCCGGAATGTTCTGTTTTCTCTTTGTTTTCTTAGCCGTAAGTTTGCAGTATAAACAATTTACCTTGATAGCGATAGAAAATATACTGATAAGTGATGATGTGGTAGAATCTCAGTTTGTGTGCGATCTTTCTAAATGCAAGGGTGGCTGCTGCGAAGATGGCGATGCGGGCGCACCGCTCACCAAAGCAGAACTGGCTGAAGTAAACAATGCTTATGAAATAGTAAAACCTTACATGACAAAAGAAGGTATTGCTGTAACAGAAAAAGAAGGCCGGTACCAGTACGACAGGGAATTTGGATGGGTAACACCCACTATCGGCGGCAAGCTGTGTGCATATGGCTACCGCGATAAAAAGGGCATTATCATGTGCTCTTTTGAACAAGCCTATAACGATGGAAAAATAAAATGGCCAAAACCCATCAGCTGTCACCTCTATCCTATTAAAGTTAAAAAAAGCAAGGAATATGAGATGCTGAATTATGAGCCCCGCGAAACCATGTGTGACCCGGCATGTGCACTGGGAAAAAAATTAAAAGTACCCACCTACGTTTTTTTAAAAACGGCCTTAATCAGAAAATATGGCGAAGACTTTTACGGCCTGCTGGAACAGGTAGCAGCCAAATATTTTAAAGACAAGAAAGCCTAAAACATCAGTTCTGAATCGTACGCGCTGTTTAAGCGGAAAAAAATGAACTGCGACTTACAAATGACGATTGCCGGCTCACCATTAAAAATGCATTTCAAAAGATAAGTTCATGTCCGATTCCGCCTCCACTTTCATAGCAAAGAGCACCATTAAATCCGCCGACCTGGACCACCGCCGCAAAATTAATTTTAATATTGGCCGGTACAATGCTGCAGTACCCGCAGGTAAACTACAATTTCCGGATGTCAACAGCGCCCGGGAAAGGGCAAAAAATATTAAATGGCGTGCCATAGAAACACTGGATCAACAGCTGGAGAATTTTGAAGCAGCTTTTACAAAGCGCGGCGGTAAAGTAATCTGGGCGGCAGATGCGCAGCAGGCGCTGGATGAAATAAAGAAAATCTGCATTGCAAAAAACTGCCGCAGTATTGTGAAAAGCAAAAGTATGGTCACCGAGGAGCTGAAGCTGAATGATTTTTTACATGAACTGGGCATAGAAAGCATAGAAACAGACCTCGGAGAATATATACAGCAACTAGACGGCGAAGCGCCCTATCATATTGTTACACCCGCCATGCATAAAAGCAAGGAAGATGTGGCTAAATTATTTTACGAGAAACTACATACGGCACCCAACCTGTCTCCTGAAGCGCTTACGCTGGTGGCGAGGGAGAAGCTGCGTACAAAATATACTGAGGCAGAGATTGGTATTACGGGCGGCAATTTTTTAATTGCAGATATCGGCGCTATTGCCATTACAGAAAATGAAGGCAACGCAAGGTTAAGCTGTGCTTTTCCAAAAACGCATATAGCTATTGTGGGCATAGAAAAAATACTTCCTTCTTTAACAGACCTCGGTTTGTTCTGGCCATTGCTCTCCACTTTTGGTACAGGCCAGAAAGTTACTGTTTACAATACCGTTGTTACCGGCCCACGGCAACCCAATGAAACAGACGGGCCCGGCGAGATGTATGTTATCTTACTGGACAATGGCCGCACCAATATTCTTGCCAATCCAAAAACAAGGGAGAGCTTGTATTGCATACGCTGCGGCGCCTGTTTAAACGCCTGCCCGGTATATAAAAACATTGGCGGCCATGCATACGGCACCACCTATAGTGGCCCCATTGGCGCTGTAATAACCCCGCACCTGAAACAGATGGACGAGTGGAAACACTTAAGCTATGCCTCATCGTTGTGCGGCAATTGCACAGAAGTATGCGCGGTAAAAATTAATTTGCATGAACTCTTACTGGAAAACAGGCATGAATCTGTTGAGCGGGGCGCTGCATCCTGGGGTGAACGCATTGCCTGGAAAGCCTGGAAAAAAGGTAGCCTTAACCGCAACCTGATGAATAAGGGCAACCGCAAATTAAAAAACTGGGCAGTTAATAAACTTTTTAAAGGATGGACCACCCACCGGCAAGCGCTTGACTTTTCTGAAAAGACTTTTAATGAAATGTGGAAAGCGCAGTATAAGAATGATTAACAAAAAATGAATTTAGACAATATATTTGTAGATAGTCAGCGCAATGGCTGGCTATTATTATATACGGATGTTACTATTCTACGCTCATACCATAACCCCCCGGCTGAAGTATATTGTTGATTTTATCAGCAATGAATTATTTACAGAACCTATCAGTCTTACCAGCAACGCAGAAGATTTCAAGGTTTTTGAAGGTCCGCGCATTAACTATTCTGACAATGACTTTTCTGAGCAGGAGTTTTATATAAAAGCCACACCGCTGCTGTTTGAAACCGATATAAAGCCCCAGCCTGTTGAATGCTTTGAAGCAGATTACCAGCGGGCTTTCTTTCAAACCAGCGGAGACCATCCTTTCGATATACTGGCGGCTTCATTTTACCTGCTCTCCCGGTATGAAGAATACCTGCCACACAACAAAGATGAGTACGGCCGTTATGCGCACACCAATTCATTGGCCTTTAAAGAACATTTTTTGCGCCAGCCCCTGATAAATATCTGGCTGGATGATTTCAAAAAAAAGCTGAAGAAAAAATTTCCGGGACTTATTTTCAGGCGCAGGCCATTCAAATTTATCCCATCGTATGATATTGATATTGCCTGGTCTTATAAACACAAGGGTTGGATGCGCAATATGGGCGGTTTTGCAAAATCAATTAAACGGGGCAGCTGGCAGCAGGTAAAAGAAAGATGGAATGTGCTGATGAATGATGGTCAGGACCCTTACGATTCATACGAATGGCTGGACGCCCTGCATTTATATTGTAAAATAAAACCCATCTATTTTTTCCTGGTAGCGCAAAAGTTACAGGGGTATGATAGGAATACACCGACTTCCTCCAAAGCATTGCAGGAATTAATTGCGTATTTCTGCCTGGTGTATAAAATAGGGCTGCACCCCTCATGGCAGAGCAGTGTATCAGCTACAAAAAAAGTACTGGAAGAAGAAAAGGAATGGTTAGAGGTGATTGTTGACAGGCCTGTTGAGCACAGCCGCCAGCATTATATAAAATTTACCCTTCCCCAGAATTTCAGAAGGTTTATTGAATGCGGTTTATTGAAAGACTATTCAATGGGGTATGGCAGTACCAATGGCTTCCGCGCATCTGTCGCCTCCTCTTTCTATTGGTTTGACCTGGAAGAAAATGAAACTACCGCACTGCAGTTATTTCCTTTTTGCTTTATGGATGCCAATTCGTTTCACGAACAAAAATTTACTCCGCAGCAAGCTTACGAAGAGCTGGTACATTATTACAATACCATTAAAAAAATAAATGGCCTTTTTGTTACCATCTGGCACAATCATTTTTTAGGCACCGATAAAAAATTTAAAGGCTGGAAGGAAATGTATGAGTTGTTTATGAAAGAGAATGTATATTGGGATGCTTATAATTTCTGATAAAATGAATCCTGCCCAAAAAAAGGCAGGATTTTTTTAACTACACCCCTGAACACAAAAAGGTGGACCTGTTTATAAATTAATTTAATTATACAGCGCAGGCCGGTTGCTTACCTGCCATACCATTTTATATCACCTGCGCTAAAACTTTTTCCTACTTCGGCTGCTGTTATGCCAGTTCCAGCATTTTAAGAAAAGAACTAATTATCTACAGCAATTCGCCGCTTCTTTACATTAAATACCCTGGAGAGATTAAAGCCAAACTGAATATCTCCATCGCCCCATTTATTGGTGGTTTCTGTAATAAATGCTCTCTCGTTCATACCGCTTGTGTTAGAAAAATGCAGCTGAAATACGTGACCACCGGTTTCAATATCCACCCCAACAGACAAAGGATTACTGCCTGCAGAATGCGGGAACCCATTGGCAACATAGAAATAATCTACCACCAGGGCCATCCGCTTGCTGAATTTATAACGGGCACCCATACCCAAAGCATATACATCGTTCAAATCGCCAGCGCTTACTTCATTTCTGTGTACCAGTGTTGGACTCAGTTGCAGCGTTAAACGGGGCGAAAACTTACGGCCCACGATCACCTGGTAATAATAACCGGTGCGCAGGTTAAACGAAACTTCTTTCGTTACATCAAGGTTTTTATAGGTTTGAATAGACATGCCGGCTACCAAAACAATAGAAACGGGCGATCCGCCAGCGCCGGTTGCCTGCTGTAGTGGACGGTATTTTAAGAAGCCATCCAGTTCTTTTTTTGTAGTAGTTCTTCCAATACCGATGGTAAAGTTTTTACTAAGGCCATAATCAAACCCGATGCGCATACTTGCTTGGTCCAGGCCAAAAAACTGGCTCACCCCCTGGTTTACTGGTCCAAAACGGTGCAGTATGCGAAAATCAAGAACCCCGGCGCCGATAAATTCCATGGAATGGCCATTGATAACCCGGGAAGATTTGAACGCATTGGTTACGTATTCTTTTTTTACAACGGAGTCCTGCAGGGATTTCATTATATCATCCTGGGCATACACGGTTTGCAAAAAAACTACAGACAGGAGCAGCATGCAGAAAGGCTTCATACTTTTTTTATTAGTGGGTTATAGTTAAAACGTTGTTGGCAGGGGTGCGGATTAGCACTGGTTGCTTTATAGGTCTACGTACAGCACCTGTTACTGCGGTGCGCCATTATCAATCCATTTCTTAATGGTAGCAATGGTACAGTCGTTTAACTTAACGCCGCCCTCCGGCATAGGTTTATAGCCGTTGCCATGGCTGATGGTGCCATACAGGTAACCATTCTGAGCATAAAATCTTAGGTTGTTGTAATTGTCGAGCAGTATGCCGGAACTATTAGAGCCGGCACTATGGCAGCTGGAGCAGTTGCTGCTGATAATAGGCGCAATATTACCGGCGTAGCTAACAATATCGGGAACAACACATGGGGTCTGCACTACCTCTTTTTTTATATAGGCACAGCCGGCAGTAGTAGCGATAACAATAATAAAGTAGGCAAAGATCCAAACAGGTTGAACTGAACGCATAGTATAGCTGGTTATCGGGTGATGAGAGACACAATACCTAAACGGCAGTTTTCCGTTGATATTATACCATCATACGATGCTTAAAGGGCCAAGGTTGCCCGGAAGAATATGAAAAGTACCGAAATACGCAAATGTAATGAGGAGTCTGATATGCTGCTGTAGGCCTTTTTTGCGTGGGTGACAATTATGAAAATTTCTATTCTTTTTTGGACTTTCAATGAGCGTACGTCTTTCCGCCCAACAACTGTGAATATTGAAGAAAGCGTATTGGGAACAGTCATCAGGTAAGCTCTTTCCAGGCTTTTACAATCTCTTCGGCGTGTTGCTTGCTTTTAGGTTTTAGAAAAATCTTCCTTATCATTCCTTTTTCATCAATCAAAAAAGTAGTACGGTGAAGGCCCATGTATTCACGGCCATATAATTTTTTCATTCCCCACACTCCATATTTATCTATAATGGCATGGGCCGGGTCTGCCAGCATGGTAAATGGAAGTGAAAATTTAGCTTCAAACTTTTTATGCCTGGCTACTTCATCCGGGCTTACACCCAGCACTACAAATCCTTCTTTTTTCAATAAGGCATAATTATCCCGGAGGTTACAGGCCTGCACGGTGCAGGTAGGGGTACCATCTTCCGGGTAAAAATAGAGTATCACTTTTTTCCCCTTGTAATCTGAGAGGGCAATTTTTTGCCCATCCTGGTCAACCGAACTAAATGCGGGTGCTTTATCTCCTTCCTGCAACATAAGTCATGTAATGAATGTGGTAAATGTATAAATGCAATGAATAAAAACCTTTGTTCAAAATGAACACTCATTATACTAATAAATCTGGGATCAGCGCCATTTCAAGATGTGCAGTTTACCTTGTAAAGCTGAATGTTTTTACTGTAAGGTTCCCGGCTTCATCTTCTACACTTACCTGTAGCGAATGTTCACCCGGTCCACATTTTTCATCAAAAATATAAATGAAACTTCTGCCCTTATCATTGGTAAAACGCAGCCACCTGCCATCTAGTTCGGCCCTGAAATTTTTGAATGATTCAAGGTTGTCTTTAACGGTAAACACCATGCGTGCTGCCTTACTCATATTGGCACCATCTTTAAAACCAACCGGTACTATTACCGGCGGCAGTTCATCCAGTACCAGCTGAAAACTGCCCATCTCCCTGAATTTTGCTGCAGCCCAGCCCTTCTGCCATTCTACTTTCTGCACATCCTGCTTATTACCGGCAAAACGCTGCATCACCACATGGTTACGTTTGTCTGCGTCCAATGAAATAAGGGGCCTTATCCTTACCGTCATGGCTTCCTGTAAAGGAATATAGGCAGCACCAATGCTATGCACAGCAGATACTGTACTGGCAGCAGCTGCAGCCGTTCTTTTATAAGCGATGTGAACAGAATCATACAGGCATCGCTCTCCAATAAAAAATTCGCAATCGGTATTCTCCAATCCGTCCAGCATCAGCGGGTAAAAAAGTTTCCCGGCTGCTGCGGTGACGGGTGAAGCTGTGCCGGAATATTGCACTTTGGCACTTAGCAGGGATGTATTGTTATAGGCATCCTTTACATAAATTTTTATTTCGTGTACAGCGCCATCGCTCATGTCAATGACGCCAGTACCAGCAACGGGTTTATAAATACCTTCTTTATTCCCGGGTAATTCAAAGAGCTGTTGCAGGTATGGGCCGCCGGTGGCGCGGGTTTTATAATCTATATGCGCATTGAGGGTGCGGGTGCCGGCATAACTTATTTTATCCATCCGGAAGCCAATTACCAGCTTGCCGTTATCATACATGTCTGCTTCAAAAATACCATTGGGGTTGGAAGATCCGCTATGCGTATCGGATGCCGAGATGGCGAAACTTATACTGGGCGACCCAACGGTTACCACCGGACTGATACTGGTATAACCATCTGCCGTTTTTTTTATTGGAATTAATTTGGGCGATTGTTCATACAAACTTAACCGCCTGTCGTACACGGCCAGCCGGCTCATAGTGGGGGTGGTATTATCTGCCAGCGGAAAACCAAATAACATCGGGTTAAGGTTTACATCATCATCCGTTTTCCGCACTTCAAAATGTACATGCGGACCCTGGCTGCCGCCGGTATTACCACTGTAGGCAATCAGATCCCCTTTTTTTACCGGGAAAAGATTGGGCGCCAGTTCCGGAAACACCCGCCATGATTCCTGCTGGTACTGCAGCTGTTTCAACCATGCATCCAAAGCAGGTATAAACGCGTTCAGGTGACCGTACACCGTAGTAAAACCATTGGGATGATTAATGTAAATGGCGCGGCCAAAACCGGCCGGCTCAATTTTTATCCTGGCAATATATCCATCCGCAGCAGCATACACCGGCATGTTCTCATGGTGATCCGTTTTAAGATCAAAGCCCATATGATAATGATTGGGGCGAAGCTCTCCAAAATTGCCGGCCAGGCTGATAGGGATGGTCAGCGGGTTACGGAAATAGGACTGCGGATAGTTTTCCGGCGCAAATACTTGCCCATGGCTGATCACAGTGATATGCAGAAAAAGAAACAATGACAATAAACGCATCTGTACAAAAAGTTTAATAATTATTTAACCCAAGGATAAACGGTGTGCTTACAGCGGCAAATTATTCAAAAATGAATGATTCATTCTATAATAGCGCTATTTTCTTTAACAATCATTTCTTAAAAATACCCTCTTTATGGTATGCTTTATTTTCAACTATGGTACAGCGTTTGACATACAGAGACTGTCTTATTAATATAGAATCAGGATAAATTTTTTACAATGAAGAATATTTACAGAAACTTTCTCCTCACCGTTGTAATGGTCTTTGCAACTGTAGTGGGCTGGGTGAAAGGAACAGAAGCAAAACAAAAGTTGGTGTACAAATGGAAAAGCAATTATGATGAAAAGCGTCAGCTGGCTAAAAAGCGTATGGCCCTTCGTAAAGGCCAGGTAGTACTTGACGATGTTGAGTGGGCAGCTTTTCACAATAGCTGATACCTGTACCTGCACCCGGATAGACCTGTTAGGCTGGCCTGAGGTGATTAGCCGTATCCTACTATTTCTTTCTCCTTTTAAAGACTTAACCTTTTCAATAAAATTTGCCCGGCCTGCATGGCCGGTTTTTTTTGCGATAAACATTTCGGTATAAACTTCACTGCCGCCAGCCCGCTATTCATTTCATGAAGGAGATTTTGAATTTGTTGCTGTAGCCTCTTAAAACGCATATCTGATACTAACGATTTCCCTCAAACTCTAATTTAATTTAAATTTGATTTTTTATTTCATTTCAGCACCTGTTAATGAATGAATTCCAGGCGGAAAGCAAGGGGATCAATCTTCGTCACCCGCGCAACGGGGCAGGGGGTAAAAAAATACCGCCATATTTTCTTTCAGTCCCTTACTTTTGCGCAATTTGTTTAACCTCTCCAAACCTCTACCAAGGAGGGGCGTTAATACAAACGAATTAACACATATATGCCAAAAGATACTTCTATACGTTCAGTTCTTATTATTGGCTCTGGCCCCATCATTATTGGCCAGGCCTGTGAGTTTGATTATTCCGGAACCCAGGCTGCCCGCAGTCTGCGGGAGGAAGGGATTAAAGTGATACTTATTAACAGCAACCCGGCCACCATTATGACCGACCCGATGATGGCCGACCGCGTCTACCTTTTGCCCCTTACCGCTGAAAGTATTGAACAGATTCTGGAAGAAAATGATATTGATGCCGTATTGCCTACCATGGGTGGTCAAACTGCACTTAACCTGGCCAAAGAAGCGGAAGACCTCGGCATCTGGGACAAATACAATGTACGCCTCATTGGAGTGGACATTAAAGCAATTGATAAGGCAGAAGACCGCGAGAAATTCCGCCAGTGGATGATTCAAATGGGCGTGCCGGTGGCTACTGCTAAAACAGCCAATTCCTTTTTGGAAGGAAAAGAATTTGCCCAGGAAATCGGCTTCCCGCTCGTAATACGCCCCTCGTTCACCCTGGGCGGTACAGGCGGTGGCTTTGTACACGATAAAGATGATCTTGACGAAGCCCTTAACCGCGGCTTGCAGGCCTCCCCTATCCATGAAGTACTGGTAGAAAAAGCAGTACTGGGCTGGAAAGAATTTGAGCTTGAATTGTTAAGGGACGCCAACGACAATGTAGTTATTATTTGCACCGTAGAGAACTTTGACCCGATGGGCGTTCATACCGGTGATTCTATAACAGTGGCACCAGCTATGACGCTAAGCGATACGGCTTTTCAGCTGATGCGCAACACAGCCATCCGCATGATGCGCGACCTGGGCAATTTTGCCGGCGGCTGCAACGTCCAGTTTGCCCTTAACCCCAATACAGAAGAAATTATTGCTATTGAAATCAACCCCCGGGTAAGCCGTTCTTCTGCACTGGCTTCCAAAGCAACCGGTTACCCCATTGCCAAAATTGCTGCTAAACTGGCCATCGGGTATTTCCTGGATGAACTGGAGAACCAGATTACCAAAAATACTTCGGCTTATTTTGAACCGGCACTGGATTATGTTATTGTAAAAATGCCGCGCTGGAACTTTGATAAATTCAAAGGCGCCAATGATACCCTGGGCCTGCAAATGAAAAGTGTAGGCGAAGTGATGTCAATTGGCAGAAGTTTTACCGAAGCCGTTCAAAAAGCCTGTCAGAGTTTGGAGAACAATGCTGTAGGACTGGGTTATTACGGTAAAAGCCAGATGCACGCAGAAGAGTTGATTGAATACCTCAAGACCCCAAAATGGGATCGCATCTTCCGCATCAAGGATGCCCTCATGCTGGGTGTATCGGTAGGCACCATCTCAAAAGCAACCAATGGCATTGACCGCTGGTTCCTTAACCAGATAAAACTTATCTGCGATATTGAAAAAGAAATTGCCCATTATAAATTAGAAACATTACCGCTTGAACTGCTGGAAAAAGCAAAGCGCCACGGTTTTGGAGATGAGCAGATTTCCAAGATAATGAATGACAGCACAGAAGATGCGGTGTACGAAAAAAGAAAAGCAGCTGGTATTACCCGGGTGTTTAAAATGGTAGATACCTGCAGTGCTGAGTTTGAAGCAAAAACGCCTTATTTCTATTCTACTTTTGAGGCTGGTTCCATCGCACCGGGCGCTGTTGCAAAAAAAGCGGTCAACGAAAGCAAGGTAACGGATAAGAAAAAAATCATTGTACTCGGTTCAGGTCCCAACCGCATTGGCCAGGGTATTGAATTTGATTACTGCTGTGTACACGGATTGCTGGCTATTAAAGAATGTGGTTACGAATCCATCATGGTCAATTGTAACCCCGAAACAGTGTCCACAGATTTTGACATGGCTGATAAACTTTACTTTGAACCTGTTTACTGGGAGCACCTTTGGGAAATCATTGAACACGAGAAACCAGAAGGTGTTATTGTGCAACTCGGCGGACAAACCGCTTTGAAACTGGCAGAGCGCCTGCATAAAAAAGGTATTAAAATTATTGGTACTTCGTACGACAGCATGGATATTGCCGAAGACCGTGGCCGCTTCAGTGACATGCTTAAAGACCTCGACATCCCTTACCCATCTTACGGAACCGCTGAAACGGTGGATGAAGCTGTGGAAGTAGCTAACCGTGTGGGCTACCCGGTTTTGGTGCGTCCCAGCTATGTACTGGGCGGACAAAGAATGCGCATTGTAATCAATGATGATGAAGTGGAAAGCGCCGTAGTAAGCCTGCTGAAACATTTACCCGGCAATAAAATACTGGTAGACCATTTTCTTGACCGCTGTCAGGAAGCTGAGATAGATGGCATTTTTGACGGAGAAGATTTTCATGTAATGGGTGTAATGGAGCATATTGAACCGGCTGGTATACACAGCGGAGACAGCAATGCCGTATTGCCGCAGTTTAACCTTACGCCGCTGGTAGTGCATACCATGGAAGAATATGCGGAGAAAATTGCCAGGGCATTGAATATAAAGGGCCTGATCAATATACAGTTTGCCATTAAAGACAGCAATGTATTTGTAATTGAAGCCAATCCGCGTGCATCCCGTACTACGCCATTTATTGCGAAAGCCTACCAGATACCTTATCTCAACGTAGCAACCAAAGTAATGATTGGCGCTGCAAAATTGAAAGATTTCACTTTTGAAAAGAAACTGGTTGGTTTTGCCATCAAAGAACCTGTATTCAGTTTCAATAAGTTTCCGGGTGTAAATAAAGAACTGGGACCAGAAATGAAAAGTACCGGTGAAGCCATCCGCTTCATAAAAGATTTACGGGATCCTTATTTCAGGCAGTTGTACAAAGACAGAAGTATGTACCTGAGCAAATAGGTTCAACTTATATTTTAAAATAGCCGGCCACAACAGTCGGCTATTTTTTTGCTATAAGGGAGAAAATTACAAGCCGGTTTCTGTAACTTTCCTTTATGAATAAGGAAATTCAATACATCATCACTTCGCTGCAAAACACCCTGGACGGCCAGCCCTGGTATGGCAGAACCGTTTACGCCATCCTGGAAGAGACAGATGAAGCCACCGTGTATACAAAACCAAATGGTTCCGGGCATTCATTGGCAGATCTTTTGTATCACATGGTTACCTGGGCGATGTTTACGAAAAATAGAATTGAAAAAGAACAGCTATCAGATGAGGCCATGGCTGCCTTTGAAGCATTGGACTGGCGCCCTATCGATCCGGTTGAGCATACCTGGAAAAAAGGAGTAACCGAATTAAAAGCAGCCCATACAGCCATCATTGAACTGCTGCAAACAAGAGATGATGCCTTCCTGGAAGAAGCAGTAGACTACCGCAAATACAATTTCCGGTTTCTACTGAATGGATTGATACAGCACAATGTTTATCACCTCGGGCAGGTAGCGTATGTGAGCAAGTTCCTTGTTGCCTGAATTGCAATCAGGAATCTGGAATGGAGACTTAATGACCAATGCACCAATTAATCAGGATTGCCTTTTTTGAATCTGATAGCCGAAAATCTCCATTCCAAATTCACAATAACTTGCATTCAAAACATCAATCTGCTACCCGCACCGGATCTTTGGGTGCCTTTATTTCTTTGCGTGGTGTAAGCTGTTTCATCAATACATCTACGGCTTTTTCCAGTTGTGGATCTTTTCCGGCAATCACGTCTTTGGGCATCATCTCTACTTCTACATCGGGACTGATACCTTCATTCTCCACCACCCATTTCCCTTCTTTGCTAAAAATACCCAGTCGCGGCGCCGTCATGGTACCGCCATCCATCAGTACCGGGTAATTGTAAATACCCACCAGTATACCCATTGTCCTGGTACCAACCAGGGTGCCCACTTTTTTAAGTTTGAACATATACGGCATTAAATCTCCGCCGGAGGCCGCATATTCATTTGTTATCATGGCTTTTGGCCCGTCAATAACACCCTCTGGTGTTTTCATGATTTCACCATCGCGGTTTTTCCAGTAGTTGGTAACCGTTCTGCTTAATAGATCAATCACATAATCAGCTGCCGAGCCGCCACCATTAAACCGGTCGTCTACAATTACCGCATCCTTGTCCAGCTGCGAAAAATAATACCTGTTGAAAAACGTATACCCATCACCGCCAGTATTGGGCATATACACATATGCAACACGGCCCCCGCTCAGATCATCCACTTTTTTGCGGTTGCCTTCTACCCAATCCATTAACCGAAGGTTACTTTCAGTAGCCACCGGCACTACGGTTATTTCGCGGGCACCGCTTAAAGACGCGGTAGTATTAACGCTAATCCTGGTTTGCTTGCCCGCCATATTTTGAAATACACTGTAAACATTTGTTTGTGCATCAAGCGGTATCCCGTTTACGGCAACCAGGTATTCTCCTTCTTTTACTGCAATACCCGCCTGTGCAAGCGGTGCTTTAAAACCTGGGTTCCAGCTAAGGCCGGTGTAAATTTTCTTAAACCGGTACATGCCGTTGCTTATTTCATAGTCTGCACCCAGCAAGCCCACATTTACGGCTACCTGTTCCGGGTAGTCGCCGTTGCCAACATAATTATGACCAATTACCAATTCGGCCATCATATCGTTAAACAGGTAATTCAGGTCGTCACGGTGGCCCACGTAGGGAAGAAATTTTTCATACTTTGTTTTAATGGCTTTCCAGTTGGCACCATGCATGTTCTCCACATAAAAAAAATCGCGTTCTATCCGCCACAATTCATCAAACATTTGCTTCCACTCTTTTTTGGGATCAGTTAAGACTGAGAGATTGGAAGTATTTAATTTACCAGCGCCCATAGCAATTTTTGCGCCTGCTGGCGCGATGCCATACGACCCCATGGCAGTATATAATATTTTTTTACCATCTGCACTGATCACATAATCCCCGATATTATCAAAAACCGCTTCACTTTTTCTTTTAGCAATATCATAGCTGTTCAGAATGGCATCGCCCGCGGCGTTTGCAGCTATGTAATATAGTTTTCCATCTGCCATTCCGCTTAGATTATAGTAGTTGGAAGCCGGCAGTGATAAAGCAATAATCCGCTGCTGAATACCTTCCCAATCAATAACTATACTTTTAATACCTGTTTCCGGTTTAGGTGCTTCGGCTGCGGGTTTTGTTTTTGCATCTGCTACTGGCTTTGCAGTTGTATCAGGTTTTACTGATTCCTCATCACTTTCCGGTGCCAGCAGAGAGGGTGTGTTTTTAGACAGTACAATGGCATAAATATTATTTACCACCGGAACTTCAAACGAACTCATGTCCAGCCAACCTACTGATCGTCCATAATTGGTACTGGCAGTAAAAAATATGTATTTGCCATCCCGGCTGAAAGCCGGGCTGGCCGCTTCACTTCTGCCATCGGTAAGTTGCGTCGACTTATTAGCCGCCAGTTCAAATACATGAATGGCCCGCAGGCTATTTTTCAATTTTTTATTGTACACTATCCACTTACTGTCCGGGCTCCACGATGCATCAAAAGAAGCGTCCGGGCGGTCATAGGTATCTGCATCAATTTTTACCGGTTTCTTGTCGTTAATATCAATGTAAAATAATTGCAGGTGTTTGTTATTGTATAAAATCTTCTTGCTGTCGGGGCTCCATACCGGGTTATAATAAAAATCTTCTGCATCCAGTTTTATAGTAATGGCCGGTTGTTCCCCTTTCTGATCTTTTAATTTCAACTGGTATTCACCGCCTTCATCACTGAACCATGTTATGTATTTTCCATCGGGGCTCCACGCCGGGCTTCTGTCATTTGCCCCTGCCGAATTGGTTAGGTTTCTTGCATCGCCTTTTTCCAGCGGTATTGTAAATATTTCGCCCCTTGCTTCAAAAACTGCCCTTACCCCTGTAGGTGAAATATTATAGCCGCGGATGCTATTGCCGGCATTTACATAATGTGGCCGCAGTGATGGATTATCTTCACTGGTGCTGACAGGTATTTGTTTTGACTGGCCATTGGCAGGGTTGAGCAAAAATATTTTCCCGGCCTGTTCATAAGATAATTCCCTGCCGTTGCTGAATAAAGATTTTACTGCATAATCTGTATAGCTGGTTACCTTATCAATTTTTTTCGATGCTACGTCGTATTTATATACATTGGTATTTTTATTATCCCGGTCAGATAAAAAATAAATGGTATTGGCTACCCATACCGGCTTTGTATTATTGGCGCCCCCGGAAGGTATCTCTACGGTTTCGTTATTGGCGGTATTAAAGATCCATATCTTGGGCATATTACCACCGCGGTATAACTTAAACGGGCGGTATACGCCGGCTTTTTCTGCTGGGTCGGGATTTTTTATATAGGCGATGTATTTGCCATCTGCTGAGAAGCTGCCCTGATGTGCTTCCGGTAAAGAAAGCGGTTCTTCCTGCCCGGTAGTTGCATCCAACTGAAACAAGCGGAGGTAGCGGCCTGAAAACGACGCTTTTGAAGAAGCAAAGATTATCTTGTTGCCATTCCAGCCCCGCACAATTTCCTGCGCCGGGTGCCAGGTTAATCTTTTGGGCATACCACCGTTTACCGGCACCACAAAAACATCAATATTGCCGTCGTAGTTGCCGCTGAAGGCCACCCATTTCCCGTCCGGAGAGATGCTGGGCTCAAATTCAACATCCTTGTTTACCGTGAGGCGTTGCGGGTCACTGCCATCTTTATTGACAGTCCAGATATCACTGGCGTAGGCAAACGCAATTTTGTCATTACTCACAGACGGGGATCTGAGTAAGAGGGTTTCCTGGGCAGCAATGGTATTCAATATAAAAAGGATCGTACCAGGGAGCAGCAACAATTTTCGCATATCAGTATTTTATAGCTTGAATGTACAGCATCATGGCTGTAAAACAGAAAAAAATACAGTAGCGGCAGAGGGTGTTTATGGGATGCATTGACAGCGCAATAATGTATCTCCTCCCGATCCCCTGCGTTAGGCAAGTTTGGATGGACAGACCCTAACATTAATCATCATCGTCATCGTCTTTGCTTTCTTTCAATTTTACAAAGGCGGCCCTTTTGGGTGCAGGAAAAGGTATATTACTTCCTTTTAAACCATGCCATAGTACCCGGTTAAATTCCAGGTCGGGCACGGCATCTTCTTTGGTCAGATCAAATTTTTCTGAACGCAGCTGCCATTCATTCATGGCTATATTTTTTTCCATGAGATCTATGTTTGATGGCAACGCCACAAATGGCGCCAGGTTGGCAGCGGGTGTAAAACAATTCCACATGGGGGTAGCGGCCGCATCGTACTGGCTCATGGGCGGCATTCCTAAAATCAATTCTATCGTACGCAGCATGGAAGAGGTGGAGTACATGCTGTGATCCACAAAACTTCTTTTTACAAAGCCCCCGGCCAGGTAGGCGGTGCTGCGGTGCGCATCAACATGGTCAGCCCCGTTTTGCGCATCATCTTCTATTACAAACACGGCACTTTGTTTCCAGATAGCGCTCTTGCTTAAATGCTCTATGAACATACCTACCGCCAAATCATTATCTGCCACATGAGAGAATGGTGTGGGCCGGCCTTTCCGCAAGCCCTCGGTATGATCATTTCCCATGCGGACCGTATTAAAGCGCGGCACATTACCCGCCGCCAGCAATGAGTCAAATTCCTGTTTCCACTGGTTTACCCTTGTAGTATCACGTACACTCATATTCCATCCGGTAAAATAAGGGCATAGATGATCTTTTAAAACAGCAATATTTGGTTTGGCATTGTCTGCAAACTCACCATAGGTTCTGTAACTAATGCCGGCCCTTTTGCATTGATCCCATATAAAACCTTTCTTGTTATTGGCTATGGGGCGGTGACCTTCTCCGTCATATACGCCCCCGCGGCCGCCATAACTGGTGGGCCATGTCTTTTCAAGGTAGTCATTGGCATAGGCGGCGGTGGTCCAGGTATGACCGTCCATACTCACTTCAGCATCCACATAAAAATTATCCAGCAATACAAATTCTTTGGCAAGCTTGTGCAGGTTGGGCGTAATTTTTTCACCAAACAAGACAAGTTTTGGATCACCGTTCCCCTCTTTTACATCGCCCAGCACCTGGTCGTACGTGCGGTTTTCTTTAATGATATAGAATACATATTTGATGGGCGATACATCGCCTGTTTTCATGGGTACGGGGTTACCCGGTTCCCCGGATGTAATGCTTTCCTTTTCTTTTGTATAAGGTGTATTTTTGTATACCGCAGATGAATAAACGCCCAACTGTTTTTCAGAAGGCTGCGCTATAATACTCATGGTGCCTTTGAACAGGCCGCCAATATACTGCACCGCAATGGGCTTGGCTTTATCGCCGCCCTGGTATTCTACATCTTCCCTTGGCCGGATTGGATTGGGGCCATAGGGATTGGCAAGCGATGAAAACCCTTTACCGTTGGCTACAAAAATTTTTTTGCCGATTACCTTCACATTGGTAGGGTACCAGCCTACCGGTATAAAGCCCTTGCTCCGGCTTACTCCCGGCTTGCTTACATCGTATACGGCGAGGCAATTGTTATCTGCATTTGCAATGTAAAGGCTGTTTTCATCGGCGCTCAGCGCCAAACCATTGGTAGTAGAACCATTGGGTGCATCCGCATACAATGCGGTATTAAATGTTTCTACCACTTTCTTTTGTGCTATACTAATAACTGAAACACTGTTGTCGTTGGCATTAGACACAAAAAGATAGCTTCCTTTTTTATTTAAACACAGATCATTGGGATTGTCGCCTACCGCTATCTCACCGGTAAACGCCGCGCTGCCGGTATTAAAAATTAAAATTTTATCGCAACCCCAGCAGCTGATATAGAGTTCTTTTTTATTGGGTGACAACACGCAGTTATATCCTTCTCCGCCCAACGGCAATTGCTTTATTACCTGTTTTGTTTTCAGACTGACGATATAAAGTGAATTGTCTTCTTTTGTTACCACATACATAAGGCGCTTCTTATCATCAATCACAATACCCGCAGGAGAAATTTTTGCCGGCCATTTTTTGCCCAGTTTTATACTGTCTTCCAGCAGCAGCTTGTTTTTAGAAATAGCGTATTGTAAAATCCAGTTATCATTACCGCCGGAAGCGTACAATTTTTTCTCATCAGCACTGAAGGTTAACCCAAACCAGCTTTTGGCAACTACCACGCTGTCTACCACCTTTTCTGATTTGAGATCTATTAATTGCAGACTTTGCACACTTTGCCCGTTGTTGGTAACCGCCATGTATTTTTTATTCGCAGATACGGCTATGTTAAGCGGCAAATCGCCCAGCTGTAGACTCTTGCCCGCAGGCGTAAGCGACCAGCCATTGGGCAGCTGCACCCTGTCTGCTATCAGGGGCTTTGACGACTGGCAGATACAATAATGGCTGGCAAACAATAAAAAAAGGGCAGATAAAATTCTCATGGTATGTATTTAAACAAAGTAAAGTTAACCCGCAGCAGCAAACCGGCCATTATGATTAAATTAAATTATTGATAATGAGAATTGGGCATACATTAAAGCGAAAATGGGCTGGCCAGACCTAACTGCATCAACACCGTACCCCGCTTCCTCGCGTTCGCTTCGCAACTTTTTGGGGTGCAGCCGGAGTTTACTTACCTTCCCTTTATGCCCCGGCAAACCTTATACCTCTGGAAACAGGCGCCTTTTTTGCGCCTGCTGGCTCCCCTTGTGGCCGGCATACTTATTCAATGGTATGTTGCACCGCCGGTTCAGCTGGGATGGATTGCGTTAATTATTGCCCTTGCAGGTCTGCTCCTGTTTAATCTCCGCTTATCTTATTTGCAATATAAACACGCGTGGACCAACGGCGTCATTATCCATGTTTTATTATTTGCTACCGGCATGCTTATTACCTGGCATAAAGATGGCAGCCACCAGCAGCAATGGTTACGGAATTATTACCATGATAAGGACTATGTAATTGTTACCCTTCAGGAGCCTTTGTCCGAAAAAGTCAATTCGTTTAAAGCGGTTGCAACTGTACAGCAGGTCGTGCACGGCGACCGTATCTACCCGGTAAAAGGCAATATCATTGTTTATTTAAAAAAAGACAGTGCGGCCCGTAAAACAGGTTATGGCACGCAGATGATCTTTAATAAATCATTACAAACTATTAAGAATTCCGGAAACCCCGGTTCGTTTAATTATGAGCGTTATACTGCCTTCCAGGGTATTTACGGGCAAGTGTACCTTACACCCGGTGAGTATGTTTTGCTGCCAGTTAAAAATGAAAACCAGCTAACCCGGTTCCTCTTCGCCGCCAGGCAAAAAATATTGCAGGTTATAACAGCATATGTGCCCGGTGAAAAAGAAGCCGGCCTGGCAGAAGCGCTGCTGATTGGCTATAAAGATGACCTGGATAAGACGCTGGTCCAGTCCTACTCCAATACCGGTGTGGTGCATGTAATTGCCATCTCTGGTATGCACCTCGGGCTTATCTACTGGCTACTGGCTCTTTTGTTGAGACCGTTGAAAAAAAGAAAACAAACCCGGTGGTTAGCGCCGGTTTTAGTAATAGCCGGCCTGTGGTTATTTAGTTTGCTAACCGGCGGAAGTCCGTCCATTCTGCGTTCAGCGGTTATGTTTACCTGTATTGTGATTGGGGAAAGCATGGAAAGAAAAACATTCATTTACAACTCACTGGCTGCTTCAGCGTTTATACTGTTGTGTATAAATCCATTCTGGCTCTGGGATGCCGGCTTCCAGCTTTCTTATACTGCCGTGCTTAGCATTGTTATTTTTATGAAGCCAATATACAACCAGCTTTATTTTAAGAATAAAATGGTGGATGCCACCTGGCAGCTGATGGCAGTTACGCTGGCAGCACAAATTCTAACCACCCCCGTCAGCATTTATCATTTTCACCAGTTCCCGGTTTATTTTTTAATAACTAACCTGCTGGCTGTTCCCCTCTCCAGCCTCCTGGTGTTATTAGAAATTGGTTTGTGTGCCATATCATGGATACCGGTGCTGGCAAAACCTGCCGGCATAGCTATTCAATGGCTCATCAGGGGCATGAATGGATTTATTGAACACATGGAAAGCCTGCCTTTCTCTTTGTGGAATAGTCTGGAGGTAAATATGCTGCAGGTAGTACTGCTGTTTGGGGTAATTGCAGGCGTAGCCAGCTGGCTGATGAAGCAACATAAGCGGGCCCTGTTTGCGGGCCTTGTTTGCCTGCTGGGATTTGTTTCTATCAGAACTTATTCTTTTATACAGGCCGGTCAGCAAAAGCAATTGATTGTTTATAATGTACCTAAACACCTGGCACTTGATTTTATAGCTGGCAGAAATTATTTTTTCAAAGGAGACAGTGACCTGCTTGCAGATAACTTCCTGCAAAATTTTCATATGAAACCTTCGCGCATATTGCACAGGATGGATAATACACGTTCTGTTGAAACACTTGCTGCTGCCAGTCCGCTTTTTATATTCTGCAACAAGAAAATAGTATTGCTGGATAAGCCATATAATTTTAGCCCTGTAAGCGAAAAAATAAATGCCGACCTCATCATCATTTCAAAAAATGCCCGCGTGCAGCCGGCACAGTTGGCACAGGCTTTTAATTGCCGGCAGGTAGTGCTGGATGCATCCAATAGCTTTTACAAGGTGAATAAGTGGCGGGCAGAGGCCGCAAAGCTTGGCCTGCACTGCTTTTTAGTAGTGGATAACGGGGCTTTTGTGATGAACATGGATTGATTTAGTTTTGCCGCCTGTCAGGAGGAGTGCCGGGGTTCAGCTTCATGGTATTATTTATCAGTACGTTCAAACTGTGGCATCCGTCTTTACTCTTAGCAAGCCTAAAATCTCTAGTATGAACAAAAAAATTCAATCAGCATTAATTTCTGTTTTTTATAAAGACGGGCTGGAGCCTGTTGTGCAAAAATTGCATGAACTGGGCGTTGCCATTTACAGCACCGGCGGTACGCAATCTTTTATTGAAAAACTCAATATACCGGTAATGCCTGTTGAAAACCTGACAGGCTATCCCTCTATATTGGGCGGACGGGTAAAAACATTGCATCCCATTGTTTTTGGTGGCATACTGGGTAAACGCAGCGATGAACAACATGTGAAAGAAATGCAGGAATATAAAATTCCCGCCATTGACCTGGTTATTGTTGACCTCTATCCTTTTGAGGAAACAGTGGCAGCCATGCTTTCAACCTCTTTTGAAGGGACGGCAGCGGAGGCAGAAACGGCCATTATTGAAAAAATTGATATCGGTGGCCCGTCGATGATACGCGGTGCAGCTAAGAATTTTAAAGACGTAGTGGTTATAGCTGCCAAAAAAGATTATACGTCTCTGGCACAGTTACTGGATGAGCAAAAAGCTGAGACTACCCTGGAACAGCGCAAAGCTTTTGCCGCCAAAGCTTTTGAAATAGTGGCGCATTATGATGTTGCCATCACTAAATATTTTAATCCTTCCGGTGCCGGATTTTTTCATGAATCGGTGAGCAATCCAAAAGCCATGCGCTATGGTGAAAACCCGCACCAGGCCGGTATTTTTTATGGTAATACCACCGAGTTATTCAACCAGTTGAATGGTAAAGAACTTTCTTTTAACAACCTGGTGGATGTAGATGCCGCTGTGCAATTAATCAGTGAATTTCCACAACCTATCAGCAATGGCGTAGTTACAGAAGGTGTTGTATTTGCCATTATAAAACATACCAACGTATGTGGTGTGGCATCAAGGGCTACCGTAAAAGAAGCCTGGAATGCAGCGCTGGCCGGCGACAACGAAAGTGCTTTTGGCGGCGTGCTGGTATGCAATGGCAGTATTGATAAAAGCGCCGCTGAAGCCATCAGTGAAATCTTTTTTGAAGTATTGATAGCGCCCGCTTTTGATGAAGATGCATTGGCTATCCTGAAATCAAAAAAGAACCGTATTCTATTGCAACTTATCAAGGCGCCGCACAGCAAACAGCTATACAAATCTTTGCTCAACGGCGTACTGGTGCAGCAAACAGATGAAGGTAATTATACGGAGTGGAACGAAACCGGCGCCCGGCCCACCAGCAATGCAGAGAATGCAGATCTTATTTTTGCCAACCTGGTATGCAAGCACCTTAAAAGCAATGCCATTGCGCTTGTAAAAAATAAACAACTGGTAGGCAAGGGCTGCGGACAAACCAGCCGGATAGACGCTTTGCGGCATGCAGTAGAAAAAGCAAAGCAATTCAATTTTGATTTAACCGGCGCGGTAATGGCCAGCGATGCTTTTTTCCCTTTCAGTGATTGCGTGCAGCTGGGACATGAAGCCGGCATTACAGCGTTTATACAACCCGGTGGCTCTATCCGCGATAAAGACTCCATTGAATATTGCAAAGAACACAACCTGGCCATGGTAATCACAGGGTTGAGGCATTTTAAGCATTAATAAGAAATTGCTGATTTGGGATTGGTCGATTTTGGGATTCCTTTGCCAGCGCATGCTTATTGGTAAAAATTAATTGATTGCTGAACTATCAATAAACAGTAGGCTGATTGCATAGAGGAAATTTCCATATCCCGAAATCAGCAATCAGCAATTTCTTTATGTCAGATTTTATCTCCACCTTTTTATCATCGCCGTATAACCCGGCAAACCTGCGCCGCCGGAGCACCCGTACAAAAGCATACCTGGCACTGGCGCTCGTTTGCTTTTTCTGGGGCACCACCTGGCTGGCCAGTAAACAGGGTGTAAAACACATGCCGGCCTTTCAAATGGCAGGTATACGGCAGTTCCTGGGAGGATTGGCCTATATTATTTATTTTTTGGTGAAGGGCAAAGCTACCTGGCCCGGCTTAAAAGAATGGAAAACCATTTTTATACTGGCACTCTTCAATTTTATTCTCAGCAATGGCCTCGCTACCTGGGGACTAAAATATATTTCTGGCGGGCTGGCGGCCATTATCAATGCCATCGTGCCCCTCTGGCTGGTAATAAATACTTTTTTTACCAAAGGTCCCGCCCTGCCGCCCAAAGCAGTAATCGGTTTTGCGTTTGGTTTTGCCGGTATATGTTTTATTTTTTACGAGCACCTGCATGATTTCCTGGATCCCGGCTTTACCCTCGGTATCATCATTTCATTGGCCGCCACCTGGACCTGGGCCATGGGCACCGTATACACCAAGAAATACGCAAAAACATTCAATCCTTATTTCGGCATTGGTCTGCAGATGGTTATTTCCGGTGTTGTACTATATGCAGTGTCGCAGGTATCAGGCCTTGCAGTTCCGCTGAAACAAATACCCTGGCAGGCCTGGACTTCCATAGCCTACCTGGTAATTTTTGGATCAATCATTTCCTTTCTGGCCTACCTCTATGCGCTGCAAAATTTAACAGCCGCGCAAACTTCGCTATATGCCTATATAAACCCGATTGTGGCAGTATTGCTGGGCACGCTTCTGTTTGATGAAAAACTTACCTGGTTTATTGCCGTTGGTGGTGCCATCACCCTATATGGCGTATACCTGGTAAACAATGCTTTCAGAAAGACGAAATAAACCATGGCTCAGTCAGACTTACATTTCACAGAACAATAATTTCCTTTTACGATAAGGCCTGTTAACTGTACTTTTATTGTGCTGTTGTACGTTATTGCGCGGTATTTAATTTTTGAATAGTGAAATATTATATTAAAGAAAACTCCCTGTTGGCCCGTATGGCAGCCAGAAAGCTACGGCAGGATAAAATGGCCATGGTGCTGGGCAAAACTATTTTGCTGCATGACACTACCACGCAGGAGTTCATTAATAACCGCAAATGGATACGGCATGAGCTTGCCCACATTCAACAATTCAACAGGCATGGCTACCTGCTGTTCCTGGTAAAATACCTCTTGGAAAGTATTAAAAACGGCTATTACAACAACAAATACGAGAAAGAGGCCCGTGCAGCAGAGGAAGATGAAACCCTGGATAAATACATTCCGCCATTTAAGGTAAGCTAAGAGAACATGTAGTGAAAAAAGATGTTCGCTTCGGTCAGGAAATATCGCACAGTGCTAACAGAGCTAGCAGAGAAGCAAATTAATCTCGCAGAGCGAACAGAGCTAGCAGAGAAGCAAATTAATCGCACAGTGCTATCAGAGCCATCAGAGAAGTAATTAATCGAGCAGGGCTGCGGGGGCCAAGCGAATGAGCATTTTACCCCATACGGCGAAACCTGCTGGCATGCATAACCGGGAGATGACTCGCCCGATGAACGTTTGAATAGAAGCACTTCACGCTGTCAACGTATTAGCCATTCCACCTCTCCGAAAATAAAATGCTCTTCCACCGCGGTTTGCACTACCAGTTCACCCTGCGCGTTTACTTCTTTCACCATGCCTTCAAAAACACGGCTGCCCTTTTTAAATTTAACAGTTTGCCCTCTTTTATAAAGGCGCTCATTGTATGGCAGCAGCAGGTTATCACCCGCCAGTAATTGTTCGTAGCGCTTTTGTAGATATCCACACAGTTCCCGCGCCAGTTCTACTGCCGGCCAGTCCTTGCCCGTAATCTGCTTCAGGGATACCGGGCTGCGTAGTGTTTCAGGAAAAACCGTCTGGTTGATATTAATGCCCATGCCTGCAATTGCCCAGGGCCATTCGGTAGTCGAGAGTCGTGAGTCATGAGCTTTAAAGGCCACGCTGCCGTCCAACTCACCGTTCACCACTAGCGACTCGGCACTCAGGTCTGACGATTCACGCCTTCCGACTACCGACTCAATCAATATTCCCCCTGCCTTTCTGTCACGCCAGTAGATATCATTGGGCCATTTAATGGAGGTTTCATCGCCTGCATAGCCGGCAAAAAAATCATGCACTGCCAGCGCAACAGCAGCGCTGAACTGGAACTGCTGCTCCAGTTTTAAGGCTGCAGTGCGCAGAACCACCGTAAGAATGATGTTTGCCCCTGGTTCCGTTAGCCAGGTCTTCCCGCGCTGGCCTTTTCCATTTATCTGGACCCTGGCAAAAAAGGCATCACCGTGCTTTGCCAATCCGGTTCGAGCCATTGCCATGGCATAGTTGTTGGTACTGTCAACTGATTCTAAAATGGTTAGGTGCCCGCCTGTGGAAATCATGGTGTGCTGAATGGGTAAACATTAGTACTTTTGGCAGCAACGAAAATAAGATTTTAGCCAGGATACAGGGAGGATAAATATAAATAGCTATTTTGTCATCAGAAGATCCCACTATTTAAAATAATTACCCGTTAAAAACGTCTTCATATAAACGACTATACTTTATTCACCTAAATGTTTTGATTATTTGGAACAATTGAGCATGTTAGCTAATCGCAAACCAGGCAACACCATAAGATTAACGAGGAACTCGAAAATTTTTAAAACAATCATCCACGCCATTCTGCAAAAAAAGGGGGAAAACATTGTATCGTTAGATCTGCACAAAATACCTGAGGCAGTCACTGATTTTTTTGTGATATGCCATGCCTCCAGTACCACACAGGTAAAAGCCATCAGTGACCATGTAGAAGCTATGGTAAAACAGGAATGTGATGAAAGTCCATTCAGGCATGAAGGCCAGCATGGTTCTCAATGGATACTCGTTGATTATGTAAATGTGGTTGTACATGTAATGCATGAAGAAGCCAGGAAGTTTTACAAACTGGAAGAAATGTGGAGCGATGGTGCAACTACGGAACACAATTAAAAGGTTTAATATAAGTTTATAACCCCTATTCCGAACAAAGACGCTGTAAAAGCATTTATTTAGTACGACACATTAAAAAAATATGGCACAGGAAGACTTGAAACCGAACGAGAAAGGAAACAGGATACGTCCGCAGGGCAGCAGCGATGAGCCGAAAAAAGGCCCCAGGTTCAATATATACTGGGTTTGGGCGGCCATAGCAGTTATTTTGATTGGCTTTAATTTATTCACTGGAAAGTTTACCCCCGCCGCTACAGAGATTAACCAGCAGGATTTTTATGCTATGCTGGCCAAAGGCGATGTTGAAAATTTTGACGTTATCAGCAATAAGGATTTGGTAAGGGTTTATATAAAAAGTGATAGCCTGAACGCTGAAAATATAAAGATCAAATTACCCAAAAAGACAACAACCGAGACTTCTGCTGCTAAAACGCCGCAGTTTCAGTTTACCATCAGTGATTCTAAAATATTTGCTGACGATCTCAGGGCGTTTTACCAGAAGTATCCCACCCTGCAACCTATTTATCCAACGCCTTCCAAAGAGGGAGACTGGGTTGCTCCCGCACTCAATATTTTACTGCCTATCATTGCCATTATTCTTATATGGGTGCTGATGATGCGTAAGATGGGAAGTGGTGGCGGTGGTGCCGGTGGTCCGGGTGGTATCTTTAATATCGGCAAGTCAAAAGCTACTTTGTTTGATAAGGGTACCAGGGTAAATATTACTTTCAATGATGTGGCTGGTTTAGATGAAGCCAAGGTGGAAGTAATGGAGATTGTTGACTTCCTGAAAAATCCTAAAAAATATACCGCATTGGGCGGTAAGATACCAAAAGGTGCGCTGCTGGTAGGTCCTCCGGGTACCGGTAAAACCCTGCTGGCAAAAGCAATGGCGGGTGAAGCGCAGGTTCCTTTCTTTTCTATGAGCGGTTCAGATTTTGTGGAACTGTTTGTAGGCGTGGGTGCCAGCCGTGTTCGTGACCTTTTTAAACAGGCCAGGGAAAAAGCACCTTGCATTATTTTTATCGATGAAATTGATGCTATTGGCCGTGCAAGGGGTAAGAATGCTGTAATGAGCAATGATGAAAGGGAAAGCACCCTTAACCAGTTGCTGGTAGAAATGGATGGCTTTAGCGGCGAAACAGGCATCATAGTACTGGCTGCAACCAACAGGCCTGATGTACTGGACACGGCGTTATTACGCCCGGGCCGTTTTGACCGCCAGATAGAAATTGACAAACCGGATTTAAAAGGGCGGGAGCATATTTTTAAAGTGCACCTGAAGCCTATAAAAATTTCGCAGAAATTAGACATCTTTAAACTGGCCGAGCAAACACCCGGTTTTGCAGGAGCAGATATTGCCAATGTGTGCAACGAAGCAGCCCTGATTGCCGCCAGGAAAGGTAAGGATGCAGTTGATATGTCAGATTTCCAGGATGCCATTGACCGCGTAATTGGCGGGCTGGAAAAAAAGAATAAAATCATTTCTCCTGATGAGAAAAAGATTATTGCTTACCACGAAGCCGGCCATGCTGTTTGCGGCTGGTTCCTGGAACATGCCTATCCTTTATTGAAGGTAACGATTGTACCAAGGGGTACTGCTGCATTGGGTTATGCGCAGTACACGCCCAAAGAGCAATACCTGTACAATACCGATCAGCTGCTTGACCAGATTTGTATGAGCCTGGGCGGAAGGGCGAGTGAAGACATTTTCTTTAATAAGATATCTACCGGCGCACAGAATGATTTGCAGCAGATTACCCGCACCGCTTATGCCATGGTAACTGTATATGGTATGAACGAAAAGGTAGGTAATGTGAGTTTTTATGACCCTCAGCAGGAAAATTCTTTTACCAAACCATATTCAGAAGAAACTTCTAAAATAATTGACCAGGAAGTAAGAAAACTGATCGATGATGCTTTTGACAGAACTAAAAAGTTATTAACTGAAAAAAAGGAAGAAGTAGCAAAACTCGCCGAAGCATTGCTTGAAAAAGAAGTTTTGTTCCAAAGTGATGTAGAAACGCTTATTGGCAAAAGACCCTTTGAAGAAAAGAAATTGCTGGATGTAGATCACCTGGAACCGCATGCGGCAGATGGTACCATCAGTGAAGGGGTACCACCTTACGACAGCAGTGTTACCAATAAAGCGCATAATTAATAAACATACAACATCAATTAAGACGAATTGCATTGATTATTACAGCAGTAAATACTGGAAAATTGGCGTAATTCGTTTTTTTATTTTTTTGTAAAAAGTATTTGTATATGAGTGCTTCTTCTTCCAAAGAAGTTATCCTGAAAAAGATAAGAGAGGCGTTGATTGACTCAACGCCTCTTCCTTTTCCGCTAAGCGAAGGAACCCATTCCTTATACCATCCTTCTCAAAAAGACCTGGAAATACAATTTGCTGAAGAATTTACCAAACTGCAGGGCAGGTTTGCTTTTTGTGTTGACATTGCCGATTTGTGCAATCAACTAAACTTACTACTGGCAGAAAAAAAATGGGCTGCTATCTTTTGCAACGAAACAGCGCTGAAACAACAACTGTCAGCGGCAGCATTTTCAGGCTTCTCTGATACTTCCCTGGAAGCCTGTGATGCCAGCATTACCACCTGTGAAAGCCTGGTAGCAAGAACCGGCAGTATTGTGCTTACCACTGCCAGCCAGAGCGGCAGAACCGTAAGCGTTTATGCCCCGGTACATATCTGCGTTGCCTATACCCGCCAACTTGTATATGATATTAAAGATGCCCTGCAACTGGTAAAAGAAAAGTTTGGTACGCAACTACCGTCACTTATAAGCTTTGCTTCCGGACCCAGCCGTACTGCAGATATTGAAAAAACGCTGGTCACTGGTGTACACGGCCCCAAAGAAGTATACCTTTTCCTTGTAGATAAGCCCTGAAAAAATTGCTATACAGTCATTTTGAGATGCGCGGTTTACCTTGTAGATGGCCTCCTTCTTTTGCATTTGGTTTTCTATTGGCGAAAGAAAATTAAAAAATCACCAAATCCGGACATCCCAAAATATAAAATCAGTAATTAGCATTTATCTTTATACCTCATATGGAATCCACTACTCACCAACTATTCGTGTACGGATCTTTGCGCAGCGGCTTTAATCACCCGGCCTACGCTTATATCAGCAATCATTTTCTATTAGTGGGCAGCGCAAAAGTGAAAGGCAAATTATACGACCTGGGAAGTTACCCGGCAGCCCTGCCAACAGATGATGAACAATATATCCTGGGTGAGTTATACCGCCTCAAAGAAGAAGAGGAATTTTCATGGGCCATTGCCCAGGTAGATGATTACGAAGGGGTGAACCCAGAGCCCGGCGAAACGCCTCTGTACATACGGGAAATTACCACTGTATATATGGACAATCAATCTACCAGCGCCTGGATATACTGGTACAACAATGATATATCCGGTAACCCCCAGATTGCTTCTGGAGATGTGCTGGAATATCTTCAGCAAAAGAAACCATAGCCCATGCAGTTGCTACCAGGCAAAAAAATTTACTTTCTTTCAGACTTTCACCTGGGCGCTCCCAATTACAAAAGCAGCCTGGAAAGGGAAAAAAAAATTGTTCGCTTTCTTGACATTGCCATGCAGGATGCTGCTGCCATTTTCATAGTGGGTGATCTGTTTGATTTCTGGTACGAATACCGTACCGTGGTGCCCAAAGGCTACGTACGCATACTCGGTAAAATGGCGGCCATTACAGACAGTGGTATACCCATGTATTTTTTTGTGGGCAATCATGACATGTGGATGAAAGGGTATTTTGAAAAAGAATTAAACATACCCGTCTATTTTGAACCACAGACTTTTGAGTTCAGTAATAAAAAATTCTATATAGGGCATGGTGATGGGCTTGGCCCCGGTGACCATGGTTATAAATTCATGAAGAAAATATTCCGCAACCCCGTTTGCCAATGGCTATTTGGCATATTGCCACCCGCTATGGGCGTAGGACTAGCCAATTACCTCAGCCGCAGCAGCCGGGCTGCTACGGGGCAAACAGATGGCAACTTCCTGGGCGAAGAAAAAGAATGGCTGATTGCATATTGCAAAGAAATCCTGCAAAAGCAATCATTTGATTATTTTATATTCGGCCACCGGCACCTGCCCATTGATTTTGCCCTGGCTGGCAACAGCCGTTATATTAACCTGGGCGACTGGATACAATATGATTCATATGCCGTGTTTGATGGTACAAACCTTGAATTAAAATACCATACCCTTTGAAGAAACCATTGCTTATATTATTGTCCTTTTTATCTGCGGCTATTGCTTTTTCGCAGGCAGACAGTTCTTTACCACTGGTAAAAATTATCAAGGGCGGATACACCGATTTCTCGGTAGATAACCTGGGCAATATTTTATTGCTTGACAGTAATAACCAGTTAAAAAAAGTTTCGCCTGCCGGCGATTCTATTGCCATCTTCAATGATGTACGCAAATACGGAAAAGTGTACATGGTCGACGCCGGCAACCCACTGAAAATTTTATTATACTACCGCGATTTTGGAACCATTGTGGTGCTTGACAGGCTATTAAACATCAGGACGGTTATCGATCTGCGAAAACTCAATATTTTCCAGGCAAAAGCGATCTGCCAGTCGTACGATAATGCCATATGGGTGTACGATGAAGGAGAAGCCAAACTAAAACGTATTGCAGATGATGGCAGCCTGCTTGACCAGAGCGGTGATTTTCGCCTGCAGCTGGAGGAAGCGCCCTCGCCCGCATTTATTGAAGACCATGACCGGCTTGTTTACCTTTACGACAGTGCAAAAGGCTTACTGGTTTTTGATTATTTTGGAACATTAAAAAGCAAACTTGCATTGCTGGGCTGGCAGGATTTTCAGCTGGCAGGTAAATATATAGTAGGGAGAAAAGGCTCTTTACTGATGCGCTATCAACTTTCCACTCTGTCAATTGAGGAAAAATGGCTGCCCCGTATCATAGCTAACACAGATAAAATACGCATCTCCGGCGACCGCCTTTATTGCCTTCGCGCCGGGCGTCTTTATATTTATTCGTTGTAAATTTCCTGGATATCCGCATGCGGTTTGATGAATATTTTCCTGGCTGAACAATCTTAATAATACCAACTCAAAATTTCATTTCTTAACCGCCTGTAAGTCCTTTAATTTTGAGCCCATTTAACGGATACCGGCTATGAATGATTTGTTGCATACAGTTATACTTGACAATACAATTTTAAGCTACCTGATTTGTTTTGGAAGTATTTTAATAGCCTTACTGCTAAAAAAATATTTGTCTCAATACATCGCAGGATTATTTTTTCGCCTTATTAAACGCACTTCCTGGAATGTTGAGAAAAAATTATTTGTAGACTTGTTACTGGCACCGTTGCAGGGTTTTCTGCTTATCCTTATTTCATTCATTGCTTTAGACAAACTTCATTTTCCAAAAGCATTGATTTTTGAGATTCACCGCATCAGCTCCAAACAAATACTTGACAGTATTGGCACCGGGCTTATTGTTGTTACTTTTATCTGGCTGTTGCTGCGTACCATAGATTTTGTGGCCTTGATACTGGAAGAAAAAGCCCACCTCACACTAGATGCCAGGGACAACCAGCTGATTGTTTTTTTTCGTGACTTTCTGAAGGTAATTATCGGCATCATCGGCATCCTGCTGATCATTCATTTTTCATTTAATAAAGACATCGGCGCACTGCTGGCAGGCTTCGGCATCATTGGTGCAGCATTGGCCCTGGCTGCTAAAGAAAGCCTTGAAAACCTGATTGCTTCTTTTATCATTTTCTTTGATAAACCTTTTAACGTAGGTGATTTGGTAAAAGTGCAGGGTTATACCGGAACGGTAGAAAGAATAGGTTTGCGCAGCACCCGCATCCGTACAGATTACAAAACCTATGTAACAGTCCCCAATAAACAGATGGTAGACAGCATCATGGACAATCTTACGCTGCGCACCCAGCGCAGGGCAGATCTACGACTGGAAATAAGCCTGGCTGCAACAACTGATCAGTTGCACCAACTGATAAATGAAATAAAAAAAATAACAGATCACCCGCTGATCATCAGCAAGGCTGTTGTTTTTAACGACATCGTTAACAATGCATATATCATTGCATTGGAATATTATACCAGTGCTATTCCGCCGGGTCAGTTTAATGATGTGAAGCAACAAATAAACTTTGAGATCATTAAAACCCTGGATAATTTAAAAATTGAACTTGCCGGCCTTAATACGGAAATAAAATTAAGCGGCAGTATTGCTTCAGAGACGGTTAGCGGCTAGTTGTTGACGGTAGCGGTGCGGGACAATAGTAGCCATTTTTTGGTTTTCCCCGAAGCAGGATTGGCTGGGGCTGAAGTCACAGTAGCTTCATCAGGGACCTCTGTCAAAACAGACTTTTTCCCTGCCCTGCTGATCATTTGGCGCGGATTTCGACTAGCTTTTTTGCGGTACTTTTCTCCATAAAATAATACTAAAAGTAAATTTGAAAAGCTGATTTACGAATCATAGCTATTTACGCTAAGTGATACACTGTTGATGATAATTGCTATAACGATGCCTTAATCTCCAGCAGGAACCCCTTTACTTTCTGCATTGATTGAATGAGAGCGAAACGCTCATCGGCATTTTTATTTTTTTTCAGGAAATCGCGGGCGCCCTGGGTGGTAAATTTTCGCTGGCGCAGCAGGTGATGAATGAGTTCAAGGGTCTTTATGTCTTCCGGGCGAAAATAGCGATCGCCTTTTTTATTTTTTTTCGTTTCCAGGTAGTCTTCAAACTCATTGCTCCACATACGTATAAGCGAGTGGTTTACATGAAACATCTCCGCCACCTGGCCAATGGTATAATAACTTTTCTGAAACAGGGCTTCATCAGCAGGTATTTCGATAGCATCTACCGCTGCATCGCTTTCCTTCAAAGAAAGACGGCCGCGTTTAGAAGGCTGTTTGGCTACCAATGGCGCAGGTTTTGGTTTGCGGCCACGCTTTTTTGGCAGGGGGATGGCTGCCACCGGTGCTTCTTTTTCCGGAACGGGTGCCTCCGGAACTTCATCGAATGCCAGCATTATTTGTTTCAGGTCCTGCATGGTTAAACAAAGATAGAAGAAAGGAAAGAAAGCTGGTAGCAATTAGTTGTAAGCTATTGGCCGTTAGCTATCACCGAAAGAATAGCCCTTGGTTGGTTGCTTTTATTCCTTTTGATGGCCAAAACATTCCTTGTTGCACAAAGGCGCTACAAGCTAAGAGCTAAAAGCTGAAAGCTAACGGCTAAAAAATCCTAATCAAAGCTCTGGTTAGGCGATGCAGCCATTTTAAGCAGGCGGTCAAACTGCTCAGGCGTAAGATCGTTGTAAAAGAAATAAACCGGGTCCACGTGCTGGCCGTTTTTGTGCACTTCATAATGACAATGCGGTCCGGTGCTTTTGCCTGTACTGCCTACCCAGCCAATGATTTCGCCGCGTTTTACTTTTTGCCCGGAATGCACTTTTACCCGTACCATATGTCCGTACAGGGTTTCATACCCATATCCGTGATTAATAATAACGTGGTTGCCATAGCCATTGCCCGAATTGCCGCCCGTGGTAACGGTGCCGTTGGCGGTGGCATAGATGGGCGTACCCTGTGGTGCCGCAAAATCAAGCCCGGCATGCATTTTTACGGTCTTGTAAACCGGGTCTATCCGGTAACCAAATCCAGACGCAATGCGGTTAAGGTCTTTGTTGCTAACGGGCTGAATAGCGGGCGTACAGGCCAGCAGCACTTCCTTATTTTTTATAAAGCCCCCAATTTCTTCAAAAGATTTATTCTGAAAAGCTACCCGCTGGGTAAGATTATTGAGCGTACTGGCAATGGAGCCGGATAAATCATTCTGGCTCATACCCTGTACCAGCTGCATTTCTTTCTGCTTCTCCATGGCTTTGGCGCGGGCACTGTCTGGTATGGGATTGGCTTCAAAAATAGCCCGGTATACATCGTTATCGCGTTTCTCAAGATCGGCCATCTGACCCTGCAGTTTCCTAACCTGGTCGTCCAGGATATCATAATTCTCAGCAGCCGATTCATATTGCTGGCGCAGTAGTTTTTCTTTGGGAGAGTCTACGTATTTGAAGGCAATGGAGACAATGATGATGGCAGTAACAACCGAAGCAGCTATAAAACCCAATACACGCAACAATTTTACCCGCAGGGGGGTCTCCAGCTTTTCATAACGGAGCGTATTGGTATTATAATAGTACTTTATTTTTTTCATACCCCTTGATGGCAGAAAACGAATTAGCTGACCGTTTGTTTTATTCAACCGGCATATACCGGCCTTTTTGTTGATTCCCTTCCCTGCCGTTTAGCAGGCCTGTTGCTGAGCCTGCCCCCTTATCCTTACCTTTGCCACGCCTAAAAGAATATTATCAAATATAGCCTTTAGAAGGGCAACTTACAACCAAAGATTGTTCCAGTATGTTAACCAGCGCAGCCATTCGACAAAAGTTTTTAGATTTCTTCCAAAGTAAGGGCCATACCATTGTATCGTCTGCCCCCATTGTTATAAAAAACGATCCTAGTCTATTGTTTACCAATGCTGGTATGAACCAGTTTAAAGATTATTTCCTGGGCAATAAAGCCGCTCCGCAATCCCGTGTAGCAGATACACAGAAATGTTTGCGGGTAAGCGGTAAGCACAATGACCTAGAAGAAGTAGGCGTGGATACTTACCATCATACCATGTTTGAAATGCTGGGCAACTGGAGTTTTGGGGATTATTTTAAAAAGGACGCCATTGCATGGAGCTGGGAATTGCTCACCGGGGAATTAAAACTGGATAAGGATCGCCTGTATGTAACCATCTTTGAGGGCGATGCAAAAGAAGGTTTGGCCAGGGATGATGAGGCTTTCGGGGAATGGAAAAAATGGATCCCCGCAGACCGGATCCTGCCGGGCAATAAGAAAGATAATTTCTGGGAAATGGGCGATACCGGACCCTGTGGCCCGTGTACGGAAATACATGTGGACTGCAGAACGGACGCAGAAAGAAAAGCAGTGGATGGAAAAACATTGGTAAACAATGATCACCCGCAGGTAATAGAGATCTGGAATAATGTGTTTATGCAGTTTAACCGTTTAAAAGATGGCAGCCTGCAGCCATTGCCGGCCAAACATGTAGACACCGGTATGGGTTTTGAAAGACTGGTGCGCGTAGTTCAGGGCAAAAGCAGCAATTATGATACAGATGTTTTCACCGGCACCATTGCGGCTATTGAAACCATCACGGGCAAAAAATATGATTTCAGTGATAGCAAGCAAGCGGTAGCATTTCGTGTGCTGGCAGATCATATACGCGCCATTGCGTTCACCATTGCAGACGGCCAGTTACCTTCAAATACCGGTGCAGGTTATGTAATACGCCGTATACTGCGCCGTGCAGTTCGTTATTATTATTCTTATCTTGATTATAAACAGCCCTTATTGTTTCAACTGCTGCCGGTGCTGGCCAAACAGTTTGAACAGGTATTTCCCGAACTAACTCAGCAACTGGATTTTGTAACAAGGGTGGTTAAGGAAGAAGAAGAAGCGTTTATTAATACAGTTGGCCGTGGACTTGGTTTGCTGGACAAATACATTACTGACAACAGCAGTAGCCGTTCAATTGATGCAAAGACTGCTTTTGAATTGAATGATACATTTGGATTCCCGCTTGATTTAACCATATTGGTTGCAGCAGAAAAGGGTTTCAAAGTTGATGAAGAAGGCTTCAAAGTTGAAATGCAGCAGCAAAAGAATCGCTCCAAAGCTGCATCTACTATGGATACAGAAGACTGGACAACCTTGCTGGAAAACGTTTCCAATAAATTTGTTGGCTACGATACTACCGAAACAAGCAGCCAGCTTGTTAAGTACCGGAAAGTAAACGCCAAAGGCAAAGAATCATTTCAGCTGGTGCTGGATACCACCCCTTTTTACGCAGAAAGTGGCGGGCAGCTGGGCGATACCGGCGTGTTCGAAATAAATAATGAACAATTAGTAATTAATAATACAAAGAAGGAAAACGACCTCATCATCCATTTTGCAGATACTATTCCGGCCAATCTAACGGGAACGGTCACTGCCAGAATAAATGAAACCAAAAGACAGGCTGTCAGCGCCCATCATTCTGCTACGCATTTGCTGCATGCAGCCCTGCGCCAGGTGCTGGGTAAACATGTGGCACAAAAAGGATCACTGGTTAGCGAAGAGCACCTGCGTTTCGATTTTTCCCATTTTTCAAAAATGAGTAATGATGAAGTGGCAAAGGTGGAAAGCATGGTGAATGAAAAAATAAGGGCCAACATACCGGTGGTTATTAAACAAATGACTAAAGACGAAGCCCTGCAACTGGGCGCCATGGCATTGTTTGGAGAAAAATATGGCGATATCGTCCGCGTGGTAATCATCGATCCCAATTATTCGGTGGAATTATGTGGCGGCACGCATGTGGGCACCACCGGCGAACTGGGCTTCTTCAGTATCAAGCACGAAACTGCCATCGCGGCTGGCGTGCGCCGTATTGAAGCCGTATCCGGCACAGCCGCGCACTCCTATATCAATACAGAACTGGCCGCTTTACAGCAGGTAAAAGACCAGCTGAAAAACCCCGCCGATCCCGGCAAAGCCATTGATAATCTGTTGGCAGAAAATGCCGCTTTAAAGAAAAAGCTGGAGCACCTGGAAGACCGGATGCTGGTAGGCATTCGCAATGAACTGTTACACAAAGATGAGATCATTAACGGCGTTACATTTATAGGAGACATTGTAGAGGTAAGCAGTGCCGATGCATTAAAGAAACTTTGCTTCGACCTGAAAAGTAAATTGCACGATCATGTGGCCGTGCTGTGCGCTAATATTGGCGGCAAACCATTTGTGGCCATTGGCATTGCAGATACCGTGGCAGCTGCTAAAAACCTGGATGCCGGCAAAATCATCAAAGAACATATTGCCCCGCTGATAAAAGGCGGTGGCGGCGGACAAAAAACACTGGCGACAGCAGGCGGACAGGAAGCCGGTAACCTGCAACAGGTGATTGAGAAAGTAAAAAGTCTGCTGGGATGATGGATCACGGATTTATGATGGTTATGTAAGATAACATGCTGAAAGGGTTGATCCAATAAGGTGGGCCACCCCGCTTGCACATCCAGCATAAAAAACTTGCCAGGGGTGGTTTAACTATTATATTATAGTCTTTCATAATTACAGGTAAGCCGCCCGAAGCCAATGGCGATCCACCCTACCTCGCCGCAGGCACTATTTAATTTAACATTTCCGAAAGTTTTCGTAATTGATAAAATCACCCTATATTTGAACTACGAAAAAAAACGTAGAACAATTTTTATCATTTTAAAACCGAATAGGGTTATGAAAAAATTCTTATTAAAAGCGGCTGGCACTATGGCTATGCTTGCACTTATCAGCAGCAGCAGCATTGCCCAGGACGACAAAAAAGAAACCACTACTATTAAAAAAAGCGAAGACGTTATTGTTATTACGCCTAAGGCAGATGCTGATACCAAACTCACCATTGAAATTAAAGGCGACGATATAAAAATCAATGGTAAGCCCATAGGAGAATATAAAAGTGATGATGTAAACATTTCCATGCGCAAACATTTGCAACTGGATATACAAAACAGGCGCCTGGCAGAAATGGATGCCATGGGTGCCCCCCGGAGCAGGTTTAAAGGTGGTACTACCGTATATGGTTATGGCAATTCGGATATGGCCCAATTATCTGGTATGAACAGCAACAAAGCGTTTTTAGGCGTTGGTACAGAGAAAACAGCAGAGGGTGCCCGCATTACCAGCATATCTGATAAAAGTGCAGCTGAAAAAGCAGGTCTGAAAGAAGGAGATGTAATTACAAAAATCAACGAGACCATTATCGGCTCGCCCGACGAACTGACCAAAACCATCGGTAAATTTAACCCCGCTGAAAAAATTAATCTCACTTACAAAAGAGATAAGAAAGAACAAAAGACAGTTGCCACGCTTGAAAAAAGAAAGGTGACCGGGGCCATATCCTACGCACCTTCTGACTATAATTTTAAAAAATTCAACCTGGATAATAATTACAATTTTAACTGGAACAGCAAACCAAAACTGGGTCTTAAAGCGCAGGAAACAGAAGAGGGTAAGGGACTCACTGTTTTGGATGTAGATGATGAATCAGCTGCAGAAAAAGCGGGTATTAAAGAAGGTGATATCATTACCAGCTTTGATGGTACCGATGTAAACGATATTGATAAACTGCGGGAACTATCTAAAGCTGCTATGGAAAAAGGTAGTTTTAAAGTTAAATTTATCCGCGATGGTAAATCACAGGAAGTGAGTATTAAAATTCCTAAAAACCTGAAGACTACCAGTCTTTAATAGAGACTGGTATAAAGTATAAGCTGCAGACGGTCTTAGCCAGGTCTTGCTGCGGTTTACATACCATCCAAACGCCACCCCGCAACAGCAGGGTGGCGTTTGGATGCAATACCCCCTGTACGAAGTCTCTGACTTCGTACAGGCTATGTTCTCCTCTGATTAAGGGTGAGTCGCCCGAAAGCCAACAGGGCGACCCACACTGGCAGGCCGCCTGGATGAATATGGTTAACCCGCCCTGTTTCCGCAAATTCTCTGCTGGTCATAAACCCGACAGGAAAATCAAACCTGATGCGGTATTTTTGCCAGAAATGCGTGAGGCGTGAGGGCTGAACTACGAACTGAGAACTAAGAACTATGGAGATTGATTACGATAAATATGAAACAGTTATTGGGCTGGAAGTGCATGCACAACTGCTCACCAAAAGTAAATTGTTCTGTGGCGACAGCACTTCTTTTGGCGCCGAACCCAATACACATATCAGCGAAATAACCCTCGCTTACCCCGGTACGCTGCCTAAGCTAAACCGGCAGGCAGTAGACCTGGCCATCCGGCTGGGACTTGCATGTCATTGTGAAATTGAGCGGAAAAACTATTTCGCCCGTAAAAATTATTTTTATCCGGATCTGTCAAAAGGTTACCAGATTTCTCAGCATACCACGCCTATCTGCAAAGGAGGCCATGTTCACATCAAAACTGGCGATGCAGAAAGAAATATACTGCTCAACCGCATTCATATTGAAGAAGATGCGGGTAAAAGCCTGCACGATCAGGATGAAAGCAATACCTGTATTGATTATAACCGCGCCGGTGTACCATTGGTAGAAATTGTATCGGAACCAGATATGCACAGCGCAGAGGAGGCGGCCGCGTATATAACAGAGTTGCGAAAGCTGGTGCGCTACCTGGATGTATGTGACGGCAATATGGAAGAAGGAAGTATGCGCTGCGATGCCAATGTTTCCATCCGTTTGCGCGGCGAAGAAAAGCTGGGCATAAAAGTGGAAGTAAAAAATCTCAACTCTATCCGCAACGTACGCAAGGCTATTGAATATGAAGTTAAGCGCATGATTAACCTGGTAGAAAACGGTGAAACCATTCTGCAGCAAACCAGGAGTTTTGATGCCAGCAACGATACTACCTTTTCACTGCGCAGCAAGGAAGAAGCCAATGACTACCGGTATTTCCCTGACCCGGATCTACCACCCTTTATTGTGACCGAAAACCAGCTGCATGCCATCAGGGAATCAATGCCTGCCTTGCCGGAGATATTGATAGAAAAATATAAAACAGCACTGCATTTGAGCGATTATGATGCAAGAGGAATCTGTGACGACAAAGAAACCATTGCTTATTTCGAAGCTTTGATTAAAGAAACGAGCCATTACAAAGCAGCTGCCAACTGGCTGCTGGGCCCGGTAAAATCTTTTTTGAACGACCATTCCGTCCATATACATAGTTTCCCGGTGCAGCCGGCAACATTGGCTGCATTGATAGAAATGGTTGAAACCGGCAAAATCAGTTTTTCAGTGGCGTCGTCAAAATTGCTGCACGCACTGATAGATAGTAAATCAACTGATCCTTTACAAACTGCCACCAGCCTGAATTTATTACAGGATTCAGACAGCAGCGCCATAGCTGGCTGGGTAGATGCCGTACTGGACAGCATGCCAGACAAAGTAGCTGAATACAAAAAAGGCAAAAAAGGATTGATTGGCCTGTTTATGGGTGAAGTAAAAAAAATATCGAAAGGGAAAGCTGACCCTAAAGTGGCTACTCAGTTATTAACGGCAAAACTGGATCAATAAGTATTAGCTGTTTTCGTCGCTGTCGGGGGGGCCACCAACAGTTAGGTGCCGCTGTTGGTGTTTTTACCAACAGCAATAATTTGTTTACCGTGGCAGGTATGTTTTTACCGGCCATACAGCTGCTAGTGTTTTTCATAAGCAGCCATTGAATTTAAAATCTAATTATGCAAAGAAAATTTTCGGTCGCGGCAAGTTTATTATTGGTGTTGTCTGTTTGTTTTACGGCCTGCACCCCAAAAACCAAGGGTGGTTTTACAGTGAGCATTACCTATAAAAATGCGGATAAAATGATACCGCAGAATTATGAAGACAACCCCGCTGATTCTATTGCAGCAGTGGGTCCTATTCATATTATGCTGGAAGAAATACCCTATGGCAGTGATGCCCGCCCGGTGTTACTTGATTCAGCCCTGCTGAATGGCAAAGAAGGAACCATCAACCTGAAGGGCAATGGCAAAGAGGAAGGTATTTTTCAGTTGATGGTAGATAAGGGGCCCATTATTTTAATCATCAATGATGTGGAGAAAATAAATGTAGTGATTGATTTTAGCAAAAAAGAAAACTACTACACCGTATCCGGTTCGGAAGCCAGTGAGCACCTGAAGAGTTTTATTAACCGGTACGATGAAAAAGCATCTGTTATCAATCACGTGTTTGCAGAGATAGACAGCCTGAAACAATTGGGTGGTACAGATAGTTTATTGATAGCTGCTACCAACCGTAAAAATACCGGTATTGTATCGCTCAATGAATATGTGGCTGCTTTTATTGATAAGGCAGATAGTCCGGCAGAAAGCATTTTTGCTTTGGGCATGGGTTCCAGATCTTTCCAGAGTGATGAGTTTGGCAAGCTGCTCAACAGCGTGGTAAAACGATTCCCGGAACATAAATCACTTGCACAGCTAAAGACTACCTATGATATGCAGCAGGCGCAGGCCGGGCAACGAAAACAGGCTAATAATTCCTGGACGGGCAAAATCGCTCCGGAATTGTCGCTGCCATCTGTGGACGGAAAAAATATTTCGATCGCTTCTTTCCGGGGCAAATACCTGCTGGTAGATTTCTGGGCCAGCTGGTGCGGACCCTGCCGCCAGGAAAATCCGAATGTGGTAAATGCTTACAAACAATTTAAAGATAAAAACTTTGCCATCCTGGGTGTATCGCTTGACAGGGCGGGAGAAAAAGAGAAATGGATAAAGGCCATTCATGATGATCAGCTAAGCTGGGCCCAGGTAAGTGATTTACAATATTGGAACAGTGAAGCGGTAAAGATTTTTAAGTTTGAAGGCATCCCCTTTAATATATTAATAGACCCAGAGGGTAAAATTATTGCCGAAGGTTTAAGGGGTGCAGAACTGGAAAACAAATTGAAAGAAGTGTTGCAGTAAACGAATAAGTAAAAGGCTATAATAAAAAAGAGCGGGTTGTTTCAAATGAAACAACCCGCTCTTTTTTATTATCCTTAAATTGATTAGTTGGTATAACCCGGGTTTTGCACCATCAGTTTATTTGCTTTTATTTCCACATTTGGAATGGGTAATGTAAAGCGGAAATTACCGGCAGCCAATGTAGCGGCACTGGTGCTGGGCGCATCAGATGCAATACGATCAACCGGCAGGTTCTTCCTTTTCAGGTCGAAGAAACGGTTGCCTTCAAAAGCCAGTTCCTTAAACCTTTCCAGCATAATATCCGTAATGGCCAGGTCTTTTGATGCATATGCAATATTTGTATATCCCGTTATCCTGGCAGTTCTGAGTGCATTAATATCTGCTGCTGCGCCGGCCAGGTCATTGTTTTCTGCTTTTGCCTCAGCACGGATCAGGTACATTTCGCCTGTGCGGAATACTTTGCCATCGTTTACGTTTTCTGACGCTGATGTGTAACCGGTACCGGCATATTTCTGAATGAGTTTAAAGTTCCTTCCCTGTTTAACCAGCAAAGGATCATTTTTCAGGTAGCTGCTGAACCTGATATCGTTTACCTGGTCAAAGCTATTGTATAATTTATCAGAAGGTGCCCAGGTAATGGTTCCAATCAGCGTATCGCCATTGGCAGCTTTTGAAGAAGTTCCGCGGAATAAAGAACCTATCCTGTTACCAGTACTTCTTTTTAATTTAAATGCCACTTCATTGGAATTAGCATCCGTCCAGATACCGTTAAACGTTGCACGTGGTGATAAAGGAAGACCAGCAATATACTCAGTGCTATAGGTGATAGCATTCGGCCAGTCTTTCATATACAGCGCCACCCTTGCCTGTAAACCGGTTGCAGCAAGTTTGGTAGCGCGTAAAACGTCTACCAGGTCATTGGGTAACAATCCCTTTGCTTCCACAATATCAGCATTCATCTTTTGAAAATATGGTCCCATCGCAATCCTTGCTGTTGGCTCCAATGACGGAGTCTCCATATAAGCCAATCCCAGGCCGGCAGGATCATAATTACCGCAATAATACCTGTACAATTCAAAATGACAGTAAGCCCGCAGGAACAAGGCTTCACCTTTCAATTTCCTCCGCAGCACTTCATCACCTGCTTTTATTGAATCAGCTTTTGGCAATGCGACCAATACCCTGTTAACGCGATCAATTGTTCTGTAGAAATACAAGAATGCAGTAAAATTATCCCTGATGGTAATATCAGTAGATGTGTACTGCCATTCGTGGGTAGTAGCGGCATTGTAAAACTCTGCTTTCTTTACTTCATCAGAAAAAGTTGCATTGAGCAATATATCCATTTCAGTACCCAGGCCTGCATAAGCACCGATGATCCCCTGCTCATTATTAGCAACTGTTTTCAAGGCAATATCGCCGCCTATAAAATCGGTTTCTTTTATTTCTATTAGCTTCTTGCAGGAAAATAATGACAGAAATAAAACAACAGAAAATAATATTTTGTAATGTTTCATTTTGTTTACGTTTTAAATACCGGATGTAGTTTCATCCAAATAGATGCTTGTTTCAGCAAAGTGTTTAAAAATTAATATCAAGTCCGCCTACTACCATTTTAGGGTTAGGATATTCATTCAGACTGATATTGTTGCCATCTTCGGGATCCAGTCCTGTCCATTTGCTCCACACATACAGGTTCTGAAACTGCACATATAATCTTACACCTTTAAGAATTGTATTAGGCGTAAACTTTATTGGAGGCAGCTGGTAAGCTACATTCAGGTTTCTGAAACGCAGGAATTTTGCATTTTCAAGATCAGAAGAAGTAAAGCCCCTGTCATAAACGGGCGACTGAAAAAACACCTGGTCACCGGCTTTCTGCCATTGGTTGGTCAGCAGTTCCCTTGATCCGTTTAAAGAACCCTGGTAACCGATAGTTCCCCTTGTCATCCAGTTACGGATATTATTGCTTCTAACTACATCAAACTGGTAAGAGAAGAAGGCATCCAGCGTAAAGCCTTTATAGCGAAAACCTAAGTTAAAACCGCCTTCATGCTTTGGAAGATAAGTACCAAATTTTGCAAACTGTCCGGCCTGCGCCGCATCCAGTGTTTCCTTTCCATCAGCTGTTTCAAACCTTGGTTTACCGGTGGCAGGATCAGCGCCCAGGTAATTATAGGTATAATGAGAGCCGTACGGAAGTCCCTTTCTTATTACAAACGTACCGGCAAAATATTCATCTACCAGGCCGAGGTCATCGATGGTGTTTTTATTGATGGCATGGTTCCATCCAAGCACTACACCAAAATCCCTGGTTTTTACAACATCTACAGATGCTGATAACTCAACACCTTTATTGCTCATAACACCTGCATTGATGTTAAGGCTTCCAAAACCTGTAGTACCACTCAGCGGTTGATTCACAAAAAGATCAACTGTTTTGTTTCTATAAAGATCAACTGTAAACCTTGCACGGCTGTGCCAAACGGAGAAGTCGATCCCGATATTTGTTTTCTGAATATTTTCAATTTTGAGGTTAGGATTGCCTGGTGAAGAAGGAACAATACCAGTTACGCTTGAGCCCCCCGTATAGGCAGTGGTACCATATCCCGGAACCTGCGGACCAAGGAAATTATCTACTGATACCCAAGTACCTGCACCTGTACCCAACAAAGCATATGAGCTGGTTGAAATACTACCAATATTAGGTACGATACCATAAGAAGCACGCACCCTCAGATCAGTTACAATATTCTGCGTCTTCATGAAATTTTCCTGCATGGCATTCCAGCTGAAGCCGGCAGACCAGGTAGTAATTTCATTGTTGGCGTCATTGGCAATACGCGATGTACCATCACGGCGGATATTTCCTGACAGGGTATATTTATTATTGTAGGTATACCTTGCTGTTGCAAAATAAGAACGGATGCCATAACCTGAAGTAGCGCTGGTTCCATATTGCGGATACGTTAATGATCCGGTAGGCGTAGTAGGCAGAGAGCCTGCACCCTGTCCTGTATACTGTAGGCGTGGATCCAGGTTATACAACGTAAAACCAAGCCCTTTCTGGTAATTCCTGATTACTTCAAAGTAAGCACCGGCTTCTATTTCATGTTTGTCAAACCTTTTTGAATACACGAGGCTTGAAGTATTGATCAGGTTGGTACCTATCCTATAGGCTTCTATATCAAGTCCGGGGTACAGCGCGCCAAATGTCTGCAGGGTTCCAATATATGAACCCGGCACAATGTAACGCTGCCACAAGTTGGTAGATACATCCAATCCAAACGTATTCTTAATGGTAAGCGTTGGCAATATTTTATATGCCAGCGTAATACCAGAAGTAACTTTTATTTGTTTCTGCTCTAAACTTGAATTCTGAACACCTTCCAGCAGGTTACCCACCTGTTTGAGTGCAAGTGTAGTATTGGTTCCGTAAATAATAGAACCATCTGCCCTGTACGGATTTTCATACGTTTTTGCCCGGTAGGTCATCTGGAAAGGGTTACGTGAGCTGTTGCCCAGGGCTTCTCCTTCAGAATACCGGGTAATGGAATATCCTACAGCAGTATTCCACTGAATGGTAAATTTATTGGCCGTGTGTTCAACATTGAAGCGCGTAGTATACCTTTTTAAGGAAGAACCACGGTCTATACCTTCCTGGTTAAAATAACCCGCAGAAAGGAAAAATTTCGTTTTCTCCGAGCCCCCTGTAACATTCACTTCATGGGTTTGAGAAATACCCTGGCGGTAAAAAAAATCTCCATAATTCGTATTGATTTTGCCAATACTATCATACAGAAAATCATACCTCGCCTGGGTTGCTGCCGGCAATGCTGCGTAAGCCGGGTTTGTTTTATTATACACCCATCCCGGTGTATTTGGATTTAAACCAGCCACACCCAGCCGCCTTTCATATTCAAACATTTCTGTGGTATTCATATTGTTTAAACGGGAAAAACTGGGCGCCTGCGTAACACCAACCTGGTTGCGGAAAGTGAAGGCGGTTGCGCCGGCCCTTCCTTTCTTAGAAGTAATTACGATTACACCAGTACCGGCACGTGCGCCATATAAAGCAGCTGCACCAGCATCTTTCAATACGGTAAATGATTCAAAATCATCTGCATTCAGTGTTTGAAAATCACCGGCAGTAATTGGAATCCCGTCCAGCACATACAATGGCTGAGCGCCTGCACCCTGAATTGACTGCACGCCCCTGATGGTAACAGTGGCACTTGAACCGGGCTGACCGGAACTGGAGTTAACCAATACACCCGGAGCACGGCCCTGCAAGGCCTGGTCAAATGAACCAACAGGAACGGTTTCTATCAATTTACCACTGATTACACTGGCGGCACCTGTAAACTGTGATTTTTTTTCGCGGGTATATCCGGTAGATACCACTACTTCTTCCAGTGAAGTGCCGGATGCTTTTAACGCAGTAGTAATGGAAGTTTTGCCTGCTATACTGATTTCCTCAGTAGTCATTCCAATCGTAGAGATAACAAGGGTTTTTGCAGTAGCAGCCACTCCAATTGAATAGGTGCCATCATTTTTAGTAGTGGTACCAATGGTTGTTCCTTTAATGGTAACCGATGCGTTGGGAACGGGTTGGCCCTTATCATCCAAGACCCGGCCAGTAATAATCCTTTGCTGCGCAAGAAGTTGTACACAAAACAATACAACTCCCAATAGAAGTGAAAGTCTTCTCATGCTGTTAGTTTTAGTTTTTAATGACTGTAAAAAATATAGGGGTAAGCAGCTCGATGATTGTCTAAGACAAACCATTTAACCAAAAAGCTGTCTAAGTTATTAAATTGTTAATGAATAAAAAAAATCGGATCTACAAATTGCTACCGGAGCACGCATGTCATTTTCTCAGAGACTGGTAACAGCTTTTTGTTGTGAAAGTTTAGGCTGAGGCAAAAAAAGCATAGACGGGGTAGGCAGTTACATTGCGGAAATATGCTGCGGACATAAAAAGCCGCTTTAAAATTTAAAGCGGTCTTTATAAGCGTAAGGGATTAGGGGTATTAATTCTTTTTCATAACTACGCTGTAGGTGCCATATGAACCACCCGTATTGCTAAGCAGCAGCAAGAGGGATGTAAGTCCGGAACAGGCAGATACTGTTCCTATACCCTGCCCTGCAAAATTGAGGTCAGGAGCATAGTCTCCATACAGCTGTTTTGTCACCGTTACGCTATCAGTGAGCGGATATACATCCAGGATGATGACTTACGGTTGGTATCAAGCTTTTCATTGCCCTGGTGCAACTACGGCCAGGTAAGATCCGGTTATCAGATCTTTACTATCTCTATTGATGAGGTCCTTTTTGCATGAGTACAATGTTGCTGCCAGCAGCAATACAACACTTAAAAAAGCGGTTATATTTTTTAATACTAAACTTATCTTGTGAAAAACAATTTATATGCTTTTTCATTGTATGTCATATTTTTTAAACAAAATGATTAAAAGAAATGCCGCACCTGTGAAAAATGCGGCATTTTCTTTATAATTAAAATAAAATTGGTTGTAATTATTTGGGGTTTTTAACTGGTGCACTTGTAGCGCTTGCCGGATTATAAGCCAGTTCATTATCTGGAACATCCCAGTAATCCAGGAAGCCATAATTGATGGTTGCATTTGTATTAACCGCACCAGATGCAGCAACTACTACGCAACCAGTACGGCTTTTTGCCGGGTCTATGATTTCCCAACGACGTGCATCATAAAATGATAAGCCTTTAAAAGCCAGGGCAACCCTTCTTTCACGCCTAAACTCTTCGTAAGCAGCGGCAGCATCTGTAACTACGCCCGATACAGCACTAATGCCAGCACCCTGGTATGTTCTAACTGCGTCAACACTTGCTAAACCTGTAGCAATGTTTCCTAACTTAAGATTTGCTTCAGCCTTCATCAATTCGTTTTCCTCATACGTGCCAGCCAGTGTAATTTCATTTCCTCCAGCGTCAGAATTTGCATAAACAATGGTTCCAGCTACACCTGTTCCCTTATTTGACAATGTATACCTGGTATTGAAACTGTTGCCTCTATCCTGGTTAAAAATTCCCAACCCGGCATTGGCTAAAGTAAGAACATTGTTTGTTTTGCGCTTATCTCCTGCTTTAAATTCCTGAACAAAACGTTCACTCAATTTATAGCCACCCGTAGAAGTAACAGGCGATGAAGCCTTATCTGCCACAGATATACCCGCACCTAAAAAATCACCGTTTGCATCGGATCTGCCTGTAAAAATTAAATCTGTAGAAGTAATACCGGCAGCCGTTAAGGTTAAAATGCTGTTCCATTGCGCGGAAGTCATTGCTGATACAGTTGTGTTAACCAATATATTCCTTGCCTTCATGGTGCTTATGTTGTGCCTGAACATAGCTGTAGTAAGTACTCCACCTTTTCCTTTTTGTAAAAACGTAGGAACTAATTGGGCGAATACGGTCGTATAGTCGGTTGCTGAAGCAGCCGCATCTAAAGCAGCACTTGCCTTATCAAAATTGGCGTTTGATTCTGCAATGATTGCGTCTTTGGATACATAATTTCCGTTGGTAAAACTTTGTAAAGAATTTTGGATAAGTCCCGCATAATATATTGAACCAATATGTGCATAAGCAAAACCTTTCCAAAAATATGCCCAGGCTTGTAACGTTGCAGCTTTTGTAGTGGCGCCCGCTCCACTAAAAGTAGTTTTGCTTGTAATATCTAATACGGTATTTGCAGCCACAATCATATTGTACATGTACGCCCACTCATAATAAGTTGGGTTAGATCCTGATTGTGCGTTTTTGTTTACGGTGCGCAATAATCCATATTGCGTATTGATAGCGCTGGGGTTCAGCACCACCGTGCCATTATCTAAGGTTACTTTATTGGGGCAACCTATTTGATTCTCATAGGCGTTGGCCGCTTCCGCCCCAATTATATCGCCCATCATTTCCTGGAAGCCCATTGCCCCTGGCCAAAAACGGCCATACACGCCATCATAATACTTCACATCATAAAAGCCATTTCTGTAAATACCACCCTGCGCTAATGATATAACACCCAATTCGTTTTGGGCACTTGCGGGTGTAGGCAAATTGGTGTTTTGTATATCCAGGTCTTTTTTGCAAGAAGATAAAATCAAAACAACCCCTAAAACCCCATTAATTATTTTATTTATATGCATAAATTATTTTTTATTTGATTATAAACCAACGTTTAAACCAATTTGATACTGTTTAGTATTAGGGACAGTGTTGTGATCCACGCCACGGTCGAATGCTGAATTACTGGCACCGGAACTAACTTCCGGATCAAAGCCTGTGTACTTGGTAAACGTTACCAGATTGCGGCCTGAAATAACCAATTGTAAACGCTGGAATGCTTTAATCTTAAATTGTTTTGCAAAATCAAATGCTAATGAAATATTTCTTAACCTTAAGAAAGAGGCATCTTCATAAAAATAATTTTTAGTGCCGTTGTTTGCACCTGCCTGGTAAACACCCCGGTAAAAAGCTGTGTACGCTTGTGTATTACCACCTATTGTAATTGGCGTGGCATAATCCGCGTGAATGCCATCACGATACATCCATCCTTTTGTTTGGTTATATAGATGGCTGCCATTTACCCAATCCCACTGTACATTTAAACTAAGTATGCCTTTGTAAGAAAAGTTATTGATTAAGCCGAGGTTAAATTTAGGATTTGGATCACCAAACGAATATTGCTTGGCACCGTCTGTATAAGGTTGTTTGGTGGCTGAGTTTACAACCCATCCGTTACTTGCTACTTCGTAAGCTGATTGGTTTGCTTTTGCAATAAACGGCTGGCCGGTAACATTGTCTATTTGGTCAACAGAATGCAATAGAATAAATCCATATAACTGACCGATTTTTTCATTTTTACGCAGAATGTAGTTTGAACTACCTGCAGAAGAAGTAATCACTACATCTGGCCCGGTTATATCAGTAATCTTAGATGTTTCCTTAGAAAATACGCTTGACAAACTCCAGGTAAAATTTTTACTATTTAAAACGCTTAAATTAAATGAGGCCTGGATACCGTTGGAACCTAATCCAAATGCATTGTTTTTAATTGTACCAACACCTGTTGATGGCGCTGCATCTACACTGTAAATGGCATTGTCCGTCGTCCTTTTCCAATAAGTAAATGATAAACCAGCATTTGTTAACCATGGGCCTTTCAAAAGATTCAATGCTAAGTCTAAACCGAGTTCTGTTTCTTTAGAAACCTCAACGTTCAAAGCCGGGTTTGGTGCAGTGGTAGATAACCTAAAAACACTTGTGGTGCCCAAATTTGCAGCGCCTAGTGTTGGAAAGCGGTCAAATGGAAGCGGTTGAATGCCAGCTTCGCCATAACCAGCCCTTAACTTGAAATCAGCAATAGTATTGGCAAGTTTAAGCCCATTTATAAAAGGCAACTTCATCAGGTTTAAGTAGGCATCCCCACGCGGAAATTTTTGTGCAGTGGCACCAGAACCGAACGCTGAAGAATAATCACTACGTATACCTATTGAAAAACCGCCTATATCAGAATAATCAAACTTTTGGTTTACTAAAAATCCGTAAGTAATGGATGGTTCAATATAATCTGAAACTACTTTATACACGCCGGCCTGGCTGGCATTCCAGGGAGTATACGATGGTGCATCGTAGCCATAGGAGTAAAATTGTTTGTATAAATTTTTACGGTAATCGTATGCCAGTTGGGTACTTGTTGTTATAGGAATTTTCATGTGAAAATCCTTTTGAAAATCTGTCCGCAGGAATATAGAACCTATGAAATTCTGATATGTCGTACGATTCACGATATTATCAATTTCACCAGTGGTAGAGCCATTACTCGCAGTGTTTGGATTATAATTACTGATATAGCCAGCCTGCCGCGTTACCGAATTTTTATTGAACTCCTGGTCTTCGTATCTATAAGTTATGTTTTCGTTCTTTACATTCAAGCCATATTTCGCATCCAATTCAACAAAGTGGTTAAGTTTGTAGTTTAAATTAAAATTTTGTATAAGGTCAATTTTAGCATTTAATGTACTGGAATATTGGTTGGCATAATTAGGATTGGACGAATTTACACCTGCAGCATCGCCATAGTAATTGCCATAATTACCCTCCAGGTCTTTCTGGAAAAAATTTGCAAAAGGCCTTGTATTATTTACAGCGTAGATTATTCCACGACCAGTAGCGTCGTTTAACGTATTTTTTGTATAGGCTATTTGCGTAATGCTCCTAAAACGAAGGTTTTTAGCTATTTCTCCGCCCAAATTAACAGAAAAGTTACTTTTTGCATAATCACCATTGTTTACAAAATTCGAATTTTGCCGGTTGTCTGAAGCAGAAACCAAAAAATCAAATTTATCTTTACTTGCAGAAATTGATATGGAATTGTTTATTGCATATCCCTTCTTAAAAAATTGTTTGTAATTATCATAATATTTCAAATTTTGGTCGTACGCTTTATTGGCATAACTGGCTACATCTAACGGATTGTATTGAACATTAGAATTGTACAATAAAGTAGCCGGATCTAACGCAATGATTGCACCGGTAGTACTAATTACCTGATTACTGGCATTGGTTACAAAGGCATGTTTTGAGGCTTGCGCAACATGGCCAACATTCAATATTTCAGAAGAAGAAGCACTGCTGCTAAAGTCAATATTTAATTTACCAGGCCTGGCCTTTTTGCTAAACAACTGAATTACACCATTTGCACCCTGAGCGCCATAAAGTGACGCACCAGCAGCACCTTGTACAATTTCAACCTTATCAATATTATTCAAATCCAAAGTGGTTAAATCGGTAGCCCCAATTTGAAGACCATCCAATAAAATAATTGGAGATGTAGAACGGTTTAATGAATTGATACCCCGTAATAGAATATTCAAAGGCCTGCCGGGAGAACCATTGGTACTGCTAATTTGCGCCCCGGCAACTTGCCCAACCAATTGTTGGCCAATATCGCCAGTTGAAACTTTAACCTGATTGATGATGTTGACAGATTCTATTGCAACGGCTGTTTTTCTTTTACTGGTAGCAACGCCCACGCCGGTTACAACCACTTCACTAAGTGCATTGGGGTCTGTTTTCATGCTTACAGCTATTTTGTCCTGCACCGCAATGGTTACAGGCTCAAATCCCAGCGATGAAATAACCAGCATAGTGCCCTTTGTCAATTTCATTGTAAACGTACCATCCAACTGGGTAACGGTCCCGCTGGAAGTACCTTTTACAAGAATGGATGCGTTTGGAATGGCGAAACCTTTGTCGTCGGTAATTTTACCGGTAATGGTTCGCTGCTGGGCAGCAAGTTGTACGCAAATAAGTACAACCCCCAGTAGCAGGAGTAGTTTTCTCATGTTGTTAGTTTAGTTGTTAATTATAACCGGGGTTCTCAAATCCGGTGAACGGTGTTTTGGATAACCGTACTGGGTGAAATTAACGAATTTTTAATCTCAAAGCGATATTAAGAAAAATAATATCTAAATAATTATATCATTTAATGGTATTAAAGCCGCCATGGCGCAGAAAAAATTTAAATATAATTTTTTATTATATGATTAATTGATATACGGGTGCCAATAGTCTGAATATATTCCACCCATGGGCAGTCAATCATTCGATTCGTCTATTGGCAAACTTGTGCGGCAAGGTAAAGGAGCTCAGTGCGCTATAATTTGGGAGATGACGGCAAGAAATTGAGGCGGCTTAGCAGTATAATGGCCTACAGCGTTAAACTATTATAAAAGCTGAATATTCTTTTAAAATCTGCTTCCGTGCGGCAGCTAAGTTTCTGCTGATCTATAAATGAAGCCACTTTATCCCGGTTGTCCGGGAAGATCGTCAGCAGGGCTGACTTTCCTTTTTCTATACGTTTGGGCTGAGCGCTTTCATCCACCGAATAGTATATTTCTTTGCGTTCAAAGATGCGGGTGGTAGCTGCTTCATTATATTTCCGGTCATCCCTATAAGTAATGGTAATTTTTTTAACCAGTTTGATTTTTCCAGTATCAAGTACTTCAAATACGGCAGCGTCGGGTGCATTCAAAGCACTTGTAAAAGTTTCCAGCTGCACATTCCGGCGAAACCCATCTTCGTCTGGTAAATTAATAAACATAATTTTTTTTACAGGAGCAGTTGTAACCATTTCCTTGCCGTCTTCCAGGTATTGCACGGTATGAGTGACAAGATTTAACTTGATGCTTAAATTGTTGTAAACTTTTCCATTTTCCAACGTCACCGCGGCGATATGGTAATCATCGCTATAGTTAGGGCTTCCTTCTGATTTAAAATTCGGCAGCAGATACAAGGGGCGGCCATAGGCATCATTTCTAAAAAGTGCCAGGTCCTGCTGGCAAAAAGCGGAGCTAAAATACAAGATGGCTATAACTGTACTGATTACTTTCACAGCACTTAAATTACAAAAAAAGTGCGTAAAAAAGAAGAAGCTGCCTGATAAAGACAGCTTCTTCTTTTATTAAAGATTTAAAACCTTTTTTTAATTATCTACCGCTAATTTATTAAGCGATAATTCACCGGAAGAGATTGGCCAGATATAACCAACATCAGCAGATGTTTTTGCCTGGGCGGTTCCTTTGGCAGGAATTGTTTGCAATAGTCGCATCAGATCTCCGTTGCGTAATCCTTCTCCCAAAAATTCAATTCTTCTTTCTTTTAAAATGGCATTGGCCAGGTCTGCAGACGTAGCAAAATCAGCTGCGGTAAAAGTTTTTGCAGCATCAGAACGGTTACGAACAGCATTTAATAATGCGATGGCCTGTGCATCAACGCTGTTGGTACTGCGTACTTTGGCTTCCGCAAGGTTTAACAACACTTCTGCATACCTTATTACAGGAACATAATCTGTAAAGTTTACGCCTGTTTTATATTTTGTAAGCCAGTACCTGGTAGCAGCGCCGGTACCGGACTTCAGTACAAAATTTGTGCGGCGGGCATCTGTAGCTGACCAGCCTGCATCAGCAATAATCCCCAGATCATTCAGGGCAAATTCACCATTTCCTACACCGCCATTGGCACCGGTAGGAGAAAAATAATAGCCCAGTTGATTTTGTGTGCCAGGAAAATCACCGGCAGTGTTTGTCATGGGCATAGACAAAATAGACTCCGTAGTTGTGTATGCAGTAAACACAGTGGCAATATTAGCCTGCAATGCATGGGCAACTCCGCTTGTAGCAACAAAAGGAGCAGTAGCGCTCACAATCTTATTGGCTTCTGTAACTACCTCTGCATATTTCTGCATGGATAAATACACCCTTGTTTTAAACGCAATCACTGTATTGCGGTGAACCCTGGTTGTATTATTATAGGCAGCCGTTGCACCCGTATAGCTTAAAGGAACGCCTGTTTCGGCTTCATTCAAATCTTTAAGAATCTGTGCATATACATCAGCCACCGTACTCCTTACCAAATCAGAGGCACCAGTTCCTTTTATACCTGTTAATCTTAATGGAACACCCAGTTTACTGCCATTACCGTCAGCATACGGACGTGCATAAAACTGCAGTAAAGTAAAATAAGAAGCTGCCCGTATAAACTTAGCCTCACCAATATAATTGGCAGCCAGTGCAGTACCTACTACTGCAGAACCACCTGAAGCCATGCCATCCAAAAAGATATTGCTGTTATTAATGGTGGCATAAACCTGTGCCCACAGATTAACTACCGCGGTAGTACTGTTGGTAGGATTCAGTGCCCATACATCAGATCCGGTAATAAGGTTGGATGTCTGGTTCAAAAAATCTTCTCCTTTGATGTCTCCGTAGATAACACCCCTGCCGCCATAGAAATTACCATTCTTCATGGTTCCGTATAAAGACAATAACTGGCCGGAAACACGGCTGGCTGTACTAAAAGAAGATGCATCGGAAACGGATGTCTGCGGAATAGGTGTCAAAAGCTCCCGCCTGCATGATGACATGGTTGCTATTGCCCCCACGCCTGCAATCAAAAAATATTTATATGCAAATTTCATTATACTGTTTTTTTTATTAAATAATCAGAGGCTTATAATCCAATATTCAATCCAACTAAAATAGTCCTGGCATTTCCTGCTGTATTTCTGTCAACACCCTGACCGGTTGTTGAATTACCATTGGAAGAAACTTCCGGATCAGGACCAGGGTATTTGGTAACGATGGCCAGATTCTGTGCACTTACATAAAACCTCAGCGTACTCAGCTTGATTCTGTCAAGAGTAGATTTTGGAAGCGTATATCCCAGTGTTAAGTTCTTCAACTTGGCAAAATCACCTTTGAATACATTTATATCAAGTGGCATAGCAGAACCGTTGGAAACGTTGTCTCCGTACACAGGTTTCGCATATAATTTGCCTGCATCGTCTTTTGCTTTCCATGCGTCTGTCAACACATCTTTGCCATTCTGCCACCAGCGCTGATCATGCAAACCTGCATTGGATCCATAATAAACATAAAATCCAAGCTGGTAAGTAACCAAAACGTTTAAGTCAAAGTTTTTATAACGGAAATCATTATTAAAACCTCCATATACTTTAGGTATTACGTTTTTATACATTACCGCATCTGCGGCTTGGGTAATAGAAGTTCCGCCGGTTGGACTTACATATTTTGTAAGACCATCAGCTGTTGTGGAGTAATTGAACTGGCCGGTAGGCGCATAATACTGGTAAAAAACCGGTGTACCGGCAGAATTGATAAAGATTCTTTTACCGGTTGCTGCATCCACACCGCCTGTACGAATCACCCACAAATAACCGAGTGATTTACCAACCTCTGTTCTGTTAACCGTTTCAGAACCTGCTGTAGAGGTTTGAATATTGGTTAAACCCGGTGCCAGTGAAGTAACACTATTTGTGTTGGTAGTAATGTTAAATGAGCTGCTCCAGGAGAAATTTTTGTTTTCGACGATATTTGCGTTTAGGGAAAGTTCTATTCCTTTATTGTACATGCTGCCCACGTTCTGCTGAGGACTTGTAGGAAGACCTGTTGAAGGAGCCTGTGCAACATTCAAAATCAAACCGTCAATGTTATTGCTGTAATAGGCAAAATCAGCTGTAATCTTGTCGCGCAACAGGCCAAAAGAAAGGCCTACATCTGTTTTCTTGCTGGTTTCCCACTGCAACAAATTATTACCTACTGCATTGAAGGCAAGTGTGGCGGCGCCACCATATATACCTGAAGCATAGGTAGAATATGGTGAGTAATCACCAATACCACCAATGTTTCCTACTTTACCATAGCTTCCCCTGAGTTTAAAGCTGGAGAAAACACGGGCCAGACCTGCAGTTTCCCAGAATTTTTCACGGGCTACTTCCCATCCTGCAGATACACCCCAGAAATTACCTTTCTTAACACCCAAAGCAGAATATTCGTCACGGCGTACATTTCCGCTCAGGAGATATTTTTTGTCGTAATTATAGTTCAAACGACCAAAGCTTGACAAGAGATAGTTTTCGCCCAGGAATAAATCTGCCGGGTTATTTACGGTGAAACCAGCCTGTACTACATTATAAGCAGGATCTGATAAAGACGTACGGTTGATACCATATCCGGAAGAGGTACGACGTGTTTGCTCTGTACCAATTAAAGCCCCGATATTGTGTTTTTCGCCCAGGGTAAAATCAGCCTGTGCAGTGTTGGTCCATAAAGAGGTCTTGTATTTTTCAGCACCAGACCAGGCATATCCGGTAGTACTGAATCCATCTCCTGTTAAAGGCGTCCAGAATATTTCATTGTCTATTAGCAGGTAATCAATACCATATAAGCTCTTCAATGTCAAAAAGCTCAAAGGCTTTAACTGTATATACGCATTGGAAGTAATGTGGTTAAATTCGCTGTTAGACCTGTTCAAATCCAGCAAGGGAGCGGGATTGTAATAAGACAGTGTAGACAAACCAGTAATATTGGCACTGCCTATTGCAGAACCATTGATATTATACGATCCGTCATTATTGTATGGTGCTAAGATGGGAGGCAGTACAAAAGACAAACGTCCCAATCCGCCTGTGTTAAATGCAGATCCAGATAACGAACCTGAACTATTGGCAGCCAGATTTTTCTCATTAGAAAAAGAAATCTTACCACCAATGGTGAGCATTTTACCCAGCCTGGTATCAACATTAAACAAGGTATTCATACGCTTAAAATCATTCTTGCGGATGATACCCTGCTGATCTGTGTAACCGGTAGAAAAGTAATAACTGGTATTTTCACTTCCGCCAGACACGTTGATATTATGATTGTGTGAGAAACCCTGGCGGTAAACCTGGTCGGACCATTTAGTATCGATAGGGTTGCCGGCAGCATCTTTAATTTGTGTGTACGTAATAGCCGATGCAGTAGGGTTATTGGCTACGGCAGATGTTTTAAAGGCTATATAATCCGTTGCACTTAATAATTCAGGCAAGCGGTAGGCTTTGCTCCAGCTCGCCCAGCCATTATAATTAACTTTTGCGCGGCCTGCTTTTCCTTTTTTAGTAGTGATAAAAACTACACCATTGGCGGCACGGCTACCATAGATGGAAGCGGCAGCGGCATCTTTTGCAATATCGATGCTTTCAATGTCATTTGGGTTAATATTACCCAACGCATTACCCGCAGCTGCAGTAGAACTGAAATCACCTGAGAAAGAAGGAACCCCATCGACAATGATCAGCGGATAAGAGCTCAAAGAAATAGAGTTTGTTCCGCGTATCCTGAAAACCGGCGGTGCATTTACTACCCCGTTTGGTACAGAAATCTGTACACCAGCAGCGCGGCCAGCCAGGGCCTGATCAAAGGTTTGAATGGGCTTATCTGCGGCAATAGAACCTTTTAAGTTTACAGTGCTGCCGGTAAGATCCTTTTTTCTTTGTGTACCGTAACCCACCACCACTACCTCGGACAGACTTTTGTCTGAAGACTGCAGGCTGGCGTCTATAATACCTTTATTTCCAATACTGAATTCCTGTTCTGTAAGACCGATGGAAGAAATAACCACAACGCGGGCAGTCGGTGAAATGTTGAGGGAATAAGTTCCATCTGCTTTTGTTGTAGTACCGGTAGAACTGCCTTTTACAAGTACAGTTGCGTTAGGTATGGGATTGCCATTGGCATCCGTCACTTTGCCTGTAATGGTCCGTTGCTGAGCCAGCATTTGTAACCCGGCAAACAACAAAACTCCCATAAGGAGCATTAGTTTTCTCATGTTTAGTTATTGTTTTGTTTATAAAAATCAAATTTATGCATGCAGCGGCATAAACCCGTAAGAATAAAGACAGATTAATTGGTCAAATGCTGCGTGCAGGCAGCCGCTAAGTTATTTCTTCCTGATACTGCTGATAAGTAATGCCGGCAACAAGATAAGATTGGTAAAAGTGGCCACCACAAGGGTTAACGAAGTAAGCCAGCCCAGCGCCTGCGTGCCACCGAAACCACTGAAACAAAAGATGATAAAGCCTACAATAAGTACCATGGAAGTATAAATAATACTGATACCGGTAGAATGAATGGTTTCTACTACCAGCTGGGCCTGCGAGCGCTGGCTCCCCTGCTGCTCCTGCTTATAATTAACCAGGAACCGGATGGTTATATCAATGGCTATACCCAGTGCAATGCTGAAAACCAATACAGTAGATGGTTTCAACGGTACCCCCGCCCAACCCATTACGCCGGCTGTTATAACTAATGGTATTACATTGGGTATGAGCGAGCAAAAAAGGATCCGCACAGAACGGAACAGGTACAGCATGCAAAGCGCAATCAGGCCAAAAGCCCATAAAATACTGTCTTTCAAACCCTTAATGATAAAACTACTACCCTCCAGAAATGTTACACTGGCCCCGGTGAGCTCTACCGTGTATTTTGTTGAATCAAAAAAATGGTTAGCTGTGTCCTGAATCTGTTTCAATAACAAGGGCAGCCGTTTGGTACCAATATCGGCCATGTTTACACTGATACGGGCTTTTTGCTTACTGCTGTCCATGAATGAAGTCAGCAGATTGGACATGGTGTTGGCCTTTCCTGCGGCCGTATCTGGTTTTGTATTAAGATATGAAGAGAGGAAACTGATATCAAATGAATTGGGAAGACCGTAATTGCTGCTGTCACCATCATAATATGCCTGGCGGGCAAACTTCAATCCTTCTACCACCGATAAAGGCTTACCGGTCTCCGGCAGGGCGGCAATGTAGGCAGACAGTGAATCGATGGCGCCAAAGGTCTGCAGCGGGTTTTTCCGGAGTCCATTCTTTTGCCTGGTATCAATAACAATCTCAAGCGGCATTACGCCTTTAAAATTCTTTTCAAAAAATTTCAGGTCGGTATAGATCTTATCTGTTTTTGGAAGATCATCTACAATAAACCCTTCTGAACGCAGGCGAAAGATACCCGCCACCGAAAAAGCCAGCACAATGGCAGTAACCCCATAAATAAGCGTGCGGTGGTTGAGCGACCAAACTTCCAGTTTATCCAGCAGGCCCTGCAGCCAGCGGTTTTCCAGGTATTTGGTATGGCGTAGTTTGGGCACCGGCAAGTAAGACAATACCGCAGGGATCAGTATAAAAGAGATAAAAAACAAGGCCAGGATATTAATACCTGCTACTGCACCAAACTCTTTTAAAATCGGGCTTTTCGTTAGGGCAAATACAGCAAAACCAATAGCAGCAGCAATATTGCAGAAAAGGGTCACAATGCCCATTTTGCTAATCATCTTCACCAGCGCCTTTTCCTTGTCTTTAGTTTCCAGGTAAGAAATATGGTATTTATTGAGAAAGTAGATACAGTTGGGGATGCCAATAACCACTATCAGCGGCGGAATCAGCACGGTAAGCAGGCTTATTTTATAATCAAATAATTGCAGGGTGCCCATGCTCCACACAACACCGGTTAATACCACCGCCAGTGATAAAAGCATGGTGCTGATACTGCGAAAAAACAGTAGTAAAATAACGGCAGACAGTAACACTGATCCAATTAAAAACCACTTCATTTCATTTTTAATGCGGTCAGAAACCTGGGTACGTATCAGCGGCAGCCCGCTATAATGCATCTCAAGTGCATGTGCTTTTCCAAACTGGTCACCCACCGCGGTAATCTGGCCAATCACCACCGTTCTTTGTTTGGAAGAGAGCACTTCCTTATTTACCCGCACTGCTATGAGGCTTGCATTTGTTTGTGGATTGTATAATACGTTTCTATAAAAAGGCAGGCTGAAGAAAAGATTTTTACTGCTGTCATAATTTACAAACTGCAGCTGGCTGCTATCTGAAGTTGCAGCCGGTATAAAAATATTTGCCGGCTGTAATTTGCCTGCGGCGGAATCTTTTACCAGGTTTACGGCAACGGGCACGCCCAATACATTTTCAACGCCCTTTATTCTTTTCAGCTGTGCACAAAGCTGTGCAACATCTGTAAACAGTTTTTCTTCAAACAACTGGTTACTCTGTATGCCTATCACCATCATATTGCCGTCTTCGCCGAATTGCTTTCTGAAATGCTGGTAGCTCATGTAACGGGCATTATCAGTTGGTATAGCCCCGGTAAAATCGTAACTCAATTGTACTTTGGCCGCATGCCAGCCCATAAAAGCCGTTATTGCTGCCAGTACAATCAGTAATGCCAGTTTATTCTTCAGCACAAAACGCGCAATTGATTCCCACATAGGTTACTATTGAAATTATCAAGATGCAAAGAAAACTATTTTGACCCGGAAATGACGTTAATTCTGCCAGTCTTTACAGCATTGAAAACCAAAAGCTGGGCCAATGCCCCCTTTATATATAAAAATACACCTGGTTCCGTTTATTGACACCCTGGTCAATATGTGTTCTGCAGAGATTGCATAGATGACTTCCCTTGACAATAATTCGCGTTAAGCTACAAGAAAATTTGTTTTATCGCGCAGCGATTAAGCAATCACACTGTTGCCAAAATAAGTGTGCAATACTTTTGGCAATGCAATGCCAGTCTCTGACTGGTTATTTTCCAGCAGGCAGGCCACTATGCGTGGCAGCGCCAATGAGCTGCCGTTGAGTGTGTGTACAAATTGCATTTTTCCGCCAGCATCTTTGAATCTTGCCTTTAACCGGTTGGCCTGGTAGCTTTCAAAGTTGGAAACAGAACTTACTTCCAGCCACTTGTCCTGTGCAGCACTGTATACTTCAAAATCATAGGTAAGGGCAGAAGTAAAACCCATATCGCCACCGCATAGTTTTAAAATACGGTAAGGCAGCTCCAGTGATTGCAGCAATTGCTCCACATGCTCCACCATTTCTTCCAATACATCGTAACTGTTGACAGGGTTTACCAGCTGAACTATCTCCACTTTCTCAAACTGGTGTAAACGGTTCAGACCACGTACATCTTTTCCATAGCTACCTGCTTCTCTTCTGAAACAGGGCGTGTATGCCGTCATCTTCACAGGCAATTCTGTTTCCTTGATAATAACATCGCGGTAAATATTGGTAACCGGCACTTCTGCTGTGGGTATCAGGTAAAAATTATCTGCCGTGGCATGGTACATCTGGCCTTCCTTATCGGGCAGCTGCCCTGTGCCATATGCAGACGCTTCGTTTACCATGAAAGGTGGCAACACTTCCATATAACCCTTTGCTGTATTGTAATCAAGAAAGTATTGTATCAATGCCCTTTGCAGCCTGGCACCCTTGTTAATATATACAGGAAAGCCGCTGCCGGTTATTTTATTACCCAGCTCAAAATTGATGAGGTTGTATTTTGTAGTAAGCTCCCAATGCGGCACAGCATCCGCATATAATACCGGTTTGCTGCCGCCCTCCCGCACCACTATATTGTCTTCGGGTGTTTTGCCGGGCGGCACTGTTTCTGATGGCAGGTTGGGCAACAGGTATAAAATACTTTCAATACTTTTCTCCGCGTCCTGCAGTTTATCGGGCGAGAGCTGTGTTTTCCATTCCGCCACCTGCTTCTTTATGTCTTCTGCCAAAGCCTTTTCCCCTTTTGCCATGTGCTGACCAATTGCTTTGGATGATGCATTGATCTTAGCCTGTATATCTTCCTGTTCAAGCTGGTATTGCTTGCGCTTATCATCCCATTGAAGCAGTTCATCTACCAGTTCAGGCTGCTTAAAATTTCTTATTGCCAGCCTTTGTTTAACCAATTCTATGTTTTGCCGTATAAAGCCCACCTGTAGCATAATGCAAGTAATTTGCGGCAAAGGTAATCGTTGAGCGGCAAACGGGCAATGTATCAGCAGGGAGCATACGGCGCCTAAGGGAATAAATTATATTGGTTTGACAGGACAGTACTACCGGCAACATACAACCCCTGCCAGGACCAACAACCGGGGGTCAAAAAAAACACTATCCTTTTTTATAAATATCAGGTATTGCTTTCCGCATAATAAGCGCCGGATTTTCCGGGATTGAAAAACCATACCTGGCATAAAGACCATGGGCATCTTTTGTAGCCAGTTGCCAGCTGCGAAAACCCTGTAGTTGCGGATGCCCCATAATAACCTCTATCAACCATTTACTCAAACCCTGCCCGCGGTAATTGTCATCTATAAAAACATCTGCCAGGTAACCAAAGCTGGCATAATCTGTAATCACCCTTGCAAAACCAATTTGCCGCAAATCTTTATATATGCCAAAACACATAGACCCGTCAATGGATCGCTGTACTGTTTCCAGCGGTATGTTTTCTGCCCAGTAAGATTGCGTAAGAAACCCGTGGATAAAACCGATGTCCAGTTCCGCCTTGTTGGTTGAAATATTGTACGGTCCTTTGGTAACAATCATTTTTTTCAATCAAAAATAAATACATTATTTAATAACAAGGATGGCTGTCATCTTAAGCGCTTCGGGGTTAGTATATTGCTGTATATACGTTACCGTCAAAAATCAGTAAGCAAGGAATAAAATAAACTGGTTAAATAATTTGCGTTGAAGACCTTCATTGGTAAGTGGGGCAGTTTAATTTCCACGATCTGCGTATAGGGGCAATTCTGCAGGCATTATAAAATGCACGGCTTATCTTTGCGCCATGCAGGTACAAGATGATTTACAGGCCCGGTGGTGGAAACTGGAAGAAAAATTAATGGAAAGGTTTGAGAAAAGACCTGACATGGAAACTATTCTATTTTTAATAGGTGTACAGGAACTGGGCGATATAAAAGCAAGTTTTAGCAAGGAACAGAAACAGGATCTTATGCACATAGCCGTCTGTTCGTTACTGGCACCCAGCGGATATTATGAGCTGGAAGGGGTGGATGCAGATGGCTGGCCGCATTACCGGCAATTAAAAGCTTTACCGGTGATAGATTTGATAGCCCAGGAGAATTTTATGAAAGACCATGTTTTGTTGTATTTTGAAGAGAAGGGATTCTGACAATAATCTTATTAAACGTATGGATAAATGTTTTACTTGTGCCCTCATTATCTTCATTTGTTTTACTGCCTGTAACCCTAAAATAGGCGGGGGACTACGTAAAAAAGATTTAACAAAAGACGTGGAAATGGTGACCAGCAAAGGGACACTGGTAATACGCCTGTCTGACCTTACCCCACTTCACCGAACTAATTTTTTGCAGCTGGTAAAACGACATTATTACGACAGCATTTTATTTCACCGGGTAATTAATCATTTTATGGTGCAGGCTGGCGATCCATCAAGTAAAAATGCGAAGCCCGCTGCAGCGCTGGGCAATGGGGGCCCGGCATATACCATACCTGCAGAAATTAACCCGGTATTATTTCATAAAAAAGGAGTTATTGCCGCCGCAAGGCAGGGCGATAATACCAATCCTAAAAAAGCCAGCAGCGGCAGCCAGTTTTACCTGGTGCAGGGAAGGGTCTTTACAGAAGCAGGCCTTGATTCTGTTGAAACGTACCGTTTGAAAGGAATAAAACTACCGGCTACGCACAGGGGCATTTATAAAACATTGGGCGGCACGCCTCATCTTGACAGTTCTTATACCGTTTTTGGAGAAGTAATAAAAGGACTGGCTGTTATTGATAGTATTGCAAGCGTACCCACCAGCGGCAGAGAAGGTGCCGACAAGCCACTGAAAGAGGTAAGAATAATAAGTGCCAGGTTGGTTAAGAGAAATTAATATGTCTGATGTGACGATTTCTGATGTCTGATTTCTTTTATCCAGAGGATCAATGTATGCATGATTAGCCAATGCAATGGTAGAGTACATGCACCTTATTATTTTTTATTTGATTACGTAATAATTGCATAAAGATTTGAAGATTAATCTACAAACCCGGTAGCTTTTACCCTGTTTCGTCTTTACTGACTCATCAAAATGCCGGTAAGGTTGAAAAGGGTAATGTAAAATTAAACCGGAAAAAACGGACATCATAACATCATAACATCAGACATTTCTATCACCGCTTTTCAAACAACCACCACAATGGCTTGCGCGGCCTTACTTTATAATTGCTGGTAATATACTTTCTAACATGTTCTATGGCCTCTTCTGCACTGTCGGTCAGCAATACCAGGTTCAGGTCTTCGGGCGAAATGGTTTTTTGCTCCGCCATAAAATGCATGTATTCCATCAGGGGCTGGTAAAATAATTTACCAAACAATACAATTGGAAACTGTGTAATACTTTTGGTTTGTACCAGTGTAAGCGTTTCAAAAAATTCATCCATTGTACCAAATCCGCCGGGCATAATTATAAAGGCATAAGAATATTTTTCCAGCAATGTTTTCCGTACAAAAAAATGTTCAAACGTAATACTTGTTTGTACATAAGGATTGGGCTTTTGCTCAAAAGGCAGCTGTATGTTGCAGCCTACCGAAGCCCCGCCGTTTTCAAAAGCGCCGCGGTTAGCAGCTTCCATAATGCCCGGACCACCACCGGTCATGGTGGTAAAACCAAGATCTGCTATTTGTTTGCCCATTTCACGGGCCGCTATATAATAAGGATGATCTTCTTTAAAACGGGCCGAACCAAAAACAGTAACGCAGGGGCCCACAAAATGCAGTGTACGAAATCCCTTTATGAATTGCCGGAATACCCGGAGCGCAAAAAAAAATTCGTATCCCCTGCTTCTTGGTCCGTCTAAATAAACATGTTCCTTTGGAGGAATAATTTTTTCTTTTACTGCCATCAAATAAAGATAAAGGATAAATTGAATGATTTGGGCCGGTAGAATTTTTGCATGCTGCTGTTCACGCCTCAATAACCACCCCGTGCACTGGCATATATCCGCTTGTTCCTGCACCTGTTAAAAAAATAACAGGGTATATACCATAACCATATCAATTTATTACCTTGCAGCCCACAAATTTATTCAGTATGCGCATCATCAGTTATAATGTAAACGGAATCCGTTCGGCCATGACCAAAGGTTTTATTGACTGGCTGAAAACAGATCCGGCAGATATTATTTGTGTACAGGAAACAAAAGCTTCCAAAGACAATGTAGATCATAAACAGTTTACAGATTTAGGCTTTCACGACTATTGGTTTTCTGCGCAAAAAAAAGGCTATAGCGGTGTAGCGGTATTTACAAAAATAAAACCCGACAATGTTGAATACGGAACTGGTCACAAAGTAAGCGATGATGAAGGCAGGGTGATACAACTTGATTTTGGCGATATCCGTTTGATAAATGCTTATTTTCCATCGGGCACTTCGGGAGATGAAAGACAAGCTTTTAAATACGCCTGGCTGGATGAATTGTATAACTACCTCAATAACCTCAGGAAAAAACATCCAAAACTTATTTTGTGCGGCGACTATAATATTGCGCACAAAGAAATTGATATACATGACCCCAAAGGCAATAAAAAATCGTCTGGTTTTTTACCGGATGAAAGGGCATGGAAAGATAAATTTTTAACCAGCGGGTGGATAGATACATTTCGGGAATTTCATCCTGAGCCACACCGTTATAGCTGGTGGAGCCAGCGTTTCCCAACAGTACGCCTGCAAAACAAGGGATGGAGAATAGATTATATCAATGTAACGGAACCTTTAAAAAATAACCTGAAAGCGGCAGATATATACCCCGATATAAAACACAGTGATCATTGCCCTGTCTATTTAGAAATCAATGCTGGTTGATGAATGTTAATCTTCAGAAAATACACTTTTGATATAAGCTGCCTGGTGGTGGTTTTTAATTCGCTATAGAATTCAAAAAAATAAAATCGCATCTCCGTGATCGTCTACAATATCACCACCAAAGTACATAGCACTATTAGTGATGCATGGTTGCAATGGCAGCGTGAAGAACATATTCCGGAAATAATGGCTACTGGTTTATTTACTGCCTTTACAGTATGCCGTCTGCTTGAACAGGATGACAATGAAGGCCCTACTTATGCAATACAATTCAATGCGGCTACCGCAGCAGCGTATGAGCAATATATGCACATACACGCCCCTGCATTGCGCAAAAAAGCACTGGAAAAATGGGGAGAACGCAGCATATCTTTTCGTTCTGTACTGGAAGTTATACAGTAATTGTGGATAATACCCATGCTTCAAACTATATGGTGCAAACAAATTTAATCGCCGAAAACCCAGTACTGGCAAGCATTTCAGCCATATTGGCGTGAAACCCTTTCCTGTAAAGGGTTTCAGCGGATACGGCTGTTTATGGCATGATTTTAACTGGTAGTGGTAAACGGGTAAAATGCTTGTTCCACGCGGGTTACAGCATTTTAAAGTTTTTGAGAAATCAATAAAAAAGTTTTGCCGGAAAATAAAACCGTCTAAATTTGTCAGGCATTAAATTATAAAACATCACACTATGAACAAAGCTGAATTAATTTCGAAAATCGCTGATGATGCAGGCATTACAAAAACACAGGGTAATGCTGTTTTGGATTCTTTTATTGAAGCTGTAACTAAAACTTTAAAAGGTGGCGGTAAAGTTACCCTGGTAGGTTTTGGTACATTCTCAGTTAGCAAAAGAGCTGCCCGTAATGGCCGTAACCCCCAAACAGGAGCTGTTATTAAAATCAAAGCCCGCAAAGTGGCTAAATTTAAAGCAGGAAAAGAACTGGCTGCTAAGTTATAACGCAGCATATAACGCATTTAAAAGCCCCGGCACTGTATGAATTAGTTGCGGGGCTTTTACTTTGATGCGTATCTTTGCAAAAGACATACAGCTATCAGCACATTACTAAAAGTTAAAAAAAACAATTATGGGCAGAGGAGATAAAAAAACAAAAAAAGGGAAAATTTTTAAAGGTTCTTTTGGCAAAAGCAGGCCCGCTAATGCACCTGTTGTAAAAAAAGCAGCAGTGAAGAAGAGTTCTTAGTTTTTTAGTTCGTAGTTCTTAGTCCATAGACCGTTAACAGGAACTATGAACTAAGAACTATAAACTTACTTAAGGAGCCAGCCTTTCTACCAGCCAGTTACCCGTTTCCTGTAACGTGTATTGAAGCCTGTCGTGCAAACGGCTTTCTCTTCCCTGCCAGAATTCTATTGTGATGGGTTTTACCCGGTAACCACCCCAATGCGGTGGCCGCTCAACACCGGATGCTTGAAATTTTGCGGTGTATTTTTTTTCATTCTGTTCTAACCATTCCCTGTTACTGATTACCTGGCTTTGTGGAGAAGCCCAGGCGCCTATACGACTGTTAACCGGCCGGCGGTTATAGTAGGTATCGCTTTCTGCTGCCGACGTTTTCTCCACCAACCCGGTTATCCGTACCTGTCTTTCCAGTTCTTTCCAGAAAAAAACCAGGCAGGCCCGCGGGTTTTCTTCCAGCTGAAGCCCTTTAAAACTTTCATAATTACTAAAAAAAACAAATCCTTTCTCATCATAGCCTTTTAGCAAGACAATACGTGCCGCAGGCAAACCCGTTACAGAAGCCGTAGCAAGCGTCATAGCGTTTACTTCATCAATAGCTGCGTGCTGGGCTTCTTTCCACCATGCTGTAAACTGCAGCAGCGGATTTTTGTCTGTACCTGCTTCCAACAGCGATTGCTGCCTGTATTCTTTTCTTATATCAGCTATTTCCATAATCTATTTTTTCATTTTCCTGCCGGATAATGGTAACTTTTAACAAAATTAGTTCATCACACCTAAACCCCTCTATTATGGATCAAAAAACAATCAGCTGGGTAAGCTATGTTACCTTAATTGGATGGATTATAGCCCTTGTAACATACAATTCATCCAACGATAAAAGTTCGCTGGCGCGGTTTCATTTACGGCAATCCTTTGGCATTTTTGCTACCTGGGTAGCGTTCTATATTGCCATGTTCCTGGTGGCCTTTATCATCCCTTTTTTATTTGTACTCATTCCATTTGTAGGAATTGCGCTTTTAATTTTTTTGATTATTGGGCTGATAGCTGCCGTGAATGGCGAAGAAAAGCTGGTGCCCCTACTGGGAGACTTTTACCAGAAGACGTTTACTTTCATCAACTAAGATATAAGATAGTTGTATGGCAAAAAAAATCCCCCGGTAAAATACCGGGGGATTTTTTATTTTACCAGGGTGCCTACATTTTCGCCCTGCACCACTTTTAATAAATTTCCCGGCTTATTCATATCAAAAACTATAATAGGAAGCTGGTTTTCCATGCACAGCGTAAAAGCCGTCATGTCCATTACTTTCAAATTTTTTGAAATGCATTCTGCAAAAGAGATGGTATCGTACTTTGTTGCCGTTGGATCTTTTTCTGGGTCAGCGGTATAAATACCATCCACCCTTGTCCCTTTTAGTATTACTTCTGCTTTTATTTCAATTGCACGCAATGAACCGGCTGTATCAGTAGTAAAATAAGGGTTGCCTGTACCGGCGCCAAAAATAACTACTCTTCCTTTTTCTACATGGCGCATGGCGCGCCGGCGTATATATGGCTCCGCTATCTGTTCCATTTTAATAGCGCTTTGGAGGCGGGTATATACACCTGCTTTTTCCAATGCCGCCTGCAACGCCATACCATTGATAACGGTTGCAAGCATACCCATGTAATCTCCGTGCGCCCGCTCAATACCGGTCTCTGCTTCATTCATACCACGGTAAATATTACCCCCGCCTATTACAATGGCTACCTCAGCACCAGCATCCACAATTGTTTTCACTTCTTTAGCATATTGTGCTAAAATAGAAGCACTCAGGGGCTCATAAGCTTCATCACTTTTACCCATCAAAGCCTCTCCGGAAAGTTTCAGTAAAATGCGTTTGTACTTTAATCCCATAGCTAAAAAATATTCGCTGCGAATATAGGAATTTAATCCTGAGTTGAATAAGTGATTGTGCAGCAGTGGATTGTTATTATTACAGCAGGTTTAATGCCTAAGGGGCAATAAAAAAGGGAACCATTATGGTTCCCTTCTTTAGTATGCTGTTCATTTATTTGCTTATCCTAAAGCTACCCTTTTAAATGCTGTCACTGTTACATCTCCTTCACTTTTAAGGTATTCACCCACTGTTTTGCCGGCATCTTTTACAAAAGCCTGTGCAAGCAATGTTTGTTCTTTAAAGAACGCACCCATTTTGCCATCTGCAATCTTTGCCAGCATTTCATCTGGTTTGCCGGCCATTTTGGGATCTTGCTTCATCAGCTCAACAATAATGTCTTTCTCACGGGCAATGGTAGTTGCAGGTACAGATGCTGCATCAACCGCAACGGGGTTCATAGCTGCAATCTGCATGGCTACATCCCTGCCTGCTTCTTTTGCTTCCTTGTTTAAGCCCACCAGCACACCCATACGGTATGAACCGTGGATATAAGCGGCTACAAAAGCTGCATCAATTCTTTCAAACTTATTGATACCAATTTTTTCACCGATAGACGCCAGTTTATCATTTATCAGTTCAGCTATTTTAACGCCATTGATACTCACTTCATTCAGCTCTTCTGCGCTTTTTACATTATTGGCTATGGCCGCATCTGCAATGCTTTGAGCAAAGGCCACAAAGTCTGCATTTTTGCTTACGAAGTCGGTCTCGCAACTAACACAAATAACCAGTCCGGTTTTATTATCCGCGGTAGTCTGTGCAATTACCACACCTTCTTTCGCTTCGCGGTCGCTGCGCTTGGCGGCAACTTTCTGGCCCTGTTTGCGCAACCAGTCAATCGCTGCTTCAAAATCACCGTTTGTTTCTGTTAATGCTTTGCGGCAGTCCATCATACCCGCCCCTGTCATCTGGCGCAGCTTATTTATATCCTGCGCACTTATTGTTACTGTTGACATACTAGTAAATTAAAAATTTAAAAGTCTAAATTCCAAACTCAAAAAGTTTCAAAGTTTGCATTCATCGCTTGAACATTCAGTTAAATTAAATAATGGCCGATTCATTTTAGTAAATCTGGTTGCTCAAAAATTTCACAACCAACCCTATTTCGTTATACATTCTGCAGTACACAAAGCACCGGGAACTATACTGTGAGTTACTCAAGGCAATGAACTATAAACTATCTTCCTCCACCTGGTCTGCGGTTACCACCACCACCGCCGGGACCGCCGGGTCCACCACCTATACGGCGTTTACTTGGACCACCTGCGCCGCCTGGTCCACCAGGACCACGGCCTCTTCCACCACGGCCACCTTCCGCATCGGCTTCAGCCTGCAAACGGGCCGCTTTTCTTTCTTTTTCATCATCATTCACATCCTCGCCTTCGTCGTCTTTTGCTGCCTGGCGTTCAGACAAGCCTTCTGCAATAGCGGCTACAATATAATTAACGATGATAGCAATTGATTTGGTAGCATCATCATTGGAAGGAATAGCGTAGTCAACTTTATTGGGATCGCAATTGGTATCAACCATACCAAATGTAAGAATGCCCAAACGTTTTGCTTCTGCCAGGGCTATGTGCTCATGGCCGATATCAATCAGGAACAATGCTGCCGGTACACGGCCCAGTTGAGCGATACCACCCAGCACTTTTTCCATTTTTTCTTTATCGCGGGTAAGGGTCAGGCGTTCTTTTTTAGTGATGCTTTCCAGCGTACCGTCGGTCAGCATTTTCTCAATACTCTGCATTTTCTTCACACTCTTGCGAACGGTATTGAAATTGGTCAGCATACCACCCAGCCAGCGTTCTGTAACATAAGGCATGTTAATCCTTTTGGCGCAGTCTGTTACAATTTCCTTGGCTTGTTTTTTTGTGCCTACAAACATGATCTTTTTACCGCTGCGTGCAATTTGCTTCAGGATGCCGGCAGTTTCCTGCAGGCCTTCGGTGGTTTTATTAAGATCAATGATGTGTATACCTTTTTTCTCAGCAAAGATGTAAGGCAACATCTTGGGATTCCACTTCTTACGCAGGTGGCCAAAATGCACACCAGCGTCTAATAATTGCTGTTGTAATGAAGTGCTGTTTTCCATTGTTATTTTTTAGCTTTTGCTATTAGCCATAAGCTGATAGCTGTTGATTAAATTTTATTTGCAATACGCTTCCGTGCTCGTAGCTCACAGCTAGAAGCTCGTAGCTTTCATTAACGTTTGCTGAACTGGAAGCTTCTGCGGGCTTTCTTCTTACCAGGTTTCTTACGCTCCACCACCCTTGGGTCGCGGTGTAATAAACCAGCAGCTTTTAACTGCGGGCGAAACTCAGGGTTTACTTCCAGCAAGGCGCGGGCAATACCCAGCTTGGCGGCTTCTGCCTGTCCTTTAACGCCACCACCGGTTGCATTGATTACAATATCAAATTTGTCGGAAGCTTCAATCGTTTTTAATGGCAATTCTACCTGGTTTTGCAGGTATACCAAAGGAAAATAGGTTTTATAATCCTTATCGTTAATGGTAACCTTGCCTTCACCCTTTGTAATAAATACACGGGTAACAGCGGCTTTACGGCGACCAACGGCATTTTTTTGCTTTTCCATTTATAGTTTAATTTGGAATTTTAAATTAGAATTTCAACTCTTTTGGTTGCTGTGCAGTGTGCGGATGTTTTGGATCTGCGTACACAAATAATTTCTTGTACATCTGGCGGCCAAGACGATTTTTTGGCAACATACCTTTAATAGCCCTTTCGAGTACCACTTCCGGACGACGCCTTAATAAATCCTGGGCTGCTTCTTCTCTTAAACCACCCGGATAACCACTAAAATTCTGGTACATTTTCTGGTCTCCTTTCTTACCGGTAAATACAACTTTGTCTGCATTCACGATGATAATAAAATCGCCACAATCTACGTGCGGTGTAAAATAGGCTTTGTTCTTGCCACGCAGTATGGCGGCAATTCTTGCGCTCATGCGTCCTACGGTTTGATTAGTACCGTCTACAACATACCAGTCACGTTGTACGGTAGCCGCATTTGCATGTTTGGTTGTGAAATGTAATTTGCTCATTTGTTTACTGTTTTTTGTGAAGGCTGCCGCTATCCCGGAAGCCATAATTTTTAGGACTGCGAAGGTAAGGGCACACATTAGAACAAACCAAGAAATAGTAGACTATTTTTACAGCAACCCTTTACAACTGATTGATTTTCAATAAAAATTTTGACAGTTATAAAAGTTACACCTCCGGTTGGAAAGATATAAGGCCAACTTTTGTCAATTGCAGGACGAATTTTATTCTATGCAATTTCCAGTGTCCTGAAAAATTGATACCCGTTCCGGATATTAACAGGCGTCCTTCAATCGGGATAATCAATGTAACATTATTAAGCAAATCGGTTTATATCTTTATCGTCTCAAACACTATTATATATGTCTGTTCATCATCTTGGGCGGTCTCAGTTTGGCAACCCTGCAAATGCCGGCAATACCATGCCACTTGAAGAAGCCCACCAGTTATTAAACGAATGGGTGCCCAATGAGCGGTTGCGCCTGCACATGAAACAGGTGGCAACAGTTATGAAAGCCTGGGCCGTAGAAAAAGAAAATGCTGATGCCGCTACGGCATTAAAATGGGAACTGGCCGGCCTACTGCACGATGCCGACTGGGAGAAACAACCGGATGATCATTGCCGTGTTATTATTGAGCACCTTGAGGCGTTGAATATTGATCCGGATATTATCCATTGCATTGCCTCGCACGGCCCGCGTTATTTTGGGGTGGAGCCGGTAAACAGTATGGATAAAATGATCTATGCATTTGATGAGCTGTCTGGCTTTATACATGCTTCAGCGCTGATACGTCCTACCAGATATGATGGCATGGATGCAAAAAGTGTCCTGAAAAAATTAAAAAATCTTTCTTTTGCAGCGCAGGTAAACAGGGATGATATTACAGATGCCCTCTCGCGCATTGATATACCGCTGGAAGCGCTGATTGAATTTGTAATTGAGCACCAGAAGGAAGTGGTATAACTCAAATATGAATAGTTCCGGTGCATAATCAAGGGTTTTAATCTATAAAATGACACGCAAAGACCGCTACCAGTTTGTAATAAATTATTTTGAAAAAAATGCGCCCGATGCAGAAACGGAATTATTATACGACGACCCGTTTCAGCTACTGGTAGCCGTTATTTTATCGGCCCAATGTACCGATAAAAGGGTTAACCTCACCACACCTGCCATTTTTGAAAAATACCCCGATCCGGAAACCCTATCCAAAGCCAGTTTTGAAGATCTCTTTCCACTTATTAAAAGCATCTCCTACCCCAATAATAAAACAAAACACCTGATTGGTATGGCCAGCATGCTGGTAAAAGATTTTAATGGCACCGTACCCATGACAGTAGATGAACTGGTAAGGCTGCCAGGGGTAGGCAGAAAAACCGCCAATGTAATTACTTCTGTTGTAGATGAGCAACCAAATATGGCAGTGGATACCCATGTGTTCCGGGTATCAGCAAGAATAGGGTTAACCGTAAACGCCAAAACACCATTGGCAGCGGAAAAACAGTTAATACAATTTATTCCCCCGCCACTGATTCACAAGGCACATCACTGGATTATCCTGCATGGCCGCTACGTCTGCGTGGCCCGCAGTCCCAAATGCAGTGAATGTGGCTTACAAACTGTTTGTAAATATTTTCAAAAGAATAATTTACCGCGCAGGATTATTACACCTGTTAACGAGTAAGCACAGCAGGTAAATCCACCGGATAACATGTCAGTTTATAATCATTCTCACCCGCTATTTGTAAGCCATTGCGGAACCCCAGGGTAAACCTCCTGGAAAACCCGTTATTTTCTGTCTTTAAAATGAGGTAAAAAACAACCGATCGCAAGCCCTGCCTGCGCTACAAAGCATAATTTGTTTGCATAAATCTTATGTATGAAATGCGCTTATCATGGCTGCCTGGTCATTGGCCAGCTTATCTGCTTTTCGCTGCAAAGCCAGTACTATTTTTCTGCCAACAATAAACCAGAACCGGAGTTACTATGGGAACTGGGAGCTTCCATCGGCGTTATGAATTGCCTGACCGATATTGGCGGCAAAAATGGTGCTGGAAAAAAGTTTATAAAAGACATTAATTGGAACCATACGCAATTGGGCGGCGGCATCTTTCTCAGCGCCACCTGGCAATCTTTATTCGCCCTCCGCCTCGGGGTATTGGCGGGCCAGGTAAACGCCAGCGATGAAGTATTAAAAAACAGCGATGGCATTGCCCGTAACCGTTATCTCCGCAACCTGCATTTCAGGAGTAATATCATTGAACTGACTGTAATGAGTGAATTGCACCCGCTGGCGCTGAGAAGCAGTGAGACAAATCTCCCACTGTTTTCGCCCTACCTGGCGGGCGGTATTGGCTTGTTTAGTTTTAATCCGCAGGCCCGGCTCAATAATACCTGGGTAGATCTGCGCCCCTTGCATACAGAAGGGCAGGGATTTACCGAATATCCAGACCGATCATTGTATAAGCCAACCAGCTGGTGTATACCCCTTGGGGCTGGTATTAAGTATGATGCTGCTGGGCTGGTGAATATCCGTTTTGAAATTTGTTACCGGATTACCGGAACCGATTACCTGGATGACGTAAGCCGGCAGTATATTGATCCTGCACTGTTCAGCAAATATTTATCAGCAACCGGTGCTGGTCTTGCTTCCAAACTAGCTGACCGGAGTGCAGAAATTCCCGGCGGACAAAAAAATAATAGTAATGCCATCCGGGGGAATCCTTCCAACAAAGATGCTTTTTTTTCAGGGTTGCTCAAGATTAGCCTTGCACTTGGACGTATACAACGCAAGCAAGTGTGGTAATTTTGTCTTCAGCATACATTTAATTTCTTACGCCGTTGTAAATCTACTCAATATGGAGAAATAGAATTTATCTGATAACGTAAAAAGCTGTCGAAAATCCGGAATGCCCCATCTTCCTGTTGCAAATACGGTTAATTTTGGCGCACAACTTTTACGCAATGAGTGATTATTTTAACCTGACCGATTTTTTAAGTCCTGTTAACCTGGCTGAACTGTCTGATGACCAGCTCTACCATGATGGGCAAATTGGTAAAACCATTGCGGTATATGAAACGCAGTTTCCTGAAATTTTTGATGCGGATATTATATTGGTAGGCTGTAATGAACAAAGGGGCGGCGGAAAAAGCCATCAGCCCCAAAACATCTCTGCTGCTGATGCAGTAAGAAAACAATTCTACCAGCTTTATTACTGGCATACCGATTTAAAACTGGCTGATATCGGTAATATAAAAACCGGTGCTTCACTCCAGGACAGCTATGCAGCGGTTAAAACAGTACTCAATGAATTATTAAACGAAAAAAAGACCGTTATTTTTATTGGTGGCACACATGATCTTACACTTCCACAATACGAAGCGTTTAGTGCCAGCAAACAAATTATCGAGATCAGCTGCGTAGATGCGCTGATTGATTTAAACATCAGTTCTGCGTTGCGCAGCGATAACTTTTTAATGGAGCTGCTTACCGGTGAGCCCAATTTTGTAAGGCATTACAATCATATTGGCTTCCAAAGTTTTTATGTGCACCCCAATATGCTGGAAACCATGGACAAGTTGCGCTTTGACTGTTACCGCGTGGGCAATGTAAAAGAAAGCATGGATGAGATGGAGCCCGTTATCCGTAACTGCCAGCTGCTGAGTTTTGATATCTCCGCTATCGCACATGCCTATGCGCCCGCCAACAATGTTTCACCCAATGGCTTCAATGGGGAAGAAAGTTGTTTGCTGATGCGGTATGCGGGACTTAGTCCTAATACAAGCAGCATTGGCATCTACGGCTATGACCCCGCAAAAGACAGCGGCGATTTAACTGCCAGGCAGATAAGCCATATGCTTTGGTATTTGCTGGATGGACGCAGCCGTGGCCGCCGCGAGGCAAAGCTGGAAGAAAAAGAATCTTTTAATGAATATCATATGGCTTTCGCAGAAGTACAAACTGTTTTTTTGCAAAGTAAAAAGACCGGCCGCTGGTGGATGCAATTGCCCGATAGCAAATTCATTGCCTGCTCTTACAAGGATTACCTGCTGGCCAGCAGCAATGAAATACCCGAACGCTGGTTGAGGGCGCAGGAAAGAAGCTGATTCTTTCTTAACCACGATTTATAGAATAAAATATTTACAGGATGGCCGCTGTGACTGGTTGACAACCTCCTTTACCGCTGTGGTAAAAACCCAGGAACATCCAGTTTAAAGTTTATTATCATGAAAAAAACGAGTGCCCGCTTAATAACCACTATATCCTGCATTCTGCTGCTTGTGCTCAGTTCCTGTTCCCTGGAAAAGCAAATAGGCGCTGCTGCAAAAGAAAATTTATTAAATACCGCCGATTTGCAGAAAGCGCATATTGGCATCAGCATCTATGAGCCTGCTACTGGTAAATACTGGTACAACTACCAGGGCGATAAGTTTTTTACCCCGGCATCCAATACAAAAATATTCAGTTGCTATGCCGGCATGAAATACCTCGGCGATAGCCTAGCCGGCATCAACTATGCTGAAAACAACAAGGACATTTTTATACAGGCAACCGGAGATCCCAGTTTACTGCACCCGGATTATAAGACGCAACCAGTCATTGATTTTTTACAGCATATTACAGGTAAGCATATTTACATCGTGAATAATAACTGGCAGGAGCATGCATGGGGAAGGGGTTGGTCCTGGGATGATTACAATGATGATTATATGGCAGAGCGGAGTGCTTTACCCGTGTATGGCAATACCATCAAATTTGTGCAGACACAAACGATGGAAGCTTTTGAAGAACTGAGTAATAAGCCACAGACTACCATTTACACACAACCGGAAATTAACTGGAAACTGAATTTTAATTCAGATACTGGCAGTAGCTATTTTTCGGTAAAACGGGCGCTGGCTGAGAACATTTTTACCATTACAGAAGGCAAGGAAAAAAACAAGGAAGTATACATTCCTTTTGCAACGGGCGGTCTTACGGCTGCACTGGAATTACTGAAAGATACCATTGGAAAGGAGATTCAGACAGCCAGCAAGCTAGCGGTGGCGGGTTTGCGCTTTAAAACAATTGCCTCGCAGCCAACAGATTCCATACTTAGCCCAATGATGCACCGGAGTGATAACTTTTTTGCAGAGCAAATCTTACTGATGGTGAGCAATAAACTGCTGGGCGTAATGAGTGATGAAATAATAATTGACACCCTGTTAAAAACAGTTTTAAAAGACCTGCCGCAAAAGCCCGGCTGGGCCGATGGCAGCGGCCTCAGCCGGTTCAATTTATTTACTCCGCAGGATTTTGTGTGGATATTGAATAAAATGAAAAATGAGTTCCCCTGGAAACGCATCAGCAATATCTTTCCAACAGGCAATGAAGGAACGCTTACCAATTACTACACAGGCGACAGTAGTTTTATATATGCCAAAACCGGCTCCCTTACCGGTGTAATAGCCCTTAGCGGGTACCTGACCACCAAAAAAAATAAAGCCCTTATTTTTTCAGTCCTCATCAACAACCACCAGGCTGCCGGCAGAACGGTGCGCCGCGCAGTAGAAAAGTATTTACAATCGATCAGGGAAAAATACTAGTCAGCTTCGTTTTAAAAAATGAAACTGCCAGCCTCTGGGAAGCGCTTCAAAAATATTTTTCGAACTGCTGTTATTAAAAATAGGCGGTGAAAAACCGGCGGAGCTTTGCGTTGGCTTGGTCTACTTTTTTTTTCATGTAGCCAACCCTTATTTCCCCGACGCCGTAAACTGCATCAAACCAACCAATATGTAATAAAGTCATACTCACTGAAACTATACGGTCAACGGAGCCCCACGATATAAACCAAAAAACCAAGCTCATGCTACCATTGACCCGTCCTGCATTTTTGCTGCTGGCCTGCAGCTTTCATTTCTTATGCGCCGCCCAGAATAATACCTGCTCTGCTGCTTTTACTTATTCAGCAGCAGTTGGTAAAGTGCTTACCTTTTATTCCGCCGATTCTTCCGGCACCAAACACCTATGGACATTCGGTGATGGCACCGCCGTAATAATTACGAGCAATGGCATACAGGCACACCAGTATGCCCAGGCCGGCAGGTATGAAGTAAAACACGTTATAGAAAAACCCGGTGCAAATTGCCGTGATTCTGCGGTAAAAATAATTACCATAGCCGGAGAAGATTCCTGCCATGCCGGTTTTAACTGGCAATCAGTACCAGTTGTTCCCCCGGGCGCCAACGGTTACAGGTACCAGTTTACCAATACATCGATGGCATACAGCGATATTAAATTTTATAAATGGACCTTTGGAGATGGAAGCAGTGCTACGGATAAAAACCCGGCACACAACTATTTACAAGCGGGCAATTACCGGGTTTGCCTGCGGATAGAAACCAGCACCGGCTGTGTAAGCGAAATATGCAAACAGCTTCAAATAACAACTGACAGCTGCGGCTTAAACCCAAGATATAGTTGGAAAAAAGACAGCCTGGATTGTAAAAAAATCCGTTTCACTAACTTGTCTGCAACCGTTTTGCCCAGTACTCATTTCATCTGGAAGTTTGGTGATGGCAGTTCTTCACAGGATCTTAACCCGGCACATATATATGCACAACCCGGTAAATATTATGTGTGCCTGGTAAGTGAAACAGGCACTGGTTGCCGCGCTGAATATTGTGACAGCGTACTTGTAAGTTGTGAAACTGCCTGTAACCTGAGCGCCAGGTTTGAGTGGAAAAAAGATTCATCCAATTGTAAAAAGATTCGCTTCAGCAATCTTTCCAATCCCATGACGGCCAGTACACATGTTGCATGGAAATTTGGAGATGGTGAAGGTTCAAATGACATCAATCCTTCTCATATTTATAAAGAAGCCGGCAAATACCTGGTATGCCTGGTAGTGGAAGCGGGTAATAACTGCACCCGCTCTTATTGTGATTCTGTAACGGTACGCTGTGAAGAAAACTGCAATATTCAACCCGCATTTACCTGGAAAGCAGACGAAGCGATGCCCGATAAAGTATCGTTTAAAAACCTTACGACACCTGCGGTTGCAACCGTTCATTATGTGTGGAAGTTTGGTGATAACAGTTCCTCTGCAGAGGTAAATCCGGTGCACGTGTATGATCATGCCGGCAAGTATAATGTATGCCTGGTTACAGAAATGGGTAGCAGTTGCCGTAAAGAAGTTTGCCAGCAAGTAGAAATTAAAAACTGCAGTGTAACAGCGCGTTTTGAAACAAAGCGTGATGCGGCAAAATGGAATACCGTGTATTTAAATAACGTTACTGCCCCTGTAAACAATGTCTGGCAAACGTATTGGTCCTACGGTGATGGAAGCTCGTCACGCGATTACAACAGTGTCCACAGTTATGAGAAACCGGGCGTCTACAGTGTCTGCCTGAAAGTGATCAGCCTGGGGGGATGTACCAGCTACTATTGCGATTCTGTGCGGGTCATAAAACCGGATAGCTGTGAGCAGAAAGCTGCATTCAACTATTACCGTTCCAGCGCCGGCGCATTGAATATAAAGTTTGAAGCATTGTACCAAAATAATACAGCGGCGTATAACTGGAACTTTGGCGATAGTACGGTGGGTGCCGGCAGACTTGCTTACCATGTTTACAGCAGGCCCGGCAAATACAGGGTTTGCCTGACCGTAAAAGATGCGCAGTGCGCTGTCACCCATTGCCAGGAAATGCTGATAGAAAAACCAGCCCCTGATCCAGGACGGGTAGCATTATATCCCAACCCCACGGTGAATACGGTCTTGCTTGAGCTGAAGATGGAACAACCTGCGCCTGTTTCAATAACAATACTGGATGGCAGTGGTGCAATGAAAGGGGTTTATTATAAAAATGGGGTTACAGGCATTAACCGGTTTACATTTCCCGTTGACAAACTTAGCCAGGGCCTTTACCTGGTTGAAATAAAAACCAACGCAGGTACCTGGTTCAGCCGGTTTGTAAAAGGGTAACGGCTTTTTCTTTGTGCCTTTTATTCTTGCCGGTTGTCTAAAGGAGCTATTTCATCAAAAAGGCGCAAAAAAACAGGAGAGGGAAGCTGTCATATCCTGTACCCGGCTTCTCCGCGGTTAATTTTCGCCGAGGTGTAATGAAGTTTTTTTATAGCGACAGGTCTTTGAACATTTTTTTCGTGGGCTCCGGCCGTTTTTTTATATCCCCCGTTGGTTTCGGGGGATATTTTTCTTCTTTTACCAACCTTCAGGATGTCAGCACCGTATTATACGAGTGGAGATTTTGATAAAAAGGGTTGAAAAACAAGCAAGTACAAAACTGTGGAAAGATTAGTAGCCTGCACCAGGCAGAAAACTTATAAACGACGATCTGAAAGGGCATTTATAAGCATGTAACTTTAACAATTAAGATGCCCTTAACCAGCAATAACAAACCAGGACTGCCGTTCAGAAAAGTTACTTAGTTTTTTACCTGGCCGGAATAAAACCACGAACTATTGTCAGCAGAATGGATAGATAAGAATGTGCTTGATGGTTGCATTAAAAACGACCGCAGGGCCCAGGAATTGTTTTATAAGCAATTCTATGGTCCGATGGTTAGTTTGTGCATGCGATATACCAGGAATGAAGAAGATGCGCTGGAAGTATTGCACAATGGTTTCCTGAAAGTATTTAAACACCTGGGCACTTATGACGCCTCCAGGGCATCCCTTTATACCTGGATAAAAACAATCATGGTAAACAGCGCTATAGATTTTATCCGCGCCCGCCAAAAATTTAAAAACCAGGTAGAGCTGAAAGAGAACCATGACATTGTAAGCACAGACAATGAAGCTATACAAAGAATGAGTTCAGCAGAACTGTTGCGCCTGGTACAAAAACTGCCGGCGGCAACACAAACCGTTTTTAATTTATACGTGATAGAAGGTTATAACCATCGGGAAATAGGTGATATACTGGGTATTAGTGATGGCACCAGCAAATGGCATTTGAGTGAAGCCCGCCGACAATTAAAACAATTATTATTAACCATGCACGCAGTAAAATGAACCTGAGACAACCTTATGAGCAATTAATTGCCGACAAACTGAGGCAGCTTCCGCTCCCGGATGCCGATGCCGCCTGGCAGCAGATGAAGCGCCTGCTGGATGATGATGAAGACAGGGGTGCTGGTGGCCGCAAACGCCCGCCTGGAAACGGCGGTAGATGGTGGCAGATTGGCATTATTGCCATCGTACTTTCTGCAAGCTTCTGGTTGTATGAAAAAAATAAAACCCCGGAACAGGCCTTTTCAAAAAACAATCCAGCGGCATCTTCACTGGCTGCTGATAAAACCATTGAGACAAATAATTCAAACCCATCTGCTAACAATCAAAAGGTCATTATCGATAAAACTACTACACTACCTGGTTCAGTTATAAATACAATCAGAGCAAATGATGCGGTAACAAGCAATGCTAAAACCGTTAACGAAATACCAGCAAGAAAAAATATTACCAGCACTATTGCAGTTAAAACAGCTTTTTCAACCCAGGCAGGTAAAAATGATAATGACAGTTCCGTCAACAACACAATAGTAAAAACAAATGTCAGCAGCAATAACAAGCCCGTTTCGATAAGTGATAAGGGCGGTAAAAACAACGCCGCGCTGAATAAAGATGTTGCGGGCATACCAAACAGCCTGACTGCCTTTAGCAACAACGAAAAGACTCACAGCAGGCACAGTAAAGAAAATAACAGCAGACTGCCTGATCATCATCTTCGCAGTATTGCCCAGGCAGACAATACCGGCAACAGCCTGCAGCCTGTTTCAACCAGACAAGCAAATGAAACCGGAAAAAATATTGCAGCAGAAACAAATATTGGTACTGCGCATAATAATGGAGCCGACTATATTGCAGGAAAAAGAACGCGCAAAACAGACCAGCCTGCTTCCGGAAAAATAAACAGTTATGCTGCTGGCGGGGATGATCTGTCCTTTACAGCTGGTGGAGATAAAGGCAAGGGCGGCGGGGCGGAGGTTGCGGCACAGAAAAAAACATGGGCTGAGAAACTGGCTGCATTAAAAACAACCGATCCTGTTCCTGCTATTAATACTTCATTGATTACCGGGAACAATACAGCAGATAGCCTTGATGCCACCGACATCCTCAATAATGACACAAAAAAATTAGTTGTAAAGGCGAAGAGGGATAAAGAGATTGAAGATGTAACCCGGAAAGAAAAAAAATCATTCCACCTTAACCTGAGCAATGTATTTAAACCTTTCAGCCTGCACCTGGATGCGGAACCCCGCTGGGCGGCTGGCATTGGAATAAACAATGGCATAACCCTGAATGCGCAAAACCGGTTTAATTATAACATGAATGCCAAATCAGGTACACTGAGCGACTATATACCTTCACTCTATTTGCAGTTTCACCTCAATGAATACGTATACATGCAAACGGAGCTTAATTTTATCAGCCCTCAATACATACCACAACTCCTGCTATACCAAAACAGTAGTGATATAGGTGTGCAGGGAGCCGGTATGAGTCAGCAAAAATCCATTTACATAAAAAAATTATACTATTTCAACCTGCCGGTGAGCCTGCATTACAGCCCGGTAAATAATTTTTATTTTTCTGCGGGCCTGCAGTTTTCTTCTTTTCAGAGTGGTTTAGCGGCAATAGAACAAAAACAATATCAAACTGCACTGGGGCCTGATCACGCCAGCAACACATCTACCAGCATCCTGAAATTTAAAGATGATTCCATTGCGGCACAAATAGCGCCCAATGAATGGCGCTGGCAGGTGGGCGCTGATTATTACTGGAACCGTTTTTCAGTTGGCCTGCGCTATAACCAGTCTTTTAAAAATGCCATTAATACCGTGGTGTTGCCCGCATCGCCAGCAACCAAATTCAGAAATGAATCATTTCTGTTTTTTGTTCGCTATAACTTATTTGAAAGCAGGAAGAAAGGAAACGGTGAGCAAAAAAATTAAAAATAGTATGTAGTCCTGCGGCTGAAGATGAAGTGCCACACCACGGCAAATACACTTCGGCATGTTGGCAAATTGTATAACTGTCTATATGAGGCTACAGCATTACCTATCCCCTTCCAAAAAGTTTCTCCAGGTAATCGTTTTTAAACTCAATGTAGGTGGGATTGCCGCCTGCAGTGATATTGGGCTGCATGCATGCAAATAGATCGCTCACCAGTGAATGCAGCTCTTTTTGCGCAAGTATTTTACCACTCTTTACGGCCTGCTGGTAAGCCATGGCGCGGATAAGTTTTTCGCGTTTGGAAAATTTTACCTCACTGCTGAAATGCTTGTATTGTTCCAGTAAGTTTTCTATTGCTTTTTTCTCATCACCCGTGTCCACATCAGCAGGTGTACCCTGTACCACAAATGCATCTTTACCAAATGGTTCTACCTGGTAGCCCAGCAAATGCATTTCTTCCAGTAAATCGCCCAGCAATAGGGCGTCCGCAGTAGCAAATTGCAGCGTAACCGGGAAAAGACTTCTTTGGGTAGCCATCGCCTTTCCTTTGAATGCATCGCTGAAACGTTCGTACAAAATACGCTCATGCGCCAATTGCTGGTGAACAACAATATACCCTCTTGTAGTGGCTACTATTATGTAAGACTGGTGTACTTGCAGCAAGGGCGCATCTGTAAGTACCTGGAAACGGAGATCATTGTTTATACCGGGCTGGTTGTTTACCAGGTCATTGTTTACTTCCGGATTTTTAATACTATCCAGTAATGATTCAAATTTTTGCGGCTGCGGCGTGGCACCGGTAGTTTCATAAAAATCGCGCCAGTGCTTTAGCTCGCTTTTATTGCTGGGCGATATAAAATGCGCCTGGTTCTTCTGGGTAAAATCTTTATAAAGATCGGAAGAAGCAGCGGCAGCTTGTTTATCTGCTGTAAAAGGATTTGATACGGCATCCAGTTGCTGGATATTGATATCAAGATCAAACTCCAGGGTAGGCGTTATGCTAAACTGTGCCAGCGCATGCTTGATGGCAGCATGTATAAATGCGTACACAATCTTCTCATCTTCAAATTTTATCTCTTGTTTGGTAGGGTGTACATTGATGTCTATCTGCGCCGGGTCCAAATCTATAAACAACACATATGCCGGAAAACTATCTGCCGTAATAATTTCCTGGAAGGCATTCATTACCGCATGGTTGAGGTAAGCGCTTTTGATAAACCGGTTATTGACAAAAAAATATTGATCGCCCCTGGTTTTTTTGGCCGTCTCCGGTTTGCCCACAAATCCATAAATATTCAGGTAATCTGTCTGCTCCTGAACGGCTACCAGTTTTGAATTATAGTTGTTTCCCAGTACCTGTACAATGCGTTGTTTCAGGCTGCCCCGCTCCAGGTGAAAGACTTCCTGTCCGTTGCTGCTGAGCGAGAAAAATATTTCCGGAAAGGCCATCGCCACGCGGATGAATTCATCTATAATATGCCTTGTTTCAGCAGCATTGCTTTTTAGAAAATTCCTGCGGGCCGGCACATTGAAAAAAACATTTTTCATGGCGATACTGGTACCGGTGGTGGCTGCTATGGGCTCCTGTAAAGTGACCTGGCTGTTTTCAATGGCAATGAAAGTACCGGCCTCATCTTCTGCTCTTTTCGTCTTCAGTTCTACCTGCGCCACGGCTGCAATGGAAGCCAGCGCTTCCCCGCGAAACCCCATGGTACGTATGCGGAACAAATCATCGATATTGGATATTTTGGAAGTTGCGTGGCGCTCAAAAGCCATGCGGGCATCAGTACCGCTCATGCCTTTGCCATTATCAATTACCTGTATCAGCGCTTTACCTGCATCATTGATAACCAGTTTGATTTCTGTGGCGCCGGCATCCACAGCATTTTCCATTAATTCCTTTACGGCGCTGGCGGGGCGCTGAATTACCTCACCGGCAGCTATCTGGTTGGCAATATTATCGGGCAATAACTGAATGATATCCGGCAAAATAGTTTCCTTGTTTAAAGAGCGAAATTAATGCTTAACTAAGAGAACAAAGAGAAAAGGAGCAAACCTCCGGTAGAAAAGGATAAATAGATTTATACTTGGCGGAAGGGAACATTTTATAGTCAGCTACTTTCAAAACCTGCTGAAAAAGGATAGCCGGTTTGCAGGTTAATACAAAATGAACAGGGGGAGAATGCAGCCGGCCAGGCATTTTCAACAAATCAGTTCTTTGTGCGCTTAGCCCTTTTATCCTTAATTTGTAACCCAATCACCCATAAGCAGATGTTATGAAACAAATTTTTCTCCTGTTTGCCATATTTTTTCAATTATCATCCATTGCCCAGCATTCGTCTTCACTGCCTGCCGGTCAGTGGGTAGACAGTATTTTTAAAACACTGAGCAAGGAGCAGAAAATTGCCCAACTTATGGTGGTTCGTTTATCTACCGGAAACGCTGCTAAAACAGAAGTGGTTTTTCATAATGTGGCTGTAGAAGCGGCTATCCGTAAATACAATATAGGCGGCATCTGCCTGTTCCAGGGCGGACCGGTAACCCAGGCTAATTTTGTCAACTATTTTCAGTCCATTGCACAAACCCCACTGATGATTTGTATTGATGGAGAAAATGGCGTAGGCATGCGGATGGACAGTGTAGACGGGCTGCCCCGGCAAATGATGCTGGGCGCCATGACCGATCCGGCGCTTATTTACCAATATGGAAAAATAGTGGCAGAGCAATGTAAACGCACAGGTATCCAGGTAAATTATGCCCCGGTAGTAGACATCAATAACAATCCGGATAACCCGGTTATCAATGACCGTTCTTTTGGAGAAGATAAATATAAAGTGTCCTCCTTTGGCGTTAATTATATGCGTGGCATGCAGGATGCGGGTGTGATGGCCTGCGCTAAACATTTTCCCGGCCATGGAGACGTGTCAGTAGATTCTCACCTGGACCTGCCCGTTATCAACAAAACAAAAGCGCAGCTGGATTCGCTGGAAATTTATCCATTTAATGAAATGATAAAAGCAGGCGTGGGAAGTGTAATGGTAGCCCATCTTTCAATACCGGCTATTGACAACACGGCCAACCGCCCCACGTCTATTTCTTATAATAATGTAACCACACTGCTAAGAAAAGATCTTGGTTTTACAGGTCTCACCTTTACCGATGCACTGGAAATGAAAGGTGTGGCCAAATTTTTTCCGGATGGCGAAGCATCTGCCCAGTCTTTAATTGCAGGCAATGATATGCTTTGCCTGCCCGGTGATATTCCCGGCGCTATTGAAAAAATCAAACTTGCCATTCAGAAAAAGAAATTGAGCTGGGGCGCCATTGACATGCATGTAAAAAAAGTATTAATGGCTAAATACCAGTATGGCCTTGCCAATAATAAACCCATTGATACCTACCATCTTACAGAAGATCTGAATGCACAAATACCCGCCGCAAAAAAAATGGTAGCGGAAAATGCACTTACGCTGCTGCATAATGATGAGCCATTCATTTTCCCCTTGCCCGTAAACAGTAAAAAGCGGATTGCTTATGTTGGTTTCGGGCTTACTAAGGACAATGCTTTTGCACAACGCATGAGAACGGATTACAATGCCCACACCTATTATTTTGATTATAAACTTGACAGTCTGCAGGGGACGGCGCTTTTGCAATTCATGAAAAACAGGTATGATGTAGTAGTGATTGGCATGCATAATTATAACCGGTATCCTGCCAATAATTTTGGCATCTCCGCAACTGCACAATCTTTGATACTGCAGCTGCAGCAACAATTCAGCAGCATTACCCTTGCTTTTGGCAACCCTTATGCCATTAAAAATTTCTGCACCGCTAAAACGCTGGTGGCCTGTTATGATGATGACGAGATAGTGCAACAGACAGCAGCCGATTTACTAAATGGACGTTTTACTGCACGTGGCCGGCTACCGGTTACTGTTTGCCCATCACTGTTATATGGCGCCGGTATTACACCGGTTCGGCTGCTGGCTGAAGTAGCGCCTTCCAACGCGGGTCTTAATGCAGCCAAACTAAACATTATAGATTCCATTGCCAATGACGGTATTAAAAAGCATGCTTTCCCCGGTTGCGTGGTGCTGGTAGCCAAAGATGGCAATATTGTGTTTGATAAATCTTATGGCTATTTAACCTACGACAGTACACAGCCTGTTTACCGGGAAACTATCTATGATATGGCATCAGTAACCAAAATAATGGCAACCACTTTATCTGTGATGAAACTATATGATGAAGGAAAAATTGACCTGCAAAAAACACTGGGCGATTATCTATCCTGGACAAAAGGCACCAATAAACAAAACCTGAAACTATGGGATATATTATTACATGAAGCGGGCCTGAAATCCTTCATTCCGTTTTATAAAGAAACCATCGATACCAATAAAATGGATTTGGTATCTGGTAAATTTTATGCCAACAAACCTGATTCTCTTCATGAGGTGCGGGTAGCAGATCACATGTACATGAGAACCGACTGGACGGATTCCATTTACCAACGCATACTCAATAGCCCGGTTAAGCCCAAAGGCGTATACGAATACAGTGATAATGATTTTATTTTTTTGGGTAAAATAGTAGAAGCGCTCAGCGGGCAAGCGCTTGATCAATATGTAAAAATAAATTTTTATGATAAACTGGGGCTGGTGGGAACTGGCTTCAAACCGCGCAACCGTTTTCCGCTTACTGATATTGCACCAACCGAAAAAGAAAAAGGTTTCCGTAACCAATTGCTATGGGGTGATGTGCATGACCCCGGCGCAGCTATGTTTGGCGGTGTAGCAGGGCATGCCGGGCTTTTCAGCAATGCCTATGATTTAGGTGTATTAGGACAGATGCTGCTTAACGGTGGAAATTTTAACGGGCAGCAGTTTATTAAAAAAGAAACCATTGAATATTTTTCTGCTTACCATAGTGCAGTCAGCCGCCGCGGACTTGGTTTTGATAAACCTGAAAAAGATAATGCCAGCAGCAAAGACCCTTACCCGGCAGCTTCTGCATCGCCGCAAACGATTGGTCACACGGGCTATACCGGCACCTGTATCTGGATAGATCCCAAATCAAAACTGGTATTTGTCTTTTTATCCAACCGGGTAAACCCCGATGGCGGTACCAACCTGAAATTATCAAATATGAGTATCCGCCCCAAGATCATGGAAGTTATTTATAAGGCAATGGAATAATGGCTAAGAGAACAAAGGGAAAAGGAGGTATGGAAATACGGGTTCTATATAAAAAACCAACAGCAACTACCTATCTGCGTTGATTAACGCAGCGTAAATAAAAGAGAATGCTCTGGTAAAATTTTTTTACGTTAATGGAACCGTGAAAATATCCTCCTTTTCTCATTTCTCTCTTAACCTAATCTCTTAGCCCCGGGTAATTACTCACCAGTTCAAATTCATAGTCTTCATTTAATTTGAGCCTCCGGATAAAATTATGCAGCTCAATAGAATCGTTTGCGTCTGCATATACCTGGTCGTGGGCCAGCAACACCAGGCGCTCCGGCGTTCTTGTTTTATGGTGGGCAAACACACTGTCAATCTGCCGCAGCAGATCATCCGCGGTATTTTGTAAAGACAAATCAATCGCATTGTAATGCCATTCCAGGTCCCAGCCCATAATAGCAAAACCGGCGTGCTGTAAAGAGTCAACAGCACGTTTGCTCTTTTTAATATCTGTGTACTGCAATGTATCAATTCGCCATGCATTCCGTCCGGGCATCCGGCATATATTATTATCCAGCTGCAAGCTGTCCTGGCTACGTTTAAAATCATGCACAACTGAATCAGGCTGGGTATAATAAGCATCAAAATGATTGTGCGCTGCATGCGTATAACTGTGGTTGCACAGTTCAATCTCTTTTGCCATTTTAAGGCTGTCCCAGGTCTGTTGTTGCCCCGCACTGGCAAAGACATGCTCCCCAATAATAAAAAAACTTACCGGCATATTTTCCTGCTGCATAATGTGCAAGACTTTCTGGGTGCCACGGTTGGGGCCATCATCAAATGTGAGGTAAATTTTTTTCTTCTTCTTTTTAATTGCTGGCTTTGTATGCGATACCGCAGCAACGGGTTTTGTAGTAACATACTGGCGACTTACAAAAAAAGTTCCTTTACCGGTTCGCTGGTACACGGCGAGGCAAACAAACAATAAGGTTGTTCGGAGAAAAAAGGAGGCTGCCTGTGCAGCGCCCTGGTTATCGGGGTCCATAAAGTTGGGGGGAATTATTTACATAAATGTAAGGAGGTCCTGAACGCTTTAGCATATCACTTTGGTTAAAGATTTTATAAATACAATAACCGGAAAAGGGCTTTATATTTAATTTCTAAACTACTGTGGATGCAAAATCTTTTTGAACCTGCTGTTTGCAATGCCATGCTTGCCCGGTTGGAAAAAATGCCGGCAGCGGCTACCGCCCAATGGGGTAAAATGAACGCTGCGCAAATGCTGGCCCATTGCCAGGCACCATTACAGGTAGCACTTGGTGAGAAGGAACTCAGGCAATCACTGATTGGCTGGCTATTTGGCAGGATGGCCAAAAAACAGATGCTGCAGGAAGGGCCCTTCAAAAAAAATCTTCCCACTGACCCGTCTTTTATTGTAAAAGACCAACGCATTTTTGACAAGGAAAAACAGCTGCTGCAATCACTGATAGAAAGGTTTGGAACAATTGATAAAGTTGCGCTGGCACAAAAAAAGCATCCATTTTTTGGCTACATGACTGCCCATGAATGGGGAATCCTTTTGTGGAAGCACCTGGATCATCATTTACTGCAGTTTGCGGCATAAAGAAATTGCTCTCCGGAATTAAATCAACCATATGGCCGCTTCCTTTCTGCAAACGATTATTTTCCTGGTGATTGGCATTGCTGTTATAGTAGTACTAACGGCAAAGTTCAGGGTACATGCTTTTTTTGCCTTACTGATAGCCTGCTTTATTGTGGGACTGGGTATTCAAATGCCCGTAGAAGCTATTGTAAACACTGCCAGGGAAGGGTTTGGCAGCATTATGAAATCGCTGGGTTTGATTATTGTGCTGGGTACTACACTGGGTGTGTTGTTGCAGCATACAGGTGCCACCCATGTAATTGCGGGCTTCATCAGTAAAAGGACCGGGCGGCGCTATGCCGCATTGGCCATGGGTATTACCGGATTTATTGCCGGGCTGCCGGTGTTTTGTGATTCTGGTTATATGGTATTGAGTGGACTCAACCTTTCCATGGCAAAACGAACCGGAACACCCATAATAATAATGAGTGTGTCACTGGCTACCGGTTTGTATGCAGTCCATTGCCTGATTCCACCGCATCCCGGCGCTGCTGCCGCTGCTGCCAGCCTGGGGGTTGATTTTGGCAAACTGATTATCACCGGTATTGTCATTGCAATACCTGCTATGCTGGTAGGGCATTGGTGGGCAAAATTTGCCGGTAGAAAAATGGAAGAACCTGTATTGGCAGAAACCGAAACAGATGAGCCCGCCGGGCGATTGCCTTCGCTGACCAGCGCCCTGCTACCCGTTATTGTGCCCATTGTTTTAATTACCATCAAATCATTTCTTGCGGCAGAAAGAAGCGACAGCAATATTTGGGTAACTGCACTTTCCGTTCTGGGCGATCCTGTCATTGCTTTAACAGTGGGTGTGTTGCTTGCGTTCGCCGCAGGCAGTGCCTGGACAAAGGAAACCATTGGCGGGTTGCTGGCAGCGGCGGCAGAAAAAGCAGGTGGTATTCTGGTGATCATTGGTGCGGGTGGCGCATTTGGAGCAATACTGGCTGCTGCAAAAATTGGCCAGCATTTCAGCGGCGCCGTAGCACTGGGCAGCATGGGTTTACTCTTTCCTTTTTTAATAACCGCTGTATTAAAAACTGCGCAGGGATCTTCTACCGTAGCTATTATCACTGCTGCATCTATTGTATTACCCTTGTTGCCTGCCCTCGGACTGGACAGTGCCAATGGTAAATTACTTTGTGTGCTCTCCATGGGTGGCGGATCCATGCTGCTATCACATGCCAACGATGCCTATTTCTGGGTGATTGCAAAGTTCTCCGGCATAGATATGAAGAGCATGCTGAAAGTATATACTGTGGCCAGTGCTTTAATGGGTTTGGTAACGCTGGGGATGGTTTGGGTGTTGTCATTGTTTATGTTGTAAGGGCGCTTAGTCCTTTTTTTCGTACCCGTTACGACGCTGGTTTTTTCCTTTGAGGCAGTATCTGCAGCAAAACAAAGCCAACGGAAAAACAGGCGTCTTACACGGTACTGGTGTAATTTCAGATAGCTGGCATAAGGTAGTTGCAAATCATATCCTGCAATTTATATACGTCTGTGAAAAGCAAGGGCTGTGCCTGGTGGCTCATCTTTTAGCGTAAATAGATCTGAGGCCGACAAAAACGAAATAAATGTTTTATGGATACCAATAACATTTTGCCACAGCTGTCTGCCGCAAGGCAGTTTTATAATAGCGGCGCCACACGCGGCTATGCGTTCAGAAAAGCACAGTTGCAGAAATTGAAGCAGGTGGTGCTGGCAAATGAAGCCGCCATCCAACAGGCATTGTATGCTGATTTAAAAAAAAGTCCGGAAGAAGCCTATGCCAGTGAACTTGGTTTATTGCTGGCAGAAATAAACGGATCATTAAAAAATCTGCATCACTGGATGGCGCCACAACATGCCGGAACAGATTTGCTCAACCTGCCTTCTTCCAGCAGAATTTATAGCGACCCATTGGGCGTGGTATTGATCATCGCTCCCTGGAACTACCCGCTGCAACTGGCATTGATTCCATTAGTGGGCGCTATTGCCGGCGGCAACTGCGCCATTATAAAACCATCTGAAATGGCGCCTGCTACAGCAGCTGTTACAGAAAAAATTATCAGCGAAGCCTTTGCCCCGGAATATGTAAAAACCATACAGGGCGATGGCGCCATTGTGGTACCCGCCATGATGAATGCTTTTCGTTTTGATCATGTTTTTTATACCGGCAGTATTGCCGTCGGAAAAAATATTTACCAGCTGGCTGCCAAAGACCTGGTACCGGTTACCCTGGAACTGGGTGGTAAAAGTCCGGCCATTGTGGAAGCCGATGCCAACCTGCAGGTAGCTGCCCGCAGAATTGTGTTGGGCAAATTTATTAACACCGGGCAAACCTGTATTGCGCCTGACTACCTGCTGGTGCATGCATCTGTAAAAAATGAACTGCTGGAAAAAATGAAAGCAGCTATTCAGCAGTTCTATGGGGCGGATGCCGCTGCCAGTTATGATTATGGCAGGATCATCAATGAAAAAAGATTTATCACCCTGCAGCATTATTTAACGCAAGGCGATATTATTTTCGGTGGGCAGCATGACAAAGACAAATTATTTATTGCACCCACTTTAATGGAAAATATTTCAGCTGATGCGCCACTGATGACGGAAGAAATTTTTGGACCCATACTACCTGTTTTTAGTTTTACAAACACCGGAGAAGCCATGCAGCTGGTGCAGCGCAATGCCAATCCGCTGGCCTTCTATCTTTTCACTTCCTCCAAAAGCAAGGAACGGGAGTGGATCAGCAGTACAGCATTTGGTGGCGGCTGCATCAACAATGCCGACTGGCATTTTACCAACCATCACCTTCCTTTTGGTGGCGTGGGCAATAGCGGCATGGGTGCCTACCATGGCAGGTTTACTTTTAATACATTTACCCGGCAGAAAGCTGTTTTGAAAACGCCCACCTGGTTTGATCCTTCCATTAAGTATCCAAGTTTTAAAGGGAAGTTGCGGTTGTTTAAGTGGTTGCTGGGTTGAGTGCCGCAGCAAAAAGATACAGTATATTGTCTCGGATCGACTTGCAATCCTGCATGCAGTTTATAATTCCGTTAAATACAAAATCATTGCATACCGCTGTATTTTATTACGCTTACCCTTTGCTATGCGCATGTAGTTATTGATTGATACAGGAATCATTAAAAAAAAGGCCCGGCATCTACACCGGGCCTTTAGAAATAATATAAGATCATTTTTTTATTACCAGCTTCTCCGCAGCCAGGGATAAAATGTGCAGGCTTTTCTTGTTACCTGCTTCATTCAGCACCAGCGTATTGGCGTTTATTTTCCAGGTTTCTTTTTTTTGTGCCTGGCGGTCATCCGGGCCGGCATCACCGGTACTTATTAATGTGCCGTCTGGCTGAATATCTAATGAAGTACGCCCGCCACGGCTGGGTGGCAGTTTGTATTCTGCCGGGCGGTAAACCGTTTGGGTATCCGTATCTTCTTCGCTCGAGTGGACCCATTTTTTATGTAAATGATCAAGGTTTATTTTACTCATGGCAATAGTGTTTACTTGCCCAGTTTATTACGCATGCCGTCAATGGCTGCATTCATACGGGTTACCTGCCCGGAGGTAAACATTACCATGCTGTCATCGTCTACATAGTCCATGTAATTCATAAACATATCGCCATTGGGGCCGTTGTTACACGTTACATGCGGAAACGCCGGCTTGCCGAAATTGGGTTTCTGCTGATTAGGAGTATCATCCACAAAATCGGTTCCTTCACAATGCTGCGTATCTCCCCAGATATGAAACAGGTTAAAATAATGACCCACCTCATGGGTAGCCGTTCTGCCTTTGTTAAAAGGCGCAGCAGCACTTCCTTTGGTGCCAAATGCCGTGTTTAAAATTACTACTCCATCTGTGGCTGCAGGGCCTCCCGGAAACTGGGCATAGCCCAGTAAGTTATTACCCAGGCTGCAAACCCAAAAATTAATATACTTCGCCGTATTCCACGGATTAGCGCCACCAGTGGTGGCGTTTTTTACAGAATCATCAGAAGGAAAAGAATCACGGGTGGTTTTAGTGCGTGTAATACCATTGGTGGCTTTGCCCGCTGGATCTTTAGTGGCCAGCTCAAATTTAATATTGGTAGAAGTTAACAACCCTTTCCAAACAGCCGGAATCTTTTTCTTGTCAGTATTGGTGGCCATATAATCTTTGTTCAGTACCGCAAGCTGGCTTTTTATCTGCGCGTCAGAAATATTTTCAGAAGCCTGTTTGTACACCACGTGCACCACAATTGGAATCACAGCAGGTTTTCCTACTTTGGCTACAATACCGGCAGCCATCCGCCGCCTTACCATTACCTCCATATCTAATTGGTTTTGCCTGAAGGCAGGAAATTCTTCCAACAAACGGTAGTGCACCGCTACTGCGCCGCAACGCCTGACTAATGGAGGGGGATTTTTCTTTTCGGCGATTTTCTTTTTTGCTGCCATGATTATAATTTTTTCTTTACCTACTCTTTGATCGGATTTTCGGTTTGTCTCCGTTGCTACCGGACCGTATCAGAAACTTGATTTTTTTTATCTGTAGCCCGCACCAATAGACCGTCTGCAGAAAAGGGGCTGAATAAACCGCTGTCATCATACTAATCAGTAGTAATAGCCAGTTATATAAGGTAGGGCAGGGCGGAGGATTTGCTTATGTGAATTTACCGGTATTTTTTTTCTGTACAAATTTTAAAAACCTGCCTTTTATGCAAATACACCCTTAAAAAAAGGGTTAAAATATCATTGTTTTAGAAGCTGCCAGCTGCAGTAATCAACAGTGCTTCATTATAAAGAAAAAAAACAATTGCTCAGGATACTGGATAAAAATAAATACACAGATCTTCCTTTCTTCTTCACCTGCCGAACAATCTTTCTGCCAGCACGTTTATTTATTATGTCCGGATCATAATATCTCTTTGTTAAGCGCTTTTCCGTTTTTTTGAAAGGGAATCAGCGGAGCGTCCTGATAAAAAAATTTGATTAGGAAGGTTGCTATACCCGGATTAGTAACTGCATCTATATGACCATCAGGCAAAAATTTTTACAAATAGTATACCCGGCTTATGTACGGCTGTCCAGGATGTCAAAAAATAAATCGAGGGTACTTATTAATGCAAACGTTCATCCAACTGTTTCATTTTATACTTTGCAGGCAGTATTACGTGATGGAAAATGTTTGATTTCAGCATGCTGAAAGGAAAAAAAGTTTTGCTGGTTAATTCGGCTTCCGGATGTGGCTTCACAGAACAGTATGATCAGATGCAGCAATTATTCAAACAATATAATAATGAACTGGTAGTCATCGCCTTCCCCAGCAATGATTTTGGCGAGGAAAAAAACAACGATGAGGAAATAGCTCTTTTCTGTAAAGAAAACTTCCGGGTAAGTTTTCTATTAATGAAAAAGGGTGTGGTAATAAAAACCAGCTCCCAAAACAAGGTCTTTCAATGGCTTACCGATCCGGCAAAAAATGGTTGGAACAGTCATGCGCCTCTATGGAATTTTTGCAAATACCTGGTCAATGAAAGGTATGCTCATTGGTTATTTTGGATCAGCCATTGAACCAATGGGTAATGAAATTAAACAGCAAATTGCCAGCTGACCGTCCCGGGCAGGCGCTCGCGCCTTTAGTCACGCACCATTATACATGCCGGAATAAAATTAAAAAAACTACTATTACCCGCCATGATAATCCTGTTAAAAAAAGCTTCTCTTGTAATAGTAATGTTTATCATTGCATTTGGGGGTTATGTACTGATTATAAACAGAAATGCAGTAAATATGACAGGCAGACAAAAACTATTAAAAGCAGTATACCCTGTTCTTACATGGATCAATAAATTAACTAATAAAAATATGGAAGCTTTTGCACCTCCGGGCATTGTTCCGCCGGTTTCTTTCTATACCCTCAAAGCTGTTTTAAATGATGGCAGTACGCTGGACATGACGTCGCTAAAAGGGAAAAAAATATTGCTGGTCAACACAGCTTCCGATTGTGGCTATACAGGCCAGTATGATCAGTTACAACAATTGTACAGTCAGTATAATACAAGCCTGGTTGTAATAGGCTTTCCAGCCAACGACTTTAAAGAACAGGAAAAAGGCACAGACAGTGATATAGCCGCCTTCTGCAAGAAAAATTATGGCGTTACGTTTCCGCTGGTACAAAAAAGTACTGTTATCAAGTCAACCGATCAGAATGCTATTTTTCAATGGTTAAGTGATCCGGCAAAAAACGGTTGGAACAGCAATGCGCCTTCCTGGAATTTCTGCAAATACCTGGTGAATGAGGAAGGGGCACTGACTGCTTTTTTCAGTTCTGGCATAGACCCTATGGGTGAAGAAATGACAAAAGCCATCAGGTAAATACAAATATGGAAATTTGGGAATTTTGAGATTGCAGGATTTGCTTTTGCTGACATCGATAATAAATCTGCGGCTTCAAAATTTATTATAAGCAGGTACGGCCTTTTTATAAATTCGCATAACGCTATTCATTGATGAGCGTGTGACAGGATACATCCCAGCATTCCGCAATCCAACATCAGCAATTCAAATAATTGTACCTTTCTTACAAATAACAGCGCCATGTTCAGCAAACAAGACATAGAAAAATACTTTTTGGCGGAAAAACAATTGAGCCTGCTATTTATTATTGTGGGTTGCATAGCCATTGTAATGGCCATTCTTTTTTTCTTTTTGCTGAAAACCGGCTTTTACAAAGGTGCTGCACTGCCACTATTGCTGATTGGCTTTATACAGCTTGTTGCGGGCGCATCTGTTTATAAAAAAAGCGATAACGACCGCATCCGCAATGTATACGCCTATGATATGAATCCCGGCCAGCTAAAAAATGAAGAGTTGCCGCGTATGCAATCGGTTCTTAAAAAATTTGCGGTTATCAAATGGGTAGAAGTAGGGCTGGTGGTAGCTGCACTTACACTGATTTTTTATTACCGCAACAACGTTGAAAAAGCTTTCTGGTTTGGCCTTGGACTAACCCTTGCCATACAAGCATTGATTACCATGTTTGCAGATTTCTCTGCAGAAAAAAGAGCGAAGATATATACCTTGGGGATAGAGCACTTTGTTGGCCAGAAATAGCTGTAATTGTATTACTGATGGCGGAATATGAAGAGGTAGTGCTCTCCTTTTACGACTACTCTTTTCCACCTTCAATTCCCTTTTTTTAAGCGCAGGATACAAACCAGACTCAACATCCACGTCACCAAATCAGCAATTCTCATCATCGCTTCTCTGAACTAAAAAATTATAAGCCCTCCGGGAAAAAAGAAATCCCCACATCACACAATCCGAACATCAGCAATCCTACACCGGGCACTTTTCATGATAATTGATCAGCTCAATGGGTGTTTTTTCAAATTCAAAGCCGGCATACACGCGGGCTATTTCATCCAGCACCGCATCTATTTCCTCCACTGTTGGTAGCGTAACCAGTTTGCCCCGGTATTCTTTTATATTCGGTAAGCCTTTGAGGTAATTGGCATAGTGACGGCGCATTTCAAAGATGCCCACTTTCGGGCCCTTCCATTCAAATGATTTGTGCAGGTGCTTACGGCAAACACTGATGCGATCATCTATAGTGGGTGATGGCAAATGCTCCCCCGTTTTAATGAAATGTTTTATTTCATCAAATATCCAGGGATAGCCAATGGCCGCACGCCCAATCATAATGCCATCTACTCCATACATGTTTTTATATTCCACCGCCTTTTCAGGAGAATCAATATCGCCATTACCAAAAATGGGAATGCTGATGCGGGGATTGTTTTTTACTTTACCAATCAATGTCCAGTCGGCTTCGCCCTTATACATCTGGGTTCGGGTACGGCCATGAATAGCCAGGGCCTGTATGCCCACATCCTGCAGGCGCTCCGCCACTTCCTCAATATTTCTCGTATTATCATCCCAGCCCAGGCGTGTCTTTACTGTAACCGGCAGCGAAGTAGATTTTACTACAGCGCTGGTTAAGCGCACCATCAGGTCGATGTCTTTTAAAACGCCGGCACCGGCGCCCCGCATGGCCACTTTTTTTACCGGGCAGCCAAAATTGATGTCGAGTAAATCCGGGTTGGTTACGTCTACAATCTTAGCGGCCAGCGAGAGGCTTTCTTCATCGCCTCCAAAAATCTGGATGCCCACGGGCTTTTCGTAGTCGAAAATGTCCAGTTTCTGACGGCTTTTGATGGCATCGCGTATCAAACCCTCGCTGGAAATAAATTCCGTGTACATTAAATCGGCCCCCTTGCCTTTGCAAACGGCGCGGAATGGCGGATCGCTCACGTCCTCCATGGGTGCCAGCAGCAGCGGAAAGTCTGGAAGTTGTATCTTGCCTATTGTTATCATTTGTATAAAAGAACAGCAAATTTAAAAATTTATCCGCATAATATATGATGGAATATGAATCTCCCCGGATTTCCCCGGCTGGCGCTTTTGGTATACTGATAGGATTAATAGGCGCCGGGCTTGTTATTGGCTCAATAGCAGGCATTGGCATCTGGCTGGGCATGACCGGACAAAACATTTTATCCATAGAAAAAGATATGTTAAACCCATTGTATACCAATGCCGCCAGGGTAATGCAGATGGTATCTGTCTTTTTTATGTTTTTTTTGCCGGCGCTTATTATGGCCCGTATTATGAGCCGCAGCCCTTTTACATGGCTGGGTTACAGGGAAGGATTTAATGGAAAACAGGTTATGCTTACCGTTATTATTATGGCGGCCTGTTTACCCATAGTGGGTGCTTTGGGGGAACTGAACCAGCTGATACCGCTTTCCAAAAGCCTGCAGGCCATCGTGCAGAAAATGGAGGATAATTATATCAAACAAGCCGAGGCACTAGCTACCATGCGCTCATTTCCCGAATACATTTTTTCATTGGTTGTAATGGCCTTATTACCGGCAGTATTTGAAGAAACCTTGTTCCGCGGGGCGCTGCAGCAGGTTTTAATTGCCTGGTTTAAGAAGCCGGTAGTGGCTATTGTGATAACCAGTATTTTGTTCAGCGCCATGCATATTTCGTGGTTTGGTTTTTTGCCCCGGTTTGCACTGGGCATGGTACTGGGTTTGCTTTTTTATTACTCGCGCAGCCTGTGGTTGAGTATGCTGGCTCATTTCCTGAACAATGCGCTGGCAGTTACTTACATGTATTATTTAACTACCCATAATAAACCTGTTAAAGATGCCATGGACGACAGCTCGCCTATATGGATGGCGGTGCCGGCTATTATTGTGGTAGTCTTATTTTTCCGGCTGTTTAAGCAGATTTCATTAAAAAGAAATATCAGCAGGATACCGCCCATGGATGGGCCCTCTCTGGAATCCAATCTTGTATAATATTCTCATAATATACACCTGTAAAATTTTATATAGCTATGTGCCCGGCAATTGTTTTCATCCATTTTTTGCCGGCACCGGATTATTCCAGGTGTGGATGTCACGCTTCAGCATACATCTTTTATTGAAATGCCCAAAACCAAACTATGGCACTAAACATTGCAACATTTAAAACAAGGGCGGCCACTGCCGGGGTATTTGTAGCCGTTATGCTGCTGGGGTTACTCTGGAACCACTGGAGTTTTTTTATTTTGTTTTCCATTATTCATTTTGGCTGCTGGGTAGAATACCAGAAACTGGTTTGCCTGATAGACAAGGGCTACACCGCTATAAGTCCCTTTCATCAATACGGGGTTATGCTGGCAGGCTGGTGCATCATGCTTTATTTTACCAATGATGCTTTTAGCATATTTGGTATTCAGCTGCGCGCTATTGGCTGGTGGCTGGGCCTGATTGCTATTTTTGTGCTGCCCATTATGGAAATATTATTCTCCCGACAGCTTGAAATAAAAAACATTGCTCATTCTGCATTCGGGTTATTATATATTTCGCTAAGCCTGGGTCTCATGATGGATTTGCGTTGTTATGGAATGATACATAAGGGAGGCCATATCTATTTTGATTTTTCAGGTTTTGTGCTGCCCCTTGGTATTTTTATTGCACTCTGGATAAATGATACCATGGCCTACCTGGTGGGGTCTTTTATAGGCAAAACACCCTTTTCAAAAATATCTCCCAAAAAAACCTGGGAAGGGACCATCGGTGGTGCCATTCTTTGCATAGGGGCAGTGGCACTATTGGGTTGGGCCATACAACTGTTTACAATAATCAACTGGATTATTATAGCTGCCATTGTCGCATTTTTTGGTGTGCTGGGCGATCTTTTTGAAAGTAAATTAAAACGCCTGGCCAATGTAAAAGACAGCGGTAGTATTATGCCGGGGCATGGTGGTTTCTTAGACAGGTTCGATTCGCTGTTGCTTGCGGCCCCTTTTGTATGGCTGTATGTAATGATTTTTATGTAAGTGGCAGTAACAACAAATGTGTATCATGGTTCTGCCGCTATATTTGGCGCCGCCCCATTTTAAACCTCTCATTTACCTTATTTTTGCCATTAAATTCAATATAGTAGCACAATGTACATACACAAAGAAGGCTATAAACCAATTGCCATTGCAGCCATTATTTTCGCCGGACTTAGTTTATTATCTTTTTATTTTATCAGTTACAGTTTGCCCGCGCTTAGCTGGCTAATTTTTATCGGGTTGTTCGGGCTGCTATTGTTTATTATTTCTTTTTTCCGCATACCCAGCCGCCAGCTTACCAAAGATGAAAGCAAGGTAGTGGCGCCTGCAGATGGCAAAGTGGTGGTAATTGAAGAAATGTTTGATGAAGAATATTTTAAAGAGAAGCGTTTACAAATCTCCATCTTCATGAGCCCTGCCAATGTGCATGTAAACCGTAACCCCCTCAGCGGAGAAGTAACCTACAATCAATACCACAAAGGCAAATACCTGGTAGCCTGGAACCCCAAATCTTCTACGGAAAACGAGCGCCATTCAGTTGTAATACGCCATGCAAAAGGAGAAATCCTGGTAAAACAAATAGCGGGCGCACTGGCCAAGCGCATCATCAATTATTTGCAGGTGGGCCAAAAGGTAGCGCAGACCAATGAGCTGGGTTTCATCCGCTTTGGCAGCCGGGTAGATGTGTTATTACCCATTGGCACCAAAGTAGACGTACAGTTAAACCAGGTGGTGCAGGGCGGCGTTACCGTGCTGGCAAGTTTATAGTAACAGAAAAATTGGGGCAATAAGTTTGTTTGTACAGGGTAAACAGCCAAAAGTGATCATGTATGGTTTTTTGCAATTTTAACAGCAACGCATTTGTATTCTGCCAAAGGAAGATTATATTTGTTAACGCCTGACAACTAAAATTATAACGATATGAAAAAAGTATTTATGCTGGCTACTGCTGCCTTCCTTATTTCTGGTGTTGCTTTTGCACACGGCGATAAAGGAAAAAGCAAAGACAAAGCTAAAAAAACCTGTACTAAAGCCAGCGGCAAATGCTGCGGCAAAGAAGATAAAACAAAGAAAGCCTAACGTTACAACGGGCAGACAGTACATCTCATAAAGCAAAACATTTTGAACCTTCTCATTTTTGAGAAGGTTTTTTCATGTCTTAGGTATTGCCTAAAATATTCTTTCGAGTTCTTTCAAAGAAGCAATGGTATAGGTGGGGGCTATGGCGGGCAAAGGTTTGTTGAGGTGATTAACATATACCTGGTCGAGCCCTGCATTACGGGCGCCTGCAATATCCGCTTCCATATCATCGCCCAGCATAATACTTTCTTTAACCGTAGCATTTGATCGTTGCATGGCATAATCAAAAATAGCTTTCTGCGGTTTTAAACTATTGCTGCCTTCCGAAGTAATCACTTCTTTAAAAAAATTATCCAGTCCTGAATTTTTTAGTTTGGCGTGTTGAATTTTTTCAAACCCATTGGTAATCAGGTGCAGGATGTATTTTTTATCTGTGAGATAGTTTAACACTTCAATTGCATCCGGAAACAGTATTGTTCGAGTAGGCAATAAGTTAAGAAAAACAACGGCCATTTCACGTGCCAGTTTTTCATCGCCTATTTTGAAATCAAGCAGGCTGAGCCACATTCTTTTCCAGCGCAGTTCTTCTGATTTAATAAATCCTTTGCGGTACCTGACCCACAATTTTTCATTGTGTACCTGGTAATTTTTATTAAACAGTTCAAAGTCATCCACACCTTTTTCCTCTAACCGCATGCTGTCATACATTTCGGCAAGCGTTTGGCGGCTGTTGGCTTCAAAATCCCATAAAGTATGGTCCAGATCAAAGAAAAGATGTTTGTACGTGCCCATATGGTAAAAGAACACAATTTTTTCTATATCGGGGTCGCCAGCCGGCCAATATTTTTAAATGCCGGTCTATCCGCAGTACAGCAGGTCTTTGTTAAGCGGTTCAAATGATTGATCAGTAAATAATATTTTACTGTGTGATGGTTATCTTTACCGGCAGCCTTTATTTTTTACACAAGCATCCAATATGAATGTAGTTATTACCGGCGCTTCAAAAGGTTTTGGCAAAGCCATTGCGGAGACATTTGCCGCACATGGGCATAACCTGTTTATCTGCTCGCGCAATGAAATAGCATTGTACAAGGCCATGGAAGATTTGCTTACCCGTTTTCCTGATATAAAAATAAAAGCAAAAGCCAGGGACATCAGTAAAAAAGAAGAAGCCATCGATTTTGGTCAGTGGTTGTTGGCAAACGCCATCAATATTGACGTGTTGGTTAATAACGCCGGCCGCTTCATACCCGGCAGCGTTCATAACGAGGAAGACGGCACCCTGGAAGAAATGATGCAAACTAATGTATATAGCGCTTATCATGTAACAAGGACAGTATTGCCCGCCATGATAAAAAGAAAGCGCGGGCATATTTTTAATATCTGTTCCATTGCCTCATTAAACGCTTACCCAAACGGCGGCGCTTACAGCATCAGCAAATTTGCACTGCATGGTTTTTCTAAAAATTTAAGAGAAGAGCTCAAACCCCATCATATAAAAGTGACAGCCGTTTTCCCGGGCGCAGCCTATACAGATTCATGGAGCGGCAGCGGCGTGGACCCAAAGCGCATTATGGAAGCCAATGATATTGCGGCCATGATTTATGCTTCGTCCCAGCTCTCCCCCCAAGCCTGCGTAGAAGATATTATTTTACGCCCGCAACTGGGAGACCTTTAGAGCAGTCGGTAGTCTTTAGTTCATGGTCAGTAGTCGGCCCGGCAAACGCATTATGGACTAATGACTACAGACTATTGACTATATTTACATTCCATTAAATTTTGCTGAAACATTTGCTCAATGCGTATCAGAAAATTTTTATTTTCTCTCTTTTTATTTAGCGCTGCCTGTTTACCTGTATTTGCACAGGTAAAATTCTCTACGGTCATCAATGAAAAAGAAGTTGGCAAAGATGATTATATACAGGTTCAGTATATTGTAGAAAACGCCGGCGCTGTTGAATCTTTAACCCCACCTGCATTTAATGGTTTCACAGTTGTTTCCGGCCCCATGCAGCAAACCGGCATGAGCGTTATTAACGGGGCAGTATCAAAATATGAAGGTGTTACTTATGTCTTAAAACCATCGGCCACCGGCAAATTTACCATTGCAGGTGCCACGGCGCTGGTAGATGGAAAACAATTACGCTCCAATGCAGTAACAGTTACTGTTACCAATGCTGCTTCCCGGCCCTCCGGTGGCAGTAGCAATCCGCTGTTTGGTTTAAACATACCAGAAGATACCCCGGAAGTCAACGAAGAATACGTTTTAAGAAAAGGAGAAAATGCGGCAGATAAAATAAAAAACAATTTGTTTGTAAAGCTGGAGGTAAGCAAAACCACTTGTTTTGCCGGAGAGCCCGTGGTGGCCATATATAAATTATATTCCAGGTTAAAATCAGAATCAAGGGTTATAAAACGCCCATCACTCAGCCAGTTTAGTGTGTATGATATGGTGCAGCCGGAAGGCAATGCCCCTACTGTAGAAAAAATAAACGGTAAACTATATAATGCGCATATCATCCGTAAAGTACAACTGTATCCGTTGCAGGATGGCGTCTTTGAGCTGGAGCCGGTAGAAGTAGACAATACCGTTCGGTTCCTGCGGCTTGAGGGTAGTGGCAACAAAACATCTATGCAACAGTTGCTGGATGACTATATGAATGGCATCAGCGAGGGCCGTATGGAAGAACAAAAAATAACACTTGCTTCAAAACCGGTAACCATTACGGTAAAGCCATTGCCGGCAGCAGGTAAACCCATTTCTTTTGATGGTGCAGTAGGAAAATTTACGATATCAGCCGCCATACCTAAAATGGATATTGCCGCCAATGAAACGGTAGCAATGAATGTACTGCTAAAGGGAGCGGGTAACCTCCCCTTAATCAACGCACCACAGGTGCAATGGCCATCCGGTACGGAAGGCTATGAACCCACTGTTAAAGAAAATATTGATAAAACAGTGGCGCCCATCAGCGGAACCAAGATGTTTCAATATTCTTTTACTGCAAAACAGCCAGGCACTATCATCATTGCGCCGGTAGAATTTTCTTATTTCGATCCCGGAGCGAATGCGTACAAAACAATCCGGACAGACACTATTACTGTAATAGTGAACAAGGCTCTTAAAAAAACGAGGTTGGCAGAAACTGCAGTTGACGCCAATACCCATGAAGGTGCAACTGGCTTTGACATTAAAAAATTATGGTGGATCTTACCCTTACTGGTATTTTTTGTAACGGTGCTGTTATTTAACCGCCGCAAAAGTCCCAAATCCGATAAAGCCCGGGATGCTCATGCAATGCAAAAAACAGCAGACCAATTACATTCTGCACCGGTGGATACATTTGAAGCTTCCCGTTTTGCCCTGTCGGCAGTGAACAGCCAGTTGTTTTATAAAGAAACAGGAAAAGCCACCTGGCATATGGTATCAGAAAAATTAAATCTTACATCCAGTCAGCTTAATAAGCCCGTGGTGATGCGTTTGCTCCAGCAGGCTAATACTGCACCCGAAACCATACAACTGCTGGAAACAGTTTTAAATGATTGTGAGCTGGCATTGTACACGCCGGTACATACAGAGAATGATATGCGCCAGACATTGGAAAAAGCAGAGAAGCTGGAGAAGCTATTGGCTGGTAGCCTTTAGCGGTTAGTAGTCCGCGTCCCTTTGCGTTTATAAGAAATTTGTAAAGAAAGGAATGATGTGAAAGAAATCTTCCAGTAAGCAGTGCCAGGGATTTTGTTCCGGCTAGCTCTCGAAGCATGTCTTATTCACTATATTTATACCCCACTCCCCTTACAGAGTGAAAATAGACAGGGTTGCGACTGTCTTCTTCAAAGTATTTACGGAAGCTGAGAATAAAATTATCAATGGTGCGTGTGGTAGGGTATACATTGTAACCCCAAACGGTCTGCAGTATTTTTTCCCTGGGCACTACTTCATTCTTATTTTCAAAAAGTAGTTTGAGCAGCATGGCTTCTTTCCTGCTCAGCTGTATATGCTCGCCGTTTTTATTAACAGCTTCCTGGGCTTTAAAATCGACAGCGTTTTTTCCAAACTGGTAGGTATCACCAATGCTGTCCTTATCCAGCAGCTTTTTATTTTTTTCAATCAGTTTTTGCACGCGCAGTAAAAGTTCTTCGAGGTTAAATGGCTTGGTAAGGTAATCGTCGGCGCCTTTTTTTAAACCCATCACCCTGTCTGCTGAAGTATTTTTAGCGCTCAGTATCAGCACGGGTAATTCATTGTTTTGTATGCGTATGGTCTCCAGCACTTCAATGCCATCCATTTCAGGCAGCATAATATCCAGTATCATCAGGTCGAAGTACTGGTTTTGTAATGCTTTCAGCGCCTGAAGGCCATCCATGGCAGACACCACCTGGTAGCCTTCCAGTTCAAGGTTCAGCTTAAGCGCTTCCTGCAGATTTTCTTCATCTTCTACCAGTAATATAACGGTATCATTATTACTCATATATAAAAATGTACAGTAAAAATACTTCCTGCAGGATGATTGTTTGTCACACTAATGTCGGCGCTGTGATCAAGGGCTATTTTTTTGCAGAGATAAAGACCTAGGCCGGTTCCCTTTGTTTTTCTTACCTGCTCATTACCGATGCGGTAGAACCGTTCGAATACTTTCTTTTTTTCTTCATCTGCAATGCCAGGACCCTCGTCTGCCAGCTTAAAGAATACGCCCTGGGCATTCTTCTGCAGTGAAAGCTGTATGGGTGATTCTTTCGGTGCATACTTCGCCGCATTCTCCAGCAGGTTGTTAACCATGATCTGCAATAGCAGGGGGTCGCCACTTACGTCAATGTCTTCATCAATTACACTGTTCATTTTTCTGTCCGGAAAACGGCGGTGAAAATCCTGTACACAGTTGCCGGTGAGTAATGAGAAATCCAGTTCTTCTTTTATCAGTTTATAGCCACCGTCTTCCAGTTGCGAAGAGATCAGGATATTATTGGTAAGGGTATTCAGGCGGTTGGCTTCCTGCAAGGTGGACTGGATAAGCTTTTGCTGCTTCCCTTCTTCCAGTTTATGCTTCTGTAAAGTCTCTAAATTAAGTTTGGCAATAGCGATGGGGGTTTTCAATTCATGGGTAATGGCCATCATAAAATTCTGCTGCTGCTGTGTCATTTTTAGTTGGCGCCGTACTGCCCGGTATACAAAAAGCGCGCCTATCAATATCACCAGTAAAAAAATAGACCCTTCCCCAATGTACTGTGCGTTTTTTCTTTTTTCTTCCGCAGTAACCAGGTCTATTTTCTGCAGGTACGCCGGGTCATCGGCTTTCAGCTCCATTAATTTATACAGGGCCATCTGGTGGCTCTGCTGCTGCAGGGCTATAAACCACCAGACCAGCGCCGCAATAATGTAAAAGAGTAAAAACCAGTATGCAATGGTGGCCACTGCCAGTCTTTTCTTTTTGAGGATCCCCATAGTAAAGAAAGTTCTTAGTTGCCAGTTCAAAGTTCGTCAGTGTAAAACCATGAATGACGAACATGAACTAATTAACTTTTTCAATCCTGATACCGGCATTCAGTACATGCAATAAAGGATCTTGCCGCATTACCTGCTCCAGTGTAAATTCATACGCACCGCTTCTCCTGAACCTGGCAGCGCCCTGTGTAATTGGTATACGGTGTTCCCATATATCATCCATACCGGTGCCCAGCCAGCCCTGGCCGTTGGTAGCCAGCCGCAGATCCACCTGTTGGGTATAGGTGGTATCGGGCCCTTTGCGCGTCACCTTCATCCATATATTATTAAATCCATAAGCATCGGTATGGCGCAATACGAGGTAAATATTGTAGGCAGCCGCTGTATCGGCAATGGTAAAATTAAACGAGGGCTTATTGATGCCCTGCCATTCCTGTTTTTTAAAAGCAATATCTTTTTCAAATACGCCAATAGGGGAATTGCACGCTGCCAGATACAGGCTGCAGCCAATAAGAAGATTCCTTATGCTGTGGGATGCGTTCATGCGTTAAAAATAGTACAAGATAGGTTGAAATGGTATAGCGTGAGGCATCACTCGTGAATCCTGAGACGTCAATCTTGAGTAGCCCCAAAAAGATAAAGCATCTAAAATACCGGCAAACCATCTATTTGTAATGCTCTGCACTCACGACAGACATCTCAACCCTCACGATTACAGGGCATTCAACACCTGCTCCTTGGCCTTCTCCAGCTCATCCTTCATCATTACCACGCATTTCTGTATGGTAGAATCATATGCTTTAGCGCCGGTGGTATTTATCTCCCTGCCAATTTCCTGCAATATAAAAGACAGTTTTTTACCCTTTTCATCGTTGTCTTCATTCAGCAGGGATATAAAATACTCACAGTGGTTTTTCAGCCGCACCTGCTCTTCGGTGATGTCTATCTTCTCTATATAATAAATAATTTCCTGCTCCAGCCGGTTGGTATCATAATTTTCTTTGCCCACGTTTTCTTCCAGCATTTTAACAAGCCCTTCCTTGATTTTTATTTTTCGTTGTGGCTCCAGCTGCAGGATAACTTCCTGTTGTTGCTGAATATTGTTAATGCGCAACAGTAAATCCTTTTCAAGTGACTTACCTTCTTCCAGCCGGTGGTTATTGAGATCTGAAATGGCCGCTTCAATCACTTTTGAAAATACACTCCACTCCTCTCCGGTAAGGGTCTCACCTGTTGGCGTAATTACTTCGGGCAGTTTTATAAGTGTACTTAAAATAGCGGAGGGGTCAAGACCAAGCTCTGCAGACAGTGCAGCAATAGGCTTATAATATGCTTTAGCCAGTTCGGTATTAATGCTAACCGGCTTGCTGGCGCCGCTTTCTTTAAGGTTGATGCTGCAGTCTATACTACCCCTGCCCAGCTGTTTGGAGATTATTTTGCGGATATCAAATTCAAAAGGCTTTAAAAATGCAGGCATCTTCAGCATCAGCTCAAACTGCTTACCATTTAATGATTTGATGTCTATCAAAAAGGTTTTATCGCCCACCCCTTTTTCTGCTCTGCCAAAGCCTGTCATTGATTTTAACATATAAGCCTGTTTTTTAGCAAGGTAAAGTAATTAGTTTATAAATAGCCGGGCTAATTGATGTTTACAAAAACGATTCAGCCGGGCTATGGAAATTATTTTTCATGTAAAAAAGTCATGTATAACTCAAGCCAGTTTTCCTGCATACTGCGCTTTTTTTCTTGATCAGAGATGCTCCCTGCTTACGGAACGGAGGCGATAATGACATCATACATAACATGTATTCTGCGGCCGGGCCTTTTACAATCCTTCAGCAGTGCAATATTTTTATGTGTGGGGCCGTAATTTGAATACAACGGCAAAAAAAAAGATAGATCTGCTGTGCAAAAAAAAAGCCCCCGATGAATCGGGGACTTTAATATTTGGATGGGTTAGTAAGTACCAGGAAATAAATTTCCTTACACAATATTAAAATATATTTTCCCTATTCAAAAAAAAAATTACACAAATTTTATGCACATTTTGTTTTTTGTTGTGGATAATAGCAGTGTGAAAAAATGCTGCAACTTTCATGACACCGCTGCCCGGCAACTTTTTATTCCTGGTTTCTATTAATAAAAATAAACTGCATCAGCTGAAACGATTGCTGTTACTGTATTACAGCCATCGTGATTATTGTATACATGCGGACATAGTATGATATGCGCACAAAATATTTTACCTGCAAGCACCGGGTAAACGGCAAAAAGGCAGCAAAAAATCCAGCAAAAAAAAATCGGTAAAAACAGGAAATAATAGGAAAATAGCAGCATTCCGGACAAAAAGTCGTTGGCTGATTGTATTCCATTTTCTGGAAACTAATTATGGGCCGCTACGGTGATGATGTTATTGCATAACCACTGCGTAGCCAAACCATCTTTATTAACCGGCTTTTTTGCAAAACAATTTATTGACGGCAGCATCGTCAGCTTACTTTATTTTTGCCCAAACTTTATTATATGCGTTTTCCCGCTCCTGTATCTGTAACATGGCTGGCAACATTTTTACAAGCTGAATTGCTGGGTAATAAAGAGGGCTATGCAACCGGCATCAATGAATTGCACAAAGTAGAAAAAGGGGATCTCGCTTTTGTTGATCATCCCAAATACTATGCGGCCTGCATTCATTCTGCAGCAGATTTTATTATCATCAATACTAATACACAGGAAATTCCAGCAGGCAAAGCATTGCTGGTAACAGACCAGCCTTTTGAAGCTTACCTGAAAATCGTTCGTCATTTCAGGCCATTTGAGCAGGCAGTAAATATGATAAGTGATAGTGCACAGGTGGGGCCAGGCAGCTATATAGCACCGGGTACTTTTATTGGCAACCATGTTATTATTGGAGAAAACTGCATCATTCAACCCAATGTCACTATTCTTGATCATTGTATTATTGGCAACAATGTATATATCCAGTCAGGAACTGTTATTGGTTCCGATGCTTTTTATTACAACAGCAAAAAGGATCGTACCCAATGGTATAAAAGAATGGAAAGCTGCGGGCGCGTTATTATTGAAGATGCTGTTGAAGTAGGTGCCAACTGTGCTATAGACCGGGGCGTAACACATGATACCATCATCGGCAGCGGCACCAAGATGGACAACCTGATTCATATTGGACATGATACGGTGATTGGCAAAAATTGTTTGCTGGCTGCCCAGGTAATTATAGCGGGTTGCGTTACCATTGAGGACGGCGTTACCCTATGGGGACAGGTAGTAGTAAACAAAACACTTACTATTGGCGCTAACGCTGTTTTGCTGGGCAAGACAGGCGTAGTGGGAAGTTTGAAAGGCAATACTACTTATTGGGGCACGCCTGCCCAGGAGGCTGGCATTGCCAGAAGAGAACTGGTATGGATAAAAAGAATTCCGGAGTTATGGGATAAAGTGATGAGGAATCGTGAGGCGTGAATAATAAGTGCTGAGTCCTGCGGCGGCAATCCGATCTGACCATTTACGGTATCGTAAACATCCGAACGCACAGTTTCACAGCATTTACGGTTCAGCACTAGGGCGTTGGCACATAATCATACGGCAGATCATCTGCCATCTTCAACCAGCTCCAGTATCCAATATTAATGACGTCATTCTGATCATAGAAATAGCCATTCTGCTGGATAACAAATCCTTCGGTGATGTCCAGTATGCTTATCTGCGCTTTAATTGAACCCGGCATTTTGTTCTCCCGTAAATACTGTGGATCGGGCGCCACATTCTTATAGATAATCCGTAGCCGCCCGTTAAAATCTACTTCTATATCATTGTTTTCAATCGGCTGGTACAATAGACTGTCATATGGATTTTCGATAGGCGTTGTTTTCAACGTCTTGCTGGAAGGATCTACTTTTTCAATGGCAAAACCATCCTTTTCAAGATTGCGTGCATACCAGCTGCGCATAAAATGCAGCCTGGAACCTTTGTACGCTTTCTCCCGGTTCTTTTTCCACAGTGCTTTTTGTTCCTCCTTGCCTGGGAGTTCTTCATAAAAAGGAAATCCAGTATACACACTTATACCGTTACCATATTCATGGGCAAAAGAATCCAGTTGAAATTTTATTTTATAACCCAGCGCTTCATTAACAATTATTAAATCTTCTTTTGCTTTTACTTTTAAGCGGTTTGTCTTTTTACGAAAATAAAACTGCAGCGCTTCGGGGTTCTGAATTTTTGAAAGGGCTGCATTGGTATCATTGCCTATGAAGTTGTCCATAAAAAACTGGCCATATTTTGCCAGTCCATCTGCCACTTCATTGGTACCCACCACCGCAACTTCCTGCAAACTTTTATCTTTTTGTTTGAGCACAATGGAAAGATTGGCGGCATGCGAAACACCAATACGCACCACTTGTGTTTCATAGCCTGTATAAGAGATGATCATATCATAACCACCATTGGGCAAGTTAAGGCTGAAAGCACCCTCGCTATTTGTAATTGTACCCAATGTAGTGTTCTGGCAAAAAACGGAAGCGCCTGCAAGCGGCAGGCTGGTAACCGAATCTGTTATTTTACCAGAGGCCGTAAATTCCTGCTGCGACATTAAAGAAAAGGAAATGCCGGTTAACAGTACAAATAATAGTTTTTTCATCAGCGCTCAGTTGAAAATATTTATCGATGTTAATTGGGAGAATGGCAAAGATTTCATTAATAATATCTCTACCACTATGAAAAATTCCATGAATCATTGCTTACCGGTCATTCAAAAACGTTGCCGTAATTACAAATATTGTAAATAATGATTACAGGCATTCCTGATACATGTATCCAGCGGGGTAAATATAAAACCGGGTAAAGCGCTGCAAACTTTGCTGTTATCAAAATAAGTAATGGTCTGGGCTATGCGCGCACTTTCTTTTGTAAGCAGGGATGGCTTATCGTTAAAAAAAGCCTTTATTTTTTCTGCGCGCCACGCTATTGCGGCCAGCAACGGCGTTGCTTCCCTTTGCGGACGCTTTTTCCCAAATGAATCGGCTATACTGTTAAAAATTTGCCTGAACGACCAGCTATCACCATTTAAAATAAACCGCTCATTACTGATGTCACTTTCCATTAGTAAGACCGTTGCCCGGGCCACATCTTCTACTGCCACAAAACCATTAATGCCATTGCTGTACCACGGAAATTCTTTATAAATATTTTTAAAAATAGCACAGCTTGAATTGTTCCAGTCGCCGTAACCCAGTATGGTGCTGGGGTTTACAATAATTGCATTCAATCCTTCCCCAATGCCACGCCATACTTCCATTTCTGCATTGTACTTACTAACAGCATATTGTGTATTGATACGGCTGTCTTCCCATTGCTTCTTTTCTGTAACGGTTTCGCCGTTACTGGTTCTTCCTAATGCGGCCACAGAACTTATGTGTACCAGCCGCTTTATATTTTTTAGCAGGGCGGCATTTACCACATTGGCTGTTCCTTCAATATTTGTTTTAAGCATCAGCTGGTGATCAGCGGTAACAAAAGAAACCATAGCAGCGCTATGAATAACCGCATCAATGCCATCCATAGCATTTTCCAATGCCGCTGTATCCAGTACATCTCCTTCTACCCATTCTACTTTATTAAAAACGGTGGCCGGAATAAAAAAAGGTAACTTATTGGTTCTGCGAATGGCCCTGACAGTGTAACCCTTTTGCAGCAGTTCTTTAATAATATATGCACCCAGGAAACCTGTGCCACCGGTAACAAATATTTTAGCTGCTGTATTGATATTCAAAAATTTAATGGAGGGTGAAGGTAGGGCTTATCAGTATGCAAACCTATATTCCCGCTGCAGCATCGGAGGCTGGCGCTTGTGCTTCCCTGCAAACAGGCCAGCATAAAAAATGGCGTAATAAATTATTACGCCATTGTGCATTTATTTTTATTTACAGTGTCTTTTCTTTCTAAATCGCATCAGACAAAGAAGAGAAGGTAAAGTCCCTGATCTTCATGGGTGGTACCAGGTAGCTCCGGTAAGATTCTACGCTGATGCTCCGCTCTGGTATACCCAGGGCCTCTACATTGTTCAGCGCAATAACAGGACTTTCATTAAAGCGAAAGTTTTTGATAGGATGTTTTATAACACCATTTTCAATATAAAATGTTCCATCCCTGGTAAGGCCTGTCAGTAAAAGTGTCTGAGGATCCACCATGCGTATATACCATAACCGGGATACCAGCACGCCCCTTTCTGTTGTTTTGATCATTTCTTCCAGCGATTGTGTGCCGCCTTCCATGATAAAATTGGAACCAAACGGAATAGCCGGTTTATTTGTTTTTTGTGCCCAGTAACGTGAGTACGCCAGGTTTTTAACCACGCCTTTTTCTATCCAGTTCATTCTCTCCAGTGGCTGCCCGTCCCTGTTCCAGGTAGAAGACGGCAACTCTTCATTATATGGATCAGAATAAATGGTCACTTTTTCATCCATTAATTTTTCGCCCAGCCGGTTACCGCCGCCCTTTTTACTCATAAAGCTGCGGCCTTCATCTGCACTCCTTGCATCAAAACCGCGGAACATATTTTCTAAAAAATAGGTAACTGCTACCGGTTCCAGTATCACCGTGTATTTGCCTGGCTCAATGGCTTTTGCATTGACAGATCCATTTGCTTTCATGGCAGCCACTTTTGTAGCCGACAGGGTATCCAATTTTTTTATATCATTAAACCCCCGGGCGGCATAACCGGATCCGGTACCTGCTGCATTGCGGGTGGTAATGGAAAAAGTTACATCTGTATCCGTATCATAGGCATACAAACCTTTTGAATTAAGTACTGCAGTAAAGCTGGTGGTATTTTCTATAAAGCCGGCCGCTTCCAGTTTGGCGTCTTTCGACACCGTAATGCTTTTAGCAACTGCCTCTGCACGTGTATCTGGTGTAACAGCGGCCGTTGCAGGTATAAACGCTTTGGATGTTTTAAATGTTTGCGGTCCCAGTAGCGGCATGTATTCCGGATTTTCCGGTGCCAGCTGTGCCAGTTCTTCTGCTCTTCTTATGCATTTCTCAAGCGATGCGTCATCAAATTCATTAATGGTAGCAGTACCTGATTTTTTTCCAAAAGTTGAAGTAACACCCAGTACCATTGAACTGATCTCGCCGGAAGTAGATACACTGTTCCTGGCATAACGGATATTGCCTCCTTCTGAACCATTGAGCGCTACTTCGCACTCATCAGCTTTGGAGAAGGCGATTACTTTTTTCAATAGCGCCTGCGCGTCTTCCTTATTTAAAATGGCCATAATTAATAGTGTTAGATTTTTCTTGCTGTGTTAATAACATTGATTCCATTGAAACGCGTGGTGGAACTGCCATGAGATACGGCGTTGGATTGCGATGGCTGTCCTTTACCATCATTGAAGGCGCCGCCCAAACGGTAATCGCTCTCATCTGCGATGGCTGCACATGAATTCCAGAATTCCTGTGTATTGGCCTGGTAGGCTACATCATTGAGCATGCCAATTATTTTTCCGTCTTTGATCTCGTAAAATGTTTGTCCGCCAAACTGGAAATTATACCGCTGCTGATCAATTGAAAAAGAACCATCGCCAATGATATAAATACCTTTTTCTGTATTCTTGATCATGTCGTCTACTGACAATTTATCTTTGCCCGCTTTCAATGATACATTGGGCATACGCTGAAACTGTACGTCCTTCCAGCTTTGCGAGTAACAGCAACCCTGTGATTCTTTTAAACCCAGGATATGGGCTTGGTCACGGATGGCCTGGAAGTTCACCAGTACACCATCTTTGATAATCTGCCAGTCTTTGCATTTCACCCCTTCATCGTCATAGCCTACTGCACCCAGTGAACCGGGCTGCAGTTTGTCTGCAACAATATTAACGAGCTTGCTGCCAAACTGGAAATTGTTTGATTTCAGCTTGTCCATAGAAAGAAAGCTGGTACCGGCATAATTGGCCTCATACCCCAGTACGCGATCCAGCTCTGTTGGATGCGCTACTGATTCATGAATGGTCAGCCATAAATGAGAAGGATCCAGTATTAAATCATATTTACCCGGTTCTACCGATTTGGATTTTAATTTCTGATCAACATCTGCTGCTGCATTCTTAATATCTTCCAGCATGTCATACCGGTCTCCATAACGGGTTACAATACCTGCATATTTAGCCGCCGCACTGGGTGTAAGGTATTCATAACCCATGCCTACCGGCGAACTCAATGCTTTCCTGGTTTGAAATTTACCAGACGTCTTATCAATTTTTGTAACAGTAAAAGTGGGGAACAGGCGATGTATATCCTGGTCTATATATGAACCATCTGTGGAAGCAAAATACTTCTGCTCATTCACAGCCAGGATAAGTGAATTCACAAAATTGGCACCTGCGGCCATGGCAGCTGCATTGGATGCCAGTAATAAATCTACTTTCTCTTTCACCGGTATTTCAAACGCATTTTTTTGGACAGGCGTTTTCCAGCTTACTTCTCCATACCCTTTCTGGGCAGCCAGCTGTACCGGCTCTGATAAAATTTTTGCATTGGCTTTTGCAACCGCCACTGCTTTTTCTGCTGTTTTGGCAATTTCGTCTTTGGTAACAATATTGGTAGCAGCAAAACCCCATGCCCCATTTGCAAGTACCCGTATACCCACCCCGAAAGATTCGGTATTGGCAATATTCTGCACGCGGGCTTCCCTGGTCACAACAAATTGGTTCAGATAACGGCCAATGCGTACATCTGCATAAGAAGCGCCCTTGCTTTTGGCAGCATTCAACGCAATGTCTGCCAGTTGTTTCTTTTGTGCTACGTCAATGGTCTGCTGAAGCGCCTGCATGGGATCGATGGTGTTTCCCATTAGAGAAAAATCCGGCAGCATCATACCGCCAAACCCCATGGCAGATAATTGAAGAAAGTCTTTTCTTTTCAAAATAAAATAATTTGAAGTAGTGATGAATAATAACGTTCCCGAATCTTCTTTTCAATATAAGGTAACCAAACGCTGAAGTGATTTTTACCGCACAAAATTTCGAAGGATTTTTTACTGGCCTTATTAATCCCGTTTTAATCCCTGCCCTGAAAACAGGCTTTTGCCTAACAGCCAGGACAGGTAAGCAATCTACCATTTTTTTAAAATAAACACATCCATTCATCCGGCTTTTTGTTCCACCCATAAAAAAATACAGGCGCATGCAAATACAATCAACAGCCATAACTGCCAGTTAACCGGCAGCATGCTATCTGCGGCGCGGTCTGCCGCGGCCGGTGCAACTGCATGCTGGTCTGCATATTTTTTTGTTGCTGCGCGATGCTGGTAAGCGGTTAGCTGCTGCCAGTCATTTTTTTTATATACATACCATTCACCAGCTGCTGTATCCAGTTGTGGCAGCCCTTGCCATCCTGGTGCAGCAGGCCAGAACACGCCCTGCCACAAAAACGGCAGCAGTGTATCCTGTTTAAGATACACACGACTTTGATCAATCATTGCCACCGGGACAGCCATTTCATTTTTCTCTACCTGCATTTGTACCGGATCATGAACATATGCAATGAAGGGCTTATTGTGCCATGTCGCTTCTGCATAAATTTTTTTGGCAGCCCTGTTTAGCAATAGCCACCATAATTGCTGGTAAGCTGCCTTATCCCCTGCCAGCGCCATGCTATACGTATTTTGAAGGGTGGTGGCGATTATTTTTCCACTGCCATATACCACTGCTGCTGCATAAATGTTTGACTGCGCATCTTCCAGAATAACCTGTGTGCCGGGCAACTGGACAATGCTCACCGCTCCGCTTATTTCAATTTTGTAACGGTTACTACCTGCCACGGATCCACGAAGTTGCAGCAGGGATAATTTTTCCTGTTGCAAAACGCTTACCGGAAAAAACCCTGACCAAAAAGATGCGGCTGTTTTTTGTGCATCCATCTTTATAATCAGCCCGGTTCCATTTTCCCGGATTGCAGCGCGTACAGCAGCCAGTTCAGCAGCAGTCAGCTTTTGCAGTGCATTTTGGTCGGCCATCAGCACATCAAATTTATTGATATATGCTGCCGTTAACCTGTCACCTGCTTTTTGGGCAGGGGTATTTAGAAATTGCCTGTCCGTTTTATAATTGCTGATGGCGGTGCTTATGGCAACCTGGTAACCCTGCTGTGAAAGATGATTTTTTAAATAGGTATTATCAAAATCTGGCGAAGATGAAATAATCAGCAATTTCAATTGCGTGGCTGCCTGTACCTCTACCGGCAGCGGTTCTTTCTGCAGTGTATCCTTTCCATCAAGCATAATCAAATTATAGACGGCCTTACCTGCATGCACCGGAACAGTGCGCAGCTGAAAAACCTTTCTTGCGCCGGCAGCAATCTCAACAGAATCTTTATCTGTTCCAAATGCCTGCAGCATAATTTTTATTTTCCGCGCAGTATTGTTTTCATAGGTCCCCTGCAACAATAGTTGCTCCCCCGCTTCCAGGTGCTGCTTCCAGTAGACAGCCGTGACAGCGGGTTGCGCTGGCGCTGCATGAAAGACAACAGGATGCGGACTGAGCAAAGCAAGGACGTCTTCACTAAAGCCGTCTCCAAAAATGTGAAAAGTATCTTGTTGATGTTGAGCGGTAAATAAATACCAGTCAGTAACGAGCTGCACGTTATGCCCGTCATACCTAGGCACATCAATGCCTGAAAAAATAGGTATACTGCTGCGCTGCTCCGGTTGCATAAATTTATTTACGCTATCTTTTACAAAACCATTTGTGAGCACTACCAGTTTTTTTAATGCAGGCCCGTTATTAATTTGCTCATGCGGATATGCCATCAGTAACAAACTGGTGACTGCCAGTACCGATGCCAGCAGGCGTCCGTATAAACGGGAACGCTTCTCTCTTTTCCATTCCTTATACAATAACCATAACAGCAGCAGGGAGGCAGCCACCGCCAGGTAATGCCAGCTTATCATGGTTGCTTTTTTTGGAGGTTATCAAAATATTGTTTAGAGAGCGCCTGCCTTAAACTGGTTTTTGTTGCAGTTAGCAAATGTGCAGGTGCTGCCAGCAATTGCTGCAAACCATGCTGGGCCTCCTCTATATCACTATTAACCGGATGGCCGGCTCTATTCAATGTATTCAGTATTCTCTTCAGCGCTTCTACCGCATGAAGGTAGACGCCGGGTTGCTGAACGGCTTTTTCATGCAGCTGAAGGTTAGCTTGTTGTAAAATTTCTGCTGAAACAGTTGCACTGTTTCCGGTCGTTCTTATTTGATCCAGCGTCGCCAATGCATTGCGGACACGCAATAGGGGATCGGGCTCCTGCACGATGTCCTTCTGCAGTAAAGGCTCAGTTATTTTATCAAGGTCACCGGTGAGTCTTTTTTTAAGATCCAGCGGCGTAGTTTTAAAATTTGTCTTTGCCACATAGGCCCTGGATTTTTGCTGCAAATCTTTCAACAGGCGCAGTGCCTTATATTCAAACGGCAGCGCATCTTTTGGCGTAAACGTGCGCAGGCGTATTTCCGCATCCCACATTTCAGTAAGTGTGGCCCGCAATTGTTTTTTTGTTTCGGGTTCGTAAAAGGTAGCATCTTCTGCGTTATCATGTTTATCAGTAAATGCATCCCTTACTTTATCTGCATTGCTAAAATCTTCCACACCGCCTATTGCATCAATATTTGTTTCGCCGGATTCAGCCTCATCACCCAAAAATTTTCCATACCGCAGCCGCAGCAAGCGTTGGTCTATGCCCAGGTTATTACTGCGGTTTTTAAAGTCCGCTGCACTAATTGTATCCTTATCTTTCAATAATTGCTCGCTTTCAATAATTATCTGCCGCTGGCTCCTGAAATATTCCGGCTTCAGCGTAAGGCTATTGGCCATTCCGTCCAGGCTCATCAGCTCAGCCGTATCTGGCAGATGAACAATATAAATATCCGAACGGGTTTGTTGCCGGTGGTTATCCGTTGCCTGTATGTAAAAATATAATTCGTCGCCGGGATGCATGCCCAGTGCCGGCAATGATAATAATTGCTGTAACTGGTAATTTGTTTTTCCAGCAATAAACCCCTGCAGTGGTATTTTCTCTTCTTTAAATTTTACTGCCTCTCCGCTGCCGCTGGCAATAGTAACCGTAATAGAGGCATCCCTGATGCCGTAATCATCGGTGATGGCCGTGTTTATTTTCACCTGTTGCGGTTCGCCCATTTCTATGCTGGTATATTGTTTGGGCGATTGAAGATGCACCACGGGTGTCTGATCATGCACGATCTCTATCTTATACAACTCAGATAATTTACCATCAATGTTTAGCTGGTAAAAGCCAGCGCTGTCAACTTTCTTTTCAATACTCCATTGGGTACGCGCTGCATTGGTTGCACGCAAAGCTACTTTCATCTTATCGTTAAAAATAAACAGCAGCTGTGTTACAGGTATATTGGTCTTTATCTGCCAATTCAACAATGATCCTTCTTCTGCCAGCAGGTTAAAAGGTTGCTGCTGCCTGGCTGGTTTTTTTGTGTACGCCGGTGGGCGAATAGTGATGCTATTGCCTGCAATTTGCGGAAGTAGTTTTTCTGCTGCTGGCTTACTGCCAGCGGCCGGCTGTACTGTAGCTGACTTATTTTTTATACTTTTTATTGGGAACTTGTAAACCGCCATGCCTGTTACCAATGCCATTGCCAGTACAAAAAAAGGCAAACTAATTTTTTTGCTGATTGAAAAAGGTGATTCAATCGCCTCCAGGGCATGACTGGTTTTTTTATACTGCAAATGTTCCAGCATATTTAATGCGCCGGCGGGTTTGAGCAAAAGCCCGCTGCTTTCCTCTAATTGGGGGTAATTTTCATCAAGCAATTGCGTAATGGCCTTTTCATCAACCAGCCAAACACGATGAATAAACAATAGCGCTGCAAGTACCCCCGGGAAAAATAAACATGCCCACCAATAGGAAAGACCAACCATTTTATTGGCCAGCATGATTAGTAAAAATGCAACACCGGCAGCAATCATGGTATCTGACAGAATGGAAAACGAGATCCATTTTCGTCGAAGCGCCCGTATAATCTGCTTACCTTTCATATCATCCATTTGCACTTTTTTTACGATGATAAAATGAAAGGCAGCGCTCTGCAAAAAATAATACAAACGCCATTACCCAAAATAAGAAAGTCAATTTTGTTTCTGCAAAAAGGGTTGGCTTTGGGCCCGCTTCTTTTTCCGCAACCAGCACAGGCATCAGCTGGGTACTATCAATGATGGTATTGTCTGCTGCTGCAACCTTTACCTGTTCATGACCTGCATACAGTAACTGGTAAAGTAGCTCTGGAAAGCTTTCACTCCAGGGCAATTCATTCCATGCCGGGTCAAAATGTGTATAGAGTTTATAGTTCGCCTTATTAGGTTCCAGTTGTACTGTCAATAAAGGATGTCCGAAACCATCATTCCACCCGGTATCAAAAAAACGTGGCAGTGTATCCGGCGCAATAACAGACTTATAGAGGCTAACCGCAGCGAAAGACCACTTACCTGCAGGAAGGATGTAAGATATGTTTGGTACTGGCTTTCCATCAGCGTAAGCAAAAATATTGGCCGCAACTTTATCTTTTGGAATCATGTCGTCGTCCAGCCAAAAAAGCCAATCTTGTTTTGCCGGAATTCCGGGAACCGTTGTAACAAGTTTAGTAAAAATATTTCTTTTGCTGAATTGCTGTACGGCATCCAGGGCGGCTTTAAGATAGCGGGCATCATTGATATAACTACGGCTAAAGATGGTTACATAGAGCGCTGTTGTATCAATTAATTTCCGGCTGCTGGCAGTATCCCTGGTATATGCAAACCAATGCAGGTTAAGTGATGCGGCGGTTCTGCTGCCACTAAAATGCTGCAGGGAGTTATCCGTAAAAACGTATAAGGGAAGCCGGGCATCCACCTGCTGGTTGAGCAATGCAGTAATGGCACGGTAAGAAGATTGGCTTGTCTGTGTGCTGTCCGGTACGGCTTTTACCGCATCATTAAAATGCTCTTTTGCAAAACCGGGTTCAAAATAATGAAACTCCATCCCAGACAGGAGCAAAGAATCCACTACTGGCTTAAAGCGGTTATAGGTAGCAGGCAGATCTACCCTGTTCATCAGCACCCAACCCCTGCCAGTATTTTTTATGGGCTTGCGCAAAAAAGGTTTGGATAACGCAAGGGCAATACAGCCCAGCAAAAGACAGCGTAAGATGAGTAATAAAATTTCAGAAAGTTGCACACGCTTCCTGTATGTTAATGCATTCTCCGCAACCAATGCCACACTACCTACGCGCAGGGTTTTGCCCGGCCGCTGGTTCCACAGGTGAATAATAACGGGAACAGCAAGACCTGCCAATGCAAAAAGCCATATTGGTTGCAGCAACTGAAACAATACTATATGCTTAATTTAGATCGTTGTTTTAAAAAATCACGCAATGCCTGTTCTACTGGTTGCCTCATGTTCAGCATCCGGTAAAAAAAGTTCTTATTGAGCATTTGCATTCTCACTGCGGCCAGGTGGTTTTCTACCTGTTCTTTATAAATATCTTTATCCCGCCGGGTATTTATTTTTACTATTTTTCCAGTTTCCATATCCTCCAGGGCGGCATAATCACCGTAATCAAATTCCAGTTCATTATTACCCATCAGGTGAAAAACAATGATCTCATGTTTCATCACCGCAAGGTTATCCAGCACATCAAACAATTCCTTATCCTGCTCATACAGATCAGTAATAAAAATGACCAGTTCTTTTTTACCGGCACCGGAAAAAACATTTTTATAATGCGCGGGTGCAGTGGCTATGCCCGTTGCTGCAATATTTTCCAGCTGGTAATAGAGCCTGGCCATGTGCTGGTAATCCCTTTTTGTATCCAGCTGCAAGAGTTGCTGATCCTGCAATACGTACAGTCCTACCGCATCTCCCTGCAATCCTGCCAGCCACGCAAGTGATGCAGCCAAATATTTTGCATACTCAATTTTTGTATAGCCATTGTCTTCATGGTTCATGGATCCGCTGGCATCTATGATAAAACGGACGGAAATGCTTGTTTCAACTTCTGATTCGCGGATGTAGTACCGGTCGCTCCTTGCGTAGGCTTTCCAGTCAAGCTGGCGAAGATCATCGCCCGGTTGGTAACTGCGGTACTGGCTAAATTCCAACCCTTCGCCCTTTATACTGCTTTTATTGATGCCTGCCATAAAGCCTTCGATGGTACTGCGCGCCGCAAGCTGCAGATCTTTAACCGCCAGTAATATTTTAGGATCCAGTAAACGGCTCATACTATTAAGTTAAGATGGCCCTGGGCCGCTCAATTATTTTTATCAGTTCTGCGGTTACTTTATCCGCCGTAATGCTTTCTGCATCGGCCTTAAAATTCATCAGTATGCGGTGACGCAATACCGGGTAAGCCATTGCCTGCAAGTCTTCCATTAAAACAGCATAACGGCCATGAAACAGCGCCCTTGCTTTGGCAGTTAGTATCAGCGACTGACCTGCACGCGGACCTGCACCCCAGCGCACCCATTCTTTAACATACTTAACAGCAGTGCTGGCGGGCCTTGTAGCACGTATCAGTTCGCTTACATACTGCACCAGCGTTTCATTGATTGATACCTCACGAACCAGCACCTGCAACTGCTTTATTTCCGCTGCGCTGATGACTGCATTGATAACCGGTTTGTTTGTACCGGTAGTGCTGGTTAATATAGCTGCTTCTTCCGCTGCAGAAGGATAGTCAATGCTGATGTACAATAGAAAACGATCTGACTGCGCTTCGGGCAATGGATAAGTACCGGCCTGCTCAATGGGGTTTTGCGTAGCCAGTATAAAAAAAGGTTTATCGAGCGGGTAGGTTTGGCCGGCATAGGTAACCGAAAATTCCTGCATGGCTTCCAGGAGGGCAGATTGTGTTTTAGGCGGCGTGCGGTTTATTTCATCTGCCAGTACCATATTGGCAAACAGCGGGCCCTTGTTAAATTTAAAAAAGCGTTTACCCGTGCTATGGTCTTCTTCCAGAATTTCTGTACCAATAATATCTGCCGGCATCAGGTCTGGTGTAAACTGAATTCTCCTGAAAGATAAGTCCAGCGCTTGTGATATACTTTTTACCATCAGTGTTTTGGCCAGCCCGGGCACGCCTTCCAGCAGGCAATGGCCACCAGCCAGCAGGGCAATCAAAATCTCATCCAGCACAGCATCCTGCCCAACAATTACTTTCTGTATTTCCTTTTTCAACAAGGGCAGTTTGCTTAACAAACCCTGCACAACATCTTCTGAATTGTTCAAAACCTGAAATTTTAATTATTAATCAGTGGAAATTAAAAATAAATAAGGCAACTTGTAAAAAAATTATATCACCGGCAAGCAAGCATCAGGAAATGAGTAATAAGCAATTCACGTTTACCAGGTTGAGGTACCATAGTGGCGATTGGGATACTGATCAGCGAATGCCATCGAATATACTCAATTCATTGATTGAATATACAACCATACCCGTGAACCTGCAGGAAAAAGTGATTGATTTAAGCAGCGCTGCAATCTTCCAGGCACCGTTTTGTTATATGAGCGGACACAAATTGGTTCAATTTGATAAACAGGAAGCGGCCAATTTTAAAACGTATATCCAAAATGGGGGTTTTGTTTTTGCAGACGACTGTAACCACGATATAGATGGCCTCTTTGCCAAATCTTTTGAAATGCAGATGAATACGCTCTTTGGTCCAACCGCATTAAAAAAGATTAAAAATGATCACGCTATCTATCATTCATTCTTCAAATTTGAAAAAGGGCCGCCCAATACTGTTTTTGAACTCAATGGCTGGGGCGATGACCTGGTGCATGATTATTTAAAAGCGATTGAAATAAACGGGCGTATTGCTGTATTGTACAGCAATAAAGATTATGGCTGCGAATGGGATTATGATTTCAGGAACAAACGTTTTCTAAGCGAAGACAATACAAAGTTTGGGGTGAATATTGTTGTGTATGCGCTGCAGGCGTAGGCGCAATTTCGGATGTTTGATTTCCGTTTGCTCCATTTTCGCCAATTTTCAGCCCTGTACAAAGTTTCCGACTTCATACTTTATATTTTCTTACCGAACTCCGTCCGGAATACCCGGCATCAGTTTCTCCATTTTCACATTTTTATCCGTACCTGTAATACCCCTTGCCACTCTTTCTGCCTAACTCTCCCTTGTCCACTTTTTCTTTTTGTATGTAAGAAGGTTTTAAACGATTAGGTTTGCCCATGCCCTCGTACAAAGATTGGCTGACTGCATAATTAACATCGTTGCCAATAAGGTCCATTAACTTAAAAGGCCCCATCTTAAAACCAGTGGCTTCCATGAGCTGATCGATAGCTCCGGGTTCTACACCTGCTTCCATCAGACGCAATGCTTCCAGGTAATACGGCCGCGCTACATGGTTTACAATAAAGCCCGGCGCGTCTTTGCACAACACCGGCGTTTTGCCCATTTGCCGCGCCAGCGCTATAATGGTTCGCACAGTTTCGTCATTGGTCTGCTCCGCTTTTACCACTTCCACCAGTTTCATAACCGGTGCAGGATTAAAAAAATGCATGCCCACTACTCTTTGCGGGTTCATAACAGTGGCGGCAATGGCTGAAACGGATAGAGAAGAAGTATTGGTAGCAAAGACGACTTCGCTGTGGTTTATTTCATTGAGCTGATTGAACAGGCCGGCTTTGATGCCCACATTCTCAATAATAGCTTCTATGAACAGGTCTGCAATGCAATCATTCATATCTGCTGTAAAACGCAGGCTGCTGACAATAAGATTTTTTTGAATGCTGGTTATTTTATTTTTATCTGCCAGCAGCTGAAGACTGTTGTTGATGCCCGCTGATGCCTTTGCCAGCATGTCTTTATTTACATCATATAAAATAGTGTGCAAGCCAGCCCGGGCAGCTACCTGCGCAATGCCAGCCCCCATGGTGCCGGCGCCGCAGATACAAACTGATTGAACTGAGCCCATGTAAGGTTATAAAATTAGTTACTTAAGGTATTTTTGATATAGTCGGGAGTAGATAGTCGATAGTCAGTAGTCAATAGGCCGCCTGCTCAGCAAAGGCACGAATGACTAACAACTATGAACTACCGACTATTCAGACAGCGCTGGTAAACTGCCTTAAAAAACGCACATCGTTTTCGCTGAACAATCTAATATCATTAATGCCATACTTCAGTAATGTTGGGCGCTCTATGCCCATGCCAAATGCAAAGCCGGTATATTTATTGGGGTCGATGCCGCAATTAGTAAGTACATTGGGATGTATCATACCGCAACCCAGTATTTCTAACCAGCCGGTACGCTTACAAATACTGCAACCCTTACCGTGGCAGATTTGGCATTCTATATCCATTTCTGCACTGGGTTCTGTAAACGGAAAATAACTGGGGCGGAAACGCACTTTGATGTCTTTGCCATACATTTCCTGCACAAAGAAATAAAGCGTTTGCTTAAGGTCTGCAAAAGAAACGTTTTCATCTATGTACAAGCCTTCGATCTGGTGAAAAAAGCAATGGCTGCGTGCACTGATGGTTTCATTGCGGTAAACGCGGCCCGGCATTACAATACGTAAAGGCAGTTTTCCTTTTTCCATTTCACGGATCTGTACATTGCTGGTATGCGTGCGCAATAGCCAATCCGGATTTTGCTGTACGTAAAACGTATCCTGCATATCGCGGGCAGGATGGTGCTCCGGCAAATTCAGCGCCGTAAAATTGTGAAAATCGTCTTCAATCTCCGGGCCATCTGCAACCGCAAAACCCAGTCGGCTGAATATATCAATCATCTTGTTGCGCATTAAACTAATTGGGTGCCGGCTGCCCAGGGGCAACAGATCACCCGGTAAGCTGGTATCCATCTCGTCCGCAGCGGCGGCGGGGCTGCCTGCTGTATTTTCTTTCCATTGCGCGTATTTAGCTTCTGTGAACTGCTTAAATTCATTCATTACCTGGCCAAAAGCTTTCTTCTGATCATTCGGCACATTTTTCATTTCGCCCATCAGCCCTTTTACAATCCCTTTGGTACCCAAAAATTTAATGCGGTACTCTTCCAGGGATTTGCTGTCTGTTACCGGTAATGCATCAATTTCCTGTTTGTAAGCTTCAATCTGTTGCACAATCTGTTCCATGCCCCAAAGATAAGCGTAAAAGCTATAAGCTGAGGGCATGCGGAGCAGTTGAAAAGCACGCGTGCCGGCATTGTAACCAGGCCCTCCGCATACGCAGGCAGGCTTTTAAAGCCGGCTGCGTTTACCATTTAATCATCATACTAAGATTGATCACCCGGCCATCAATAGGTGCCCACAATTGTTTAAACCGTGGATTGTTATATGGCGGAATAACAATGGACTCTTGCCTGGTTTGGCGGTAATCCAGCAAATTCTCGCAATTAAGTACAAAAGCAATTTTTCCAATATTGCAGCGCATCATAGCAGCCACAAAAAGATAAGAAGGCGTGGTGCTGCCATCATCCAGGTATTGCTTACCCGTAGCAGATGCTTCTATACCCGCCCTGAAATGCGAAGAAAATTCGTACGCTACCACCGAGGCGAATTTGTTTTTAGCGCTGAGACTAAGATAGGGTTGTGAAGGATCATATAATTTTTTTGCAACAGTATGCACATATCCAAGATATATTTCCAATGCCTGGTGATGCGCCTGCACATAGCTTTCATACCCGCTGGTACGCAGGGGATCCGCGGCATTTACAAAGTTGATGGCCGTTGCACTGCTGACGGCTACAACGGGATCATTAATTTGGGTGATAAAGAAAGACTGGTTCAGGGTAAGTTCCCAGTCACCCAATTCCTTTTTAAAGTTCACATCCCAGTTGGCGCCGGTAGATTTCTCTGCTTTTACATTTACCAGCGGCTGCAGCAAAGGATAATCCCTTTCATCAATTTCGCTGCTAAAAACAGATGGTATCTTATAGCCCAGACCGCCGCCTACGCGGGTGGTAAATACTTTATTGATTTTATACAGCAATGAAACTCTTGGTAGCAGGAAAGATCCATATTGATTGTGATGATCATACCGCAGCCCGGATTGCATGGTAAACTTTGCAGATAATTTCCAATCGTCTTGTAAAAAAAAGCCACTGGTATTAAATATATAATTGCTGATGCGGGTGCTGTCTGGTTGTTGTTTATGAAAATCTTCTCCCGTAATATTTATACCGGCTACTATATCGTGCACAGCTGTTTTTTTAATATAATCCGTTTCGGTATACCAGGAAAGCTGTTTTGCTTTTAATCCAAACGTATTGGTTTCAACCGTGCGGTTAAACAAACTGCTGGTTCCTTTTATCAACAGCTTGTCATTATGGCGCATGGCATGTTCCCATTCTGCATCCACGGTATTGCGGAAACTTTTATTGCCAATATAAAACTGGTGCTGGTTGTCTTTAGTGTCATGCAATACCTGCATATCACCACCGCTGCGGTGCTCATAATTACTGGTTAATCCTACAGTAATATTATCCTTGTCTGTCGGATAAAAAAAGAATCGCGGATGAAGGAAAAAACTTTTTAGATCCGGCACATCGCTGAAACCGTCTTTGTTTACATCTACAGCATACTGGTAATTGCTGCCGCCAAAAAATGTATACCCATACTTACCTGTCCTTTTAGATAAAAAAAGGTTGAGGTTGCTTTCTTTCAGCGTGGACTGGTTAAGCGTAATGCTTCTTTCTGGCAACCCCATTTTAGGTGTTTTGGAAATCAGGTTAATCATGCCGGCAATGGCACCGCCGCCGTAGAGTGTTGAACTGGCACCCTTGACAATCTCCACCTGTTTCAGATCCAATGGGGCAATCTGCAAAATACCAAAGCTGCCGGAGTAGCCACCAAAAAGCGGCAATCCGTCGCGCAGGATTTGCGTGTATTTTCCCTGCAGTCCCTGGATGCGCATATCCGCGTTGCCAGTGGTAGCGGAGGTTTGCTGTAACTGTATGCCAGCGATATCGCCAAGTATACTGGCAATGTTGCCAGGCTTAATACCATTCTCTTCCTGCATTTCCTCTGTGCCTATAACTTCTACTTTTGTTGCCAGGTTTTCTACCCTGGAGTTGGTTCTGGAAGATGCCACCACTACCACGTCTTCCATCTCTTTTTCCCCTGGCAATAGCAATAGAACAAATACGGAGTCTGCGTTAATCAACGGGAAAACCAGTTCCAGCTTTTGCTGCTTATACCCAACATGGGTAAAAACAAATGAATGCCTGCCTGCGGCGATGTTTTTTACCAGCAGCTTACCGTTGGCGTCTGTACTGCTGCCTTTTCCCGCGGTTCCTGTAACAGATACGCCTTGCAATAATTCCTCAGTAATGCTGTCTTTTACTATACAGGTAAAATTAAATTGCGCAAGGCCCCGCGAAGCGCATGACAGCAGGGCTATGCTAATGAACAGCCAAGTTTTCATTGATTATAATTTTAAGCCGGCATCGCAAAGGTATGCGCAACGGACGGCCATCGTTTGCCAATACAGCATTAATAATGCTGTGCGGGCAAACCACAATAAAAGATATGGTATTGAGCAGGGCCATCTTATTTATAAGGGCCTGCATCGCATTTACCTTAATGTCTTAACCTGAAATGTTTAGCAACCAGTAACGGGGGGATGAAAGACTGCATTGCGGACCGTCCGTGAGAATTTGTTTTCTTTAAACGCACTGGCTGGTTTTGCAGGCGGTAAGAACAAGGGAATAATTTTTTCGGCTGCATTTGTACAAAACAATGCACCGGCCTGCAACTGAAAAGCTGCCGGGATGCTGGTGACAGGATGTGATGCACAGTTATCTGATGCATCATCCTGCTCAAACAGTTCACCTACCACCAATAATTTATCACAGACAAATTCAGCCAGGTTCATGTCATTGTCTTGCTGCTGCAGCTGTTTATATAAAAACTGTACGGTACGCATATCCGTAAAATCAGCATAAGGCATAATAATTCCTGATACCAGGAAGCAGGCGGCGGTTATTATTAAAATGATTTTTTTCAAACATTGCAAGCTACGCATTTGCCGGTTAACTGTTGGTTAACTGTATATAAGAAGTGGTCACAATTTATAACCCAAGCGGATCATAATATATGCTCTTTTTTATAAAGCGCTTCGCCCTCTTTAAGTAATACTGCAATGGCTTTCTCCTGTTCGGAATTCAATTGTTTAAAATTGAAACAGGTTTTGCCTTTCAGATTTTTCGCTATGGCTGGTGGAATAGATAATACCTGCGGATGCGAATAGTAAGGGAAAAAATAAAAAGACACCATGGTGCTATTCACCTTTAGTCCGCAGAAATAACATTCAGGAATTTTTCTTCCTGCCAGTTCAATCTCCTTTGTAATATACAGGTGGTAATTGCTGGCGGTATCCGTCCTCACTTCCATCTTCTTTCCATAGGGAAGGAGTAATTTTTTTAACCTGGCAAAAACACCTGCATGATCTGTCTTTTCCATTAAAGCATTTTCCTGATTACATCCAGCATTTCAGATTTAGTAATAGGTACACCCATCATTTTATTATATCCTTTGGCATCCACAAAATAAACATCGCGGATGATTTTTATGAGCTGGCCATTATTGATTTCAGGAATCAGAACGTGGTCAAAGTTTTTAATCATATCGCCCAGGTTTTTAGGAAAAGGCCGCATGTAGCGGATATGTGCATGGCTTACCGCATGACCTTCTGCATGCAGGTCTACCAGCGCACTTTTTATTGCGCCATAGGTAGAACCCCATCCCAGTACCAGTATCTTTCCTTTTTCCGGGCCGCTGTCTAATTTTTGTTCCGGTATATATTCTGCAATCTTATCAACTTTTTCCTGCCGTATTTTAATCATCAGCTGGTGGTTCTCCGGTTCGTAGTTAACGTTACCAGTTATGTTTTGCTTTTCCAGTCCGCCTACGCGGTGTTCCAGTGCTTTGGTGCCGGGAACAGCCCAGGGCCGTACCAGTTTTTCATCGCGCAGGTAGGGTTGAAATTTCTCTTCGCCGTCACCCAGTTCAGTTTTAAATTTTACTTCAATCGGCGGTAAATCTTCGCTCTTGGGGAATTTCCATGGTTCAGCACCGTTTGCAATATAGCCATCGCTCAAAAATATCACCGGGGTCATGTGCTGAACGGTTATGCGTGCCGCTTCATATATCATTTCAAAACAATCACTGGGCGTGGATGAGGCAAGAATGGGCAGGGGACATTCACCATTTCTGCCATAGTAAGCCTGCATCAAATCACTCTGTTCTGTTTTGGTAGGCAGGCCGGTGGAAGGGCCCCCGCGCTGCACATTGATAATCAGCAAAGGAATTTCCATCATCATAGCAAGCCCCATGGCTTCTGCTTTCAATGCCATACCGGGCCCGGATGTAGTGGTCACCGCCAGGCTGCCACCATAGGAGGCGCCAATGCATGATGTGATAGCTGCTATTTCATCTTCGGCCTGGAAAGTTTTTACACCAAATGATTTATGCCTGCTCAGTTCATGTAAAATATCTGATGCCGGCGTGATAGGATAAGAACCCAGGAACAGGGGCAGGCCGCTTTTTTGCGAAGCTGCAATGAGCCCGTAAGACAATGCCTGGTTGCCCATGATGCTGCGGTACACGCCGGGGTTCATCTTTGCTTTTTCTACTTTATAGGTAGTGGTAAAAGTCTCGGTGGTATCGCCAAAAAAGTAGCCGGCCTGCAACGCTTTTATATTGCTTTCCATTATCTCCGGCTTCTTACCAAACTTATCTTTAAAAAACTGGATGGTGTTGTCCATTTCGCGGTTGTACATCCAGTATAAAAAACCCAGCACAAACATGTTTTTTGCGCGATCTTTTTCCTTCATGCCCATGGTGATTTCCCTGAGGGCCTCACGGGTCATTTTGGTGACATCCATCTTAAACACTTCGTAACCCTCCAGGCTGTTGTCCTCGAGCGGGTTTACGCCGTCAGGGTAATTGGCCAGGCGCAGGTTTTTACCATCGAAGCCATCTGTATTGGCAATAATTTTTCCACCTTTCTTTAAACCACGCAGGTTGGCTTTGAGGGCTGCGGCGTTCATAGCCACCAGCACATCACACTCATCGCCAGGGGTAAATACCCGGTCGCTGCTAAACCGCAACTGGTAACCGCTCACACCCGGCAAAGTACCCTGTGGGGCACGTATCTCCGCCGGAAAATCCGGGAAGGTGGCCAGGTCTATACCCATCATTGCTGTGTTATTGGTAAATTGGCTGCCGGTCAGCTGCATACCATCCCCGCTATCGCCTGCAAATTTTATTACTACGTCGTTCAGTACTTCCTGTTTCTTAATCATATGGTTGAGAAATTAATGCAAGATAAGATAGTTTTGAATTTTGAGGAAGAAAGCTGCAAGCTTTGAGCATTGCGTTTTTAGCAGTTGTAGAAATCCCGGGCTACAAAAACCCCTGCCTGCAACTTCCCACTTGCCGCTCCCTACCTTTGCCCCATGACCGATCTCTATTTTATGCAGCAGGCCCTCAAAGAAGCACAACGGGCTTTTAAGGAAGGTGAAGTACCTGTAGGCGCTGTTATAACCATCAATAATAAAATCATTGCGCGTGGTTATAACCAGACAGAAAAACTGAACGACTGTACCGCACATGCAGAAATGATAGCACTAACTTCTGCCTTTAATTTTTTAGGCAATAAATATTTACCCGATGCTACGTTGTATGTAACTGTAGAGCCCTGCCTCATGTGTACCGGCGCCTTGTACTGGAGCAAGCTGGCAAGAATTGTATGGGGGGCGGCAGATGAAAAAAACGGCCATAAACATATCACTGATCCGCAATGGCCTTTCCATCCTAAAACAGTAATTGAAACGGGTTTTTTAAAAGATGAATGCGCGCAGTTGATGAAAGATTTTTTTAAGGCACGCAGGTAATTGGGATAGCGTAAGGGCAGAACACGGGCGGTGCGCAGTCGCAGACTTCGTGCCGCGCAGCCATAACGCAAATCAATGGGCCCAATTTTCTCCAGTGCATACCTCCTTTCGTCTGTAGTAAATTCCACGAGCCTGCAGGTCGTACTTTACATTTTCCTAATCTTGAGATTTTTAAACCATATACCGCCGCCATGATCCTGCAGGCAGATATGGCCCTGGCTGTTTTCGCCCCAACCTTTAATATCCTTCCATTTGCTTTTATCGCGCAGCGCAAACCACTCTTTCGTACCAGTTTCATAATCTGCTACCTTCACCCCGTTCAGCCAATGCTGAACGTGTTTACCATTGGCCTTTATAACACTGTGGTTGTATTCGCCCGCCGGCTTGGACATAATCCTGGAAGGCGGGTGCATATCATAATCAGCACCACTGTTTTGCCAGTTCTCCAATTTTCCCGGATAACCAATATCATCTATCAGCTGGTACTCTGAACCTGATTCATGGGCCCCGCCATGGTTCTCATCTGCCCGGTATACCAAACCGCTGTTTGCACCTGTGCTTACCTTCCAGTCAAAAGCAAATTCAAAATCAGCATATTGCTCTTTGGTAACCAGGTCTGCCCGGTGCAATACGCCTTTGTCTTTACAGTAAATAACGCCGTTGGCCACTTCCCATCCATCCGATTCCGCACTTTTATACGGGCGCCATTCGCTGGTTGTTTTACCATCAAATAACAAGGTCCACCCGGCTTTCTGTTCTGCTTTGCTGAGGGTATTATCTGTCCCCTGCGCATACACATTTGCGGAAGCCACCGCCAGCAACAAAACAAATATCAGCTTATAAGATATCCGGACATGTACGTTCTTAGTCATAAAAAAAATATAAAGATTAACAAAGTAGCCGGCGATACACCGGCCACGGGTGATTTTTCAGGCTTGCGGTCTCAGCACCCGCAACAGGGCAGAAGAAAGTGCTGTTCTAAATATCATACACCGATTAATTTCAATTTGGCCGGATCCCATTTAATGGCTTTTTCCTGGTAATAGCTATCGTTGCAAAGCAATGCCGGCGCTGCGGCCCGGTATCCAAACAAAGCATCCTCAATAATGGGTTTACCGGTCCTGATGCCCTGTGCCCAATGATAGAAATGATCATAATGTGCTCCTTTATAGCCGTTCTCCGCACTATACACCGTCACCTCCGGCGCTTTCATTTTTTTCCTGTCATAATCCGGGGTATACTGTTTTCCTTTTAAAATTTGCGCATAGTTTTCCGGCGGGTAAGAGAAGTTACGGGTCAGTGTTACCTTGTCCCATTCCACGTTTAAAGATCCTTCATTGCCTACCAGCCGCAGTGAAGTACCCTCGGCGGTTCCATCTACAAAGTTTACCCGTAATGATAAATTAAAAGCAGGGTGTGTTGGGCTCTGCGGGTAATCAAACATACCAATTAAAAGATCCGGGGCTTCCCGGCCATCTTTCCAATACCGCAATCCGCCGGTGGCCATAATTTTATCAGGACCTATACTGCTGGTGATATAATGCAGGCTGCTGAATAAATGCACAAAAAGATCGCCCGCCACACCGGTACCATAATCTTTGTAACAACGCCAGCGAAAAAATCTTTTCGGATCAAATGGCCGGTCAGGATTATTTTTCAAAAACCGTTTCCAGTCTACTGTTTTTTCATTTCCATCTGCCGGCATATCATACTGCCAGGCACCACCGGGCGTATTTCTAGCCCAGAAGCCTTCTGCATAATTCAGCTGCCCTATAGCACCTGCTTCCAGCAATTCTTTTGCTTTTTCATTACCCAATGAACTCATGCCCTGGCTGCCCACCTGGAAAATAGCCTTGTTTTTTGTCTGCGCTTCTATAACCGCATTGCCTTCTGTAATATCATGCACCATGGGTTTCTCACAATACACGGCTTTTCCCGCATTCATAGCAGCAATGGAAATTTCCTGGTGCCAGTGATCGGGCGTGGCAATAATAACCGCATCAATGTCCTTCCGGGAAAGGATCTCTTTGTATTCCTTTGTTACGGCAATATCATTACCATATTTTTTTTTAATATCGTTCAGCCGGCCGTCATACAGATCACAGGCCGCCACCAGTTTAATACCCGGCAAGCTTAGCGCTGTACTGGTATCTGCATTGCCCATACCACCTGCACCAATAAGCGCCAGCTGGATATTATCATTGGCACTATACACCGGCCTTTTGAGTGTAAATTGTTTGTGCTCACTGGCGGCTGATATCAACGGACTCATAGTAACGGCCGCTGCACCCCTGGCCATATTTGCTATAAAATTCCTCCTTGATTTTGATGAAAACTTTTCGCTCATATCCTGGTAATTTTTTTGGAGCTGATGAATATTAAAAAAGGAAGTTACTGAAAAACAATTAGCATTATCCTGCAAAACCAATTCTTAATGAGGCTGAAATATTTTTGAGCCCGTCAGTATTGCTGCTATGCTGCAGCCGTTGCGTCGCACACTTTTACTTTCAGTTCATACCTGGACGCGTTTGCCGGATATGACCTGGTATGGCTTTATTCCAATATATTATTTTTGCCTACCTTAAACCTCCATGTTGCAGGAAATGTTAAACTGAGTATGGTAAATCCGGGAGAAGCGGGCACAGATCCGGGCTACTCAACGCATGTGGTATACATATTATATAAAAGGCAGGATGTTTGATCTACACAGCTGCCTGGGTAGAAGGGGGCATTAGTTTTGAGTAATTAACTTTTGCCCTGTAAATTTGTTCTCTTTTACAGAACGATCCATTCAAATAAAAAATTAATCATTATGGCATTTACATTACCTGCGCTGCCCTATGCACACGATGCACTGGAACCGCATATTGACACACTGACCATGCAGATACACCATGGCAAGCACCACCAGGCCTATGTTGACAATCTTAATAAAGCCCTTGCCGGCACCCCCAATGAAAACAAATCACTGGAAGAAGTGGTAAAGGCTGCGGGTACTATCAGTCCTGCGGTCCGCAACAATGGCGGCGGTCACTGGAACCACAGTTTTTTCTGGGAAACACTTTCCCCAGATGCTGGTGGTACGCCTACAGGCCCATTGGCAGATGCAATAAATACTGCTTTTGGATCATTTGATGCATTCAAAGAAAAATTCAATGCAGCCGGTACTACTCGTTTTGGAAGTGGCTGGGCATGGTTGCTGGTTAAAGATGGCAAACTGGAAGTAAGTTCTACGCCCAACCAGGACAATCCTTTAATGGATGTTGCAGAAGTAAAAGGCACGCCCATCATTGGCGCTGATGTATGGGAACATGCATATTACCTTAAGTACATGAACAAGCGGCCCGATTATTTAGCCGCTTTCTGGAATGTAGTAAACTGGAAAAAAGCAGCTGAACGTTTTGCCGCTGCCAAATAAAAATAAGCCAGGCAAGCGCTTTTTAAAAGGTAGCACCTGTTTACAATAAAAAATCCCGGTATATTTACCGGGATTTTTTATTGTAAACAACATATCATGAAAAAACTATCTCTCTTTACGGTTTCCTGTGTTGCCCTTGCTTTTGCAGCCTGCTCCGGTGGCGGTAATGCTGCCAGCAGCGAAAAGAAAGTAGTGATTATGGCAAGTGGCCAGTTAACTGTAACCGATAAAACAGTTAAGCTGGAGCCCAGCCTGCGGCACAATGAACAGGAAGTTATTTTTACAGACGATAAACTTACCCTTACTGTACAAAGTACAGCAGGTACCAATAAAACATTTGATCTTACAGAAAACGGCGTTTACCTGCTAAACCTGCAGACAGACACACTAATTGGCGGCCTTGTAAATTATGGATCCCTGGGTATGCCTGGTTCTATCACCGCAGAAGAGATGGATCATATTATAGACAGTACACAGCAATTAATGCAGGGGCTGAATGCCAATGACGCAAAAAGTACTTTTTTTATACTGCCTTTTAACATCAAAAAGATTAGCGCCAAAAGCAATACTAAAGTGGTAGGTTCTTTTAAAGGCATCCCCTATAAAAATGAAGCGGATAATAACGGCAACCTGCCGGACGTTATTAAATTTTTCTCTGTTAAACAAAAACGTGAAACGCTGAAGGATTTACTGGAGCAGCGGGCGAAAATCAAGCAAAACCATTAATGCCAGTCGGTATTCTTTAGTTGGATAGTCAATAGGCATTAAATACCATTGGGATGGATGAACTTTTTACTAACCAGTCAACCGCACGATTACAGACCAATGACTATAGACAACAGACTCATTCAAGGAACCGGATCATAACCATGTCCGCCCCAGGGATGACAGCGGCCTATCCTTTTGATGGTAAGCCAAAAGCCTTTAAATACGCCGTATTTTTTAAACGCTTCTAAGGAATAATTGGAGCAGGTGGGTGTAAACCTGCACTTGGCGCCCAGTATAGGCGAGATGGTCCACTGGTATATTTTAATCAGTGCAATAAAAGGATAACTAAGCATCCGCAGCAATATTTTCATCGGCAATAAGTATGAGCTTTTGTAAAATCAGCGCCAGCTTCTCTTTAACAATTATAAACTCCGGTAGTTCTTTTCCGGTGTAAATTAAAAACAAGGAAAGTGTATGTGAATGCGCTTTCATCGTTTCATCCAGCCCTGCTTTTTGCAGCCGCCACGCTTCACGGGTAAGTCTTTTAATGCGGTTACGATCAACCGCTTTTTTAAAATTTTTAGCGCTGACCCCTACCCCGCATTGCAATTTACTTTTTGCTGCAGTCTGTTCATCTTTTTCAAACAGGTAAAACACCCGGTAGGGAAACAGGCCCATACGCTGGCCCTTACTGAAAAGTTGCTCTATCAGTTTGCGGCTTTTTAGTCGCTCATGTTTACCCAGTGTGAACTGCTTTGCCATTTATTTGAATAACTAAACCACCAGGACCGGAGCACCGCGAATAAATGCACGCACCGTATGTCTTACAATAAAACTAACGGATTGCTTTGCATCTCCATGCCGCGGTGGTTCAATAAAACAAAAATAGCCCCGAAAAATTCCGGAGCTATAACTATTTGCGGGCAGCTGTTTTAACAGCTGTATGACTAATTTATTTTAATCCTTTCTCGTCAGAAACGGTTAGTTTATGACGCCCTTTTGCACGGCGGCTGGCTAATACTTTACGGCCATTGGCAGTTTGCATGCGCTTACGGAAACCATGTACGGTTTTACGACGGCGCTTATGGGGTTGAAATGTTTGTTTCATTGTTTAATTTTTTTCACTCTTTTTGAAATACGGTCTGTGAGAAGCAGGCCAGGTTTCTATCTCACAACAGGTCACCACACCCGTTGTTTGTGAAAGGACGGCAAAGGTAAGGGTTTGGGCCAGCAAAACGAAGCACAGGACAGTATTTTTTTGCGCTGGCTTTTTATATGCCACTACCAGGATGATAGCCTGGTAGCGCCGGGCATAACTGGGTGGCGCTTATCCCTGGACAGCTTTCTCCACATCCACATGCACAGATTTCACGGCCTGGCCAAAAAAATGAGTGGCATGATTATCAAAGTCTTCCGTGGAGTCTGTGGTGAAAAACTCCTGCCGCCCGTTTTTACTGCATTGCTGTTCTACGTTGGGATGGCGCTGCAGGTAATCCGCCAGGCTGTCTGCCACTATCTGCCCTTGCGAGAGAAGGGTTACACCGGCAGGCAGAAACTGCTGAATTTTTTCTTTCAGTAGCGGATAATGTGTACAGGCCAGCAAGATTGTATCTATATCGCCAGATTTTGAAAAGATATTGCTTATATGCTGCTGCACAAAATAGTCGGCCCCGGACTTATTGTATTCCCCGGCCTCTATTAAAGGCACCCACATGGGGCATGCTTCCTGGAAGACCGTTAATTGCGGAAAGAACTTTTGTATTTCGATGGGATAGGAACCCGACAACACTGTACCACTGGTTGCCAGCACACCTACCTTGTTGGTTTTACTAAAGTGGCCTATCATCTCTGTGCTGGGCCGTATAACCCCCAGCACCCTTTTGCCCGGCGCCAGTGCAGGCAAATCATGTTGCTGGATGGTGCGCAGGGCTTTTGCAGAGGCCGTATTACAGGCCAGTATTACCAGGGGGCAGCCCTGGTTAAAAAACCATTTCACGCATTGCAGGGTGTAACGGTATACGGTGTCAAAAGAGCGGCTGCCGTACGGGGCACGGGCATTATCTCCCAGGTACAGGTAATCGTAGCCGGGTAGCTTTGACTTAATGTCTTTTAAAACAGTTAAGCCGCCGTAGCCTGAATCAAAAACACCAATAGGTTGTGCCTGCTGCATATACAAAAATAAAAACGCCAGGCTTATGAACCTGACGTTTTCTTACTGTAATATTTTTTATCTTATTTCAAGCCCAGTTTCTTTTTTACCAGGGGCGCCAAATCATCTGATGGCGGAGAAACCAGTAAAGCTTCTTTTACAAATACATAACTATAACCATTTTCTTTGGCTACGGCCTGTACGGCATCAAGTGCTTTTTTCTGAATAGGAGCTGAATACTCTTCCTGCTTTTTCTGCAGTTCCTGCTGAATACGCTGCTCTTCACCCTGCATAGCCTGCATTTGATCCTGCAATGTCTTTCTTTTTACTTCTTTTACTGAAGAAGTGTAGGTAGAAGAATCTTTGTAGAATTTAGCAACGGCCTCGTCAAAAGCGGCATTCTTGTCCTGTGCACTCTGGTACAAAGCATCGCGGAACTGCTGTAATGCAGTATCTGCTTTTTTTGCTTCTGGCATAGCCAGGATAATATCGCTCAGCGCAATATGACCAATTTTGTTCTGCGCCTGGGCACGGTTACCTGCTGCAAATAAAACGGTTGCCAGGAGTACTAATGTAAAAGCCTTTTTCATTGTTGAGTTTGTTTTTTAGTATTCTAATAAAACCTGTTGTTAGGGTTCTATTTTATAGTTGTTTTTATTAAAGACTCCGTTGTTTGCAAAAAGCTGCTTTTGCGTTTATTTAACACCCAATTCCCTCAGCACATCTTCACTACGGTCCAATTTTGGGTCGGCAAATATAACAGTAATTCCTTCACTTTTATCCAAAATAAAATCGTATTGCTTAGCCACCGCTATTTTCTGAATGGCGTTGTAAACTTTATCCTGCACGGGTTTTACCAGTTCCTGTCTCTTTTTAAACAAATCACCTTCAAAACCAAACCTTCTGCGCTGCAGCTCCCTGGTTTCCTTTTCTCTTACAAATATTTCATCCTCTCTTTTTTTCTTCAGCACATCGCTCAGCATTACCTGCTCTGCTTCAAAATCTTTGTACATCTTGTCCAGTTCAGCCTGTTTGGCTTCAATTTCTTTCTGCCATTGCTCGCTTACCTGATCAAGCTTTTTTTGTGCCTCTTTATAATCAGGCATTTTATCAAGAATGTATTTGGTATCTACAATGGCATAGCGCTGGGCATTGGCCATTATTACAAATACAAAAAGACTGCAGGTTAAAAAGAATAGTTTTTTCATACCATTTAATTTATAAATCAGGGGGCAAACTACTGCATAAAATTGCTTTAATGCAAGTGTGTCTATATTTTTTTATTCTGGCTCAAAGCCAAGCAGGAAGGTAAATTTAGCTGCTCCCTTAAGACCCACACCGGGCTGAAGCCTGTCTAAACCTACACCATAGTCAAAGCCCAGCAAACCAAACATAGGTAAAAAGAAACGCATACCCAAGCCGGCGCTTCTGCGCAGCCTGAATGGATTGTAATCTTTGTAATTATACCAGCCATTCGCAGCTTCAAAAAATGCGAGGCCATATATGGTACTGCTTGGATTGGTACTGAACGGATACCTTAACTCCAGTACATATTTATTAAATAAGGTGAAGAACTGACTGGTGCTGTTCTGGTCGGGGTTGATGCGGGGATCTGAATTGGTGTAAATAGGATAGCCGCGTTGCGAAATGATATCGTAACCCAGGATACCATAGTTGTTTGACAGACCTGCATCGCCCAGCTGGAAGCGCTCAAACGGCGAGTAATCCAGCTTGCTGTTATAACGGCCCATAAAGCCAAATTTAGCCGCTGCCTTCAACACAAATTGCTTGTTGCGATCCTCGCCCATTGGCTTGCCCAATGGCACATACCACTCACCGTTAAAACGCCATTTGTGAAACTCCACGAACTTATAAGGGTTGGCAGAATTGGCAAGGCTCTTATCAAACAATGAATATGGTGGCGTAAACTGGCCGCTTACCATAAAGCTGGAACCGCTTCTTGGAAACAGTGGCTGATCTATAGAAGAACGCGAAAGTGATACTTTAATACTGATATTATTCGACTTACCATTGCTGAGGTTGGTACCATCGCTCAACCGGAAGAACCCAGGATAGTTGAGTAGGTTATACTGTGTATAATTTAACTGATATACCAATGTAAAAAAGTCATCCGGCCATTTTAGCTGTTTGCCCAGTGCAACAGAGAAGCTGAGTGATTTCAAAAACGAAGTATCGCCTGCGGCCTTGCTATAGGTGCCTGTTGTATAATCGTAAGAATTTGAATACTTGGTACTGGCTGCACTAAAGGTTAAAGAGTTCCTCTTCTTACCACCCAGCCATGGCTCGGTAAAAGAAGCATTGTAAGAACGGAAAGCCCGGCCATTACTCTGTACACGCACGCTTAGTTTCTGGCCATCGCCGGTAGGCAACGGATCCCAGGAAGATTTTTTGAAAATATTCCGGATAGAAAAGTTATTGAAAGACACACCCAGCGTACCGGTTAAACCAATACCGCCGCCCCAGCCTGCACTCAGCTCCAGCTGATCACTTGATTTTTCTTCCACGCTCCAGTTAATATCAACGGTACCATCGTCCTGGTTGGGCACGATGTTGGGGTTGATTTTTTCCTGGTTGAAATAACCCAACTGGGCAATTTCACGGTTGGTACGTATTACATCACTGCGGCTGAATTTTTCTCCTGGTACGGTACGCAACTCACGGCGTATTACATACTCTTTTGTTTTCTCGTTACCGCTGATGGTAACTGTTTTAATAGTAGCCTGCGGACCTTCTACAATGCGTATTTCATGATCAATGGTATCATTGTACACCGCAGTTTCTACTGGGTCTGCCCGGAAGAATAAATAACCGTCATCCTGGTACAGACCGCCAATATCGCCACCTTCCGGTGTCAATTGTTTTCCTACACGCTTGTTTAGTGTTTCGAGATTGTAAATATCTCCTTTCTTGATACCCAGTACCACATTCAAAACAGAATCCGGGTATTTCGTATTTCCCTTCCAGATAATATTACCGAAATAATATTTGTGTCCTTCCTGTACTTTAATATCTACGTTGAGGTTTCCCTTCCTGTTATAATATTGCGTATCTGCTTCAATGCTGGCATCGCGGTAGCCAAGTGAATTATAATACTCCAGTAATTTGGCTTTGTCTTCCGCATATTTCTTATCGTTAAATTTGGCAGAAGATAATTTGAACCGGAAATAAGGATCAATAAAATCAAGCGTTCTGCTGGGCGATAAAAAGCCCCATTGCTGCACATATTCTTTCAGTGTGAGGCGCTTATTGGTTCCGTATACGCTTTTGTCGTCGCTGGGATAAATGCTCATACGCATCGCTTCCTTGGTACCCTTCAGCTGCTTTTTCAGTTTACTTTCAGACACGGTTTCATTGCCAAAAATATTTACCTGGTTAATCCTTACTTTGTTTCCCTTGGTGATGTAAAAAGTAAGGTTAACTGAATTGGCAACATTGGCATCAATTTTTTCTTCAATTTTAATATCTGCGCTCTGGTAACCTTTTTCTGTAAAATATTTCTGGATGTTTTCGATAGCCGTCAGTTTAGTATTTTCCGTTACTACTCTTCCTTTTACCAGTCCAGATTTGGTTTTGAGATCATCTTCCTGGCCTTTCTTTATGCCCTTAAAAGTAAACGTGCCCAGGCGGGGCCGCTCTACCACATGTATTTCTATATAAATATCCTTGCCATCAATGCGTGTAAAATAAATCTGCACATTGGCAAACAGGTTTTGTTTCCAGAGATTTTGAATGGCATGACTGAAATTATCGCCACCGGGGTAAACTATCTTATCGCCCACATTAAGGCCTGAAATAGAAGTAAGCAGGGACTGATCGTATGCCTTGGTACCCGTGAAAACAATACCGGCTAAAATATATTCTTTGGGTGTTTTTGACTGGGGTATTGCCAGTAGCTCCGGGTCAACGGATACAGGTTTGGACGTATCCGGCTGTTGCGCCATTACTGAAGCAGAAGAAAAAACACACAACAGTAAGCAGTAAACTAAGCGTAATGATTTTGGCATCCAGTCTTGCATTTTAAGAGATCGGCAAATTAAAGGGATTAATTAAAAGTCTTTGTTAAAACCTGCTGGGAGAATAGTACAAATCGCAGTTTATTTGTTAACCTTGCCCTTACTCCTTTGTAAAGAGCGGAGCGCAGATGCAATTTGCAGCAAACCCGTCATTGGGTTGGCATTTCCTGTTTGTTAACCTGCTGACTGGTTTTTCCAAAGCGGCGCTCGCGTTTTTGAAAATCCAGGATGGCTTCATACAATTTTTCTTTCCTGAAATCGGGCCAGCGAACATCTGTAAAATAGAGCTCTGCATAGGCCAGCTGGTACAGTAAGAAATTGCTGATGCGGTATTCGCCACTGGTGCGTATCATCAGTTCAGGATCGGGGAAATTGCTGGTGGTAAGGTATTGCTGCAACGTATCCTGGTTAATAGATGCCGGGTCTACTTTTCCATCTTTTACATCCTGTGCAATATTTTTTACCGCATTCACCAATTCCCAGCGGCTGCTGTAACTTAATGCCATTACAAGGTTTAACCCCGTATTTTTGGACGTAAGCTCCAGCGCCTCATTCAACTCCTGCTGCGCGTAATCCGGCAGCATTTTCATATCCCCTATTACATGCAGCCTGATGCTGTTTTTATTCAATGTTTCCACCTCCTTGCGGATGGTGTCTACCAGCAACTCCATTAAACCGGTTACCTCATATTCGGGCCGGTCCCAATTCTCTGTACTAAAGGCGTAAAGGGTCAGGTATTCAATACCCAATTCTGCGCAGCCTTCCACAATATTGCGCACACTCTCTACGCCATGAAAATGGCCATATAACCTGTCCTGCCCCTGTTCCTGCGCCCAGCGTCCGTTACCATCCATAATGATAGCAATATGCTTTGGCAGGTTATGCAGGTCTATACTGGCTTTCAGCGATTCCATAACATAATAATTGAAGGCCGCAAAACTACAAAAAACAATTGGCACGGGGGCATTTATATTGGAATAGTGATTAGCCGTTGGCTATAAGCGAATGATTAGGTTGGGCCAGCTTATTCCAGGCAGGAAAATTATGCTTCGTTTCAAGTTTCACCACCATGCTGAACACGCCTGCCAGTAGTGGTTCCGGCACAATAAAAAAGCGTAGCCAATGGGCTACGCTTCTGTTGTATTATTATCTGGGATCAGGCTCGGGGTTTTGCCAACAGCCGGTACTTAAAAGTTTATAACTGCTTAGTCTGCCTTGGGGCAATGGTAAGAAGAGAGGTTAAACGAGAAGGTGATTTCGGCCATTACATAAGAATCCTTCTGTTTGGGGAACCCTCTTTGTCTGCCCGTGCCGTTTACAAAACCAATTTTTGTGGCACCGGTTTCTCCGCTCCGGTCATTTAACAATTCTGCCAGGGAGGCCGAGCCATCGGGCAGTTTCGGAAAGATGCTGGGATCTACATAATTTTTGCTCACATCATCCAGGTAATCTGTATTGGTAAACCGGTAAACCACTTCAAAACCAATATTTACTTTTTCGGTTACATTGTATTTAACACCCGCACCCAATGGTACACAAAAGGCCATGCTGCTGTAAGGTTTGGCCTCCGGGTAAGCTGCATAACCCTGTCCTTCTGTACCCAGCGGGCGCAAAAACACTTTCTGACCCTGGTAAAAAGCATAGGGATCATAACTGAATGCACCTACACCAAGGGTTACATAGGGGGTAAAAGCGTAATCCAGCGTGCCTGGCTCAAAGCGGAGGAAATTAAAATCTCCCTGCAGGGCAAGCTCCCAGATATTGGTATTAAAGCTGAGGTTTCGGCGCAGCTGGTAATCGTTTTTCTTATTATATACATCAGAATAACCGAGTTGGGCATAATGGCCGCTCACGCGCAATGCTACATAGTTGCCAAATTGCTTGCGAAAAAAAGCACCCAGTGCAATTTTAGGGCGGTTAAGGCGGGCATTGGTATTAAGGTCACCAAAATAGTGGGCGGCCCCTGCACTTATACCAAACTCCCCCTCGTGCACAGTGGCCTGAGGCTGCGCTGCAACTGCAAACACAGATAAAACCGCTACTATTGATGCTCCCCAATATTTTCTCATAATTGCAAAATAAAATATTAAATCCTGGTGTTAACGCAATAATTAATTTTTTCTTTTACCAACCACCCCGGCAGCAGCAAATTTAACAATTTTATTCTTTAATTCCGGCTATCGAGTCCCCACATCAGCTTGCTGCGCAGTGTTTGCAAAAAATTATTCTCGTTCAGGCGCATCAACCCCATGGTAAAAGCTTCCCGTTTCACTGCCAGCTGCACACTTTTACTCACCACATGCCGTCTTGAGTCAAGGGCACAAATAAAATCCTCCGCCCGGCCCTCTACCTCGAAAGAAATAACATTATTATCAGGAACTACGATTGATCTTACATTAAGGTTGTGTGGTGCCACCGGCGTTATAACAAAACTGCTGCTTTCCGGAAATACAATGGGTCCGTTGCAACTGAGCGAGTAACCGGTAGAGCCTGTTGGTGTGGATACAATCAACCCGTCTGACCAGTACGTATTTAAAAATTCACCATTTAAATAAGTATGAATTTTTATCATGGGCGATGTGTCCTTCTTGTGAATGGCAAACTCATTCAATGCATAAGGCACTTCTCCAAACAATTCTTCACTGGCATCCAGGTGAATCAACGAGCGCTTATCTATTACAAAACCCCTCTTAGCCAGCGCCCGCACAGCAACTACAGCATTCTCTTTACCAATACTTGCCAGGAAACCTAATCTGCCAAAATTTATGCCAAGCACCGGTATGTTTTTGTTGCGGACCAGCGTAACTGTATCCAGCAGCGTACCATCGCCGCCAAGGCTGATAAGGAATTCTATTGACTTGTCAAGTTCAGACTCATCGCTGAACGTGCTTACGGCTGCAGACAGCTGAATACCAGATACAATCTGGTCAAAATAAGGCCTGTAAATAACCGGTGTGATCTTCTGTTTCGCCAATTCGTCAAAAAGCTCCTGTATTTCCAACCGGTGATCCCAATCCATCACCCTGCTATATATAGCTACTTTCATTAATTCAAATTACGTGAATTTTTGCTGTAAAATGCAATGAAATTATCATCCTGCTGTTCAAATCCGCGCATTGAGGGCACCGGCGTCACACTCAGAAATCGTTCCTGATATGAAAGAAAAAGCCTGACTGGCCCAGCTGGTTAACACTGTACTCGCAGCGAAATACAAAGTCATACACGGAAACCACGTCAATACCCCCGCCTGCCGTATAAAGCATCCTGTTAACCAGTGAGTTTTGTGCAAATGTTTTATTATATGCGTAGCCTATGTCAGCAAACAATTTTGCGTAGATGGCAAAAGGTATTGTTTCCAGGGTGGGCAGGCGCCCGCCGTTTACATTAAACCCCCCTAACTTTTTACGTACGGTACTGCGTAACATGCCCCCTGCCACTCCATCTATTACATATTTTTCGAGGCCACGGAGGTAGATATCGCCGTAACCAAAAAGCCGCTGGTTATAAAATGGTTGTTCAAAAGGAAGTTTTACAACGCCATATCCCTGCAAACCAGCGTAAAACCGGTGCCCCAGCGCCCAGCCATTGGTAAAGCGGGCGGTAAACTGAGCGAGGTTCATATCACGGTTAATACCTCTTTTAGTAAAGTTTACATCGCCCATAAACCCTTTTAATACATAAGCAACATAATCTACTTTCTGGTATTCAAGGGTATAAGAAAGTTCCGGGTAAAATACTTTTTGCACCCCGTTGCTGAAATATTTTGGGTTGAGCGCCATTACTGCGCTGTCTGTCTGAATATATGTAACCCCTATCCGCACAATATGTCTGGTGGTTAAAGCCGGGCGGTAAAAATAGTTAAGGGTGGCGGTTGATTGCCTGGACAGGTATTTGCCGGTATTTGTAAGGCCTTCGGTATTTATGAAGATTTGCCGGTTATTATCGGTGCTGATGTTTACTTCTTTAAGGGCTGCGTAAAAAAGGCCAAAACCATAACCGTGCTTCAATGTTTTGTCTGCATAGGGCTGGTCATAATTTAATTGTAACTGTCTGGCATAACCGGTAATCAGCCACATACGCAGCCGGTCGTTTCTGCCGGTAAAATTATTATACAAAAATTTAAGGCCATAATTCACGCGTGAAAGACTGTAATTTTTATCGGCCCAGGCCGACAAGTTTCTGTCTACCGGTCTGAAATAGGGAACAGGGAAAATATACCATCGCTCCTTTACATCTATCTGTACATCCACAAAATACCCATGAAAGCCTTTGAGTGATACAATTACCTCATTAAACAACCTTGTATTAATGAGTAGTTCCTTTGAGCGCTGAAAACGGGCAACCAGTTCTGCCAGGTAAACAGAATCGCCTTTTTTAAAAGGTAATTCCCTTTCAATGATATAAGATTTTGTTTTGCGGTTTCCGTTGATAGATATGGCATTGATAACAAAAAGCTGGCCTTTGTACATGGTATCTGCCTGTACCAAGCGTATGGCAGCGGAGTCATTATTACGGGTATTGTTTTCCGTAAGCTGGCACCGGGCAGTGAGGGGCCGGAATAACACAAGTATACAGAAAAAGAAATATATGTTTTTTACAGGCATTGCAATCTTCTCCGGAGGTATTTTTTTTATTGATATATAAAGAGAAGGATTGAAATGATTACATGTTGAGGTAATTCATGAGGTGATCATAGTTGGTGCGGAGTTCGTTCTCATACAGCTCTTCACCAAAATAATATTTAACAACATATTCATACCGCTGAAAAGTGGCAACAATATCAGATACTTCAAAACGGTTCAGCTTTATGGTAACGTACAGCATTTGTACCTGGTTATCATAGAATGTATTCAGCTGGGTTATCTGCGCATCATTTGTTTCTACCAGTTTAGAAATTTCTGAGAAAGAAAAATTAGCTTTTTCCAGTTCCAGTACAATGATGCCGCCAGGTTCATCTGTACCGGTCATACGGCCCAGGTATTTCAGTAAATCTGAAGCCGGAATGGCACCTGCCCATTCCATATCTTTTTCAACTACCGGAATTACGGAAAGGCCATAGCTGTTGCACAATTGCACTGCTTCCAGGAAATGAGAGTCTGCCTTAACAGATAACTTCAGTAACTGGGGCTCCAGCTGTTCCAGCAGCTGGCTATCGTCACCCACATTCATGGCGTCGTCTTCGCTGATAAGGCCTATAAATCTATCCTGGTCAGTTACGGGTAAATGCATCAAATGGTAGTCTGCCATTAATTGCTGGGCATGATAAACTGTATCCTGCAGGGACAACACGGGCAAAGAAGATGATATAAGCTGTTTGTTTAACACTATTTCAGACAAGGTGTTTTGATAGTTGAGTTGGTTAATACGTACAATAACCGCAGTCAGAGAACGCGTGTACAGTCCGGATTATTACATCAGACTGCAATTAGTGGTTAACCGCTGCTGGTTGGTTCAGCTTTGTCAAAAATTTATGCAGAATGGCATTGAACTCCTCCGGCACTTCCATCATGGGGGCATGGCCGGCTTTATCAATAAAATGCAGTTCACTGTTGGGAATCATTTTATTGAATTCTTTTCCAACAAAAGGCGGGGTAATGGTATCGTTATTGCCCCAAATCAATAAAGTAGGCTGTTTTATCTGGTTTAATTCTTCTCCCAGGTTATTACGGATGGCACTTTTGGCCAGTGCAATAATTTTTATCACTTTCATACGGCTGTTCACAATATCGTATACCTCATCTACCAGTTCTTTGCTGGCCATCAGCGGATCATAAAACGTAAGCTGGGTTTTTTTCTTTATATACTCGTAATCGCCTCTTTTAGGATAAGTATCACCCATACCATTTTCAAAAAGGCCTGAACTACCGGAGAGGATCAGTGATTTAATGCGTTCCGGGTGTTTAAGTACATGTACCAGGCCCACATGCCCACCCAGCGAATTACCCAATAAATGAACATGCTGGTAGTTACGCGATTCAATAAATCTATGTACAAATTTTTGCAATCCGCCTACGCTGGTATGCAATATATCCAAATCAAACAGGGGTAGCATGGGCACCACCACTTTATTGTAGCGGCGAAAATATTCTATCAGGCCTTCGAAATTACTCAGTGCGCCAAATAAACCATGCAGCAAGACCAGGGGTTCCCCTTCGCCTTCCTCAACAAACCTGAACTTATCTACCTGTTTAATTTCGTAATTCATTGTCAAAAATTACAACGCAGCTGTAATTCGCTGCTAAAATAATTGATTTGTAACAAATATGCAGTAAAACAAAGTTATAAAAGCAATTTTTTAACCGCTAACCAGCACTGATGCAAGCAAATAGCCGCTAATACATATCCCGCTAAGTCAGTAATCCTTTCTGCATAACCTGTGCATCACTGCAGCAGCTGGCAGCAGATCAAGGCTTGGTTGCACTTGCAGAAATACCTGCAAAAAAATCTTCCAGCTGGTAAAACATGTTTTTAAAAACGGGAACAAGAGTGCCAAGGGCATTCATGGCTTTGGGTCCCCAGGGTTTTATAAATGCATATGTTTTTGAAGAAGCGATGCTGTGGCCCTGTACCATATTTAGTTTTTCCGCATAAAATAAGAGCACACTCAAAATAATAGTATACAATACCATGTATAACAGTATACCACCCAGTTTATTTATCCAGCCCAGCAAAACCAGCTCTGCTGTTTTCTGCAATGCAGCAGCACCAAGCCTTACCAATAAAACTACGGCAATAAAAACAATGGCAAATGCAAGTAAGGGCAGCCATTTTGCGCCCACATGTATGGTATCTTTCAACCAGCTGGCAGTAAGTACCGATAATTTTATTGCTGCAGCAATCCCAATAATAATGGCAAGTAAGGAAAATACAGCAATGATAAAGCCTTTGCTGTATCCTTTATAAATAGCCATAACAAGCAGCACAATAAATATGATATCTATGAGCATGTATCCGGATTACTTAGCAAGCAATTCTTTTACGGCCGCACCAATTGCTTTGCCATCTGCCTGGCCCGCCAGCTGTTTGGTGGCAAGGCCCATTACTTTGCCCATATCTGCTACTGAACCGGCGCCTGTTTCGGCTATTATTTTTGCAAGGATTTCTTTTAGGGCCGCTTCGTCTAACTGTTTGGGTAAGAATTTTTCTATTACTGCAATTTCTTCTTCCTCTTTTTGAGCTAGGTCGGCCCGGTTCTGCTGCTGGTAGATCTGCAATGAGTCTTTGCGTTGTTTTACTAATTTCTGCAGCAGTTTAGGTTCATCTGCCTCCTTCAATTCTCCCCCTGCCCCTTCTGCTGTTTTTGCAATAATAATTGCGGCCTTAATGGCCCGCAGGCCACGTAAACCTGCTTCATCTTTTGCTTTCATGGCATCTTTCATATCTGCCATTACCTGTTGTTCCAGACTCATATCAGTGAATTTATACGTTTACCTATAATTTGTTTTCTTTCAATTGCTGGTCACGGAATTTCTGGTAAAAATCCTTTGCATAATTTTTCATATCATCTACCAGCGCAGTGTTTTTAGTAGCGCGGTTAAATGTGTCGGCCATTGTCATGAATGTCTGGTAATAAAAATCCGCCATTTCATCTACCATCATTTCCTTTGTCCATAAATCAATGCGCATGGCAGACTTGTCTGCACTGTCCCAGAAAGAAAGCATCATAGCCTTTGATTGCTGTGCCATATCTGCGGTGCTGTCGCTTGCTTTCCAGCTAATGTGCTGCGGCACTTTGTCATCATCCAGCGTTACGTCTATTGTTATTGTTGATTGCATCATACTATAAAAATATAAATGGTAAAGGTAGCAGATTTGGGCTATCATAGTCATATCACAAATGGCAGCTTACTTATCAGTGTTATTGCGCTATACACCGCCAGACCGCTGCAAGCATTTGATCCCGGGTAATCTGCTGTGCTTCTTCTTTTGTTTGCTGCACCAGCAACTGTTGCTGATTTTCATCTTTGTACAATAATATCATTGCTTTGGCAAAACCGGCTGCTGTGTTGGCCTTTTCCACCCACGCTGCTGTGCTGGTTATCTGCCGGTTTATTTCATTATCAGTAGCGATAATGGCTTTATTGGCTTGTATTGCCCATAGCAATGCCAGCGGAAAAACATTGCCGGCCACCGGGTATACAAGTGCATAACATGCTGCAACAAGTTTGGCAGTTTCTGCATGACTTATATTTTTAAGCAATACAATGTCTGCCTTGTATTTATACTGCAGCAGCTTTTCTTCCAGCACTTCCGTCCAGGAAGTGGTATACCCTGCAATGACCAGCTGCATACCCGACTGTTGCCATTTTTTAAATATAGAAAATGCTTTTAAGAGTTCAATGAGTTGCTGCTGATCGCTGATGTTCCCGGTAAATAAAAAATAAGCCCTGCCGCCTGTATATTGTGTTTTAATACTTTCAGCTTCTGCCCAGGTTAATAACGTTATCACCTCTGCCAGTGCTGGCTGTATTGTAATAGTAGTTTGCACAGGTTCGGTGGTGGAAGCCGGGCTGGCAGCACCGGCAAACAGTACCTTTTTGGCCAATGGTACAGATCCTTTTTTATCTTTCTGATCTTGCAAATGATGGCTGACGCTGAAGCCTCCATCCTGCACGGCAACCAGTGCATCTGCCTGCAGCTGCAACAGTATTTTTTTTAAACGTATTTTATCATACCAGCCAAAACCAGTTTTTCTGAGATACCGGGTATGCACATTTGCAGACGCCCGGGCCGGCATATTTTTTTGACCTGTAATAAAAACAAAAACATGACCGGGCTGAGAAAAAGCCAGTTGTTGCCATAATTCATAGGTAAACACACGTAGTCCCCTGTCGTTATTATACGTATTGCGGCTGTCAATTACTATTTTCATAAAGCCTAAAACAACAAATTTACAGTATCTGATGGGGTTGATGCACCTGACTTTAAAGGGATTATAAAAAAGCCGTCCCACATGATGATTTTACGGCGTTTTAAAACAAGTATAAACCCGTTGCGCGGCCGTATTGTTTGGTATACTTTTGAATTGTAATCCAGTTCCCAATCATCCAAATATCCGTGACTATGAAAAACATCTACACAAAAACCTTTTTTCTTTTATTCACCATTGCTTTGCAATTATACCTGCCAGCCGGGTTGCAAGCACAATGTTTATGTGCGCTGGGTGTACCGGCCACTCCGCAAAAACAGGTAATTACTATTCCGCCTACTACCATCAGTACTTTAAATTTTACGTTTCAGCAATTTGACCCGTCCATTGGTACTTTAAATTGTATCAAAGTAGAAGATACTATCACCGGCATTTCTTATACAGGTGCGCTTAATACCGGACCCGATTCTACTGCCTTTCTTTTTTTGTTATCACTAACCAGTAAAATTTCAGGCCCCGGGGTTAATATTGTACAACCTTTTTCTAAAACCTACGGATATGATACGTTGTCTGCTTATGGTACCCCGGGAGACACTATTACGTACGGTCCGCAGAACATTATTCCCAACCCTACCGGCGGTGCCAATACGGGCGGTAACGCAGCTTATATAGGAATGGGTACCGTAAACTTTACCTATGCCATAAACGGCGGTATGATTACCCAGGATGGCGGATCTAATTACAAATCTGCCGTATCTACTACCATTGGCGGCACAATAGGATTAACCTATTATTATTGTCCTTCTTCTTTACTGGCGGGCAATATGCGTAATTTTTCTGCTGTTAAAAGAGATAATAGTATCATGCTGAAATGGGAAGCACAGAATACCCCGGAAACAGACCAGTTTGATATTGAATATAGCATTGATGGCAACGCATTTACCGCAGTTGCACAAGTAGCAGCTGGCCGTGGTGCTGCTGCAACTACGTACAACTACAAGTATCCGCTGAATGGCAATAGCAGTGGCGCCGTATATTTCAGGATTAAACAAACCGGCAACAATGATCAGCCTGTTTATTCAGCTGTTCAGAAAATTATGCTGAATGAAAAAACAGCCGCGGGTTTCAGCATTTATCCCAACCCGGTCACCAACGGAATGGCCATTACTTTTGAACAACCGCTGAGTGGCGATTACTCAGTTGACCTGGTTAATCTTTCCGGACAGGTAGTGGTAAATAAAAAGGTAAAACTAATTAACAGCAATAACATCCCGGTAAGCTGGACAAGCAAACCCGCACCCGGCATTTATTTTACCCGCATCACCAATACCAGCAGCATGGAGCAGCAGATTGTACGGGTGGTAATACAATAAAATACAAAAACTGGTACAAACCAGCTTAAAATTGAATAATTGTGCCTTAAAAGCTACCGGTTTGGCCGGTAGCTTTTCTTTTTATTGCAACATTTTTGAATGCGTGCCGTTAGTTTGTTACTTTTGGTGCAGGATGCCCATCAATAAATGGGCGTATTATATTAAAAACACGGGCTGCTGTCTGCCTTATACCAGCCGTTGCGGGTTGTCTTTTTTAAAAATAATGCCTTGGTTTACCTCTTGTAACCAGCGTGCATTTCAGGGTATTAAATTGGGGCAATTACAGCGTTTACAAAGGCAGTACATTTATAAGCTATAAAAAAAATATATTGGCAAATCTTTCATCGCTCATGGAGTATAATACAACGAGAAATCATTTGATTATGCGCGAATATGGGCGGCATATACAAAAGATGGTGGAGTATTTACTTACTATTGAAGACCAGGAAAAAAGACAAAAAAATGCGCATGCCATGATTGAGCTCATGGGCTTTCTGAACCCGCATTTAAAAAACGTAGAAGATTTCAGGCATAAGCTCTGGGACCATCTTTTTTTAATTGCAGATTTTAGCCTGGATGTTGAATCACCTTATCCCATCCCGACTAAAGAAACGCTGAAATCAAAACCCAAACCATTGCGTTACCCCAAGCGGTACCCTAAATTCTCGCATTTGGGTAAAAATCTTGAAGTGGTTATTAACAAAGCCTTAAAAGAAGAAAACCCTGAAAAGAAACTGGGCTTTGCAAACGCAGTGGCCTATTATATGAAGCTCGCCTATAACAACTGGCATAAAGAACAAGTGCATGATGATGCCATTCAGAGTGAATTGACCAATATTACGCAAGGCCAGCTTGAATTTACCAATACCCCTTATGTAAAAGCATACCGCGCCAATGAAGGCAGGGACAACCGCAGTGGTGGCGGAAACTATGGCGATTACCGTGGCAAACGAAATCCAAAGTTTCAACCAAGAAGCAATAATGGTGGTGGTAGTGGTGGCGGAGAAAGAAGAGATAACCGTGGAAACAGTGGTGGCAGTGGTGGAGAAAGAAGAGATAATCGTGGAAACGGGGGCAGCAACAATCAGAACAATAACAACGGTGGCAGCAAATTCAACAACCGTAAAAGGTTTAATTAAGCTGTTTTAATCAATAAATTAATTCCTTGAAAGGTTGATCAGTAAAATGATCAGCCTTTTTCTTTTTGCAGCCCCGGTTTGAAATGTTTTTTGTTTTTACTTTGACTTCACATTTTAATCAATCAACCAATACCATGAATGCTTTTGAAGTAACGGGGGGAAAAAAACTGCAGGGCGAAATAACACCGCAGGGTGCAAAGAATGAAGCCCTGCAGATCATCAGCGCGGTTTTATTAACGCCGGAGAAAATTACCATCTCCAATATTCCGGATATTGTAGATGTAAACCTGCTGATAGAACTGCTGGGCGATATGGGTGTAAAAACCGGGCGCCTGCAGCGTGACACCTGCACCTTCCAGGCAGACGACGTAGATATTGATTACCTGCACAGCGATTCATATAAAACGAAAAGTGGCAAACTAAGGGGGGCTGTTATGCTGGCCGGGCCCATGCTGGCGCGGTTTAAAAAAGCATTTATTTCAAAACCCGGCGGCGATAAAATTGGCCGGCGAAGGCTCGACACCCATATTATTGGTTTTGAAAAACTGGGCGCTGCCTTTAATTACAATAACGACCAGCATTTTTTTGAACTGGACGGCAGCCATTTAAAAGGTGCATTTATTTTATTGGATGAGCCTTCGGTAACCGGTACGGCCAATATAGTGATGGCCGCCTCTATGGCAAAGGGTACCACTACCATTTACAATGCTGCCTGCGAACCCTACCTGCAGCAGTTGTGTAAAATGCTCAACCGTATGGGCGCCCGTATCAGTGGTATTGGTAGTAATATGCTGGTGGTAGAAGGAGTAGACTACCTGGGTGGCACCCAGCACCGCATGCTGCCGGACATGATTGAAGTAGGTTCTTTTATTGGCCTGGCGGCGATGACGCAAAGCGATATCACCATAAAAAATGCAGGTATCGGGCACCTGGGTGTTATACCCGACAAGTTTAAACAACTGGGCATTGCCATGAATTTTGTGGGCGATGACATCCATATACCCGCGCAGGATTTATATGAAATTCAAACTTTCCTGGATGGTTCTGTGCTGACCATTTACGACCATCCATGGCCGGGTTTTACCCCGGATTTGCTGAGTATCATACTGGTGGTGGCCACGCAGGCCAGGGGTTCTGTGCTGGTGCACCAGAAAATGTTTGAAAGCCGGTTGTTTTTTACAGACAAACTGATTGATATGGGTGCCCAGATTATTCTATGTGATCCGCACAGGGCGGCAGTTATAGGTCTTGCCAGGGAACAGCACCTGCGTGGCATTACCATGAGCAGCCCGGATATACGTGCTGGCGTAGCCCTGTTAATAGCCGCCCTCAGCGCCGAAGGAAAAAGCATAATTCAGAATATTGAACAGATAGATCGCGGGTACCAATATATTGATGAACGCTTAAAAAAATTAGGAGCCCAAATAAAACGTATAGACGCATAACCCGCTTACCTTTTATGAATACAGGCATCACCAACAAACTGATTATTATTACAGCGCCCTCGGGTGCCGGCAAAACTTCTATAACGCGCCACCTGCTGGCGCATTTTCCGCAGCTGGCTTTTTCCGTATCGGCTGCTACCAGGGCTGCCCGGGGCAAAGAGCAGGATGGGGTAGATTACTACTTTATCAGCACACAGGATTTTCAGCATAAAATACAGGAAAATGAATTTGCCGAATGGGAAATGGTCTACGAAGGAAAATATTATGGTACATTAAAAAAGGAACTGGCCCGTATCTGGAATAACCAGCAGGTGCCTGTGCTGGATATTGATGTAAAAGGCGCCATCCATGTACAACAGCAATACCCCGCGGGCAGCTCCATGTCAATCTTTATAGAACCGCCTTCTGTAGATGAACTAAAGCGCCGCCTGCAAAGCCGGGGCACCGAAACAGCCGAAAGTTTGCAGGCGAGGGTTAATAAAGCAGCTTACGAAATTTCGTTTAAGCAGCATTTTAACCACATTATAGTAAACGACGATCTGGAAAAAGCGTGCAGCCGGGCAATTGGGCTGGTAAGTGCTTTTCTTACTGTAAAGTGATAGTTTTCTGTAAGTTATCATCTTTTTATTAGTTATATTCGTACTATGGATGTGAACCTGCCCACCATAACAGGCATTGTGCTCTCAATTCTTCTTATTGGCTTTTTTGCCGGTATACAGATTGCTTTTGTAAACGTAAACAGGCTTTCTATCGAGCTGAAAAAAAAGCAAGGAAAAAGCAGCAGCATTTTGTTGTCGCGGCTCATATCTGCTCCTACCAAATTCTTAGGCACTACGCTTATCGGTTTTAACATATGCCTGGTGGTATATGGTTTGCTGGTAGGCGAAATGCTGTTTCCATTATGGCGCTGGCTAATTACACGGGTGCACCTGGGTGTAACTACGGTTAGCCTGTTGCAACTTGTGTTTGAAACATTAGTTTCTGCCGGCATAATTCTTATTGTGGGGGAGTTTATACCAAGGGCCATCTGGCGCTCCAAGAGCGAGCTGCTGCTGAACCCGCTTATCAGCAAAGTGGTTAATTTTTTCTACCAGCTTTTTCACCCTATAGCCAGCATTTTTGTAGCCCTGTCTGCCTGGATATTGCGCTATCTTTTCAATGTACGGGTAGACGAAACAAAAGACGCTTTTACCCGCGCTGACCTGGAACATTTTTTTCACCAGAATCATGAGCCAGGCGAAGAATCCAAAGATTTAAATACAGAGTTGTTTGAGAATGCACTCTCCCTGCCCAATATAAAAATCCGCCAGTGTTTGATACCGCGGAAAGAAATTATTGGTATTGAGCTGAACACCGATATTGAAGCCGCCAGGCAAAAATTTGTAAACACGCAGTTAAGCAAACTGCTGGTATATGAGGGAAACATTGATCATATTGTTGGCTACATACACCAGCTTGATTTGTTTAAGCAGCCAGCCACCGTACAAAGCATACTGTTAACCATACCCGCAGTTCCGGAAAGCATGAGCGCTACTGATCTTATCAATAAATTTTCAAAAGACCGTAAAAGCATTGCCTGGGTGGTAGATGAGTTTGGGGGCACGGCCGGCATTGTAACCATGGAAGATTTGCTGGAAGAGATTTTTGGAGAGATACGTGATGAATATGACACCGAAGAATTTGAAGAAAAGAAAGTGGCAGAAGATGAGTTTCTGTTCAGCGGCAGGCTGGAACTGGACTATCTCAATGAGAAATATAATTTTGAATTGCCAGCAGATGAGGCCGAAACACTTTCCGGATATATTATTTCTGAACATGAAAAAATACCGCGGGTTAAGGAAAGAATCATTATTGACGACTATGAATTTGATATCATGAGCGTAAGTGATACCAGGATTGAAATGGTAAGAATGAAAGTACTGAAATAAGGGTGCATCTGTTTTAACAAGAGTCCCTGGCCGGTCCCCTCCATTTAATGCTGCTTTTTATTACACGTTTTTATCTGCGGAAAAGAGGTCATGACGTATGCCATTTCATATAATTCTCTATTCTCCCATTTTTTCTGGCTTTTTTCATCGGAATATGGCGCGGCTCCGTACATAGAGCGTAATTCGCCCGCTCCAAAAGAAAAATGAAAAAAGCACTTGTTAAAAGCCTTTTACCTTAACCTTTATCTGTTAAATTTGCACCTCCTTAATATATGGCACTATTCAAAAGAAATAAGCAGGTAGAAGAAGACGGTACGGAAATGTCTTTCATAGATCACCTGGAAGCATTGCGCTGGCACCTGGTACGTTCGGTAATTGCGGTAGTGGTATGCGCGATCATCATATTTATATACGCCAAAGAAGTGGTTAATGGAATTGTTTTCGGGCCCGCCCGAAATGATTTTTCTACCTATTCCGTTTTGTGCAACCTGGGCCACAAGTTAAAATTGGGTGAGGCGCTTTGTCTTGGCAATTTTACCATTAAGTTCCAGAGCAATGCCATGACAGAGCAGTTCATGACCACTTTTACCATTGCATTTGTGGGTGGATTTATTGTTTCTTTTCCTTATGTATTCTGGGAGTTCTGGCGTTTTATTAAGCCGGCACTCAGTAAAAAAGAAGTAAAGCGTACGTCAGGTATTATTTTCTGGGTATCGGTTCTATTTTTTATGGGGGTAGCTTTCGGCTATTATGTATTAACTCCTTTTATGGTGAATTTCTATTCCAATTATTCACTCAGTTCACTGATTGAATTTAAACCCACCATGTCTGATTATATAGAAAACCTGATCTACACCACGGTGGGCATCGGTGTGCTTTTCCAGATGCCGCTGTTGATTATGTTTCTGTCTAAAATTGGTATCGTTTCCCCTACCTTCCTGAAGAAATACCGCAAGCATGCTTTTGTAATCATATTGATTGCGGCCGCTATTATTACCCCGTCTACAGACCCGTTTAGCCTTACCCTGGTTACCATTCCGCTGTATGCCCTGTTTGAAGCCAGCGTGATACTGTCAAAGAGGGTGTATAAAGAAAGAGAAAAGGCAGATGAGGAAGAATGGAGCTAATGGTAAAACGCAGAAAGATCTCATTACAATGGCATTTTGTATAGCTTTTTTACCTTAAAAAAGGCCGGATATAAATATTTTATATATACACGTATATATTTGCACAATAAACTATTAAACTATTTGACCATGAAAAAATTAAATCTTATTCTGGGTGCACTGGCAATCAGTGTACTAAGCGTTATCAGTAATGACACACAAGCGCAAAAAAGTGAAAATATAATGGACGTAGGCACCATAACCGTTAACATAGGAATTGGTCTCGGAAGAAGTGGCTACGGATACAACGGCTATAACGGCGTTGGGTTGGGCTATGGTGCCGGCTTTGGCACTAAGGTAGCAGTTGAAAGAGGTATGTGGCAATTGGGGCCCGGTGTACTTACACTTGGCCTGGAAGCAGGCGGATCATTTTCAAAATCCGGCGGCTACAAGTCTACTATCATTATTGTTGCAGCCCGCTCTGCCTACCATTTTGGCTGGAATGTTCCTAATCTCGACACATACGGTGGTGTTTCATTAGGCCCGGGTTTCCGCAGCTCTGATTATTATTACAACAGCAGTTCTACGAAAACCAATCATGATGTGGTAGTTGCACCAGGCGTTTTTGTTGGTGCCTCTTATTTCTTCTCTCCAAAAATTGGCGTAAACGTAGAAGCCGGTTATGACATTACCCAGATACAGGGTGGCGTCGTCTTCAAATTAAATTAATCACGCTGGCTTATATACATGAAGAAACCACAGACAAATGTTTGTGGTTTTTTTATTAAACCGGCGGAGCCAGCTGTAAGTTTACCCGCTCGCCGCAATGAATCAACACATTTTTGAACCATTTAACCTTATTATTTCATTGCTGTTTTCTTTTTAGCGTATTTTGGCCCTGTTAAAAATCAACCATGCCCATATTCAATAATTCGTTACCTATAGCCATTGGCTGCGACCATGCCGGCTTTGAGTACAAAACCAAGCTGGTGCCCTGGCTAAACCAACAGGGCTGGCAGGTGCATGATTTCGGCACCTACTCAGCAGATTCAGTAGATTATCCTGATTATGTACACCCGGTAGCGCAAAGTGTAGAAAAAGAAGAAAGCACATTTGGCATCTTGATATGCGGCACCGGAAATGGGGTTTGCATGACTGCAAATAAACACGCCGGTATACGCGCCGGCCTTTGCTGGCAAACAGAAGTGGCCAAACTGATCAGGCAGCATAACAATGCGAACATCATTTGTATACCAGCACGTTTTGCGGCGCTGTCCGCCGCCCAGGATATGATAGAAGCGTTTATGGCCACTGCATTTGAAGGTGGCCGGCACCAGAACCGCATTAATAAAATGGCCTGCTAATTTATTTTAATACATTACTATGCAAAAAAAATTGTTCTTTTTGTTACTAAGCGGCATTACACTTAGCGCCGCCGCGCAAAACGTCTCACCTGATCAGTACGCCGCTTCTATTACCAAAGAAGATTTAAAAAAACAGCTGACCATTATTGCCGGTCCTGAAATGGAGGGCCGCGAAACCGGCACCGAGGGCCAGCGCAAAGCAGCCACATATATCGCCAGCCAGTTTAAAGCATTTGGTTTATTGCCCGCCCCCGGCACCGACAATTACCAGCAATACTATGCTATTGGTTACGATACTTTATTACAGTCGAACCTATCTGTTGGAGGCACGTCATTTGTATCCGGCAAAGATTACATTGATGAAATAACCATAAACAACAATGCCGTTATCAATGCAAAGCAAATTGTTTTTGTAGGATACGGCATCAGCGATGAAAAATATGACGACTATACCGGTAAAGATGTAAAAGGTAAACTGGTGGTGTTTTTTGGTGGAGAACCCAAGCAGGAGGGAAGGTATTTTATTTCCGGTACAAAATCTTATAGTACCTGGACTTACCCCGGCGGACTCACAAAAAAAATTACACTTGCCAAACAAAAAGGCGCCGCAGGAGCTATAGTAATTAATGCGGTGCTGGATACTATTACTGCTAATTATGCCCGCGTAGCCAAAAAATCATCTGTACGGCTTATACAGCCGCCAGCGGAATCCATCAACTGTATTACCATTGCCGGCGGTATGGCAAAAACAATACTGGCAGATGATTTTTTTGCAGGTGCGGTGGCAAAAGCAAAAAAGAATGAGTTGCTGAACACAGAAGCGTTCAGCAAAAAAATAAAAATAAAGTATGAGTATGCTGAGCAAAAAGTAACCAATAATGCCAGCAATGTTGCCGGTTACATAGAAGGTTCTGATAAAAAAGACGAATACGTAATACTAACCGGGCATTATGACCATTTGGGTATGCGGAACGGTCAGATCTATTATGGCGCGGATGATGATGGAAGCGGTACCTGTGCTGTTATTGAAATGGCAGAAGCATTTGCAAAGGCAAAAGCAGCTGGCAATGGCCCGCGCAGGAGCATTGTTTTTATGACTGTATCAGGTGAAGAAAAAGGTTTGTGGGGCTCTGAATATTATAGCGATAACCCGCTCTTTCCGCTGGATAAAACGACCGTGGATCTGAATACGGATATGATTGGCAGGATAGACACTGAAAGGAAAACAGCCGATTCATTAAATTATGTGTACGTAATAGGCCATAACAAACTCAGCAGCGAACTGGTAGGTATTAATGAAGCCGCCAACACACAGTATACCGGCCTTATACTGGATTATAAATATGACGACCCTAATGATCCCAACAGGATTTACTACCGCAGCGATCATTATAATTTTGCACGCAAAGGCATTCCAATCCTGTTTTTTTATGATGGTATGCTGCAATCAGATTATCATAAAACCACTGATACCATTGATAAAATTTACTGGGATATTTATGAAAAAAGAGCCCGCATGATATTTTATACGGCCTGGCAAATGGCCAACAGGGATGGTATGCTGAAGCGCGATATTCCGCTAAATTAGCAGCAGCTCAACTCCATTTGTAACACTCTCCAGAAGTTAATAATTGTAAGTACATAAAAAAGGGTAGTGAAAATATTTCGCTACCCTTTTTTTTATGTGCTGCACCATGGCTGATTAATTAATAAAGCATGAAACGGATTGTTGAACCATGGATACTGGCATTACTGCTTTTACGCAATCTGCTATTCCGTAAATTCTATCTTACTCCACTTGTCAGGCAAATGAGAATCGTAAATACCGTGACTGTTTAAGGCCATGGCCGGATGGGGCATTACTTCTTTTCCGCCGGCAAATAATTGCTGAAACCTGCCCAGGAACATACGCCAGACATCTCCATTTGCAGGTGGTACCGATCTTCCGTTGGCCAATACTTGCAGGCTGCTCCAGGGAATGGCAATTTCCAGGCTCCATCCTTTATCTATGTCATGGTTATTATTGATTGTACCGTCTACCTGCACTGCTGTTTCTAAGCCCGGCATATCAAAACCGGTAAACGCCCAGCGTATACCACGCGGATGAGTTCCTTTCCAGAAATTGGCGCCACTGCGATCATAATCGCCACCAAAAGTATACGCCTGTTCCTGGTGTACATCAAACTGCGGCGTGTTAAACACGCTGCCTTTTGTATAAGCATCTTTCCAGATAAAAAATACCTCGTACACCGTATTGGCCGCATTAACTTCCAGTTCATAATAACAATCGCCGCCATCTATAAATACTTCCAGGTCATTTTCTACAAATACGATGCTGTCGCGCTGCGTAAGTGTTGCCGATACAAAAGGCTCTTCTGCCCGGAAAGCGATGTAGAGATGCGTATCACTCCATAAAAGGGCAGTTTGTGTATTATACATGCCTGCATCACCTGTAACCAGGTCTGCAAAACGTTTGCTCCATTGGGCATTTTGCCAGGGTGCCTTGTCAATGTTTCCATCAATAGTGATGGCTGCAGCAATTTTTTTAGCGGTATAATCCATAATTAAAAAATATCTGATATAACGATGTCCGCCATCAGAAATTACCAGCCCAGTAGCCACGCAAAAATCAACGGCGCCACAATGGTAGCATCACTTTCCACAATAAATTTGGGCGTATTAATATCCAGCTTTCCCCAGGTTATTTTTTCATTGGGCACAGCGCCACTATAGGAACCATAGGAAGTAGTAGAGTCAGAAATCTGGCAGAAGTAGCTCCAGAAAGGTACATCGTGCCATTCCAAATCCTGGTACATCATGGGCACCACGCAAATCGGGAAATCGCCGGCAATACCACCGCCTATCTGGAAAAACCCTACGCCTTTGCCGGAAGAATTATTCCTGTACCATTCACTCAGCCATACCATGTATTCAATACCACTTTTCATGGTGCTGGCTTTCAATTGCCCTTTAATAATATAGGAAGCAAAAATATTGCCCATGGTGCTGTCTTCCCAACCCGGCACCACAATAGGAATATTCTTTTTTGCGGCTGCCAGCATCCAGCTGTTTTTAGGATCAATTTCATAATACTGCTCCAGTACACCGCTTAGCAGCATTTTATACATATACTCATGCGGAAAATATCTTTCGCCCTTATCATCCGCATCTTTCCATATTTTATGAATGTGCTGCTGCAACCTTCTGAAAGCTTCTTCTTCCGGTATGCAGGTATCGGTTACGCGGTTATAATGATTTTCCAGCAGGTCCCACTCTTCCTGCGGGCTAAGGTCGCGGTAATTGGGCACGCGTTTATAGTGACTGTGCGCCACCAGGTTCATGATGTCTTCTTCCAGGTTGGCCCCGGTACAACTGATGATGGCTATTTTATCCTGCCGGATCATTTCCGCCAGCGATAATCCCAATTCGGCCGTACTCATAGCACCGGCCAGGGTGACCATCATTTTACCGCCCTCAAGCAAATGGGTTTCATAGCCTTTGGCAGCATCCATCAATGCCGCAGCGTTAAAATGGCGGTAGTGGTGTTCTATAAATGTGGAAACGGGACCCTTGCTCATATATTCACGTTTAATTTGCGCAAAAATAATGTAATTAACAAACCTATCAGCACACGGCTACTTTTTGATGTTTATAAATCAGTATTGTGTATTGAGTGGGACATACGTAGGGTTTACATCAAAAACACTTAAATAAAATAATCTTTAATTTATGCGCGCAAATCACCTCTATTATTCTACTATCCCCCATTACATCCTATGCCTGTTACATATAATACTGTAAAAACAGCCAGCACATAAGGGCATAAAAACCAGCTTTTTGATGGTATAAACTTTGTACTGTAATGACAAGGCCGGAAATAGCACCACCTAATTTTTAGGAATGTTTACAATAATGCCCGGATCCCAGGCGGTAAAGCGCAAGCAGTGAGATGCCGCGCAACTGCCTGCCACCGCTGGACTTGTGCCTGATTAACCAGGTATTATCAATAAGAATACAGGAGGCATGGCGTTCATTTTAAACCGCTGCTTAACCCGTGGCGGAATTATTTTTTGCTGTTTATTTATCTTTGTCTTTGCAAAAGCGTTAGATATGAAGTTTCAAAAAATTCATAATAAAGGGCAGGCGCACATATTCAGAAACCGGTATTTAGAAATGCTTACCAAAACCCACCCTTTGGTTATCTGGTGCATGTACCTGCCGGTTATTTTATTTCTTTTGTATTATAGTTTACAAAAAGCACGCTTTGATTTTTCTTACATGTTGCTGGTGTTTCTGGGGGGCATGCTTTGCTGGACCCTTTTTGAATACCTGATGCACCGCTTTGCCTTTCATTATGTGGCCCATAGTGCCCGGGCGCAGCGGATTGTATACGTAATACATGCTAACCATCATGAATACCCCAGGGACAGGGAGCGCCTGTTTATGCCACCTTTGCCCAGCTTTATACTTGCTGCGGTAATTTTCACTGCGCAGTTTCTACTGATGGGTAACCATGTATACATGTTTTTTCCGGGTTTTTTAATGGGTTACCTGGTATACGGAACAATGCACTATGCCATACACGCCTGGAATCCGCCATTTAAATGGATGAAACCATTGTGGCGCAACCATCACCTGCACCATTACAAAGAACAGGAAAAAGGATTTGGCGTAAGTACTACTATCTGGGACAGGGTATTTGGAACCATGTTTGATCTGAAAAATGAAAAAGAAGACAAAGAAAAAGTACGGGACTTAATGTTTAAGCGTTAAGAGAAGCAATGAGAAAAGAGCAGCCACTTATGTTGAAAGACACTGCAATTAATCGCACAGGGCTAACGGGAGTCAGGAGAGAATATTGATAATCGCACAGGGCTAACGGGAGTCAGGAGAGAATATTGATAACCGCACAGGGCTAACAGAGTGAACAGAGAAACCTGTTATCGCACAGGGCTAACGGAGCCAGCAGGGAACAGTAGAATTTACCATTTGTCTTCATCACTAATATCTTTATCCGCCTGCCTGAATTGTTTACGGGTCTCCATTTTTTGCAGCTGGCGTTCAATAATCAAATCCACTATAATAACGGCTGCATCAGCGCCCACATTTTCCTGCAACAGGTATTTCAGTTTCCTTTCATTTACATCAATACGGTACAGGCAATTTACCAGTTGCTGAAACTGGTGCTCAATCATATTATGCACGATGGCCTGCAGCCGCTGGCGCATCTCGTCAAATGATATTGCTAAGGGCAGATCAATGCCCATTTCAGTGTTGATGATTGCGATAAGCGATGGCTCTTCCATTTAAAATTTTTCAATAGCACCCAATCCAAATAATGCGAAATCATATTTAACCGGGTCGCTTTCATCCAAAGTACGGAGGTATGTTGTTAACTCAACTGCTGCCTGCCAGTCCAGCGCATTACGCTGCAGCAAGCTGAAACGCCGCGCCACCCTGGCTACATGAACGTCAATGGGGCAAATTAACTGTGCCGGGGAGATTTTTTTCCAGATGCCAAAATCCACTCCTTTCTTATCGCGGCGTACCATCCAGCGTAAAAACATGTTTAACCGCTTGCAGGTAGAATTTTTTTGCGGTGATGCGATGTGTTTACGGGTACGCGCAGGCGAATCTGGTAATGAAAAAAAATAATGATGGAATCCGTTGAGTGCCTGTTCAATATTATCATCTTCGCTGCCCATCCATTTTGTAAAAGCAGTTTCCAGCGTTTTATTGCTGGTGTAATGATGTTTAAGGAACAATACAAAATAAAGCAGGTCTGTTGGGTTAAAAGTTCTGTGCTTAAACTGCAGCAGGCGCCTCAGCTCATCCTCACTGTGGTTAACACAAAAGAAGTAGGGCTCATTGTCCATCAGTCCCAGCAACTCTTTGGATTTATTGATGATGGTGGTCCGGTTACCCCAGGCAAACAGGGCAGCAAATAAACCGGCTATTTCTATATCCTGCTGCCGGCTAAAAAGATGCGGAATACAAACCGGATCATGAACAATAAAGGCAGGCTGATTATATTCGTCCACCTTCCTGTTAAGGAAATCCTGTAGCTTTTCGTTGCCCATTGTATCAGCTGTGCCTTTTCTGCCTTAGCCTATTGCGGCTTGAAGGTCGGCTATTAAATCTTCTGCATCTTCAATACCTGCACTTAACCGTATTAAAGAATCGCTCAGGCCGTTTTTAATTCTTTCTTCACGTGGAATGGAAGCGTGCGTCATTGATGCAGGGTGGTTAATCAAAGATTCTACACCGCCCAGGCTTTCTGCCAGCGCAAATACTTTGGTAGAAGATAAAACTTTCATGGCAGCTTCCACACTGTCGTCTTTTAATTCAAAACTTATCATGCCGCCAAAATCGCGCATTTGTTTTTTGGCGATGGCGTAATTATGGCTGTCTTCAAAACCAGGCCAGTATACTCTTGAAATCTTTGGATGTTTACGCAACCAATGAGCAATAAGAGCCCCATTTTCACAGTGTTGTTTCATGCGCACATGCAGTGTTTTGATACCACGCAATACGAGGAAACAATCCATCGGCCCTGGTACCGCACCGCAGCTTTTCTGAATAAAATACAGTTTTTCGCGCAAGCCAGCATCATTCATTACAAGTGCTCCCTGGATGGTATCGCTATGGCCACCCAGGTATTTGGTAGATGAATGCATTACAATATCGGCGCCCATATCCAGCGGGTTTTGCAGGTAGGGCGAAGCAAATGTATTATCAACACAAACCATGATTTGTTTTGGCCTGGCTAAATTTGTTACGGCTTCTATATCCGTGATATTCATGAGAGGATTAGTGGGAGTCTCCAACCAGATTAATTTTGTGCTGTCGGTAATTACCGCGCTTATATTGGCAGTACTGGTAGTATCTACGTAGATGAATTTAATACCAAATTTTTCAAAAATTTTTGTAAACAACCTGTAAGTGCCTCCGTACATATCGCTGGCCGCAATAACTTCATCGCCGGGCGACAGCAATTTTATAACCGCATCGGTTGCTGCAACCCCACTGCTGAAAGCCAACCCATATTTACCATTTTCTATAATAGCCAATGCCTCTTCCAATGCTTTACGGGTTGGGTTTTGTGACCTTGCATATTCGAAGCCTTTATTTTTACCGGGCGCTTCCTGCACGTAAGTAGAAGTTTGGTAAATAGGTGTCATAATTGCGCCAGTGGAAGGATCGGGTTCTGCCCCTGCATGTATAAATTTAGTGGCCTGCTTCATAATTATTTGCTGTTTACCAGGTATACCTGTTTTAAAAATAAGACGTTTTGCAAAGATGCATAATTATCATGAAGCAAACACATTTACCATTTAACAGAGGCTTAACGTGCATGTTGCAATTTTGGTGCAACATCCATGAAACCTTTATGGAACATGGGTTTCAGACTATGCAGTTAGCGGTCGTTAATTGACCTTGCAGATAAATCTTTTCATTTCTTATCGAGTGGTTACCAGTACTACCAATTGTATTGACTTCGGTATAATGTAATACTACATTTGTCAGGTAAGCTTATCCCTTATCATTCAACATAAAAAAGCAACGCCATGAAAAAAGTATTTTTATTTGCCGCCGTTCTGCTGGTTGCCGCCAGTTCATTTGCCAGTCCAGTTCCTGAAGTTTCTGAAAAAGCCCTGAAAGCATTCAAAGCCACTTTTACAAATGCAGAAAATGTGGTATGGACAGATGCTGCCAATCTCTTCACCGTTAAGTTTACCCAGCTGGGCATCAATACTTTTGTAAAGTATGATGAGGAGGGCAATTTCATTAGTTCACGCCGGTATTACAGCGCAGAAAAATTACCCATCGATATACAATGCCAGTTGAAAAAGAAATTTGCCGATAAAACAGTTTTTGGTGTTACCGAATATACAGTTGGCGATGAAATCAATTATTTTATTAAACTGGAAGATGACAAAAAATGGACAACGGTTAGAATTGACAATTCCCGCAATATGGAAGTAACTGAGAAATACAGCAAACTTTAATTGCTGGCTTTAGCGAGACCAATTACAGCCAAGCTGGTTGTGCAGGACTACGACCCAAGCCCACCTTGTCCAACAGGAACACAATGATTGGCCGATAGCGTGCTAAGACTGATAAATCCATTAAAATAAATAAAAATAGGTGTAAACACTTAGTTAAAAATAAGTATAAAGGATTATTGACAGGGCAGGATTGTCAGTCTACATTTGTCCACTCATTAATCCAAATCTTTAAATAGAAAAACAACCCATGAAAAAAGTATTATTTGCCTGCGCATTATTTGTTTCCGTTAGTTCGTTTGCCAACGAAACCCCCGTATCTGAGAAAGCGCTGAAGGCTTTTGAAACAACCTTTGCAGACGCACAAAACGTAGTATGGACAGACGCAGAAAATGTTTATACTGTAACCTTTACCCAGCAGGGCATTTCAACCTTTGTACGGTACGATGACCAGGGCAATTTCCTTACTTCCCGCAGGTATTACCAGCCTTCTAAATTACCAATTGATATTCAGTGCAAAATTCTGAAGAAATTCAGCGGCAAAACTATTTTTGGTGTAACTGAATATACTATTGGTGATGACGTATCGTATTTTGTAAAACTGGAAGATGCTGATTCATGGACAAGCATTAAAGTTAATAATGCCCGTGATATTGAAGTGATGGACAAATACAAAAAACAATAATAAATCTAGAAGAGCCTGGAGACCGTTAAATAACGCCAGTCAAAATTATCAGCCGCATGTGCATCATGCGGCTGTATTTTTTTATGTAAGGCAGCTTTTGCCAAAATTCCTTTTGCTGCCAGTTGCTCTTTTGCTTCCTGTATATATTCCTGCACAAGGGGTTGATTCATCCATATTTTCTGCGGCGGCTCAAAACCTACTTTGTCTTTGCGCCATGCTATTTCTGCTGGTAGTAGCCCTTGCATAGCTTCTCTTAAAATCCATTTGGTACGGCCATTTTTTATTTTAAAATGCGCAGGCAGGGAAAAAATAAATTCAACCAGCTGCTGATTCAGAAAAGGCAGTCTTACTTCGCGCCCATGTGCCATGGAGTTTCGGTCTGCATACTGCAGCAGTTCTTCCAGGCCATTGTTAAAGCTGTTATAATATAACACATTACTTAAACTGCCTGGCGCGGGCAGCTGGTAATAAGAAACGCCATAGCTGGTAGCAAAATGGCCATCGATACCGGCATTGGTTAGCTGCTTTCTTTTGCGCATAGCTTTTGCATACGCAGTGGCACTGGCAGGATATGCTGCTGCCAGTTTATGCTTCCAGGTCCATTCTTCCCGAATGCCCAATTGCCAGGCGGCGGTAATTTCCTGTTGCAAAAGCGATGGATCCTTTGTATAAAGTTCCTGCCAGTACCAGTGATAATATTTATGATAACCCGCCAGCATTTCATCTGCACCCTGGCCATCCAATAACACTTTAATATGGTGTTGCTTTGCCAGTTTAAATACTTCGTATTGTGCGTACACGCTTGCCGACCCTATCAAACCTTCCTGGTGATAGCACAGACTTTCAAAATCGGCTATAAAGCCTGCTGCTGTTGGCGCTGTGGTGAAATTATCTATGTCTTTTGTTGCTGTTAGTAACTGGATATAATGAGATTCATCCGTTTTAAAGCCAGGGAAAACAGCCGAAAAAGTTTGCAGCCTTACACTTTTGTCCTGCAATTGACGGACCGTTACAGCTATAGCGGAACTGTCCAGCCCCCCGCTTAGGCTGGTACCCAGCGGCACATCGCTGCGCAGCCTGTTTTTAATTGACTGACAGAACAATTCAGTAAACCTGTCCACCGCATCTGCTTCTGTAATATGATTATTAATATTGCCCTGGTCTACCTGCCAATATAGTACAGGCTTTATTGTTTTTTTATCATGCAAAGCATAGCTGAAAAAAGAAGCCGCCGGGAGTTTATGAATTTGCCGGTAAGGCGTTTCCTGCGGATTGCCAGGATTTTGTGTGTACCCAAGAGTTAAAAAATTAAAAACTAAGTGTTCATTTACGACTTTCTCTACGCCGGCGGCCCACAATGCCTTCATTTCTGAAGCAAAAATCAACTCCTGCCCATTGTGCCAGTAAAAGAAAGGTTTCTCACCAAATCTATCTCTGGCAGCAAATAAGGTTTGCTCCTCTTCATCCCATACAGCAAACGCAAACATGCCATCAAAATATTGCAGGCATTGTTCCTTCCAGCAGTCATAAGCAGCTACCAGGACTTCTGTGTCCGACCGTGAGTAAAAAATATATCCCTTGCTGATGAGCATTTGCCTGAGTTCAATGTAATTGTAAATCTCTCCGTTGTATACAATGGTATACCGGTTAAGACAATGCATGGGCTGAGCCCCGCCTGGCGATAAATCAATAATGGAGAGTCTTCTGTGGCCGAGTCCGGCAGTACCGGTATCATTTATCCAGTGGTCTTCTCCGTCAGGACCGCGGTGTGCAATGCTACTGGTCATCTTTATAAGCCGATCTTTGGTAACCAGTTGCTGATTAACGGATATAATACCTGCTATACCACACATGCTGTAAATATCAGCAATCCGGGGCATAAATAAAAAAGCCCCCGCAAAAACGGGGGCCGGCTATCATTTATAAAAAAATAATTATTTTTTCTTCACTGGCTTTTTAACCGGCTTTTCATACACGGCTATTGGCAGGGATATTAATGCATTGTCCCATGTGGCCAGCATTACAAAGCCAGCGCCTGCTTTTTCAAAAAACATCGTAAAAGCCTCTAGTGGCTCGGCCTGCTTCTGCACAGGCACGTCTGCCCTTACAACGTCTTTTGCCATATCATATTTAAAAGCGCCCCATATATCAGTTTCCTTGTTTACAATAATCGTCCATTTGTCTTCTGTGGGTATTGAGTATAATGTGTACCTGCCTTTGGGAACCACTTTACCGGCTATCAATACGTCTTTGTAAAATTCAATCTCGGTGGCTTCATTGGCACCCAGGCGCCATACTTTATTATATTCAAGCAGTTCACCAAATACATCCCGGCCGTTTCTCAGCGGCCTGCTGTACACCAGGCGGGCTACCAGTGGTTCTGTTGCCTTGTCCTGAATCCGCAGAATGGGATAGTTAACCGGGTAATAACTCATGTCCATAGCTGATTTATCCAGCAACGGAAATCTTGATTGCGCTATGCCTGTTATCAAACAGCCTGTCAACAATAGAACCGAAACAATTATTTTCCTCATTGTATAATTTTATAATTACAAATATAATCGTTGTTGCAAATTTTAAAGAATGGCCAATTGGTCAATAACAAATTTCTTTAAATCCGGAAAAAACCTGTTGTAACAAGCTTGTAAATGCAGGTAATGGGTTTCAAACAGCATAAAAGCAGTATCAGATTCTGTTAAATAAGCAGATCTTCTAACTACACCGGCCAGGCTACGCTCAATTCCCCAGTTGTACTGGTAGTTATTCAGCCAGTTTTGTTGTCGCATGTATGGAAACAGCTGCTGAAATTTTTCCGGCATCGCATCCAGGTACGGTGATGCCATCGCATAGGTATTCACAGAAAACTGCAGCAGGCTTTCTGTTGTAAACTCATTTTTATCGGTTGCCAGGAAATGATCATAGACCACATCTGTAAAAGCCCCGGCATACAACCTGTAATCTGGCCTGAAAACCTCTTTGGCCTCGCGGGTAACGGGGTGTGTATCCGTAAAATTATCTATTTCCCGGTGCAGCGTGATTCCTTGTTGTATACCGGGTGGATAATCAAACTTTTTTTTTCCTTTTACAAAATCACTAATCAGGTTACCCACTAAAATTTCTGGCCGGTTAAATGATAAGTATGCATGTGCCAGGTAGTTCATTGCAATAAAAATACAGGAATAAAAATAAACAGTTGCTGCAGAAAAAAAAATGCATACAACCGTTGCTTTAATTTAACGCTTACTTAACCTGCTTTGATTTTTATTTAAGAAATAAAATACATGTCACGCCGGCAAAGGGTTCCATGCTGTTGAAACCTAAAAAACGCCTTACCGTTCATCAGCTTCCTTAACATTTTTTAAGCTTGACCCCCGCCGGTCAAGTATGCCCCCGCGCAGACTGTAACATAAATACTTTTGTGCCGTCATATTACATGTAAGTTCTTTAAAAAGATAATGGCAGCTGAAAAGCAATACAACTGACCGGAGTGTTTAGGCGGTTTACCACCTAAAAACACCGTTTCACCCTAATTGGGCTTGTATGCACTTTAAATGCCCTGTAGCTTTGCAGAGAAAATCAAAACCATGTATCATTAAACCTTATAAATTTTTAATTATGAAAAAAATCATTCTTTCAATTACCCTTTCAGCAGCACTTCTTAGTTCAGCATTTACCTATGCGGCAGACAACGACCCCGGTTTAAAAGTAAAACAAGCTTTTACCAGTGAATTTACGCAGGCAAAAAACATATCATGGACAATGATAAACAAAGAAGGTCTTTACCAGGCTGCCTTTACTTTTAATAATGAAAGCCTGCAGGCATTCTTTACTGAAGAAGGAGAGTTCCTGGGCACTACGCGCCAGGTCTTAAAATCACAGTTGCCCATTCTTGTTGCTAGCGGTTTAGAAAAACAGTATGCTGAGGCCCGTATCATAACAATATTTGAACACAGTAAAAAAGATGGCCTTAATTATTACATTACCCTTGTAAATAACAAAGGCGCTTTTATAGTGAAAGCGGGCAGCAATGGAGACTTATCAGTTTATAAAAAGAATTACAAATAACTGTAACATGCAGCCAATAGCTGCGTCTGATATTACAGTAACAAATTAAACAACCAAATAAAAAATATTACAATGAAAAAGTTGATTACAGCAGTTGTATTAAGCACCGTTTTACTGGTGAATGCTGCTTTCGCAAACAAGACTGAAAATGTAAGTTATAAAGTAGAAAATGCCTTTAACCAGGAATTTGGCCAGGCAAAAGAAGTAAACTGGCAGAAAACAGACAATTTTTACAGGGCGGCCTTTAAAATGAACAACGAGGTAATGACGGCCTATTTTACACCGCAGGGTGATTTTATGGGAGTTGTCAGGAATATGCTCTCTTCTCAGCTGCCGATTAACCTGCAAACTTCTCTGAAAAAAGATTACGAAGGATATTGGATAACTGAACTGTTTGAATTTGCAAAACCCGACAGCCATGGTTATTTTGTAACACTCCATGATGCAGACCAGGTGATTACCTTACAATCAGCAGACGGATCTTCATGGTCAGTGTATAGTAAAGCAAAAAAATAATAAGCAATCGTTCTCAGTTGTTTTGTTGGAAAGTGGAAAGACCCCGTTACAGACGGGGTTTTTTCTTTTATACCCCGGCAGTATCAGGGCTTTGATGCATCATGATCTATTTTAAAAGCGGACAGATCTGGATTGTAACGGCGTGGCCTGGTTAATTCATAGTTATAAATAATATTCCCGGTCTCTTTAAAGAATGGGTAGCCAATGCTTTCATAGTCATATTTATCATCATTCAAAACACCATCGCGGTTGGTATAAATACAGGCGCTTATCATAAACTCAATGTTGTTCTTAAAATCAACTATATAGGCAGCATCTGTAAGAAAACCATAGCTCCAGCCGGGCTTATTAAATACCCGGATATAAGATGGAATGCCGGCTTTACCTGCCCTGAACATAAAGAATTTGGTATAGCTTGCAAAGTATTCCGTTGTGTCATAACGGGGATGGATACTTTCAAAAGGCAGTTCAGACATATACCGGTAAAGAAAGCGGTAATCAGTGGCTGTTAAAGCGAACCTTTTTTTAACAGGTACCGATTGTGGAAATACTACTGACTGTATCATCTGCTGCAAATCCGATAATAACAATACATTGTGGGTGGTAAAATCCATTGGCGCGTTAACAAGGCTATCCTGCCGGTTATAATAGGCTTGGCCGATTAGATAATGCTTGCTAAAATCAAATGGCTTTGCATTAACAGCAGGCACCTGTTGATAGATAATTTTGCCCCCCTGTTCAAACCGGATAGCATTGGTATGCCTGTTTTCTTCTTCTGTCACTGGCATAAACCGCCGGGTGATGCGACTGCCGGTATAACCCTTTTGCCGTAATTTTTCATTCAGTGTTTACTGGCCTACAAATTCATACAAACGATTGTAGGCGTCATTATCACTCACAAGAAATATTTCCCGTATGTATTGGGCAATAGAGGGCAAACCGTTTTCCGACAAGCTATCGGAATACACGCGCCGTTGCCCGCTATAACTGCTGTCGGTAAACATGGGCGTATTCATATCAAGACCGGGCACCTGCAAATCCTGCAGTTTCTCCAGTGCACACAATGCAACCGGCAACTTAACGGTTGAGGCAGGATTGAAATACTGGTTTTTATCAAGGTGCAGGTAATAATTTTTGCAATGCGGCCGGTTATTTTTATCCCTGTTAATTTGTGTGTAAATAAGCTGGTAACGAAAAGTATCGGGGTTATCCAATACCTGCAGCAGTAAGGGAGAGGCCTGGCTGCGCAGCAATTGTTCCAGCCATTTGTCAGTTTTTTGCTGCCCATAGGCACATGTATTGACCAGCCATAAAAAAATTACCAGCGCAATGTGTTTCATTTTTACAAGTTACAAATAAGCGGTGGAAGGTTGAAAAGCCATACAGAATTAGCAGGCGTGCTGCAATAAAAAATATAAATTGCAAGTCGCCCGGTACGCGCAGCATACCTGGCGCATATTGTATTACCAACTATAATTGTTTACCATGAAATTAGTTACGTACCTGAAAGATGGACATGAACAGCTGGCCGCGTTTATTGAAGGTTATCTTTACGATATGGAATTGCTGCACCCGGATCTGCCCAATACCATGAGCATGTTTTTAAATTATTGGGAAGATTCACTGCCCATGGCCCTGGGAGGAGAAATAATGGTAAAAGAAGGCCGCATTTCAACCAACAAGGCGGTAGCCTATGAGGGTATACAGCTGCTGGCCCCCATTCCGTTTCCTGCCTCCTGCAGGGATGGCTACGCCTTCCGGCAACATGTAGCCGCAGCGAGGAGAAATCGCAGGGCGGACATGATAGCAGAGTATGACCAGTATCCTGTTTTTTATTTTACCAATCACCATAGTATACAGGGGCCCGGCAATGTAAATTGCATGCCTGACCATTTTGAAAAACTTGATTTTGAACTGGAGGCTGCTATTGTTATTTGTAAACAGGGCCGCAATATCCGTGCTGCAGAGGCGGATGAATACATTGGCGGCCTAATGATCATGAACGATCTCAGCGCCCGGCGCCTGCAATTGGAAGAAATGATGCTTAACCTTGGGCCCGCAAAAGGAAAAGATTTTGCTACCGCCACTGGCCCCTGGCTGGTGACTATGGATGAGCTGCAGCCGTTTGAAACCACTCCCAAAGAAAATCATACCGGCAAAAGCTGGAACCTGCGCATGCAGTGCAGTATAAACGGAAAACAGGTGAGCGACGGCAACCTGTCTGATATGGACTGGACTTTTGCAGAACTGATTGAACGTGCATCTTATGGTGCAGACCTTCACCCCGGAGACATCATTGGCAGCGGCACCGTTGGTACTGGCTGTTTTCTTGAACTGAACGGCACGGGCAAATTTAATGATCCCAATTATACAGAGCAGTGGTTGCAGGCAGGTGATGTTGTGGAGATGGCAATTGATGGACTGGGTACACTGAGTAATACAATAGTGGCAGAAGAAGACGATTTCTCTTTGCTTGCAGAGAAAAAAGCGGCACAGGGCCAACAGGGTTAATGGAGGAAGGAATAAACCTATAAATCCTCCGCTCCTCTTTTGCGTCTGCGCGAAAAAACAAAACAATGATCTTCGATTTAAAAGACCTGTCGCCCGCCGATACACAAAATTACCTGCAACACAGCATTGCACCCCGGCCCATTTGCTTTGCCAGTACTATTGACAATGCTGGAAATGTAAACCTCAGCCCGTTTAGTTTTTTTAATTTATTTTCTACTGTTCCGCCTGTTGTAATTTTTTCTCCTTCAAGAAGAGTGCGCGACAATACCAGTAAACATACGCTGCAAAATGTACTGGAAATACCGGAAGTAGTTATCAATATGGTTGATTATGCGATGGTGCATCAAACCAGCCTGGCCAGCTGTGAATTTCCAAAAGAAGCCAATGAATTTTTAAAAGCTGGCTTTACAGCAGAACCCGCCACATTGGTGCGGCCGCCTATGGTAAGGGAAAGCAAAATAAAAATGGAATGCCGCGTGATGGAAATAAAGGCCCTGGGCGAACAGGGTGGCGCCGGCAATTTAGTAATATGCGAAATACTGCGTTTACATATTGACGAAAGCATCCTGGATGTTGATAACAGGATCGACCAGCAAAAAATGGAACATGTAGCCCGGCTTGGTGGCGATTGGTATTGCAGGATAAATAACAATAACCTGTTTAAAGTAGCAAAACCCAATATCATGATTGGAATTGGTGTAGATGCATTGCCGGCGGCTATCCGCAACAGTACGGTGCTTACCGGTAATCACCTGGGGCAGTTGGGCAATGCACATGAAATACCGGTAGTTGACCCAGCCTGGCAGGATGAAAGACTAAAAAACATTTTTCAATACTATTCCATGAATCCTGAAGAGATGGAGAAAGAACTGCATTTGTATGCGAAGCAACTACTGAACGATGGTAAAACAACAGCCGCCTGGCAGGTATTATTGTCAGTCATATAACGCAGGGATATACTAAAAATAAGGACGGCATGCGTGTACATGCCATCCTTAAAATAATAATTGCGCTTAATAAAATTTAGTGCCAAACACTTTCTTCAGGATTTCGGTTGTACGTGCCAGTGGGTTGGCGCGTATATTGGCTTCTTCCTTTTCTACCTGGTCAAACAGGGCCGCTGTTGCTTTGGCAGCCACAAAGCTGTTAAGATCCGGGTTTACTTTATTAAATGTAGTAGGCAGGTTGTTATAAAGGGTTACAATTTCAGTGTAATACCTGGTAGCACCCAGCTTATCCAGCGACCGCTGAATAGAAGGCGTAAAAGCTTCTATAATTTTGCTCGTCGTTTTATCGCGGAAATAATTGGTGGCGGCATTATTCTGTCCTTTTACAATATTCAGGGCATCTGTAAGCGTCATTTGCTTTATGGCATCTATAAAAACAGGTTTTGCGTAACCCACTGCATCTTCTGCCGCCCTGTTTATTTGCAGGATGGCTTTATCTACCTGTTTACCCATGCCCAGTTTGCGCAGCGTACTTTCAATCTTTTGCGCATCGGCCGGTAAAAACATTTTGTAGACATCGCTGCCAAAAAAAGCATTTTCTTTATTAAGATTGAAAACAGCGTTGGTAGCGCCCTGGGCCAGCGCTTCTTTTATGCCCTGGCCGGCGTCGGCTTCCGTTACAATACCTGTGCTGGTCATGCCCGGTAGCTTAGAAAGGGTTTCACATGAACTGAAGACGGAGGTCAGTATGAAGAGAGATAAAATCGTTTTCATAATAGTATTTTTAATTTTACAAGGCAATGATTATTTATAAAACAAGAGGCCTTCTTACAGATGCAATATTACCTTAGAGCGTTGCATTCTGTTGCCTGCTAAAATAGCGTAAACAAATATTTCAAACCAGGTGCTGCCTGTTCCGGGTCACGCTTTGTTAAAAACTCCTGTAATAGGATATTACCAGCCCGTACAATATAATTTTTTTACAACTGCTAAATGTCTTATTATTATCCAGCGATTCGGTCTTAATAAGTCACTTAATACTACGCTGCCATGAAAAAGTTTTTATTCCTTTCTTTCTTAGCCATGCAAATGCT
>JBDSLR010000005.1:0-200102 GCA_039916305.1 Chitinophagaceae bacterium | reverse complement strand
ACACCCGCACGGTATGCAAAAAATATTATGTCCACCCCACGCTTATTAAATTATATGAAGAAAACAATCTATCCGGTTACCTTAAAGAACTGGATAAGCTGGAGGAACCGGATAACAAAACCGGGCTCACTGCAGAAGAAAAAGTGCTCATGAAGATTTTAAAACAATTCCTGTAAACTCCTGTGTTTATATCTATATTCGACTGAGTTGCAGATTAGGCTTTTGTGCCTAATTTGGACTGCCTTTTGCATGTTTAATTACACTACAATTCTATTTTTTTTGAAGTATATTATCTATGTCGTTAAACAAGCCTGTTAATACTACCCGCAGATCCTTACCGGCGCGGGCTGGCAGGCTTTTCTTAAAGATATTACTGGGCATTTTTATCCTGCTTTTACTAGTCATTGTACTGGTACAAACCCCTTATATTCAGAACATCATCCGCGGAAAGGCGCAGGACTATCTGTCTGGCAAACTACAGACTAAAGTGGCCATCGGTAAACTTTATATCGGTTTTCCGCAAACAGTAGAACTAAGCAGTGTTTACATAGAAGACCGGCACAAGGATACCCTGCTTTCCGGCAAGTCGTTGAAGGTGAGTGTTGACATGTGGAAATTGCTCCACAGTGACATAGCTATCAGCAAAATAGAACTTGAAGGCATCACTGCTAAAATAAAAAGACAGCTACCAGATACCAGCTATAATTTTCAGTTTATCATTGATGCTTTTGCTGGTACTGGAGAAACGGCTCCGGCGAAAAAAGATACAGCAGCGCTTAAAATTTCGCTCAATAACCTCCTGTTACATAAAGTGCGGTTGGTGTACAATGATATAGTAACCGGTAACGATATGGAAGTGTGGATTGAACACAGCAATACTAAAATTGATAAGCTGGACCCCACACATATGCAGTTTGGCATTCCGCTGATTGAAATGAGCGGCGTGCATGCCAGGGTATACCAGAACAAACCGTTGCAAACACCGGAAGAAAATATTGAAGCGCAGAAGAATATCGGGCAACCCAATCCCCTGCAACTCGCGCTTAAAAAAATAGACTTGTCAGATATTACACTCGATTACCGCAATAGAGTATCTGCATTGTACAGCACAATACAGTTGGGAGAGTTAAAAGGAGGTGTACGTAGTTTTGACCTGGGCCGGCAGCTGATTGAACTGGATGAAATTCAGTTAAACAAGACAATGGCTTCCGTTAAAATAGGCAAGCCCTCCACTGCTGATGTGCTCACTAAGAAAGCGGCGCCCATTGTTGATTCAGCAGAAGCCGGCTGGCGTTTAGTGGTCGCCAAAACCTCTATGCTGGATAATAATATCCAGTTTGATGATGACAGCAAACCGCGACTCGCCCGGGGTATTGACTATTCGCATATTAAAGCGTCTAAACTAAACATCGAAATAAATAACCTGCTATACAGCAGCGATTCCATTGCCGGCAATATTACAAAGTTCAGCCTTGAAGAGCACAGCGGCTTTGTTCTGAATAGCTTTCGCACCAACTTTTTATATGCCAGTAACCAGGCTTACCTGAAAGACCTGAGCATTAAGACACCAGGCAGTTCCATTCAGCGCTCCGTCCTGCTGGGCTATCCATCCATTGCAGCAATACAGAAAGATCCATCTAAAATGACCATCGATGCAGATCTCAGTAATACTAAAATACAGGTAAAAGACATACTCAATTTTGTACCGGAGCTGGCCAAACAACCGGCTTTCAAAAACGGCAATACGGTGCTGCTGGTTAATGGCCGTGTAAAAGGAACGATGGCTAATCTTAGCATTCCTGTTTTCCAGTTCAGCGGTATTGGAACCACAAGAGTAGATATTGCAGGTACCATTCAACATGCTACCGACCCGAAAAAGTTTCATGCTAACCTCGTAATTAAGAATCTTACCAGCAGCAGGAAAGATATCCTGAGCTTCCTTCCGGCAAAAACACTGCCTGCCAATATAAGGATACCCGAACAGGTAAGCGTTGCCGGTACATTTAATGGCGGCATGAATGACCTGATAACAGATTTAAAATTACGTTCTACGGCAGGTAACGTCAGCATCAAAGGAACAGCGTCCCAATTTTCAGACAAAAGAAATGCGCGGTATAATTTAATCATTATCCTCGATCGGTTAAACCTTGGTAAAATAATTATTGATACGGCCAAAACATTTGGGTTGATAACTGCGAAGATTATTGCAAAAGGAAGAGGATATGACCCGCAATATGCCAATGCCCGTGTACACGCAACTGTGCGTTCTGCAGAAATAAAGCAATACGCCTACCAGCATTTTAACATGGACGCCACAATTGCCAACCAGCAATTAAAAGCCGTGGCAGATATACGTGATCCCAATATTGCGTTATCATTGGATGCCAGCGGAAGTTTTGCCAGCAAATATCCTGCGCTTAAACTTGATATGCGCATAGATACCATCCGCACGCTTCCCTTACACCTGACCACTGACTCACTTTTTTACCAGGGAAATATTGCAGCAGATTTTCCTTCTACTAACCCCGACAGACTCATAGGTGATTTACTGGTTACTAAGTCCGTGCTGCTCAACAATGATCGCCGTATACCAATGGACACCATTCAGCTGGCTTCAGGCAGAAACGACAGTGGCCAGTTTGTACATGTTAGGAGCGATATTGTAAACCTGCAGTTGGACGGCCAGTATAAACTAACGCAAATGGGCAGCGTTTTTCAGCAGGCAATGGAACCATATTTTTCCAGGGTGGCAGACAGCAACCTGGTAAAAACAGACCCCTATGATTTTACCATCAATGGCACCATCGTAAATAAACCACTGCTTAAAGCATTTGTGCCGCAACTGGACAGCCTGAAACCGGTAACATTGCAAAGCCGCTTTACCAGTTCCGATGGCTGGCAGGCAACAGTACAGGCGCCGCTGATTATAAACGGAACAAATAAAATAAATAATGTTCAGCTTACTGCCGTTACCAAACAGGATAAATTACTGGTTAATGCCTCTATTGCCAATATAAAAAGTGGTACCAGCTTAAATGTATATGCCACCAGCCTAAGCGCCTCTATTGCCAACAACAAAATTGATTTTAGCCTGCTTAACAAAGATAAATCAGGCAAAAATAAATATCGTATAGCTGGCCTTTTGCAGCAACCCAGCAAAGGGGCATACGAGTTCAGCCTCAAGCCAGACAGCCTGATGCTGAATTATGACAAATGGACCGTTAACAACGATAATAAAATTGTATACGACGGCAAAGGCGTAAATGTTACCAAATTTGAATTGGGTAAAGACAACCAGTTGCTGACTATTAACAGTGGTTCACCTGCGCCGGATGCACCCATTGACATTAATTTTAAGGATTTCAGGCTATCTACCTTGTCGGCGTTTGTAAAACCCGATTCACTATTCATAGATGGTACACTGGCTGGGAAGGCACAGTTGAGTGATATAATGACGCAGCCAACCTTTACTACCGATCTTTCTGTTAACAATCTTGCCATGTATGCCGATACCCTGGGCAACCTGCGCGTGCAGGTAAATAATACGCAGGCCAATACATTTGCAGCAGATGTATTACTGAACGGCAGGGGCAATGATGTGCAGTTAACCGGCAACTATTATGTAAAGCCAGATAATAACAGCAGTTTTGATTTGACAGCTGATATCCGCCAGTTACAATTAAACACGCTGGAAGGTGCTACCAATAAAGCCATCCAGGATGCCTCTGGCGTAGTTACCGGCAAGCTCTCCGTTACCGGCACCCTGGACAAACCATTGGTGAACGGAGATATCAATTTCAATAAAGCCCGCTTTAACCTCGGCATGCTGAACAGTTACTTCACCATCGACCAGGAAAAAATAGCATTCAATGAAGAAGGTATCCGCTTCGATACATTTACCATTCTTGATTCTTCCAATAACAAAGCTGTACTGGATGGTATGGTGTACACGAAAGATTTTCAGCATTACAAATTTGATCTCAGCTTACGCGCCAATGATTTTCATGCACTCAATACAGATAAAAAGAAAAATGCATTGTATTATGGCCAGTTGTATTTCAGCACCAATCTTGGCATTAAGGGTACTGAACTGGCACCTGTTATTGATGGCAGCCTGACCGTAAACGATAAAACCAAACTAACCCTGGTACTACCCCAGAAAGAACCCGGGATAGAAGAGCGCGAAGGCATCGTTAAGTTCATCAATATGAATGCCCCTCCAACTGATTTTGTATTTGAAAAAGCAATCGATACCCTGAACCAGTCTTCGGCAGTTGGAATGGATGTTTCCGTAAACATCGAAATAAAAAAAGAAGCCGAACTGAATATTATTGTTGATGAAGGAAATGGCGACTTTCTGAATGTACGCGGTGAAGCACTGCTGAATGCAGGTATAGACCCCAGCGGAAAAATAACGCTTACCGGTACCTATGAAATTGAAAACGGTTCATATGATCTTACTTTCAATATGCTGAAAAGAAAATTTGATATTCAGAAAGGAAGTAAAATAACATTTAAGGGAGAGCCGACGGATGCAGACGTGGCCATTACGGCCGTCTATATTGCCAATACAGCGCCACTGGATTTGGTACAGGACCAGTTGGAAGGGTCTGTGGCCAGTATCCGTAATACTTATCTCCAAAAATTGCCCTTTGAAGTAGATCTGAAAATGCAGGGCCAGCTTTTGCAACCGGTTATTACGTTTGATATTCAATTGCCCGATACAAAAAACTACAACGTATCAAAAAATATTATTGAGCTGGTTAATGAAAAATTAACGGAAGTAAGAAAAGAACCATCTGAACTGAACAAGCAGGTCTTTGCACTTTTACTACTTGGCCGGTTTGTAACGGAGAACCCTTTCCAGAGCAGTGGCGGCGGATTAACGGCAGAGTCATTTGCCCGTGCCAGCGTAAGCAAACTGCTTACCCAGCAACTCAACCAGCTGGCATCTGATCTGATAAGAGGCGTAGACCTCAATTTTGATGTAGTATCCCAGGACGATTACTCTACGGGTAACCGGGAAAACAGAACAGATCTTAATGTTGCACTTTCCAAAAAACTATTAAATGACCGGTTAACCGTAACCGTAGGCAGTAATTTTGAACTGGAAGGCGCACAAAACTCCGGTCAGCAGTCTACCAACATTGCAGGTAATGTTGCGTTGGATTACCAGCTGAGTAAAGATGGGCGTTACCTGTTGCGTGCCTACCGGAAAAATGATTACCAGGGTGTATTGGAAGGGTATATAATTGAGACCGGTATTGGCTTTATTATTTCTGTAGACTATAATCAATTAAAAGAAATATTCCGCAGTCAGAAAACAAAAGAGAGGTTAAGGGCCGAAAGACGTGCAAAGCAGGAACAAAAAAAACTTAACCAGGCCGCTCCAAAAACAAGCAGCGAATGATCACAAGAACCTACCCATATATACTAAGCCTTTTCATTTTTTTTATTTGCTCCTGCAGCAATACAAAATACCTGCCTGCTGGCGAGTCATTGTATATCGGCTCCAAAGTAACCGTGAAAACTACCGGTAAAACAACAAAAAAAGCAAAGACCCTTAAATCCGAGCTGGCTGATCTTACCCGGCCCAAACCCAACAAAAGCATACTGGGCATCCGGTTTAAATTATGGGTCTATAATATTGCGGGGCATCCCAAAAAAGAAACGTCTTTACGCGGAAAGCTGAAATACAAAGTAGGTGAGCCGCCCGTACTGCTGAGTGATCTTAATCTTGACCGCAATGTAAAAATATTAGCAGCTAACCTGCAAAACCAGGGTTTTTACCAGGCCCTTGTTACAGGTGATACCGTTGTAAAAAATAGGAGGGCTACCGCAGTGTATGCTGTTGAAACCGGCAACCAGTATACAATAAAAGAAGTAGCCTTTGAAAAAGACAGCAGTGCACTGTCAAAGACAATTGCAATGTCGGCAACAGCTTCTTTTCTAAAGCCGGGCAAGCCATATGATCTTGGTATTATCCAGGCAGAGCGCGACCGTATCGATACCTACCTGAAAGAAAAAGGCTTTTACTATTTTAACCCTGACTACCTCTACATCGCCACGGATTCCAGCATTGGCAATCACCAGGTAAATTTATACGTTAACACAAAGCCCACTGCCCCGACCATTGCAAAAAAGATCTACACCATCAACAATATCTTTATCTATTCCAATTACAGGCTGGGGATGGGTTCTGCAGATACGATACAAAATTCTACTGTTTTGTATAAGGGATACAGAATTGCAGACAGGCAAAAACGTTATAAGCCCAAAATGTTTGAGCAAATGATGCTATTCAGCCCGGGGGATACTTACAAACGCTCCAGTCACAATCTCACACTAAACCGTTTAATAACACTTGGTCTTTTCAAATTTGTAAAAAACAGGTTTGAGATGGCGCCGCAGCAGGATACGCCCAAACTGAACACCTATTATTATCTCACGCCATTGCCAAAAAAGTCATTAAAATTAGAACTGAATGGCAGTACAAAATCCAATAACCTTACTGGCTCGCAGATAAGTGTTAGCTGGCGCAACCGCAATACTTTTAAAGCGGGTGAGCTGCTTACCATTACTGCACTGGGTGGCTTTGAGGTACAGTACAGTGGTCAACTGGCCGGTTATAATACATACCGTGGCGGGCTTGAAGCTAACCTGGCGATACCAAGGTTTGTAGTGCCCTTTTTAAATTTGAATACAAAGAGCGGATTTGTGCCCAAAACAAATATTCTGCTGGCTTACGATCTGCTGAATAAGCAAAAATTGTATTCACTGAATTCATTTCGTGCTTCCTATGGTTATACCTGGAAAGAAAGCATCAGAAAAGAACACCAGCTGAATCCTGTTAGCATCAATTATGTGCAACCTGTAAACGTGACTGCTGTTTACCTGGCAGCTATTGACACCAATCCTACGCTGCAAAAAGCCATCGACAAACAATTTATTTTAGGGTCTACCTATAGCTATACATACAATCCACTCACGGGCAATGGGGTACCCTCCGGTATATATTTTAATGGAAATATTGATTTGTCTGGAAATATAGCCGGGCTTATTTCCGGCGCTGATCTTAAAAATGGTAAAACGGTCAGCATATTTAATGCGCAATTTTCACAGTACGTAAAAGCAGATGTGGATGTCCGTTACTATGTTAAAGCAGGCAACAACAGTGTATGGGCCAGTCGCCTGATTGCAGGTGTGGGCTATCCTTATGGCAATTCAAGCTCTTTGCCATTCATTAAGCAATTTTTTATTGGCGGAAATAACAGCCTCCGGGCGTTCAGGAGCCGTTCACTGGGGCCCGGCACCTATCTTGGGGCCAGGGATACCATTACCAGGTTTTTTCCGGACCAGTCCGGCGACATAAAGCTGGAAATGAACACAGAATACCGCGCTAAACTATTCAGTGTTATTAACGGCGCAATATTTTTTGATGCGGGTAATATATGGTTGTATAACAAAGACCCCCAGAAACCCGGCGCCGAGTTTACCGGGCAGTTCCTAAAGCAACTGGCGGTAGGTACCGGTGTTGGTTTAAGGGCTGATGTATCTTTTCTTGTTCTTCGCCTGGATGTAGCCTTTCCGTTAAGAAAACCCTGGCTGCCAGATGGCCAGCAATGGGTAATTAAACAGATTGATTTGGGAAATGGCTCCTGGCGCAGGGATAACCTGATTCTTAATATTGCTATCGGGTATCCGTTCTAAAAAAGAAACAGCCGTGATGTATATTTCACGGCTGTCATACAAATTAAGTATTCTTACATACCGGCGGATTGCTTAACCCCGGTAAATACAGATTTCCACATCAGGTTAAAAAAAGAACGATTGGTATCGCGCTTATAATGAACTTCCGCTACCCTAACGGGTTGCTTACGCAGGGGGTTAGCGTTTTTTACAATCAGGTTAGCAACAAAGCTGGCCAGCTTTTTCTTTTCTAATTTATTTTCCGCGCTGTCCTTTTTTAAAAGTGTAAGCTTTAGATCTTCGTATAACAGAGTAAGCTTTCCATCACTCCCATAATTATGCCCGGTAAAATTAAAGCTAAGCTTGTTCACTTGGCCTTTTTCAATCCGTGCCAGGCCCATTGGCTCTATCAGTACATTGAGTTTATCCGCTTCAAACCCTTGTATTGACCCGCTGAATGAAAAGCGGCCATTTTTATCGTTCAGCTTCATATTAATGCGTGCCTGCATGGGCGCCATATTCAGGAAACGGGCATTGAAATTAAGCACACAATTGTTATTTATTTTAATCTGCGCAGGGTCATTGGTAACATGTTCAATAACTGCATTGGCATGATAAAACTGTACCCGCCCGCTATAATCCGACTTGGGATTCTTCTCCTTGTATTCTATAAACGCGTCTTTCACCACTATCTTGTTAAGGGATAGTATTAGCGGCATCTCCATCAGCATTTGTTGTGGAAAGGTACCTACCCTGACTATTTTATCCCTGGGATATGAGAGATCACGAAAAACTTTCAAATTCAGATCCTGTATCACCAGGTTGTCTGCAACCACGTCCGAAAGCATTAAGCGGTTAAGATTGATATGTTGCAAGGAAACGCTCTTCAATGAAACATTGAACCGATCTTTTTGCAGTTTTGAAACAGCGGCATATCGTGCTTCACTCAACTGTGGTTCTATCTGCATAGATTTTATGGACAACAATCCCGCTTCTTTGTCAAAACTGAACCCCTCAATACTGTAAAAATAAGTTCCGGATTTGTTTTTTACAAACGCTTTATTGCCACTAACCTGTACTTGTTTTGCAAAAAAGAAACGGGAACTGTCATCACTGTGCAAACTGTCTATCAGCACATCCTGAAGGTGAACAGATAGATCGGCTGCTTCAATGGTTTTCTTGTTGTTCAGAATACCTACAAATGCAAGTGATGCGTGTGTAATCGCAACACTGTCGACCTGTATTTCCTTTAAGTCTCCCAGCAGTTGCTGGTATAAGGCTTGTTTGGCGGAACTATTGCTGGTATCAGGATGGCCTTTTGCATAATAGAAAACCACGGCTGCATTATTAATTTCAAGCTTTCTGCCATTAACTTTTTTGCCCAGCATCGCCATGGGCGTTTTGACGCCGGCTATTTTCAATTCCGGAACCGTTAAAGACAGCAGCAGTGGCGGATTGTTTTTATTTTCTACCATTTGCTTAAACCTGGCAGTGTCTGGTATGATCTGTAAATTGGTTACATATAGATATCCGGCTGCTTCATCCAGGTCCATTTTATCGTACCGGATAGTGTATAACCCATTTGTTTTTTCATACACAGCCGTCTTCACCTTGCCTTTAATGAATTTGTATTTAAACATATTCCATCCAATGATGCCCGCGAATATAATTACCAAAATGATGGAAACGACTATGATAAAAGTTTTGCTGAAAGAATGATTGGTCTTTTGAACTGCCATGTTTTGTTGAATTGCATTACCAGCATTACCAGTAATTTATAAAACTGATAGAATTACTGGTCCTCTTCCTTAGCTTTTTTCTCCGCCGCATTGGATTTAATATCGGGGTTTACACTATTTTTTTCATGCGACTCAGGCGGAAAAGCACCTTGTGGCTGGCCAGGGTTTTTTTCATTGTATCCTTTTTTTGTGCCTGGATTGTCTTTGGGCAATGGTTCTTTCTTTTTCATTTGTTATTTCATTATTATGGTATGATTGATAAAAACATGCCAAAGCATGGTGCAGGCTAAATACAATATGTATTGATGATTAGAGGCTAAACAGAGACCACAGCAAACGCTTTCCGGAAAGCAATAAAAACTTACCTGTTATTAAACGCTCCCTTTGAGGAAATTTCTCTACAGGCAGTGCCGGGAGCCAATCTATTTAATTGTGATCACTGGAGGCCGCGCATCGAGACTAAATACCGGGCTGTTGACCGTCATTGCACTGACCTGTTTTATGGCGGCATATTTAGGCGGGCCATCCTGTTACTGTGCAATACAATAGCCCATTTTGCAGTTGTTTGCATGTTGGCGTCTACTCTAATACAAATGTAACAATCCAGAATAATGATTGCCTGTATCATGAGACAGTGTTGATTAATGAAAAAGAATGGTATGCAGTCATAAAAGGTTGTATGCCGGCACACATCACAGCATTGAGAATCAGTTTCTATCCTTCTTTACTATGTAAAAAAATTACATCCGCAGTTTATTGAAAATTAAACCTACTTTAAACTGTTTGAAAATAGCACGGCTGCGGACTTACTGTGAGCAGCAAATAATATCCACTTCCAGGGAATTATTATCTTGCTCAACCTTGCAGCAGTAAAAAGAAATTAAACTGATGAGATACTTTCGTAAAGCATTTGCATCCGCACTGGCACTATTAATTTTATCCTGCACTGCCCACGCACAACTACCGGGTTATACAACGCGTATTAACTACCTGTATAAGGGTATCAATACAATGCTGACCGATAAAAAGAAAGGGCTTTATTTTGAAACGACTGACACACTTAGAAAAGAAAATCCGCATTCCTGGTTATGGCCCCTTTGTGCACTTTTGCAGGCCGGTAATGAAATGGAAGCCAATGACCCAGGAAAAAAATATATGCCGCCGGTAGAAAAAGCAATTGCCAGCTATTACAGTGACCATCCCCAGCCACCGGCATACCAGGATTATGTAACGGAAGAAAGGATCAGCAGCCGCTTTTATGACGATAACCAGTGGATAGCGATATCCTTCCTTGATGCTTATAACCGCAACCATCAACCCAACTACCTTGCAACTGCTAAACTTATATACCGTTTCATGATTAGCGGTCTGGACACCATTACGGGCGGTGGTATTTACTGGAAAGAAGGGGACAAATCAACAAAAAACACCTGCTCAAACGGACCAGGCATATTGGTAGCACTGGAATTGTATAAAATTACCCGGCAACGCGGATACCTGGATACAGCGCTCGCTTTGTACCATTGGACCAACAAGTACCTGCAATCTCCGGAAGGCATCTATTACGACAATATAAAAACCGCTACGCTTTCTATTGCCAAAACAACTTATACCTATAATACCGGCACTATGTTGCAGTCAAATGTTTTATTATACGAGATTACCAAAGACCCGCATTACCTGGTAACCGCACAGCGTATTGCGAAGGCCGGTAAAGAACACTTTTTCAAAAATGGCCGCTTGCCAAATGAATACTGGTTTAATGCTGTATTATTGAGGGGATATGAAGCCCTTTACAAAATAGATAAAAATGCAGGCTGGATTGATTTTTTTATAGCAGATGGAAATCGGGTTTGGGAAAACGAGCGGGATGCGGATAATCTTCCAGGAAAAGAAAAAGCCAAACGCCTGATTGACCTGGCAGCCATGATTGAAATATATGCACGCCTTAAAAGACTGACAAAACAATGAATAATTTGGTATAATATCTTCCAAATGTCTTATAAAAAAAGTATTGCTGGTTTTAGCTGCCTTATATTGCACTAACCATTTAAAAACCGATTGCTGTTTATTTTGCGTGGGCAACCAATTCCCCGTAAAATGTAGCATAAAAATTGGCTTTCTATAGCGTATGTTTAGAAACTGGCTTGCCTTATTGTGTTGTATGCTGCCCCTGTACCTGCTATGCCAAAACCCCTCGGGCATGATTACTCCGGCAACAACCCATGCAGAAGATACAAGTGGTCAAAAAGATCTGATAGGCGTGTTGTCCAACGCTTTGAATATTCACATTAAAAAGAAGAAAGGCATAAAAGGACAGAAAGTTTATTATTCATTATTACCTATTGGAACCAGCGTACCGGGTGGCGGAACCGCATTGGTGACAACTACGCAAGCAGGCTTTTATACCGGGGACAGGAAGACTACTTATATATCTACCATCACCTTTTCGCCCAGCACCAATTTTAAGGGACAATTTAATCTGCCTTTTCGCTCCAATATCTGGTCGCCCAATAACAAATGGAATTTCCAGGGCGACATGCGTTATTCTTATTTTCCACAGAACAATTGGGGCCTGGGCGGGCGCCAACCGGAAGATGATAAGGTACTCATCAATTATTCTTATGTCCGGTTTTATTTTAGCGCTTTAAAACGTATCAAACCTTACATCTTTGCCGGCATTGGCTATAACCTGGATTATCATATTGCTATTCAGCCCAAAAACGATTCCATCGATCTGCAGCAATTTACCGGTTATAAATATGGCACAGTCAATAATTCCAATTCATTTTCATCTGGTATCGCTTTTAACCTGCTGTATGATGCCCGGGTAAACTCTATTAATCCACTGCCGGGATTTTATTACAACATCATTTACCGGGTTAATCCAAAATTTTTGGGCAGTGATGATTTCTGGAATTCAATTTATGTGGATGTACGCAAATACATTCCATTCAGCAGAAAAGATCAAAATGTGCTGGCTATCTGGACATACCTCTGGACAACCCTTGGCAGCCATTCTCCCTATCTCAGCCTCCCTGCCACCGGCTGGGATACCAACCAGCGTTCAGGCCGGGGTTTTTACAACCGCCGTTATACCGGTAAAACACTTTGGTACCTGGAAACCGAATACCGCAAGCAGCTTAGTGCAAACGGATTGTTTGGTTTTGTAGTATTTGCTAACCTCAACAGTGTAACGGAGCCGGATAAACGCCAGTTTGCCTACCTTCACCCTGCAGCAGGCGCAGGATTACGGATCAAATTCAATAAAAATTCCGGCACTAATATAGGCCTTGATTATGGCGTAAGTAAGGGTTTCAAAGCAATCTATATCAGCCTGGGCGAAGCGTTCTGATAATTCCACCAGCATAGTCCTCATCAATAAATTTACCCCGCACATACTTTAAAAAAAGCGTGGAAATGTCGTGGCTTAATGCTCCACCATAAAATTTCCTAACGCTTTTTTTATGCCATTACCTGATGCAAGACTCGAAATATACTTTTATTGCCCGTATACGCCCATGCTCCGATCCAACGCAATGCGTGCCGATAAATAATCGTACACGGCTTCCAGGTAATTGGATTGGGCGGTAGTTAATGACAGTTCAGCATCCGTAAGTTCCAGCCTCGACGCTACGCCTTTTGCATACCGGTACTGGGTAATATCATAACTTAATAACGCCGTTTCCCGCACATTGGCGCTTGTTTGTATACGTGCTGCCGTTTCATTTACATCTGCTACTACCTGTTTTACTTCTGCTCTTAAAATCTCATAAGCATTCTGGGAGCGCAGCACCGATTGCTCTTTTTCAATCTTAGCCAGTTTTACTTTTGCTTTATTGCTGTTACCATTAAATATAGGCACCGTTACCTGCGCACCCACAAAAGGTGTGGAAGGGTAATAAGCATTGAAATAATTAAACTGGCTGGTTTGCGTTTGCAGCAGGTACTGTGCATTCAGCGAAACAACCGGCTTCATAGTGGCCGCCACCAGCTTTACCTGCTGCGCTGCAATTTGCTGATCCATATCAAGGGCTTTTATATCTGGCCGTTGTTGCCTGGCCTGGTTATACACCTCTTCTTCCGAGAGCATACTGTTGGCAGCTGGCAGCAGCAATGAATCGCTTAGTTCAATCTGCTGTAGTGAATCAATTCCCATCAGCGTCTTTAATTGCTGCTTACCCACTTCAATGGCATAAGATAAACGAAGTATGCCCGGTTCAAGGTTCTTCACAGAAGTATATGCCCTTAACGTATCCACCCGCAAAGCCCTGCCCTGCAACAGCAATGATTTTGCATCCTTTAATGCTTTTTCATTTCGTGCAAGACTTTCCTGTTGCAGTTTCACACGCTCGCGCAACACCAGTACCTGTATATAGGTCTGTTTTAAAATTGCTGCTATATCTGTTTCCTTACCGCTTACCTGCAGCCGGCTTTTCCGTTCCTGCAGTTTAGCACTTTGTATAGCCGGCTGGATGCCTGCATTATAAATAGGTTGGGTGATGAAAAATGTAGCGGCCAGTTGATCCAGCCCGCCAAAACGGCCGTAGGGTATTTTATCGCTTCCGCTGGTACTATTGCCAAAGCCAAAAAAAGCAGGCGACTTAAAATAATGTGCGAGCTGGCCGCTGATACCGGCAACAGGTTTCCGCAGTGCATCGGCAATTACCGTCTGCTGTCGCGACCGGTCAGCATCCATTGAAACAACTTTTATATCGCGGTTATTGGCCAGCGTTAGTGTCAAGGCTTCCTGCAAGGAAAATGCACGTGTTTGCCCGCTCGCCATATAAGACATCAGGCAGATAAGCGCAAATACGGTAAATGTATAGATGTATGCTTGTTTGTGTGTCATAACAAAATAATTCAAAAAGTTCAAAATAGGTTCAAAACAGGCTTGCCGGGTACTACCGGGCAAGCCTGGCAATTGCTTTATGCTGGAACAGTTTCCGCCTGCAATCCGTTAACAACCATCTTATCCTCAGATGTAACCCTGTGCGGGCGGGAAAAATAAGAATATACGGCAGGTATCACATACAGGGTCAATACGCCTGCAAATACTAAACCGCCTACTACCACAATACCCAGTGATGTTCTGCTGCCCGAAGATGTTCCCAACGATAATGCAATGGGCAGTGTACCAAATATCATGGCCAGCGTGGTCATGAGAATTGGGCGGAACCTGGAAATAGCCGCTGCCAGTACGGCTTCGCGGACGCTCATACCTTCTGCCTTACGCTGGTTGGCAAATTCAACAATCAGGATACCGTTTTTGGTAATCAATCCTATCAGCATGATAATACCGATTTCACTAAATACATTGATTGACTGGTTGGTGATCCATAAACTTAACAATGCACCGGTTACTGCCATAGGCACCGTTAAAAGAATAATGAATGGATCAACCAGGCTTTCAAACTGTGCAGCCAGTACCAGGTAGATAAGCAGTATCGCAAAAATAAATGCAAAAATTAAACTGGAACTGCTTTCGGCAAAATCGCGGCTCTGACCAGACAGTGCTGTTCTGAAACCTTTGGGCAACACTTTAGCCGTAATGCCATCCATTTCTTTAATGGCTTCTCCCAAACTAACACCAGCTGCAGGCGTAGCTGAAATTGTAGCACTGTACGACTGGTTATACCTGTACAAGGCAGGCGGGCTTACACTCTCTTTCATATTTACCAGGTTATCCAGCGAAATCATATCACCACCTGATGATTTTAGAAACAGGGAACGCAGATCAGCAGGTGCAGAACGTTCCTTCCTGTCTAACTGACCAATTACCTCGTACTGGCGGTCATTGTGAATAAAATATCCATACCTTCTACCGCTGAGGGCCAGTTGCAAAGTGCGACCAATTTCCTGGGTACTGATACCCGATTGTGCGGCACGCTGCCGGTCGATGGTAATACCTATTTCCGGCCTGTCTACTTTAAAATCAGGATTCTGAAACGAAAGCTTTTTACTCTGGTACACCGCGCCCATTAATTTGGGCATCACGTCTACCAGGCTTTTTAGATCAGGTGCCTGTATAACGTATTCCAGTGGTTGGGAACTGGAGAAACCGCCAATAGTTGGAATCTGTATGGGAATGCAAATAACATTTCTGAACTGTAGTGAAGCAGCCACCAGTTTCTGGTAAAGTTGTGCCTGCGTTAAACCACTTTTCCGGTCTTTTGGATCTTTCAGGAATATCCATTGAAAGCCACCGTTTACGGGTTGCACCAGTGTGCCGATTGAAGCAGCGATGCCGGCGTAGGTCCTGTTTTCATTCAAATCAGGAATGGAATCAGATACGTAGTTACTGATGGCTTTCATGGTTTCTTCCATGCTTTCATAAGAAGTACCTTCTGGTGCAATGACTGCCAGGCCTATCATGGAACGATCTTCCAGCGGCGCCAGCTCAGATGGCAATTTGGGCGCGAGTAAATAAGCAATACCGAATGATATAAACAATAACGCAAAACCCAACCACCTGAATTTAAAAAATCCGCGCAATGTTTTTTCATACCCGTTGTTCATTGCTACAAACCAGGGTTCTGTTTTTTTATACAACCAGTTGTGCGAGCTGCCGGCTTTGAGCAAGTAAGCACTCATCATGGGCGACAGGGTTAATGCAACGAATGCGGATATCAGCACAGAGCCTGACACCACAATGGCAAATTCTTTAAACAACCGGCCGGTAATGCCCCCCATAAATAAAATTGGCAGAAACACAGCTGCCAGTGTAACAGTGGTAGAAATAACGGCAAAGTAAATTTCGCTGGATCCTTTGCGGGCGGCTTCCAGTGGCGTCATACCCTGCTCTATCTTGCTGTAGATATTTTCCAGCACCACAATGGCATCATCTACTACCAGGCCAATGGCCAGTACCAAACCAAGCAGGGTTAATACATTGATGGAAAAATTTCCGATGTACATGATGAAAAATGCAGAGATGATAGAAACCGGGATAGCCACCAACGGAATGATAGTACTTCTCCAGTCGCGCAAAAATATAAAGATGATGATCGCTACCAGGCCAAAAGCAAGTAGCAGGGTCTCTCCTACTTCTGATAGGGAATTGCGCACGGGCACGGTAAAATCTTTTCCAAGTGTAATGATATAATCTTTGGGAGCTGTTTTCACAATATCGTCAAAGCGCTTCCTGAATTCATCCACAATTGCCAGTGAATTGGCACCGCGCTGGGGCTGCACGCCGGTACCCACACCATAGCGGGCCGTATTACCTTCGCTGACAATCATCGCCGTTCTTTCATTCTGAGAAGACATGATGGCGGTGCCGATATCTTTAAAACGAACGATGGCACCTGCCTGCTCCCGCAGGATCATGTTATTGAAATCATCTTCTGTTACCAGCCTTCCCTGTGTGCGCAGGGTTACTTCTGTATTCTGTCCTTCAATACGCCCGCTCGGCAAATCCACATTCTCGCGTTGCAATGCAGCCTGTATATCTGCCGGGGTGAGCTGGTAGGCAGCCAGTTTTACCGGATCCATCCGCAAACGCATGGATCTTTTGCGCCCTGCATAAGAATCTACCAAACGGACACCGGGTATAGACTGCAACCGTTCTTTGATGTTGATGTTTACAAAGTCGGTTACATCCTCCAGGCTTTTGGTATCGCTTTGTACAGTCAAGAACACCAGGAAATCGGGCGGCCCTGATTTTTCCACAATAGTGGGTTCAATATCTGCCGGCAATTGCTGGCGCGATTTAGACACCTTATCACGGACATCATTAGCCGCTGCTTCCAGGTCGGCGTTAAGGTTAAACTCTACCGTGATAATACTAACCTGCTCGCGCGACTGTGAAGACATAGCACGGATACCATTTGCTTCGGCCACGGCTTCTTCCAGTGGTTTGGTTACCTGTGAGGCAATGATGTCTGCACTGGCACCGGGGTAAACAGTTGTAATGGTAACAATGGGTGAATCTGTTACCGGGTATTCTCTTGTTCCTAAAAATGTATAGCCTACGATGCCAAACAGCACCAGCAGCACCGACATTACACCTGCCAGTACAGGGCGGGATATACTTACTTGTGAAATAGCGCTCATGATAATTGATTTTTTGGAGCTATCAGCATACGCTTCTAGCATTAGTAGTTGACGATTAATCGATGGGGGACATAGTTATCCCGGAACAGATTTAACCATTCGTTATTCAGGACTGACGTTTGGCAACTGCCGCCCGGCGGTTCACGTATTTATTTTAATGAAACAAACTGCACGGTAGCACCCGGCATCAGCCGCAGTAGGTTGCTGGTTACTACCGTATCTCCATTAGACAGGCCATGTAAAATTTCTACTGAATTGGGTCCACGCTGCCCTATCTCTACCGGCGACAACTGAACGATATTATTTTTAACGGTGTATACATTGTAACCCTGTGAAGAAGGCATCAGGGCCTGTGAGGAAACCATCAGCGCATCGGCAGAAGAATGCAGTGCTAAATGGATGCGGGCACTCTGACCTGGCAGCAGTATCCTGCCCGGGTTGGGGCTGATTGCCCGGACCAGCAAAGTCCTGGTGTTCTGATCAAGCCTTGCTTCGCGTGCAATTACTTTTGCCGTATACTGTTTTGTGTCGGAGGCTACGGTAAATTTTTGCTCGCTGCCATTGGTAATTACCTGCGCATATTTTTCCGGCACCTGGAAATCAAGTTTCACTACGCTGTTGTCTTCTAAATTGGTAAGCACGGTATTAACAGATACTACGGCACCGGGGTACACATGTACGATGCCTATCTGACCGCTAAAAGGTGCCCGGATGCGTGTTTTGCCAATGGTTACCTGTAGTTCCGCAATTTGCGATTGTAACACTTTAAGGTTGGTGAAAGCCTGGTCATAATCCTGCTGCACCACGGCTTCATGTGCAATCAGATCACGTAAACGTTCTTCACTGAGCGAAGCCAGTTTTTCCTGCTGGCGTAATTTCTCCAGTTGGGCCAGCAAATCGGCGTTGTCCATTTCAAAAAGTAACTGGCCAGATTGCACCGCAGCACCTTCACGTACATTTACACGGATAATTTTACGGGTAAGCTCACTTACAATATCTACCTGCTGGTTAGCAACCAACGAACCGGTTATTTCCAGTTCTTCTTTTAAGGCAGCCGGTTTAATAATAGCGCCGTCTACGGGTGTGGCCTGCACCTCAGCAATTGGCGCGGCAGCGGGTTTATCTTTTTCCCTTGCACTGGCATCACAGCCAGTAATCAGTGAGATCAGAAAAAAGAATAGCGAAGCAGCAAGAACAACAGCAAGGTATTGTTTTGATGCAGGGATGTTTGATTTGGTTAATGTCTGTTGTAGCATAGTTGATAATTATTATTAGATTTATTCAAATAATTCAATAAATATGAACGAAGTTTGGGTGGCAGAAACCGAAAAAGAAAACAAAAGTATAGATTTATTCAAATACTTCAATAAATAAAAGAAAAAAAATTAAATTTTAAATCCTTCCAGAAAGGCAATGTACTCATCCAGTAATTTGCTGTTGAGGTAATAACGCACATTACGGCCCTCTTTATCCGAGGTAACCAGCTCACTCTCCATTAAAAGTTTCAGGTGATGGGCAATAGAAGGTTGGGCAAGGTTGATGGTATTATTCAAATCAACACAATACAGACATGTTTTACTCTTCTTGATTTCTTTCAGAATGGTAAGCCGGTTGGGATCGGCCAGCGCTTTCGAAATCTTCTCTGCTTTTTTTGCGTCCATAAAATCAATTACAAAACAAATATAGACTGTATTTATTGAAGTTTATCAATAAATGGACAACGTTAACAATTTTACAAGTTTTTGTGATCGGGGTCAACCTAAGGAAACTTTAAAACTATTTTGGCGCTCACTACTTACTCATCATCATCTCAATCAAACGGCCATCCCGCTTATAAATATCATCCCGCAGGTTAAGTTGCCCGCTGCGGTCTACCCAGGCAGTGAGATAGGTAATAAAAACCGGAACTGGTTTGCCTAATGTTACATACTGTTCTTTTCCTTTGTTCATGGCTGCGGTTATCTTCTCATCATTCCAGGCAGTATCGTTTCGCAAAAGCCAAGCTGCCAGCTTTTTGGGTTCGGCCAGCCGGATGCAACCATGGCTAAAATCCCTTTTGCTCTCAACAAATAAACTTTTTGAGGGCGTATCATGAAAATAAATACTGTAGCTGTTGGGAAATAAAAATTTCACCTGGCCCAGTGAGTTCCATGGACCAGGAATTTGCCTCACCCCATTACCAGATTTTTCCATATGGTGTTGGACGAGGTAATTTTTATTCCGGCGCATGCCGGGTAATACTTCCTTTTTATAAATACTGGCGGGCACATTCCAATAAGGGCTGAAAACAACGTTTTTAAGGGCCCCGGAAAATATAACTGTTTTAGTTAACGCCTGCCCTACCACTACATTCATACTCCACAACAGGGAATCTTTATTGTATACATGCAATTTAAATTCCGGGATATTGACGGCCAGGTATTCACCGTTTAATGCCATCGGCAGCCACCGGCTTCTTTCCAGGTTCACCAAAATCTTTTCTATCTTACCATGCAGTGGGGCATTTAATTCTTTTATCATCGACTGACCTATGATCCCATCTTCCTTTATACCGTAGCGGTGCTGAAATTTTTTCACTGCCACTTGCAGCGTGGTATCAAAAAGCGCAGCGCCGTCATCGATGGCCAGATCTCCCAACTGGAAAAGTTTTGTTTTTACCTGCTGGATGGTAGCAGCAGAATCCAATAAGCGGTAAGTTTTTTTATCAGTCGCAACCGGTTCCCATTTGCCTGCTGTTTCTATTGCACGGTATTTTTCCAAAAAAGATCTGAGCAGGTTATACTGCCGGAAAACAGGCTCGTCTGCATGACTAAAAGCACCCGGCGTTTTCAACAGAGAATCGAGCCACTGTTCATAGGGTATTTTTTTTCTGGGTAAATACCATTCCATTTTAGTGCTGGTTTTTTCATCCAGTCCGCCCCAAACTTTGTTCGCAAAATAAAAGTATAGCCCCGAAAGCAATATTTCTGTTTCGGCCTGCTGCTTTTTTTCCGTCAGGTCCCGGCTTTCCATCAGGCTGTCCAGGTTTATTAGGTAGGGAACGGGCGCTGCAATTCCTTCAGCGGGCAAATTACGCACCCGCGCATAGAAGTTACCTGCAGGTTCTATCAGTCCGTTGCTATCGTACCACGCAAAAGAAAAATCACGTTTTTTATAAAACAATTCCACATCTTGTTGATAAGCTGCCAGCAGCGGATGGGCCAGAAAGAAACCTGGCAATGCACTGCTGTCAAACTTTAATATTGTTTGATCACTGAACTTTCCGTTCAGTTCAACGGCTATCTCTTTTTCTGCTTTATTAACCGTATCCCGCGTTACTTTTTTTGCATCCGGTTCAGGCTGGTTATTACATGCAGTAAATGAGATGGCGTACAACAGTAAAACAGCAATTGCTGGCAATACTGTATTGTAAGTCGGCTGATTGTACATGGTTATAAAAATAGTCAGGGTGTTGCAATTACGGCACTATATCCCGCTGTAAATGTGGAGAAATCAGCAGCCAGGTGGTAAGAACGCAGTTGCAGTAAAGATCCGTAACGTCTTAACTGCAGGTAATGAAACATTGGTTTATATGCAGCCGCTATATCAGCGGGCATATTTGCTTTTGCAGACAGGGGCTGGTGCAGTCCACCGCCCCCCCCTATTACCAGAAAATCTTTTTGTTGATAGCGGAAATGCTCAAACGCATGTGCATGCCCGGTTATAAAAAGTACACATTTGGGCGTAGCCATAAAAAGCGTGAGAAATTGTTGTCTTACTGTTGCGGAAGGTTTTACCATATTGCTGTTGGTAAAAATTGGATGATGGCAGGCCACAATTATACCCTTAATGCCGGCATGGTGGTTAAGTGAATCAATTGTTTTAATATACCATTGTTGTTGCCGGTCAGTTTCTTTAACAGAAAGTTTACTGAAATTTGAATTAAGCAGCACCAGGGCAATTGAATCAATTACCTGCAGGTACCCCGTGCGATTGTGTGCAGGAAAGCGCTTTTGAAAATTATTTTCGCCTTTTTTATCCCTTGCCATTACATCATGATTACCCATCAGTCCGTATACCTTTGTACCCTGCCTTTTGGCGCTGTCGAGGAACCGGTCTGTTTTTATCCATTTCTTATTACGGTAACCAAGGGAAACAATATCACCCAGCATAAACAGCGCAGCAGGTTTGTCACGGAGAATCGCCGAAAAAATCATGGCGGTGGCGCGGGTATTCTGTGCCGGTTTCAGGTAAATTTTTTCTACCCCCAGTGGCTGCTGGGTATCACTTACAAAATCCATTAATACAGCCGCTGCAGAATCTGGCCTGGCAGCCTGCGCCACGCTGGTTTTACAAAACAAAACACCCCAAAAAAATAATAGTAGGTATTTCATGTGCTGTAGCATTACCATTCAAAAAATTTCCAAACCAGCATAACCTGTGCAGATACACCATAGTCCCTTGTTTGTGCAGCATCCATCCATTTAAGCTCTGCACCAATACCCAATTTAGGAGAAATGGGTTGCACATAATTTACGGAAGCATTTATACCCAGGCTAACTGCTTTCGATTTAACACTTCCCTTATAATCAAGATTGGTGGTAAGCAGGTAAGAACCAATACCCGCAAACACATTGAACCGCTTTGTGAGCGCCATAGACCAAACCACCAGTATAGGAATACCGGTGAGGTTTACTTTGCCTGTAGTATTGCCGTTTTGGACACGGTAGGTATAAAAATTTGTATAGCCGGTTTCAATACCAATACGCAGGCGGTGATCCGGATGCCACATTATCCTGAATGTTCCAATGGGGTGCGAACGGGTTATATCAGTATTATTTACTACACCAGCAGAGCCAATGGAACCTACATAAGAGAACCAACCGCCACCCGCGTACAGGATAAATGCGTATTGCCCTTTTTGCTGCACATTTACCTCAATGGAATCTTTGGTGAGCACTACTGTTGTATCCTGGGCACACAGAGGGCCGTTACAAATAAATAATGCTGAAAATATACACACGCTTACAAGTAAAAACCTGGTATTTATTTTTAAACGCGTCTTCAGCTCCTCCCTCCAAAAAAGCAGAGGGAAGCTTTTCAGCGATACCGGTGATATAGCAAGTTGTTTATTGCTGTACATAATAATAATAAGCTACGCTTGAAGGATAGTTAGATAAGATGGCATCAAAATGACCGTCCTGTAAATACTGTTTGATTAGATCAGGTACATCAAGTGTCCACACAAAAGCCTGTCTGCCGGCCGCATGCACCTGCGCCACCTGTTCATTCTGTGTACCCAGTGTAAACCTCGGTGCCCATATTTCTGCATTTGTTTTGTCTACGTCTTCCAGGCTTAGCTCGCACAAATTTGGTGCACTGGCATAATCCGGCAAGGCAAGAAAATCATTCTGCGCATCTTCTGTAGGCAGGCCAATTACAATTGTAAGGGTTCGTCCCGCCGCGGCTGCCTTTTGCAGGTATTCTTTCTGAATGTCACGTACTACCTGCAGCGAACCGGTGTATTTTGTATCGAGCCATACAAAACGCAAAGCTGTCTGGTACACCACTGCGTCCAGTGCTTCGCGTAAAGTGGGTATTTTTTCGCCGTGTATTAACCGCACAAAGGTGGAGAGCTGATCAAAGGTGTAATTTTTTATGGGACCTATCAACCCGCTTTTTTGAGCTTCCCGCAGGTTGAGCGTATTATCATGGTATAGAATCGGTATACCGTCGCTGGTTAACCGCACATCTATTTCTATTCCGGTGGAACCAAACTCAGGCGTTTTCCTGATCATGGCAACTGAATTCTCAGACACCGGCAGTAAATCGGACGTTCTGCCCCCCGACCGGTGTGCAATGATCTGAAAAGGCCCCTTGCTGTATAGTTTCCGGTTGTAGCTGAAACTAATGGGTAAGGCAGGCAGCTCCTGACCATTGCCATAAATACCGCTGACCACTATTGAACCAGGTAGTATAACCGGGTTGTTGCCGGCTACCAGGTCCGCGCCTTCTGCTGCTTTGATGGTAAAACGCACAATACCGGTTTCCACGCCCAGCATTTTGCGCCAATATCCATTTAACAGGATATCACCATTGGTTTTTTTGCCTTCGCAAATAAAATAAGCAATATCCTTTTCGCAAAAAACGGAAAGGTGGTATACCGTATCTGTTCCGGTAATTACATAACTCCATTTTACTGCAACGGTATCGCCAAAAACTCCGCCCGCTGCCGTAAGATGATACACGCCTTCCATGGACGATCTTGACTGCGCAGACAATTTAAGCGGGGCCGCTGCGCTGAATGCATCCCAGTTATTACTATCCGGCACAGGCGCTTTGTAGTCCTTTTTGCAGGAAGCGAGTGCTGTGAGTATACATACTATTATTACAACGATCCTCATAAAATAAATGCCACAGTAACCTGCGGGTAGAAAATTTTACGGTTTACACGGTAAAACAAAGACCATGTTTGCCAATAGAAATAATTGTTGATGGCAGAAAATGCCAGGGTCAGGTGCTTGTGGTGATAAAAAGGCTGCTCAAGCGCAATGGTAAAAGTTTCCCCATTGTAAAACACTTTGCCTTCAGATGTTTTTTCGTTTCCATTGTAAGCTGTGTAGCCGAGGTTTACCGAAGATTGCGCCCTTACGGTAATCAGCATATCCTTACCGGGTCGGTAACCAAGTGACACATTTGGATAAGTAAGCCATCCTGAGCCCCTGCTGTTAAAGCCTTCTGTTTTCAGAAAACCAAACCAGTACCCTACATCGTTACCGGCAGATAAAAACAGTTTATCAGACAGCGGCACCACATAGCGTACGCCCAGCTGCAACTGATTTTGCAGCACCTGGGCACTGATTCTGCCTTCTGCAATTAAATGATTACTGATACGGCGCAATACGCGGTATTCAATAGCAGGAACGCGGATGCGCACTTCTTCAGTAATATCTTCTGGTGTGGTTAGTAATGTGATCCCGATGGAGGAACGCCATTTTTCCGTATACATGGGATAGGGAAAAACAATAGCAGCATGTTTTGATTCCGGTAGTGAATCCTGCGCATTGACCGGCGAAAAGAAACGCAGCAATATAGTCAGCAATAAAGTGAGTAAACGTGCGGGCTTTTGCAGCATAAATAAAACGGTAATTTCTTGTTATACTAAAAACAAACTGCAGGCAGCAGTAAAAATGGCATTACATAGTATTGATTGGTGAATATATAGCAATTTTATTATAAACGGGCTTCGTTAACGGTCGCAGTGTCCGCGTTTATATAAAAAGCATCCAGCTGCTATAATCATTGGAAATACTACCAGCCATCACCTGCTGGCGATGGCTGAAGCTTGTTTAATACATTGCTTATAAAAATTTATTTAATTGAAACAGCTTGTAACAGAGAAGGAAATTTTTAAAGCACAACCATTGGGGACTATTATGGCTGTATTGTTTTACGCATAACGTTAGCGTGGGGAACTGAACTTATAAATTTATTTTTATACCTGTTTCAAGGCTAACATAATTTTGATATGTTCTTATTGGTGTGTCTCTGTTAACGGCAGTAAGTGCCATTCGCAACAATGGCCGTAAGCCCACCGAAAACCGCTGGTTAAGCATAAACTCTGCACCCAGGCCAAGGGATCCGTCTACATAAGCTGTTTTTAAACCGTTGATGGAAGCGGTTTCTTTTTGATGGCCCACGGACGCACCAAAGCTGGTAGCAGACTTACCGCTCGTTAAAAAGTTAACCGATAAGCCAATGCCTGGTTTGATAAGAAATTTTCCCTTTTTCCATACATAATTTAAAGACAGGGGCACGCCGATATATGTAAGGGTTGAGCTGGATCCCATTACGTGGATGCTATCGCCCACTGCCGGCACTGTACCGGTTTTTGGCGATAGAAAGGATGAACCTGATGAACAGTTAAATTCATATTTGGTGCGTCCACTGTTATCGGGGCGGGCAAAAATTGTTTTTGGTGCAATATTGGTTTTGGCAGAAGAAAATACAAGCCCTGACTGCAGGATAAGTTTTTTGCCGATACCATAATTTACCAACAAACCCACGCTGTAGGAAGCTACCTGCTGTTCCTGCTGTTCTGCCAGCTTTTTATTTAGCACAGGACCAGAAAGCCGGTTATCATTCTCCAGTCGCCTGAAACTATGATTGGGCGACGCAAAAGCCATTAACGAAATGGGATGTTTTGGAAATTGCTTCGTTTCTGCGGGCGACTTTTCTTTTTGCAGACTGGAATTTGCAGCTGTATTATCCAACAAGAGCATGGATGGCATAGCAGTAAAAGCAACTACTTCCACTGCTGTTGTTTCAGACAGGTATAACGGTGGCTGGTACTGGTAAGCGGCAATGGGTGACACCAACCTGCGAATAGGTTGTATTACGGCGGTATTTGTTTTGCCGTTAGCTGTGTGTAGCTGACTGGCAGTATGCTTGATATTAACACTTATTATAGCGCCGGCAGAAAGATCATCCCTTCCTATATCAGTTGTAGCTAACGTTAACGCTTTGCTGGACGGCTTGCTATCCAGCTTGCTGTTTGCTTTACCGGAAGAAAGGGTTTGCTGCAAAGTATTATTTTTTTGTAAGGAAGCCACTTGCTCTTGTGTACGCTTTGTATTGTCGCGTCTTTGAGCTTTCATAGCAGCAGCTGGTTTATTTAGCTGCAGGGTACGGGCAACTGTCGGATTGATTGTATTAGCAGCTTTCTTTTCTGTTAATTCAATTTTTGCCTGGTTGCTTGATTTTTTTTCTGTAGCGGCAGTTGTTTCAGCAGCAACAATATCGCCTTTGCGAACTGCAGCATTGCCGGCATCCGGCGCTGTTTCCGTAGTTACCAATTCTTTTGCGGTAGCTGGCTTTTTAACCGGCAGACTAACATCCTGTCCATTCTTTTGCAGGGCTGCGGGCAATTGCGTTTGCACTACCCCGGTATTTGTTTTGCCGGGCGCCGCAACAAACAGCTGGTAAGCAATGCCGGAAAAAACCAGCAAGAGCAGTAGCAGGGCGAGCCTTTTTGTTCGGTAATATTTTTTCCTGTAATGAAAAGCCTGCTTTTTATCCAGGTCATTGTTCAAAGCATCCCAAACACCGGCCGGAACAGGCTCCAGGTGATCATCCAGCGCATCTTTAAAAACCTTATCAATATCTTGTAAATTTTTTTTCATAAATAAAGCTTTTTCAAATTATCCACGCTGGTCTCCCGGGTAATTTTTTCTTTCAACCATCTCCTGGCATCATGCAGGTTAGATTTGGAAGTACCTTCAGAAATATTTAGCAGGCTGGCAATTTCTTTGTGCTGGTAACCTTCAAAAACATATAAATTAAATACCATCCGGTAAACCGGAGGCAGCTCCTGCACCATGCGCAGCAGTTCTTTCGCGCTGAGGTTAGCAAGAATTTCCTCTTTATCGCTTGAAGGGTGATGCTGTGTCAGCTCGAGGGAAACAACTGCGTGCAATGCTGACCGGCTGCGGTACCGCTGCAAGGCGGTGTTGATCATTATTTTTCTCACCCATCCTTCAAAAGAACCTTCATCGCGGTATTTATGAAGAGAAACAAAAACTTTAATAAAACCTTCCTGTAAAATTTCTTCTGCTTCATGCCTGGACCGGCTAAAGCGCAGGCAAACGCTATACATCTTTTCCGCCAGGGCATGGTAAAGTGCATTCTGGGAAGATCGATCCCCCTTCAGACAATCAGCGATGGTTTTACTAAAAATAACAGATGGTTTTATTTACAAAGGCCAGATGCCGCACCAAATCAAAAGGTTGGGTTAACAGCCGTCTATTTTAAAAAATAAATGATTGTTGTTTATTTTTTCTGTTCAACCCAACGTTTCTTTTCCTCCGGGCATCTGGTCAGAAAAGCAGCCGGAAACTACGTTGACAATGTTTGCGGCTAATTTCTGTCAGTGCAAATGTAAAACATCAGGTATGGAAAAAATGACACTTCCGGTATATATGCTCCTGGTAATAGGTTGCATAGCGTGCCTGTTGTCTGATGAAGAGAATACCAGGCGGCTTGTAACCCCTTATTTCTCAACAACAAATAATGCAAAACCTGTAAGCAGTGCTACGGTAAGCAACCAATTCAAAGTAACGGTATTGCCTGTGCAAAATGCTGTTAAAACAACCAGCACCTGCACTGGAAATGGTTCAGGTGGCTGTCACACACGGGAAAAATTTTTCCCGGTAACGGACAAGCTGCTTGTCGATAACGCATGGAAACAATAACATGGTGGGCAAGACCATCAGTAATAGAACAAAATACTGGCTTGTCTTAAATATTTCATGGAGGTGGTTTTTATTAGCGAAGCTCCGGGGTTTTTACCCGGGAGCATTTTTTAAAAAAAGCAGTTATTGCCATACCCGGTTAAACATGCAACCAAATCTATTTAATACAGTATGACCCATTCAGCTTCTTACCGCAGTTACCACGTACAGGTTAATAATGGCCAACCTGCTGCCACAAGTGATGCGACACATTACTGGCAATTATTATTATTTACCACCAGGCATACCGGTTTAAAATATTTTTTACAAGCATTGATTTGGCTGGTCCTTTATTTTCTACCTGTCGTACTTGAAATTATTGTCAAAGTAAAACCGCAACCTGCTGCTGCTGGTGTAAGGAGTACAGTTTACTCCTTACTATTTATGTTATTGGTTATTTTCTCTTACCTCAATCATTATTTACTGATACCGGCTTTATACGCAAAAAATTATTTTGTCAATTACCTTTTGATTGTTGGGGTGTTTATGGCATGGCCGCTTGGCCTGGCCATTGCAGGGCAGCAGGCGTTTTTTCCCGGTTTGCATTATATTAATTTCCTTTTTATAATAAGTGCCTCACTGGCGATCATTGTCCGTTTACACAAAGACCTGGATGGCAGCCAACGTGAAACGGTCAACATGAAAATTGCCTGCCTCAATAGCCAGATCAATCCCCATTTTCTTTTCAATTCACTTAACTGGATTTATTTATTGGCCAGCAATACATCTAAAGAGACGCCCAATGCTATTATACAACTGGCTGGTTTGATGCGGTATATTTTAAAAGCAGCTGCCACTGATGTTATTGACCTTGCTAAAGAGCTGGACTATATCAAAAGTTATATAGTATTGCAGAAGGGAAGACTGGGAAATACCGTCTCCATAACCAGTTGCATACAGCCGTATGTGGGCGCCGGCAAAATTGCTCCCCTGCTGGCCATGTCTTTTATAGAAAATGCGTTTAAATATGGTGTCAATCCCAATGAAGATTCTGCCATTGATATTGACATCTCAATGGTGGGCAATACCTTTTACTTACAGGTTATTAATAATAAAGTTTCACCAACTGAAGTCACTTGGTCCACCGGAGCCGGCATTAGCAATGCCCGGCAAAGGTTACACCTGCTGTATCCGTTGAAGCACCAATTGGAAATACTGGAGGACAAAAAAATATATGCCGTAACCCTTTCATTAGATATACTATGATTAAAGCCATTGCGCTGGATGATGAACCTCCGGCACTTGAACTGATAAAAAAATACTGTGGGCAAACCGGCTATATTAACCTGCTGAAAACCTTTACTAAAACAGATGAGGCAGCAAGGTATATCGCTAATTACCCTGTAGACCTGCTCTTCCTGGATATTAATATGCCGGCTGTTACGGGACTTAAGTTCCGGCAACTGGCAGCACCGGGTACCATGGTAATTTTTGCAACTGCTTACAGCGAATTTGCGGTAGAAGGCTTTAACCTCAATGCACTGGATTACCTGCTGAAGCCGTTTGATTATAAACGCTTTTTACAGGCGGCAGAAAAAGCCAAAGCCAAACATAAATTTATTTACCAGAACCCTTTGTGCAGCCCGCAAAACATTTCGCTCCGGGTAGATTATTCATTGATGAAAGTGCAGCTTTCCAGCATACTTTACATAGAAGGCATGGATGATTATATCCGTATTTATATGCGTGATCAAAAACCGGTGATTACCCGCATGACGATGAAAGCGCTGGAAAAACGACTGCCGGGCAATGAATTTGCACGGATCCACCGCTCCTATATAGTCCCGGTTAATAAGATTGATTTTGTAAGAAACAAAGTGGTTCATATTGACAAATACCGGATACCTGTGGGCATTTGCTACAAAGAAAAATTTTACCATGCTATTAATAACAGCAGCGGTATCATTGGTAATTAGAAAAAGAACGCTCTACTTTGTTGCCATGCTGAGGAACAATCCACCTTTGAGATTAAGCAGCAATGCATTTTACTGTCCATCGTACTTATCCGCCGTTGGCTTCTGTATATTTTTTAAAGCTATTCATGATGGCCTGCCAGCCGCCCTGCTGCATTTCTATTGAATTTTCGGCTTCTGCATCAAAACTCTCCACTACTTCAGTGCTGTCACCATTAGCGGTAAAATCAACTTTTACTTTTCTGCCATCAGCAAGTGTGTACCCGATGTATTCATTATCTCTTACCTCATCGTAGGTACCACCAAAATCAAAACCCATACTACCATCTTTGGCTTCCATTCTTGCTGTAAAGTGTCCGCCGGCACGCAAATCGTTTTCTGCCCGGGGCGTATGCCAGTCGTCAGAAGCACTGTTCCATTTGATAATGTGCGCAGGTTTGGTCCAGTATTCCCACACTTTTGTTACCGGGGCATTCACCGTAGTATGCACGGTAATTATTTGCTTTTCTTTTTCCATGGCTGAAAATTTTATAGTTATTGTTTTCTAACAGGACAAAATTGCGGGAAAACAGGCAATAAATGCTGTACGAAACCGACAATTAAAAGGGTTATTGCGACAATTTTGAACCACCCGGACACGCTGGACAATTTGTAAAACGGCGTATTTTACCGGTAAGCAAGCTTTTGCCTTGCCAATATATAATTCCCTGCTCTTGCCCGTATTCTCCTATCCCGTTGGCTAAACGGACAAACTAATTATTTATACGCCTGATTAGGCATTTCCTGCATTTCACACACTTGTATTTTTTCAGCGTGCTGCAGCACTGCAATTTTGCCAACCGAAAACAAACAAATATGTATTCCCAAAAAACCTGCACCGAAATTAAACAGCATATTATACGCTTCTTTGCAAAAACACCAGTACAACGCTTTATAAGACGGGCCCTTTACATGGGCAGCCTGCTATCCATGAGCGTCTATGTGTGGGTACGGCTCATGTTCTTCGATTTTCCTTTTGAATTTCTTGAAGAGGCCGTTTTCATCCTGCGCATATTAATGACTGGCTGGGTGATGGCAGCACTATGTATTGGAGGTTTTGATACGATGATTTTTGTGGCCGATAACCACCGCGAACTTTACCAAAGAGTAAAGGCAGGATGGCAACCTGCTATGACTGACAAGGAAATTACCAGGACGATGATTAGCCCTGCAGTTAGAACCGGCAGTGTAAAAATTATTATGAAAAATAAAGTGCTGTATTATACCCGTCAGCATGGAGGTAAAAGTTATTTGCTGGCCAATGGCGGTGTTAAAATTGATAAGGCCATTCTTCCTGCTTTACGGCAGCAATCGATAGAAGAGATGGCAGTTGGTGCTAACTAATTATGATTCGATTATTAAAAGTGATGCACCAAACCAAGCGCCAAAGCGCCATCCTGGTACAAAGGCATTACTACTGTACTTACCGCCTTGTCTTTAAATAATTTTCTTTTAATAAGGGGGTAAATCCAGTAAGACAACCTGGTGGACATAATGCCAATACCAGCGCCAGCCACCACATCGCTCAACCAATGCTTATTATTATACATCCGGAGAAAACCGGTACTGGCTGCGGCGGCATAACCGGCCACCCCGTACCAGGGAGATACATCTTTATATTCCTGCCGCATAAATTCTGCAGATGCAAACGCACAGGCTGTATGTCCTGACGGAAAAGATAAACGATTGCTTTCATCGGGCCTGTTTTCCGCAACGAGTTTTTTTACCGGAAACACCACAGCCGACTGTATCAGTTGAGACATGGCATACAGCATGGTACGGTCACGAAAATTATTTTTGCCTTTTATGCCCATCGCGTTCAGCCCATATACCGCTGCGGCAGGTGCATAAAGCAGCACATTATCAATATGTATTTTGTCTTTATTACTCCGTTCGGTATACACTTCTTCTTTAACCTTTTCATTCAGGCTTCGCAGCTGATTGCTGTTAAGGGTTACAACCCCGTATGCTACCATCGCCGCAGGCAAAATAAAAGACCGATGCGGGAAAACCCTTTTCTGCTGCGGATTATCCCAGTTAATACTAAGGCGCACGGTATCAGCCGCTTTGCTAACAGGAAGGCTATCTGTGTATTGCGCACACACAGGCCGGGCACAGGTAAAAGCTAATACAGCAAAATAACAGGGGATTATTTTTTTCATGTTACGTTATGCCCGAAGTTCAGGGAAAAAATTGAAGAAATATGTGGCATAACTGCGTTACAGCTATTTAATTGCGCCTGAAACGCGGATTAACTTTTTTTTAAGGAAAAGCAGATGGCCTTTTATCTATAAACATTTTCTGGCGTAAAAATGTCTCTTTCCACGTTCTTTTAAACCGGGTGATTGCTGGAAAACTAAACAAAGCTACGTTGCGTAAGAACCGGGAAAAGTTAATTACATCCATCTGACAGTATCGATTGAAGAAATCACTGTTTTACCCATAGCACTCTTTGTTACCTGAACACCATAAATAAAACTATTGGGATAGACAGAATTAACGACACCATACTCATGATAAACAGGTATTGTAATGGACACAGCCCTGAAAATAAACTGATCATGAGGTGGCATCGGAACTTTAAACAGCATATTATCTGCCCATACATCACGCCATCTGTGATAGGTAGATTTATTATCTACTTTAATAACAAATATGCCCTGTTTAATACTTTCAAGCTCCTTATCTGAAGGAATAAAAACAGTGTTTAAGTCTTCGGTGGATGTGTCTTTGACCGTCATTCAAATATGTATTTATAAAAGTTAATGTTAAGTAAACAGACCTGTCGTCTGATTCACTTTTTTATTAACCTTATCCCTTTGATTAGCTTGTCAAAGAAGGGACGATAAATGTAAAAAAGGCTAATATACCCATAAAAGCGTCTATGTGCATAACCGCGATTGAAAAGATTCTTTTTAGAGGAACGATAATATCTCTCATATTACGAAAAATAAAATATTATTTAGAATGGCCGGAAAGTTATATTTTAATGAAAACACTAACCAGATTAAACATTCTACAAGATAATGGGGCATAATATTGAGCAGGAACGGCTATTGCGTTCGAAAAATAACAAAAACTGGAAAAGGTGGGGGCCTTATCTTTCTGAACGCCAGTGGGGAACGGTAAGGGAGGACTATAGTTCCAATGCCAATGCCTGGAGTTATGTCAATCATGACCTTGCCCGGAGTTATGCCTACCGCTGGGGCGAAGAAGGGATAGCCGGTTTTTGTGATGCGGATCAGATATTATGCCTTGCGCCGGCATTTTGGAACGGGAAAGATTCCATATTAAAAGAAAGGCTTTTTGGTCTCACCAATAATGAAGGCAATCATGGAGAAGATGTTAAAGAACTTTATTTTCATCTTGATTCTTCGCCCACCCATTCCTATTGTAAATTCTTGTACAAATACCCGCAGGCTGCTTTTCCATACCTGGAGTTGCTGGAACGGAATCAAACAGGCCGTCTGGCGCCCGAATATGAATTGCCCGACACAGGCATCTTTAAAGACAACCGTTATTTTGATTGTTATATTGAATATGCAAAAGGCGACAGCAATGACATACTGATGAAGATAACCGTGTATAACCGCGGACCTGAAGCGGCACCTATCCATGTATTGCCCCATCTGTGGTTTCGTAATTTCTGGAAACACAATGCCAGGTTTGTAAAGCCGGTTATTACATCAGTGTCACGTGATTGCCTGCGCACTAACTCCTCGCGCAATGGCAATTTTTTTCTCTACCACCAGGGAGGAGAACAATTATTCTGCGAAAATGAAACCAATAGCCAGCGGATGTATAACCGGCCGAATGATACAGCGTTTGTAAAGGACGGCATTAATAATTATGTGATTCACCAGGAGCCAACCGTGAATCCCCAAAAGGAGGGCAGCAAGGCGGCTATCTGGCTCAATGCAGTTATTGAACCGGGCGCATCGGCGACTTTTAAAATAAGGCTCAGTAAAATTCTGTTGAAGGAGCCGTGGGCTGCATTTGATGAAATTTTTGCGATGCGCCAGTCGGATACTGATCAATTTTATGATCAGCTCACACCTGAAAAATTATCCCCGCAACATAAGTCGTTATTGCGCAGTGCGTCAAGCGGATTAATGTGGACCAAACAGTTTTACTACCTCGATGTATACAAATGGTTGTTTGGTGAACCAGGCGAAACACCGCCCACCCGCCAGTACAAGCGCAACTACGACTGGCAACACCTTACCTGCCGGAATGTTATTTCCATGCCGGACAAATGGGAATACCCCTGGTTTGCTGCCTGGGATCTGGCCTTTCATGCGGCCAGTTTTGTGCATGTAGATCCTGATTTTGCCAAGCAACAATTGCTGGTGGTACTCCGCGAATATTATATGCATCCCAACGGCCAGATTCCGGCATACGAATGGAACTTCAGCGATGTTAATCCGCCGGTACATGCCTGGGGCGTCTGGTATGTGTACGAAGCAGATAAGAAGAAAACAGGCGTGTCCGACTGGGACTTCCTGGAAAGGGCTTTTCAGAAATTGCTGATGAATTTTACCTGGTGGGTAAATCAAAAGGACGCTAACGGAACAGATATTTTTGAAGGAGGTTTTCTCGGGCTGGATAATATTGGTGTGTTCGATCGTAACCACATGCCACCCGGCATCAAGAAATTGCAGCAGGCCGATGCTACCAGCTGGATGGCGATGTATGCCATTAATATGCTGCGCATTTCACTGGAACTGGCACAACATAACAAGGCATACGAAGAATCAGCGGCCAAGTTTTTCAGGCATTTTCTTAATATTGGCTGGGCAATGCACCATATTGGCAAAAAGGATATTTCTCTCTGGGATGAGCAGGATGCTTTTTATTATGACGCTATTCAGTTTGAAAACGGTACCAGCCAGCGTTTAAAAATCCGCTCACTGATAGGCATCATCCCCTTACTGGCCGTGGAAATTATGCATGGCGATATGTTTGAGCAACTGCGGCAATTTCGTACAAGGCTCTCCGTTATTAAACTCACCCGGCCAGACCTAACCCGAATTATTTCAGATATTGAGAAAAAAAATGACGAAGGCAATTACTTATTCGCCATACTGGTAGATGACCGGTTGGAAAGCCTGTTGAAAAGATTGCTGGACGAGGCCGAGTTTTTATCAGATTATGGCATCCGATCGCTTTCCAGGAGTCATAAAGATGAACCCTATGTTTTTGGCTACCAGGGCCGTCATTATTCTATCCAGTATGAACCAGGAGAAAGTTCCAGTTCTATGTTTGGCGGCAATTCAAACTGGCGGGGGCCTATCTGGTTACCATTGAATTACCTGATTATTAATTCACTGAGGAAATACTATGCTTATTACGGCAATAAATACACCTATGAATTTCCGGTAGGTTCAGGAAACAAGCTGAACCTGAAACAAATTGCTAACCAGCTTACCAAAAGAATTTTAAAAATCTTCGAAGTAAATGAAGCCGGGCAACACCAGTATCATGCCAGCCACCAGGCCTGCTGGTCGGAAGAAAATTTTAAAGAACACCACCTGTTTTATGAATTTTTTCACGGCGATACCGGGCAGGGCCTGGGCGCTTCTCACCAAACTGGCTGGACGGCACTGGTAGCAAATTTATTGCTGGAGATGGATGAGGAGGACGAATAAAAAAATAGCTGAATTGGTCGTCATGTTAATAGTCGTCCATCAAAGGTAGGATTGGTGCAGCTGATACCAACATTTGTGAAACGACTTTGGTATACGGTCTGGCCTTTTTTGCCAGCTATCCTCCAGCACATCGCCAAACCGTGTCCATTTTACGCTAACCTAAAATGAAAATCTCATTACCATTCAAGTGACAGAACACTTCAATGTAAAGTCTCTTATAGAGGACCAAACATTGCAGCATATTTACACAAAACCCAGCGCACAGAAGCTAACCTTGCACAAGAACAACAATTGCCGGCCCACGGCAGACAATTTTGCGTGAGACAATTAAGCTAACTTTTACGACGGGGTCCTGTGGATTTATTTACCCTTTAATTGCAGCTACTGGTGCATTTTACTAACCCCTATATTTTGAAATTGATAGTATGAAGCTGGAACACTTGTTGTAAGGTTTAAGTTTTATGATTAAAATAAAACAGCCGAAGAAAGTTATTGGAGCAGCTATAATGTTTTGCTTGTTTATTGGGCCTTCGAAAGCTCAGCATGAACATCATATACCTATGACGGATACGAGCAAGCCGAAAGCTAAGGATACAATGAAAAAGCAAATGGCAATGGATACCGTGATGAAGCATGACCATAGTATGATGAATCATGAGACGAATATGGACCATATGAACCATGCCTTTTCATTGAACTTACCTATGAGCCGCAATGGTTCAGGTACAGGTTGGTTGCCTGATGCATCGCCTATGTATGGGAATATGTATCATTCAAAAAACTGGATGTACATGCTGCATGGCAATTTATTTATTCGTTATACCAATCAGGATTTTTCTAACAAAGGTACAAGAGGCAACGATGCTTTTGATGCACCTAACTGGCTTATGTTTATGGGACAGCGAAAGGTAGGTGCAAATGGTTTGTTTCACTTTAATACAATGTTTTCCCTTGACCCTGTAACAGAGGGGGGAGACGGTTATCCCTTACTTTTTCAAAGTGGTGAAGCTTACAATGGCAAGCCGTTGGTTGACCGCCAGCATCCACATGATTTATTTTCTGAATTATCTGTCGGCTATGCACATGCTTTTTCGAAAAAAGCGGATGTTTTTTTGTATGTTGCTTATCCGGGTGAACCAGCTTTGGGTCCTGTAGCTTTTATGCACCGTCCGTCGGCATTATATAATCCTGATGCACCGCTTTCTCATCATTGGATAGATGCTACTCATATAACTTTTGGTGTAACTACACTTGGTATTCGTTTCGGTCAATTCAAAATAGAAGGTTCTTCTTTTACAGGAAGGGAGCCGAATGAAAATCGATTTGATTTTGATAAGCCACGCTTTGATAGTTGGAGCGGAAGGTTATCCTATAACCCTTCAAAAAACTGGGCATTGCAGGTATCGCATGGTTTTCTTAAAAGTCCTGAAGAATTGCATGCCGACGAAGATGTAAACAGAACAACGGCATCGGCAACCTTTAGCTTGCCATTATCAGGCAATGGATGGCTTAATGCAGTTGCAGTTTGGGGAATGAATAAAGTTAAAGAGCATGATGCTGAAAACGCATTTCTATTAGAAAGTTCATGGCGTAAAAATAAATTGGCTATACACGGCAGATATGAGTACGTTCAAAAATCAGTTGAAGAATTAAATTTGAGCGAAACAGTGTACGGAAAGGATGCAGTGTTTCCCGTAAGTGCTTTTACATTGAGCTTCAATTATGATTTGCTGAACATTGGCACAATAAGGTTAGCCGGTGGAAGTCAGCTTACATATTATAATGCTGACAATAAACTCAATAGCTTGTACGGAAAAAATCCTATGGCTTTTGAAGTGTACCTAAGGTTTTATCCATCGCTGCTGAAAATGTAATTCTTATTCTCAATCAAAAAAATAAAATTATGACAGGTTATCACACTTACAAAACTTGTATAGAAGCATGTTTAAAATGTGCAGCTATATGTAATCATTGTGCTTCATCATGTACACAGGAAGAAGATGTAAAAATGATGGCTAAGTGCATTCAGCTTGACATGGAATGTGCTGCACTATGTTACGCATCAGCACAACTTATGAGTTTGGGTAGCGACAAAGCAAAAGAGTTTTGCAAAATCTGTGCAGATATTTGTGAACAATGTGCACAAGAGTGTTCTAAACACGAAACCGAACATTGTAAAGAATGTGCTGACATATGCAAACAATGTGCAAATGAATGCAGAAAGATGGCAGCTTAATTACCTTTGCTGCAATTAGGCACATAGACAGGCACACTAATCCACAGCACAAGGGCTAACCTGCCAATGAGCATGACTTGCGCTGCACGGCAACATAATCCGGTGCGACACGGACCCGCAATAAAAATGACCGCGAACAAAAGGGTATGCGTCCATGGAGGGGGTATGTCAATATGGTGTCTGCACATTGTTAGCTTGGGCATTTTATTGTCTTTTCCTGAAATAGGTTGACAGTAAAACAACCAGAATGGATATTAGAAAAGCGGTAAGAGCGTATTTAGAGGAAGGAATGCCTTGCCGTGTATTAGCCAAAAAGTATAACCTAAGCCGCGCCACCATCAATAAAAGGGTGCTCGTATACCGGGTTATATAATTATTCCATTTTCTCATTTTGACTACAAACATTCTCAATCAGGCTACAACCATCAGGTAGCAAGTATTGACTTTTGTGTAACAAAAATCAAAATAGAAAAAATGGAACAACGAAATGAAAAGTCAGCTGATAAGGTTTGGTTTATAACGGGTGCTTCCCGTGGGTTTGGAAAAATTTGGGCAGATGCTGCACTAAAGCGTGGGGATAAGGTTGCAGCTACCGCAAGAAATTTATCAGGCATTGCAGATCTAAAAGAAAAATATGGCACCAACGTTCTAACGCTTGAACTGGATGTAACAAACACCGAACAGGTAAAGACAGCCGTCGCACAGGCTCACGCCCATTTTGGCAGGCTCGATATCGTGCTTAACAACGCTGGCTATTCATTGGTTGGCACCATTGAAGAAGCGAGTGCTCAAGACGTTAAGGCCATGTATGATACAAATATTTTTGGCGCATTGGCAGTTATACAGGCAGTCCTTCCACTGCTACGTCAGCAGGGTGGCGGGCATATTTTGGGCACATCCAGCAATCTTGGGCATGTTACGCTGCCGGTGATCGGCTATTACTGTTCGTCGAAATGGGCATTCGAAGCAATTCATGAAAGTCTTGCTTTAGAAGTGAAAGCTTTTGGCATTAAAGTAACCATAATTGAACCAGGTGCATATGCCACAGAATTTGGCAGCCAGGAGTCTTTGAAGTTTGCTGCGGGGATGGATATCTACACTGATTTTAAAAAGCAGTTTGCTGATGGCCTGAAAGATATGGAAAGGGGCGATCCGGAAGCCACACCAGAAGCGCTGTTTAAAATGGTGGATGCTGAAAATCCACCATTGCGTTTCTTCCTCGGCAGCCATAATTTACCATGGGTGCGTCAAGATTATGCAGCGCGTTTGGCAACATGGGAAGCATGGGAATCTGTGTCCAACGCAGCACAGGGCAATGCTAGGTAATCGTTTTTAAAGAACAATTATAACCGGGCATAAAAACAAAGCCGGTTATAATTGTTTTAAATTGTAAAAATGAAAAAGGAAGAAAATCCGGTACATCGTTTTCGTTCGCTCTCAGCAGCGGCAAGGGCTTTTGGCCTGCCTGAGCCGCAGCACCCACTGATATGCATGCTTGGTGCGGAAAGTAACCGTGTTATTGAAAACAATTTTCCACAATCGCATGTGCTTAATTTTTATAAAATCTCTTACAAACCAAGGCTTAGCGGCAGGGTAAAATATGGACAACATTATTACGACTTTGATGAAGGTGGTTTACTTTTTGCCGCTCCCGGCCAGTTGATAGGGAGTAACGAAGAACATGCTGGTGTATGCTCCACCTATACGCTGCTGATACACCCCGATTTCCTATTGACCTACCCGCTGATCAGGAAGATAAAAAAATATGGTTTTTTTTCTTATTCGGCCAATGAGGCGCTTCATTTATCTGATAAGGAAAAGGATACCGTCATATCCATTTTTAAGATCATTGAGGAAGAACTAAATAGCAGGATAGACGATTTTAGCCACGATGTAATTATTGCTCAAATTGAGTTGTTATTGAATTACGCCAATCGTTTTTACAAGCGCCAGTTCATTACCCGTAAATCACTCAGTAACGACCTGTTGCAAAAGCTGGAAGAATTATTAGAAGATTATTTTAACAACGATCGTTCCGGAAGTCAAGGCATACCAACGGTTCATTATCTATCGGAGCAACTGAATATTTCCCCAGGTTATTTAAGTGATATGCTGCGTTCCCTGACAGGCCAGAATGCACAGCAGCACATACACCACAAACTGATAGAAAAAGCAAAAGAAAAACTATCCACCACTAGCCTCACTGTAAGCGAAGTTGCCTACGAGCTTGGCTTTGAGCACCCACAGTCTTTTAGTAAGTTGTTTAAAACAAAAACAAGTCAATCACCTTTGGAATTCAGGCAATTGTTTAACTGAAAAAAAACACTAAACAACCCAAAACCACTACCCTTACAGGCACAAGCGGACGCTTGCGCCTGATCCGAATCAGATCGGTTATTGCCATTGGTTGAAACCGTAGCGTGTAAGCGGATGCTTACAAATGATCCTGCACCGGATAAATTTTATAATTTCATCGAAGGCGCAAGCGTCCGTTTGTGCCAAAAGACTTTTTTTTGTAGCGACAACAAGATTTGAAAGCGTAACCTCAGTGTTTAGAAAACCAGTTGCCTATTAATTAACAGGAAACTTGTAACCTATTTATCTCAGTCTTCTACATTATAAACAAAAGGAACACATTTTGCCCCGGTTGTAAAATATGGCTACTCTGCACTGGTATAAGCCTGGCTACTCATCGCCCCAGCCTACCACGTCCGCACCTGGGCACAGATTATAAATATACTTGCGCCAGTTTGTAAAAATTAGTTACGACGCAGACGCCAGCTTCCTTCGTGTTCTCTATTAACAGTTTCCTGCGATTCAAATATTATGAGTATCTTATTCCTGGCTGCTTCAGGATAATCATATTTTGTAAATAAGCCACTCAATTCGTCATTCAGTTGATCGTTATTTTGGAGTTGTACTTTCATTTTGTCTGAAGTTAAACATATCATGAATACAAGATTTTCAGGTGTTATATCATAGGCACCATAAGTAGTTATCCAGAATTTTTCATTACAAATTAAGTTCAAGATTTTTTTCATGTTATTTGATATGTTATTGATATTTAGTTTTAGCGGATCTTTCACAGAAAAAAAAATAAAAAAACTCATAACTTAATATTTATAGTTTTAACATTGGAGACATGCATGGATTTTTACAGTTTTTTTCTACCGCATCACTCTCCTACTTAAACCACTCCCATCCCAAGCGCAAACATCCGCTTGTGCCTATCTATAAAAACGACTGCTTAATTTAATTAGGAATTATCATCACAAAATGTTGGCTTATAGTCCATGCGAACACTTGAACCTATTAACCTATTCTTTATTTGATTGGATGCTGAAGAACCATGGAGAAGGTTTTATAACAAGCAGCCTGTAAAGCAAATGCGTTACAGGCTTCTATATCATCAATTATTCGTTTTGCCGGCTAGCGCTATTATGAAGGCTTGTCGCTGGTATTCCTGATCAGGCTGATACCAGCAAAGAAAAAAATGCCACCTAATACAGCGGCAAAAATGATCGTTTTGATGGATTTAGTGCCGGCTCCCCCATTTACGAAACTGATTCCTGCGTAAATGAGGCCTGCAATACCCAGAACAGATAAGACTACCCCCAATATTCGTTTTTCCATGTTTTTTTAATTTGTGCTCAAGTTAATAAATCAATAGTATTATTGTGCTGCAAAAAGAAGGCCCGCTTTTTTGGGGCCCTGTTGCGGGAATTGAAAAGCAAATACATGTTTCTCCTACTATTGTAGATACTTGAAGTCCCGGAAGTCAGCTAAAAAGCAAAAGCCAATAAACAACTGTCCTTACCGTCAAGCCCTATGAAAAGCTATAACCAATGAGCCACAGCTTTTACTCCAAAATTTGGAAGAATAGAAAATTACAAGCGATGTTTTCTGACTGAATTAATTGCTCTGTCAACGTTCATTTTAATACAATCCGGTTCCCGGAAAGCTAATTCTATCATGCGTGGCAGCAGCCAGCCGTTTCTTCATTCGTTTTACTAAACCAATATCCTTTGTATTCCATCCGTGGCCCTATTTCGTGACTGGTATACAGGAATATCTACAAATTTTCTAACCATCTATTGTTGTTGAATTACCGAATGTCCGCTCTTTGAAAAGCAACAATCGCTGGTACCGCAAAAAAAGGCCCCCTTTTTGGGGGCCTTTGTAGCGAGAACGAGATTTGTTCTCGTGACCTCAGGGTTATGAAAACCAGTGAGTTATGAGAATAGGCTTACTTTGATACCCTAAATTACTCTACGGATGGAATCTTTCCTTGAATACAATTGAACCACCTGTAAACGTTTAAATATGGCTATCACCAAAGCTGATTGTGCTAACAATACAAATGTTAATGGATAAAAGATTGGTTGTGAGCATTTTAATTTTTTAAAAACTGTGTTTAATAGCATAAATTAGCGAGTGAGCGGCTATCTCTATGCCGCCAACATTGACGACCCGAATTGGGGAGTCGACACTCAAATATTCACTAGAAAATGACTGATATTTTAACCGACTCCCAGTTGTCGCTACACGGAAAATCCGCTGTTTTTTCTAAAATTGCTGTTGGTTTTTCGATTGCGACTCTTCTGATTTTTCTAATTTTTATTGCAAATATCACTGCATTATTTCGAATTAAGTCGAATAACCCCGCTTTCCTGGGGGTGACAACTTTGATTCTATTAGTGAGCATGATACTAGGAGTCGTATTTAGCATAATCAGCATAGTGAGGAAAGAAAAGCTAAAGTTTATAAAACCTTTTGCCGCAGTAGTCAATATCGGATTATTTTTCGTCGTTCTAGGAACCATGATTTTCGCATTGTATATGGACTTAAAAAACATGCATAGATGAGACAGCCGCTAACAATGGTATTGCTAAAAGCGGGGGTTGACGGAAGAGCAATGGTCAGCTGGCCTTTAATCAGCTTCAGCTATGGGGCGACCGTTTTTCAAATGAGATTAGTTAAGTTTCAACATCAATCATAAAACTGGGTTTTGTGGCTGGTGGGACGGAATGCTGAAACCCCGCCTTCAGCAATACCCGGTCGTTGGGCGAATTTTTTTCACCATCTTTAAATATTTAATCAGATGAGTCTACCAATAAGTTTATCCACGGCAAACAACCACTGAGATAAATGGAAGTGCCGCAGTCTCCTTTGGCTGTAAAATAAATTGTATTGGCCTGTATCAAACCGATACACCAAGTGTACCAAAATCGAACTGGTTTTAATAAATCAATTGTCCAAAATATTAATAATGAATTAGTTGTCGTTTGGCACAAACTTTTCCAATTGATTGAGAGGGATCCTCTTCAGTATTAAAAATCCACACTTTAAGTCATGATAAGGACTTATCTAAAAATCGCTATACGGATATTCTGGAAAAACAAACTTTTTTCAATAGTCAACATCCTGAGCTTATCACTAAGTATGGCTGTTGGTGTTATTCTTTTTACAGGCCTGAAAGCCAATCACGATACAGACCATTTCCATCCAAAATTAAATCAGATAGTGCGCATACTCACCCAAGAAAAAAAGGAGGGTGAACAAAACAAATGGGCAACAGCGCCATTGCCATTGGCAACTCAAATGGAAAGCGTTTCCTTTGTTGAAAAAACAGTAAGAGTACGTCTGGCAGGAAAATATAACTTGCAAACCGACAGAGGTGATGTACCTATTGACATAAAATTTTCAGAGCCTTCTTTTTTTGATGTTTTTGGCTTTAAATTGTTGTCAGGTAATGCCCAAAGCCTTACCAATAATCCCACCGCTCTTTTTTTAACTGAAAAAACAGCAAAAAAAATATTTGGAAACATTAATGCTTTAGGACAAATTGTTCAATTTGAAAATTTAGGTTCTTATACCGTTGAGGGAATTATCCAAGACCCGCAATTAGAAACACATCTACCCATTGAGGCAATGTTATCTATTAATTCTGCTGAAATGCTTGAAAAAAAAGGTGCAATCAGCAATATTTCACAAAATTGGGGAGACTTCAAGAGTTCAGCAATTTACGCACGTTTAAAAGCAGGAGACAATTTAAAGCAGCTCAATACAACGCTCCAAAATTATAATCGGAAAGTGGATAAGAGCAATCTTCAATTTTTGGCACAACCCATAGAAGATATTACCCCCCGAAACGATGACATTAAAAATGACCCCAATGCGGGCGTCAATTGGACGGGCATAAAAACGCAGCTATTCCTAATTCTATCCTTAACCCTTTTGTCTGCTTTCAATTATATCAGTTTGGCATTGGCGCGTGCCTTCTCCCGAGCGCAAGAAGTAGGTATTCGCAAAACGATAGGCGCAACAAGAGGACAAATTGTTGGTCAATTTTTAATAGAATCGACCCTCGTTTCCTTGTTTGCTTTGTTGTTTACACTGCCATGTGTTAATATTTTAATGCATTATATACCCGATATGGATGTGTCGTTTTCTTTTGATACAACCTTAATTGTAGGCTTGTTAACCTACGCAGTTATCACAGGTTTAGTCGCAGGGGCATTTCCGTCATGGTTATTGTCAGCGTTTCAGCCTATACAGATTCTGCGTAAAATGAAGAATATAAAGTTGTTCCAGGGTGTTGCTGTTTACAAGGCTTTGATTGTTGTACAATTTTCAGTGACCATCATGCTTATGATATTTTTTGTCATATTAGCCGATTATGAAAGAAAAAACAATGCAATCATTAGCTCAATCGTGCCTCCCAATGTTCTGACACTTGATTTAAAGGGTGAAAAATATGATAACCTGCAAAACGAAATAAGTCAGTTAAGTCAAGTAGAAACCACTTTGGCGACTAACTGGTATTATGAAGCGACTAAAATGGGCAAATGTTCTGTAACATTAAACGATAAAGTTTTGGAAATAAATTATGTAAGTATTGACCCAAAAGCAATTGAAACAGAAGGTATCAGCTTAAAATCTGGGCAAAGTTTTCCTAAAAATATACCACAAAATGCTGAGCAATATGTTTTGGTCAATGAAGCTGCCGCAAAATTATTGGAATCTAAAATGGAGGGTTTAGTGGGTCAAAATTTATTACTGAATACTGCATATGTACAAGTCATTGGAATCATGCCCAATCAAATTTTTGACGAACCAATCCCATTAATATATCGGTATTTGCCAAATGAAATCGCAACCTTGACCATAAAAATAAAGCCAAATACAGAATTGGAAGTGACAAAAGCCATTCAATCAATATGGAAAAACAAATTTCCGGAGAAAACGGCAAATATTCATAACTTAAAAGACGGTTATTCAGGAAATAGCGGTAGAGAGAGAATTGGTTTTTTTGGATTCTTTGCACTTATAGTCATGATAATCGCTGCATTGGGCATTTTAGGCATAGCCAGCTATTCCGTAGAAACACGCACTAAAGAACTGGGTATAAGAAAAGTATTGGGCGCTGGCAACATAAAATTGGTGTGGACAATAACCCAAAATTTTGGCATTCTCATTCTGATTGCTGGGCTTATTGGCGTTCCAGCAGGCTTGTTTTGCGGTAATTTGTTAAGAGCAGAAATGGGCGATCATGTTGATTTGAGTTTTATAAATACAAGCATAGGCTTTGGTTTGGTTGCCATAGTGGCGCTATTGACTGTTTTATCTCAAACCATTCGAGCCGGGCAAATTGAACCTGTAAAAGTTTTAAAAGCAGAGTAAAAAGGGTAGCCCATTCATTGGCAGGTTATGACGATGGAGAGACAATTAATTCTATTCCGCGACACCATGACGACAAGGTAGCGACTGACGACAAGTTGCGGGATGAAGGACACAGGTTGCAAACAAAATGTTTCTGTAATGATGTGGTAAGGTGTAAGCTGTAAGTTTTTTATCTTCGTTCTACGTTTGCTTTCGTGGGACTGGACGCTGCTTCGGTTTGATCCCATTTCAAATCCAGACACTCGCATTATAATATCAGGAAGAATGCCCGGCGACAAATCACTCCTGCAACATGAATATTATGCTAATCCAAGAAATACTTTTTAGAAAATATTAGCAACATTAACGAACACTGTTTCACCAGTAACCTATCAGGATAAATTAAAACTCCGTCATTCAAATCATGTGTGACTTTGGGGCGTAGCTCATAAAGGAAATCGCAAGGAAAGCCTTGACATTGCAATTAAAGAAGATGAGCCTGACGACTTGGATACGCTTATTCCAAACATAAAGTTTTAAGAGTACTTGATAGTAGAAAAGAATAAACAGCTACTAAAACAACTTAGAATATTTTTTCTCGCAATTTTATCTGACTAAGTAAGGCATCGAGCTCTTTCCATTTTGATACCGCAAAAAAAAGGCCCCCTTTTTGGGGACCTTTGTAGCGAGAACGAGATTTGAACTCGTGACCTCAGGGTTATGAATCCTGTGCTCTAACCAACTGAGCTACCTCGCCATCCATATTGCCGTTAACCGGCAGGGTATTTTAATTCGGGCTGCAAAAATAGAGAAATCAGCCCAAAATCTCAAATGAAAGCAAAAAAAGAGCGGGTAGTAGAAACCACCCGCGTATAACATGAGAAAACTTACTACACTGCCTTGAATAATTTCGCCCGGGCGGCAGCGCATCTGAGAATCCGGGAAAAATAGCTTAGCCACGCCTGCAGCGGGTTACACGCCCGTCTTTGATAAATGCAGGGGGTATTTATAAATGATATTGAGCAAAATTTTATTGATGTCATCCTCCCGGTAATTAAACCTGAATTCAGATTCTTTGACGTGCAGATACAAGGTATTTTTATTCATGCCCCTGAATTTCAGCAACCGGTTACGGGTGTTTCCCCAAAACACGGCAATTTCATCGTGGTGCGTTTTGCTGGTGCCTGCAGCGGCATCCATGCGGTACAGGCGCCATTCATCAAAATCTGCAATGGCATGGTACCTGCCCAGTTCGCCCGGGTATATTCCGTCTTGCCGGTGCAGCCAGCTGGCCTGCTGAAATTCCCGGATAGCAGGTTTATTAATGGCCGTTAGTTCGTCCGTAAAAACATTCTCATTCATCGTATAAAAACCATAATACACGGTGCTGTCCTCCGTATCCTTTACCACCTGCAGTGGCCGGGACAAATGGGGCACCAATTTTTTATTGGTAAAACCCTGGCTCTGCTCCTGGCAATGGCGGGCAATATGGGTGCGAATCAGTTTCAGGTAATTATTAATGGTTACCCGGCTTACCCCTGTAACACCCGCAATCTGCGTGGCTGTTAAATCATCTGAAAAAAGCTGTATAATTTCCCGGCAGGTCTTTTCAGATAAATGCGATCTTTTAAGCATTTTATTTTTCATAGCAATCATTCTACGAATTGATTCGCAGTTAAGGTGCTACTTTAACGCCGCAGAAAAAACATAAATATACATATGCGGGTTAATTACCTGTTGAACGCGAATAACTAGATTAAATTAAAATCAGTTGCTTTATAAAGAGACATCAAACAGGAAGGAAATGTTACAGTAAATGTATCAACGCAAGAAAACTATTTTAAACGGTATGCTATGTGTAAATGATTTGAAAAGAAAGATTTATAATGATGTTGGTACTTCAATTATTGAGTAAATCTGCTATCAGTTTTTTCACTTTCTCAGCATTGGGCAACATGGCTTTTTCCAATTCCATGTTCATCGGAACGGCGGGGTTGTTAAGCGCCCCCAGCACTTCTACTGCCCGGTCTAAAAACCGAAAACATTGTTTGGATATCCTGCATGCCAACGCTTCCGCAAAAGAATTGTTCTGCTGCTCTTCAGTTAACACCAGGCATTTGCCGTGCTGGCGGACTGCTGCATAAACCATTTCTTCGTCCAGCGGAAAAAGCGTGCGCAGGTCAATAATTTCTACCTGGCCTGCAAAATGAATTGCCGCGGCTTTGGCCCAGTATACACCCATGCCATAAGTAATAATGCAACAGGTTACTCCATTGGCTGTCTTTCCGGGGTCAGCACCCAATACCCTGTTCGCCTTTCCCAGCGGTATAATATAATCCGCTGAGGGTTCGGGTGTTTTGGCTTCAGCAGTGCCCGGTACTTTTCCCCAATAAAGACCCTTGTGCTCCAGCATAACCACGGGGTTGGGATCATAAAAAGCGGCTTTCATTAACCCCTTCATGTCTGCTGCAGTAGAAGGATAGACTATTTTAATTCCTTTCACCGATAACAGCGTGGTTTCTATACTGGCGCTGTGGTAAGGGCCGCCGCCGCCATACGCCCCCACCGGCACGCGGATGACTGCCTGCACCGGAAACTTGCCGTTACTGAGGTAGCAGGATTTGGCCATTTCAGTAACCAGCTGGTTAAACCCCGGGTAAATATAATCGGCAAACTGTACTTCAACAATTGGTTTAGTTCCGGCAGCACTCATGCCTACTACCGACCCAATAATATAAGCTTCCTGTATGGCGGTATTAAAAACACGGTGGTCGCCAAAGCGCTCAGCCAGTGTGGCCGTTTCACGGAATACGCCGCCCAGCCTCCTGCCAGCATCCTGCCCGTATAGCAGCGCTTCAGGGTGGGCTTCCATTATTTCACGGATAGCAAACAATGCCGCATCCACCATCATAATGGGTTCGGCGCCGGAAGGGTTCCGGGTTCCTTGTTCTTCTTTAATTGGCGTGGGTGCAAATATAAAATCCTGCACCGTAGCGGGGTCAGGATCGGCAGCATGGCAGGCCCGCTCAAAATCTGCAGCCACTTTCTCTGCTGCTTTTTTCTCTATCTGGCCCAGCTGCTCATCGCTTATACCCATACCGGCTAAGCGCTTTTTTAATTTGGGGCCCGGGTCATCTGCCCCGTGTTTATTCAAATCTTCCGCTGTACGGTAAAATTCTTTCCTTACCCCGCTGGTATGATGGCCCAATAAACAAACTTTTGCCTGTACCAGGCAGGGGGCGCGGTGCTGCCTGCAATATTCAATAATGTCTTTTACCTGCTCGTAGCTTTCTTCAAAATCAGTACCGTTGATGCGTATGCGCTTCATGCCGGTAAAACCTGCTGCATAATCAAACGCATCCATGGCCCTTGTTTCTTCTGCGGTGGCGCTGATGCCCCATTTATTATCCTGCACCAGGTATATCACCGGTAGTTTTTTCAATACCGCAAACTGAAAGGCTTCGCTTACTTCTCCTTCTGTTACACTGGCATCACCCAGCGAGCAAATGACAACCGGCAGTTCTCCGTTTGCACCTTTCTTTAATATGGCTGATTGAATGCTTTCAAGGTATTGTATACCCTGTGCTATACCGGTAGCCGGAATAACCTGCATGCCGGTAGCACTGCTCTGGTGTATCATCTGCGGCTTGCCGGGCGTATTGTTATTGGGGTGCCCGTAATACGACCTGCCAGCACTGAAAGGATCGTCTTTTTTCGCCAGCAATTGCAGCATGAGTTCATAGGGTTCATACCCCATGCCCAGCAGCATGCTTTCATCGCGGTAGTAAGGACTTACATAATCAACCGGTAACAACTGAAAAGCAACTGCCAGCTGAATGGCTTCATGCCCGCGTGATGTAGAGTGTACATACCTGCATAAAGGGCGGTTGGCTTCATACGTATCTGCCATTGCTTTTGCCATGCACATCAGCCGGTAAGCTTTTACTAATATATTGGTATCGATGGCTGGCATGCAGTGCAAATGTATTGAAAAAGAGCTGTGGGCAAAACCGCAACGCTTATCCCATTACCTGTATTGAAAGTTCCCGCGAAGCGGGATGGTATTCTTTCAAATAAAAAAGCCATCCCGTTAAGAGATGGCTCATTATTATTTTATAAGTCAGTTTATTTTACTTCTACAGAGAACAGGTTTTGTTCGCCAATAAATCCTTCCAGTTCATCGCCTACTACACACTCGCCCACACCTGCGGGGGTACCTGTAAAAATGAGATCGCCGATGTTTACAGAAAAATAATTTGATATATAGGCTACAATTTTATCAAAATTATTGATCATTAAAGCAGAATTGCTCTGCTGCACCATCTCTTTATTTTTGTACAAACCAAAGGGAATGTCTTTCTTATTTTTCACTTCTGTAAAAGGAATCCATTTGCCAATTACAGCTGAATTATCCCAGGCTTTTGCTTTCTCCCAGGGCAATCCTTTTTTCTTGAGCTCATCCTGTATATCGCGGGCAGTAAAATCAATACCGGTTGTTACAGCGTCGTAGTATTTGCTTGCAAAGCGATCCTGTATATATTTACCATTTTTAGAAATACGCAATACCAATTCACATTCATAGTGAAGTTCGTTGGTAAATTCAGGGTAATAGAAAGGAGTATGCGCCTGCAGCAATGCACTCTTAGGTTTCATAAAAATGATGGGCTCATCAGGGACTTCGTTTCCGAGTTCCTGGGCATGAGCTACATAGTTACGGCCTACACAGAATATTTTCATATTCAATAAAAGGATTTGGTTGTTTAAACAATCAAGTTAGGTATGGGCTTCAATAAGCCATGGCTTTAAAAAGGTATATTGAACATCAAAATAACAGCTGTACTAAACAGAGCTTGTGCGAAAATAACGATTCAGATGAATAATTCATAAAGTAATAGATAATTTGTTAAACTGGTTCATGGCAGGGCCAATTCCCTGTATTATGAACGTTTCTATCAGGTCGGTACAAACAGCTGTCTTTTTTTGAACCAGGGGAAGTTCTGCAGCGCTCCATTTGCCCAGCACATACTCCACCTGCCGGCCTTTCGGGTACTCATTCCCTACCCCATACCGCAACCTGGGGTAATCTGCTGTCAGCAACAACTCTTCAATGCTTTTTAAGCCATTGTGCCCGCCACTGCTGCCGGCAATTCTTAAACGCAACTTATCCAACGGCAGCGCCAGTTCGTCTACTATCACCAGTATATTATCATTTTCAATGCGCTCTTTCTCTTTCCAGTATTTCACGGCCTTGCCGCTCAGGTTCATGAAAGTAGATGGTTTGATGCAAATTACCTGCTTGCCTTTCACTTTACAAGCCGCTACTTCAGCCAAACGGTCTGCCTGGAAAGATATTGCCTGCCTGCCTGCAAATGCATCAACAACATCAAAACCAATGTTATGCCGCGTGTGTGCATATTCCAAACCTGGGTTACCCAGCCCTACAATCAGGTATTTATTCATGGTAGCGAAAATAAAAAAAGTCCCGCCACAAGGGCAGGACTTCCATAAATATGTTTTTTAGAAAAACTATTTTCCTTTTGCAGGAGCAGCAGCCTTGGCCGGTGCAGCTTTGGCAGCAGGGGCTTTTGCAGCAGGAGCTTTTGCAGCAGATCCGCCGGCAGCAGGTGCTGCAGCTTCTTCCTGTTTTAACTGGCGGGTTAATACCACAGACGCCAGCGGAATACGGGGAGAGTTGAGGATTTCATAATTTTCAAGCTTTACATCTTCTACCCGGATATTGCCATTCAGCTCAAGGTTGGTTAAATCAACCTCAATGTTTTCTCTCAGGTATTTAGGCAATGTTTTTACTTTCAGCGATTTCATCTTAACGATCAGCTTACCGCCATCTTTAACACCTTTTGATGTACCGGTGTATTTAAGAGGAATGGTAGCAATTGCTTTCTTGTTTTCTACCAGCTCCATCATATCTACGTGGATTAAAGTGTCCAGCACTTTATCAAACTGCAGATCTTTTAAGATACAGGTATAAGATTTACCGCCAACTTTAATATCAGCTAACTGAAACGCACTTGTGTACACCAGCGATTTAAAAGCCGCAGCAGAAGCGTAAAAACTTACCTCTTCTGCACCGCCGTAAATTACACCGGGCACCATTGACTGAGAGCGAAGTTGCTGGGTGGCTTTTTTTCCAGTTTCGGTCCTCAGTTGTCCTTCGATTGTAATTGATTTCATTTTTATATTGTGTTTTTGTTTACTTGTTGAGCAGCTGCCAGTGCTTAGCTTACTTATTTTGCCAGGTTGAATTTATTAAAACCTCCTTCATAAATTCAGGATGATATCCGGTTTCCCCAGGATGACATTTATTTATCCCTCATCTGCGAGTGAATGAACAAACTGGTTATACTTTTATTTTCAAACGCATTCCGGATAGCGACTGCAAACAATTGAGATACACTTAATACTTTTATCTTACTTGTTTGCTGTTTTAATGGAATTGTATCACACACCACCAATTCTTCCAGCACACTGTTTTCAATATTGGCATACGCATTACCGCTTAAAACGGGGTGCGTACAAAGGGCCCGCACACTCCTGGCACCTTTCTCTTTCAACAAACCGGCTGCTTTGGCCAGTGTACCGCCGGTATCGCAGATATCATCTATCAGTACCACATCCCGTCCCTCTACTTCACCGATTACCACCATGCTGGCAATCTCATTGGCACGTTTCCGGTGCTTGTCGCAAATCACCATTTCTGCATTGAAATAACTGGCAATTTCACGTATCCGGTTGGCGCTTCCCACATCGGGGGCGGCAAAGGTAAGATTTTCCAGTTTCAGATTCTCAATATAAGGAATAAAAATAGCGGAGCTGTCAAGATGGTCAACGGGTATATCAAAGTAACCCTGTATCTGGGGAGCGTGTAAGTCCATGGTAATCACGCGGTCAGCCCCTGCTGCCACAATCATATTGGCAATCAGTTTAGACCCGATGGCCACCCGGGGCTTGTCTTTTCTGTCCTGCCGGGCATACCCGTAGTACGGTATTACCGCCACTACCTTATACGCCGATGCCCGGCGCACAGCGTCGATCATCAGCAATAATTCAAGAATATTGTCGGTGGGTGAAAAGGTACTTTGTATTAAAAAAACCATGTCTCCGCGTATACTTTCCTGGAAGACAGGCTGGAACTCTCCATCGCTGAACTTCTGGGTGATACACTTACCCAGCGGAGTACCATACTGCTTTGCTATTTTTTCAGCCAGGTACTGTGAACCCGTGCCTGAAAATATCTTTACCGAACTATGCATAAGTGGAGCTTATTGGTGCGGCGAAGATAAAGCTTCAAAAGAGAAATAAAAATCTCTAAAGGAGTTTTAAGCGCTTAATTTAGCCGCCCCCAATTATGCACTATACGGCTGCAGTTTATTTGCCAACAGAAGCAAACATTGCTTTTTCAGCAGGAGCGCTTACCTGGCTGATATGCTGATTTGAATTTGCCTTTTTAGGATTAAAAGCATAAAACACGGAAGAACAGATAAAAATGGAAAAGAAAAGAGAAACAGCGTAAATACCTGCACAGAAAAAGATGGATTGCAGGCCGCCTAGGTTGCTGAATGTAGTGGTACGTTTCATAAAATTGGATTTTTAGTTTTCAAAAAGGTATAGGATTCGATGTTAACGCTGAATGGCGCCGGACTATTGCACCATTTTCAGAAAATTTACTCCCATAAAATTATTCTACTAACTTTCAGTATGCAAGCGCATAAGTACTCAATTAAAGACTGGGCGAAAGATGACAGGCCAAGGGAAAAGCTACTAAGTAAAAGCCCCATGGCGCTGAGCGATTCTGAACTATTGGCCATCCTTATTAACAATGGCAACAGGCAAAAAAGCGCCGTCGACCTGGCCAAAGAAGTACTGCAGCTGGGCAAAAACAACCTGAACGAGTTGGGCCGCCTTTCCATTAAAGACTTTATGACCGTCAAAGGCATCGGCGAAGCCAAAGCCATTGCTATTGCCGCTGCGCTTGAACTTGGACGCAGAAGACAGGCGGCCAGCTTCCTGGAAAAACCGCAGGTTAAGAGCAGCGCCGATATTGCCGGCTACCTGCAAACATTGCTGGCCGATTACCAGCACGAGGTGTTTGCCGTCATCTTCCTGAACCAGGCCAATAAGATAAATCATTTTGAGATCATCAGCGAAGGCGGCATTACCGGCACCGTGGCCGATCCGCGGGTGATATTGAAAAGAGCGCTTCAGCAGGATGCCGTGAACATCGTTCTTTGCCATAACCACCCTTCCGGCAGCCTGCGCCCCAGCCGCGCCGACGAACAACTGACCCAGAAAATAAAAGAAGCCGCCCGCTTCCTGGACATCAAAGTACTGGACCATATCATTGTAAGCAATGAAGGTTATTACAGCTTTGCGGATGAGGGAATTTTATAGTTTACAGTTCCTGGTTCTATAGTTCATAGTTCTTTTACGCAGCATGGCTTGCAGCTGTAAATTTGAAAGTCCGGGAATGCATACAAATACTTACCGCCCAAGCAATAAAACCTCATCCTGAAAAATAAGCCCAATGGCAACCATTAATAATTTTGAAGACTTGAAAGTCTGGCAGAAATCCCGCATTCTTTGTCAGGAAATTTTTGAATTGATCAATAAAGATGGTTTCAATAAGGACTATAAATTAAGGGATCAGATTAATAGTTCATCGGGCTCTCTAATGGATAATATCGCGGAGGGATTTGGCCGGAAAGGAAATAACGAGTTTATAAACTTTTTAACCATCTCCAATGGTTCTGCGCTGGAAGTAAAATCTCAGCTTTACAGGGCGCTGGATAGAAAATATCTTTTGCAGGCAAAATTTGAAGAACTGGAAAAAATAATTGAAGAAATCTGTAAAATGATTAGCGCACTTATCACCTATATTGGTAAGAGCGATTTCAGGGGTCAAAAATTTAAAGCGCGGGAAAAATAATTTCATCAAAAAATTGCTTGCAATTATTCTGCATGAATAAAACATGACCCATCCGCACAAACGAACCATGAACTTCCGATCTGGGAACTGGCAACTAGTTTACGCTTGCGCCGTTGGACCGCCAAAATTCAGCGGAAATTCTACTGACTCCTGGTCTTTGATGGGACCCTGGGCTTCTTCAAAACGCTGTATGTTATCGTCCAGTGCTTTTAGAAAGCGTTTGGCATGCTGGGGTGTTAGAATGATGCGGCTTTTTACCTTGCTTTTAGGGGTACCCGGCATTACATTTACAAAGTCTACAATAAACTCTGCGTGCGAATGGGTAATAATAACAAGGTTGGAATAAGTACCTTCTGATACCTCTTCAGATATTTCTATATTGAGTTGCTGGTTATTCGGTTGCTGATCAGCCATGGTAGACTATTATTTGTGCGAATATAAAGCAGTATTGCTGATTTTGAGATATAGGTATCTGGAGATTGCTTTTGCGACTGGTTACAACGCAAATCTCAAAATCGCGCAATTACTAAATCAGCAATTACTCAACGTCCACCTGTTTTTTTATCAGCGCACCTTCACTGGCCTCCATTAAAAATTTGCGATCGTTGATCAGGTAACCATTACCCTTCTCACAAAAATGGACAACAATGTTTTCAACACTGATGGGGTTGCCCTCAGGTATATCCGCAATATTACTGTGGCGTATGTCGTGCCCATCAATTATAATAACCAGGCCGCTGCCGATGGCTTCCATTTTATTGCCTTCTGTTACCAGCATACCGGTATCTTCTCCCAACCCGATACCTATAGCAGAAGGATTGCTGGCCACTGCCTGCGACAATCTTCCAAAACGGCCACGCTTTTCAAAATGGCTGTCAATAATTACGCTGTCAATAAAACCAAGACCGGTGGTTATTTTTACTTCGCCTTTTAAATGGGCCCGCGTGGCATTGCCTTCATAAATCATGGTGCTGCTCATGGCCATGGCGCCTGCGCTGGTGCCGGCTATGATAAAATTTTCATTGCGGTAGCGTTCATGCAGGGTTTTTAAAAACCGGGTACCGCCAAAAGTGGCACTTAAACGCATTTGGTTACCGCCGCTGAACATAACGCACTGGCATTCCAGTATGCGTTGCATATATTCTGGTTTCAATACATCTTCGCGGTTGCGGATATTCATAACCCCAATATTGGTACAACCAATTTTACCAAATGCATTTAAATAATTATCGGCAACCTCATGGGGAATGGTAGATGCTGTGGTAACCACTTCTATGCGCGCACCGGGGCCGCCCGCCTCTTCCATGATGCGGCGCAGGATGCCCAATTCAAAAAAGTTGAGGTTATTGCGGTAGATATCACCGGTTTCAAGATCAGTACCCTTGTCTTCTGCACCACCAATGGCTATTAATTTTCCTTTCGGTATGAACATATTAATTAATTTAAACAACAGAGACACGGTGTTACGCAGGCTTCATTTTGTAACACAATAGAAAAAGATTGCTGACAGGTAGCGGCACGGATAATAGAAATCTTCCGTACTGCACTGTGTCATTGTGTCTCCGTGGTTTTACACGGATCAAACAAAAATAACGGAAATACAATAAAGGAATTGTGGAGAGCAGGATAAATGTGAAAATGTATAATAGAAGTTATTTTCGCAGGCTGACGCTCAATCGTTCTCATTCGTGTAAATTAGCGGCTACCAACATTACCAGCATGAAGAAATTGCACATCGTATTTGTATTAATTCTTATTTGTTTCCGCTCCTTTACACAAGAACTTAGCTATTACCTGCCCAACGATGTTACCTACAATGCCGCCATACCCACGCCAGAGCAGGTGATAGGCCACCATGTGGGGGAATGGCATATCACGCACGACCGCCTGGTAGATTACATGAAGGCCATTGCAGCCGCCAGCCCGGAACGGGTAAAACTGGAAATAATGGGTACTACCTATGAAACCCGGCCACAAGTACTGCTTATTATTTCTTCTAAAAAAAACATTGATAGTATAGAACATATCCGGCAGCAACACCTGCAATTGAGCAATCCACTTACATCCGCTTCGCTCAATACGGATAATATGCCGGCCGTTGTGTGGATTGGCCATTCCATCCATGGCAACGAATCCAGCGGTGCCAATGCATCGCTGTTAAGTGCCTACTACCTGGCAGCAGCGCAGGGCAAAAAAATAGATGAGCTGCTTGATAACGTGGTAATACTTTTCGACCCCTCTTTTAATCCTGATGGCCTGCAGCGGTTTTCTACCTGGGTTAACCAGCATAAAAGCAAAAACCTGGTAACGGATCCCAATTCAAGGGAATTTAATGAAGTTTGGCCGGGCGGCCGTTTCAATCATTACTGGTTTGATCTTAACCGCGACTGGCTGCCGGGGGTACATGCAGAAAGCCAGCACCGCTTAAAAAAATTCCAGGCATGGCGCCCCAACATCTTAACAGACCATCATGAGCAGGGCAGCAATGCCAGCTTCTTTTTTCAGCCTGGTGTACCAGCAAGGGTAAACCCGCTAACGCCAGAAAAAAACCAGCAGCTGACTGCGCGGATTGCAGAGTTTCATGCCAGGTTCCTGGATAGAATAGGTTCTCTTTATTTTACTAAAGAAAACTATGATGATTTCTATTATGGTAAAGGATCCACTTACCCGGATGTACAGGGTTGTATCGGCATTTTGTTTGAGCAGGCTTCTTCCAGGGGACATGCACAGCAAACCAGTAATGGTATATTGCGCTTCCCTTTTACTATCCGCAACCAGTTTACCACTACCCTGTCTACATTGGAAGCAACAACGGTGCTAAGAAAAGAATTACTGAATTACCAGCGCGATTTTTTTAAGATGACGCTGCAGGAAGGTAACACTGCAACCAATAAAGCATGGGTAATAGGTGAGGCTGCAGATAAAGCCAGGACCAATCATTTCATAGAAATGCTGTTGCGCCACAAAATTGAAGTGTATGAACTGAACAGCAACCTTTCTGCTGACAATTTTAATTTTGAAAAAGGCGGCGCCTATATCATTCCGGCTAATCAGCCCCAGTACCGTCTGCTGCGGGGCATTTTTGATAAAACGCTTACGTACAAGGACAGTTTGTTTTATGATATTACTGCATGGACCATGCCGCTGGCTTTTGGCTTGCCCTATGCAGAATTAAATGCTGCAAAATTTACGGCAGCTGTTAAAGGCAGCAAAGTGGATAGTGTGCGCATGTACATGGGTGTTATGAAAGGCGATAAAACCAATTATGCCTATGCATTTGAATGGAATGAATTGTACGCACCACGCATGCTGTATGAATTAATTGACAGCGGCGTACTGGCCAAATGTACCAGCAGCCCATTTGAAGCCAATGCATCAGGTAGTAAGAAGAAATTCAATTATGGCAGCATCATTATACCGGTGGCATTGCAGAAAACAGATGCAGATAAATTATTCAGCCTGCTGAAGACAAGTGCTGAAAAAAATGGCGTGGATGTATACCCGCTCACCACTGGTATGTCGGCCGCCGGTGTAGATTTGGGCAGTGCCAGCTTTATTAATATCAGCAAGCCGGCAGTTGCTATGCTGGTAGGCCCGGGCGTAACGCCTACCGATGCCGGTGAAGTATGGCACCTGCTTGATCAGCGGTTTAATATACCCGCCAGCCAGCTTGAAATAACCACGTTTAACCGGGTAGATTTGAACAAATACAATACGCTGGTAATGGTAAGCGGTAACTATGCTGAACTGAACAAAGAAAAATTAAAAACCTGGGTGCAAAACGGCGGCACCCTGATCTGCCTGGAAGATGCGGTACAATGGACCGCACAAAATGGCATCAGCAATATCACCTTCAGGAAAATACCCCCGATGAATGACAGCAGCGCGGCATTGCTGTACGCTTCAAAAAATGACCGGGAAGGATCGCAGCAAAACTATGGTGGCATTTTCAGGGCAGGTATTGATCTTACGCATCCGCTTTTTTATGGTTATATACACCCTTATATATATCTATTTAAAGCCGGAAAAACTTTCCCGGAAAAAAGTAAGAACCCCTATGCCAATCCTGCTTCCTACGGCAATATGCCCTTGCAAAGCGGTTACATCAGCAAAGAAAATTACAGCGCTATCAAAAATTCAGCAGCCGTAATAGTAAATACAGTGGGTACGGGCAGGGTGATTTCAATAGCAGACAACCCCAATTTCAGGGCTTTCTGGCTGGGTGGCACCAAGCTGATGATGAATGCTATTTTCTTTGGCCGGAATATAGATGCAGGTAGCGGAAGAGGAGATGAATAGTGGCTTGTCTGGTAACTGGTAAACCCATTTCGCGTTTTGTACAATACTGCTGAAAAATTGGCCTGCTGAAGGCTATTTAATTTCTGCACATTCAATGTTAATAAATTTAGCAATTTTTAGCATTGTACCAATTGCAGGAAGCTGTAAATTGCCAGACAAATATTTTAAGTACACAGCTAAATTAGAAAGTATGATTAAGTTACAAGCTATCGGCAACCTGGGTAAGGATTGCGTTACAAACACCGTAAATGGTAAAAGCGTAATCAATTTTAATGTGGCACACACGGAAAAATACCGTGATGCACAGGGAAACCAAAAAGACAAAACCGTTTGGGTAGAATGCGCTTACTGGACAGACAAAACTGCCATTGCCCCCTACCTGCGTAAGGGCACACAGGTATATGTGGATGGTATACCTGAAGTAAGGACTTACAACAAAAATGATGGCACTACCGCCGCTTCATTAAACCTGCGCGTGTTAAGCGTACAGTTGCTGGGCACCCGTGGCGACAATAACGGCCCTTCACAAGGCGGTTACAACGCACCAGCAACAGCATCTGTAAGCAACAATGCACCATCACAAATGGCAGAGCCGGTTGACGATTTACCATTCTAAAAAGATTAATAAAGATTGAAGCGGGCTGGCCTTATGGCCAGCCTCTTTTTTTTGGCGCAAAGACAAAATAAATAACCGCCCGGATGATATCATATTATACTATAAATTTACTTGCCTGGCAGTTAATGCCGTTTAGTTAAGGTTATATTTTCCGGCGGAAAACTTTAAATGAATGGTGTTACATCCGGTATATCAAATTTCTTCATTCATGAACAAAGGCAAACATGTGTATTGTGAAAAACCTATGGTGCATAAAATCAGCGAGGGACTTAACGTTATCAAAACGCAGCAGCAGCAATGACAGCTATTTTTCAGAAAAAAATTATTTACTGGGATGCCGGGCAGATGCAGGTTGTTAGCAAGTAGTCTCTGGTAATGGTAGTTATGCCCATTGAAAAACACTGCCCCTGGCTATATGCGTTTTGTTTTTAGAATGATTTTTTCTGCCAAAGAACAGGTTTTTGAAACAGCCATGAATACCTTTATTTTGCTGCATGGAGCACATCATTCCTTATAAAACACTGCTTGCTTTTACAGAAAACATTTTCAAAAAGATTGGCTGCAGCGAAAGCGACGCGGCCATTGCAGCACGTGCATTGTTAGCTGCTGATTTGCGGGGTATTGATTCTCATGGCGTAGCCAGGCTAAGTGGTTATGTACGTTTATGGGAAGCGAAACGGGTAAATGCGGCGCCCGATATCAAAATCATTCATGAAACGCCTTCTACCGCTGTGGTGGATGGCGGAAGCGGACTGGGCCTTGTAGTGGCACCCTTTGCCATGCAGGTAGCCATTAATAAAGCAAAACAGGTGGGCACCGGCTGGGTAAGTGTAAGCAATTCCAATCATTTTGGTATTGCCGGCTACCACGCCATGATGGCCCTGCAGCATGATATGATTGGTATTGCAATGACCAATGCCAGCGCCCTGGTGGCACCCACGTTTTCAATAGAACGCATGCTGGGTACCAACCCCATTTGTGTGGCCATACCGGCTGGTACGGAACCCGCGTTTGTGGCAGACCTGGCCACCACCACCGCAGCCAATGGCAAACTGGAAATTTTGCAACGCAAAAACCAGCATGCACCCAGTGGCTGGATACAGGACAAGGATGGCAACTCATCTACCAATCCGCACGAGTTAAAAGGCGGTGGCGCATTGCTTCCCCTGGGTGGCGACCGTGAGCATGGTAGTCATAAAGGCTATGCGCTTGGTTCGGTAGTAGATATTTTTTCCGCCGTATTAAGCGGCGCTAATTACGGGCCCTGGGTGCCACCGTTTCCTGCATACATACCTATGCCCGAGAATCAACCGGGCAAGGGTATCGGCCATTTTTTTGGCGCCATGCGCATTGATGCATTCCGGCCTGCCAGTGATTTTAAAATGCATATGGATCAATGGATACAGCGTTTCAGGTCAGCCAAAACCACGCCAGGCCAACCTTCCGTACTTATACCCGGCGATCCTGAACGGGAAGCGGAAGCCGAACGCCTTCAAACCGGCATTCCTTTATTAAATGCGGTAACACAAGACCTGGAAGATTTGGGGGAAAGGTTTCAAATCCCGTTCATAGTTCCGGGTTCTTAGTTCAGCGTTCATTTGCCGGTCGCACTGACTAAGAACTAAAGACTATGAACTATTAACTGTTTTTATATCTTTGCTGCCCAAATTATTTTTTAACTTAAAGAACTCCTGTAGTTTACGGGAATTGGGGGGGAACAATGAAAATCATGAAATTTGGCGGTACCTCTGTAGGTAAGCCTGAACGGATGCACCAGGTGGCGCAACTGGTTACAAGAGACGACGAGCCAACCATTGTTGTATTGAGCGCATTAAGCGGCACCACCAACGCACTGGTAGCCATTGGCGATAGTTTAAGCAAAGGCGAAAAAGAAGCTGCCCGCCAGCAGATTGATAAACTGGAAGCCCACTACCACCAGTTTATTTCCGAACTGGTAAAGACGGACACCGCACTACAAAAAGCAAAAGCCATTATTGCTGAGCATTTTGAATTTCTTACTATTATATTGAAGATTTCTTTCAACGAAGCGTTGAATAAAGATATACTGGCGCAGGGCGAATTGCTGAGCACCAAATTGTTTTGCATCTACCTCGAAGAAAAGGGTATTGACCACCAGCTGTTGCCAGCACTTGATTTCATGACCATTGACAGTTATGACGAACCGCAGATAGGCAGCATTAAAGTGAAACTGGCCCAGCTTTTAAAACAGTTTGAATCGAAAAAATTATTTATTACACAGGGTTATATCAGCCGTAATGCGCGGGGTGAAGTGGACAACCTGAAACGCGGTGGCAGTGATTACAGTGCTTCGCTGATTGCAGCAGCTATCAACGCCAGTGTATGTGAAATCTGGACCGATATAGATGGCATGCACAACAATGATCCGCGTGTAGTAAAACAAACCCGCGCCATTGAACAACTGAGTTTTGATGAAGCGGCTGAGCTTGCTTATTTTGGAGCTAAGATTTTACACCCGGCTTCTATCTGGCCTGCACAGCAATATAAAATACCCGTAAAGCTGCTTAATACTATGCAGCCTGAAGCAAAAGGCACACTGATTACACAGCATGCCGGCAGTAACGGCGTTAAAGCCATTGCAGCAAAAGACGGCATCATTGCTATTAAAATAAAAAGCAGCCGCATGTTGCTGGCTTATGGTTTTTTGAGAAAGATATTTGAAGTGTTTGAAAAATACCGTACGCCCATTGATATGATTACTACTTCTGAAGTGGCGGTATCATTAACCATCGACAGCACCCTGCATTTAAAAGAAATACTGAAAGAACTGGAACCTTTTGGCAATACTGAAATTGATCACGACCAAAGCATTGTTTCTATTGTAGGCAATGAACTGGCTACTACAGAAAACATGCTGGCTAAATTATTTGAAGCACTCAAGCCTGTTCCGGTACGCATGGTGAGTTATGGCGGCAGTCCGCATAATGTATCCGTACTGATTCCTGCTGCATATAAAACGCAGACCCTCCAGTTACTGAACAAGGGATTGTTTAGCCTGGATTGACAGCGACAAATGGGTTCAAAATATAAGTTTGAATTATCTTTAGCCGGTATGAAATATATACCGGCTTTTTTATTGCTTTTCTGGGCCACTGCTCCCGCCATGGCCCAATCTTCCAACTACATTAAAGGAAAAGTAGTGAATGGTGAAACCAATGCCATCATACCCAATGCAAGTGTATTTATCACCAATACCTCCCGGGGCACTGTCAGCAATGCCACCGGGGAATTTGAATTGACCAATGTGCCGGTGGGTACTTATGAGCTGGTTGTTTCTTCCATTGGTTATGAAACGCAGGTGTATACGTATAAAGCCAGCCAGTTGCCTTTGCGCATACAAATACAAATGCAGGCCAAAGCGGAGGAGTTGCAAACTGTAGTGGTGGAGCCTGTTGAAAAAGACGGGTGGTTAACATGGGGCAAATTCTTTACGGAAAATTTTATTGGTACTTCAGACTATGCACAAGATTGCAGCATCATAAATTACAAGGCCCTGCGTTTCCGCAATTCAAAAAAGAGAAACCAGTTAACGGTAACTGCAGATGAACCCCTGCTGATAGAAAACAAAGCTTTGGGTTACAGCATCCAGTACCAACTGGAAGGATTTACCTTCGATTTCAAAGCGCACACCCTCACCTATTATGGGTATTCTTTGTTTACCAACCTACACGAAAAAGCGCCCAAAGAAAAGCAGGTAAAAAACAGGGAGAAAGCCTACAATGGTTCCATTACGCATTTTATGAGCAGCTTATACAAGGACCGTTTGGCAGAAGAAGGTTTTGAAGTAAGACGATTGGTAAAAACGCTCAACATAGAAAAAGACCGGGTAAAAAAATTATACCGGCAAACTATGCTTAGTGGTATAATAGGTAAAGACTCCACTGATTATTACGAACGGGTTTTACGGCAGCCGGATATGTTCGAGAAATATGGGCAGGATTTACTTACCGCGGACAGCCTGACGGCTGCCTTTGACAGCACCACCAAAAGCCTGTTTTTTAACAACTACCTCTACATTACCTATAAGAAAGAAAAAGAAGATATTGCCTATGTGCAATACGCCCACGAAAACCGGCCACCCTTTCACCAGCGCTCGGTTGTTTTTTTACCCACTGGCCAGTCCGTGCTGGTAGATGCCAGGGGTAATTATTATATGCCGCTGGATTTAATGAGTTATGGCTATTGGGCCTGGAGCGAAAAAATAGCTGCTATGCTGCCCCTGGATTATAAATGAACCGATGGACGGAAACAGGAACGGCCAAAATACCACCCGCCAGCGCCATACAAAAAATGCCGCGTGTCTGGCGGAGCATTTTTATACAATTGATTTTTGACAGCTTATTGTTTTGCCTGATCATTTAAAATATTGTCGTTCATTTTCCGGTTCTTCAGGATATTTATGTAGCCAAGTGCAAGGTGATTATTATAGTGCTCGTAGGATTTTTTTGCCCACTCAATGGCTTTGTCCAGTTCACCGTTGATTTCATTAATGATAGCCATATTGTAGCAGGCCCTTCCTGCTATTTTGCCGCTTGTATTACTGGTTTCTTTCAGCCATTTTTCTTCTGCACCCTTCCAGTTACCGGTGCGGGCCATACGGGTACCCACGGTAAAATTATCTGATCCTTTTACATAATAGTCCCGGTTCACGCGAATCCAATAAGGCAGAATTCGCTGCGCATATGCCTGGCCGGTTTGACTTCCCGCTGTTTTAACCGCTTCTTTCCGGTTGATCAATCCGGCGGCAGCTGCTACCGGGTTCAGACCTTTTGCAGAATAATTCAGTGAACGGTCAATTGCAAATTCGTCCAGCACTATCCGGGCCTTTATATCATAAATACGCCAGCCGGTTTTTACCAGCGTATGCATATTTGCCTGGTGCTCTACGCCGGGCAGGTTGCCCAGTGGCGTTTTTACTGAAACCTGGTGAATGGCATAATTGATTCTTGAATCCGTATCAAATAATTCCATTGCAAAAACGGCATCTGCATGATTGGCTGCACAAATTTTTTCTACTGCACTCCATGTCAAAGGTGCAGGAAAAGAACCCGGCGCGGCATTGTTTAGCACAGGTTCATCCGGTACTTTAATGGCAGAGAAACGGCCATTGCGCAACAGTTCACCGGTGAGGCCATTCACACTGGCTTCCGCACCTGCCTTGTCCAGGTCCGGCCCTTCCATGGTCATTACTTTATCAATGGCATCTGATACTTTATTTTGTTTGTTAACTGCACTGCGGTTGACAACTGCAACTGTTTTTATATCTGGAGGAAGGGATACCGGCGCTGGTTCAAGCACACTCAGGTAAACAAGATTGGTAGACCGGCAGGAGCAAAAAATAATGCCTGCCAGGACGATGGCAATACGCATTTTCATAGACTGGATTTTGTATATAACGCTTATTTGCCCTGGTTGGTATATTAAGAACGCCGCCGGCAGGTGCCGAAATCCCGGCACGCATCAATTACCTGGTTACCATTTATAAAAAGATGATTATTTTTTGCGGTAACCAGGCAAAAGGACGCTGATTAAGCATGGTTACGAGCCCGAAAGATGCTGGCGGACGCCCCTTGTACGGCAACGCTTTATCGAGCGGCGGGCATTATTAACCGGGAAGGGTTGATATAAAAATATTGATAACAAACCTGCTGGTTTATTGCTGGCAGGCGACGATTTACACAGGACGTTTGCGGGAAAGCTTATAGTGAAGAACAGATGGATATTATTTCATTAAAGCGTTCTTCTCCATCCAGGTCTTTAGCCAATCCATCCATTTATCATCAGATGTTTTGTTGTTCATACCAAAACCATGGCCGCCTTTTTCATACAAATGGATTTCTGACTGGACGCCGTTTTTTTGTAATGCCTCATAAAAAGCAATACTGTTCTGTACTTTTACGCCAGCATCATCTTTAGCATGTACCAAAAAAGTAGGCGGTGTGTCTTTGGTCACCTGCATTTCATTGGAATACAGTTTTATTTTCTCTGGCGCAGGACTTTTACCAACCAGGTTGGTTCTTGAGCCCATATGGGCAAGACTGTCGGTGAAACTGATGACGGGGTACAGCAGTATCATAAAATCCGGCCGCAGGCTGGTATTCTTTTTATTATCTATTACCACCTGGCTGAAATGTGTACCGGCTGTAGAGGCCAGGTGACCGCCGGCAGAAAAACCCATGATGCCAATTTTATTTTTATCGATGCCCCATTTTTTTGCATCTTCCCTTACTATCTGTATAGCCCTTTGTGCATCCTGCAGGGGTCCGATTTCCTTTTGCTCCATGATGCTGTCATCCGGCAAACGGTATTTCAGCACAAAAGCGGTAATGCCCCATTCATTGAAAACTTTGGCTACATCTGTTCCCTCATGCGAGGCGGCCAGTATGCCGTAGCCACCACCCGGGCAAATAATAACGGACGTGCCGTTGGCTTTATCACGCGGCGGCAGGAATGCCATCAGCATTGGTTCAGATACTTTGCTGATACGCAGGATACCGTCTTTACTGGTTTCTGATTTCTCGCGGTTTACCATCGGTTTTGAACCGGGTACTTTTTTATAGAGCGGGATCATTTCCTGTGCAGATGCTATGGCCATGGTTGACAATGCTACAAGTGATACTAAAATCTTCTTCATAAAAATAGTTCGTAGTTATTAGTTCGAAAGTTCATAGCCCGTTTACCTGGCCAAATCCAGCATGCATTCTTCGGGCCGCAACGATGCATAATAGTTATCTAAACAGTATCTAAAAGCCTGGCTTCAAACAAAGATGCTACAATATAAAACTATTTTCTGTACGGCATAAAAAAGCCCCGGGTAAACCGGGGCCAATATTTGAATTCAATGATGCACATTAGTATTAATCCGCTTTATATTACAATCATGGCATCACCATAACTAAAAAAGCGGTATTTGTCTTTGATAGCTTTTTTATATGCTTCCATGGCCAAATCGTACCCGGCAAATGCGCAGGTCATGATTAGCAAACTGGTTTTAGGTAAATGAAAATTGGTAACCAGTGCATCCGCTATATTAAATTCGTATGGCGGGTGAATAAAATGGTTGGTCCAGCCTTCTGAGGGTTTCAATAATTTTTCAGCCGTAAAAGAACTCTCCATGGCACGCATGGTGGTGGTACCGATGGAACAGATACGGTGGCCTTCTTTCTTTGCTTTGTTTACAATATTGCAGGCAGTTTCTTCGATGTGGTAATATTCCGCATCCATTTTATGCTTGCTCAGATCTTCTACTTCAATAGGGCGGAATGTACCAAGACCAGTGTGCAGGGTTACCTCGGCAAAACGAATACCCTTAATCTCAAGGCGTTTGATCAGTTCTTTACTGAAATGCAGGCCGGCAGTGGGGGCAGCAACTGCACCTTCATGCTTGGCGTATACGGTTTGAAAACGTTCCTTGTCTTCTTCGTCTGGTTTGCGTTTGATGTATTTTGGAAGGGGTGTCTCTCCTAATATTTCCAGCATCTGGCGGAATTCATCATCTGTACCATCCCATAAGAAGCGGATGGTGCGGCCGCGGCTGGTGGTATTGTCGATCACTTCGGCTACCAGCTCATCGGTTTCACCGAAATACAATTTATTGCCCACGCGTATTTTACGGGCGGGATCCACAATCACATCCCATAAACGGTTGGGTTTATTCAGTTCACGCAACAGGAATACTTCAATCTTGGCACCAGTTTTTTCCTTACGGCCATACATACGCGCCGGGAATACTTTGGTATTGTTAACTACAAAAACGTCCTTGTCATTAAAATACTCCTGAATATCATGGAAATGTTTATTTTCCATTAAACCGGTGTGGCGGTGAACAACCATTAATCGGCTGTCTTCACGTCTTTTAGCAGGATTTTGAGCAATAAGATTGAGTGGTAAATCAAAACGGAACTGGGAGAGTTTCATGTATCAAACGAGTTTAGATAGCGCCGCATGATACAAACAGATACTGGTATGCTTATCAAACCAGGGAAATGTTCCGGAAACCTGCTGTTTAGCAGGCATATATCATGTTACGGCATGATTTTTAAGTGTGCAAATGTACTATAAAAGCGGCAGAAAACAATAAATAGTTCGTGGTCAAAGTGCATGATTTTGGGTGCTTTTAACGGTACACACTACTTTTTGTACCCTTGACCCCCCTCTGCAAAAACAACTATAAACTGCCGGAGATTAAAGGCTATAAACGGACGCTATAGCGGAAGCTACCCGCTCCCCGTCCATTGCTGCGCTAACAATACCGCCGGCGTAGCCCGCGCCCTCACCCGCCGGGTAAAGATTTTTTACGGCTGGATGCTGCAGCAATTCAGGGTGCCTGGGCACGCGTACCGGACTGGAAGTGCGGGATTCTGTGGCCAGCACAATGGCTTCATGGGTAAGATAGCCGCGCATCTTCTGGCCAAAAGCAGTAAAGCCCTGTTGTAGGCTTTTAAAGACAAAGCCAGGCAATACTTCCTGCAGGTGAACGGAATTGGTTCCGGGTAAATAAGAAGAGGCGGGCAGTGATGCCGATAATTTGCCTTTTACAAAATCGTCCATGCGCTGGGCTGGTGCAACAAACCTGCCTCCACCGGCAACAAAAGATTGTTGCTCTACCAATTGCTGAAAAAACATGCCGGCCAGGGCGGGCGATTGCTGTGCCTGCTTTAATAACGCCGGTTGCGTTTTAAGGTATTCGTGGATATCCTGCTCCCCCACTTCCGCTACCATGCCTGAATTAGCAAATGGATTATTTCTTTTAGAGGGGCTCCAGCCATTTACAACCAGTTCACCTGCATTGGTAGACGCGGGCGCAATGATGCCACCCGGGCACATACAAAAAGAGAATACGCCCCTGCCTTCTACCTGCTGCACCACGCCGTAAGAAGCGGGTGGTAAAAATTCGCCCCGGTTGCTGCAATGGTACTGTATGCTGTCAATCAGCGCCTGGGGGTGTTCAATTCTTACACCCAGTGCAAAAGGTTTTGCTTCAATCAAAATTTTTTTTTGCGCCAGCAATGAAAAGATATCCCTCGCAGAATGCCCGGTTGCCAGTATCACGGCGTCTGCTTCAAACACATCCCCATCGGCCGTTTTAACCGCCTTAATGATATTGCCGGCCAATACAAAATCAACTACTTTTTTTTCAAACAGCAACTGGCCACCACTATCCGTTATCTGTTGCCGCATGGCGGTAATAATCTGCGGTAATTTATTGGTACCAATATGCGGATGCGCTTCGTATAAAATATTTTCAGTGGCGCCAAACTGGAACAGTAAATGAAGGATGCGGTTGATATCGCCTCTTTTATGACTGCGGGTATATAATTTGCCATCGCTGTAAGTGCCTGCCCCGCCTTCACCAAAACAATAATTGCTTTCAGGATTTATAATACCCTCTTTATTGAGCGCGGCAAGATCCCTTCTTCTGTCACGTACGTTTTTACCCCTTTCCAGTATAACCGGCTGTACGCCCTGTTCAATTAATTTCAGTGCAGCAAACAGACCACATGGGCCGGCGCCAACAATAATCACTTTCCTGGCTGCGTGTGAAACATCCTTAAAAACAAGTGGTGTAAAATGACTGGCTGTAAATGGCTCATGTATAAAAGCAGTTACCGTAAGGTTTACCCATGCCTGTTTACTCCTGGCATCAATTGATTTTTTTCGTATGCGGTAGCCCGTAATAGCAGCGGCATCAACCCCGGCTGCACGGGCAATGTATTGGGTGACTGTGTGTTCATTGGCTGCTTCTGAAGGCAGCAGTTTGCAGGTTATTTGCTGTTGCATAATGTGTCTGGTAGTTTACCGGAAAACAGTGCAGCAAAAATAGCTGATTACCGGCACACCATATACGGCCTGCTGCACACTGTGTACATTTTACCCGTTTAGGTACACCCCTTTGCTCAATAGCGGGCGAGGCATATTGCATGGTCTATTATTTAATAACCGCCATGTTCAAAACCGGTTGCTGCAACAGGTATCTTCAGCAGTAACAGGCTATTATATAATCATGCAAAAAAAAAGTTGCGCTGCACTACAACAAAATCCGTTTCCGAATAGGAAATTTTATTCACAAAGAAGAATAATACAGTATTTTTTTAAAAATAAAAAAGGAATAAATTTTTTACCAACTGGTTATGTAACCCTGCCTATGTAAATGCCTGAAAACAGTTTTACATTTATTCAACAGAACATATGCCTGCAAAGGGTTACAGACTTAACAACCTGCGCGGTTTTAGAGTGTATTTTTTTTACGCTTTGATTAAAAAAATCATTCCGGCTTTAACAGTTCGATGAAGTGAAAAAAAGAGGTGAATAAAAAATTTTTTTTTCAATAAAAAATTTTGATATTCGTTCCCCTGCGTTACTTTTTTGATACAAGTAGTCCCGGTCTGAAATTCCTGTGAAAAGTAATCCTGAAAAAATATACTCATAACTCATCATAAATTGCTAACCCGATAATGGCCAAAACGTTCGATAAAGTCTGGACTAGTTGTCTTGAAATAATAAAAGATATCGTTGAGTGGCAGCATTTCAATACGTGGTTTCAGCCGATAAAACCCGTGGAATTAAAAGAGAGTGTTTTAACCATCCAGGTACCCAGCCAGTTCTTTTATGAATATCTTGAAGAACATTACGTAAATTTATTGGCAAAGACTTTGCGCAGGGTATTGGGAAAAGATGCCCGATTGGAGTATCGCATCATGGTAGATAGCGGCAATCATAATAATAAGCCACTCACCATGGATGTACCTGCACAGGGCTACAAAAGTTTTTCAAACAATGAAATGGATTTTCCGCTCATTATAAATACACCTGTTAAGAACCCGTTTGTAATACCGGGGCTTAAGAAAATGCAGATAGATCCGCAGTTAAACGGATCGTATACATTTGAAGCCTTTGTTGAGGGCGACAGTAATCGTGTGGCCCGCCGTGCAGGTAAAACTGTAGCGGAGAAGCCTGGTGCCAACTCTTTTAATCCATTGGTTATTTATGGTGGAGTGGGCCTGGGTAAAACCCACCTGGCACAAGCTATTGGCAATGAGGTAAAGCGCCTGCACAATAATAAAGTAGTATTATATGTAAGCTCCGAAAAATTCATTAACCAGTTCATCGATCACAGCCGTAATAATGCAGTGAATGATTTTATTCATTTTTATCAGCTGATTGATGTGCTGATCATTGACGATGTACAATTTTTCAACCGTGCTGAAAGATCACAGGATGCATTTTTTGCCATCTTTAATCACCTGCACCAGAGTGGCAAGCAGTTGGTACTTACATCAGACAAGCCCCCTAAAGACCTGGATGGTGTGCAGGAACGTTTGCTGAGCCGTTTCCGTTGGGGACTGAGTGCCGACCTGCAGATACCTGATTACGAAACCAGGATTGAGATACTGGAACGTAAGATGAAGAACGATGGCCTGGACATGCCGCGCGAGGTAGTAAAATACCTGGCTTACAATATTAACAGTAATGTACGCGAACTGGAAGGCGCTTTAATATCCCTTCTGGCACAATCTTCGCTAAACAGAAGAGAAATAGACCTAGACTTGGCCAAGAAAGTGCTCAGAAATTTTGTAAAAACATCGTCCAAAGAAATCACCATCGACACCATTCAGAAAATGGTGTGTGATTACTTTGACGTGCCATACGATAAACTGCTGCAAAAAACCCGCAAAAGGGAAATCGTACAGGCCCGCCAGATTACGATGTATCTGGCCAAAGCATTTACCAAGAATTCATTGAAGACCATTGGTGAGCATTTTGGTGGGCGCGATCATACCACGGTTATCCATTCATGCCAGACGGTAAAAGATTTGATGGATACCGATAATGTATTCAGGGAAAACGTGATGGAACTGCAGCAGAAAGTCCAGTTGGCAGCCATGTAAAGAACAAAAGCAGCCATAAAAAAATATTTATTTAAGAATCCCGGTAAAAGCCGGGATTTCTTTTTGGTTTTGATGGGTTTATTGCTATTTTTGCCGCCCGCAAACAATGAATGCATTGTTTTTTTCAGCTAACGGTGAGGTGGATGAGTGGCTGAAATCAGTAGTTTGCTAAACTGCCGTACGGGTTAAACTGTACCGCGGGTTCGAATCCCGCCCTCACCGCTTAAACCGTTTAAGCTTTAGTGAAAGCGGTCGGAATTTCTGCTTATCTTGCAGCAGAATAAATGAATTGTTCGGGAAGTAGCGCAGGCCGGTAGCGCACCTGGTTTGGGACCAGGGGGTCGCAGGTTCGAATCCTGTCTTCCCGACTAAAAGGGTGTCAGCCCAAACTGATAGAGCTCGTAAAACGTTGATTTTACGAGCTTTTTTATTTTTTCTCCATCAAATTATTGCAAAGAAAGTCAAAAGGCGCGCGACCTATTAGGAGAACAGGGAATTTTAAACAGGTGAACCGAACTTTGTTAGCCTACCCAGCCAAAGACATTTACCTGCGTCAGTTGAAATATGAATTTATCACCGGCTTTGAACATTATATCCGAACTACCCCGATCAAAGCCAACGACCCTTGCACAAACAATGGAACAATGAAACATCTTGAACGACTTCGTAAGATGGTGACCTGGGCAGCTAAAAATGAATGGATAGACCGTGACCCGTTTAGCAATTTTAAATTAAATTTTAAAAAGACGGAGCGGGAACACCTGACGGCGGCAGAACTGAACGCTGTTATTGCAACCGAAATGCCATCCGCATCTTTACAAAAAGTTCGGGATCTGTTTTTATTCAGTTGCTATACTGGTCTTGCGTTTACGGATTTGATGGAATTGAAACCAGTTCATATTATTGAAGGCACGAACTATACAAAGCGAATTAGCACCACCAGGGCCAAAACAGATGTTTGGGTAAATGTGCCCTTATTGCAACCTGCTGCAGAAATTTAAAAGCGATATAAATAGTTGAGTAAATTAATAGTCGTTTCCTACCTACACCATGCTATAAAACTGGCTTCATTGGCGTCGGTCAAAACACACATTTTATGAAGGTCTGTCTTACTCGGGATCTCGTTTTAATTTAGAAAATTTGCTCACGAGCCCCTGGAGCTACGCTCACCCACTACAACTAAACATTGTCGCAATTGTAGGCACTTCATCATAAACTTTTTTAATTCAGGCATCAATTGTTGCATCACATGAAAATAACTTCTTATGTCTTTGATAATATTCAATTGCAGTAAAACGGCTGGATGGATTGAGAGAGTGCATTAACAAAATAACTTGCTCATAAGTAAGCCCATGTTTGAGGACATTAAAATACCTTCTATTCTGCAATAATGAACCACTGATGCCGCCCCTATCTCCATATACCAGCCCGGACGACGGTGACATATAATCAAGCAGCTCACTTGGCACGCTAGCTAATCTTAAAGACGGCGCTATTTCCCCAATACTATGCACCAGAGCTTCTTCATTATATTTATAAAAAAAAACGGCATTAGAGTCAGGTGTAAAAACGTCCCAATACATTTCCATGTATTGACGCCATAAAAGACTGTCGTCGGGAACATGACATCTCAAAATGTAAGAGGTTAGGCTATCATTACGATAATAAAAATCAACATAAATGGATGTATATCCTCCAGCCCTATCAACGGGAAGGTTAAAAGTGCTCCACCCGAAACCAAGATTGGTTTTTGGACTGGAATATTTTTTATCAATAAAAAAAGCTTCTATTTCTTTTAAATTCTGCTTATTCAGAGCTTTGACATTATTAATAAGATCTATATCGAGGTTCACCCATTCTTTATTTATCTGTCCCGGCGACCGATAAAAACTTATACTTTTTGTGAGAATCACGGAAATAAAAGAAGGATTGAGCTATCTATCAAAGAACAAGTAACTATCAAAGATTGTCACTGCGCAAGAGAATTGGTTAATGTGCAGAACACCCAAATTAAAGCGCTAAATTATGCCATTGCTAATACCAGGTTCCGCTTTAAAGCAAATTGAATAAAAGATCTAAATGAAAACACCTGCTTTAATCAAAGTAATTGCTTATCAGTTTAAATTTAATTTCATTTTCCAATTGTTTAGTAAAACATTCGTTATAGATGCAAATAGTCCTTTAATTCCAACCTGCCTCCATGAAGTACCCTTTTCTACTCTATTGCATTCTTTATTTACTTACTATCCAGGTTACAAGCATTACGGTTTGGTCGCAAAACAAACAATTAAAATTTAAGCGGCTTTCGACCGATGACGGTTTGTCCCAAGGTCATGTAAGCGCTATTCTGAAAGACCATCAGGGATTTATGTGGTTTGCAACAGATGAGGGACTTAATAAGTACGATGGATACCGCTTTACGGCCTATAAAAATGATCCGGGGAAAAACAACAGTCTCATTGATAATCTCGTTTTTGATGTTATGGAGGATGCGGCAGGCAACCTTTGGGTTGGTACAGCCAGCGGGCTTGATAAATTGGACCGGGGAAAAGATGCCTTTACCCATTTTTATCCCTCTAATGCGGTTATTGTAAGAGATGTTTTTCAGGACAGCAGGAAAAGAATCTGGCTTGGTACAACAGAAGGATTGTATTTGTTTGATGCGGTGCGGGGTACATTTAAATGCTATAAACACACTCACAATGATGCAAATAGTCTAAGCAATGATTTTATTTACAGGATAGCCGAAGATAATGAAGGTGAATTGTGGATAGCTACAAAGGACGGGTTAAACAAGTTCAATCCTCAAACGCAGACTTTTTCATGTTATAAAAACGATCCAGGCAACAGCAGAAGTATTGGCGGCAACTGGATCAAAACAGTTTTTAAAGACCACAGAGGAAATATCTGGGCCGGTACGCAGGGAAACGGTATCGCTTTATTTGACAGACAGAAGAATTTGTTTATCAATTTCAGGCACGATCCGCGTAACATAAACAGTGTTTGCTACAATGACATTCTTTCCTTTGGAGAAGACAACAAGGGCAACTTATGGATAGGAACCGAAAACGGGGGAATCAGCATATATGATTATAACGCAAATAATTTCGTTTCCTATAAAAACGATGTCAATGATAACAACAGCCTGAGTAATAATTCTGTGTATAGTATTTACAGAGACAACATCGGTAATATCTGGGCGGGGACGTGGTCAGGTGGCGTTAATTTCCTGCCCGCACTTAAAGAAAAGTTTGAACACTATAAACAAATTTCCGGTGACAAAAACAGCCTGAGTAATAACATTGTCTTATCCATTACAGGCGATAGTAAAGGGTATATTTGGATTGGTACAGACGGAGGCGGGTTAAATCGTTTTGACAGGAAGACACAAACGTTTATTCACTTCAGGAACGATATTAAAAATAAAAACAGCATCAGCAGTGATTATGTTTTGTCAGTGATTGAAGTAGAACCGAATGTTCTTGGGTTGGGTTATCAGCGTGGTGGTTTCGACCTTTTCAATACAAAAACAGGCGTGTTCACACATTTCAAACCATTGGCAGATAATCCAGGTAGTGTTTCTGTATTGACCGTAAATGTAATATTTAAAGATGCTGCCAATAATTTATGGCTGGGTACTTGGGGAGGCGGGTTGAATTTATATGACAAGAAAACTAATTGTTTTATTCATTACCAAAACAATCCAGCTGACAATACAACCATTAGTAATAATTTTATTCATTCCATATACCAGGACAATTATGGAAATTTATGGGTGGCCACAGACGGTGGTTTGGATTTGTTTGATAAGAAAAACAACCGGTTTATTCATTACAAACATGAGCCACAGAACTGGCAAAGCATCAGTCATAATATGGTTGAAGCGATGCTGCAGGATATGCTCGGAAATTTCTGGATAGCAACCGGCGCGGGCGTGAATTTATTCAATTACCAAAAGCAATCCTTTACTGCATATACAGAAAAAGACGGTCTATCCAATAATAGTATTCGCAGTATTCTTCAGGATCGTCATGGCAATCTTTGGATCGGTTCCAACAAGGGACTAACCAAATTCAATGCTATTACCAAAATCTGCCGCAATTATGGCGTCTCAGATGGCCTTCAGAGCAATGAATTTAAGTCGCGTTGTTCTTACAAAACACCGGATGGAGAAATGTTCTTTGGAGGGCCTAATGGTTTTAATGCTTTTTATCCCGATAGTATAAAAGATAACTGTTTTATTCCACCCGTTTATTTTACCGATTTTCAAGTATTTAATAAACCTGTTGTCGTTGGCAATATAGAATCACCCCTTCACCAGCACATCAGCGAAACAAAAGAAATCAGACTGTCTTATAAACAATCGGTTTTTACATTTGAATTTTCAGCACTCAATTATACATTACCTGAAAAAAACAGATACGCATATAAAATGGACGGTTTTGATAAAGAATGGAACTATGTATTGGAAAAACGTACAGCTACTTATACTAACCTGGATGCCGGGGAATATGTCTTTCACGTAAAGGCTTCGAACAATGACGGTATATGGAATGAAAAAGGCGCTGCTCTAAGACTGGTTGTGACACCTCCTTTCTGGCTTACATGGTGGTTTAAACTCGGAGCATCGTTTATCTGTATCGGCACTTTCATCGCTTTTTATTTGTTTCGCATCAATAGCATTAACGCACAGAAAAGAAAATTGCAGGTGCAGGTGCGTGAGCAAACTGCGCAGTTAATATACTCTAATGAAGAGGAACGCAAAGCAAGGCTGGAGGCAGATCAGGCCAACGAAGCAAAAAGTGTTTTCCTGGCTACTATGAGTCATGAGATCCGGACCCCGATGAACGGTGTGATTGGAATGGCTTCGCTGCTGAAACAAACAGAATTGACCGACACACAGGCAGGATATGCCGAAACGATCAGCACCTGCGGGGAAAATCTGTTAACCGTTATCAATGACATCCTTGATTTTTCCAAAATTGAATCGGGAAAAATGGAACTGGAAAACATTGATTTTGATCTGCGGAATTGTATAGAAGAAGTGCTTGATGTGTTTGCTGTAAAAGCAACTGGCGCGGGGGTAGATCTCATATGCGGGATAGACCATACGGTTCCTACCGTTATCCGGGGCGACAGTGTAAGGCTCAGGCAGATATTGATGAACCTGGTTAGTAATGCAGTCAAGTTTACGCACAAGGGTGAAATTTTTGTAAAAGTCAGTTTACTAAACCCTTCAAATACCAATCACCTGGAACTGGTCTTTGAAATACGCGACTCCGGTATTGGCATACCCGCTGAAAAAATGGGACGATTGTTCAAAGCGTTCTCACAAGTGGACTCTTCTACCACCCGGAAATATGGCGGCACCGGGTTGGGCTTAATTATCTGTGAAAAATTGATAGCACTTATGGGCGGACACATTGATGTGAAAAGCATTGCAGGAGAAGGAACTACTTTTACTTTTACCATACATGCAACTGCTGGAGTGCAATCAATGAGTACACCAGTACATTGTAATATGGGCGGCCTGAAAGGGAAACATGTATTGGTAGTCGATGACAATGCAACAAACCTTTGTATTATGAAAAACCAGCTTGAACAATGGAAACTCATACCAACACTTGCCGGCTCAGGTAAAGAAGCATTAAATATTTTATCGGAAAATACAAGTTTTGACCTGCTGCTTACAGACATGCAGATGCCGGAGATGGATGGTATTGAGCTGGCTGAATTCGTTCGAAAACGCTACCCGCAGCTTCCTATACTGCTCTTGAGCTCGATAGGAGATACCCGTTGCAAAGAATATCCCGGATTGTTTGGATCTGTACTAACAAAACCCATCCGGCAACAAGCACTTTGTAAACATATACTTAATGAATTTCAGCAGACGGAAATGGCTTCTAAACCAAACCAACCCAACAGTGTCACCTTGTCGGTTGATTTTGCGCGCCGATACCCTATGCGTTTGTTGCTGGTAGAAGACAACGCTATCAATCAGCAACTGATGCTCAAGATATTGAGTTTAGTGGGTTACGAACCTGCAATGGCAGAAAATGGTAAAGAAGCAGTGGAAATGACGGGTAAATTTCAATATGATATAGTTTTGATGGATGTGCAGATGCCTGAAATGGACGGCTTAGAAGCGACAAAAATAATCCGGCAAAACGAACAGTCCCAGCCCATTATTATCGCATTGACCGCCAATGCAATGCAGGAAGACAGGGATGAATGCAAAAATGCAGGAATGGATGATTACTTAAGTAAGCCGGTGAAACTAGAAGACTTGGTGAATACGATTGAAAAATGGGCGATTAGGATCAAAAACGATACCGCTCCTTTAGTTGTTATTCGTTAAACGAAGGAACGGGACCCACTGGCCAGGAAGACATTCTAGGACTATTGATAACAATTTTCCCACTGATTTGAAAATGTGAGAAATAAATTATTCAATCACTAACAGCATCTTTTGTCAAGGACGGGAGAAATCGTTCAATTTTTTGTAAATGGAGACCATGAATTGCCAAATTATCAAATATCAACCGGAACAGTTTTTAGTTCAAAAATATCTACAAGCCTTAAAGGATTGCTGCCAAAACATATTGCCAGTATAAGGACTAATAAAATATTTGCTTTCATTTTATGTGTATTATTTATTTTGACATTTAATGTATTGAAACGAAGCTGCTTGCCTCAATGACTATAATTTTCAACTACTAATAAAAAAGCAAGCGCTTGCACCATATAAATAAATCTGATTAATTGTTGGGTGATAAGCGCAGCTTACATTAAAAAATCTATCATGCTCAAAGTCCGATCGCAAGATTACTGATGTACACTACAAATATTACTTCCTAACCCTGTACAAGCACACTATATTACAATGAATCAGGATAGTCAAATGAATTCGGCGAAAAATAGTCGCGAGAATCGCTGTAAGTGATCAAGGTGACCCGGCGCTTACAACATGCTCAGGAAGCAGCAATTTAAATCTTTTATTTTGCTACCTTTTGCCCTACTTTTACCCAGTAAATTTCTTTGCTTCTTTTCCGCGACCTGCGAGGTGAACCGGCATTTTTTAGCAGCGCCATATTTTGATAAACATCGTTTTAATGTATACGTTTGGAGTCTGTCTTCCCGACATTATGAATATCAAATTCCATCTCAACCTGTAAATATTAATTATTTACAGGTTTTTTTTGTGCCCTGTATATCGAATAATATCAAGGAATAGCAGAACGCTGGTGAGTTATTCGGTGAGTCTTTTCAGGCACACTAATTTACTCACCTATATGCTTGAAAAGGAGGTACCGGAATAAGATTTGTAATCATCATTCAAGTTATACGAATAATAAGAAAAAGTTTATGACAAAATACCACAATTTCATTCGTACCACACAGCAGGACGAATGAAAAGATGCCGTAGTATGGGCAAAGCAGCGCACTAATCTACATTTTAAAAAATCGCCCATGGATGATTAAATTGGTTGCTGTCATCATCCTTATCCTCATTGTTAATCATCCTGCGAATCCATTGCTTCCAACGTTTGATAACCTGTTCGTTTAATTGACGATAGCTGGTTGCCATAATATAATAATTGATGGTGAATAATTCAATGTATTTGTAATTTGATGCTTATTTTGTTAACCTTTTACCCGCCTTGCTCCAGGTTTCGGTACTTAAATAATTCCTTAGCAATATGGCAGCAATTCCTCCCCAGTTCGGGTAATGTACACCGCTTGATTTTTACGTCCACCGGTAGCCCGTTTTTTTCTTCTACTAAATCAACGTGCAGAATATCTGATTCAGATACTTCGCCATTGCCTTCCAGTTGCGAAAATAAGGATAGCGACATGGCAGGGTTATTCCCCAGGTAAAAATCACACATTGGATGGAATCCATTCAATGTCTTCATCGTAAATCTTATCGTGTAATCATGCGCCATGATCCATGAGATTTGATTGATTATTTCAGATCAAGTAAAATGCCAGAAACTTCACATTGCAAATCGCTGCACTTCATAGTATAAGGCAATTTGCATGAACCGGATGGAAGGAGGAGTCTGCAAAATTTTCATGATTTTTTTTCAGGCAAAATGATACCCTCCCATATGAAACTGAAAAAATTGCAGGAATAAGTGTTATAATTCGGCTGGCATTCATTTTGATTCCTGTCTAACGTTTTTGCTATTATCAATATATTATTAACCAAATCAAAAGGAGGTCTGTTATGACTATCGTAAAAAGAAACGGAAACGGGCAAAATCATTTTCCCCAACTTTTTGATGATTTTTTTAACCGTGACGTTTTTAATTGGGGGCTCACCAATTACTCTGAGACTAATACCACTATTCCCTTGGTTAACATTAAAGAAACAGCTGACAGCTATGAAGTAGAAGTTGCAGCGCCAGGCATGAACAAGAAAGATTTTGACGTGCAGCTGGAGGGTAATATACTTACCATCAGCAGTGAAAAAGAGGTAAACAAAGTGCATAACGAAAATGTGCGTTATACGGCACGGGAATTCAGTTACCAGTCTTTTTCAAGAACCTTTACACTGCAAAAAGATGTGGTGGATACCGAAAAGATCCTGGCCAGTTATAATGATGGCGTATTACACCTAATTATTCCAAAAAGGGAAGAGGCTAAACAAAAAGGCCCCCGGCGCATAGAAATATCTTAAAGGGCATTTAATGTACAATGGCAGAAGTTGTTCCGGTAAGGGACAACTTTTGTTGTTTTAAGATAACCCGTAAATAAAAGCAATAAGCGATTTTCGTTCACCCAATATTGCAGCGGTTTTACAGCATGCATATGTTTTATGATAGCAATTTGTAAGTATTTTTTGGTTGATTGTCCATTTTCCATGTACCGATGCTTTTGATCCAGGTAAACAATTAATTTTGATATTTCAGTGTTTTTCACAATAAATCTCCTGGAATGCCTGATACTACGATAATCCTTCTGTTTTATCAGCATGTCAGATGCGGACCGAATGTCTACGGGAAGCATACTATTAATTGATTTTAATATGCATCAATTAACTGAATTTTTTGAAAACTTGTTCAGCATTTCTGACTGGCCTCCCCGTTGGCATTGCGGGCGGTGGTCGGATTTTCATGGATGGCTGTATATTATCAGTGACCTGTTGATATGGACCGCCTATTTCACAATACCTGTTACGATAATTCGCTTTATAGCCCGCAAGCAAGATATTCGTTTTACCAGGCTCTATTTTTTGTTTGCAGCATTTATTCTTGCCTGTGGCGCCACTCATTTTTTGGATGCCCTTGCTTTCTGGTTACCCATGTACAGGTTTAATGCATTAATGCGACTGGTTACCGGCATCCTGAGCTGGTTGACTGTATTTTACCTTGTTAAATACCTGCCACTGCTATTTTCACTCAAAAGCCAGGATGCTTTGGAGGCAGAAATTAATTTGCGCAAAATTTCTGAGGAAAAGTTCAAAGGCGTTCTTGAAGCTTCACCAGACGCCATGGTAATAGCCGATTCTAATGGACAAATCGTGTTGGTCAATAAGCAGACGGAACAACTGCTTGGGTACATCCGTGATGAACTGGTACATCAACCGGCTGATATCTTAATTCCACCGGAAACAAGGCAAAAATACTTCCAGCTACGCTCCGCTTACTTATTAAACCCCGGCGCTAATCAAATGAGTACGGGCCTGGAAACCTGGGTTCTCACAAAAGAAAATAGCAGAGTACCCGTGGAAATCAGCCTTTCGCATTTAATGATTAACAATGAATTACTGGTACTGGCATCCTTGCGTGATATTACGGTGCGGCGGCAAACTGCAGAATTACTGGAAAGAACACGTGTCAATTTTGAAATGCTGGTAAATGGCGTAGAAGACTATGCCATATTTATGTTAGATAAAGACGGGTTGATAAGCAGCTGGAATGAAGGTGCCGCAAAAATAAAGGGTTATAGTGCGGATGAAGTGATTGGCAAATCAATAGCAATATTTTACACTGAGGCCGACCGTGAATCCGGGCTGCCTGCCCGTAGTCTTGCACTTGCAAAAGAAAGAGGGACCTTTGAAATAGAAGGCATCCGCGTCAGGAAGGATGGCTCCGTATTGCTTGCCAATATTGTTTTTACAAAACTTACTGACAGCAGAGGAGCTTTCGCCGGCTTTGCTAAAATAACGAGAGACATTACCCAGGCTACCAAAGACCAGGAAAAAATGCGATTCCTGGCAAGTATTACAGAGAATATCCAGGATCCAATTATTACTACAGATACATCGCATTGCATTACACGCTGGAATGAGGCGGCTGAAAAACTGTTGGGTTGGAGTAGTGCTGAAGTGATAGGTAAAATAACAAGTGACCTATTGAAGGTGCACTATCCCGGGCAGGTAAGAGAAGAAATCCTTGCCTGCCTTGGCAAAAACAACACCTGGCATGGTGAAGTAATTTTTCATAATCGCAATGGCAGGCCCCTGAATGTGCTGGTAACTGTGTCCCTGCTCTCAGACAAAGCGGGCGGTGTTACAGGAAGTGTACTAATGATAAGAGATATATCGGGGCGGGTAGAGGCTGAAAGCGCACTTAAAATGCTCAATGCAGAACTCACAACGGCAAACGGCGAAATGGAAGCTTTCAGCTACTCAGTGTCGCATGACTTAAGGGCACCGCTGCGTGCCATCACTGGTTACGCGCGTATGCTGGAAGACTCCGGTGCAGTAAATGATGCCGAAGCATTGCGCCTGATGCAAAATATAAGCGGGTATGCCGAAAAAATGGGCAAATTGATTGATGGGCTGCTAAATTTCTCCCGGATAGGAAGAAAAGAGTTGATGAAAATGAGCGTTGATTTCAATCCTTTAGTGAATCGAATATGCGCAGATGAAGCAAGTCAGTACCCCGATAGAAAAATAAAATTTACAATAGACCCACTGCCTGTTGTATGGGCAGACCAGCTGACTATCGAAAACGTTTGGGAAAACCTTATTTCAAATGCTGTTAAATATACGGCGCAAAAGAAGGTGGCAATAATTACTATTGGATGTAATGAAGAAGACAACCGCTATATTTTCAACATTTCAGACAATGGTGATGGATTTGATATGAAATATGCCAACAAGTTATTCGGTGTATTTCAACGTCTCCATTCGGAAAAGCAATTTCCAGGAACCGGTGTGGGATTGGCGCTTGTTCACCGTATTATTACAAAACACGGTGGCAGTATCTGGGCGGAGGCAGCGCCGGGAACAGGGGCAACTTTTTATTTCAGCTTAACTAAATAAGGTAACAAATGGATCGCTTAGACATTTTATTGGTAGAAGATAGCAGCAGTGATGCCGAACTGACCATTTACGCCCTTCGCAAAAACAAATTGGTTAACAACCTGCTGCATTTAGAGGATGGGGCGCAGGCCCTGGACTTCCTTTTTGGCCGCGCTTCTTATATTGAACGAAACATAGAAGTAATGCCGGCAGTCATATTGCTGGATTTAAAAATGCCCAGGATAAACGGGTTAGAGCTACTGCAAGCTGTTAAGGCAGATAACCGCACCCGGAATATTCCGGTAATTATTTTAACATCGTCCAGGGAAGATCCTGATATAAAGAAAGCGTACGATTTGGGAGCAAACAGTTACGTAGTTAAACCCGTAGTTTTTGAGAATTTTCAAAAAGCCATCGCAGATATTGGATATTATTGGATGTTTCTGAACCAAAAGCCGTAGTAAATAGCGAAAAAAATCTGTGTGGAGCAATTTGGTTTTTCTCCATCATACTGAAACCTTTTTTTGAGAATATCTGTAAAGTTGGGACGCTACAGGTAACTGACAGAATCCGGAATTGCTTTTGTAATATTTTTAAAGCATCAGGACCAATAATCAGTCTTGCACATTGTTTATATGCATTCCCCCTTCAAGGTGCTTATACCTGAACATGAGCCCGCCGATGCAGAAATCGTCCAGAATTTGCTGGCAAGAGAACCGCTTTTGTCCGTCCGGTGCTGCAAAACCGTATAAAGTTGGTAGATGCCCTGAAAAACTTTAGCCCGGGAATTATACTTTCCGATCATTCCAATCCCCGATTTAGTTGCCTTGAGGCGTTACATATCGCCTGCCTGCATTGGGCAATATTCCGTTGATTGTTACCGGCAACGTTTCCGAAGAATGCGGCCGGCATTATCATGGACGGAGCAAATGATTATATTTCAAAAGACCGCATGGCCAGGTTAACCAAGCTAACTATGCAACCCTGTCAAACAGCATAGATGCAGTGACATCAGCCTGGATGATAGGGCGCAAATATCTGAAAAAATGTGTCGCACTTACTGCCCTATATCCAATTACCCCTACTAGAAAATAAATAAACACTTAAAAGGAAGCATCCGACAATTCGTTGACAATAAGACTATTATCCTTCCGTTTTGATTCGCAATTGGCGTTAAGAATATACCAGGGCAGTAAAATATTTCTCTGTTACCCCAATCTGAATGCATATTGACAAAGGTTGTAAATTTAAATATCAGACATATTAATAAAAGGGTTGCTACCAGCATGAGTACAAAATTGAAAATACTACACCTCGAAGATGCGCATAGCGATGCTGAACTTGTAAATTACAAATTAAAGAAAAGTAAACTTGAATATGAAATGCTGGTTGCCGATACAAGGGATAAATTTATTAAAGAATTAAAAGATTTTCTGCCGGATATTATACTTGCTGACAATTCCCTTCCTGCTTTCGACTCACATGAGGCATTAGCTGCTCTTAATGAAACTGGTTTTAAAATTCCCTTCATACTTGTTACCGGAACCATGCCTGATGAAGCTGCAGCCGATCTGATCAAAAAAGGAGCAGATGATTATATACTGAAAGACAGGCTCAGCCGTTTGCCGGAAGCTATACTGAATGCATTGGAGAAATATCGTTTGAAAAAGGCACAGCAAATTATTATGGATGAACTTGTAAAAAGCGAATCCCGTTTAAAACAGACGCAGGCTATTTCAAATTTAGGCAGCTGGGATCTGGATTATTCAACAGGTATTGCAATATGGTCTGACGAACAACTTAAAATATATGGCCTTTTACCAGGAAACAACCAGCAATCTTTTGAAGCATGGATTTCTTATATTCATCCGGATGACATTGAAAATGTTTTGCAAAAAACCAACGATACAAAATCTACTTTTAGCAATGCCGATTACTTCCATCGTATAGTTAGAAGAGATGGTTCAGTGAGGCATGTATATTCACAAATCAGGTCCAAAGTTGATAATACAGGAACCCTAACAGGCTTGCACGGTGTAATACAGGATATGACTGACATAAAAAATAGTGAAATTGCGCTGAAGGAATCTCAGTCCAACTTACTGGCTATTTTTGAAAACACATCCGACGGATTTATTCTTGCTGACAGCAGAGGGATTATAAAAGCTTTTAATACAAAGGCAAAAGATAGGACCAGGTTGAATACTGATCAGGAACTCACTACCGGCAAAAGCATTCTTGACTTTCTCCCCGATTCAAAGAAAGAAATGTATAGGGATAATATTGCAAAAGTCTTATCAGGAGAAATATTGCAGTACGACTTTGCTTACAACCGAAAAAGCGGCGAAACAAAGTGGTTTAGTTTTACCGTTAACCCGGTTTATAATGCGGAACAAATTGAAGGCTTTTCCATTGCTTCAACTGATATTACGGAGAGAAAAAAAGTGGAGCAACAATTAAAGGACAGTGAGCTGTTTAATAAAGGTATTCTTGCTTCATTAAGTTCGCACATTGCTGTAATAGATCATAAAGGAGATATTATAGCAGTTAACGCAGCGTGGGATGATTTTGCAAAAAACAACGGGGTTTACTCATTGGGAGGCGTTTCTACCGGAAGCAACTATTTTGAAGTTTGCCAAAGATCAATGGCTTTAGGAAATACTATGGCAGGGGAAACCTTACAGGGCATCCAATCAGTATTTAACAATGAAGTAAAAATCTTTGAACTTGAATACCCGTGTCACTCTTTAACTGAGCAACGATGGTTCGTTCTTTCCGTGACGGGTTTTGGAGAAGATAATTCCAAGGTAGTGATCTCACATCAAAACATTACACAAAGGAAAATAACAGAGGATCAATTAATTAAAAGTGAATTAAGATTAAAGGATGCACAAGCAGTAGCCAAAATTGGTAGTTGGGAAACAGACCTGAAAACCTTTGATGTAACCTGGTCAGACGAAACACACCATATTTTCAAAACCGACCCAAATCGCTTTCAAGCTACACATTCCGCCTTTCTTTCTTTCATACATCCTGATGATCGTAATAAAGTAAATACGGCCTTCGAAAATTCGCTCCGCAGCCAAACGGTTAATTCCATTGATCACAGGATTATTGCAACAAACGGCGTGGTGAAACATGTGACAGAAAACTGGAAAATTTTTCAGGATGGAGAGGGCAACGCTGTTCGTGCAATCGGAAGCTGCCAGGATATAACAGAACGCAAAATAGCAGAACAAGAAAGAAATAGTTTGCAGTCAACCCTGGAAAACAGTCTTAATGAAATTTATATATGCGATATTGAATCACTCAGCTTCAGCTATGTCAATAAGGGCGCGCTTCTTAACCTGGGCTATTCAGAGCAGGAAATAAAAGCATTAACGCCACTTGCACTAAAGCCCGAATTCACGGCAGCTGCTTATAACGAGCTTGTTGCTCCATTATTGAATAATGAGAAAGAGAAAATTGTATTTTTCACCCATCACAAACGAAAAGACGAAAGCCTTTATCCGGTAGAAGTTCATTTACAATTAGTAACAGAAGGAAACAATAAAAGATTTTTAGCTATTGTACTGGATATTACAGAACGTAAAATAGCGGAAGAAAAAGTAATAAAGCTCAATGAAGCAGTTGCCAAAAGCGAAAAGTTTTTCAAAGGAGTGATAGAGAGCAGCGACGACATGATAACGATAATTGCCCCTACCGGAGAAACAATTTATGCAAGTCCGGCAGTATCAAAGAAATTTGGATATAGCAATGAAGAAACCTTAAAGTTAAATATAGCCGATATTGTTCACCCGGATGATGCATTAATAATGCATGAGTTTATAACAAAGATAATGATGCATCCCGGAGTGCCTATGCAATGCCCGTTAATCCGCGACCGGAAAAAAGATGGAACTTATATGTGGGTGGATGGCACCTTAACTAATTTTCTTGAGACAGAAGGTATAAATGCCATCGTGGCAAATTTCAGAGATGTTTCAGATAAGAAAAAATTAGAAACGCTTCTAGATAAAAGTAACAGGCTTGCTGCAATAGGAAGCTGGGAAATTGATGTGATCAAAGGAACCGTTTTCTGGTCTGACATCACCAAAGAGATTCGTGAAGCCGATGCTGACTTTAGCCCAGATTTAACCAATGGCATGCAGTTGTTTCAGGAAGGCTACCACAGAAACACAATTACAAAAAGGGTTAAAGATTGTATTGAAAAGGGCGTTCCGTGGGATGATGAATTACAAATCATAACACAAAAAGGAAATTTAAAATGGATACGCACCATAGGTGAAGCAGAAGTCATAGACGGAAAATGCGTTAAGGTATATGGAAGTTTCCAGGACATTAACGAGCGAAAAAAGTCCGAATTAGAACTATTAAAAATTTACAAAGAGAAAAATAGCATTCTCGAAAGTATTGGAGATGGCTTTTATTCAGTCGACAAAAACTGGACGGTAACTTACTGGAATAACCAGGCAGAAAAGATGACCGGTAAATTGAGAAATGACGTTATTGGAAAAGAATTATGGCAGGTTTATCCGGACATGGTTGGTACCCCTTCTTATACCAGTTACCTGAAAGCAGTTGAAGAAAATAGTATTCAGAGTTTCGAACTGTATTCTGATGCAGATAGTACATGGATAGACTTCAGTATTTATCCCTCACCATCAGGAATTTCTGTGTACTTCCGGGATGTAACAAAACGAAAACTGGCCGAACAACAGATAAAATCCGAAAAGAGGTTGCTGCGGACATTGATAGATAATATTCCCGACGCCATCTATTTTAAGGATAAAATGGGCAGAAAATTGGTCAGCAATAAGTTTGATTACACACTTACTGGAGCAGAAAAAGAAGAAGAGGTGCTTGGTAAAACTGATTTGGAATTATTGACGCAAAATGCTGCCACTACCGGCTATCAGCATGATATGGAAATATTAAGCACAGGCGAACCGCTGACAAATTTTGAGGAACGTTTTATCTTAAAAAACGGTAACCCGGTCTGGCTGCTGACGACCAAACTTGCATTAAGAAATGACAATAATGAAATTTCCGGAATGATGGGTATTGGCCGTGATATTACAGCAAGAAAGTTAGCGGAAGAAAAACTGCTTGCAGTAAATATAGAGCTGGAAAAATTTGTAAAGCAATTGGTACTCTCCAATACGCAACTGGAACAGTTTGCCTATGTAGCCTCTCATGATTTGCAGGAGCCTTTGAGAATGGTGACAAGTTTTTTAACCCTTATTGAAAAAAGATACGGCCAAATGCTCGATGAAAAGGGTAAACAGTACATTCATTTTGCCGTTGACGGAGCCGGAAGAATGAGGCAAATGATTCTCGATTTGCTTCAATTTTCAAGAGCGGGTAAAACAGAAGACAAACTGGAAGAGGTGGACCTGAACGAAGTGATACAGGAAATACTATTGTTGTACAATTCGCAGATCCAGGAAAGTAATGCTGTTATAAAAGCTTCCGTATTGCCTGTGCTTAGAACTTCCAGAACGGCGGTGAGACAGGTGTTTCAAAACCTGATAAGTAATAGCCTGAAATACCGGAAACCTAATACGGTAGTTGAAATCAACATTTCCTTTCAACCAACGGAAAGCCATTGGGAGTTTGCAGTTGCTGATAATGGCATAGGCATCGACCCGCGTTTTTTTGAAAAAATATTTATTATATTTCAGCGACTTCATAACAAAGATCAGTATTCAGGTACAGGAATTGGGTTGGCAATTACAAAAAAAATTGTTGAAAACCTGGGAGGGAAAATCCGGGTCCGGTCAGCAGAAGGAGACGGGACAACATTTTATTTTACCCTTGTAAAAAGGCCGGCCTGATGAATATATGGACTATATATACGAAGGCTATTAAACGTAATTGCGCAAGCCCGGCAGATGCCAGCAAAGATTTGTTGTATTGGCGTAATAATTTATTTGCAGGAACCATCATTTACCTGCTGCCATTCTGCCTGATTGCATTAATTCCCGGCTTGTACTGGAGCCTTGTAACTGGCCTGTATATAATGGTATTTACTGATCTGTTCGTAGTAACATGTATGGTAATCCTGGCATTTGTGCCCCGCATTTCGATTCCCTTACGTAAGAGTATTTTTATTATTTGTGTTTACCTGCTCAGTTGCACCATGCTGTATTATGTCGGCCTCTCTGGTTCAGGCCAGGTATATCTGCTGGGAGCCTGCCTTTTCAGCCTCCTTATTCTCCCATCCTGGTCCGCCTACTTGTCCCCCATTCTCAATACAATTGTATGTGTCTTCTTTGGCCTGGCTATTCCACTAAAGATATTGCCCTGGCCTGATAATTTGCAGAATGCTGCTGGTACCTGGATAGCCGTTTCATCCAGTACCGTTTTTTTAAGTTTTTTACTGGCGGCACTCATCCCCCGGTTATTTAACGGAATGGAAGAAACCATAAGGAAAGAAAAGCAGATGCAATTGCAGTTAAGTCAGCAACAGGCATCCCTAAGACAGGCAGTGGATATGCTAAGACAAAAAAACGTTGAGTTGGAGCAATTTTCTTACGCGGCTTCCCATGACTTGCAGGAGCCGCTTAGAATGATAACCTCTTTTTTAACGTTGCTGGAAAGTAAATATGGGCCCCAAATTGATGGCAAAGGAAAACAGTATATTTATTTTGCAGTGGATGGTGCAAAGCGAATGCGGCAAATGATTTCAGGGCTTTTAGAATTTTCCCGCGCCGGCCGTGACGAAGACTTGCTGGAAACATTAGACCTCGATGAAATAATTAATGAAGTCCGCATATTGTTGCGCAAATATATTGAAGAAAAAAAAGCTATTATTCACACCGGCAATCTACCTGATGTTATCTTCGCCAAGGCGCCGCTAAAACAAATTTTCTTAAACCTTATAGGTAATGCTTTAAAATACAGCCGGCAGGATATTGTACCCGAAATCAGGGTGGCAGTTGAGGAAATCGACGCGTTTTGGAAATTCAGTATTTCAGATAACGGAATTGGCGTCCCCACGGAATATTTTGATACAATATTTATCATTTTTAAACGGCTGCACAGTAATGAACAATATAGCGGCACGGGCATTGGTCTTTCAACCTGCAAAAAAATCGTTGAACAGCATCAGGGTCAAATCTGGATAGAATCTGAAGAAGGAAAAGGAAGTTTTTTTTATTTTACCATTCCAAAACAATTCAAGCCTCAACCATGAATTCCATACATATTTTACTGATTGAAGATAATGCCGGAGACATCCTGCTTACTACCGAGGCACTGCAGCAAGGGAAACTTATAAACCGGCTCAGCGTAGTAACAAATGGGGATGAAGCCATAGATTTTTTGACGAAACAAGGTAACTACGCAAATGCCGGTTTACCCGATTTAATTTTGCTTGACATTAACCTGCCCAGGAAAAATGGTCATGAAGTACTGCAGTATATAAAAGAATCCCGGGAACTAAAGCACATACCAGTTATTATGCTGACAACATCATCCTCCGAAAGCGATATTGCATCGTCTTACCAACATAGTGCTAACTGTTACATTTCAAAACCAGTGGATGTAAATGCTTTTATGGATGCCATTGCTAAACTTGGAGATTTCTGGATCAATATAGTCACCTTGCCAAAGTCTCATCAAAGCGCATGATAAAAGATAAGAAAAAATATTTAATACTTATAATAGAAGGCAATCCCGGCGATTTTGTGCTTATTGAGAATTATCTCACAGATCAGACTTAGCACCCGCAGATTGACCATGCTGAAAACTCCCGGGATGCAAGGTATAGCCTACAGGGGTTTCTATTCAGTATAAAAGCCCTTTCATCCGGCGCAACTGATTATTTACTGAGATATTGACACATAATGATATGATAAAGGACAATAAAAAATATGACATACTTGTAATTGAAGATAACACCGGCGATTTCACCCTCATTGAAGAATATCTTAAAGAAGAAATTGCCGATCCTGTGGTTACAAGGGTAGAAAGTTTTAAGGAAGCCAGTTTCCTTCTTTCCAAACAAACGAAAATTTATGATGTCATCCTGCTGGATTTGTCTTTGCCCGATAAGGGAGGTGAAGAATTGATTACAAACATTATCCTGCTATGCCGTCAATGCCCGGTTATAATACTGACTGCATTTGCAGATATTGATTTCAGTATTAAATCGATGGCGCTCGGGATAGGGGATTATTTATTGAAGGATGATGTCAGCGCTTCTTACCTGTATAAAAGCATAGTTTATTCAATTGAACGGAAAAAAGCCAATGACCGGCTTCGGGAATCCGAAAATCAATATATTAATCTGTTAAACCTCAGCCCTCAGCCCATGTGGGTGTATGAACCGGAATCGTACAGGTTTGTGCAAGTGAATAAAGCAGCACTTGCGCTGTATGGTTATAGCAAGGAAGAATTTCTTGGCATGACTATTATGAACATCAGGGATAAGCAATTTGTCCCCGGAAAGAAATCTTTATCGCTCAAACCTGCGGCCGATGAAAATATCTTAAATGGGAGATTTTTACATTATACGAAATCAGGCGAAGCAATTGATGTTGAAGTTTATAGCACAGCTGTTATGATTGGTGAGAAGAGCTATCGATCTGTTATTGTGATTGATGTAACTGAAAAAATACTTGTCGAAAAGAAAATAACGATGGCGATCATAAAAGCCCAGGAGGATGAGCGTTACGAAATAGGTGGGGAACTGCATGATAACGTATGCCAGATTCTGGCTACCAGTCAACTGAGCCTGGGAATGATGAAAGACTATCTTGATTCACAGGCTATCGACTGGTTTGAAAAATGCAGGGAGTATATCATCCTGGCCTCTGACGAGATACGCAATCTTTCCCACCGGCTTGCGCCCGTTTTTTTTGATAATATCAACCTGGAAGAGGCATTCAGAAAATTGCTTGACACAATAAAAACTGATGAAAACTGCGCAATGCTACTTCATGTTGACACTGCCGTAAATAATTGGCCGTTAAGCCGTGATATTCAGCTTACACTGTACCGGATATTACAGGAACAACTTGCGAATATTTTAAAATATGCGAAGGCCCGCACTGTAAATATCGAGGTAATAATTGCTGGTAATAATCTTATAATGACTACAACTGATAATGGTGTTGGATTCGATGTTCACAAAATAAAAAGAGGTATTGGTTTAGCAAATATCAGCCGGCGTGCGGAATTATTTTCCGGTAAAGCAGAAATAGAGTCATGGCCGGGGAATGGTTGTAAAATAACAATAGAAATGCCCCTGAATAACATGAATTTAGCAAAAAACAAAGAGGAATTAGTGTAATATTTCTATTTGGGTGTCGGCTGCAGAACTCTATTAAATGTCTCCAAACTCAGTATCCTACTGCCTGTTTTCAGACTCAGGCAAACCTGATATTGTGATCAGAAATTTGATCAACAAATTATCCCGCAAACTTTTGAAAAAATGAATAAGCCCCGCATTTGTGAGAGAGGCGAAATCATCCCGGCATTCATAGTTGTTTTACCAGTTCCAGATCCCATCCTTTTGTAAACTGAACAAAATAATGATTCTTGATCCTTTTCAGGTACTCAATTTTGCGGCACTCGTTTTTGTCATTCTCCGATCTCAATAGACAAGCATTATCGGCGATCCGGCTGGAAACCCTTCCCCTGTGATCAACGGAAATTTATTGTTAGTACTGTCACAATTTTTCTCCTGTAAAAGATAGGCAATGCTAACAACGCAGGAATATTTTGTTTGACTTATTTTATTCTAATTTGTATTACTTTCATGCCTCAAAGTTCTTTGCTTTTGAACCGGCATTTTTCCCAACGCAGTTTTGATTAGCATCGCTTTAGTGTATAGATTTGGAGTCTGTCTTCCCTGCGAGAGGTGTGCCAGACCTTCACACATTTGTAACTTGAGCCCTTCTCTAAAAGGGCAAGACTGGAAAACGCATCCTGATTTGCCAACTCTAAAAAGCCGCAGGGCTGGTAAAGCAAATTTGCAGTAATCCACGACTCTACAGGTAAGCATGTAGCCAGCACTTGTGCCAGATTGACAAATGATTGATAGCTACATCTATTTTCCAGGCAATATTTTGGATGCAACTTGCAGCTATAAATCCAGCATGCCATGCAAAAAATCCTGAATATCCTGATTGCCTCTGATTGTAAAGCTTCCCGTGAAGCCCTGACCCGCACCTTAAACAGCGAGCCCTTTTTTCACGTAATCGCAGTTTGCGCCGATGCATTTGCGGCAATAAGCATGACAGAAAACGCTTCACCTGATATTGTACTTATAGATGGCAGCACTGACCCGCTCGCGACCATCCAGGCCATTAAAAAAATTACCGCCTGCTCTAATGCAAATGTGATTGGCATTTCACGCATGGCGGACAGCGATTTTGAAACGCACCTACTGGCTGCCGGCGCACTGGGCTATGTCACTCACAATTCTTCCGCCGTTGAACTTGTTTGTGCAGTAGCCGAAGTAGCAAAAGACAATCTTTACTCCTGTATCACTGCTACCCACGAGCCTGTTCCTACCCCGGCGCGCATCTCATCCATTAACCAGTTAATTACACAATCCATTGCCGGCATTGCCAGCAGCTTGCGTGATAGAAACGCCAAAGCAACTACCAATCACTGGCATGCTATTTTACAATATGCCAATTAACTGATAAACAAATCAACCAGCATACTCCTCAACCTTACTGATTAATTATACAACAGATATTTTTTTCTCATTTTTTTATACTGGCTCAGGCCTGGCTCCCAGCTTGCACGGATATCTTTTTCTGAAACGCCCCTGATGATCTGTTGGCGGAATTCACCGGAACCAACCTGGATTTCAATGGAGTTCATCTGGTTGCTCAGCCTTTCAAAGAATTTCTCTTTATGTGGATGCGCCTTGTACAATTCCATGATCCATTTCAAATTGATTTGTTTGCTTTTACGGAGCAGCGTTACATCATAATTACGTAAATCAAGGCCGTAACATACAGTGTCCATAAAGATGGGTGTCTCTGCCATGCCTTTGATACCGGTTGGCGTAAAGGCAAATGAATAAATGCCTTTATAATCAGGACTGCCCAGCACCGCGAAAGGATTATACGTGCCGCGGCCATGATTAATATAGATTCCTTCAAACATACAGGTAGAAGGATACAGCATGATCGATTGCTGCGTATTCAGATTAGGTGAGGGTTTTACGGGCAGGATATAGGGCATTTCGTGGTTATAGTTGGCACATCTCACGATGCGTAATTTGCATTTCACCTTGCTCGTCAACCATCCTTCCCCATTGGCCATTTGTGCAAATTCAGCAACAGTCAAACCATGTGACATTGGAATAGGAAACATCCCAATGCCTGATTTGTATTTCATATCCAGTATGGGTCCATCGATCAAATAGGCATTCGGATTGGGACGATCAAGAATCAATAATTCCTTGCCGTTTTCATAGCAGGCTGCCATTAAGCGGGAAAGCGCATTGATATTCGTATAGAAACGAACGCCCACATCCTGGAGGTCATATACCAGCACATCCACGTCCGCGAGGTCTTCTTTCGTGGGCTTGTTCTTCTTGCCGTACAGCGATATTAAAGGGATGCCGGTTGCCGAATCGATTTCATCATCCAGACTGTCACCAGCACTTTTATTGCCGCGAAAACCATGCTCAGGTCCAAATACCTTTACAATCTTCACCCCCCTTTTCTGTAAAGAATCAACAAGATGCGTTTTTCCAATAATGGTTGTTTGGTTAGCCATTATTGCCACGCGTTTCCCTCTGAGGTATGGGACATACAATTCCGTTTGTTCTGCACCGGTTTTTATGGGGCCGGCGACTTTAACCGTATCAGCGATGACAGTTTGTTTCACAGGTGCGCAAAATGCAGCGAGGCAGAGACAAAGCAGTGCAAATTTCATGAGCAATATTTTATTTAACAGATAAATATACGGAGGAAATTTCAGGCAGTATTGACCCCCATATAAGAACAGCATCCGATATACACTGAAAGTGTAAGCTTTTTTGATTGACGAAATTCAAAAAGAAATGGCTATTTTAATTTGTTGCATACAGTCATTTTAAAGGCTTTTTGCAGGATGGTAGTTTACTTGGCTGTTTGAGAAGATCGGGAAGCCCGATTAGCGCATTATTTAACTGTTGTTTCAGCCACGACCCATTTCACTCCTTTTTACCAAAAAGATATTTTAAAGCACCTGTAGACCACAAAGCCCACAACACTAAAACGGGTTGAAAAAACAGGCGGGCCAGTCTTGCATTATCGGTATTGAGACCAAAAGCACTGGTATGGTTCACGTATTGAGCAATGTTTCCCGGAAAAATCAATACATAAAATAGTGCCAGCGCTGTTCCAACACACACCCTTTGCTTTTTCCAAAAGATCATACTCAATCCAAGTAGCAGTTCAACGATGCCCGACAAAATAACGACCAGGTCTTTGCCCAGTGGAATCCAATCAGGCACCTGTGCCTGGAATGTTGAACGCTGAAACGTTAAATGTCCAATGGCAGCCATGACCATGAATAAACCCAGGAGGATTCTGAAAATATGCTGTGTGGTGCTTGTCGGTACAGGTCCGTTCATAATTATATCTTTGATTATGTGTAAGGTTCGCCTGTTTTAATGAAAACCAGTTTTCTAAACTAGAACATTTGTGTAAAAGCAAAACAGGCAAAGAAACACTTGCACTTACCCTATCTCTTCCCGAAAAGCTTGTCAATATCCCTTTTGGAAAGTACAATATACCCTTCATTGGTGGTAAGCCTGACACCTGCACTGCCAATCAATCCCTGGTGTTGCATATTCACCATCGTCTTTCCCAGTTTCACCGTACGCATGTAATCTTTATCCTTCCTGTTTTTATCAAGAAAAAAAGAAACCAGCAGGTTATAAAACTTATTAAATGTGTCTCCCGCATTATTAAAGACAATGCTGAAATAATTATTCTCCGGCTGTTTGGTAAAATCTTTCATAAACAGCATACTGGAAGTGTCACTACCAGACACGGTGAATTGCATCCTTGCTTTTGTAAGGCCAAAAGTTTTCAGTTCGCCGAGGGTCTTCCAGTCGCGCGACACCTGTTCCTCAATCTGTGCAACCGCAACAGCAACCAGCAACAGCAGCAGTAAAGACATAAAGATTGCTTTCATCAGCTGCAATGTATTGCTTTTATTTTTTTTTACCTATCGCCGGCGATTTCATTTTCGACTGTTTTTAATCAGCCGCACCCAGGCATACCAGCTCTCAAACAGCGTTAGCAAAACTGTATTTTTCTATTTATCGTAAAGAGCCATTGCTGTACGGTAACAATATCGGCTTTTTCCTTGCTTAATGGAGGCACTACTAACCATTGAGTTCTTGGGTAAAACCAACGGAGCAATTTGTTATAAGCAAAAAAGTGTTTTAGATTTACAGGAGGTTGCGCCCAATAGAACCATCACCGGCAAGAAACAACCATGCAATAAATATTAGCCCATGCATACAATGAAATACCGCGCTTATTTCGTTTTACTGTTCTCCTTTATACTGGCTTTGCCATTTATTTCAAACGGCCAGGTAAGAGACAAGAAAAAGACGATTGAGCTTCTTTGTCATAAATGGGCATCCGATTTTACAAAGAATCCACAAAAAATGGATTGTTTTCCGCCTGATGCTGATTCCACCATTCGTTTCCTTACAAACGGCTATATCATTTTTACCGAAAAAAAAGGTGCTGAAGGCGTCTGGAACTATGACGCAGTAAGGAACAACCTTTATATTATCGTAAACGGCAGCCTCTGGAAATATAATATCAATTCCCTTACAGCAGCTGAACTTGTAGTTGAAAGTGCCGCCGGCAAAAATACCCGTATGTGGAATTTGCTGAAAAGCGGCCAGTGATTTTCCTATGTTTTACACCAATCTGTGCGTTCAACCGGCTTTCCGGGGCAGCGCATAATCCAATAAGCATCGTTTAAAACCTTTACGAGTTTGTCTTCCCATGTAAAGAATATCGAAAGACTCAAACCTTTCAAATTTTTATTGTTATAGCGTCTCGTTTTGCATAGCTACAAAGAATCCCGTATGAGAATGGCCGTGAGTAAATCAGCACATCCCCTTTGTACGCACAAAATGGCATTTAATCCGCGGAATTCAGTTGTTCGGGAATGACTACTATTATCCAGCTTTAGTTCATAACTTCAACACTAACCCTTACATTTTTTCTACACCTAACCTCAATTTACATGAAGGCAAATGTTTATGCAGCATTGTTTATCCTTCTGCTATCTATTTCGTCCTGCACTTCAAAGCCAGCCAAAGAACCTGACAGCAGGCCATTGCTTGGATCGGGTTTTGGCATTAACAGTGCAACACTATTTGTGAAAAACCTGGACAGTGCCAGAAACTATTATACAAAAGTGCTCGGATTTAATATGCCGCCGCCTGCACAATTTGAAAAAGGGATGTATGAAGGAACACTCAGCGCTTCTGTTTATTTTCCAAACTTTTCGTCCATAGAACTTTTATCGGTTAAGGATACCGGGCAGGTTACGGCAAAGCCATCATTTATTACATCCTTTGTGCAGCATTCCAAAGGGGTGCGCTTATATTCGCTTTCTACCTCTTCGGCCGATACAACACTTAAATGGATGCATTCACAAGGATTTAAAACAGATTCACTCATTGCTGGCCGGGCAACTACAAAAAAACCAAAAGGATGGGATTATGATGATGGGGGCCCCCAGTGGCGTAGTATTGCATTGAACAGTAAAAATCCACCAGCCTATCTTCCCGGCTTTATGGAATGGATCGGCTTTCCATACGGGGAAATGCAGGACGCATGGAAGCCTTATATGTGGCGCAAATACTACGAGAATCACCCCAACGGAGCACTGGGAATAACTTCTTTGCTGATTGTGGTTGACAGCCTCAAAGTGGCCCAGAGAGAATTTAAAAAAATGGGACTAAAAGAACTGGCATCAAATGATAGTATTGTACGTTTTAAAATAGCCCATGACCAGGAGTTGCACGTGGTGGCACCGCGATCGCCGGGGGATAAACGCAGTCGGTTTTTACAAACACATGGACCCGGTGTATATGCCATACGGTTTGAAGTAAAAAATCTGCAGGAAACCCGTCAGTTCCTGGAAAAGAAATTGCCGGCCGGCGCTTTGCTGGCGGACACATTATTAAAACAGCTCACTGTACAAAAAGAATATGCCGAGGGTGTGCAACTTGAGTTCACAGAAGAATCTAAAGAGCAGGCGGCTTTGGCCAAAATTTACAGTTTTAAAGAAGGCATAAAACTGGATACGGCTTCCCTGCGACATGCATCAGGCATGTATTTAAAGTACTGTGGTTTATGCCATGGTAAAGAACGTGAAGGCTATGCAGCTGATTTTGCGCCGTCATTACGTTCGCATTCGTTGATGACTACCACCCAGTTACCCAGGTCCAGTTACAACTTTCTAAGTCATACCATCGCTTACGGACGCTCAGGAACTGCCATGGCGCCTTATGCAAAAAACCAGGGCGGTCCATTAGACGAAGACGACATCGAACTACTCATACAATGGCTGCATGAGTTAGGCGGAGTAAAAAAGCCGATCAAGATGTCGCCAAAAGCCATTACCGGGAATGCAGTGCTGGGAAAAGCGTTATATGCCAAACATTGCGCGGCCTGTCACGGTACAAAGGGAGAAGGCGTGAGTGCCCCTGCATTGGCAAATCCGATGCTCTTAGCCACAGCAAGCGACGCATTCATACATTATACCATTTCAGAAGGAAGGGATAGCACGCCCATGCCGTCCTTTAAAGACAGTCTTAGCAAAAATGAAATAAACGCGCTTACGGCCTATATAAGAAGCCGCGCTTCGGGTTGGAATGCCCCCGAAGCAATTAAGGTAATTAAACCGCTACCTGAAAACTATGTATTAAACCCGCACAATAAAGCACCCGTTTTTAAACTGCGTGAAGACCGGTACGTGTCTGCCGAACAAGTGCTTAAGGCATTAAAAGACAGTGCCCGTATAATTTTACTTGATGCAAGATCGGAAGCCGCCTGGCACCAGACACATATTCCCGGTGCTATCTCTGTACCCTATTATGAAGAGCCCGATAAATTTATTAAAGACATTCCTAACGATGGTACCTGGGTAATTGCTTACTGCGCCTGCCCGCATGCGGCATCCAACAAAGTAGTTACCACGTTAAGACGTTTTGGTTATAAAAATACAGCCATTCTTGACGAGGGAATTCTTGTATGGGCACAGCGCAGTTACCCCGTGCAATTTGGAGGTGCCAGTAAAACTAAAAAGCGGTTGACTGCAAAAGATGCAAAATGATAAATGAGGAAGAAAAGCGGATTACGGTATTTATAAAACCAGGAGCTGTTTATAAAAAAAATTATTACTCCAATTTATATCATCAGCACTTCATTTTCATGAAACACCAGCTTAATGGTTTTGATGATATCACTTTTAATTACCGGCAGATCATTAATGCCCCGCAACCCAGAACAGCAATTGTATTTTCAACTGCATTGTTGTGAAAACTTCTGACAGCACGGTTGCTGATGGATATGTAATCAAATGTTCATTCTTACTGATGATATCTTGTATAAGCGTGGCAACTTAGCCGGCCCGGTATCGAACAGTATTTAAGGATCAATGCCCGTATTTTAAATTATATTTACCCCAGATAAGACCTCACATAAAATTGCTGCCATGTCAACGCGTAGACAACTCCTTAAGCTGATATGCTATCTTTTTATTTTCCTGGTAGGTAATCATACCATTACAAGTGCACAGGCTATTCAGAAAAAAAATATCCAGCCAGCACTTGGATACCGCACGGTGAAGCTGCTGACTGTTGGCGGTTTGCAGTTTAAGGACCTTAACAGAAACGGGCGGCTGGATACTTATGAAGACTGGCGGCTGACCAATGAACAAAGAACCAAAGATCTGCTGGCGCGAATGAGTATCCAGGAGAAGGTTGGCTTTATGCTGATCAGTTCGGCAGCATTGAAAAATGAATCGAGTTTTGGCGGCGCTCCCAGTGCAGGTGCAGTTAGCAGTGATTTTAATGAAGAAGACAGGGTAAGTACGGTAAATATTTTTACCCGCAAACCTTTGCCCTACCCAATAATGAATATTGCCGGCACCACTAAGGGCGTCACCCAATTCCACCTGCGCCATTTTATTTTTCGCGCAAACGTGGGTGCGCGTATGACGGCAGCGTGGGCCAATAAACTGCAGGCCCTTTGCGAATCAGACGGACTTGGCATACCTGCTATTATTGCCTCTAATCCCCGTAACAACCTTACCAAAGACGCGTCCGTGGGACTGAGTGTTGGTAAAACCTCCTTTTCTACCTGGCCCGGGGAATTGGGACTTTCTGCTATGCATGACCTTACACTGGTACGGGAATTTGCTGATATTGCCAGGCAGGAATGGAAGGCGGTTGGGCTACGCAAAGGCTATATGTATATGGCGGACTTAAGCACAGAACCCCGCTGGCAAAGGATAGAAGGTACATTTGGTGAAAATGCAGACTGGGTGGCGCAAATGATTACGCAGATAGTACTGGGTTTCCAGGGCAATCAACTTTCTTCAACGTCTGTTGCATTAACAACAAAACATTTTCCCGGTGGTGGCGCAGGCGCAGGCGGCCAGGATCCGCATTTTGAATGGGGTAAAGTAGAACATTTTCCCGGTGGAAAATTTGACAACAACCTGGTACCGTTCAGGGCAGCCATTAAAGCCGGCACGTCGGCCATCATGCCTTATTACTCAATGCCAAAAGATACCCCTTTTGATACCATTGCCTATGCTTACAATAAAGCTGTCATCCAGGATCTGCTCAGGAAAAAAATGGGCTTCACCGGGATTATTAATTCAGACACCGGTCCTATAGAAATGATGCCGTGGGGCGCAGAAAACTTGTCTGTTACCGAGCGTTATAAAAAGACGCTGGAAGCTGGTGTGAATTTATATTCAGGTACAGCCGACCCGGCTAAATTGCTGGAGACTGTGCAAACCGGCATGGTTGACAGTTCACTGGTCAATGCCTCTGTGTTTCGTTTACTGATGGAAAAATTTAAGCTGGGATTGTTTGAGAATCCGTACGTGGACGAAGACGAAGCGGAAAAGATTGTGGGCAGTAAAAAATTCCAGGAAAGGGCTGATCTCGCCATGCGCAAATCAATTGTTTTACTGCGCAATGATCTGCATACCCTGCCCCTGAAGCCAGCAACAAAAGTTTATTTTGAATCTTACTACCAGAAAAAAGGCGCTGCGCCAGGGCATGTGTATGCCGCCGGTAACGAAAAGGTAAATAATCTGGCATTTGTTAACACTCCGGAGGAAGCTGATATTGTTTTGTTATGGTTAACGCCGGGTCCCAAATCGCTTTTTGAATCAGATGGCTCCCCAATTTATCTGTCGCTTTCAAAGAATGGCATCGACACCAATTATGTAAATGGTCTAACAGCTAAAAAGCCAACCATCCTCGTAATAAATTATACCAATCCCTGGGTGATCAATGAAATTTATACTCCCGTAAACAAAGTCAATTTTAAAGCCGTGATTGCAACCTTCAATACAACAGCGGACGCATTGCTGGATGTAATCAGTGGTAAATTCAATCCGTCCGGCAAAATGCCTTTTACCACGCCCATATCTGAAGAAGCTGTATTGAAACAATTATCTGATGTGCCTGGTTATCTTAAAGGTCCTGATTACCCTTTATTTAAATATGGCGAGGGCCTGCGCTATCCCTGACCATCATTTTAAATAGCGGTGTATAAAGAAACAGTCAGCGTATTTAGTGACATAACACATCTGCCAATAACCACCCAGGCAGTGAAAAAAATATTGTTATAAATTTAACCAGTAGCAGGTTCTATTTCTTTTGGTTGCAAACATCTTTTAGTCTTTCCGCATATAATCTTCCTACCGGAATTTCTATGGCGCCCAGCTCCACCTCCCTGCTGGTGAATGCGGTGATCTTATTTACGGAAACAACAAACGACCGGTGAATCCGTATAAACAAGTCGGCAGGCAGCATGGCTTCCAGTGTACCCATTGATTGCTTTACCAGTAGCGGCTTGCCACCCAGCCTGTACACCTTTATATAATCCCGCAGGCTTTCAATATGTGTAATTTCTTCGAGGAAAACTTTTACCATCTTCCTGTCAGACCTGAAATAAACAAAGCCATCATCCACTGCAGCAACCTGTTTATTTGTCTTTGCTATTGCAGCGGGCGCAAGTTTATTCACGGCTTTTAAAAAACGTTCCAGCGATACCGGCTTAACCAGGTAGTCTACCGCATCCAGATCAAATGCTTCACTTGCAAATTCTTTATACGCCGTAGTAAAAATTACTTTCGGAGGATGCATCAGTGTTTTCAGGAAACTGGTACCAGTAAGCCTGGGTAATTGTATATCGAGAAAAATGAGATCTATCTTATTGGTCTGCATGAATTCAATGGCATGAAACGCATTGCTGCAGGTAGCAGCCAGCTCCAGGTGCTCTACCATGCCAATGTATTTCTCCAGTATATTAAGTGCAGGTGGTTCATCATCCACCACTAAGCATTTCCATTTCATGCCGGTTCATTTATTAGCTGTTTATCTGCAACATTTACCCGGTGGCCGCCGGGCTCCTGCTCACGCAACGGCAATTCAAGGTTTACAATAAAAACCTCCTTGCCGGCTTCTGCTTTAAAAATATATTCACCCGGGTAGAGCAGTTCAAGCCTGCGCTGCACATTTTTTAATCCAACACCGCGTGCCGTTCTGCCAGTCTCCTCCACAACGTCCATACTGTTCAGCAGTTTAAAATGAATGCCCGTATCCGTGATATTAATGTACAGGGTAATCCAGCACTGATCTACCTGGTTGGCCGTGCCATGCTTGAAAGCGTTTTCTATTAATGGCAGCATCAGCAAGGGCGGTATCTCTTTGCCGCCGGGCTCGCCCTTTACAGTAATGGAAAGATCAAGCCGGCTGCCATACCGCAGCTGCTCAAGTGAAATATATTCCTTTAACAGCTCAATCTCTTTTAACAGCGGAATAAACGCAGCGCTGCTCTCGTAAATCATAAACCGCAACAAACCCGATAATTTTAAAACGATCGCCGGGGCAGCCGGCGAATTATCAAGTACAAAAGAATAGAGATTGTTAAGGGTATTGAATAAAAAATGCGGATGTATCTGCGATTTCAAAAGCTCCAGTTCCGCCGCCGTTTTCTGTTGCCTGGCTTCCAGCGTTTGCTGCTTTTGCTTGTACCAATGATTCAGCAGATTGATTGAAATAGCAATACCGCCTATATGAATAAACGGCAGCACACCGCGGCCCTCCCGCATGGAGACACCATTAAATACGCCGCCCCTTACAAAACCCTGGGCGAGCTCTGCATACACGGTACAAATCAATAAAGCCAGCAGCAGCCCGCTAAAAAACTGCCAGTATTTTTTCCTGGTAAGATAACGCGGTACCAGGACATATACCAGCGTATACACCAGCAACATAAAGCCGGGCATGTACACCAGGATATTCATAAAAGAAGATCTGAAGTTGATACCTGCTGCAAATCCCCACGAAAAATAAAACAGCACAATTAACCAGAATGTAAAGTGCAGCAGCAGGGTTTTCACCCGGCTGTTCCCGCTGAAAAAGTGGGTAATAGTCATGAAATCGCTTTCTTAAAAGTACTACTATTTACAGTTGGTTGACGGGGTACCCGCATTGTATCGACAGAATGCATATTACGATGACGAATGACAAAAAATCGCGCATGGCTTATCCGCGCATGTGCCTGCGTCCGTCTGTAGCTGAATGTTGTTGTTTGCCGATTGTTGGTTTTTGCATGCGCAACCGTGTTGTACATTCATTAAAACAAATAACTAAATAATTTTTTATGAAGCAAATAATGATGGCCGTTCATTTATTAATCCTACCGGCCTTTCTCCTGGTATCGTGTAAGCACAACGATACGCCTGCGAACGATCCAACGAGTAAGGTTTCCACCTTCATGCTGTTGACCTGGAACGAAGCCGGCTTAACAGCAGTGCATCGTTCCGGTGCCTTGCCGCCCATGGCTGAATCAAGAATTAATGCGGCTGTTAATATTGCCATGCACGATGCATTAAACAGTATTGTACCCGTGTATGAAAGTTATGCTTACCGCGCTATGGCAGTTTCTGCAGCCAATGCAGATGCAGCGGTGGCACAGGCAGCCCACGATGTGCTGATCTTTATGTTGCCGCCCCAGAAAACATTTGCTGATAGTTTGCTTAACATAAGCCTGGCCAGTATTGCAGATGGTACGGGTAAAGACAGTGGCATTGTACTGGGTAAAGCTGCCGCTGCGGCCATGAATACAAAAAGGGGAAAAGATGGTGCATCAGTTGCACAAATACCTTTTATTTCCGGAACGATGCCTGGTCAGTACCGGGCCGCCCCACCGTTTGATACCGGCGCCGCTGCAGGTTTTGTTGCACTTGCCGGCTGGGGCGGTGTTCAACCATTTGGGCTGTCAGCCGCGGCACAATACCGCCCCGGCGCTCCGTATGCAGTAAGCAGCGATGCATACGCGAAGGACTTTGCCGAAATTAAAAAGATGGGCTGCATGGCTTGTCCTGACCGCACTGCAGACCAGACGGAAATAGGCAGGTTCTGGCTGGAGAATGTGCCTACCAGTATTAACCGGATTGCAGTTACACTCATCAATGACAAACACCTGAATGCGTGGCAGGCGGCACGGTTGCTGGCCCTTGTACAGATGGCCCAGGCAGATGCTAACATTGCATGCTTTGATGCTAAATTCTTTTATAAATTCTGGCGCCCTATCACCGCCGTACGATTGGCTGAAGGGGATGGTAACGCATCAACCATTGGCGATGCCGCCTGGAATGTACTGGCACCACCTACTCCACCTGTACCTGACTACCCTTCCAATCATGCGGCAGATGGCGGTGCCGGATTAGAAGTGGTCAGAAGGTTCTTCAACACGGACAACATTAATTTTTCTGCAACCAGTACCATCTTACCGGGTGTTGTACGCCCGTTTGCCAATCTTTCACAAGCTGCCAGGGAGATTTCTTTGTCGCGGATCTATGTGGGCTATCATTTTCGGATGGCTGTCGATTCCGGTGAAGCCATGGGGAAAAAAGTAGGACAATACTTATTCGAAAATTCACTAAAGCCCAGGTAAGCTATTCAGGCAATGCAATAATTGTTTTACAAATGCTGAAAACAAAGTGACGCAATATTTGGAAAGCCAGGACCGGTGCCTGGCTTTCCAATTTATCCATTCCGGTTGTTTATATGTTTGAATTAATGATGCTGCGGTTTATACAGGTTTACTATCACTTCATTCCGCTACGCAGTAGTACCTATCAATAGAAATTTATGGGCGCGGTTACTATTTGCTTAAAAAACAGTAAGTCCGTTGTAGAAACAGCAGGCTCATAATAAAACTATACTGTACGAAAAAAATGTTTGGTATGTAATTATTTGATATCGGGGATAGGAAAAATATAACCACCAAAAAGCAGGTAGGCCAGCGCCAGTGTCCAGATGATATTGAAAAGCTGTGCCCCTATAAATGCAATCGCCGGTCGGCCCCCTTCAATTTTTACGAGGTCCGTAAACCGTGCTTCCAGGCCAATGGCCACAAAGGCGAGCGCAAACCATACCGTACGAAGTGCGTTTAAAATACCACTTACATTTTTAGTAGCTGCTGCCGGAATCAAAAACGAAAATACCAGTGAGGCTGCAATAAAGCCCAGCACAAACTTCGGGAACCGCTCCCACACCACACCGAAACCTGCTTTTTCCTGCGCTCCTTCTACACCTTCTTTTCTCTTGCGGTAGGTCCACCAGAGCGCAATAAAGAAGGCAGCAAATCCTATTAATACATTCTGGGAAAACTTAATAATAACGCCGGCTTTTGTTGCAATGGGTCCTACCAGTTGCGCAGCTGCTGTTACGGAGGCTGTTGTATCAAGTGTGCCGCCCAGCCACGCGCCACCTACTATCTCCGGTATATGCAAATGTTTTATAAGCCAGGGTTGTATTACCAGCATGGGAATGGCCACCAATAGCACCAGGGTAGTAATGTAGGATAATTTCTTTTTATCGCCTTTTATTGCGCCGCTTGCAACAATAGCTGCGGATACACCGCAAATAGCAACGGCAGAAGCCAGTATAACCCCGAATTCATCATCTACTTTTAATTTACGGCTCAGCCATAAAGCAAAAAACCATACAACACTTACCACCAGCAAAGCCTGCAGGATGCCGGGCAAACCTGCTTTAATAATATCAGTAAACAATATACTGGTACCCAGAATTACCAACCCGGTTTTTATAAAAAATTCTGAACGGGCAGCTTCCTTTAACCATGCGGGCACTGTGGTAAGATTGCCAATCAATAGTCCAATTATCAATGCAAAAATTACATATTCAAGTCCATAGTAGTTAATGGTCTTATTACCAGCAATGATTAAAGCAACAATGCCTAAGATAAATATAAGCCCAAACCCCGCCGCATACCTTTTACTGTTACCGCCGGATAATACAATGGCTACCGAGGAAAGTATGAGGAAAATCATTCCGATAACAGCAATCAGCACAAGATTATTGATTGCAAATACTTTGTTCCGCAGGTCTTCCGCAGACTCCCATTGGTAAACCGGCAATTGAAATTTTAAGCCGCCGCCAAACTGCGCGATCAATAAAATGCCTATGATAATGGTGCTGCCGATTAATACGGCCCACCAGTCTTCAGTAAGCGCACTTATAAACGATTTTTTCGCCACTGATTCCTCCGGGACATTTTCATTTCCAGGCGTTTCGCTGGCCATAACAGGCTGATGAGACATTTGTTGCTATTTATTGTTTGAATAAAAATATGATTATGGTTTGATCAATTGACCGGTAAGCTGAATATATTCTTTAAAACTTTTTTTGCTGCGTGATGGCCGCACATGCCATGCACCCCGCCGCCGGGTGCTGTAGATGAAGAGCAAATAAAAATGCCCTTTGCAGAAGTAGTATAGGGCGATCGCCGCAATACCGGCCTGGTAAATAATTGCCTGATATCTGCTATCCCGCCGTTTATATCGCCTCCCACGTAATTGGGGTTGTACTGTTCTATTTGTGCAGTGTTCATGGTATGCTTTGCCAGTATCCTGTCGCGGAAGCCTGGTGCAAAACGCTCAATTTGATTTTCAATTGCGGCAGTCATATCTTTCACTGATCCGCTGGGCGTGTGACAGTAGGCCCATGCAGTATGTTTGCCTGCTGGTGCACGGCTTGCGTCAAACAGGCTTTGCTGCGCGAGTAATACAAATGGCTTATCGGGATTTTCTCCGTTTGAAGTCTGTTGCTCAGCCGAAGCTATTTCCGCAAAAGTATTGCCGATATGTACCGTTCCCGCCAGCCTGCAATCAGCGTTCGTAAATGGAATGGGTGCATCCAGCGCCCAGTCAACCTTAAAAACACCCATGCCATACCGGTAGCGTTCCAGTTGCCATTTATACAACGTCGAAAACCGGTGGCCTGCTATCTTCAATAATTGCCTGGGGGTTACATCAAACAATACGGCATGCGCAGACGGCAATTGATCCAGCGACCTCACATAAAAGTTGGTTTCAATTTTACCGCCCAGCGATATAAACAAGGAGGCCAGTGCATTTCCAATAGACATGGCTCCTCCTTTTGGTAAAGGCCATCCTTTAAGATGCGCTGCTGCCATTAATACCAATCCAACTGCAGAAGTAGCTGTATTAGACAAAGGCTGTATAGCATGTGCGGCCATACCTGCCCATAAGCCTTTCGCTTTTTCTGTTTCAAATTTTTTTGCGAGCCATGTGGCTGGCTGCAATGCGTGTACACCAAAACGGGCCATCAGCAATGGATGTTTGGGAAAGTGCAGTGGGCTTAATGCATCCATACCAATCTTTGGCCAGTCATGTACTGTTGTTCCTATTAATTGCAGATAAGCGGGGCCATCTTTTCCTAATGAAGCCGCTGTATGATTAATATTCCGTTGTATGGCTGCTGCAGACCCATCATCAAACGGATGGGCAGCAGCGATGCCTGGATAAATGTATTCAAGGCCATGCTGCCGGAGCGGAAGGCCAGCAAAAAATGGGGATAGCACTGCCATTGGATGTATGGCAGAGCATATATCATGATTAAAACCGGGCAGGGTAAGTTGGGCAGACCGCATGCCCCCGCCGATGGTATCCTTCGCTTCCACCAACAAAACAGTAAGTCCCGCCTGCTGCAATGTAATTGCAGCAGACAAGCCATTGGGCCCGGACCCTACCACTATTGCATCATAATCGCGTTTATCCAATACCTTATTCTATTACCTGGTTAAATAAATCTGCTATTTCCATTTTTGGGGCTTAAATAGTACCTGCCCATTGCGCTTAACAACCCATGCGGTAATTGGATTAAGATGGTACCCACCCATGTCTTTACCGCGTGCATCTACCAGTTGTTGCAATGTTGGCTACAGATAGCGGAAAGCAGTATGTGCTTTTGACAAAACAGGTTCCTGCAATTTCGCTGTCCGCCATGATTGACCATTATCCACACTCAATTCTACTTTTTCTATTTTGCCCCAACCAGACCACGCGATGCCGCGGATTTCAATCCACCCCTTATCCACCTGCTGCGGATAAGATGGAAAGGTAATAATTGATCTTGCATCCATTTCAAAACTAAATTGCCTGATTGTATTATCTTTTATACCATAGGTATATTTTGAGGTTACCTCTCTTGTCATAAAAGGCTTATCCGAAAATTCAATGCGTCTTATCCATTTTATATTTGTGTTCCCTTCCCATCCCGGCAACAACAGTCTTGCGGGATAACCCTGTTCAGGTCTTACCGCCTCACCGTTTTGCGCATACACAATCATTGCATCTTCCCATGCTTTACGCGTTGGTATGCTCCTTGTCATAATTAGCCATCCCACGTATAACAAGTTCATATTTTTGGGGGTGGATTGCCGCCCACCATCATAATGCCGTTAATAATGCAAATCAGACTTCGTTATGATTCCATACAAGTCCTGCAAAGCTGTGCGGGAAGATGTATCAGACGCTTTTTTAATGGCGTGCTCAAACAAAGATCTTGTACCAAGTTCACCCGGTAGCGGACCAATATGTTTCGTTGGATCAACAGGATCTGCGGGGGGCGCACACCTTACTATGCACCGGAAATGTCCGGGAATGATACAGGCCAATACCAAAACCGAACACAATCGATATTGCCATTCGTACAATTTATTGATTTGTAAATAATTACCAAACTGGCGCAGGTTTGGATTTGTATGTTTTTACAAGAATCGTATTATGTTTAAAATGTATATCAGGACCGCGTGGCGCAGCCTTTTTAAAGACAGGCTCTATTCCATTATCAATGTTTTTGGATTGTCTGTGGGCATTACCATCGCACTCCTCATTGGTTTATGGATGTACGATGAGCTGTCTTTTGATAAAAATTTTAATAAGTATAACCAGGTAGCCCAGGTAATTCAAAATGTGACCAACAATGGTGAAGTATCCACCTGGAAAAATATGCCCTATCCACTTGCTGAAGAACTCCGAAAAAATTACGGCAGCGATTTCAAAAGACTTGCAATGGGCGCCAACTGGAGTAACCATAGTATCGGCATCAATGATAAACAACTTAATTTAACCGGTGCTTATTTTGAAAAAGATATGCCGGAGATTTTTTCTTTTGCCATGATTCAGGGAAAACGCGATGCCCTAAGTGATCCGTCCTCCATCCTGATCTCAGCGGCCGCGGCAAAAGCCTGTTTTGGCGATGAGCAACCCATTGGTAAATTATTACAAATTGACAAGCAGGAACCATTAAAAGTTGCCGGGGTATATAAAAACTTCCCCCATAACTCAACGCTGTATAACCTGGACTTTATTGCCCCCTGGGAATTCTATGCCCGGATGAATGGGAACTTCAAAGAAACTACAGATCCGTGGCGGCCAAATTTCACCATGATTTTTGCAGAGGTCAATAAAAACGCTGATTTTGCAGCTATCTCCACGCGGATAAAAGATGCCAAGCTGAAAAAAGTAAATGAACAATTACAAACAAAAAAACCAGCCCTATTCCTGCAGCCCATGAGCCGGTGGCACCTGTATGGAGAATTTAAAGGCGGTGTCAATACAGGCGGTGCAATCAGGTATGTTACTATGTTTTGTTTGACCGGCATTTTTATATTGCTACTGGCTTGTATCAATTTTATGAACCTGAGTACTGCCCGCAGCGAAAAGCGTGCAAGGGAAGTTGGTATCCGAAAAACAATCGGCTCACGCAGAAGCCAACTCATTCTTCAGTTTTTCACCAGTTCGCTGCTGACCGTTTTCATCGCTTTTGCATTCGCCCTGTTGCTTACCCGGCTGGTATTACCGCTCTTCAATTCAATTGCAGAAAAGAACCTGCAAATGCCCTGGAACAATGGTTGGTTCTGGCTTACAGGGGCATTGTTTATTGCGCTCATCGCACTCATTGCCGGCAGTTATCCTGCTTTCTATCTTTCCTCTTTTAAACCAGTTAAAGTTTTAAAAGGCACTTTCCGTTCAGGACCGCTGGCCGCACTGCCAAGAAAAATGCTGGTGGTTGTTCAATTCAGTGTTTCAGTATCACTTATTATTGGCACCGTCATCGTATATAAACAAATTCAGTATGCCAAAGACAGACCTGTAGGTTACACGAAGGCCAACCTGGTAACTTTGTTTGTGGAGGGCAGTGCCATGCATGATCATTTTGCAGCACTCAGAGCGGACCTTATAAATACAGGTACTGTCAATGCTATTGCTGAATCGGAAAGCCCACCTACCGGTATCTGGAACACAACCAGCGGGTTCAGCTGGCCGGGCAAGGATGCTAACCTTTCAACAGATTTTGGCGTGGTGACCGCTTCTCACGATTATGGTCAAACGATAGGATGGCATATCAAACAGGGCCGTGGATTTTCTACGCAGTTTCTTACTGACTCATCAGCAGTTGTGCTAAACGAAGCAGCGGTGAAATACATGAACCTTGCCTCGCCACTCGGCGTACAGGTTACCTGGTGGAACAAGCCAATGAATATTATTGGTGTTATTAGCGATATGGTTATGAATTCACCCTACGATGAAGCAAAACCTACCATCTATACCCTGCTGGATGCCCCGGGCAATATCGCCCTTATGAAACTGAATCCTTTGATTTCGCCAAAAGCGGCGTTTGAAAAAATAGCGCCTATCCTTAAAAAGTATAATCCGGACCAATCAGCTGCCTTCAATTTTGTAGATGAAGACTACAACAAAAAATTTGGCGAAGAGCAGCGTGTTGGCAAGCTTTCCGGCATTTTTACCATACTGGCCGTTTTTATTTCCTGTCTCGGTCTTTTTGGCCTGGTATCATTTGTGGCAGAGCAGCGTAAAAAAGAAATTGGCGTACGAAAAGTATTGGGCGCTTCCGTTTTTAACGTCTGCAAGCTGTTGTCAAAAGATTTTATTACACTGGTTGTCATCGCCTTTCTTATATCCGTTCCAGTATCGTATTATTTTATGGATTCATGGTTGCGCAATTACAGTTACCGCACTGATCTGCCCTGGTGGATCTTTATACTTGCTGGTCTTGGCGCACTTTTCATCACCCTGCTTACCGTGAGCGTACAGGCCATCCGCGCAGCTGTAGCAGATCCGGTTAAAAGTTTACGGACAGAATAATATCGTTACGCCGGAGGCATTTTTATGCCGCTGACTTTTTCGCTCCGCATCAGTATTTGGGTACTACTTTTTTATGCAAGAAAAAAGCCTTCTGTTTAAGAAGGCTTTGCTGGTATAGATAAATTGAAATTATTTCAGGTTAAACGGAAGGTACCAATCTTTGCTAAGCAATTTTGCCCGGGCAGCAGCCGCACCGGCTACCCCATCTTTACTGAGTTTACTATAAATTTTATCTGCCAGAAAAGATGGGTCATTGCGGCGCCTGGCGATGCGCAAAAGATCTGGCCAGCGCGTGCCTTCAAAAGCATTTTCAAGGGCAACTTCATTAATGATGCCGTTCTCAATCTGCAGCAGGCTATCGCTGGCGGTGACCGGCAGATCAGTCACATTTGCCCTCGCGCGGATACCTATATTACGGTACCAGTCTGCCCGGTAATAAGGAACTCCGCTTGAGCCGCTGTTGCGGGCATCAAAATTAAAAGGAAATCCTTCAGAAAGTGTATTATGATAAAGTGTTACATCGCTGCCGGGAGCGGGAAAAGCACCGGCTATGCCGCTGTTGAGCAACCCGTACGCCAGCTTATGTTTTCCGGCACGGTTGGCTGCTTCAGAAAAACGTAAATGCATTTGTGTTTGCCTGAATAGAAACCATTTGCCATTTTTTACCAGCGGGTTAGCGGGTGTAAGGGTAGCATAGTTGAGGTAATTGTACAGGTATTTCATTACTACCGGCTGTCCCCCGATAGTAGACACACTCAGTTGCCCCCTTGCGTCATAAGGTAAACCGTTTACAGAACTCGTCAGCGTCACCGGTCTTTGCTTCTGGCTGTTCCAGTTGTCCATTGCTTCAGCAGAAGGTTTTACAAGGTAGTCGCCCCCAACCGGTGAGAATAATTTTATCAGCGGGTTTTCCGGCGCAAATTTACTGTCAAACGGAAGCACCCAAATCCATTCATAGTTGAATCCATTGGATGTGGGCAACTGTTCAAACATTACCCGCCACTGCGTATTTCTTACCAATGTAGACGCATCGCCGGCACGGCTATAGGTTACATAATGATCTACTTCACCGTCTGAATTCCAGCCTAACTTAAAATAACAGTAATACCCAGCCGCACCTGCAGCATAATTAATACTGCCCAGTTCCATCACCTGCCGGTAATAAGTGGCTGCCTGGTTATAATCGCCTTTCCACAAGTATAAATCAGCAAGGATTATTTTTTTAGTGACAAAGAATTTTGCAGTAGGATACGCATCCAGCGTACTGTTTAAAGTACTGCCTGCAGGATATGGGTCTTTATAAGGCAGGCTAACCAACGAATTAATAAGGCTGTCCAGCAACTGTGTAAACGGAAGTTTCGGAAAGCGGCTTTGATCATTAACCGCCAGCACATCTTCCAGCGGATCTGTTACATACCGAACCTCATCTCCGTAGTGGATGCCCAATTGCAGGTACAGAAAGGCCCGCAACGTAATAATATCTGCATACCGTTGATTGTACTCCGCTTCTTTTAATTTATTCTCCCGGTACATGATGGTAAAATGTTTCAATACATCATTGCAGTTTACAATCAGCTCATAAAAGGGCCTGGGATTAGCGTATGGATTGTCTGGTGTAACACTGTGTGTACTAAGTTGGCGCAGGTATTGGTCTGCGTTATTGGTATACTCCAGTAAATCGCCGCGCAATTCATTAAGCACAACATAGCGATCGGCGAGTTTCATAAATTTTCCATAAATGCCCATCACTGCGGCATCTGCATCATATACATTCCGGTAAGCAAGGCTGGCATCCAGTTCGGTACCCGGCACCTTATCAAATGCTTTTTTGCACGATACCATCAATCCCTGCACGGCCAGTAACAGCACTACGTAGGTAAACAATTTTCTTTTCATATACTGAGCAGTTATCTTATTTTTTAATAACGGTAAACTTTAGAAACCAATCTTAACACCCATGGTTACACTACGGTATTGCGGATCAAGCCCGGTATCAATACCCTGTGCAAATACACTTGGACTGGCACTGAATTCAGGATCGTACCCCAGGTATTTGGTAAAGGTTAAAAGGTTATTGCCTGTACCGTACACGGCAGCACTTTTAAGAAAACCTTTGGCTTTCACCGGAAAATTATATTGCAGGGAGAGGCTGCGCAGGCGCACATAAGCACCATCTTCTATCCAACGGTTGCTGAAACGGCTGTTGCCCACGGGATCGCCCCATGTTGCTTTTGGTATACTGGTTACCTGCCCGTTTCCGCGCCAGCGGTTGTTTACACTCTGCAACTGGTTTTCTGTTCCACTGGCTGCTTCAAGGCGATAGCGTACGTAATTGTATACATCGTTACCAACACTGTAAGTGAATAATACATTCAGCTCAAAGCCTTTCCAGGCCAGCCTGTTGTTAAACCCGCCAAACAATGCCGGATTAGGATCTCCTATTACGCTGCGGTCATTTTCATTGATAATTTTATTGCCGTCCCTGTCTGCAAAATGTATATCGCCGCCTTTAAACGTGCTGAAACTACCGTCGGTATTTTGCTTTGTAAGACCTGCCGCTGTGGCTTCCGCATCAGTAGCAAATACACCCTGTGCCGTATAGCCGTAAAACTGGTTAGCAGCTGCGCCTGTTTGTGTGATGATGGTGGCACCTGCGTAGCGGGTGGTAAAAGAATCATTTGGCACGGACAATATCCGGTTTTTAGTAAAGGCCGCATTGATGCCCGCGTCCCATTTGAAATTCCGGCTGTTTATAATACGTACATTCAGCGAAACATCCACACCCGTATTTTTCATTTTACCTTCGTTGGTCAGCATACTGGTAAACCCTGAAACGGTTGCCAGCGGGCGGTATACCAGCATATTACTGGTAGTGTTCTGATACGCGTCCACACCCAGGAATACCCTTTCATTCCAGAAAGAAAAATCAATGCCCGCATTTAATTTACGGCTGGTTTCCCACTGCAGGGCAGGGTTGGCAACGCCTGTTCTAACAAGGCCCTGCACACCCAGCAAGTTTTGTGCACCATAAGAAAGGCGGCTGGTATAATTGCCAATATCATCATTACCAGTGATACTGTAAGTAGCCCGTAGTTTTAAAAGATTGATACCTGAATTGGCCATGAAGTTCTCAGCAGAGATCAGCCAGGCTGCCCCCAAAGAAGGCATGACAGGAAATTTTCTACCACCCAGTTGTCCACCGCCGGGCGCCTGTTTTCCAAAACGTGATGAACCATCCATGGCCGCATTAAACTGCAGGAAGAATTTTTCCTTCCACGCATAGTCTGCTCCTAAATAAACGTTCAGCCAATTCCAGTCGCCGATACCGCCGCCTACCTGGCGCAACGCGCCAACACCATTCTGCACATTTACTAAATCATCGGTGGCTGAATTGAAGCCCAGTGCAAAATCCTGCTCACTTTTATTGTTCTGGTAACGCATGCCTGCTCTTACACCCAGGCTATGAACGCGGTTAAAAGTTCGTACATATTCAAGCTTTGTATCGTTGTAAATAGAGAAAAGCCTTTTTACCTGGGTACCAAGCCTGCTTTGTGCGATGGCATTGGGCAGTGTATCGTCGGCTACACCATACCGTGGCACAAAAAAGTTTTCCCTTATTTTATCCAGCGTTACGCCTACCAAAGTACCGGCGCTGAGGTATTTATTTATTTCATACTTAAAACCAAAGCTGCCTGAAAACCGGTAATACTTATTATAGGCCAGCATTTCATTTACAATAGCGGTAGGGTTGCTGAAGCCCAGCATATCCTGGTCTGCCAGGTTGGGCGATACAACACCTTTATCGTTTACTGCATGGTCTGTTAAAAACGGCGCCTTTATCAGTGAGAGATAAACCGGTGAAGTTTTGTCTGCAATGCCCTGGTCTTTCAGGTTTTGCTCATTGTAAGTAAAGGAAAGGTTGGCAATACCTGTAAATTTTTTAGCAAAATTGAATGCCGCATTAAAACGGGTATTATAGCGGCTCATATCAGTACCTTTTACAATGCCTTTACTTTTCAGGTATCCCATGCTTAATCCATAGGTAGCTATATTATCACCGCCCGTAACCCGCAGGTAGTAGTTTTGGTTAAGACTGTTGCCCAATACTTTTTCCTGCCAGTTGGTAGCATTGTGGTAGCGTGCATAGCCCGCACTTGAAGGGTCATCATTCATATACGGAAGAGCTGCGATATCAGTGGCTGATTTACCCTGGCCCTGCAATATTTCACTGAGGTAGATGCGATAACCGGCACCATCCATCACGGGCAGGTTTTTCGGTGCCTGGTTAAAACCGGTATAGGCAGCAAAGTCAATTTTAGTAGCCTGGCTTTTGGCCCTTGCAGTTGTAATAAGAATAACCCCATTGGCGCCCCTGGTACCGTAAATGCTGGAAGCGTCTTTTAATACCGTAATATTATCGATGTCCCTGGTATCAATCAATGCCATCGGGTTATTGTAGTTGTTGGCAATAATGCTTTCTCCGTATTCATTGGCATCAAACAGTACGCCGTCTATTATTATCAATGGTTTATTGGTGCCGTACAGGGAATTATACCCACGCAAAAACATATTGGCGCCTGCCCCTGGTGTGCCGGAATGGCGTATTACATTCAGTCCTGCAATACGGCCCTGTAAAATACCATCTGCCAGTTCACCGGGCAGCGTCCACGCGGCATCAACATTGTACTGGCCCGTAGCGGCAGTAATATTTTTCTTTGTAACGCTGCCAAAAGGCATGGTTACCGGGTCATGGAAAGACTCGTGATCATCATCCAGCAATGAAACTGTTATTGTGTTTCTCCCTTTTAAAGGAATACGCCTGGCACTGAACCCCTCGCCTTCTACTGCAACCGTTGCTGTATAAGAGGGAACGTTGAGGGTAAAATTTCCCTTATCGTCTGTAATAACAGCGGAAAAATCATCCACCTGCACACGTATGCCCGGCACGCCTTTTCCATTAACAGCATCTGTAATAATACCGGTTAGGGGAACGCCTTTTTTAGCAGCCGATACAACAACGGTAATGCTGCTGTCAGTTGATTTTTGCTGGGCAAACAATGAACAGGCTATAAGCGACATCAACGCAGCAGCCATCATTTTTTTCATATCTGTTCTCATTATAAGCATCTTAAAAAGTTGGGTTCGTTTCTTCAGGAAAATTATAAAACGGGTTCAAGTCTTATATAATCACACACAATGGCATTGGTAGCCGCCGTAGTGTTATTGGCTGCGGTGAGGTAAATATTATACTGCGGCTGGTAAGTGGCCAGCGTAAACTCACCAATCAGTACTTCCTGGTAATTGTTGAGGTTAACAGTAGTAAAACCAAAAACAGTTGAATTGGGAATGCCGATGCCCAGCTTTTGGGTAAACGTGGTGGTTAATCCGTTGATGTTATCATGCACAGCCACCCAGTATGCCCGGTATTTTAATGAAGGCATGCCATTAATGCGGTAACCAAGGTTAAACAATGCCAGCCCATGGTTCCAGACCAACACATCCCTGAAGCCAGCACCTGTAAGTGTATTTACGCGATCACGGAAATAGGTATTGCCGCGCCGGTCTGCACTGGTGAACGAATAATTTTCTGCTTCAATTTGTATTGGTTTAAACTTGTGCCGCGGCAACACATCCAGTTTGCTCATGATATAAACAATTCCATTACTGGTTCTAACGGTCTGTACAACCGCAGATTTTTCAATGCCCATTTTTGTATTAAACTTTGAAAGGATGGTATCGGGTATAGCTGCGCTGGAACTGTATAAGGTATCAACCGCAAAATCTTTTACCACTTCCCACAAAGCAAGTGAGGCGGTGCTGTCGGCAGTTCCTGTTACAAAAAAAGGTTTGTATTTAGTTACTTCCGCATCCCAGGTGCTATTGGCAAGTGCAAAAAAAGTATACTGCTTTTTCTCATTGCGCAGGTCATGTACATTGCGCCAGAATAAATTGGTGCGTACAGAATCTGTGCCTGGCTGGTACATGGGCCGGCCGGCCGAATCGTACCCTATCTGAACGGCATTGGTAACATCAAACACGTTAGCAAAAATGGAGAGCAGGTAGCTTTTCTGGGCGGAAGGCATCAGGTTGTTTGTTTCCACAAATTCCCAGGTATTGGGAAGCGCCGGCATCATTTTATCTATTACCTGCAAGACACCATTTTTACAATATTTATCCGCAGCCGTAATGTGCGCATCTTCTACGTTATTACCCTGCACGTTGTGGTACTTTTTGTTCAGCATAGGTATGCGCTGACCTGCAGCTGCCGGGCTGGTATAATACAAAGAACCGGCAATATGACTGCCAACAAAGAGCCTGAGCCTGGCAGTATCGTTCACTATAGCGGGGTCCAGGGCCGACAAGGCTGTATTCACCGGTGCAAATACGGTGAAGGTTTTTGAGGACGTTAATACTTTGTCATAACCAGATTTCACCAGCAGCCCAGCAAAACTGCTGAGGTTGGCATCCCCGCTGATCAATGTAAAAATATCTTTGTCCAGCAGTGGATCCTGCAATGCATTGTGATCTTCCCATTTTCGGCAGCCGCCCAACAGCAAACCTGCAACGGCAAATGACATCAACGATCTCATTATATTTCTCTGCATCATATTAAATTCAGTGTTTAATCAAACTTTTTACCGGTATACCCGGCATTTACAACTTATGTCCGGCAATCTTACTGGAAAACTTTTGTGCCATCGGGTCTGAACCTGGGCAATACCTGGTCTTCGTCTACCGGTATAATGTGAACCATATCCAGGTAATTATTATTCTGCGTTCCGCTGATGGCACTAATGCGGATGGTTTGACGTTGCGTGGTCTTGAATTCAACGGTACCTACCAACCGGCCTGAGTAAGCCGTGTTGGCATTGCTCTCGGTATATCTTTTCCAGCCAATAGCTTCCAGTTCAGCATCTGTACCTGAGGGACGGGATACGGTGAAATTCATAGTGCGCTGCATCAGCTCACCATTAACCCTTACTTCGCACAGCATATTTGAACTGCTGGATTGCTTGCTCTGGGTATAACACAACCATACTTTGTACCTGCCTTTTATAACAGGGGGTGTGGTCATCTCCCACCAGGTGGGCCTGCTGGGCAAACCAAGCGGTAGCTTATTAAAATCATTGTTACAGCTGTAAATAGAAGTAGAGGCTGTGGTACTGAATACATATTCAAACACGTTGGTTCCCGCCAGCGAACCCCATCCCCAGGTAATTTCTTTCAAAGGCTGATCAGATTCACTTTGTCTTGTCCATGAAGTAGAGGCCTTTTTATAGATTGCAGGCAGCTTTAATACTTCAGGAAAAGTAGACACATCCCAATAAAGTGCGGTGGGTTTACGGTACTTTGCAATGAAGTGGGCGCGTGCGGTATGCCATACGCCATTGGTTGCAGCATTGTCACTTGAAACACGGTTAAGGTGGACACCTTTTTCAAGGATACCGTTGAATTCATTTTCATTCAGTACTACATCTTCATTAATTAATTGCGTGGTAAGCACTTCCTGTGGTTGAAAAGTAGGATGCGCCGGTGCAGTAATGATATCGCCCAGGAATTTAATACCGCTTAAAATATGATAAGCAACATAAATATGCAGGCTGTCATTTACTGAAGCAGGGTCACCGGTTTTAGAATAACGTGTTTTAAGTGCGTTAAAACTGGTGAAGCCACTGTCGGCAAGCGCCTGGTTGGTCTCCGCCATCACTGTCATCCAGCGGATGGCCGTATCCGGGTTCACAGTATTTAAAACAGTATAATAACCCGTCGCTTTTAATGCTTCTGTAAAAATGGAAAATTCAGGCTTTGCTTCCAGTTGTTTAGCAATGGTTAGCGCCGCAGGCACCAATACATGATCAATCTGCTGAATGATGCCGTTACCGGTTTTAATATTTGATTTTGTAACCAGGGCCTGCCGGTTGACTGTATAGCTGGAACTACTATTTTGATTTGACACACCTGTTATAAGGTACTGGCCCAGCATGGTAGGTACCGGAAGCTTACCATCTTTAAATGCAGCTGTGGTTACTGTATCGCTCAGCAAATGAAATTTTACCAGGTCTTTTAATGTATTCAGGTCGGCTGCTTCCACGCTGGCGGTACCGGTGGTTGCCAGCCATAGTTTTACACCGCTGTTAGTGGGGGCAAAACAGGTATAAGCACCATACGCATTCAGGAAGGCGCTCGTTTCAGTTCTATCAAGAATTTGTTTGAATAGTGAAAATGAATCGAGGTTCTTTTCCAGGTAGCCGACAATATTCACATCTTCGGTAGTGGTTAGTTTAATAACCTGTTTTTTACACCCGCTGATACAAATGCCGGTTAACAATAGTAACACAACAAATGCTGGTAATATGGTTTTAATATTCATATACGGCCAATTTGATTATTTGTAAAAGGGGTTTTGTACCAGCAGTTTATTGGTTTGTAATTCATAGAAGTAAATGGGAAAATAATGGCTGTTCTTGTCTCTTAATTTTGAAAAAGCCGACTGCTGGCGGTCAGGTGCCACACTATAGGCAGCAGCACGCAGCAACAGATCAAGCCGCTCGTAATTATTGCGCTTGGCATTTCTCAGCAAATCATACCATCGTTTACCTTCAAAAGCAAATTCCCGCTGGCGTTCGCCTAAAATATAATCCGTCATGGATGCTTTACTGGTAGAATCCATGGCGCCATCAAAGTCTACTGCGTTGGCCCTTTCGCGGATGGTTTTAACAATGCGCGATGCTTCCAGTGGCCTGCTTAACTGGTTGATGGCTTCTGCTTTTAGTAACAGGATATCTGCATAGCGGTAAAAAATCCAGTGCGCATAGGACTGGTCCGCACTGCGGATAGTATTTGAAACAGCGTTAACGCCTATATACTTCCAGATGGTAAGGTCTGATGCCCGGTAAGCACAGCCGGCTCCCCTGATGTCTTCTTTCGGCGGCGCATTAATTGCGTCGATGCCATACACAAATTCCGTGAGATGGGCTGCTGCGCCCCAACGCCTTGTACTGGCCAGGTGCATGTTATAAAAAGGGTTCAGCTTTTGCGCATCGTACTGCAGTTCAAAAATGCCTTCCGCTGAATTGCCATTTACAAATACCTGGTTAAAAAAAGAAGTGCCGGCTACCAGCGCAAAGCGGCGTGAGTTGATAATTTTATCGCATTCTGCAATACTTTCATTGTATTTGTCCATCCACAGGTATACGTCGGCCAGTATTGCATTGGCCGTATAGCGGGTAATACGTCCCTTGTCTGTATTAATATTTCCGTAACTGAGTGGTAAGTTTGGTTCTGCTGCTTTTAAATCTTTTACAATCTGGTTCAATACCGTATCCTGACTTGATTTTGGTATGGCTGCCAGGTCCTGGTCACTGATGGTTGCATCCAGCTTCAGCGGTACTTCACCAAAACTTCTAACCAGGTAAAAATACATGAGTGAACGCAGCGCAAGGGCCTGTGCAACGGCCTCGTTGAGTTGTTCCTGGGAAAAAGTATTGTCTGATTGCAACACGGCAGGTGCCAGTTCAATTACAGTATTACAATAATTAATGGTCTGATAAAAATACCGCCAGTTGATATAGTAATTGGTAGGGAGGGTATTGATATTTACCATATCAATTTCATCCCCGCTTGCCCTGAAGCCAGGAATCATCATATCGCCACGGGCTTCACCCCATAAAAAAAGGTATTCCGGAATGGGCACATCTCCGTTTGAATTGCCCAGCAGCGACGCATAAATGCCGGTTACACCCGCCTGTACCTGTTCCTTTGTTTTCCAGAAATCTTCCCGTACGATGCCATCCTGCGGCTTTAACTCTAGCCATTTTTTGCAGCCTGAAAAGCTAACAAGCATCAGCAGCCAGGTGCAGCAAATCAGTATTCTTTTCATTGTCATAATTTCTTTCCGTTTAAGAATATCAACGCTTCCGTATCACTGCAGGTTAAAACCCTGCTACAAGTCCTATGGTAAATATTTTTGTTGGCGGCGTCATGGAATAATCTATCGCTACCCTGAACGGATCAGCGCCGTTGGAACTTATTTCAGGATCCTGCCCGGTATAATTTGTAAGGGTGAAAATATTTTCCGCTGTCAGGTAAACACTCAGCGTTTTCATTTTAAGCCTGGTCAGTACTTTTGGCGTAAATGAATACCGCGCAGTGATGGTACGGAAACGCAGGTAAGAAGCATCTTCCACATAACGGTCGCTGCCCAGCCAGTTATAGCCACCCGCAATGATTGCCCGCGGCATATCTGTTACGTCGCCTTCCTTGCGCCATCTTCTCAATGTGGCCGTGCTCTGGTTATCGAAGCGATACATATTTGATGTGGTCATCTTGGTACCGTTCACAATATCATATCCGTAGCGAAAGCTGAAGAACGCAGATATTTTAAGCCTGCTTTTCCAGGTAAGCGAAGGGCCAAAACCACCTGTGAGTTTGGGGTTACTGTTGCCAAGGTATACTACATCCATATAATTAATATTGCCATCGTGGTTAACGTCTTCATACATGGCATCGCCGGGCTGAAAAATATAATCCACAGAAGGATAATTAAAACGCATATATACCTGCTGGCCGTTGGGACCATTGATGGGCTTTCCATTGGCGCCCGAAGCTACCGTGGATGCTTTATCCTTATACACCCCATTGAATTTATAGCCGTAAAAAGATCCAAAAGGATTGTCTATCTGCAGCAGCCGCATGTATTCGCCATTGGCCGCAACATTTCCTTTGGTGGCAGGATAAAATTCTGATATCTCCCGTATGATATTTTCGTTTTTAGAGAAGTTGAGATCAAAGCCAAAAGTCCAGTCCTTATTTTTATAGGGAACCGTCCACAGGGCTACTTCCCAGCCCTGGTTATCCATCGTTCCCACATTCATATTAACACTGTTGTAACCCGAGTACGAGCCTATCTGCAATCCGTTAAAGAAAAGATCTTTGGTGCGGTTACGGTACATATCAACGTCCATCCTTATGCGCCCTTTGTACAGGGAGATATTGGCGCCCACGTTGGCACCGTGAATGGTTTCCCAGCGCAGGTTTTTAAGTTCCATATTAGCAGGGTACACACCGCTCTGGTCCATATAGTTCCAGCCAAATGTATTATAACTGTTGTAAAAGGTATAGTCGTACCGGGGTGCATTTCCACTCAGTGCATAGCTGGCCCTAAAGCTCAGATCGTCCAGGATTTTTACATTTTTCAGGAAACGCTCTTCCGAAACACGCCAGCGCAAAGAGGCGCCGGGAAACAAACCATACCTGTACTGCGGTCCAAAACGTGAATTACCGTCACCCCGGAGGCTGGCGTTAAAAAGATATTTGTCTTTGTAGCCGTATTGGGCACTGATTACTGCGCCAATACTGCGGGTCTGTGATACACGCGAAACATTCTGCAACTCTTCGTTCTGTGTACGCGAGGCAGCAGCAGGGTCTATCAGTAAAGAAGATGCAGTGTTCGACGTCATTATTTCCTGGTTGACTGAACGGTTATCGCCGGTAAACAGGTTAAAGAAACTGACAAAAGTGTGGTTGGTATTTTTTATAACAGGTGTAAAGCTTAATGTGGTTTTGGTAGTTACGCCAAACAGATCGATGTCTCCGTTGTAAGCACGGTTTACCACCGTTTCTGTGTTGGGGCGGCCGGTGGCAATCTGCGGCAGAAAGCTGCTGTTTTTTGTATTGTTGATATCAAACTGCACATCAAACGTGGCCTTGAAAATATTTTTTATTAAAGAATAATCAATCTGAAAACGTGGTACAATGCGTTCGCCCAGTACATTGTACTTTGCCTGCTCGGCCATGGCCACCGGGTTGTAGATGCGGGAATACTGGCCCTGTACATTGGCAGCCGGTGAAAAATAATTGGGGGTAAGATTGCCGAGTTCATCATATTCAAACACACTCATATTGGGCATCTTCAGATAAGCTACGTTGCGGATAGCACCTTCCAGGTTGTTGGTGCTGCTTACATAGTTGCGGCTCTGGTCTGTATGGGTATACGCAATGCTGGTGAAAATTTTTATCTTATCAGAGATGGTATAATCCAGGTTAATACGGCTGTTGATGCGTTTAAGCGCGGTGCCCAGTGTATTACCTGTTTGATTGAAATACCCTACAGAAGCGAAGTATTTTGCTTTTTCACCCCCACCGTTCATACTGATGGTATGATCCTGCAACCAGCCCCTTCTGCTGATGGCATCAATCCAGTTGGTATTATTACTGTAATTTTTATACCAGTACGGATCATTGGGATCATAATTAAATTCCCGCTGGCTCTGCGGCAATGTGGCGCCATTGCGGTTCATAAAAGCTTCTGGTATAAGTGTGGAATATTGATCGCCGTTGAGCATCGGTATGGATTTGGGCAACATGGAAGTGGAGCCTTTTACCGTGTAGGTAATACTCGGTTTACCCCTGGCGCCTCTTTTAGTGGTGATCATCAATACGCCGTTGGCAGCGCGGCTACCCCATACGGCAGTAGCAGCTGCATCCTTCAATACCGTAATGTCTTTAATGTCTGCCGGAGAAATATTCAACAACTGCGCATAGCCCTGTTCGTCTGCGTTTCCAAAATTAAAATCGCCCGGTATTTCTGTTTCGTATGGCATTCCATCCACTACTATGAGGGGATTGCCGGTAGAATTTATAGATGATACGCCCCGTATGCGGATGTTCATGGCTGCGCCCGGATCACCGCTTGAAGCGGTAATATCCACACCACTTAACCGGCCCTGCAAGGCCTGGTCAATACTGGCAGCCTGCATTTCTTCCAGGTCTTTCGCAGCTATTCTGGCCACAGCGGTGGTGATGTCTTTCTCAGCAATTGTACCCATGCCATTGTCTACCCTGCGTGCGGCTACTACCACTGCTTCTTCAAGGTCTGAAGATCCGCCCTGTTCTACCTGGAAATTAATAGCCGTCCGTCCGCCAATAGCCTGGCTGATGGTTTTGTAACCCACATACGAAACGGAGATTTTATTTTTTGGATTGGTAATTTTTATTACAAAATTTCCCTCCAGGTCGGTAGCAGTGCCTTTGAGTATCCTCCCGTCACCATCAATTTCCGATACAGAAGCACCGTGAATGGCCTCTTTGGATTTCTTGTCGGTTATTTTACCCCTGATTACCAATGGTGCAGCGGCGTTTTGCGCCATTGCCGACAGGCCCGCAATGAGCAGGAATATGATACAGCAGGTTTTTGAGAAAAAATTCATCATAGCAGTAATGCTTGGGGGTTAGTCAATGTATTTCAGGTATTTGTCAGTCAGATGGATAACACACCGGTTACTCAGGTATTCACTTTTTGCCGAGATGACTTTTGCAATTAAGCTGTTCATATCCGTTAGTTGCAGCGGAGACATGCTGTTATTTACAAAAATGGTAGTGGGGTCGCCATTGTTTTTCTTCAGCAATGTTTCAAAGGTTCCACTTTCCACTCCATCCTGGGCCACTACTTTCTTATTGAGAATATGATAATAAATAAACTTGGCTACCTTATCCTGGTCTGCCGAAGTAGTGGGTGCAAAATTGGCTATTTTATTCGGTGCGGTTCCGGTACCAGGCAACAGCCCGTCGTTGACTGCCTGTAAAATAGCGGCATTGGTTGGAATAAAGAGTGTATAAAAAGTGCCTGCAGATACTCCTACTATATCACCGGTAGCAGCAGTGAAGATGGGTGAATTACTCAGGAAGCGCCAGAAAGAATTATAAGGAGAAGTGGTGGCGGTGCCCAGTCTTTTAACATGGTTGCCAATGCTGGTATCACTAAACATTAGCATCCGGCTGATATAATGTACAGTACCATTTTTTGTGGCAACGCTGGATACCACCGATGCGGAAGATGCCACATCAATATTGCCGGATCCAAACACCTTGTTGTTTTTATAGCCTATATATTCGCCGGAAAAGGAAAGCGCGGCGCCCTCGCTGGCAAGCTGTGTAGCTGTCATATCTATTTCAGGTACCACATGCATATTAAGAATGCGCTGGAGGCGCACCAGTGTAGTAGAGCCGGTACTGGCTGTAGCAGCAGAACCTGCCGGCGGCGTAAAACGCCACTGGTTGTTGATATCATTGCTTACCGTTGGGTCAGCAAAATAACCTTCTGCATTAAACACCTGGTTACTGATCATAAACATGGTGTACTTCTGGTGAATATTTGAAATGGTGTATTTCAATTCTATATTCAGCAAGCTGGCCATCATGGAATATTTCGGATCCAGGTAGGCTTTGCCGTATACACTGCTGAAAAGGTTGGACTCCTGTACTTTGTTGGTACCATAAAAAATACCATTGCTCAGTACTTTCTTATCTACCACATTGCTGGCGGGGTCAAAACGGGCTTCTTCATTCAATACATTAAATGTATTGGCAAATTTGCTCGGCCATACCGCTGTCTGCCACAGGTGCGCATTGATGAAATCATAAATAATAGAGCGGGGTAAATCTTCCAGCTTGCTGTAATTTTCCAGCAGCACCGTGTTTATATAAGACTGCAGTACCGTGTTGGTAGGTACAAAAATGGTATAGGTATTTTGCTGGCCGTCGTTATCCTGCTGTTTAAGAAAATTTTCATTGTTGAGCGAAAAGCCCAGCGCACTATTGTATACTTTTGTAAATACACTGGCCGGGTTGCCGGTAATAGCCTGATTTTTCTGGGTTACGCCGCTGTTGAGGATGTACTCCACCAGGTATTTGTCGAAGAGGCCTTTGAACAAACTGTATTCCGGTTTGCCTGCAATGTATTCATCAATAGACGGGAGGGCCGTAATTACCCGGTTAACTACATGTATAACACCGTTTTCTGCAGTGATATCTTTTTCTGTCACTTTTGCATCTACCACGTTAAAGCCCGTATAGGTCGTATTGGGATAGAAGTAAGCATAATCAGCCGCACTTAGGTTTTTGGCTGCCAGAAAATTATCGGTGAAATAGGGAATGTATTTATTGTTGTTATCAGCCTCCGCATAGAAAGTATTGTTGACCAGGTTATTATTGCGGTTGGAAGCGATCATTTTCATAGCCTTACCAGCAGTATCCTTGCCATCATACACACCTCTGTAGCTGGCAGTACGTCTTTTAAAAGCAATGTTTGGCACCCAGCCAATGGTGCTGCTGCTTTGGTAATCGGCGATGCGTTCTTTTTTAAACGCATTGTACACCAGGCAATAGGTAACTATTTGCTGGCAGGCCGCAGAATCCAGCTGACCAATGCCGTTTATCCCTTTCTCCGTAAAATAAACCTGGAATGCAGAGTCATGCGGCGCAAACAGGGTCCAGTAACCAGCAGCGCTCAGCGTATTTTTATAACCCGCCTTATCAATAGCTGCCAATAAGCTTTTAAAATTTCCTTTGCCCTGTAACTGCTGGTAGATGGGGGATTCCAGCGTATCAGGCCTTCCATAATACTCATCATATGCTTTTTTTCTGCAGTTAGTGAGCAGCGTAGCGAAAACCAGCAAGAGAAGGGTGCCTTTAAAAAATCTAATCATATGATTATAATAAATTGTTCAATACACACAATGATGCGTCAGTCACCGCAATAGCGGGATACATAAAACCCGTTACCGCAGCAGCCTGCCACGCCGTAAATTGATACTGCAATGCGCTATAGTTTAGTTACTGTGAAATACCGTTAGCCGGAAAACTATCATACTGAATTTTGAAGGAGAGATACCGGTACTGAAAAAGTCCGGCTTTGGGGCGTGTGAGTGAACAATAGCAAGCATGGCAGTAGTTTTTGATAATAAAATTTACCTGAAATATGGGTTCTTCCAATCCTGAGGGTTCGTTAATTCCTGTCTTTCTGACAATAAATATCGATACATAAATCAGAATAGCTATCCTGACCCATCCTGTCAGGAAGAAATTTTTTAGTATTCTGCAGTCATGGCCAGTGCGTACGCCCCGGGCAGCAGGCATCAAAATTGAAATTTTTCTACCCTTGTGGGCTATTGCGCAGTAAAACCCATTTTCAACCCCTTTAATAATTCATTAAAAGTCAGTGAGGCCGGCCCATTACAAGCAGGTACAGGACACTTCAGGACAGCAGTGCTGCTGCAACGCGTTACATTGGGGCGCTTAAATGATGTATTGCCAATGATATACAACTACCAAAAAAAATGTGCGGTCGCCGGTATCCGTCCCATCTGTTATTCAGGCAATGCTCCTGCAGGCAAGCTTCCACTACTTAGCAATTCACAGAAAAAATAACCTTTAACAGAAAAAGAACACGATGCAAAAGATTGCTGTAATACTTATGCTGCTGCTTTTACCCGGATATATGTTTGCGCAACGTGTAATGGAATTCCTTGACCGCGGTGTGGTGGCTACGCCCGATGGAAAGGGCAATATTTTTGTTGGCTGGCGATCGCTTGTTACCGACCCTGCCAATCTTTCCTTTGCAGTATACCGTGCTGAAAACAATGGCAAAGCAATTAAACTGGCAAGCGGCATTAAAAACCTGAGCTCGTTTACCGATAAGCATACAGACAGTACAAAATTGTACAATTATTATGTACGGTCCGTAATGAATGGTAAAGAAGGCGCGCCCAGCAAAAAATACAATTTGCAACCCGGCACATTGCCCTACCGCTCCATCGCACTCCGCACCCCCGCCGGGTATGCACCCAATGACTGCTCCGTGGGAGATGTTGACGGAGACGGGGAGTACGAGATTATACTGCATCAAACAGGCAGGGCCAAAGATAACTCACAGGCAGGCATAACCGATCCGCCCATATTGCAGGCCTATAAACTGGACGGCAGCTTTCTGTGGGAGATCAACCTGGGCAAAAATATCCGGGAGGGGGCCCACTATACACAATTTATGGTATACGACCTGGATGGGGATGGACGGGCCGAAATAGCGGTAAAAACCGCTGACGGCAGCATGGACGCGACTGGCAAGGTGATAGGCGATTCTTCAAAGGACTGGCGTAACAGTGCCGGCTATATATTGTCCGGCCCGGAATACCTTAGCATCTTCAACGGACTTACAGGCGCAGTGCTGGCCACTACAGATTTTGTTCCGCCGCGTTATGGCTCTCTTAACCCAACAACCCAAGAATTAAAAACTATGTGGGGTGATGGATATGGCAACAGGATGGATCGCTTTCTTGGGTGCATTGCTTACCTGGATGGCAAAAACCCCAGCCTTGTAATGACAAGGGGATATTACACCCGTACTATATTGACGGCCTGGAATTGGCGCAAAGGGGCATTGACCAGGGTCTGGACCTTTGACAGTGATGACAGTTCCGGTGTTAACCGCGCTTACCGCGCACAAGGCAATCATAACCTTACGGTAGCAGATGTAGACAATGATGGAAAGGATGAAATTGTATTTGGCGCCATGACGATTGATGACAATGGCAAAGGTTTGTACTCAACCGGGTTGGGGCATGGTGATGCGCTGCATGTTTCAGACCTGGATCCATCAAGGCCCGGGCTGGAAGTATTTGACATCCAGGAACGCTTTGACGATGCAGGGGCTAATTTCCGCGATGCCCGTACGGGCGAAGTAATCTGGAAAAAAGCGTCGGTAAAAGCAGGTGAAGATGGTGAAGGGCCCGGCCGGGGATTGGCATTGGACATTGATCCGCGTTACCCCGGTTTTGAATGCTGGGTAGCGGGCGCTGGTATTACCGGATTGTTTGATAATAAAGGAAATAAAATTGCAGAGAAATCGCCCGCCTGCAATATGGGTGTGTACTGGGACGGCGACGTGCTCAGTGAAATACTCAATGGCACTTTTACGGGCAAATGGAATCCGGCTACGGAAAAAACGGATAAATTATTTGACGCAAAAGATTTTGATTGCGTTTCTAATAATGGTACCAAGGCAAACCCCTGCCTGTCTGCAGATTTATATGGCGACTGGCGGGAAGAATTAATATACCGCACAAAAGATAATAAGGAACTCCGCATATTTTCTACCAGCATCCCAACGGATAAAAAATTCTATACCCTGATGCAGGATCCACAGTACCGTTTAAGCATTGCGTGGCAAAATGTGGCCTATAACCAACCGCCGCATACCAGCTTTTTTATGGGATCGGGTATGGCCATGCCACCAATACCCAATATAAGCGTACTCAAACAAGCCAGCCCGCAAAAACAGGCGGCAATAAAATAAAAAATTATGATCGTTAACAAAAGACATACAAACCGCAGCAACAGGATCATGGCCAGCCTGTTGGTTTGCGTACTAGTGGTATTATCAGCTGCCTTCATGATGCCGCAGCGGCGTGCAACACTGTACATTATTGGTGACAGCACAGTCCGCAATAAGAATACCAATGGTCAATGGGGATGGGGATCACTTATCAGCAGCTTTTTTGACAGCAGTAAACTGGCCGTGAGCAACCAGGCCATGGCCGGCAGAAGTACACGTACCTTCATCAAAGAAAGCCGTTGGGATACCGTGCTCTCCACCATACAGGCCGGCGATTATGTAATGATGCAGTTTGGCCATAACGAAGGAGCAAGGCCAGATACTTCCCGCGCAGGCTACCGCGGCGTGCTGAGGGGCACGGGGCAGGATACCAGCATACTTACCTGGCCCAATGGAGACAGGGAAACCGTGCATACCTATGGCTGGTACCTTACCAAATTTATCACCGAAGCTAAAGCCAAAGGTGCTATTCCCATCGTTGTGTCTTTAATACCAAGAAATATTTTTAAGGATGATAAGGTGGCCAGGGGCGATAAAGATTTTGGCAAATGGGCCATGGAAACAGCCCGTGATAACGGCGCATTTTTTATTGATTTGAACCGTATTGTTGCAGACAAATATGATACGATGGGCTCCGTTAAAGTAAGCGCTTTCTTCCCGGGTGATCATACGCATACGAATAAAGAAGGTGCAGCACTGAACGCTGCTTCCGTAATAGAGGGCCTGCGCACGATTAAAGCCTGCGGGCTAAATCAATACCTGTTGCCTTAGTCATCAATCCTGGTGGCTAAGATGTCAATGTAAACATCCACTCAATTCAGAAAGCTGTATGCAGGAAGATAATTGCAACGGCTCCACCATTTTCATGGGGAGCCGTTGCAGGGATAAGGTTTGGGGTATAAGGGGTTAAAAGACTTGCAGCAGGTGCGCAAACCTCAGGAAGCTGTTCTGTATACAAAGCCTTCCAAAACAATTTCGCTTACGCCATCGTGCCTCACCACTCTTTCTTTAGTTGGATAGTAGCCAGACTTCTGAACCTTAGCCGCCTGAGGAATGCTTCTTTCAAAATTGCTGGTGTTTTTTATAAATTCAAGTGTAATCATGGGTTCATAAAAATTCACTTTGCCATCAAATGAACCGTATATAAATGTTTGCGTGAAAGGCTGACCATTGAGCTCAGGCGATGTCAGGTCTACCCAATGCGCGCCCATTTGCGGCACACCCCCGCCTGTATTGAAATAATTGCCAGGAAAATAGGCAGGCGCGGGCCAATTTTTAAATTTAAGGCTATCCACCTCATACGGCGGAATAGCTGCCACTTCCGCTGCGGTCATCATGTAGAAGTGAAAATCAAAATGTGGTTTACCATAAACAGGTTCAGGTTCATGGCCCATGGGGTTCCAATCCAATCCTGCATGATCAAATACGGTAATGGCTGCTTTTGGATGAAACTTCAGCACCCAATTGTTCTCACCGCCATGATCATGGTGACCTTCCTCTGCCCCGCCAACCGGGAGACTGTTCAGTGCAGCGTCATTGATAGTAATACCCAATCGTTCCGGCGAGCCGTTTTTTGCGATTTGAATCCAGGTCCACGCCTTTCCATTGTGCACCTGCACCTCAGGACCTTTAAATATACTGCCATTGTCGTCGTTGTCCTTTTTACAGGCAGTGAATATAGCAGCGCTACCCAGTACCAACATGAAAATCCGTTTCATAAAATGATAGTTTAATATTTTAATAATGACCAAAACTCGGATAATCACATACAAGGATCCAGCGCAGCCGGAATCAATTGTATATATTGCTGCATGAATTGCAATTCATAGAGATGGTTTACCATGACTGTGCATGGATATGGCTTTGCTATTTTTACATATTTTTGTGCAGACAAAATATACAGTTATGAAAACGAGGCTTCTGATTTCCATTTTTGCTACCATGGTTTTTACAACAGCTTGTAAAGAGCAAAATAAAAGTGAACATAAAGATCTGGTTATTGGTGGCGGAAAAATGCCGGCACTTGCAAATGACAGCGCCGGCAACCAGTTTATAGTTTTTGGCAGCGGCGACAGCATTTTATTTGCATCGTCTCATGATGCCGGCCATAGTTTTTCCACGCCGGAGGTAGTTGCCGTGCTGCCACAGCTGGTAGCCTCCAGCATGCGGGGACCACAAATTGCCAGCACTGCCAATGGATTGGCTGTTATTGCGGTTAATAAGCAGGGAGATATTTTTTCGTTTTATAAAGCCGATGCTGGCCCCTGGGCGCAGGCAGTGAAAGTAAATGATATTGATACCGTTGCCAAAGAGGGGCTGATGGCTTTAAGCGCGGATGGTAATAATGCATTTGCTGTGTGGCTGGATCTGAGAGATAAACACAATAAAATAGTAGGTGCAAAATCTACCGATGGTGGAAAATCCTGGTCCAAAAACGTACTGGTATATGCTTCTCCTGATACCACCGTTTGCGAATGCTGCAAACCGTCCGTTGCATTAAACGGAAAAAATGTGTACGTAATGTTCAGGAACCACCTGCAAGGAAACAGGGATCTGCATTTAATTCAATCAGTAAATGGCGGCATAGATTTCGGAGGCGCGCAACAACTGGGCAAAGAAAATTGGGCACTTGACGGTTGTCCAATGGATGGCGGTGGCCTGGTTATCAGCAGCAATGGTGTACCAGAAACAGTTTGGCGCCGCAAAAACACCATTTATGCATGCACAGCAGGTAAGCCGGAGACGGCCATTGGAGAAGGAAAAGGCTGCACCATAGAATCTGTAAATAATAAAAATGTATATGCCTGGACGCAAAATGGCGAAGTAATTATTCGTACACCAAATGGAACAAAAGTTAACCTGGGCAAAGGTCAGCTACCGCTTTTAAAGCGTGTTAACAATGAACATGTATTGTGTGTATGGGAAAACGATAAGCACATACACGCAGAAATGATAGCTTTATAAAATAATGCAGCTGGCAGCTATTGCTTCCAGTTAACCACTGTAAAAACAATTGCTTTGTAATTATCTTTCTCGTAGACAATGCCTATTTCATTTTTATTCAACCCAACAAGATCTGAGTAAGCTGTATAATCGCCCTGGCTATTTTCAGGAGCGGCATCAATTAAATATTTTTTTGGCCATGTTTTTCCTTCATCATAACTAATGCGTAAAGTAAGGTTGTTTCTCCTGCTGGTATCAGCGGCATTGCAGAAAGCCAGGATCCTTTTTTCATTATTACTGCTAACATCCAAAATACTCCCCTGGCAAACAGGATCAGGTAGCTGCGTGTCAAAATAAGTAGTATCCCAGGACTGGCCACCGGTACTGCTAATGGCTACAACCCTGGATTTAATATTCCCTTGCTGGTTCCTGAAATTGATCATCAGTTTATCATTGCTTAACGCCACGGCCATATTTTCATTACCGCCCGGTATATTAATTGTTCCGCCCAATGAAAAAGTTTTACCATGATCACCTGTATAAAAGCAGTGCGCACGATAGTCGGTAAAATCTGCCTGCGGTTCTCCGGCAGAATGATTGGCCGCGACAAAAATCCGTCCCTTATATTTTCCATTACTGAACTGCATGGCATGACCCGGTGTGTTGGCATAGCTTCGCCAGTCTTCCGGAAAATTATAGGCTGCATTGACCCATGGCTGCCGGGGCTTGTGCACCTGCAGGGTTATATTGACGGCCTCACTCCATGTGGCGCCCCCATCTGCAGAAGTTTTATACCATACTTCGCGCAAGCCCTTTCCTTTTCTTACTTCCGCTTCATGGTTATTACCGGTATTATAAAACAAGAATATCCGGCCCTGCGGGTAAAGTGGATCGGTGAGGTCTACCACAGGTGCAGGGTTGCCTGCCTGCAGGCTGTCCGCATCAATAATAGTCATCAGCGCAGTCCAGGTTTTACCATTATCCGTACTGGTTTTCATTACAATATTGATGTCGCCAAAATCGCCTGCGCCGTTCACCCTTCCCTCAGAAAACACAAGCAATTTTCCGTTGGGCAAACCAATAACCGCCGGTATCCGGTAACTCTTGTGACCCTCCGTGCCGGACACAAAAACCGGGATGGATTTTTGTTGCGCACAGAGGCCAGTACTAACAGTACATATGGCTAAAACAAACAGTACTTTTTTCATTAAACGCCTGTTTTTGAATGGGGGGAGGATGACTTTCAGATTGAATTGGCAACTGTGGTTTGCACCAATAAGACAGAAGCACTGCTTTTATCTTTACCGTAATAAAGGTCTTATTATTAATAATAAGAATATCGGACTTTGTTTTGCCTGTTATTTTCCAAGCCGGCCTGCTGCCTGCTAATACGGGAAACACACGGAAAATTATTACCGGTTTGTACAATTTATAAAGCTGGAAGACCTGGTTTCTCTTAATTATGCTGTAAGTCTGCCAGCATTTTGTAAGAATGCACCCTTGCTGCGTGATCAAATATGTTTGAAACAACCATTATCTCATCTACCTGTGTGCTGTCTATAAAGTTTTGCAGTTGCGGTGCAATGGTAGCCGCACTACCAATAAAAGAATAACCCAGCATTTGCTGTACAGCCTGCTTCTCCCCTTCATTCCAGACAGTATCTATATCAACTGGCGGCTGTAACCTATTAGAAGTACCCCTGATAACGTTCAGGAAAAAAGCATACAACGAGCTGGCCAGGTTTTCCGCCGCTTCATCCGTATCAGCTGCTATCACATTTACACCCGCCATTACATACGGCTGTTGCAATGATGCAGATGGCTGAAAATTATCGTGGTATACTTTCAGTGCAGTATGCAGCAGTGCTGGTGCAAAATGACTGGCAAAAGCGAATGGCAGCCCCAGCATACCGGCCAGCTGCGCACTATAAGTACTGGAGCCCAGCAACCAAACCGGTATATCCAATCCTTCTCCCGGAACGGCCCTTACACGCGAAGCGGCATTGGTAGCAGAAAAATAATTTCTTAGTTCCATTACATTCTGCGGAAAATCCTGGCCCCCTTTCATATCACGGCGCAGTGCAGCCGAAGTTAGCTGATCTGTACCGGGCGCTCTTCCCAAACCCAAATCAATCCTGTTGGCATACAATGATTCCAGGGTTCCAAATTGTTCTGCTACTACCAGCGGTGCATGATTGGGCAGCATAATACCACCCGCTCCCACCCGTATAGTAGAGGTGCCACCTGCTATGTACCCAATTAATATTGATGTGGCTGAACTGGCAACGCCCTGCATATTATGGTGTTCTGACATCCAGAAGCGGTTATACCCAAATTTCTCGGCATGTTGTGCAAGGTCGAGGCCATTCTTAAACGCATCCGCTGCCGTTTTACCAAACAGTACGGGTACCAGGTCTAACACTGATAACTGCGTATTCTGTAAACGCTTTTTCATACTAAATCTTTGTACCTGTGAATTGGTAGTATGCTAACAAGTATAGAGTGCCAATTGTTTTACAAAAATGCAATAGTCCGCACAGCATCGCCGATAGCAATTCTTTACAGGAGAACCTTACAGGAAAAGAGAGACGGCGTTACAAAAAACAGAAAACCTACAATCTACAAGCCACACCTGTTGCATGTATATTACGTAAACAGATCAGATGGCTGTCCCGTTTATACCAGTGGCCAGCACCTCACTCATGTAATCAAAAAAGGGGCGCATATTTTTAAATACCTGGTTGGCAGTTGCAAGAAAAGATTCGTTTAATACTTCTTTATCAGTAAACCTGTTTATCAATAAAAACTGTTTGTACCGAAGTAAATCAATAGCATCATTACCGGCATCAAAACCCCTGGGAACTGTTTTTACCTGCTCACCCTGCAAGGTGCCGAAGGTGGACAAAAAAGATTTACTTTTTATTATTTTTCTTAAAGGAGCCGCATCAAAAGCAATATCATCCCGTATGCGCTTTAAATCTTCAGGGCCGGGTGCCCAAAATCCGCCGGCAATAAAACTATTACCCGGCTCAATATGAAAATAATAACCACCGCGCCGCATTTTGGTGGCCCGTTTAAAATTACCACTCCAATTTGTTTTATAGGGTGTTTTATTACTGGAGAACCGTGTATCGCGGTAAATCCGGTGTAGGCTCTTTTTACCGGAAGGTGTTTCTATTAAATCATGCGTATTGAGCGCTGCCAGTAAGGCTGCTGCAAATATTTCTACTGCGTACTGTTCTTCAAGAAATTTGTCTTTACGGGCATTAAACCAATCCCGGTTATTATTTTTTTTTAATGATTGCAGGAATGCAAATGCTGATGCAGGAATGACTACCTGGGACTTAATTTTATTGATTGCCATAGCTATTGATGCATTAAACCAATCCTGGTATCGCTACCATTTCATTTACGTCTTCGGTATAATCAACCTGGTCAACCTTAAATCCAAACAGGTTATAAAAGTCTGTCCGGTATCCTTCCAGGTCGCTAATGCCAGGCAGGGTTTCAGTGGCAGCTTCCTCCCATAGTTCAGCAACCTTTGCCTGGATATCAGCACGAAGTTCCCAGTCGTCTATGCGTATCCGGCCCTGGTCATCGGTAGGTATGGTACCATTTGCATACAGGCGGTCAGCAAACAATCGTTGTATCTGTTCAATGCAGCCTTCATGCGTGCCGTCCTGTTTCATTACTTTATACAATAAAGAAATGTATAACGGAATAACCGGAATGGCAGAACTGGCCTGGGTAACCAGTGCCTTGTTTACTGAAACAAATCCCCGGCCATCAATATCTTTTAATGAACTGGTAATTGCAGTAGCTGTAGCTTCCAGGTTGTCTTTAGCGCGGCCAATGGTTCCCTTGCGGTATACCGCTTCGGTAAGCGCCGGGCCAATATAAGAATACGCAACTGTGATGGCTTTATCTGCCAGCAGGTTTTCTTTTTTCAATGCAGCTATCCACATGCCCCAGTCTTCTCCACCCATCACAGCAACCGTATTTTCAATGTCTTCGGGCGTGCAGGATTCAATGGATATTTGTGATACTTTGCCGGTATGAAAATCCACTGTTTTATTTTTAAATGGCGCGCCAATGGGTTTCAATACCGATTTATGGGTGATGCCGGTATCCGGATGCGTTCTTACAGGAGATGCTAAACTGTAAATTACAAGGTCAACCTGGCCAAGATCGGCTTTGATTAATGCAAGGGCCTTGTCTTTTATTTCATTTGAAAAAGCATCCCCGTTAATGCTTTTGGCATAGAGCCCGGCCTGTTGCGCCTGTTTTTCAAAAGCCGCCGTATTGTACCAGCCGGCAGAAGCGGTTTTACCTTCTGCAGGTGGTTTTTCAAAATAAACACCAATGGTAGAAGCCAGAAGGCCAAAGGCACTGGTAACCCTGGATGCCAGGCCAAAGCCGGTAGACGCGCCAATAACCAATACTCGTTTGGGTCCTGTTATCGTTCCTTTTGATTGAATGTATGCAATCTGGTTGATGATATTTTGTTTACAACCTGCCGGATGGGCCGTTATGCAGATAAATCCGCGCATTCTTGGTTCTACAATCATTATATATTTTTAATAATTCTACTATTGTGCCCTGGTTAAAAAGATGAAGTTAAAATAAAGAGTTGATAAAAACCGGGGGTCAGAAAAGCCGGCTGAAACAACATGCTATATTGATATTTAATATTACCGGGTTATAACCACTTCAACGTTTAATTCAAATACAATGCTTCCCTCATTGGAAAAATCAATCCGCACATTATTAGCAGTTCAAACGCAGATAATACTATTTTTGTCTGTATAGTTGATGGTGCAGAATCTTTACCCGTAAAGAATCCGGCCATTACCGGAAGTTCAATTTTAAAAAACAGTGAAAGACAATCCGCCTGTTATAAGAACGGTTCATGTTACAAGGTATGTTACGCCCCTGCGGGAAGGTGGCTCCCTGCCAGCCATTGCGGAAGCAGATGATGATTTTTTATACGTGATTAAATTCCGTGGCGCTGGCCAGGCACCTAAATCTTTGGTAGCAGAACTGATTGGCGGGGAAATTGCGCGTGCACTGGGACTGAAAATTCCTGAAATTGTATTTGCAGAACTTGATACAGCTTTTGGCCGTACAGAACCCGATGAAGAAATACAGGATTTGCTGAAAGCCAGCACGGGGCTTAATATAGCATTGCATTATTTATCCGGCTCTATTACATTTGATCCCACGGTAAGTTTCATTGATCCCCTGCTTGCGTCGCAGGTGGTATGGCTCGATTGCCTGATCACCAATGTAGACCGCACCTACCGCAATACCAATATGCTTCTATGGCATAAGGAGTTGTGGTTGATTGATCACGGCGCTTCCCTCTATTTTCATCATGCATGGCAAAACTGGGAAACGCAGGCATTGCGCCCGTTTACGCATGTTAAAGATCATGTATTATTGCCGCGTGCTACTGACCTTGCTGTAGTGGATGCAAAGTTCCGATCAATTCTTACGGAAGAGCGCATCCGTTCCATTGTGTCACTGGTTCCGGATGAATGGCTTACAGGTGATGCATCTCCATTCAAATCAACTAAGGAACACCGTGAGGCTTATAACCGTTTCCTCAACTTACGCATCGCAAATTCAGCCATTTTTGTAAAAGAAGCACAGCATGCAAGAGAAATATTTATTTGAATATGCCGTTCTGCGGGTGGTTCCAAAAGTGGAGCGGGAAGAGTTTCTCAACGTAGGAGTAGTGCTGTATTGCCCGAAACAAAAATTTTTGAATGTACTTTTTCACCTGGATGGAGAACGGCTAAAGGCGTTTGCCTGCGAACTGGATATCCCGGAGATTGGTCAATACCTGCAGGCGTTTGAAAAAATATGTGCCGGCACCAAAGACAGCGGGCCCATCGGAAAACTGGCTGTTGCCGATCGTTTTCGCTGGCTCACTGCCACCCGCAGTACCGTATTGCAAACATCCAAAACGCATACGGGCCTTTGTAATGATGTAAAAGAAACGCTGCAGCAATTGTATGCGCAGTTGGTGCTTTGTTAGAAAAACAGCTGCCGCTGTACGAAGTTGCTGACTTCGTCAATGTATGATCTTGCCGAACGCCGTCCGGAATTACCAGGAACACAAAAAGGGGCTGCATCAGCAGATACAACCCCTTACTTCATAAAGGCTAAAATAGAAAAACTTACCGGAGTATTACTTTTGTGGTAGCCTCATATTCTTTTCCCTGCACCTGTATTACATATACACCCGGCGTAATAGACTTGTTAATATTAAAAGTAAGGTTGTATGTATCATTGGCACGCTCCTCTGCTTTCCACACCTCCTTACCCGTTAGATCCAGTATGCGTACGGTAATATTGCCTGTCACCTTATCCTGGAAGGCGGTAGTAAACCACTTATCAATTGGGTTAGGCAATATTTTAACCCTCACACCCTGCATTTGTGCGGCATCTTTCAGCAGCAATACATTGGAATATTTAATTTCTCCTGATTTCTCTATTATTTTAATGCGGTAATAGTAGTAGGCTTTCTGCAGACTGGTATCATAGAAAGTATAATCATGTTTGCTGGTAACATTCAGCGCTGTAACCGTTCCTTTTTTGCTAAAGCTGGACCCGTCTTCAGAACGTTGTATTTCATAGCTGTCTATATTAATTTCCTGGTCTACTGTCCATTGAAGCGATACTTCGGCATTCTTCCAGTTACCGGTGAATGATAATAAAGTAACCGGCAATGCTGCCTGGTTAAAAATAGACATCGGTGTATAACTCTGAAATAAAACGGATTGCAAATCAGCATCCGTTAACTGAAACCAGTCTTTCAATACAGTATAATACACCTGCCTGAAATCAAACTGCCTGTTCAATTGGGTGTTATTGTTAATGGGCACAGTGCCGGTAGTAAAAGTGGGTGTAGTACCGCTTACTGCCGGATTCACCTTGGCACCAAAAAAGAACATAGGCGTGGCAGTTCCGTGATCGGTACCAAAAGTGCCATTTTGCGCTACCCTTCTTCCAAACTCTGTAAACGTCATACCTGTAACCCTGTCCTGCAAATTCTGCAGCGTAAGATCCTGTTGAAACAAATCTATTGCTTTGGATAATACAGAAAGGGAATTGTTATGCGATCCATTAACGTGGTCAGCATCGATGGAATCGACCTGGAAATTGTGCGTATCAAAACTATTGGGATGGTTGACCACATAGATGGGCGTCTTCAAACCCCCGCTTATCAGTTTTGCGATAATGCCCAATTGCCTGGCCAGCGCATTGGTATTTGGATAGGTAACCTTGTTTACGCCTTTGGCATACACACCTGCTACCAGGGTTGCATACTGATCTGTCTGCTGCTGTAGTTTACGGATAAAAGTAAGCTCGTTTCCGTACGGCGTATCCGGCATGGCTGGTACCACGCCATTCACGAAATCATAAAAAGAAGACGGGTCAATAACCGTAAAGGCAGCATTTGTTTCGCTGGTCTGCAGCATGCTGGAAGCCTGTGATCCCAACTGGACCGCCAGCGGGTGGGTCATGGGCAATGTATCCGGGTAAGCAGGATATTGTTCGTCAATACTTCTTCCCAGCCATCCTGTAGTCAGGTACTGGTTAGCTTGTGAGTCTGCGCCGGTAAGCCATATATCAGTTGCCCGGAAATGAGAAAAGCTGGGGGTTGGATAACTTACATCCCTTACAATATGCAACAATCCATTATTAAACATATTCTTCATCTCTGCAAGGCCAGGGTGCAAGCCCATACCTGTTACATTATTCAGCGGCAATACCCGGGTATCCTTAACAAGTATATCGGGCCTTGCTACAGAGAGCATGGCATACTTATCAACCGGGATAACGGTATTGATGCCATCATTACCACCATTCAGCTGAATAAGCACCAGTATCCTTCCGTTTAATAACGACTGCTGACCCAGCAACTGTAAAAGCGGGCTTTGCGTCATGGCCTGAACCGGGAATCCTTTTATAAAAAAAGGCAGCGAAAATGCAGGTGCTGCTTTTAAAAATTTTCTTCGTTTCATGTACATTGATTTTAAAGTGCTGATAAATTAATACAGGTAATACTCCGCCAGGCCGGTCATATAAATAACAATATCCTGCAGTAAAGCCGCTACCGCCATATTGGTAGAAGGACTGTTCAGGTAGTTATTCCATTGCTGGGTCCAGTAATTATCCGGCTCTCCGGGAGGTATTAGTTTTGCTCTCAAAAAAGTAATCTGCTCCGCTGTTAAATCCATCGGCAACAGGTACAGGTTAAACTTTTTTATAGCTATATCTGCATTACCAGCATCGCTTACCGGAAACTGTTTCAGGAAACCGGCAGCATCTATCTTCAGGGTAAGGGCACCAATTTTAAATCCTGCTTTGGAGGAATATGAAAGCAGGTTTTTTGCCTTTGTTTGTATTGTAGCCGGAGACATCCATGTTTCATAAAATTTGGTCTCCGCTACATAATATGCAGGCCAGCCGGCTACATTGGGCGGATCACCTATAGACTGTGCTTCTGTACTGCACCTGTCTGAAAAGAATTTCCAATGCGTATACTTGGTTTCTACCGGTGCAGGTGCCAGCACCAGATCAAGCTCCCTAACCAGACTTACATATAAATCAACCGGGCTCTTGATGATACCGCCGTAATTGAAGCTGTCAAAAAAATGCTCACTTTTAAAAAGCGCTTTTAACACAATGGGTATACTGTAATTACTGGAACGGAATATATCTGCCAGCGGGGTAATTACACTGGCTTCAATATCAGGTGTAATCTTGTAATATACAAACCAGGTATACAATCTGCGAACGATATATTTAGCACATTCATTGGTCTTCAGGATCATATTCAGCAAATCATCCACCTCATTAATACCATTGGAAGCAATTACATTATTAGGGGCTGGGCCATAAAAAGCAGAAAAGGTTTTTGTAGTTGTATCATGCCTTGAAGCAGTGAAAATGCTTGTATAGGTTCCGTCCACTGTACTCTGTGCAGGTACCTGCCAGCCACTCAGCACTTTTGCAGCTGCCTTTACATCATCCTCTGTATACTGAGAGCCAGTTCCTTTACCAACGGTGAACAGTTCCTGCAATTCACGCGCATAGTTTTCGTTGGGGGTAGGTTTACTGCTGTTGTTGCCGCTAAGAAAATACAGCATATGCGGATCAATGGTTACCTGTTTCAGCAAATCCTTGAAATTTGTAAGTCCATAGGTGCGCAAAATTTTGTAATGCTGGTAAATAGCTTTGGGGCGGTTATTATTGGCAGTATCAGTACCAAAATGATTGGACCAGAACAGGGTAAGCTTTTCCAGGATATGCGTTGGCTGGTTAATCATTAAACCCATCCACCAAGGCTTAAATGAGTTGCCAAGACGGTTGTTGTTAAGCGTATTTCTGATAGTTGCATCAGTTGGATCCGGCAGTTTTGCATCGATCCATGAACTGCCAAAAGCAACACCGCCGGTGTCCGTAGCTCCGGTACCGCCCACAATGGTATAATTATTCACCGGGCTGTCGGGTTGTACAGGATTATCAATCAGGAAATCTACCGCGCTGCTTACAGACATACCTTTAATTTTGTCTACATCTTTTTTGGTAGCACCAAACATGACTCTCTTTAACAGATGAATCATTTCTTTTTCTGTCCAGGCACCGCCATATAAGCTGATACCTGATTGTGCGCCTGTTGCGCGGTTTGAACTGGGGGGGTGGGCTATTGCTGCTGAACTTTTTTCTACGGTTTGGGGATTTGCTGTATTGTTAGTTTTGGCGAGGCGGCTCAAAAACTGCCTGCGCTGCATTGTATCTCCCATAAAAAAAGTTTTTTAGTTATTGTAATATAAAGATTAAAAATTGATTAAATATTAACAAAATGGTTTAGTGTGGAAAAAAACCTGGACGCCACAGATCAAGCCATGCGGTAAAAACAGGCACAAACCCTGTGCAGCGAGCCATCACAGCTCTTTACCCGGCAAATAACAATTACTCACGCTAACGAACACGTCGCGCCGCAGTTTTTCAGGACTGGCATGCTTTTTTAGTAATAGCCGTGAGCGTGATACAGTTTTTGCATTTCCTTCACATCTGTTTCACAGGCAGTTACGTTAATTTGACAAACCTTACGCATGCGCTATTTCCTTCTGTTGATGATTATACCGGCATTTTTTTCTGCCTGCAAGAAAAACGATGGCACCCAGCCCAATTCTGTTGCTGCTTCCACTATGATGAATGTTAGCTATGGAGCCGATCCCAAACAGAAAATGGATATCTACCTGCCAGCCAACCGTTCTGCGGATAGTACAAAACTTCTCTTTCTTATACACGGCGGTGGCTGGACAGAAGGCGACAAGGCAGATTTCACCCTATCAATACCCAACTTACAAAGCCTTTTGCCGGGTTATGCCTTTATCAATATTAATTACCGGCTGGCAGTAAACGGGCAAAATCTCTTCCCAACACAGGAAAATGATGTAAAAGCCGCCGTTGACTTTATATTCAGTAAAAAAAATGAATACCTTATCTCAGATAAATGGGTCTTCCTGGGTGCCAGCGCGGGTGCGCATCTTGCTTTGCTGCAGGCCTATAAATACAGTATTCCGGTGAAGGCTAAAGCGGCAATTTCATTTTTCGGTCCCACGGAACTTGTCAGTTTTTACAACCAGCCTAACCCGGTGTTTGCATTGGCAATGCGGGAGGTAACGGGTTCCACACCAACCCTTAACCCAACTTTGTACCAGCAATCGAGTCCATTCAATTACATCACAGCACAGTCGCCGCCTACTTTATTATTGCATGGGGGCGCAGACCCATTGGTGCCACCCTCCCAATCCACTCTCGTACGTGATAAGTTGCAGTCGCTGGGCGTAGCAACCCAATATGTATTTTACCCCAATAATGGCCATGGTTGGGAAGGTGCGGATTTGCTTGACTCTTTTGCCAAAATAAGCGCTTTTCTGCAAGTGCAGGTACATTAAAAAATTGCCACCGGTAAGGTATTTACAAACTCTCAGTCGCTTTTTTTGTTACTTTGATCTATGACTTCCCCATTAGCAGAACGCCAGCGCCCCAGCACGCTGGATGAACTGGCCGGCCAGGAACATTTAACCGGCAAAGGCAGTATACTGCGCACTGCTATCGAAAACGGCAAGCTGCCTTCTATGATCTTATGGGGACCACCCGGTGTAGGCAAAACTACCATCGCTAACATTATTGCGCATAGCCTTGGCGTGCCATTTTTCACCCTCAGTGCCATTAGCAGCGGCGTAAAAGATGTACGGGAAGTAATAGAAACGGCCAAAACCCTTCCCAGCTGTATTCTTTTTATAGACGAGATACACCGGTTTAATAAAGGCCAGCAGGATGCTTTGCTGGGTGCTGTTGAAAAAGGTGTCATTACCCTGATTGGTGCCACAACCGAAAATCCATCTTTTGAAGTAAATTCGGCATTGCTGAGCCGTTGCCAGGTTTATGTATTGAAGCCGCTGGATGAAAAAAAATTAATTGGTTTACTGCAGCAGGCCTTAACAAATGATGAACAACTGGCCCGTAAAAAAATCACGCTTAAAGAAACCAGTGCCATCATCAATATCTCAGGCGGCGATGCCCGCAAATTGCTGAATTTGCTGGAACTGGTAACGGATGCCCTCGGCGACAATGCAGTCATAACCGATGAAAAAGTAATGGAGATTGCACAACGGCGTGTAGCCTTGTACGATAAAAAGGGCGAGCAGCATTACGATATCATTTCTGCTTTTATCAAGTCTGTCAGGGGCAGCGACCCCAATGCGGCAGTATACTGGCTGGCAAGGATGATTGAAGGTGGTGAAGATGTAAAATTTATCGCCCGCCGCCTGGTTATACTGGCCAGCGAAGATATCGGCAATGCCAACCCTACTGCGCTGGTAATGGCCAACACCACTTTTGATGCGGTGAATAAAATCGGCTACCCCGAATCTCAAATCATTTTATCCCAATGCGTTACTTACCTGGCCGCTTCACCCAAAAGCAATGCGGCGGTGGCGGCTATCAGCGCGGCTATGGCTGCGGTAAAACAGTATGGTGATTTACCTGTGCCGCTGCATATCCGCAATGCACCCACCAAATTAATGAAGAACATGGATTATGGAAAGGGCTACCAATATTCGCATAGCTACGATAATAATTTTTCTGAGCAGGAATATTTACCCGAAAAAATAAGTGGCACCGTGTTTTATGAACCGGGCAAAAATGCCCGTGAAGACGAGTTGAGAAAATTTCTGCAACAGCGCTGGAAAGACAAATACAGATATTGAAAAAGTATTCAGTAAGCAATAATGAGCATTCAGCTTGCAGAAGCTGCAGACCTTTATAAAAATACTATCAGCAGTTGTATAGAAAAAGAATAGCGCCATACAAAATGAGATGATCGTATGTGTTTGAATAAATCCTGCAGCTTTAAGTGAGCCATCAAAACCACCGGAATATAATTTTTATCCGGTGAAATAACTTACTGGCTTTACATTAATTTTAGTGACCAAACTATATTTACATGAGAAAATTGTACTGTATTATTATTGCATTGTGCTGCTCTATTGTGTCATTTTCGCAAACCATTATTGACAAAGATCCGGCTATTGAAAAAATGGTAAAAGAAGTCTCTGCAGACTCGCTTCAATCCTATATAAAATCCATGGTGGCATTTGGTACGCGCAGTACAATAAGCACACAAACGGATGCCAAAAAAGGTATTGGCGCGGCAAGGTTATGGGTGTTGGGTAAGTTCAATGAATTTGCCAGGCAATCCGGTGGCCGCCTCACAGCATTAATAGACAGCACTACCCTTGCGGCTGATGGCAAACGCGTGGATGCTGCATTGGTATTGGGCAATGTGGTAGGTACGTTAAAAGGAACTGACCCCTATGACAACCGCATCTTCTTAATCAGTGGCCACCTGGATAGCCGGCGCAGCAATGTAATGGATAAAACAGGCGATGCACCCGGCGCCAATGATGATGGCAGCGGCGTGGCGGCCGTAATTGAATGCGCCCGCATTATGAGTAAAACTGCTTTCCCGGCTACTATCATTTTTATAGCAGTCAGCGGCGAGGAACAGGGTTTGCTGGGTGCTGCGCATATGGCAAATAAATTAAAAAAGGAAAACCTGAACCTGGAAGCTGTGCTGAACAATGATATCATGGGCAGCAATAACAGCAGTGAAACAAATATTATTGATAATACCCGCATACGCGTTTTCAGTGAAGGGTTGCCAGCTTATGAATTGGATAAAAACGCAGCAAACATCCGTCAGTTAGGATTAGAGAATGATGGCAAAGCCCGGCAGCTGGCACGGTATGTAAAAGAAACCGGCGAACGCTATGTAGACAATTTACAGGTGGTGATGATATACCGCAACGACCGCTTTCTGCGTGGCGGCGATCATACGCCCTATGTACTCGCTGGCTTTACCGCCGTACGCATTACCGAAATGAATGAAAACTACAATCACCAGCACCAGGATATACGCAAAGAAAACGGCATCCAGTATGGCGATCTTACCGAGTTTATGGATTTTGAATACCTCCGTAAAAACACCTGTATGAACCTTTGCAATCTTGCCAACCTGGCAAAATCGCCTTCTATGCCGCAGGAGGTAAAAGTAGATGTAAAAAAATTAGATAATTTTACGTTCCTCTCCTGGGGCAATCCCAAAAGCGGCAAATACAAAGGCTTTTATGTGCTGATGCGCGAAACCAGCAGTGCTGTATGGCAAAAGAAAATATTTACAAAAGAAACAAGTATCAGCTTACCGTATTCAAAAGACAATTATTTTTTTGCAGTGCAATCTGTAAGTGAAGATGGCAATGAAAGCCTGCCCGTAGTACCAATGGTTCCCGTACTGCCACGCGTAGGCAAGTAATATTTTATATACTATTGAAATAGTCAATCGTTTTCAAACCCCCAGCAGCAAGAAATGCTGCTGGGGGTTTGCCCTTTTTGGGCGGCTGCCCTGTAGTTTTTACTTTTTGTTAAGAAATGTGGTTTAAACCATTGCATCCACAACAGTCTTATACTTACACCTAAAGTAAGAAGTATGAAAAAATATGTTGTACACTTTACAGTACTAATAGCGATGATTTCATTGGTTTCTTGTGCACCCGGTTATGCAGTACGCGAGCGGCCCCGCGAAGTGGTTTATTTCAGACCTGCAGCACCCAGCCGAAATCATGTATGGGTGAGTGGCGATTGGGTGTGGACAGGTGGCCGGTATCAATGGCATGAGGGTCGCTGGGAGAATTCACGACGCCGGAGCAACTGGACTGAAGGCCACTGGCAAAATACACGTCGCGGCTATAATTGGGTACCCGGCCATTGGCAACGGTATTAATGAATATTAAAAGATCAGCATCACCCGATGGGCAGCATTGCACAGGCCGCCCATCGGGTTACGGTTGATAGGGCCGTATTCCAAATTTTCGCTGGCTGGTGACGATACCAGGCCAGGGTCCCTGGTCCGGTGTCTTCAACGACCACTGTTAGCATGTCAGAGAATTTGCGATGCACCTGTTGATAGCAGGGTCAGTTATACTTCCGTACATTTACCTGAGAATATTGCTCATTATGACAAAATATTGCTTATGCCTGTTTTCCATTTGGCTGATTACAGCTGCCTGCGGTAAAAACAAGATTAATCCTGTCACCATTAACCCACCACCAGATACAAGCCTGCAAAAAATGATGCCCTTTCCCATGGGTGCAGCGGTAAGTGCCAGCCTGTTGCAAAACAATACAAAGTATAACAGTGTAGTTGTAAAAGAATACAACAGTATTACCCCGGAAAATGCCATGAAATTTGGTTCCGTTCACAGTTCACAGAATGCTTTTAATTTTACTGATGCGGATTACATTGTAAATTTTGCGCAGCTCAATAACAAAAGAATCCATGGTCATACATTGATCTGGCACCAGTCATTACCTAACTGGGTTGCAAATTTTGCCGGCGATTCTGCCGCCTGGGAAAACATCCTGAAAACACATATCCAGACAGTAGTGGCTCACTTCAAAGGAAAACTGCTTTCCTGGGATGTAGTGAATGAAGCGTTTGAAGACAACGGCACACTGCGTAACAGTATCTGGTTGCAGAAACTTGGCAGCGATTACATAGCCCGCTGTTTTAAGTATGCGCATGAAGCCGACCCTGCTGCATTGCTGTTTTACAACGACTACGGCAATGAATACAACGCTGCAAAAAGAATAGCCATTTCAAACATGCTGTCGGCTTTTAAAACAAGGGGCATTCCTGTAGATGGAATTGGTATGCAGTTTCATACCCGGTACAACCAAACCGATGCAAACCTTGCAGCCGCCATAGCTGCCGCCGCTGCTACGGGATTAAAAGTGCATATTTCAGAACTTGACATCGCATTAAACCCCGACAATATACAGGCCCTTACCCTTACCCCTACCCTGGCAGAGCAGCAGTCTGAGAAATACAGGTTTATTGTAAAGACTTACTATAGCTTGCCTGCCAATCAGCAATATGGTATTACAACCTGGAATGTGGGCGATGCTGATTCCTGGATACCGGGCACCTATAAGCGTTCCGACTGGCCATTGCCTTTTGATGTTAACTATGCAAGGAAACCCGCTTATTACGGAATTTTGGCAGGTGTAAAATAAAAAAACAGGTTGAAATATTAAGCTGTTTGCTTTTGCAAAATTTTTTCCTCTGCATAAATTATTACTACTCTTGCCTTACGTTTTGTCCGTCCCTGATATTTTTTTGCACCGTTATAGCGCCAAACAGACCCAATAAAAACGCGAACGCATAAAAGCCTTTCTCACTGGGAAGCATAGTGGCATTCCACAGGCCAATCACCAGCAACACAATAGACAAAATGGTGGCAAACCAGCAGATACCAAAATATAGATCGGTAACAGGCAGGCTCTCCAGCCTGTCACGCACACTTTTTTGCAATGATACTACTGCAAAAAGACCGAACATTAAAACGGTAAAATAATAGCCTTTTTCGTTTAACTGCATGTCCGCACGCCATAAACCAATAAGGTAACCAATAGCGCCGGCGCCCAGGGCAATCCATGACGCTGCTATAAATGCCGTAGAAGGTTTCTGATTCATATACTAAGTTTTTGGTTGAATGATAAGATGTAAAAAAATTGGGCTTTTTTTCGCTACCGTGGTAGCGGAATATTATTTATACTTGAGAAAAATACCTGTATCGAAAGCCGTCCACCAGCATGCCTTTTGACCGCAATTTTTCAGCGCATTGTTTGACCAGGTGTTACAGGTAAGAAACATACTGTAGCGCCCTTTTGCTTCATAAAAGGCGTCTGCGTTGCTATAATTTGCATTGGTAATAATTTTTATTACATGGCCTGCTGAATCTTTTTTAAAACTGTCCGTGATATAATTTACCAATCTTGCATACTGGCCACTCCCAATCATGATTTTTTTGCAGGATGCACTTTCTAGCGGGGTTTCATAAAAGGTAGTGTGAATAGCGGTAGTGTTGAATCCAAAGGCTGCTTTTAAAGCAGTGCTGAATTTCAGGTCTGCCCAGGTAGGAGTTTCCAGGTAAAAGCCTTTATCGCCCCAGCCCATGGCGAGGTATTGAATATTGGTTGTGTCAGGCAGGTGGGCATTGGAGAACCTGATTTCATTGCTCCAGTCAACTTGGTCATTTTTCAGTGGTACAACAATATCCGTGTGCACCCCATTTGTTTTGATATAAATGGCCACATCAGCTGCCTGGCCGTGTTCCTTCCCAACTGTCAACCTCGAAAGGCAATAAGCTGCAAAAAGATACATCAATACAAACGTTACAAAACCAGCAATAACGCATACTGTATATCTTATTATTTTTTTCACCGGTGGCTTATTTATTGATAAAGCTATCATTTTACGCAGGCCTATCTCAGTAGCCAAGTTTAAATGAAAACAAAGTTTTATAGTTTTTAAACTACGTGCATGCAGCATGTTTTACTGTACCACTTTAATAACTCCTGCCCCATTGTAAGAATGGTATTCTCCGTTGTACATGGCATCTGCACTGGCAGGGCCCATCTTATACACTCCGGGGCTAACCGCCCGTACCGCATAATAATATACCTGGCGGTTGCTGGTCAGATCAACAAACAGGTTGATGCGGTCGTCCCTTACATCTATAGCGGTGGGTGTTCCGGCATCTTTTATCCATTCCATGCCGGGTAATTCTTTGGTACGCGGATTTTCGATTTCAAAACCGGCTGGTAACAAATCTGTAAGCACTACATTTTCTATGTACCCGCTGTACATTTTTTCCAGGCTCAACTGTACAATCACCAGGTCATTTTGTTTAAATGTATTACCGCTTATGCCCCGCCCGTAACGATCATAAAATTTTCGGCGCACTTTTATATAATTGTCTTCTTCCCTGTAAGTACCGCTGGCGCTGATGCCTTCGCTCTGCCACCAATAATAAAGATTGCCATCACCTTTAGTTACAATATCTACCGTGTTGGTGCCCAGTTGTTTTGCATTCAGTTGCACACTACCGCTGCTAAGGCTACCCGCCGTTTTGCCATTGACATTAATGCTGGCCGTTACAGTAGATTTATTGGCCGCTTTTGCCAGTTTACCCATTGCCAGGAAGCTGAATGCACTTTCCTGTGTACTGTACCAGCTGCGCTGCTTAAGTTTTTCCACTACATGTTTCGCCATTACCGGCACCTGCTGGTTAGCGGGTTCCACATCTATCAGTACATTCAACGCAATGGATTCATCACGTATATCACTGTAAAAACTACCGCCGGTTTGGGGCACAGATACTTCGCCGGTGAAAGCTGCCGGCAGCAACTCACGGAAACGGCTTTTATCTCCTGCTACTGCATAAGCGGCGGATAATAAATACCGGCTGTCCAGTGCCAGCAATGCTGTGTTGGCTTTATAATAATTCATTACACTGATATTTGGCTGGCCGGCCAGCGCCAGCACATATAGACTGTATGCCACTTCTTTGGGTGCTATTTTCTTTTGCTCTTTCTGGTTGTAATAATAAAGTATGGTTTCGCGGTTGCGTAGTTTACTGTTGAGGTAATTCAGCAGGGTTAACTGCAACCCTTTATCAACATCATAACCGGCTTTTTGTGCTTCAATTAGAAAATGTGCCGAATATACAGAAGACCACCAATGTTCTGTACCTGCTCCATCCCATAAGGTAATGCCACCATTAAACAACTGCCGTAACTTTATTTTACGGATGGCTTCCTGGATGTTGCTGTTGGCAGAAGCTTTATTTGCCTTGCCTGTATTGAACAAATCAGCGAGGTCTCCGTAATACAATTGTGGAAATGCCGCCGACACTGTTTGCTCAGTACAGCCATACGGATATTCTACCAGGTATGCAAACTGGTTGGCCAGCTGCAGGGCCGGCGAGCGGCTTACTACCAGTTTATAATTACCACTGCCCGGCATGTAATCGTTTAAGCCGATGGTTACTTTCTGCGAAGCATTACCCGCAATGGATCCGCTGCCGGTTATTTTTTGAAGGGTTGAAGGTGGCCTCACCGTTATATCCGTTTCATCTACAAATTTTTCGCCCATACCTTTTACTTCAACTTTTATTTTCCCGGTACTTATTGCCGGTGAAGCAATAACTTTAAAGATTGCCCGTCCTTCACTGTTAGATCCCAAATTTACCGATTGCTGTAAAGAGCCTACCGCCTTTAATGGTGGCGTTACACTTAAAGTTGCTTCTACCGTAGTAGCCTTACCGGTTGTATTGGTAATGGTAACAGGTACATTTACCGTATCGCCCGGGCTCAAAAAACGCGGCAAGGCAGTGCTCAGCACCAGCGGATCAGCTACTTTCATATTTGTTTCCGTACTGCCAAAACTTTCGTTTTTATAGGCAACAGCCATCAGTCTAATTTCCCCGCTAAATGGCGGAATATCAAATTCAAAATCTGCTTCACCGCTGCTATTGGCTTTTACAATACCACTCCAGTAACTTACAATCTTTATGCGCTTATTGGGCATGGGGTTGCTGCGTTTACTGGTTTCCAAATCACCATCACCACCAGTACTACTAAGCCGGGCACGTATCTCAGGGAAAAGCAGGGGGTACATATCATACCCGTTTACATCCAGCGCCCTTTTACCGTAGAAATATTCATATGGCCGGGGCGTTTCAAAATTACTTACCTGCAATACGCCGTTGTCAACCGCAGCCAGTGTTACATAACTGCCGGCAACAGTTTTTACTTTTACTTTTTGATGGGTACGTGAGCGCACCGCCGCCTGGGCGAGCACCTGCACATCCATCCTACGGCTCTTTTCCTCTACCATAATATTCTGGTAACCGTGCGCTACTGTTAAAGGAATATCACTTACATCATGCGGCTTTATTAAAGTAGCAGTTACATACACATTGGGCAGGTGATCTGCTGTTAACTTCACATCCAGTGATGCCTGTCTGCCCGTTACGTTTACATACTGGTAAGAAACCACCTTATCAGTTTCCATTGTTACCAGCATCTTTCCGCTGAAAGGCGTCTTGAAAAACAGCTTGGCACTTTGCCCGGTATTATAAGCGGTCTTGTCTACCTCAATGTCAATATTACCTTCTGTGCTTACTTCAAAAGAACTGTTATCACTACCCCATCCGCCATAACTGTAAAACTCTTTCTTTACATAACTGGCAGCCCCGGGCAGGTATATACGCAGTTCGTAATTACCTGCTGTGCGCGGCGTAAATGAAAAATTTGTTTTCTCTCCTGAAACTGTAATAGTATTGCTGGCTACTATTTTATCTTCTTTTTGTGATTCGTAGCGAAAATACTGACCGCTTTTTGTTAGTACCGTTCTGTATTCATGTTTAATTACTTCCGCTTTCGCCTGGGTAGTGGTAAGCTGCTCTGTTTTACTAATGGCCAGCAAAGGAAAACTAATGGCCTGGTTAAGCGGGTAATACCACCAACCATCTTCTCCTATACCAAAGAAAACCGGTTGGGTGTAAATATTGGCAGATACACTGCGGCTTACGGGCCTTCCCGTTTCATCAAATACGGTTGAATAAAAAGAAGCCTGTAATACGCCTGCATTTCTATATTCTTCTTTGGCAGTAAATGTTTCACTGGCATTACCCGCTTCATCTGTCTTCCCTTCCTTTACCAATTTATCAAATGAAATACCCTGGTTGGCAATCGAGAAGTCATAGTGTGGATATTTTTTAGGGTTGAAGGAATTTTGCTTTACCTGTATTTCACATTCGTAGTTCCGGTTGGCCGCCGGTGGCCCGAAAAAATTTACCGCGTTAATGCTGAGTTTGGCTGACTCACCCGTGGCAAGGCTTTCTTTGTCTAATGAAGCGGTAACTTTGATCCTGTCAGGTACAAACTCTTCGACCATAAAATTCTGACTGCCCAGCAACACATCATTGCCATTGTATACTTCCAGCGAGTAACTACCGGTAATGGCTGCTGCTGAAAGATCAACATTGCCCTCCAGCGACCCCTGCTCATTCAGGTTTTTACGGAATGTTTTAAGTTCTTTTCCGTTGGGCAGCAGGAACTTTAATTTAACCGGCAGTTCACCCGGCGATTTCCATAATTTATCGCGCAGTACAACGGAAAAATGAATGTTCTCTCCCGGTCGGTAAATATCACGTTCTGCATAGATAAATGCATCCAGTCCTGTTGTATTAATATGTTTACCCCCCACCTCAAAGCGGCTCATATTCACTCTGGTACTGTTAAAAGGCAGGTAGCTAAAATCAGTTTCCGTTTTTGCAATTATCATAGCCGGCCGGAAGCCAGCAAACTCTTTTTTAGCATAGTTGATTTCTGCTACACCGTCTGCATTGGTACTGGCGGTACCCAGCAACTGGTTATTACTGCCATATGCCAGCACATTTACTCCATTAACAGGCTGTGCTGTTTTAAGCGAGTTGACGAATACAAATATTTTATCGCTGCCTTCCTTTGCAATCAATCCAAAATCCGATAACGAAATAAACCGGCTATCACTCACCCAATAGTCCTCTGTAGATTTTATTTTTATATGGTAAATGCCTTTAAAATCGGCCAGCTTATCTTCTATATTGAAATTAAAAAGTTTGGCAGCGCCACTTTTGGGTAAGGTCCTGGTATCAATTTCTTTTTCATAAATCACATCACCCACCACTGCGTCGCTTTCGCCTTCATACTCCTCTTCATTGCTGCCGCTGCTTTCTTTTGGGTAATAGCCACTCCGCTGTGCCGCCAGTAAGTTGCTTTCATAAATTTTTGAAATAATCACTTTCACTTTAGCCACATTCACCAGCTTCACTTCTATATTTTTATTTCCCTGTCCTGCCAGGTACACCGCCTGTTTGTTTACAAAACTTACCGCAGGCTCCATTTTACCAAAAGCAAAATTATTTTTGTATTCTTCCTTTAATACGCCGCCTATTTTACCACGCAGGCCTTTGGCCAGGGTAAGCGCATAGCTTTTAGATGCGTCAAAACCATCACTGCTTATGCTAAAACCATCATCGGTAATTTCTGTGGTAAACTTAACAGCCGGGTCAAACTTTATAAAAGAAGCCAGGTTTTCAGGTACGAGTTGTTGACTGGTCCTGACCGTTATGGTACCGGTGGTGCCGTCATTTTCTGAATTGATGTCATTTATTGTTAGTGTGAACGGAGAAGGAATAACCGCCTTTATCTCAGTTTTTTCTTTGCTTGCATTGGTGCCCCCCTGCGGCACAATTCCCTTATCGAGCCTGATGGAAATATTGTAATCGCGGTCTTCTGTAGCAAGCCCTGCAATTCTTAATGAAATTTTATTATCATCAGACACAGACTGCATGGAATAATTAACCGGCTTTCCATCTGCGTTCACTACCAACTTATCTTTCAGTGCTGCCGGGCTTACAGGGTAATTGAAATAGAGGTCCACCTGCGGAACAGCTGTTTTACTGTTTTCATCCTGTAATACCCAGGTGGTATTGGTGTTTTCCAATTTCAGATCAGGCGTATTAAATACTATTTTGTCCGCCTTTTCCACTTTATCAAAGGCCGAAAAGCGCAGTAATTCGCTGTTTAGTTTTGCTTTGTAGCTGGTGGCAGCAGCAAGTGGCCTGGCGGGAGAAAACACCAGTTCATTACCGTGCTCCCAGCGGAAACGGCCTGGAATTTTTGGTTCAAAAGAAACATATTCGGTGGAGTCCCACTGGTTCAGCAATGAATCTTTTACCAATTGTTTATCGAATCGGAATACAAGGTTGCCCAATTGTGGCACTTCATCTTTTGCATTGGTATAATCAAGGGCAACCGCCTGGCGATTACAGGCATATAAAAAAATAATCCCGATAAGCACCGGAATTACAGCAGATTTGGCAATACGCATATAGAGGATGGGTTAAAGTTTTTTAAAACTCCGTGTTAAAATACAAAAATGATGAGAACAAACAGGTTTTGTTTTCTTTATTAGGAAAAAGAATACCTGGATTACAAATAGAGAACTTACGGAGGATGGCCCTGGGCTTGCATGGTAATAAAATATTACGGGCGAAAGGTAGATATATGCAGCCCTGATTTGCAAATTTAGTAAGATAAGGATTTGTTAATTGATACATTTACGCAAGAAAATGAATATCACCGATATCTATATAAAACAATTTTTAAAAAGGGCGCTGGTCACTGCAGCAGCACTGCTTGGCCTGTTTTTTTTACTTAATTGGATCTTTCCTGTTCCTTCCAGTATTGAATACTCCACCATCATTACAGACAACAAGGGCGAAGTGATACATGCTTTTCTTACCAGCGATCAGCAATGGCGCATGAAGACAGAACTCAGTGAGATTTCACCACTGCTGCGCAAGACCATCGTTGAAAAAGAAGACAAATACTTTTACCGGCACCCGGGTATTAATGTTATTGCAATGAGCAGGGCATTAGTAAAAAATATTTTTCGCCTTAAAAGAACTTCTGGCGCCTCTACCATTACTATGCAGGTTGCCCGGGCACTGGAGCCTAAAAAAAGAACCTATCGCAATAAGGGCATTGAAATGTTTCGTGCCCTGCAGCTGGAATGGACCTTCAGCAAAGATGAGATACTGCAATTGTACCTTAACCTGGTACCTTATGGCGGCAATATACAGGGTGTAAAATCTGCGGCTACTTTCTATTTTAAAAAGAGCCCGGATCATTTATCGCTGGCGGAAATCACCGCGCTGTCCATCATTCCTAACCGTCCTTCTACACTGGTCATTGGCAGAAATAATGATGTAATTGTGCAGGAAAGAAACAGGTGGCTAAAAAAATTTGCAGCAGAAAAACTTTTCACACAGAAAGAAATTAAAGATGCACTGGATGAACCATTACTCGCAGAAAGGGGATCTGTACCCAAATATATTCCGCACCTGGCCTACAAACTAAAGAATCAAGGAGCAGATATAATTAAGACCCATATTGAAATGAATACCCAGCTGAAGATAGAAAAGCTGGTGGCCGATTATTCAAGAACGCTCTATCTTAAAAACATACGCAATGCCGCCGTAATTGTAATAGACAACCAGACTCACCAGGTTATCACTTACCTTGGCTCTGCCAATTTTAAAGATACGGCAGATGCCGGACAGGTGAATGGCGCAGCAGCCATCAGGCAACCTGGCAGCACATTAAAACCACTCTTGTACGGTCTTTGCATTGATGAAGGCCTCCTAACTCCTAAAATGGTAATCACAGATGTGTCAGTCAATTACCAGGGCTATGCGCCGGAGAACTATGATAAAAAATTCAATGGCTATGTAAGTATGGAGTACGCACTGGAACATTCTTTAAACATTCCTGCTGTAAAAAGCCTGCGTCTGCTGGGTAAAGATAAGCTGGTACAAAAACTGGCCACTTGTAATTTTCAGCAAATAAAAAAGGACCAGCAAAAACTGGGGCTCTCTTTAATATTAGGTGGTTGTGGTGCTACACTGGAGGAACTAACGGGACTGTACAGCGCTTTTGCCAATGATGGTATGTATGTTAAGCCTTCTTTCACGCAGACGGACACGGTCGGTCAAAAAATAAAGGTACTGACGGCGCCCGCCAATTTTATGATTAATGAAACACTGTCAAAAGTAAACCGGCCCGACTTTCCACTGAACTGGCAAAGCACAGAGCACATGCCAAAGATTGCCTGGAAAACAGGCACATCGTATGGAAGAAGAGATGCCTGGAGTATTGGTTACAATAAGCATTATACCATTGGCATCTGGACCGGCAACTTCTCTGCACAGGGTATACCGGAGCTGAGCGGCGCCAATATTGCCACGCCCCTGCTCTTCAAAATTTTCAATACCATTGATTACGACAGCGACCAGGAATGGTATAGCCAGCCAGATGATTGTGCTATCCGCCAGGTATGTTCTGAAACCGGACTGCCGCCAAATGATTTTTGCACCAATATTGTTACCGATTATTTTATTCCGCTGGTATCATCTGCAAAAAAATGCGATAACATGCAGGAGATAATGGTAAGCACAGATGAAAAAATTTCTTACTGCCAGAGCTGTGTACCGGCTACCGGCTACAAAAAGAAATTGTACAAGATGATTGCATCGGACATGCAGGGCTGGATGCAGGATAACAGGGTAGCTTATATGCAGGTGCCGCATCATAATCCGGTGTGCGAAAAAGTATTTAAAGAAGGAGCGCCAACCATCGTCGCGCCTTCCAACGGAACGGAATACCTCATCAGCAAAAAGCATCCGGAGCCACTTCAACTGGTTTGCCGGGCAGCCAGTGATGCCAGCAGGCTATATTGGTATATCAACAATAAATTTTACAAGTCCTGCAACAAAGGGGAAAAGCAGTTTTTTGTACCAGATGAAGGGCCGGTAAAAATTTCCTGTACAGATGATAAGGGCCGCAACAGGGATGTATGGATTACTGTAAAATATGTGAATTTGTAAAATGAAGATGCATCAAATAAAAATGCCACCAGACGTAAGTAAGGTGGCACCATTATATTGGTTGTTGTATTTATTCCATCCTGGTTACTGAGCCACTGCCATGTGTAGAATTATTTATTTTGGGATCTCCCTTGTAATGAACATTTCCGCTGCCGGAAATATCCGTGTCCAGCGATTCACTGGCAAACACTGCTGTATTACCGCTGCCGTGTATGGATACCTTTACGTTTTCTGCTTTCAGGTTAGCCGCCTCAACATTGCCACTGCCGCTGATTTTGCAGGAAAGATTTTTTGTTTCACCCGCCAGCATAATATTACCACTGCCATGGGTAGCCGTTATTATTTCAGGGCAGTCCAGATCTAATTGTATATCACCGCTTCCAGCAACCTGGATATCCATCTTGCTTTTATCTGCTATCCTGCCCTGGCTGCTGATTTTACCACTGCCATGTGTTTCAAAAGCCGTCAGCACAGGTGCTGTTACATACACTTTTGCATCATGGTGATCCATCAGGTTTATGCCATCTCTTAACCGCACGATTAAACGACCATGTTCTACGGCGGTTTCAATATAGGACAGCAGGTTTTGTTCTGCTTCTACTTTTACACTAAAATCGCCCTGTTTCACTACAATATCAATTTCACCGCGTGTTTCTGCGCCCGTAAATCCAGTAAGATTTCTTTGTTCTGTACCTGGCACACCGTTGCCGGTAATATGTTTACCGTGCCGGTACTTGCAGGAGGAAATGGCCAGCACGAGCAGTAGTACTACAAAAAGACGCTTGTTCATTGAAAAATATTTTGGTTAGATAATATAGCGTGCGAAATAGGTTATGCAAAAATTAACACGTATTAATGATATTCAGCTTACCTGACTTACAAAGGAAAATAATTTGCAAAGCACAAGCTAAGCTGGCGCCGATGAATATATATATTATGCAAAAGTTTTTTCCGGAAAATACAACAGAGATCCTAATCCGATTTTTTTACACTGCCTGCCCCGCTTACATGTGAATCGCTGGTACCACCACCTTTATAGGCCACACTTCCTGCACCACTTACCTGCGCTTCTAATTTTACACTTGCATATACATCGGCATCGCCTGCACCGGAAATATCTACTTTGGTATTTTCTGAAAGCAGTTCAAAACAATGCGCTTTTCCCGCACCTGTCAATGTGAGGTCGAATGTTTTTGTTTCTCCTTTAAGGTTTACCGCGCCTGCCCCGGATACTTCTGCACTGATGGCGGGTGCGTTCAATTCCATATTGATATCACCCGCGCCACTTACATCCATGCTCATTTTCTCTGTGTTAACAATCTTTCCTACCCCATTTATATTGCTGGCACCGGATACCTCTATTTTATTGTACAACGTTGTTGTTACATACACTTTTATTTTACCGCTGGGGTTGAGGTTAAAGCCATCCCTTGTTCTTATTTCAACCCGGTCGCCCTCCTGTATCACTTCAATATATTGCAGCAGGTTTTCATCAGTTTCTATTTTTACGGGCTTTACTTCGCCCTGTGCTACGTAAAGATCAATGGAGCCAGATACATCTACATTTTTGAAAGAACTTACTGAATGCTCTGTACTTTTAATGTTGCCGTTTCCTTTTACTCTTTTGCCGCCCATGTAATTACAGGAAGACATTGTAACGGCTACCATCATTAATAACAATAATACATTTTTCATGCTGTTGTTTTTGTTTTGGAAAGTAAAGGTTATGCTTTAAAGTGAATTGGTAAAATGCTTTACGGCTTATAAGACGACAATATCTTATAACAGGTTACAGGAAGAAGCTGGAATGGAACAAACAGGGAGCATAACTGGTATAACCACTTGTGCTACCTGCTGATGAAGATACAATTTTATCTGTACCCCCCTTTACTGTGATTAATTTTTTTTACTGCACCAGTTTTTTTCAATGAGTAAAGCCTTACTGGTTGTCTTTTCCCATCGTTATATGAATTTTGTATATGCCTTCCGGTAAATTTTATAGGAAGCGCTGCCTGGATTAATCCGGCCGCAGCAAAACTGTTTGCGCTCCGTTTCCTACATATCTCTTAGAAGATTTATAGCAAACAGTCCCCTTCATCAACCAGCCGGCCGCCCGTACTGTTGTATAAATCAACCAGCGCCCTGAAGTCTTGCAGACCTGCATGCCGGGCTTTGGTTGTACAGGGAATTAATAAAGAAATAATCACCAGTAGGCGATAATATTATTTCATTGTTTGAGTTTTAGGGGCCTGAAAAATTAATTCATTTTATACCCAGCTTGTAGAAATTGGTCAGTTCTGAAAAGTGCTGTTACAACTTGCTGGCCTGGTATTGACGGGAGGTTCCGGCACGGCCCGTACTGGTTATCACCAGCTTATCCCGGTGGCTCCAAACTAACGCCGCTTTTCTTACCTTCGCGGCACCATGACGGAAAAAATACTGATTCTCGACTTTGGCAGCCAGTACACCCAACTTATTGCCCGCGCCGTTCGTGAGGCCAATGTATACTGCGAAATTACTCCCTATCACAAAGATGTTCAGTTTGACCCTTCGCTTAAAGGTATTATTCTATCTGGCTCACCCTTTAGTGTAAACGATGAAAAAGCACCCGAAGTAGATATACAGGCGCTTAACGCAAAACTACCGGTACTGGGTGTTTGCTACGGTGCCCAGCTAACCGCCAAACAATTTGGCGGTGAAGTGGCCAAAAGCAGTAAACGTGAATATGGCCGCGCTACTATGCAGGTAACTGCCAGCGATACCCTGCTGCAGGGCGTCAGTGAAACATCGCAGGTCTGGATGAGCCATGCAGATTCTGTGCTCACCCTGCCCGCTGGCTTTGAAGTACTGGCCACCACAGAAAGCATTCCGTTTGCCGCTTTTAAAAAAACCAGTGCCGCTTTACCCCTATACTGTGTACAATTTCATCCTGAAGTTTACCATACCACGGAAGGAAAAAAAGTCATCAGGAATTTCCTGGTGAATGTTTGCGGCTGCAGCCAGGACTGGACTGCCGCTCATTTTATTACAGATACGGTAGCTGCCTTAAAAAAGCAAATTGGCGACCGCAAATGTGTAATGGCCTTAAGTGGCGGTGTTGATTCTACTGTTGCAGCAACCCTCATACATAAAGCCATTGGCAACAACCTGTTTGGCATTTTTGTAGACAATGGCGTACTTAGAAAAAATGAGTTTGAGCAGGTTTTAAAAACCTATGCAGCCCTGGGATTGAATGTAAAAGGGATTGATGCCAAACAACGTTTTTACGATGGGCTGGCCGGTAAAACAGACCCGGAAGCCAAAAGAAAAGTAATCGGAAGTTTATTCATTGATATTTTCCAGGAAGAGGCCAAAAAAGTAGAAGGTGCCGGATTGCTGGGCCAGGGTACTATTTACCCAGATGTGATAGAAAGCGTATCGGTTCATGGGCCGTCTGTCACCATTAAATCGCACCACAATGTAGGCGGCCTGCCGGAACATTTACACCTGGAACTGGTGGAACCCCTGCGCTCATTGTTCAAAGATGAAGTAAGACGGGTAGGCAGGGAGCTGGGGGTGCCCGCCGACATGATTGATCGCCATCCTTTTCCCGGACCAGGCCTGGCCATCCGGATTTTAGGGGAAGTAAACGCAGAAAAAGTAGCGCTGTTGCAGGAAGCCGACTACCGCTACATCCAGGGTTTAAAAGATAACAATTTATATGCAACTGTTTGGCAGGCAGGTACCATCTTACTACCAGTAAAAAGTGTGGGGGTAATGGGCGATGAAAGAACGTACGAATTTACGGTGGCGCTAAGAGCGGTAACCTCTGTAGACGGTATGACGGCGGACTGGGCCCATCTGCCCTATGATTTCCTGGCATTTATCTCGAACGACATTATCAATAATGTAAGAGGTATCAACCGGGTGGTATACGATATCAGCAGTAAACCGCCCGCCACCATTGAATGGGAATAAACAGGGCTGAATACTCTTAATGCATTAAAGACTTTACCAGGATGAAAAAAACGTTGTTATCGGTTTTTGTTATTGCGCTTGTTTTGCTCTGTAAAAGCAAACACGCTGCGGCGCAGGCTGATACTATGCATAAACGTTATACCGTAGCTATTTTTACGCCGCTCTATCTTGACTCTGCATTTGATGCCTCCGGCGAATACCGGTATGATAAATCCTTTCCAAAATTTATCAGCCCCGGCCTGGAATTTTACGAGGGCGTAAAACTGGCCGCTGATTCACTGAAAGCCGAAAAAGCAGCACTTGATATACAAATTTATGATACCAGGTCTTCTTCTGAAAGCCTGCAACAGCAAATAAATTCTCCGGGCATGGAGCATGCCGGGTTGATCATTGGTCATGTAACACCCACCGAGGCCAAAGTGCTGGCAGAAGCCGCCCTCAGAAAAAATATTCCTTTTATAAATGCAAATCTTCCCAACGATGCCGGCATCAGCAACAACCCTTCATTGGTAATACTGAATGCTACCCTGCAAACACATTGTGATGCTATTTACCGGTTCCTGCAGAAAAATTATGCCACCTCACCCATTATGGTATTCAAGAAAAAAGGGATGATGGAAGACCGGTTGCACGCATATTTTTCTGAGGCGGAAAAAAACACCGCCGGCGTGAAACTAAAAGTCAGGTTTATTTCAATGGATGAAACCAAACCCCTTGCAGTGCAGCAATACCTTGACAGCACCCGGCTTACCATAATTATAGCAGCCAGTTTAGATGAATCCTTTGGTAAAAACATTGCACAGCAACTCTCTGCTGCCATCACCACCTATCCCAGCCTGCTCATTGGCATGCCTACCTGGGATGCCATTACTGATTTTAATAAAAAAGAATTCAAGGGTCTGAGCATTATTTATACCACACCATTCTACAACGCTAAAACTGACAAGACAAGCTTATCCATCAGCAGCTACTTTAAAAATATCCTCTACTCACGCCCCACGGATATGGTCTTCCGCGGTTACGAATGCATGTACCGTTTTGGCAAACTGCTGATAGATAAAGGCAGTAACCTCAATTCCAGCATCGGTGAAAAAAAATACAAAGTCTTTACCGACTGGGACATTCAACCCGTCCTCGATAAACAAACCCTCTCCCTTGATCATTTCGAAAACAAAAAACTCTATTTTGTAAAGAAAGCGGATGGTGTTATTAAACAGGTGTTCTGACAGTATATAGAATTCAGTATTTATACCACGGGCAAAAGAGATAGTACGACTGTACTCAATATTCAGTATACAAACTGGAAAATACAGCAACTCTTCAAACAAAAAGGACCGTTAGGTGTATATCGAATGGTAATAATGGTCTGTTTATTACGTCCATCCGCCATAGTCTTAATTCTACATACCAGGTACTCCATACTACATGTTTAAAGGCAATAAATCTTACTTACCACAAAAAACCTGTGCTTGCTGTGGCAGGGTTATTGTCTGGAGAAAGAAATGGGAAAAGACCTGGAATGAAGTAAAATATTGTAGCTATAAATGCGGGGCCAGGAAAGTTGTTAGTACATAGCGTTAATGTTAAGCTTTCTGCTCCGGTCAATTTTTCTGTCTTACTACTAAACCCTTAAAATCTAAGTACGCTCCAATGCCACTTATAGAATTTACAGACAGGGGACTCTATTGTGCGCAGGGGCAATTTTATATTGACCCATGGCAGGCGGTCGACAAAGCCATCATTACCCATGCACACAGTGATCATGCGCGCTGGGGCTCCAAATATTACCTCTGCCATCACCATACAAAACCAATTTTACAATTGCGCCTCGGTGAAAACAATTATGAAAGCATCGGCTGGAACGAGGCCGTATATATGAATGGGGTAAAAATCACTTTACATCCAGCAGGGCATATTATTGGTTCCGCGCAGGTAAGGGTTGAGTACAATGGGGAAGTGTGGGTGGTAAGCGGCGATTATAAACTGGAAAACGATGGCATCAGCGGGGAGTTTGAACCGGTACGCTGCCATAGTTTTATTACCGAATCTACATTTGGTTTACCCATTTACAAATGGAAGCCGCAGGAGGAAATTTTTGCAGCTATGCGTACATGGATACAGCAAAACAAAGAAGCCGGCAGAACTAGTTTGCTGCTGGCATACAGCCTTGGTAAAGCGCAGCGGTTGGTTAAAAACCTGGCTGGTTGTGTTGACCATGTTTTTGTACATGGTGCGGTATACAATACACAACAGGTTTTAAAAAATGCCGGTTGGGATTTTCCGGAAACAGAAAAAGTAACACCTGATATTTCAAAAGATCTGTTTTACCATAACCTGGTAATAGCCCCCGGCAGTGCAGCTGATACCCCATGGGTAAAAAAAATGCAACCCGTAGCAGTTGGAACCTGTAGTGGATGGATGCAAGTAAGGGGTAATGCACGGCGCAGGAATACGGATGCAGGTTTTGCATTAAGTGATCACGCAGATTGGGACGGCTTACTGCAAGCGGTAAAAGCTACCGGCGCAGAAAAAGTGTATGCTACACATGGCTTTCAATCGGCATTCAGCAGGTACCTTAATGAAAATGGTATTGAAGCGGCCGAAGTAAAAACTGCCTTTGGTGAAGAGGAGGAAGATAACCTGCCCGAAACAAAAACAGCAGACGCAGTAGTAAATGCGGAATAAGTATGCAAGCCGTGACTGAAGAAATACAAGTTGCTGATATTGCACCCGAAACAAAATCGGGCATGCAGCTTTTTATAGACCTGGTGAATGTGCTGGGCACTTCAACCAAGACAAATGCCAAACTGGACGCGTTGTCTGCTTATTTTTCGCTGGCCGCTGATGCAGATAAAGTATGGGTAATTGCCATTTTTAGCGGGCGCCGCCCCAAGCGCATTGTGAATGCTGGTTATTTGCAGCAATGGTGCATAGAAATCATACAAATCCCCACCTGGTTGTTTGAAGAAAGCTACCATACTGTTGGCGACCTCGCAGAAACAATTGCCCTCCTGTTACCTGAAAAAAATACTGCACAACAGCCACAAACTTTATCCTGGTATATTGAAAAATTTATTCATTTGCAAAAACAGGAAGAAAGCATCCGTAAAGCTTTCATCATTGACAGTTGGATGCAGATGAATAAAGAAGAACGGTTTGTATTCAATAAACTGATCACCGGCGGCTTCCGGATTGGTGTATCCCAAAAAACAATGGTGAATGCCCTCGCCAGGACCATCAAACTGGATGCAAGTGTTATTGCACACCGTATCAGCGGCAACTGGGATCCGGTTACTACCTCCTTCACACAATTGCTCAGTGAAGAATCAGTCTCCCTGGATTTCTCCAAGCCCTACCCTTTTTACCTTGCATATGCCCTGGAAGAGGAGCTGGAGACATTGGGACAGCCACAGCTATGGCAGGCGGAATGGAAATGGGATGGTATACGCGGCCAGTTGATAAAAAGAAACAATGAATTATTTGTGTGGAGCCGTGGCGAAGAGCTGATGACCGATAAATTTCCGGAATACCATGTTTTAAAAGACATGCTGCCAGATGGTATTGTACTGGATGGAGAAATCATTCCCAGCCTGGAAAAAAAACCATTGCCATTTGCATTGCTGCAGACAAGAATTGGCAGAAAAAATGTGACAAAAAAACAATTGCAGGAAACGCCGATTACCTTTTTTGCCTATGATGTACTTGAATATGCGGGTAAAGATTACCGGGACATGCCATTGCAGGAACGGAGGAAGGCACTGGAAGAAATAGTGGCGCAAACCAATCACCCTTCATTGATTATTTCTCCCGTGATTGAATATACAGCATGGGCAGAGTTGGCCAGTATACGTTTCGCTTCGCGTGATATGGGTGCGGAAGGCCTGATGTTAAAAAGAAAAGATTCCCCCTACCTGGCCGGCAGAAAACGTGGCGATTGGTGGAAATGGAAAATTGACCCGCTTGTAATTGACTGTGTGCTTATCTATGCCCAAAAAGGTCATGGCAGAAGAAGCAACTTGTATACGGACTACACATTTGCGGTAAAAGATGGAGATAAACTGGTAACTTTTACGAAAGCCTACTCTGGCTTAACCGATAAAGAATTTGCACAGGTAGACAATTTTGTTAAAAGAAATTCACTGGAAAAATTTGGGCCGGTACGCACCGTAAAACCGGAGTTGGTTTTTGAAATTGCATTTGAGGGCATTGCAGCATCAGCAAGGCATAAATCCGGGGTCGCACTGCGTTTTCCACGCATGAGCCGGTGGCGGAAAGACAAAAAACCAGATGAAATCAATACGCTGGAAGATTTGAAAAAGATGCTTGAATTGTATGGAAAATAGATAAAGGTTCCCCGCACCGCTGCACAATAGCAGTCATCACTTCACCAGCATTACGCGCTGTAATACACCGTAAAATCTCCTTTTTATCAAAACAATAATTACACCCGGCTGTTATATTCACACAATCCTGTTTAATTTTAAGTTCTAATCGCAACCTATGAGAAAAATACAGGTGTTGATATTGATTGTAATCATTTGCTCCGCATTTGCCGGCGTTGGTAAATGGAATCCTGGCATTCCTGAAAAATCGGTCTATATACCTGCCAATGTACAACGTACCGGTAATGCTGCAGCTGGGCTTATTTACCTAACCACCGGCGATTATGTTAAAGGTGGACTCCCCTACGATTATTTTTTGCTGGCATTGGGAAAAAGCAAAACCAATTACCTCAACCGCACCGGTCTGAATGCAAACATTACCCATGAATATACCGTGGTGAAAGCAGCCAACGGAGAAAACCTGGTCGCCCCCAACTGTATGCAGTGCCATGCACAGGTATTTGAGGGGAAACTTGTAATGGGTATGGGTAATACCTATGCAGATTTTACTATGGGCCAGAAACTGAACCCACAGGCGTATACCATGCTGGAAAATTTCTTACAAAAAGGTTCACCCAAAAAATATGAAGCCAGTAAACCTTTTCTGCAGGTAGCAAAAGCCATTGGCCCTTACCTGGGTACAGCTGTAAGGGGCGTAAACGCCGCAGACCGCCTGGCCGGCGTGCTGGCAGCACACCGTGACCCTGCTACATTTAAATGGAACGATTCTGCGCTGGTGGATATACCCGCGGCAGTAATACCCAGTGATGTGCCGCCGTGGTGGTGGCTGAAAAAAAAGCATGCGATGTTTTACAACGGTTTTGGCCGTGGCGATTTTGGAAAATTTTTAATGGCATCCAACTTACTAACGGTAAACGACACGTCAGAATCAAGAGAAGTAGATTCGCATTTCAATGATGTGCTCTCTTATATCTACAGCCTTGAGCCGCCAAAATATCCCAAAGCAATAAACAAAACCCTGGCAAAGCAGGGAGAAATTATTTTCATTACCAATTGTTCTAAATGCCATGGAAAATATGGCAGCAGTGAAACCTATCCTAATCTCCTGATACCAGCATCAGTTGTGCAAACTGACTCTATGCTGTTTAAAAGTAATTACCAGAACCCGCAGTTCATTACCTGGTTTAACAATAGCTGGTTTGCCATGAGCGACCATCCGGCGCGGCTGGAACCTTTTAATGGATATATTGCGCCGCCACTGGATGGCATCTGGGCCACAGCGCCTTACCTGCACAATGGTTCTGTGCCAACGCTTGAAGCCGTGTTAAACACTAGTGCACGCCCGGCATACTGGCAGCGGAATTTTGATGACCCCAGCTATGATTATGAAAAAATGAGTTGGCATTTTACAATAGAGCAGGCGGCGCAGGGCACCGCTGTTTACAATACAAGCCTGCCGGGTTATGGTAATTATGGTCATACCTTTGGTGATAAGCTTACTGATAAACAAAGAAAAGCAGTGGTTGAATATTTAAAGACCCTGTAATTGATGGATTGGTTTACCCAGTTCATTGATGGCATAATAAGGGAGTCATAATTTTTATAAAAACCTGCATAAACAGGCGCACACTTTTGATTAATAAAAACAATTGAAGCCGCTTCATTCCACCAAAGGTTATATGGTCATCACTGAATGGCTTTCTGCACAGGGCCGGCAGCCATTTGCCTTCCAGGAAGAAGCCTGGCAATTGATTATGCGTGGCGAAAGTGGCCTGGTAAATGCGCCCACCGGCTGCGGCAAAACATTCTCGGTATTTCTGGGAGCCATTATTCAATTTATTAATCAGCATCCGGCAGATTATAAAACCAGTATTAAAAACGGATTACAGTTACTTTGGATAACACCACTGCGTGCACTGGCGAAAGACATCGGCCGTGCAATGGAAGAAGTGATTACCGGCCTTGATATGCAGTGGAAAGTTGGCATCCGCAATGGCGATACACCCACCGCAGAAAGGGAAAAACAGAAAAGGCAGATGCCGGAAGTATTGATCATTACGCCGGAAAGTTTACACCTGCTGCTGGCACAAAAAGGTTACCCCAATGTTTTCAACACCCTTAAAATAATTGCGGTAGATGAATGGCACGAGCTGCTGGGAAGCAAAAGAGGCGTGCAGGTAGAACTGGCCGTGTCAAGAATAGCCGGGAGCCAGGAGATGGGCGTAACTAGTCAGGAGCCTGGCGTCTGGAGTCTGGAAAAAGCCGACGCAAACGACTCACGACTGACAACTCACGACTCACGACTATCCCTCTGGGGCATCTCAGCTACCATCGGTAATCTTGAACAGGCAAAAGATGTCTTACTGGCGCCACTTTCTCTGTGGAGAAGCGCTGCAGGCGCAGTGGGCAGTATAGTTAAAGCCAATATCAAAAAAAACATTGTCATAGAATCGGTGATACCAGACGAAATGGAAAAATATCCATGGGCGGGTCACCTGGGTATTAAACTGGCAGATAAAACCATCCCCATTATAGACCATAGCCGTACCACGCTTGTTTTTATCACCACAAGGGGCATGAGTGAAATGTGGTACCAGACATTGCTAACCGTAGAGCCTGGCCTGGCCGGTGCTATTGCCCTGCACCATGGAAGCATAGAACGCGAACTGCGCACCTGGGTAGAAGAAGCGCTGCATGCAGGTACGTTGAAAGCTGTGGTATGCACAGCCAGCCTGGATCTCGGCGTTGATTTTCGGCCAGTGGAAACCGTTATACAGGTGGGATCGCCCAAGGGCGTGGCCAGGTTTCTGCAACGGGCGGGCAGAAGCGGTCACCAGCCTGATGCCGTGAGCAAGATTTATTTTTTGCCTACCCATTCTTTGGAACTGGTAGAAGCGGCTGCTTTAAAAGAAGGCATTAAAGAAAACCTGATAGAAAGCCGCGACCCGATGATGCTCTGCTTTGATGTACTAACGCAATACCTGTGTACACTTGCTGTGGGCGATGGCTTTATTCCTTCCGTGATTTACAAAGAAATAAAAGCAACCTATTGTTTTGCAGATATAACAGAAAAAGAATGGAATGAAATATTGTATTTTATTACCGCTGGTGGCAATGCGTTACAGCAATATGATGAGTTTAAAAAGGTAGTCAATATAGATGGCATTTACCGCATCACCAGCAGGCGCATGGCCATGCGCCACCGCATGCATATTGGCACCATTGTAAGCGATGCCATGCTGAAAGTGAAATTTATGAGTGGGGGTTATATTGGTGTTATAGAAGAATATTTTATATCGCGGCTTGATCCGGGAACAGTTTTCACACTCGCTGGCAGAAACCTGGAACTGGTCATGATAAAAGATATGACGGTGATTGTAAAAAAGTCTACTGCTACCAAGTCCATTGTTCCCAGCTGGAATGGTGGCCGGATGCCGTTGAGTGCCAACCTGGGAAGAAAACTGCGGGAAAAATTCAATGAAGCGTTTGAAAACAAATCTAAAACAGCAGGTGCTGATTACAAAGAACGTGATATTGAACTAAAAGCGCTGCAACCTTTATTTGACCTGCAGGAAAAATTATCGCATGTGCCCCGCGCCAATGAACTGCTGATAGAACATATTGAAACCAGGGACGGCTATCATCTTTTTGTATATCCTTTTGAAGGCCGGCTGGTCCATGAAGCCATGGCCGCTATCCTTGCATGGCGGATCAGCAGGATTACCCCTATCACGTTTTCCTTTGCCATGAATGATTATGGTTTTGAATTGCTGAGCGACCAGCCCATACCGGTAGATGATACCAACGCCTATGAATTGTTCAGCCCGGACAATTTACTGGCCGATATACAGCGCAGTGTGAACGCGACAGAGATGGCCAAAAGAAAATTCAGGGATATAGCAGTGATTGGCGGCCTCATCTTCCAGGGTATGCCGGGAGAACAGACAAAAGCGCGCCATCTGCAATCATCTGCATCGCTGCTTTTCAATGTATTTCTTGAATACGATCCCAATAATGTTCTACTGCAGCAGGCTTACCGCGAAGTGATGGATCAGCAAATGGAAGAAGTAAGATTGCGCAATATGCTGGAGCGTATACAACAATCAAATATTGTGGTTACTTTTCCTGAAAGACTAACGCCTTTCTGTTTTCCTATTAAAGTAGACAGTATGCGGGAAAACCTGTCGTCAGAAAAACTGGAAGACCGCGTGAAGCGCATGCAGAAACAACTGGAAAAATAAAAAGAGGCTGTCTCAGGGAGTCAAAATGGTTAATCAGTCTGACAGCATGCTGAGACAGCCTCCGGATTATTTATTTGTTGATAAGATATTTGCGTTGCATTGTGTACAGGATAACAAAAAGTGCCACTATACCAATGCTGATGCCGCCCATCATGCCTGTAAGCGCAGCGGTACCCATAAAAAGAAGTATTCCAATAAGCGGCAACACCTCACCTATTACATACAGAAAATAGCCTTGTGCCTTTAATTTACGCATTTGCATCGCTCCAACCAGGCAAAGCGCTACACTCACGAGGGTCAGTAAAAAAATGGGCAACCTGTTTTCATATGCTTTTCTTGATAATTCAAGCATTTCAGGAGAGAACATTTTGCGGGCAAAAGCAGGCATTTCATCAAGTTTTCCGCTGTTTATCATCTCTTCCATTTTATCAATGCCATTCTTTGCATTGAAGAAATTCCAGCAGCCCGATAAAAAAGCCAGGCCACAACCAATAAACGTAAGGATGGTTAGAACATTTAAGCCACTGGGAAGTACCGGCTTTTCAGTTGGCGGAATAAACGGGTCATTGGGCTGATTTAAATCTGTCATAAAAATAGTGTTTGGTTGAAGTATATTTTTAAAGCCTTAAAATTAAACAAGCCAGCTGAATAAAAAAATAACATTACACCAACGGCTTTGCCATAGTTTTGCACACCTTATAAGTATATGGCGGCTCCATTAAATTACAAATTGTTGCAACAAAATTTTTGGCTATCGCCGGAAAGGATGTTGTTTTGGGAAGAACAGCAGGCTTTAATTGTATCTGATCTTCATTTTGGCAAAACCGGCCACTTCAGAAAAGAAGGAATACCCGTACCCCAATCTGTGTACAAAGAGGATTTGCAGCGCCTGGTAAGCCAGCTGCAATTTTTTCAACCCCGGCAGTTAATTGTTGTGGGCGATATGTTTCACAGCCGGGCCAACAAAGAGCTCGACTGGTTTAAAAAATGGAGGGAAGATTTTCCGGCGCTTGAAATCAATCTAATCATGGGTAATCATGATATCCTGAAGCGTCAATGGTACACAGAAGCCGGCATCAATATAATTTATCACCAATTGCTGATCAGCGAATTTTCCTTTATGCATGACATTAATTCGGCAAGTGATGAGTTAACCCTTTCAAGCTATATATTTTCCGGGCACATACACCCGGGTATACGCATCAGTGGTGCCGGTAAGCAATCATTGCATTTTCCATGTTTCTACTTTACGCCTGCATTTTGTGTATTGCCGGCATTCAGCCGCTTTACGGGACTGGCTATGGTAAAGCCAGCAGCAGAGGACAATGTGTTTGCAATTGTTAACCAGACCATCATGCAATTCTAATGCTGAAGATTGCATTTCATCCCATCTATACACACCCTTTACCGGAAGGCCACCGTTTTCCGATGATTAAATATGAACTGATACCAGAACAATTATTATACGAAGGCAGTATTGAACAAGAGAATTTATTTTCGCCTGTTGCCTGCCCGGATGATGTTATTTTATTAACCCATACGCCGGCCTATTTGGATAAATTAAAAACCCAGACCTTATCCGAAAAAGAGCAGCGGCATATTGGGTTTCCACAATCGCCACAGCTTACAACAAGGGAATTAATCATCACGCAGGGCACTATTGATTGCTGTGCGTATGCACTGGAGAGTGGTATCTCCCTGAATGTAGCGGGTGGCACACACCATGCATTCGCAGACCGCGGTGAAGGCTTTTGCCTGCTGAATGATTTTGGTATTGCCGCCAATTACCTGCTGCACAATAACCTGGCAAAGCAAATTTTAATCATTGACCTGGATGTACACCAGGGAAACGGAACGGCCAAAATATTTGAAAAAGAACCACGCGTATTTACATTCAGTATGCATGGAAGGCACAATTATCCTTTTCATAAAGAAATATCCGATCTTGACATAGCGCTGGAAGACGGAACAGATGATATTACCTATTTACAGCTTTTACAAACCAATCTTGCAAACCTTATTACAGACGTACAACCGGATTTTGCGTTCTTTCTCTCAGGCACGGATATATTATCAACCGATAAATTTGGTAAACTAAAAGTTAGTCTGCAAGGTTGCCTGCAAAGAGATGAAATAGTATTTGCCATGCTGCGGCAAAACAGGATACCATGTACCGTGGCAATGGGTGGTGGTTATTCTGCCCAGGTAAAACTTATTGTGGAAGCACATTGCAATACGTTCCGTACTGCCAAATCTATATATAATCTATAGCAGCATGCCGGGAATCGCCTATAGAAATTGTGATTATATGCAGACAGTCCTGCCGGCACCCGTTGCAGCGTGATAATTATATTTTCATTTCAGGAATATCTCCTTCAACTATCAGCTTGCCTGCGGTCTTACTTTTTATTTCTTCTACAGTTACACCCGGTGCTCTTTCCAATAGCGTAAAGCCATCAGCACTCACGTCCAGCACGGCCAGTTCCGTTACAATTCGCTTAACACAATGTACACCGGTTAACGGCAGCGTGCAGGCAGGCAATAGCTTTGACTCCCCTTTGGGATTGGTATGCATCATGGCCACAATAATATTCCGGGCACTGGCTACAAGGTCCATGGCCCCTCCCATACCCTTCACCATTTTTCCGGGAATTTTCCAGTTGGCAATATCTCCCGTTTCACTTACTTCCATTGCGCCCAGCACGGTTAAATCAACCTTACCGGCCCGAATCATTCCAAAACTTTCGGCACTGTCAAAAAAAGCGCCACCGGGTAATACAGTGACTGTTTCTTTTCCGGCATTGATAAGATCAGCATCAATAGCGGCCTCTTCAGGATATGGCCCCATACCCAGCATGCCATTTTCGCTCTGCAGGGTGATAGTGATACCAGCAGGCACATAATTAGCCACCAGGGTAGGAATGCCGATACCCAGGTTTACATACATACCATCTTTTAATTCCTGCGCTATGCGTTTGGCGATGCCGTATTTGTCTAAAGACATATCAAACCAGATTTAAAATGATGTAAAATTCGTACCTGCCTGCAGTTGTTAAAATATCCAACAGTTGCGTAGTCTCCGGCTTTTAATCAGCCATCTTTATTGTTTTGCGTTCAATCCTTTTTTCATAATTGCTGCCCTGGAAAATACGGTGCACATAAATACCGGGTACGTGAACCTGATCGGGGTCCAGTTCACCGGGTTGTACAAGCTGCTCCACTTCAGCAATCGTTATATCTCCTGCCTTTGCCATAGAAGTAGAAAAGTTACGGGTAGTTTTACGAAACACCAGGTTACCCATGGTATCACCCTTCCAGGCTTTTACAATGGCAAATGATGCATGAAGGGCATGTTCCATTAAATATTGTTTGCCATTAAATTCACGCACTTCTTTGCCAATGGCTATTTCTGTACCATAGCCTGCGGGTGTATAGAATGCTGGTATGCCCATACCCGCCATCTGTATACGTGTTGCCAGCGTACCTTGTGGTATAAGATCAACTTCCAGCTCACCATTCAGCAGCTGCCGCTCGAACTCCGCATTCTCACCTACATAAGAACTCATCATTTTTTTTATCTGCCTCGTTTTCAGCAACAGGCCCAAACCAAATTCGTCTACTCCTGCATTATTGGAAATACAAGTAAGATCTTTTACACCCATTTTTATCAAAGCCGCAATACAATTTTCCGGGATGCCGCACAAGCCAAAGCCGCCCAGCATAATACTGGCCCCGTCTTTAATATCTTTCAGTGCATCCGGGGCATTGGTAAATACCTTGTTCATAAAAAAGTTTTAATGAATACTTCAGTTATTGCGGCCTTTGTTCATCACCGGTTTCTTTTTGAATGACCGCTTTTTAACCTTTGCCGGCACAGCTTTTACAGGCAGCGCTTGTGCAGTATCTGGCTTCAGCATAAACTTACCTGTTTGCGGATTGATGGTTGGTTTGCGGGCAACGGTATCGCCTTTTACAGCAGGCGGAGCCTGTTTTGCAGAGTCTGGTTTAGGTTTATACAATTCAATTCGTTCGCGGCTGGCCCTCGCAGTTATTGAATCAAATATAACTTTGGTGATGTCCGGGTGCGTCATATAAAAATGATAACTTTTTTTAAATTCACCCATGGAAGTTTTGTTAAAATCAAATACCTGCTGGTAGATTTTCATCCGCTCTGTACTGCTTTTTTTGGTGGAGTCTTTAACCAGCAGTGTATTTACGTATTCATCCGACTGCATCAGCTGCCACAGGATGGTTTCCATTTTGTGAACAGGAATTATGTCAGCGGGCACTTTACTACTTCCGCATGAAGCCAATAAAGCCGTTATCAACAACAAAAAACTGAATCGCCTCATTTAAGTTCCTGTTTGTAATTATTGGCGTTGGAAATATCCATTTTTGAAAGCAATTCCACGGCACGGCTTTTTTCATCGGGAGCCGTTTTTTTAAATACCCCAATAAGTTCTCTCGCCCTGCCCAGCAGAAAGAACTGCACACCCATGTTATTGGGATTGTCTGTATTAATATTGTTGAGAAAATTAAGCGTATTCAGGATAGCCGCCCTTGCTTCGGTATCGTTGTCGTACATGTTATCCATGCCCAACCTGAAATAACTGTATATGGCATCGTGCAGGATGGCATATTTACTGTTGGTAAGATTATCGGCCAGCCAGTAACGGTTACGCTGCCCGTCAAAATTGCGCCAGCCTGTAATGTCGCGGCTATCGGGTGCATTACTAACAATGTTCTGTGCCTTCTGAAAATAGGCATCGCCACCACGCAGCGCGTAGGAATCAAAATTCATTCCCACTATAATATTTACATAGTAGGCCAGTAAAGCGGTAAGATTTGATACCAGCGGATCGGAACCCGAAACACGGTTCTCATTAAACTCAACCGGTTGAAATTCCACATAACGGAACACAACAGCATCATCTATAAAATTCACCAGCGGGCTGTCGTAAGATGAATTGTACACCGGCCGGGCCGCCTGTACGGTTAAGGAAGCTTTGTAAATATTGTCAGTAGATCCTTCGGCAATATTCAATAAGAAATTACATACTATTTTCTCGTTCGGCTGAAAAGCTTCGTTTGTCCATTTCCGGTTGTTCAGAAATGTATTCAATGCATTCTGCAGCGTCTGAAAAACTTTTTTATCTACCTGGGAGCCTACGCGGCTGGCATTTACATTTATTTTGGCCTGCAGCTCCTGTGCATGCAGGGCAATCGTTAAGGAGGTTGCGAGTACCAGTAAAGTTGTGATAAAGCGTTTAAACATATAGCATTTTTACTATTCTATCAACGATATCTTTAGCCACTTGTTGTTTGGATTTTTGTCCGTATACCAGCTCATTTCCACCTTTCTCGAAAATAGTCACCTTATTGGTATCGTGCCCAAAGCCAGCGCCTGCATCATTGAGTGAATTGAGCACTATCATATCTGCATTCTTTTTTTCCAGCTTATTAAGGGCATATTCTTTTTCGTTGGCAGTTTCCAGCGCAAACCCTACCAGTACCTGGCCTGTTTTTTTTCTTTCTCCCAATGATTGTAAAATATCTTTTGTTTTTACCAGCTCCACTACCATACTTTCACCATTCTTCTTAATTTTCTCGCTGGCTGCAATGGCAGGTTTATAATCAGCCACTGCGGCACTCATAACAGCTGCATCTGCATTATCAAAAAGTGTGATACATTGCTGGTACATATCATCTGCTGTTTCAACCTTATAAATCCGTATATTTTTCTGATGGGTTGTAATGTTGGATGGGCCAAGGACAAGGTTTACCATTGCACCGCGGGATGCCATTTCTTCTGCAATGGCCACTCCCATTTTACCAGATGAATGATTGCCAATAAAGCGGACAGGGTCAAGCGGCTCATGCGTAGGACCTGCAGATACCATAACGGTTTTACCGTGCAGGTCGGCCGGCAAGAAAAAACGCTGCCCAATAAAGGAAAGAATAGCAGCGGGCTCTGCCATGCGGCCTTCTCCATACAGTCCGCTTGCCAATTCGCCTTTTTCTACTGGTATAACGGTTACGCCATGGGCCTCCAGCGCAGCAAGGTTGGCTTTTGTTGCCGGGTGATGCCACATGTCCTCATCCATGGCAGGAGCCACCGCTACGGGGCAGGTGGCAGACAGGTAAGTGGCCAGTAAAAGATTATCGCAAAAACCATGGGCCATTTTGGCGATGGTATTACAGCTCAGCGGTGCTATAACAAACAAATCTGCCCAGCGGCCCAGCATTACATGATTGGCCCAGGTATCTGCTGCAAACAAATCGCTGCTCACGGCATTTTTTGACAAAGTTGAAAGGGTAAGCGGAGATACAAAATCCCTTGCGGCTGGTGTCATTATACATTTCACTTCAGCGCCAGCCTTTACCAGTTCCCTTACCAGCAAAATGGTTTTATAGGCTGCTATACTACCGGTTATGCCAACCAATATTTTCTTGTCCTGAAACATACTTAAAATTATGGTTTTTCTGTATGCTGTGTGTGTTGTAAAGCCTCCAAAAAAAAAGCGACATGGCAGCATGCCTGTCGCTTTATAATTTTTTAGCGTGAAAGACTAACTAAAGAGGTTGTCTTCGTTTCTGCGATGGTATATCTTGTCTTCCATGAACTCTTGTGTAGCAAGCAGAGCAGGATTGGGCATACGCTCATAAGCCTTTGATATTTCTATCTGCTCTTTGTTTTCATGAATTTCTTCCAGGCTATCTGTGTGGCTGGCAAATTCTTCCAGTTTGTTGTGTAACTCTTCCTTGAGTGTAATATTGATCTGGTTGGCCCTTTTGGCAACAATTGCAATAGACTCGTACAGGTTACCGGTTTTTGCTTTGATATCGGTAAGATTTTTAGTTTCTACCACGTTACTCGTGCTGGAACTAAGCTGCCTTCTTAATCTGCTCATTATTTTTAAGGTTTTTAATATTGGTTTGTGATGTGGTAAAATATCTTTCTGCCTCTTTTAGAAATTTGCTTTCCGGATACCGGTCAACAAAATCATGGTATTCAGTAATTACCTGTTCAAAACGCTCTTCTTTCCTGTCGTCTATACTTAAAGCAGCATATTCAAAATAAGATTTAATCACCTGCAATTTGTACTGGTCACCTTTTTCTGAATCAGGAAAGTTATTCATCAGGTTTGTATAGGATATGGCAGAAGCTTTATACTGACCAAGGTTGAAATAAAGTTCAGCACTTTTCAGTTCTTTCAATTCCATTTTTATCCTGCACTTATCTATTATATCCGACGCTTCTTTATTCCTGGTTGAACCGGGGTGCGTATTGATAAACGTTTGCATGAAACCCATTGTTTTGGTGGTATTGGTCTGATCAAGTTCCACCTTGGGCGATTGCTTGTAATAGGTGTACGCCCGCATATAATCCATTTCCTCGGAATGCTTGCTGTTGGGAAAAACCTCTACAAACGATTTAAACAGGTTTTCTGCACTCAGATAATCCCGCAGGTAATAAGTACAAAAGGCATATTTATAATACAATTCTTCAAACCGGTCTGTTCCTTTGTAAATAGGAAAGAGCTCTTCATACAATTGCTGCGAAAAATTATACTTTTTCTTTGCGTAATACTCATCGGCCTTTTTAAGCTTATACTCGTAGTCCTTGCTTTTCTGCACTTTACTAAACCCAGAACAGGCGCTAAAAGTGAAACTTATAATAATCAGTGCTGCTATAATCCGCATAAAGGTGTGCAAAGTTAATTGTTTTGGGCAAAAATGAAAGGAAAATATCATCCGTCCAAAACGCCGTAGTTAAGGATAACATAAAAACCCTCCCGAAAGGGAGGGCTCTTATAGGTATTGAGCAAAAAATTAAATTATTTCTTCTTTCTCAGGTTCGGGTGAGGAGCAGGAACCGTATTTGGACCTTCCTCGTTTGTACCGTCCTTAAGGTCAATGGTATTGCTATCGCCTTCACCCAGGCCGAATTTAAAGATAAAGCGGTCTTCGCTGATACCTTCTTTTTCTACCAGGTATTTAATTACCGAATTAACCCTATCCCAGCTTAACTGCTGAGCAGATTTGCTGCTTTCACCATAACCGCTTACGGCTACTTTACAAGCTGCGCTGTTACGCATTTTTTCTGCAACACCGGCCAAAACAGCCTGTGCATCTTTGCTTAACGTTACAGAACGGCCTGTAAATGATATGCTTGGCAATTCACCAATACCACAACCGGCTTTTTTGTACTCCATGCTATCCATTTTGGCACTTAATTCTGCGCAACAAGCTGGAGGAGGACATTTACCAACACCATCAGCATCTACTGGCTGGCACTGCGTTGGGGTAATCAATTCTTTATCTTTTGTATCAGGTACACCATCACCATCAGTATCTTTTGTAACACCGTGAGTATCAACAGCTGCACCGGCAGGAGTATTAGGCTCGTGGTCGAATTGGTCGGTAACACCATCGCCATCAGCATCATCCAAAACTGGTTTTGGAAGCTTCATGTGACGGGGAGCATTGATTTCATTGTACGCATAATCCAAAGGATTAGCCCACCATAATGGTTCGATAGATTTTTTACCCAGGTTATAGTTAAGACCAATAGAAACAAAATTATAAGAATCAAAATCCCTGGTTTGCGCAGGTACATTTACACCAACGTTACCACCGGGAGCAACATATGTATTTTCCTGCCATTGCTGACCATCCAGCAAGTCTGTTTTAATAGAAGTAAACCTTTCTTCAATGGCCAGGTTGAATTTATTAGACAGTTTAAACGCCATACCTACACCAAGCTGGAAAGATGGTTTGAATGATTTTCCAAAAAGTTTAGGCTGCAATGGGTCAACTTCAGCTTTCGTTTCGTAAGACTTATCCATACCTGCTTTCAGGATCTTCTTAACATCTTTACGGTTTGAATAAGTACCGGAGGCAGTACCATTGAACAAGGCTTTATAAGGTGTAGCACCATTTAAAGCATTAATGTAAGTATCATAGATAGAAGCACCGATACCGCCAAATGCATAAATGTTGAAACCTGTTTTTGCCTTGTGGAAACGAACATTGTTTAATGTTACAACGCCCTGGAGGCTAAGATCCTGGATAGTAGTTTTGTAGTTGTAATAAACCCTGTCTACGCCGGGTGTATAGCCTGCACCAAGCCATGAAGAATTCCTGGTGTAACCGCTTGAAGAACTGAAATTCAGTCCTCTTGCACGATTCCAGGTATACTCTGCGCGCAGGGAGAAAACATATCCAAGTGCTTTACGAACATGCAAACCGAAACCGCCTGTAGGAAACACAGCACGTACATCGCCAGCTACACTTGAAATACCACCTTTTACGCCAATTTCCCACTGATTACGGGGTTTTGCAGGAAAAGGATAAGCATTGTTCAGGAATTCATTGTGTTGAGGTTGCCTTGAGGCCGGAATCAGAGAAGAATCCTTGACATCGTAACCTGTTTGCACCTGCGCAAACGAAGCCGATGCAAAGAGGCATATGATGCCCGATAAAAAAACATTCTTTTTGCTTGCCATAACTGATTTTTATGAAGATTTAATACGAATACAAAATACCATTGCTCGTGCAAAAATATCATTTAGTTAAAATATACCAAATTTTTTTCGCAAATGAACTATGTACATGTTGTTGCATTTCATAGTTTTGAGACAACCTCAAGGCCAAATATGTTGCACAATCTGTATTTAAAACCTGAATATTGTAATTTGCCGGTTCTTTACGTAAAATGAAACTTCCACCACCCGTTATAGCCAAAGAGTTAGAAATCTTCGAAAAAGTCTTCAAAGAGTCGGTTAAAAGCCATGTTTCTTTGCTGGATACCATCATGCGGTACATTGTAAAACGCAAGGGTAAGCAGCTTCGTCCAATGTTTGTACTACTGTCTGCCAAATTGATAGGAGAAATTAATGATAAAACCTACCGGGCAGCCTCCCTGGTAGAATTACTGCACACCGCTACCCTGGTGCATGATGATGTGGTGGATGAATCTTATGAACGCAGGGGTTTTTTTTCAATCAATGCGCTCTGGAAAAACAAGGTAGCGGTACTGGTGGGTGATTACCTGCTGTCAAAAGGCCTCCTATTATCGCTGGATAATGATGATTTTGAGGTCCTGAAGATTCTTTCCCACGCAGTAAAGCAAATGAGCGAGGGGGAACTGCTGCAGATTGAAAAAGCGCGGAACCTGAACCTGCAGGAAGACATTTATTTTGAGATCATTAAAAATAAAACCGCCTCCCTGCTGGCTTCTTCCTGTGCGGCCGGGGCGTATTCCACCTCCCAGGACCAGTTGGCCGCTGCCAGAATGAGGCAATTTGGAGAATGGGTAGGCATCGCGTTCCAGATTAAAGACGACCTTTTTGATTACGGTAACGAAGACGTGGGCAAACCCACCGGCAATGATATCCGGGAAAAAAAGCTGACCCTACCCCTTATTTATGCACTTAATAATTGCAGTCCTGCGCAGAAGAAAGCCCTTATTTATATCATCAAAAATGAAAACCGCCGCAAAGAAAAAGTGAATGAAGTAATTGAGGTGGTAAAAAAAAGCGGTGGTATTGCCTATAGCCAGCAAAAAATGGAAGAATATCGTGACAAAGCCCTGCAGCTACTGTATGAATTTGACAACTCTGAAGTGCGGCAATCACTGGAAGACCTGGTACGCTATACTACCGACAGAAAATATTAGTCCTCCTTATCAACCCAACCTTATACCTTATACCTTGTCCCGATGCAAAAAAGATGGAAAACACTCGCTGCACCTGAAGAAGCAGTAAAAAACCTGCAGCAATCACTTAAAGTAAGTCCCCTGATATGTAAAATACTCGCGCAACGCGGAATAAAAACTTTTGAACAGGCTAAAGATTATTTCCGCCCGCAACTTAGCCAGCTGCATGATCCGTTTCTTATGAAAGACATGCGCAGGGCTACCACCCGGATTTTTGATGCCATCAGCAACAAAGAAAAAATACTGGTCTTTGGAGACTACGATGTGGACGGTACCACAGCGGTAGCCTGCATGTACCAGTTCCTGCAAAATATCTACAACCCCTTACAGGTAGACTTTTATATACCGCACCGCTACCGGGAAGGATATGGTGTTTCAAAAATGGGAATTGATTTTGCAAAAGAAAATGGATTTACGCTGATTGTTTCGCTTGACTGCGGCATAAAATCAGTTGAGCTTATCCGTTATGCAAAAGAAAAAGGAATTGACTTTATTGTTTGTGATCATCACCTGCCGGAAGATGAATTGCCGCCTGCAGTGGCCATTCTCAATCCCAAACAAAAAGATTGCCCCTACCCTTATAAAGAACTCTGCGGCTGCGGTGTGGGGTTTAAATTAATCACCGCACTTGCACAGGAACTGCAGCTGCCCAAAGAGAACTACTACTGCTACCTTGACCTGGTAGCTACCGCTATTGCTGCTGATATTGTACCCATAACCGGGGAAAACAGGGTGCTCGCTTTTTATGGTATCAAAAGAGTAAACGAAAATCCATGCCATGGTATTAAGGCGCTGATTGAACTGGGCGGTATAAAAAAATCCATCATGCATATTACCAGCCTGGTGTTTGTAATTGCACCGCGCGTAAATGCCGCGGGCAGAATGGATGATGCAAAAAAAGCCGTGCAGTTGTTTATTGAAAAGGATTATACAAAAGCATTTGAATTTGCAGAAATGCTGCACAGCGATAACACAGACCGCAAGGAAGCCGATAGCAGCATTACGGAAGAAGCGCTGGCATTAATAGACCAGGATCCCGTTTTGGTAAACCGCAAATCCACCGTGTTATTTCAACCGCACTGGCACAAAGGTGTAGTGGGTATTGTGGCGTCCCGTTTAATTGAAAAATATTACCGGCCTACCATTGTACTTACTAAGAGCGGCGACCTGGTAGCGGGCAGCGCCAGGAGCGTAGCGGGTTTTAATTTATATGAAGCTATTTATGCGTGCCGCGAGCATTTGCTGGGCTATGGCGGACATTTTGCCGCGGCCGGTATGACCCTGCTGCCGGAACAGGTGGCGCTGTTTAGTCAAACGTTTGAGAAAGTTGTTTCTGCCACTATACCAGACCATTTATTAATACCAGAAATAATAATAGACGCAGAAGCAGATTTTGCCAGTCTTAACCAGGTGCTGTACAATATCATTACCCAAATGGAACCTTTTGGCCCGGAGAATATGCGGCCGGTTTTTTTAGTGCGCAAAGTAGCAGACAACGGGTGGTCTAAAATAGTAAAAGAAGAACATGTAAAATTTTCACTGCAACAAAATGGTACTGTATTCAGCGGTATTGGGTTTGGCATGGCAAGCAAGTTTCACCTGCTGCAATCAAAACAGCCACTGGATGTTGTTTTTACACTGGATGAAAATGAATGGAATGAAAAGAAAACATTACAGCTTAGGGTGATCGATTTTATGTTATCGGAAACTAATGAAACGTAAGACACAATATGTGACATCCCAACCATTACTATTTTAACGAAGGCCCAGCGTTTCAATCTTCCTACCTGGCATATTAATTCTTAAACGTAGGGCACCATGATTGACGATCGCTGCCGCCCTGGCCATAGAAACCCTGGTTCACAATAGAAAATTCAATGGCACCCCTTCCATTGTTATAATTGCTAAGCGATGAAGTTGTAACATCATACGTAAAATTAATACGCAGCATTTTCCACTGAAAACCCAGCAAAGGAATAAATGAATCGCCCGCACGGTAGTAAACACCGCCAATTAATTGTATTTCGCCGTCGCCGCTAAGATTGTAATGGGCATTTACACCAGCCACCAGTTCCTGGGCTTTTGCCTGGCTGGTATAATAAGCCATGGGGTTTACGATTACCTGGTCATTTACCTTAAAACTGCCATTCAAAAATCCAATATACCGGGGCGCAATGCGGTTATCGTATCCCGCTGTATTATCAAAAAAACTTTCTTTGGGCCTGTTTAAGTGATGAACCGAAACACCACCATTCACATATACTTTCTCAGAAGGAAAATAAGCATAATTAAGACCTGCCTGCACATCCAGGTAACTGGTGGAAGTACTGCTAAACGCTACCGAAGTTGGAATGCCCGCATCAAAGAAACCCGTGGCTTTGTTAAACTGATCCGGGAATTTCAATTGTGCCGGATCAACCCTTTTATTGGCCCAGCCTACATTAAAGCCAGCTGTTAAAAGGCTGCCCAGCCCTATCTGCTGGTGATACGCCAGCGACCCGTACACTTTGGTAGAAGTAAGGTTTCCGCTGCCTGCTACATCCCGCAAAATAACACCGCCTACACCCAGCCAGCCATTTTCAAATCTATCCCTGAAAACCTGAGCATCGCCCCATATACTCATTGTTTTGTAAGGTATACCGGAGACACTTATCCACTGGCTGCGGTAATTGGCGCCTATCCGGTAATCTGCATCCGGTATAAAACCAGTATTGGCAGGATTGGTAGTGAGTGGTGAGTTGAAAAATTGTGAGAAATGCAGATCCTGCGAGAATAAAAAGAATGATGAAAAACAAAACAATACCAAGACACCTATTTTTTTAACGCATAGACGTGCCCCTTGTACAGCATGTATAGATGCAGGTATACGTAAGTGTATCAACGAAAAACAATTCATCTGCAGGCTTCTGTTCGCACTCATTGCTTAATCTTTAGATGTCATTAATTGAATCTTGCCGGGCTGTTGGTTTTGGTCATGGTTCTCAAACTGCTATCTTAATAACGTAATATCTCCCTTTTTAGTTGCTTTTGTGCCGTCGGTGAACTCTACGTCCAGCGTATACACATACACATCCATCGGCTGCACTACCCCTTTGTATTTACCATCCCATCCAAGGCCCGGGCTATTGCTTTCAAACACCAGGTTGCCAAAGCGGTTGTAAATGCGCCACTGCATCCTGCCAATACCGTAACCCCTTACATATATTATACTGTTTGATACATTGCTCTGCGGTGTAAAAGCATTTGGCAGATCAAGCCGCGGCGCAATGATGGAAACCACGCGTGCACTGGCCGTATCGGGGCATCCTGCACTGTTGTATGCAATCAGCAATACATCAAAAGCGCCACTGCTGTTGAACTGGTGGTCTATATTATTCCTGCTGATGGTAAGTAAAGAATCTCCATCCCCAAAAAGCCATTTAAACCGTATGGCATCCGGAGAAGAAGTATTGGTAAACGTATAAGGAATATTCTCCTGTGGCGTAACCGGCGTGAAAGTAAATGATGCAGTGGGCTTCTGTGCCATCACAATGCTCATACTAGTAGAATCTATCTTATTACAGGTAGATGTATCAACAGACAGCAGTTTCACAATGTAAGTGCCCGGCAATGTATAGGTGTGATATACCAACAGGCCGCCTGCAGTTGAGGTGGTACCATCCCCAAAATCCCATACAAAATCAGTACCTGCCAGCGAGGTGTTTTTAAATACGGCATCATTGGGTATACAACCCAGTGGCGGCGTTTCAAACTGCGCTTTTACCAGGGGTGAAACACGTAGTATAACTTGCAGTGAATCCGGAGAATTACAATAACCGGTATCCGGTAAGATCAACCGCACATTATAAGCACCTGCCGCGGCAAAACTATGTGTAACTGCGCCGGTGCCCGCCACTACCCGGGGAGTGCCATCACCAAAATCCCAGATAAAAGACTGGTTATTAAATGGCTGCGCCGTACTGGAATACGTAGACGTATTGTTGAACTGGTAAGAAAGCGATTGGCAGGGCTGCAGCTTATTGGCCGTAAAACTCAGGTATGCTTCATTATTTCTTACGCGTATCGTAGTGTAAACTGTATCGCGGATATTACAGGTAGTAGAATCGATACCTACCAGCATAACCCGGTAGTCGCCCACGGCCGTGTAAGTATGTGAAATATCGAAACTGTCTGTTTGCACGATGGCAGATCCGTCGCCGAAATTCCATTCGTAGCTGGTGGCATTTCTTACGGTATCCTTAAACTGTACGGTTAAAGGCACACAGCCAGAGGTGTCAAACACGTTATTGATAAATGCCCTCACCCCTGCCCCTACTCCGGCAAAATTAAAGGCAATTTTTACAACGCCGAGGTTACAACCGCTGTTGCCAGCTCCATTTACCGGTCCTACTACACCGGGCGTAATTGGATAACCGGGGTTTGGCGCGCCACCAGCCGAATTGCCTTCGCAATTGGCGCATAGGGCCTGGTAAATAACACCCTGCTGATCATAGCGGCTGGTACCGCCATCCACATGTTCGCCAAAACCACCACCCTGCCCAAAAAAACTGCCATACAAAAGGGAAGATGCATCTTTCCTGATAACTATAAAATAAAAATCTTTGTTGTCTGTAATTGATTTTAATGCGCCGGCACTGATGGGCATACCGGTGGTGCCTGCCACACTGAAATTATCCTGTGCCGCGCCGGGAAACGGTGACCCGCCCCAACCGGATACATATACATTTTCACAACGGTCTACCAGGAAGGCAACAGGCGAAATATTGGGCATGGAAGAACCGCTGCCAAATATGGTGGAATACACATACCCGGATAAATCTTTTTTAAGCTTCGCGATAAACTGCTTGGAATTAGCATTGCTGTACGTGGCATTGAACACCGGCCAGGCGCCTTCAGTAATACCCATTACGTAGGGAAACCCAAGCTTATCAAATTTTATTCCGTAGATGGCATCGTAACTGGTAGTACCGAGGTAAGTGGTGGCAAGAATAGCACTGCCATCGTTGGCTATAATAGACACAAATCCATCAGGTGGAGGAGGATTAGGAGCAGTTGCGGCAACATTGAGTGCAGGCTGCATAACACCTGTTTTGTTTCCCGGAAAATCAATGCTGGTGGTAGTACCGGCCACATATAGATTACCGGTAGACGGATTAATATCCATTACAAAAACGCCATCATCTCCGGAGCCACCAAGGTAACTGCAGAAAGTAATATTCTTACAAACCGGGTCAATCTTTAAAATAACACCATCCTGCGCACCTTTAAGAAGGGGTTGAAACGGATTTTTAACCGGAAAATCGGTTGACTGTGTCTGCGTAGCCACAAAAATATTACCGGCTGCGTCCAGGATTACTTCCCCCCTTGAATCGTCGCCATAAAAACGAAGTGTTCTTGTTCTTTGCTGGTTATTGCTGCTGCGCTGATCTTCTATATTGGCAGCATCCAGCCCGGTGCCACCAATGCGCAGGGCACCAATAAATGCTGTACCAGCGGCATTTAATTTAAGCACAAATAAATCTCCATTACCACCTTTTCCAACAACATCTTTTGCGAAATTGTCAGAATAGGTTCTGCCCATCATAACGAGGTTGCCACCGGGATCTGATATCATGCTGAGCGGGTAATCATTGCCATTACCACCCAGGAAAGTACTGTATAAGCGGGTGCTGCCATCCGAACTAAATCTTGTTAAACCAATGTCCCAATGCGCGCCGCCCGGACGCGGTTGCACGGCACCGGGCGTTACAGGGTAACCGCTCTGATCAACAATGCCTGCACCAAAAAGACTGCCATCAGGACCGGGCGTGGCGGTAAAGCCCCAGTTATCCGTTCTGCTTCCGCTAAAAGAAGAAAATATAATCACCGGGTCTATTATCAACGGAATATCCCTGGCATATGATTTTATTTTAAACCGGACACTGTTATTGCCCACAATTTCATACTTACAGTTAATCTCCGTTTTGCCATTTATTTTATCAAACTGGTAGCTGTAGGGAGGCAATTCTTTTACGTCGCCCACCGAAGTCTTTACATATAACTGGTTATTTTTGATGGTCAGTTTATCTGCGCCTTCGTACTTCATTACAATATTATCTGCATTGGCGCCAGGGTGTACAACAATATCATATTTCAGCGTGCCATTATCTGAGTAATAACGTACATCAATTCCCGGATACATATTGCGGTAGGTAACCCCTTTATAAATTTTACAATTGGATGCCCATTTAGCAGGATCATTACCCATGAGGTAATTGTTATAAGACTCCTGCAACTTTTCAGGTATAATCTGCACATCATCACTGGCACCTTCAAAATTTACTTTGTATGCATGCGCATGCAGCATAACAGCACCTAATCCATCCGGCGCAGCAACAGTATTACCGGAAGTTCTTAATGCACTGCTGGTAGTAGTGGGCGTATTGCCGGAGCCGCCACCAGCATTTTTGCTGCCGGCAACAGCATGACTGATATCATGCAACTTTTTAAGATCTTCAGCGCTGTTTAATAAAACTGTAAATCCCTTCTTCTGCAGAAAAAAAGAGCCCGCGCCCACATCGCCCATAAATTTCACTTCATTATTCCACTGGCCTTTATTCTCTATAAAATCAAAATTGATTTGCTGTGCAGTTAACTGAAATGTGATAAGGCAGGAAAAGAAAAAGAGTATTTGCTGTTGTGTCTTCAAAGTATATCTAATTTACCAATTTTAAACGTTATTAAGCCGTAAATCTTGCTTGATTCAATTAAGATAATATCGTAAATGCCCCGGTGACGCCCATAATATTACAGTTTAATAAAGGTTTAATGCCGGTATTGTATATCTACGAAATTTTGCTCCATGCCGTTTTACCTTTTTGTGATTGCAGGAAATGCTTTAGTTGCAAATTCTCAGCCGAATTGAGGTCGGGATCTGTATCCAATACCCTTTCAGCCATTTCTCCTGCTACTTGTAACAGTTGCCTGTCCAGCACAATACTGGCTAATTTAAAATCCAGCACACCGCTTTGCCTGGTTCCTTCAATATCCCCCGGTCCCCTCAACTCCAAATCCTTCTCTGCTATTTTAAAACCATCATTGGTGGAGCACATTACTTTAATACGTTCCCGCGCCACTTTGGTTGGTTGAAGGCCTGTTAATAAGATGCAAAAACTTTGATCTGAGCCACGCCCTACCCGTCCGCGCAGCTGGTGCAATTGCGACAAACCAAATTTTTCGGCACTTTCAATAACCATTACCGAGGCATTGGGCACATTTACGCCTACTTCAATAACCGTTGTAGAAACCATTATTTGCGTATCGGCCTTAATAAACCGCTGCATATTGGTATCTTTCACCGGGGGTTTTTGCTGGCCATGTACCATGCTGATCCAGTACCGGGGCTCCGGAAAAAAAGCCTTCACATTTTCATAACCGCGCATCAGGTTTTCAAAATCAAGTTTCTCTGATTCTTCTATCAGCGGAAAAATAATATATGCCTGCCTGCCTTTTGCAAGTTCTGTTTTTATAAACTCCAGCACTTTTGTTCGGTCGTATTCATAACGGTGAGCCGTAGTGATTGGTTTACGGCCAGGCGGTAATTCATCAATTACACTGTAATCAAGATCGCCATAGGCGGTCATGGCCAGGGTTCTTGGTATGGGCGTGGCCGTCATTACCAGGATATGCGGTGGCACAGCTGCTTTCTTCCACATTTTTGCCCGTTGCTCCACACCAAAACGGTGTTGCTCATCCACAATTACCAAACCCAGGTTGTGAAACTGCACCACCGCTTCAATCACGGCATGCGTGCCTATTAAAAAATGCAGGCTGCCGGCTGCCAGTGCCGCAAGCAATTTTACGCGTGCCGCTTTTTTGGTAGACCCGGTGAGCAGCTCAACGGTTACCGGCATGTCTTTCAGCAATTCTTTTAAACTATTGAAATGCTGGGTGGCCAGTATTTCCGTTGGTGCCATCAGGCAGCTTTGAAATCCATTGTCGGCAGCCAGCAGCATACACAACAATGCAACAATGGTTTTTCCACTACCAACATCGCCCTGTAGTAAACGGTTCATTTGCTTGCCCTGCGCCGTATCAATTCTTATTTCTTTTAAAACCCGCTTCTGCGCACCCGTTAGTTTAAACGGCAGGTGCTGTTTGTAAAAAGTATTAAACAGCTCACCCACCTGCGTAAAAGTATTTCCTTTTGAATAACGATGACGGGCCGCTTTCACTACCCGCATCCTTATTTGCGCCAGGAAAAGCTCTTCAAATTTTAATCTTTTCACCGCCTCTTCGTAGTCCGCCGGGGAGGATGGAAAATGTAACTGCCTGTATGCGATATGCCGGGGTAATAATTTTAACTGCGCTATGATGGCTGCCGGTAAGTTTTCGGGAATATCCGTTTCGCGCAGCATACTGAATAACTGGTAGGTAAGTTTGCTGGTTTGCCTTCCTCCCATACCCCTTACTTTCAATTTTTCCGTGCCGGGATAAACCGGCTCAAGAAAACTTTTGCCCCCTATTTTTTCGCGTGAAAAAGGTTCCGTTTCCGGGTGACTTATCTGGGGCATGCCCTGGAAAAAACTGGTTCTGCCGTACACTAAGTATTCGTTACCCGGTTGCAGCATTTTCTGCACCCAATTGATACCCTGGAACCAAACCAATTCAATCTCGCCGCTGCTGTCCCGCAAATATGCCAGCAGCCGGCGGCCACGTTTTTCGCCCGTTATTGATGCACTAATCAATTTGCCTGCAATTTGTATAAATTCTGTTTGAGGTGTAATGTCTTTAATAAGACTGATTTTTGTTTTGTCTATATGCCTGATGGGAAAATGATCCAGCAAATCATTAAACGTAAAAATACCCAGTTCTTTTTTCAGCATATCCCCGCGCTGGGGCCCTACTCCTTTGAGGTATTCTATCGGGCTGGCTAGTATTGAGTTATTCTGACTAATGCGCTTATTTTGAAACAAAAATAAGGGCTGGGGGCCGGAACTTTTGCAGCATCCGCTGCAGCTGCTTTTATATATCAACTTATACCCTTAGTTTTGAGACCTAACCCTTTTAAACAAATTAATGCGACCGATAGCTATACCGGCCAATATACAGGAACACAACCAGTCAAATGCCATTCTTCAACCCCGGCTTCAAACCATAAGAACCGGTATTGAGCGTTTGTTAAAAGGCACCCCGGAAGTAAGTGTGGTAATGCCGGCTTACAATGAAGAGGAAGATATTCTTAAAACATTGTCCTGTCTCTCAAAATCAATTACCCACCGGTCTGTTGAAATAATTGTAGTAAACAATAATTCAAAAGATAATACAGAGGCCATTGTAAACAGTGCAGGCGCCAGGTGCATAACAGAAACTAAACAGGGGATCACGCCGGCGCGTAATGCAGGGCTTGCTGCCGCCCGGGGCAAGTATATCCTCAATGCAGATGCAGATACCATTTACCCGCCTGACTGGATTGAAGAAATGGTGTCACCCCTTGATAGTGATACAGTGGCTGCCGTATATGGCCGCTTTTCGTTTATACCCACTGCCGGCACCCCGCGGATAACCTATTTTTTGTATGAATATGTAGCAGATTTTATGCGCTGGTTCAATAAAAAATACAAGGAAGAGGCCGTAAATATGTATGGCTTTAACTCAGGCTTTAAAAAAGAACAGGGCCTGCTGGTCGATGGATTTGATCATCCGCCCACCGCCAACGAAGATGGATGGCTGGCACTGAAGCTGCGTGATAAAGGATTTGGAAAACTGCACTATGTCACAGGACTTGCAGCACTGGTATGGACTACTGACCGGCGCATACAAACAGATGGTGGCTTATGGAAAGGGCTTGTAAAAAGAGTCCAGCGTATTGTTGTCAATAAAGGAAACGAATACCGTTACTGACTGGCAACCTGGCAACGCTGATGCTTCTTCAGTGCGCCGGCATAACCTGATAAAAAGTATTTATACTAATAACACTACTAAACCGCCTTATGGAAGAAACACAAACAGACCTGCTGACCGACTTTGTACAGGAGCCCTGGCTTATACAGGCAAGCTCCGGTAAGAGGCTGGCCAATTTCCTGATTGATTATTTAATTTTCCTGGTATTGATGGGTGGCGTTGGTATTGTAGTAGCCTTAATAAGTCCGGAAACATTAGACACCATTAATACCGGTGGAACAGGTTTTAATATCATTGACAGGCTGGTTACCATGCTGCTATATGCAACTTATATGTCTTGCCTGGAGGCTATAACAAAAGGGCGATCGTTGGGTAAAATAATTACCAGTACCCGTGCAGTAAATGAAGACGGCAGTGTTATTACCAGTGCTACCGCATTTAAAAGAGGTTTCAGCAGGATAGTTCCGTTTGAAGTGCTGAGTGCTTTTGGGAGCCCTTGCTATCCGTGGCACGACAAGTGGAACCACAGTTTTGTAATCGATTTAAAGAAATCGCCTGTATTATAAAATTCTGCAGGCAGTAAGCAAAAAAATTACTACTAAAAAGCCGCGCAGTATTATTTCTTCCGCACGTATACTTCTATCCAGGCCTGCACAGATGGTTTGCGGGGTGCAGTAAAAATATCGATACGGTCATAATGCTGCAGCAGGCTGTCCCTTACCTGGAACGGATAAAAATTATTCAGAAAGGGAATGTATTCAAACAATACAAGGTCGTAATAATTGTTCTTTATGCGATCACAAAACATATCGGTTTGTTGTTGAAACATGCCTACGCCTTTATGAAACCACAAGGGGTATTCCGGGCTTTTCTCCAGCGCAAACTTCATCTCATACGCCAGTGGCGTAAGTTCTGTCATATTCAGCACTTTCAAATTTTTATTGTTTTTCACCAGGTCCATATTCATTAACCGTTCTATACCGTCTACGGTTGGGCCGGGCAGCAACATCTTTTTAAAGGAGGCCAGCTTTGGCGTGCGCCATTGATCCATGGGCACATCTGACGTATCGGGCTTTTGAATGAGGTAAGTTTTCTTATTCACTATACCATCCGTGTTTGTAATAGCCGCTTCCGGTTTTACAATGTATTTGGATAAGTATTTCCAATACGTATTACTCCACCACAATACCATACCCAGGCTGGCTATGGTAATGGTTTTAAAAGAAACAAAATTTAAGGGCAGGTAATCTGCCAGCATAGCCAGTATAAAAGCAATGGCAAAACTGTGAAAGAAAATATTATTATCAGCCGGAATATAACTGGTGGTTTGAAAGATAGCGGCTTCGGCAAGTATACCCAGTGTAAGGATGGTAAAAACCATCATCTGCTTATTGTTCCAGAACGCTTTAATAGTTTTGATACGTGCCAGCAAAAGCAGCATGATAATAAAAATATAGAACCTGATCCAGGGTGAATTATTGAAAAAATCTTCTGCAATATCACCAAAAGAAAAACGGGAAATATGCGGCGGCTGCCCATGATTAAACCAATATCCGAATTTATATTTCAAAAACGGGGCTATCATAATAAAACCCGTAGCCAGCAACCCCGCTATAAAAACCAACGGCTGCTTCCAGTCTTTTTCATAAATGGCATTGTATACAATAAGGGCAAGGCAAATCAGCAGGGCAAGGCCACCGCCATCCTGCTTTGTAAAAAAAGAGAAAAAAACAAACATGCCGCTCAGCAATAGCCAGGCATAGCGCCAGCGGCTTCCTTCGCCAAAAATAAATTTCATGAGCATGGCCAGCGCCACCAGCTCATATACAATCACCGTGTGATTATACCAGGGCCAGTAATTAAAAAAAGAATAAGAAATGATAAACAGCAGCACTGATAAAAACCGCACCCCATCGTTGACGCACAAACTTTTTAAAACAGACCGGAAAGATAAACCCGCAACAATATTTAAAAACACCTGTGCCTTCACAAGGCTCATCATATACGGACCAAAAATTTTAAAAAAAATACCGGGTACCACCCAGTACATATAGCCGAGTGGTATACCAAAATCTTTATAGGGTAGTTGGCCGTCATAGAAACGGTAAGCGCCTTCGTATGATAAGAAAATATTAATTCTGTAGGGGAAAGTGCCAAAAAGCGGAAAAAAAGCCAGTAAAACAATCATCAGCACTTCTCCGGTGGCCAGTAATTTCTTCATAGCGGTTTAAATTTCGCTCCTAAAATAGCAAACCATCCCCAACCTGCAAAGTACTATTGTGCAGTCAGCATTTATGGAGTATCTTGGCGGCCGTACAACAGCACCTTATATGCCCCCATACATTAAATTACTGAGGCCAAAAGACTGGGCCAAAAACCTTTTTTTATTTTTGCCTGTCTTTTTCGGCGGGCAACTGTTTGATATACCCCGGCTGGAACACCTGTTCGCAGCGTTTTTTGCTTTCTGTTTTGTAGCGAGTACTGTTTATATCATCAATGACTACCGTGATATTGAAGACGATAAAAAACATCCGAAAAAAAGTCTCCGCCCGCTCGCTTCCGGTCAAGTGAAGCCGGCTGCCGCGCTGGTGATTGCTGCTGTTTTATTAATAGCAGGTTTTACGCTGGCCTATTTTGCAGATGCAAAATTCAGGTTCATTTCAATCCTGGGTTTTTATTTTATGCTCAATATGGGCTACTCCTTCGGTCTTAAAAATATACCTATTCTTGACATCCTGATTGTGGCCATTGGTTTTTCATTGCGGGTTAAATCAGGAGGCTATGTGGCTGATATAGGCGTTTCTGCCTGGCTGAATGTGATGATACTGCTGCTGGCCCTGTTTATGGCCATTGGCAAACGCCGGGATGATATCATTTTAAAAATGGAAACAGGTATGGATATGCGAAAAGCCATCAAAGGTTATAATGTGGATTTCCTTAATACCATGCTTGCCATGTTCAGTGCCATTATTATTATGACATATATTATGTATTGTGTGTCGCCGGTAACCATTGAACACCTCGGAACCTACCATTTATATTATACCTGTATTTTTGTAGTTGCAGGATTGATGCGCTACCTGCAGATTACCCTGGTACAGAATAAAGCCGGATCACCCACAGAAATTCTATATAAAGATCGCTTTATACAGGTTACCCTTGTACTATGGATAGCCGGTTTTTATACCCTCCTTTACTGGAAAGACAATACCATCTTTAACTAATGGAACCCTTGCATTGCCTGCATGAATAAATAAACGAATAAGGAAGCAATCCATCAAACCAACAACCAAACGTATACATGCCCACCGTATTAATTTTAGGCGCCACCTCAGATATGGCACTGGCTATAGCAACCACTTTTGCGCAAAATAAATATGCCGTACAGCTGGCGGCAAGAAACGCCGGCAGGTTGACTGCTTTTCAGACAGATATGCAGTTGCGCAATAACGCTACCTGTTCTTTACATGAGTTTGATGCGTTGCAATTCAGCACGCACAAAGCATTTTTTGAGCAGTTGTCTCCCAAGCCTGATGTCACCGTTTGCGTATTTGGCGTAATGGATGAAGAAGAAGTGGCGTTTAAAAACTGGGATATTGCGGAAAGAATGATCAACAGTAACTATACAGGTGCTGTATCTATCCTGAATATTGTTGCAGCCTATTATCAGTCACAGCAAAAAGGATGCATTGCGGGTATAAGTTCTGTTGCGGGCGAAAGGGGCAGGCAGAGTAAACTTCTTTACGGCAGTACCAAGGCTGCACTCACAGCCTACCTGGACGGCCTCAGGAACATGCTGTTTAAATACAATGTTCACGTGGTAACCGTAAAGCCCGGTTTTGTATACACTAAAATGACAGAAACACTCAACCTGCCAGGCATACTTACAGCAAAACCTGCAGAAGTAGGTGAAGCAGTTTACAATGCGGTGGAAAAGAAGAAAAATATTATTTATGTACGCTGGATGTGGAAATGGATAATGCTCATCATTAAAAACATCCCTGAGTTTCAGTTTAAAAAAATGAAGCTGTGAAGAAACGTATTGCATTTTTTGATTTTGACGGAACCATTACCACGCGGGATACGTTACTTGAAATTATTAAATTTTACAAAGGAGATTTAAAATTTTACCTGGGCTTTGCTGTCAATGCGCCCTATTTATTTGCATGGAAAGCCGGCCTTATAACCAACCAGGCCGCTAAGGAAAAAATGCTGCGGCACTTTTTCGGGAACATTCCGGTAAAAACATTTCAGGAACGTTGTGATGCATTTGCCACTACAGAACTTCCCGCACTAATCCGCCCCAAAGCATTACAGGAAATAGAAAAACTGAAAGCATCCGGCGCTGATATTGTTATTGTTTCAGCCTCTGCAGAAAACTGGATACAGCATTGGTGCGACGTAAATAACCTGCAGCTGATGGGTACTAAATTACAGGTACTCGATGAACGCCTGACTGGCAAAATAGAAGGCCGCAACTGTTATGGTGACGAGAAAGTAAACCGCATCAATGCATCTTTTGATCTTACCCGGTATGATGAAATATATTGTTACGGAGATACAAAAGGTGACAAGCCGATGCTTCAGCTTGCCACCCTTTCATTTTATAAACCTTTCCGCTGATTATTTCTTAAGAATACTTTTACTGAGTTTATAGGTATTACCAATTTTAATTTCCACCATATAAAGGCCCGGTATAAGGTTACTCATATTTAATATTGTATTGAGCGTTTTATCATTCTTAATAACTGTTTCCTCTTTTACATTGCGTCCGGTCACATCATACACAGCTATTCTTCCATTACCCCTGCTATCATTATTTATTGCGATAGCAAGACTTGCCTGCACTGGGTTGGGGTAGAGTTGTACCAAACCTCCCTTTGCATTCTCACTCAGCAGGATGGTTTTTGAAAAGTCAGATTTGCCGTCTTTATCCACCTGTTTCAACCGGTAGTAGTAATTACCAGCGCTGGTTTTTGAATCTGAATATGTATAGTCATGGGGCATACTGCTGTTACCTGATCCGGCAACCCTGCCAATGCCCACAAAATGGGTTCCGTCTTCACTTCTTTCTATAGAGAAATAATCATTGTTCTGCTCTGTGGCGGTACGCCATTGCAAAAGATTGCCGCTGTTGCTTTTTTGTCCTTTAAAATAGACAAATTCAACGGGAAGTGTTGCGCTCATAACCGTAACCCCTGTAACCGCAGAGCCTGAAGCACCCGCTACATCCGTTATGGTTAATTGAAACGCATAAGAACTGCCAATAACCATATTGCTTACCAGCGGCGTAGGCGAATTAGCATTTACAATGGTTGCAGCCGCAGGTCCACTTACCTGCTGCCAGCTATAAGAGGTTATTATACCATTGGGAGAATAGGAAGCAGCCGCGTCCAGCAGTGTAGAAGTAGAACTAATGGTCTGTGAAGGCCCTGCAATGGCCACCGGTGCAGCAACAACTGTAATAGTAACTGATGAAGTGGCAGACAATCCATGGTTATCTGTGACAGTCAGTGTGAACATATATACACCCTGTGATAATCCGTTTACGGTAGTATTGGCTGCACTGGCATTACCAATGCTTGCTCCGGCTGGTCCGCTTGTTTTAGTCCAGGAATAAGATGCGATGGTTGCACCATTTGTACCTGTACCGGAACCCGATAAGTTAACTGAATTTGCCGGCAGTGTAATGGATTGCACGGTTCCTGCACTGGCAACCGGTACGGTATTCACCGCGCGGGTATTGCTTAAAAACCACTCGTATAAATTAGGATTGGCCGTAAAACTTCCGCCACCGTTTACCGTGGTAGTAATATGACCTGTATCATATGCATTAACCCACGCACCTACATGGTTGCCATATTGGTAATAGGTAAATTTAATAGCAGGACTGTTTACGCCCAGTATATTACCCAGTATCTCGGCGTGCTGTGTGGCACCTACTCCTACAACGCCGTCATCCATTGAATGAAAAGCCCATACCGGTAAATGGTTGGTGCCAATGGTGGACGCAAAATCATAATCGTTCATTTCCTGTGTGCCGCATACCGGCGCTGCTGCTGCTATAGATGCGTCAAATGTATGGTCAAAATTATAGGTGTCTGTTATCACGCGCCAGATACCACCGCCACCCAGGCTTAGACCAGTGATGTATATGCGGTTGGTGTCAATCTGTAAATTCGCCCTGGCGTACTTTATCATTTCCTTTATGTAAAAGGTAGGCCAGTAACCATACTGGGTACTTAGCTGCGGCGACAGTACTACAAAAGACGAAGTTTGTCCGCCTACTGTAAAACGCATACTGGCACCCGCAGCGCAGTATTTTGGAATAGCGTTGGAGGTGATGTTGTACAGCTGACTGGTACCATTACCACGCTCGCCAATGCCATGTAAAAAAACAATTAAAGGGTGTTTCTGGGTGCCATAGTCGCCAGGCGTGAATTGTAAAAAACCAATTAACCCATCTGGTGATGAGGGATACGGAATTGATTTTGCGACCTGTTGGGAAAACATGCTCACCTGCAAACAGAAAAGGCATGCAGTAAGCATAAGGGTTTTCATAGTAGTAGTTCTCATAGAATACTTCGGTTTTAGGTATTGAATATTTATCTGACAATTGCGGATTAACAAAACAGGATAGTAAAAATCCTATGCATATTTACTGCGGCAATGCAGTAAGTTGCGATAGTCAGGTACTATTATAGAACAGCGGCAATAATCAGCAATCGCTAAATAAAAATCAGGATAAATTCTAGTGAGAACCCGTAGCAGAAACAAAATAGCAGCCCGGTTTATCAATAGAATATTGGTAGGGGATATAATTCAACAACTATACCAAACGGGTAATTTATACGGCGCAACAACAGTGTAAAAACTAAATCAGGCATTAGTACGCAGTGCCGCCGTAATCTTCCTCATCAGCAGCTGGGTAATACACCCAGGGTAACACTGATAAAAACCCTGTAAAAACTGCATCTTCAATAAACACCTGCCCTGTACTTTATAATGATGGCATTTACACTTCAGAAGAATAAATTTCGAAACATACTTTTTGTGCACCAATACGCAAGTGCATAAAAAAAGAGCGGTTATTGCTTTAAACAATAACCGCTCCTGTTAGCTGTCAACAAATATGACTACATTTTTATAAATTTCAGTTTGCCATTCGGTTTGCCATTTGTGTCACGGATATCCAGTATGTATAATCCCCTGGCCAGACCGGAAACATTCTTTAATGAAAATACATTGTTTCCTTTAATAGTCTGCCATGTATACTTCGCGCTTAAGACACCATTTGCATTATACAGGTTAATAGATTTAACGCCGCCTTCTGCACTAAATAATTCAATCGTCGCCGATACTTGTACCGGGTTAGGATACATAACCAGTTTAGCGGGTTTAGCTGCAACCGATACAGCTGCTGCAGAATCCCTGAGGCTTCTCAGTGTTGCTTCATCCTGTTCTGCTGTTGTTGCAGATATTACACCGGATGCTGGTGCTGCCATCCTGGTATTGTTGGCGCAGGACCTTAGCAGACCCATAACACCAATTGGGTAGATGGCAAATGTTTGGGTAACTGATCCTCCGAAAACGGGTGTAAAGGAAAACCAATTCCAACCGCCATCAAACTTCTGGGTTAATGCAGCGTCTGAATACAGGTAGCTTCCATTGGCGATACTGTTTCCATAAATGGCTATCCTGCCATCAGTTGAAGCGTCATCACAGGCTTGGTACGGACCGCTGGATATTTTGATATATCCCAATAGGTTGCTCGGTGCCGCCGGCGGTGCTGCCACTGGCGGTGAATATGCTCCCGAACAGGCAGTCATTAAGGCCATTGCGCCGTTGGGGTACACTGCAAAAGCAGCAGTAACTGCTCCACCCAGTGTGGGTGTATATGAATACCAGTTCCAACCACCATCAAATAACCTGGTACGTGCTGCATCCAGGTAAATGAGACTTCCGTTGGCTACACTATTGCTGTAAATAGCTATTCTTCCGGCAGATGAAGCATCATCACATGCCTGTATGGGACCTGTAGACATTTTAATATACCCGATAGGCTGGTCTGTTCCAGTTGGCGGTGTGGGCGCCGGCGCACTTACCCCCGCCCCAACGGTAACGTTTACGCCTGAATACGCTTTCAGCCCGCCGTTGTCTGTCACTTCCAGAATGAAGGCATAATTGCCTTCCACCAGGCCTGTAACATTTGTTGAAACAGCATTCCTGCTGCTCATAACAGCGCCTGCCGGTCCACTTGTTTGTGTCCACCAGTAACCAGTGATATAGCCATCCGGGTCTTTTGAAGCAGACCCATTCAGGGTTACATTATTAACGGGCAATGTTACATTGATGTTTGCGCCTGCATCTGCATCCGGCACCTGGTTAAACGAGGGAAGTGCGGGTGCGGCCGGAGCTGCATTTACTGTGATATTAATATTGTCATAACTGCTTTCCCCGCTATTGTCAGTTACTGCTAACGAAATTTCATAGTACCCGGCGGCCAGGCCTGTGATGGTTGTTCTTACGGCATTTTCATCTTGTATTACACCTGGGCCTGAGCTTAATTTTAACCAACGATATTTAACTATTGCACCATCGGGATCTTTTGAAGCAGATGCATCAAGGGTGATGCTGTTAGCGGGGAGAGTTAACGTTACATCTGTTCCTGCATTAGCCACCGGAATCTGGTTGGCTACCGTAGCGGCATTTACCGTAATGGTAACGTTATCATAACTGCTTGCTCCGTTATTATCTGTTATTGCTAAGGAAAAGTCATAGGTTCCCTGCGTTAAACCGGTAACCGTTGTTCTGGCTGCGCCAGTATTTGTTATTGTTCCCGGGCCAGGACTTAATTTCAGCCACTTATAGGTAGCAATATAACCATCCGGATCTTTTGAAGCGCTTGCATCAAGCGTTGCACTGTTCACCGGCAGCGTTAAATTGATATCTGAACCTGCATTGGCAACCGGTACCTGGTTAAACAGTCCGTTGACAGTAATGGTTACACTTGAAGTGGCTGTTAATCCATGGTTATCTGTAACAGTTAATGTAAATACATAAGTACCCTGTACCAGACCGGTTACAAGGGTAGTGTTTAAGAGGGGCAGGCTGATGGTACCGCCTGCAGGGCCACTTGTTTTAGTCCAGGAATAGGAAGATATAGTTGCGCCGTTTGTTCCGCTGCCGGAACCGGTTAATGTAATCAAACTTAAAGGAAGTGTAATGGCCTGTGCTGCACCTGCGCTTACTACCGGAGCGGTATAAACAGGGGCAGAATTGGTTGATCTTGTTTTGCTCAGGAACCATTCGTATAAATTGGGGCTGGCTGTAAAATATCCGCCGCCGCTCACCTGGGTGGTGATATGACCGGTGTCATAGGCATTTGCCCACGCGCCGTAGTGACCGCCATACTGATAATAGGTAAGTTTGATGGCCGGCGTTACGCCGCAGGTATTGGACATTATTTCGCCATGCTGGGTAGCACCTACGCCTACAGTGCCATCATCCATGCTGTGGAAAGCCCAAACTGGTAAGTGATTGGCACCAATGGTAGCGCAATAATTGGCATCGTTCATTTCCTGGGTGCCACAAACCGGTGCAATAGCTGCAATGCCGGCATCAAATGAATAATCCCAGTTTTCTGAATCGGTAGCCACGCGCCAGGTTCCGCCGCCACCCAGGCTTAAACCGGTAATATAAATGCGATCAGGGTCTATCTGCAAATTTGCTTTTGCGTATTTGATCATTTCTTTTACATAGTAGGGAGGCCAGTAACCATACTGGGTACTCAGCTGCGGGGACAATACTACGAAAGAAGAGGTTTGGCCGCCCACGGTAAAGCGCATGCTTGCACCTCTGGAGCAGTACATCGGTATGGCATTGT
>JBDSLR010000004.1:0-43104 GCA_039916305.1 Chitinophagaceae bacterium | reverse complement strand
GCTGCAGTTAATGTTGTTTTACCATGGTCAACGTGGCCAATAGTGCCAACATTAACGTGGGGTTTGTCCCTTTTAAAAGTCTCTTTTGACATCGTTATCGGTTTTTAAGTTGTGTTTTTACAATTTTGATTCCATCCTATAGCAAATTTCGGGATTTCGTAATTGCAGAATTTGCGATTTCAGCTAACTTGTCAAGCATAAAATTCAAATTCCCAGATACCGAAATCAGCCATTCTTTGAGCCGTTGATGAGAATTGAACTCACGACCTCTTCCTTACCAAGGAAGTGCTCTACCCCTGAGCTACAACGGCTTAATACAACACCAGCACTGACCGTTGTTAGCTGACAAAGAGAGCCGCATGTCAACCGTCATTCTTCTAATATCCTGTTCAGTACAGAGCGGAAGACGAGGCTCGAACTCGCCACCTATAGCTTGGAAGGCTATCGCTCTACCAAATGAGCTACTTCCGCTTTTGAGAATGTGAAAATATGCAAATGTTGTATGCAAATTCACCTCCCGGAAACTAAAGAACTACTAATTCCCATTTCCACACGCTCAGCTATCACATCTAATTCCGTGGGCAAGGATGGATTCGAACCACCGAACTCCGGAGAGAACAGATTTACAGTCTGTTGTCGTTGGCCACTTGACTACTTGCCCAAACCATTAAAAAATACCCTGCTGACATACCATTGTCTATATGCCAATTCATGCTTTTTAAAGCCTGTTTGTCTTTTTGAGCCACCTGCTGGAGTCGAACCTGCGACCTACTGATTACAAATCAGTTGCTCTACCAACTGAGCTAAGGTGGCATTACCAGAATACCAATAAAGAACTACCCCAAAAATTTTGGGAATGCAAAGGTAATGGAATTCAATAAATACAAAAACTTTGCTGATATAATTTTTTCAGGATAAATGAAATAAAATTAATCCGGCTGCAAAGCCTGTCTGACCCTGCATTTCAGGCGTTTTTAGATCACCAGGATGGCCGGTTCCGGCGGCCTGACAAAGCTTTATTGCTGAAAATGGCTGGCCAGCTGGCCAAAAAAAAGACTTTTTCCGGCTCGTCAAGCTAATAAAAAACCCCGCAACTTCCGTTGCGGGGCTATAATAACTTTTGAATAATCAGGCTGCCTGTTTTTCTTTTTTTCGTTTTATCTGGTTAACCAAAGAATCGAAAGCTTCGTCGAACGATTCCTGGAAAGATTTAGAACTTGCTTTTACAAAGAACTGGCGGCGCGGTACCCGAACATTGATTTCCGCAACCTTGTCTTTGATCTGATGCACTACATTGTCTAACTTGAGAAATACATCTACTTTAATGATCCGGTCATGAAAAGTGTTTAGCTTCTCTAATTTCCTGTTTACATACTCTGTTAATTTTGCATCTGCATCAAAGTGAACTGTCTGGATATTAACGGTCATAGTATTGCTTTTAATCAGTGAACAATAATTTAAAGAACTTTACAAAAACAGGTATACATAAAGCATAGGCACTGCTTGTTTGGTGATACTATGAAATTAACGGTTAGCACCTGTTTTTCCAAATAAAAAACCAATAAAGTTAAGTGCCTGTAAGCAGCTAATGGTAACCAGTTAGTGTAGGTTACCGGGCATTGCAAAAGCAGTGTACACGCTGTTTGTATACAACAATACACTATCTGTGAGGGTATTACCAAACACGACATCAGTAAGAGAGGATCTATTTATGGATTTGGAGAATTTCTAAGCCCGGGGATGCGCTTTTTTATGTGCCTCTTTTAACTTTTCTATGTTGTTGTGCGTATACACCTGTGTAGAGGCAAGGCTGCTATGACCCAGCAATTCTTTCACTGCATTTAAATCGGCTCCGTTATTTGTAAGATGAGTGGCAAATGTATGCCGTAAAATATGCGGACTTTTTTTATTAAGCGTAGTAACAGCGGAAAGATATTTCTTCACAATAAGGTAAACGTATTTGGTATATAGCTGTTTGCCGCTTTCAAGTACAAAAAAACAGGTTTTATCAGCGTGCTGTATCTCTTGCCTTTTAGCCTGTTGGTATGCTTTCATTTCTGCAAGCAGTTGAGCAGAGACGGGCACTACCCTTTCCTTATTGCCTTTACCCAGCACCTTAATAACACTTTTTGAAAAATCTACCTGGCTTTCTTTCAGGTTCACCTGCTCGCTTAAGCGCATACCGGTCTGGTAAAACAGCATCAGCAGCAGCCGGTCTGTCTTGCCCTTCCAATCGTCAGGAAAAGGCAGGTATTGAAACATATCCTGCATATCCTGCTCTTTTACAAATTCCGGAAGACGCCGGCTTATTTTGGGTGTTGTAACTGACCACATAGGCGATGCAGCAATTCCGCCGGTCTTAAGCTGGTATTTGAAGAATGATTTCAGCGACGATACTTTCCGGTTAATGGTTTTAGCCGTTATTTTTTCACTCTTCATTTCTGCCAGCCAGCTGCGTATATAGGTGGTGGCAATGTCTGCAAGGGCCGCTGCATCATACTGACTGCTGATATAGGCAAAGAACTGCTCCAGGTCTGTTCGGTAGGAAACAATGGTATGCTGAGAATATCTTTTCTCAAACTTCAGATAATTGATAAAAGCCTGCAAAGGCGGCTGAAATGGACTATCCATAAAATGAAATAGCCGTAAAGTTATTCACTTTACAGCTATAAAATATAGTCAACTTTAATATTAATCGTCTAACTGGCCGCTGCTAACCTTCAGCTTGTAAACAGCCTTGAGGATTTCACCACGGCGCCTTACAGAAGGCTTTATGAATGCCTGGCGCTCTCTTAACTGCACCAGTATTTTAGCTTTTTCAAACTTCTTCTTGTACTTTTTCAGCGCTTTGTCAATGTTTTCGCAATCTTTGGAATCAATAATCAACATAATTAATACCCCCTTTTAGTGATTGGGACGGCAAAGATAAAGGAAAATCATAAATAGCCAAATGCTTTTACAGCTTAATTTTGCCAATTATGTTTACAGGGATAATAGAAACCACCGCCAGCATCAAAGAAATAAGTACAAATGGCACAAATAAAACGTTCCAGATAGCATCAGGCATTACCAATGAACTAAAAATAGACCAGAGTATCGCCCATAATGGCGTTTGTTTAACCGTAGAAGCCATTGTGGGGGATAGTTACCAGGTAACGGCTATTAAAGAAACATTGGATAAAACAAACCTGGGCGATTGGAAAACAGGGGATCTTGTAAACCTGGAGCGCTGTCTCAAGCCTTCAGACAGGCTGGATGGCCATTTTGTACAGGGGCACGCGGATGCCCGGGGCATTGTAACAGAAAAAACAGACCTTAACGGCAGCTGGCAATTTACTTTCAGCTTCAACCGCGTATTTGCTCCTTACATCATAGAAAAAGGATCCATTGCAGTCAATGGCATCAGCCTTACTGTTTTTAATGTAAAAGATAACAGCTTTTCCGTAGCTATAATCCCTTACACCTACCAGCATACCAACCTGCAACTGGTACAGCCCGGCAGCGCAGTAAACCTTGAGTTTGATATGCTCGGAAAATACATTGTTCGCTGGGCAGAAACCAGGCAGAACAACAATGTTTTATAGGTTTTTCCGTTTTTTAGCAGGGCCGGTTTACATTAACAACTGTAATTGGCCGGCATTACCATGAAAGAAACCAAGACTTATATATGCCTGCTTATCTACCTGTGCCTGGCCATTGCCACCAATACTGTAAACGCACAGTCAGCGGCCTTCTATTCCACTGAACAACTGGCAGCGTCAGAGCAAAAAAACTTTTCCGGTAACCGTTCAGATAAAGGGCATTCTGATACGCGCACTGTAGCGTCCGTAAACTTCGATATTAATTTTTACAGGTGCGAATGGACCATTGATCCAAACATCCTGTTTATAAAAGGCCGGGTAACGGCCTGTTTTACGGTTACCGCCGCAACTGATAACATTGTATTTGACCTGAGTGATACGCTCACGGTAGACAGTGTTATTTTCAGGGGAGCAAAAATCGGGTTTTCAATAATGGCGAATGACGGACTGCAGTTAATATTTCCAGTCATCCTGCCAACTGCGCAAAAGGATTCTGTATCCATTTATTACAATGGTGTACCCCGCAATTACACCAGCTTCAGACCGTTTGTAAAATCTGCTCATAATGGAGATCCCATGATCTATACTTTGTCTGAACCTTTTGGCGCCAAAGAATGGTGGCCATGTAAAAATGGATTAAATGACAAAGCAGATTCAATAGATATTACAATTACTTCACCCCTTACCTACAAAGGAGTTTCAAATGGTCTTTTAACAAAAGAAGCAACCGTTGGTGTAAACAGAATAACATACTTCCAACACAGGTATCCTATAGCAACCTATCTTGTTGGCATAGCTGTAGCCAATTATGTTACATCCATTGACAGTATACAATCAGGTAGTAAAAAGATCCCTTTGATAACAAACGCCTATCCCGAAAATGAAAATGATTTTAAATATGCGGCCTATTCTGCAAAGCAAAGCATGACCAAATTTTCTGAACTTTTTGGGGAATATCCTTTTATTAAAGAGCAGTATTCGCAAACACAAATTGGTAGTGGTGGCGGGGGCGGAATAGAACACCAGACAAATAGTTTTATAGGTAATACCTGGAACCAGCTGGTTGCACATGAACTGGGTCATCAATGGTTTGGTAACCAGGTTACCTGCGGAAGCTGGCAGCACATATGGTTAAACGAAGGATTTGGCAACTATATGCAATTTATCTATGTACAGCACTTCGATACTGCATTAATTGTTCCTCATTTAAAATACTACCTCAATTTGATTACATCAAAAACAGGAGGTTCTGTATTTGTACAGGATACAGCCGATGCAGCCAGAATTTTTGACAGCCGGCTTACCTATGCAAAGGGCGGATATGCTGTACACATGTTGAGGGGCGTACTCGGTGATTCACTGTTTTTTAAAGGCTTGAGACAATATTTAAATGACCCTTCCCTAAAAAATAAATTTGCTGTTACGGCTGATTTGAAACGTAATCTGGAAGCGGTCAGCGGTAAAAACCTTCAATCATTTTTTCAAAAATGGATTTACGGTGAAGGATACGCCAATTACAATTGCACCTGGACACAGAACAGGAATAATTGGGCAAAAGTGCAGATAAACCAGACGACTTCACATCCCTCTGTTTCATTTTATGATATGCCTGTGCAATTGCAGTTCAGAAACAGCAACAGGGATACTACCATTACGGTTAACGATACCCGAAATGAAGAAATTTTTTGGATAAATGTTGGCTTCCAGGCAGACACTATGCTGGTAGACCCGCGGTACTGGATACTGGCTAAAGACAGGCTTGTTAAAAAAATACCTGCCAGCAGCAATCAGGAAAATGAAATAAGAATATATCCAAATCCCGCCACCGATCATCTTACTGTTCTTATACTTAATCCTTCAGTCCCCCAAATCAATATTCAATTATATACTATTATAGGCCAGCGGGTATATAACGCACCCAAAATCCTAACCGGACGCGACGAAGCACTCATCATTCCAACTTCGCATTTAGCCAAAGGTATATATGTGCTTACAGTTGCCGGTAACATCCGTACCATAACAAAGAGAATTGTAGTTAAATAGGCAAGAAAATACGCAGGCCATAGAAAACAGCTATCAGCACAAGCTAAGTGTTATATATCCTGCATGCACATCTGAAAATTAATCTTATCTTTCATGCCGTTTAACATAACCGAATTTGAATTTCAATAAATTACATGACACTTCAACCTTCTGTTGCAGTAGTAATACTTAACTGGAATACCGCTTCGTTCTTACAGAAATTTCTCCCGGCTATCTTATCTGCAGGTTATGACAATAAGGAAATATACGTTATAGATAATAATTCTACCGACGATTCCGTGGCCATGCTGAGGCAATATTTTCCTTCCGTCCATATATTACAGATGACAACCAACAAAGGATTTGCAGGCGGCTATAATTTTGGGCTAAACCTGATTAAAGCAAATTACTACCTGATTGTAAATTCTGATCTTGAAGTTTCATACAATTTCATTAATCCGTTGGTTTCATTAATGGAAGCGAATCCACACATTGCCATTTGCCAGCCTAAACTGCTTTCATTGGATAACAAGAAAAAATTTGAATATGCCGGAGCGGCAGGCGGCTGGATAGATAAATTGGGATTTCCATTTACCCGGGGGCGTATATTGACTACCATTGAAGAAGACAGTCAGCAGTATGAAACTGCTGAACCTGTTTTTTGGGCCAGTGGCGCTTGTATGTGCATACGGGCAACGGTTTTCGAAAAAACAGGCGGATTTTATGATTATTACTACATGCACCAGGAAGATATCGATTTGTGCTGGCGTGTCCAGAATATGGGCTATGCTATTTACTCCTGTCCGCAGTCTGTAGTCTACCACATGGGCGGAGGCACACTATCATGGGAAAACCATCTTAAAACATTTCTTACTTTCCGGAACAACTATATCATGCTATCCAGGAACCTGCCTTTTTTCCAGGCTTTACTGGTTGTTAGCTTGCGCCTTGCAATAGACTTTATTGGTTGTTTTTATTTCCTTGTCAAACGAAAAGCAGGTATCAGCAGGGCAATTGCTAAAGCCGAATTTGCCTTTCTGTATTGGCTGTTGTTCTGGGCCGACAAAAAACATAAACAGGCAAAAGGCTGGAACAATAACAAAGGCATTTATAAAGGAACCATCCTTATCCCTTATTTTATACAGAATAAGAAAAAATTTTCTGAACTTGTAAAAAAAACAACGGATGCTGGAAATATTATCTAAAAAATATAACCAATACAGAAAAGAAAAATATTTCGAAAACCTTTTGTTTGAAACAAAAAAAAAATATGCCTGCATCGGCATTGGCACGCATAGCCTTACTACTATTTATCCTGTACTGCGGCACTTCAATATTTCTTTAAAATATATTTGCACCAAAAGTGGAAACTGGAGCAAGCAGGTTGCAAAATTATTCCCGGACTGTATTTTCACAAATGACATTACTGCAATTATCAATGACCCATCAATAGAAGGGGTTTTTGTATGTGCTTCGCCGGATGCACATTTTAACCTGGTAAGCCAGTTGTTAAAAGCTGGCAAAAAAGTATTTGTAGAAAAACCACCCTGCGCCTCCCTGGCAGAACTAAATGCATTAATTTCAATAAATCCTAACAGTATTTGCAAGGCAGGGCTGCAGCGCAGGTACTGGCCCGGCAACAAATACCTGCTAAAAAAAATTACAAAAGCCCATTCTTATATCTACCAGTTTTACTTAGGTCCCTATCCGCAAGGCAATGTTTTTAATGAATTGTTTATTCATGCGATAGATTACAGTATTTTTCTTTTTGGTGATTTTACTATACTCTCCCATACATTTCAAAACGACAGGCAGGGTATCACCCTGCAGTTGCATGTAAAGCATTTGAATGGCATAGCAGGGATGATTGAGTTATCCACCCATTATTCATGGAATGATCCGTTAGAAAATATCAGTATTCAATGTACAGATGAACTGCTTACTGTTAAGTATCCTATGGAGTTACGCGGAATGCAAAAACCCAGGCGGGTAATGAATATACCGGCAGAAAGGATTTATCAGCAGCCAGTCGTTATAAAACAATACTTTTCTGTAAGTAATATGATTATACCCGCGGCAGAATTAAATACCCTTGTTCTGCAAGGCTTTTATAAAGAACTCGAAACATTTATCCGGGTAGTTGAATCCATTGATTACCGCGGTAGTGGAAATGACCTTCCCGGTTTATTTCCGGTTTATAAAATACTGGACCAGCTGAATCAACTTACCTAACGCACGGCTTCCTTGTAAGTAAGCTTTTCATCCGAGTCCCATTTATAATATCCAAGCAGCTTAGAGGTTGCATGTTTGCCAAAGAATTTTTCGAAATTACGATATAGTGCAATGTCATACTTTCTATGATAGCTTACCCAGCATTGGTTGCAGTTTTCAGCATGGTATTGCTGCGTCTTTACAGATTGCGCAGAATTGAAAATAATATCGAGCGTGTTTTCATGAACGTTCCCTAATTTAATATCCAGATTCTGACAAATAGGTACGGTGCCATTGGGCAATACAATGACACTATCCATGATGCTGTTGCACTTCATTTTTAAATTTCCATTTACCCAGTTGGGATACAGGCTGATATAATCATAATTTTCATCAAACTCTTTAATGGCAGCCGGAATGCCTGCGTGATAATCTGCTTGCTCTTTATTATCAGATGCTGGTTCTGTTCCCCTACTGCCCTCGTGGCCGTCATTACTTTTTTGGTGCTGGAGTTGTTTAGCTTCCCTGAAGTTTAGCAGTTCCTTATTTTTCGATTGACCAAAAACTACTTTTTTAGCTTCCTCGATAGTGTCAAAAAAGGGAATATTATTATATATACCCACCCTGAGAAAAACCCCATGTTCTTTGCACAGTGCTGCAACATGCTCAAGATCACTAAAATCATTGTAGGGCGAAAGCGTAAACATCACAAAAATGGGCACAGACTTCTTCAGTTCAGTAATTACTTGTAATACGTTTTTATAGCCATCTTTACCACGCATATAGAGATAGGTTTCTTCATCCCCGTCAAGCGAGATATAGAGGCGGTGCGGCTTATACTTTTGTACGGCTGCAATCAGCCGGTCTGGTTTCAGGCAATTTGAGAAAATATCGTAATTGGGATGATTTTCCGCAAACCATGCAAGTATCGCATCTGCTTCCGGATGAAGAAGAAACTCTCCACCTTCAAGGCCAACCATTGTAGAGGCATGTATGCAATCACTTTTCATTATCTGCCTGATAGCGTCAAAAGACAAATACACAGGAGGTCTTTTTGCCCAAATAAGGCAATGCTTACAACCAGAATCACACAGATCTGTTGTATAGAGCATTAATGAAGACAAGCGCTTTTTGTGAGGGAAAATTTTATTGTGCAAATAATTATATCCCCGCAGCGCATATTCACTTTTTTCAAACATTCTTTCATTTTTTTAAATCCTGAACTCACTGATAGACCTTTACCAAATTCTCTTTATTCCAATAATATATCAAATTTCGTTCTTTTTCCAGAACCCAAGTTTCATTATTTAACCTATTGGTAAGGTGAATAAAACGGCCTTCCACGGTATAGATACCTGTTGCCGGAAAAATATTCAACGTATCATTCTTTGTAGCAGGAACAATATTGCCAGCGACTTTCAAATAATCAGGCCGCTGGAGATAACTGAATACTTTAACAACATTTGTGTCAATATGGTTTACCGCTAACGCTTTCATAAAGCCATTTCTAAATATAAAAGCACCTTCCAGTTCATCTGGCATATTAATAAAAACAACTGTATACAGTCCCCTCTTTTTAACTGCTTCCATAATTGACTTGGCGGCAACGGATGCTTTTACCCAATATTGATTATTTTTTTCCAGCAGCCAAACAGAATAAATGCCGATAACCGCCAGGACCAGGAACCGGCTCAATGAACTTTTGTACAATATTATTATCCAGCCGGCTACAATGATGCATAAAAAGCAGGAAGGAAAATATAAGAGTCTGTCGCCTTCGCTGGTATGAGTGCTGACCCCAAATGCGAAAGGTATTGATAAGGAAATTGCCAGGCATATTAGTAAAGACCTGTAATAATTGCTTTTAAAACTTACTGCCATTTTGTGGTAGAAGACATAAAGATGTATTGCTATCAGTAGTATAAACAATATAATCACCAATGCAGTCAACAAAGACTGATTATCTGATGGAGGGAAGAAAAGCCTCCCAAGCACTTTTAATGACTGTATTATTTTTTGCTGAAGCGGCTCCTGCGTAACCCGGCTTCCATAATCTCCCGTAATTCCTCCTGACAAAAAAAACCTGGCTAAAAGGTAGCCGCATACAGCGCATATCCAGTATAGGCCAAACAATATGTTTTTTTTCGCCGCTTTGTATCTCTGCCAGTTTAGTACCATTACTATGGCTGGAAGGACAATGATTGATTCATAGCAAAGTAAACCAGTAAGGTAGCAAAGAATGGAAAGAAAGACACCCCTGCTGCCGCCAGTTTCTCCAGCAAGCAATAAAATAAACAATGCAAAAAAACAAGCCATTGAAGACAATCTTCCAGATAGCCAGGCTATACTTTCATTGTGAAAAGGATAAATAAGAAACAGGAAACCCGCTGCCAGCGCGAAAATATACTGGTCCTTTTTACTGAACATATTTAACCCCGCCGTAAACCTGAATAAGAGCAGTGCGTTAATAATATGTACCGCCACATTAAAAACATAGAACCCGCGGGGGGAAAGACCAGAAATAAAATAGTTACAATAAAAGCTAACATCAATCATTGGGCGCAAAAACTCCCTGTATAAAATCCTTTTTTCTATGCTAATTCTGTATAATGAATCATAATCATCTGAAAGAAAACTATTTCCCAGAATAGGGTAGTATACAACAAGCCCTGTTATAGCAAACACAAGTATTACAGCTACCGATTTTATATATTCCTTGTTGAAGGCCATTTTCAAAAATAGCAATAAAAAAACCGCCCGTGCCGGCGGCTTTTTTTATTGGACATTTATTTCATGAGATACATTTTGCCGTATCCTTTATTAAAGAATTTATCAGTGGTATCCCCGTTATCTGTAAACTTATCCATTTTTCTTCCGTTAAGGGTTGTAACAAAACGATACAGATATACGCCATTTGCAAGGCGCTGGCCAAACTGGTCATTACCATCCCATTTGTACTCAGTTATGTTTCTGCCTATGTGCAGTGGCCCTAACTCCTGTTTGGTGACTTCCCTGACTACTTTACCAGTAACCGTTAAAATCTGAATCTTCATATTCTCCGGTATATCACTTCCTGTTATGGTAAATACAAACGCAGTGGAAGTGGTAAATGGATTGGGATAATTGAGCAGGTTACTGATCATGGGTTTGCTGATAACCCGGAATTTAACCGAATACTCAGAAGTACCTGCCTTGTTACCGCTTATGTCCTTGCCTTTCACAATTAACTCGTATTCATCACCAGCTTCGCTCAGCTGATCCAGGAACTGGGGCGAAAAATCAATAGTAGCGGTATTATCAGATCCGCTGGCGGCTGGTGTAAATCGTAACGTATCAGTATTGAACTGGTAAGTCCTTACTGTATTATCTGGAAATTTCACCTGCACAATCATATTGGCAGTATCGTTCAGTAACAAATATTTAGCCTCGTCCTTTAACTTAATCTGAATGTGCGGCCTTGCAGAAACAATATCCCTGTTCAGAATATGAACATTATCAAAAGTAACATCCAGCAGCGGGTTTGTTTTGTCAGGTTTTACATAAAAATTACGGAAAAGGAAATTATTAAAATGGAATTGCTCCGGCTGGTCGTTATCAGGGTTAAAGTCCACGTATATGGTATTCATCCCCGGATAATTTTTCGTATCCACCTGAAAATCGATCCGGATAGAGTCTGCCGTCAACAGTGGCCTTGATTTCGGGAAATTAATATAACGGGGCGTGTTGGTTTGATCCAGTATGTAGGTTTTGATTCTGACACTGTCAAAAGCTGCTACACCAATATTCTTAAATGCAACTCCAAAATTGAATTTCTCTCCTATTTCAAGCGAATCAATTGCTTTTGAAACATCTTTTGTCTTGAAATAAATATTTGGAATCAGACCGCCCTCCGGTACCGGGTCATAATCAATTCTCCAGTAACGCAGTTGGTAAGGAGTTAATTTGAGTGAATCAATATTGCGCATTTTAAGCCTGATATTAGGATATTGCGCAGCGCTGATGCCAGAAATATCAAAGTCCTGCTGCGTTAGGTCAATCCTATACAATACAGATTCTGAGCCAGCATTATCCACGCCAATTACCTCTATAGTTGGATTATCAGGCGAGTTTACTTCGAGGCTACTTCCGCGCCAGTGAATTTGTTTCCAATTTTTTGCCGGTCCAAATACAGGGGATGTTATATAGCCTACACTATCCGGGCTGGGGAAATCAGCAGATAAACTAATCCTGTCATACAAGCCTTCACTCATTTTATAAACAGGTATGAAGCCGGCATCGTTCTTTTTGTACATGAATGCCCATGCTTTGGGTGCATTTATTGAATCGATGGCTAATAAACCAGCTTGCTTCAAACGATCATACAAGGTATTACCAATACTGAACATAGGTAAAGTCTCGTCTGCTTTCCAGGTAGCTGAAAACGAATTATTGTAGTCATAATCGAAATTCCTGACCACGACATACATTCCATTCGGAATAGAATCCATAAAATCGGTGATCTTCTTACGGGCGACGGGTGTCATATAAGAAAATTCAAAATTATAATTACGGGCGGGACCGCAATTAGCATTTGCGCTACCATATAAATTCAGATTATTATTGGAAGCGTCTACGTTTTTCCACGTTTTTAAGGTTACCGGATCTATAATACTAAATACCAGTGAACGGCCTAAGCAAGCGCTTTGAATAAATCCGTCGCCATTTATACTTACAGAGAAATCACTGTTAATTGTACCACTGGTTGGATAAACTCCATGACGGATAAATAAATTATTATTTCGTGCATCAAACTTCCAGGTACGGTCTGTACCTAAACTTATATCTGTTACATCTGATTTAGTATGCTGGAAATAATGTGACTGGTTAAATCCTTCGGAAGAAGCAGCCAGGTAAATAAACGACGACTCATCCCAGCGGTAAGCTTCGCCATTGACTGGCACCAGGGCTGTACGCCAGTAATAAACGGTACTGTCTTTTAAACTTACACCCGGATCAAATTGCAGCAGTCCTCCAACGGATGAGACTGTTTTATTTACTTTTAATGGAGAATTGAATAAAGTAGTCGTATCCATCTCCATTGCGTATTGCTTTAACGAACTCAATGGATTGGCAGTAGAAGCAAATAATTTTACGGCCGGCTGATTTACAATAGCATAATTATACGGATAAACCGGCCTCGCCTCATCTTCGTATATATAAAACTCCTTTGTAACGGTGTTATTGGCTTCTGTAATTTCAGTCACCGCATTATCGGCATCCACTTTAATAATTAACTTATTCAACCCTTTATCCCTTGTTGCAATAATAGGCACATTTAAAACCAGCGAGTCTATATAGCGTATTCCCGGAATTTTCTTTCGCAACAATACAACCATGCTGTTGTCAGGATACTGCTGTTTAATCTCCACAACTATAGAATCGTTTACCGCTTTACCAATATTGTATAGTTTAATCTTGGCAGTGAATTTAGCTTCCGCCACAGAAACAAACTGAGGATTGATTACTACCTGCGGTTCTTCTATCACATAATCAGGCAATGCCTGGAAATTTAGTTTTAATGCCGGATCGCCGTGCAGGGTCATTTCTTCTGCATGTAACCTGGCATGGTAGTCGTTTGATCCGGCAATTTGCAGTAATTGCTGGGAGGCATCCTTGTTTAATTTCCCCAGGCTGGCACCGTAGTCCGTTTTGCCCATAAGGTTAAACATATTGTTTATATAAATATTCAGGTAATTTACTATACCGAAATGGGTAGAAGCTAAAAAGGCAATGCTGCCCCGCTGTTTGGCGAGGGTAAACTTTTCAGACAATGTTTGCTGAAAAGAAAAGCGTTGCTGATCAAACACAAAAAAATCACCTGCGTTACATCCGTTTACAGAAAAAATAGGATACTTTCCCTGGTTATTATACGCCTGTGGATCAGAAATATTAAATTCCAGCACAGAGGCAGACGAGTGTCCGAAATAACAAAAGAAACTAATACCTTCTTCAAATAACTGCGCTATCTTTTCATTAGGATTAAGGTCTATTTCAGTGCTGGTATTTTTACAAAATACCGTAACATTGGCACCTGCCAGTGTATCAGTAATAATTTGCTTATAGGTTTGCATATAATTACAAAGCACACTACCCAGGTAAGCTTCACTTGCACCGGTTATCTCCATGATGTTTTTCATCCATCCGCGGCCTTCAATTGTATTGGGACTGGTGCGCTGCACCGTTTCATATTCTATTAATTTCTCAAGATAATTACTTATCTCCTGTGCAGAAATTACCGAAAGCCTCCCGATAGGTGTAATGGGTATGGGGCTTGCCCCATCCGGGGAAGACAATAAATTATCTGATGCCGGCCAGCCGAAAGTAGGAATAATATTTAACCGGTCTGCCACCGGGTTATAAGCATTTCCCCGGTAAGTATTATAAGAAACGCCGTGACCAATCAGCAGTACATATTGTGGCGACAAAGTAAATGTAGCCCGTGCAAACCGCATAAAATTTTTAACAGAAAGCGGGTGCTTTTTTATACCAAATGCAAACTGATCTACCAGCTCGTCTATATCAAACACATTGGCCTTATACCCACCACCTGAAGCCGAACTCCTGTAGTTCTTATATTCATTAACGGGATTTACGCCGTTGGCGCCATTATAAAGCAGAGGGCTTGAAATAATAATATAATTACCCTGGTTAGCTGCATTGTTATAATCCACAAATGTTTTCGATTTAAAATCCTGCGCACCAATGCTCACATAGTTAGCCGCTTCTTCATTTACCAACAGAAGTTTTCTTTCAGATGAGCCCGCCGGCAAAGCAAACTTAACCATACCCGCAGTAGAAATATCGCCGGTGAATTTCTGCTGATAAGTGAGATCGTACAGGACGGGCGCTGCAGCCCCATAACTAAAATTGGTAATTTGTAAAAAATAACCGGTACCGGACGCAGGAAGAACAAACGAAAAATTGCTTGCGCCCCCAAAATCAAATTTCCGGGGGTAGGTTAGTTCATAAAAAGAGATTACCATCCTGTCTGAAGCAGCGGTTGAAGGCGCATTATTTGTAAATACTACATTGGCACTTCCTGCAGCAAGCAGCGAAGCCGGGAAAACTGCGGTGGGTACTACATCATTAAAATAATCGCATAGAGTATCCTTTACCAGGGTATTATTTATAGAAGCCTGTATAGTTCTTGTGTTGAGGGCATTGCCTACCGCGCCAAATTTCAGTTGTGCAGCCGGGCCCGTGAGATAAGGATTTAAATTAGCCATTACATCTGTCTTGGGAGTGGCAGGCCTGATATCATATGTAGAGAGAAATTCGCCCTTGTCGTACGACGAAGAATATACATATTCGCCAATTACAGCTGCAAAGCCAGGATTAATCGCTTCGGTAAAATACCTGCCCGCAGTAAACATAAAATAAGGTTCTGCCGGCAGTGTATTGGTGGCGGTGTTATTTGGCATAGTAGCCAGCCGTCGATTGCTTACGGCTGCGTCTACCGTTAAGAAAAAAACAACGCTGTCTGTCTGCAGGCTTGTTTTATCAGTATGCTGAAAAGCAGGGTCTCGGTACAGGGGTTTGTCTGGCTTGCCATCGTTTGCTTCGCCCCAAAATTCAATGTACCCGTTTGCCGGTAAAACACCACTGGCAGCCGACGTATACAATGCTACTTCCTGGCCATTTCTCCATAACTTAAATTGCTCGGCCGGTGTAGTGGCCAGTCCAATACCCGCAAGTGTTGATTGGGGAATACGAAATAAACCTGTACGGTTTGTTTTGAATTTATAATATGTTTTGGAATAGTCTATCCATTCATTGTTGTATACCTGCGCATGGCTCAAAAAGCCATACAGCACCAATACAAGTGTAAACAATTTCTTCATAGTATAAAATTTCCCGGGTTACTTAAGGGTATTACGGATTACTTTTTAGGTTTCTTTTTCAAATCCAGTTTCAAAGAAAAAATATGGGTATACAGCGGGTTGCTCTGGTTAGCCAGGTTAGTAAACGCATAATCAATCTGCACATTGGAGATTCTGAAACCTGCCCCTATACTGGGTTGATAAATCCAGACCTTCTTTGTATTACTGCTATCACTTTCGTCTGTAATTTTCTGAAAATTGCAAATGCCACCCCGTACAAAAAACACATTTTTTACACCCAGTTCCAATCCAAGTTTAGGATCTACACTAACTGCATTAGACGAAATCACCGTATTTCTTTTTCCATCAAAAGTGAAATCAACATTGGCTTCTGCCAATAAATTGACTGTGTTGTTTATCTTAAAATTATAGGCCCCTCCTGCAATTAATTTAGGCGCGGTTAGTTCAGTCGATTTAACCGGTATTTCATTTTTAGTGCGGTAGAATACTTCGGCTACATCTTCCGGTATGCTGAAAGACCATGCATTGAATGTAGTAGTTACATCCCGGGCCATCAGGCCCATTTTCCAGTTTTTTCCTTCATACTGTATGCCGGCATCAAACCCAAAACCCCACGCGGTTGAATAAACTGCCGTACGGCGTATAATTTTTGTGTTGATACCGAAACTTAACTGGTTATTGCCTTTTGTTTTTACTTTTTGTGCTAGGGAAAACATAAATGCATAGTCCTGGGCTGAAAAAGAAGTGACCTTGTCAAAGTCGACAGAGCCATCAGGGCCAACAAGAAAAACGGTATTGGGAATATCATCTACTGCAAAACGTACGATGGAAAGGCCGATGGTTCTTTTGCCACTTTTTGTAGGTACGGCCAGGGTTCCAAAATCGTATTTACCAATACCTGCGAAATATTCCGCATGCATCAGTGCCACCTGCGGTTGATCTTTTACATTAACCAGCCCGGCAGGATTCCAGTAACCGGCCGTGGCGTCATTTACAGTAGCTATTTGTGCACTACCCATTGATAAACCCCTTGCGCCTGCCCCAATATTTAAAAATTCATTGGAATATTTACGGAACTGCGCAGTGGCAGTTACGCTCAGGAAAAGGGATAAACCGATCAACAGGGGTTTACTATTTTTCATTAACACGATTTTCTGATAAGCAATTAAAAAGACTCCTTTTCACAAATATTGGCTGCTTAAGGCAAGTCGCTAATAATTACCCGGATTGACAATTATATACGGGAAATGATCTATCAAGGATGGGTAACGGGTTAGGGGCTGTTTTATTGCCTTTTTAGGTGTATATGTGTATTAGGAATCAATTACTTTTGCGCAAAATAGCTGATTACCATGAATCTGATAGCAGAATTGCGCTGGAGGGGTATGATACAGGACATTATGCCTGGTACAGAAGAACAGCTGCAGAAGGAAATAACGAGCGCTTATATCGGTTTTGACCCCACAGCCGACAGCCTGCACATCGGCAGCCTGGTGCCCATTCTGCTGCTGGTGCACTTGCAAAAAGCAGGGCATAAACCTATTGCGCTGGTAGGCGGGGCCACCGGGATGGTAGGTGACCCTTCAGGAAAAAGCGAAGAGCGCAACCTGCTGGATGAAGAGACCTTGCGGCATAACCAGGCCGGGGTTAAAAAGCAGCTAATGCAGTATCTTGAGTTTGAACCAACTAAGTCGAATTGCGCAGAAATGGTCAACAATTTTGACTGGTTCAAAGAAATTAGTTTTTTGCAATTCATACGTGATGCCGGCAAACATATTACGGTAAACTATATGATGAGCAAGGATAGTGTAAAGAAGCGGCTTGACAGCGAGGCAGGCATGAGCTTTACAGAATTTACCTACCAGCTTATACAGGGCTATGATTTTTATTGGCTCTACAAAAATAAAAATGCCAAACTTCAGATGGGCGGTAGCGACCAATGGGGCAATATTCTCACTGGCACAGACTTGATAAGAAGGAAAGCTGGTGGGGAAGCATTTGCTTTTACCTGCCCCTTAATTACCAAGGCCGACGGCGGCAAGTTTGGAAAAACCGAGAAAGGAAATATATGGCTGGATGCTACTAAAACCACCCCTTACCTGTTCTACCAGTTTTGGTTGAATGCAGCCGATACCGATGCGGAAAAATGGATAAAGATCTTTACATTTTTACCAAAGGATGCCATTGACAGCATAATTGAAAAACATTCCAAAAACGCTGCTGCCCGTCAATTGCAAAAGATCCTGGCAAAAGAGGTAACCATATTTGTTCATGGCGAAGAGGAATATCTCAAAGCCGTGGAGACTACACAAAAAATATTTGAAAACCAGGCAGCACCTGCCGAAAATTTAAGTGAGCACGATCTTGAAAACATGGACGGCATCATAAAATTTGATTTTTCGGCAGGCAAGATAGCTACCGGCATTGATGTAGTAAGTTTTTTGGCAGAAACTGGTATTTTTCCCAGCAAAGGTGAGGCAAGAAAAACCGTGCAGGGCGGCGGCGTGAGCATCAACAGAAATAAAATTGAAGCGGTCGCTTTTGAAGTAACCCAATCTTTGCTGCTGCATAATAAGTACCTGCTGGTGCAAAAAGGAAAGAAAAATTATTACCTGGTCTCGGTTAAATAATTATCACTCATCCTAACGGTGCTGATATTCCAGACAATGAAGATGTTCTTATACGAAAAAATCCCGGCCTCATCAGCCGGGATTTTTTATAGTAAATTACTTCTGGTTTTTTTCAGCAACCATATTGCTGTCTTATTTCGACAGCGTGATTACAGCTGCCCCAAAAGATCCCTGTGCAACAGTGTTTGTGAGGTTCATAATAATCTTTTTCGAACAGGCGTCAATAGTGCCGGTGCCTTCAGAAGCAGGGTTTGTATAAGAAGTTGTAGGCAAAGTAGGCCCATATACCCGCTTTGTTACGGCAACTGTTAACGCAGCAGTATTCACCTTAACCAGGATATAATAACTTGGTTCTTCCACCCAACCCAGTATCTTATAGGTATCTGCACTTTCCAATGATACTGTTACCGGGTAATCGGCTCCCCAGAAATCAGGATCCTGAATAGTTGCAGCACCCAGGAAACTGTTAATATCAAAAGGGCATACAGCTGAATAACTAATAGAAGTACTGGCGCCCGGTTGATTGGCAACACCGGTACCGTAACCTACGCCCGACAGCGGAAAAGCTTCAAACTTCTGACCGCTGAGTGTAGTTACATCGGCACCAATATCAAATTTATCGCCCAGCACAATAGGTGTACCAAATAAAGTTGCCAGTTGCAGGCCTGTAACGGTTACGGTTGTAGGAAAACTGGTAACGCCCGCCTGCAGGGTTTTAACAATCGACTTGTCGCCATTTTTAATTACAACAATATCAAATTTGGCGGGTTTTGTATCATCTTTAAAATACAAATCCACTTTTACTTTGCCACTGAAAGTATTGGGCGCATTACCATCAATGGTTGCATTGCCGGTAGCATCTTTTGTGATCAGCGGTACGGGTACCCTGCTTAAATCCGGCAGTTTTGAATTATCGCTTTTACGGCAGGAGGCAAAGAGCACAACCGATAAAAGACTATATATTATTATTTGTTTCATGTTACAGTTTTTTATTTTTTAAGGGAGCCAGAATATTTTATAGGTCTGCGGATTTTTTTGCGCCGGCGCTGCCTGATTTTTCTCCAGTTCAGAAGTTGACCATGGCAAAGATAAAGGATAGGTTAAACTTAACTGTACGGGCACCGACTTTTGCGCCCCTGGGTTAACAGGATCCCCGTTAATAGGTGGCTGCACCCTTCCGCCTGGTGCCATACTGGCGTTTTTAGGATCAAACAAAATTGGGTAACCAGTTCTCCTGTAATCAGTGTACTGGTCTACTGCACTTCCAAAACTTGAAATCCATTTTTGGGTCATGATGATTTCCAGTTTTTTGTCAGCCGATGCTGCATCATATGCAGTCAACACATTATTGGAGTACGTTGTAACCGCTGCCGCACCTGCCAGCGCCGGAACGGTTTGGGTTGGTTTTACAAAAGTTGTAATCACATAATCCACTTGTGCAAAGGAGGCTGCGATAGCTGCCTGCAATTTAGCCTTTGCATCGCCGGTTGCCAGGCCAACACTGATCAGCTCTGCTTCCAGGTAAAGTCTGTCTGCATAGGTGATAAAACGGTAAGGTGCTGCTCCTGTACCGCTGGTAGCGGTAACGTTAAGGCCGTCACCCTGATCATACCGGCCACCTACCGGGTACATGCCCAATACGCTGATGGTACCCTGCTGGTTACGATCCCTGTCTGGCCCTACAGAACCAAAATAGATAGATACAAAAGCCCCATCGCGGTATTCTGTCTGGTTGCCTTCTCTTGGCGCAGTATTGGCCCGCATCTGGTTATAGATGTAATAAGGCACACGCGGATCAGGATTATTGGTAAAAATATTGGTATTGTAACCTTTTAAAATGCCGTAAAACCAGGGACTGATATGGTTACTACGCTGTGTAGCAAAATAATCACCAAAACCAGGATTGCGGTCATCTGTAGCACCCAGCGGGCCATAAGGCAACAGAAAGCTTTCTGACGTAGCATTGATAAGGTTAGCGGGTGTAGCCAGCAAGGCGGTTACATCTGCCTGTACATTCTGCACTTTTCTTACCTGTGTATACAATTTTAGTTTAATGGTATTAGCCGCTTTTATCCATTTCGTCACACTACCCTGGTAAATAACATCATCTGCACCGGGTGATTTTGGATTAGTGGCCGTATTGTTAAGATCAGCAATCCCCGCATTGATAAGGGTAATCAGGGCCGGATAGATATCTTTTGATGCATCAAACTTGGCAAACTGAATTCCCTCTTTAAATTTGTTGGCTTCCGTAAAAGGCAAATCACCAAATACGTCAACAAACTGGCTGTAACCGTAGGCCTTTAAAATTTTAGCAATACCGGCATATTTAAAGTTGCCTGCTGGCACAGCGCTTTTAATAATTTCATCGAGGCTTATCAGCGTACCATCGTAAAACGTAGACCATGCCTGCTGCAAATTAAACTCGCCACCATTTACACCATACTGATCCGGATCTTCACGCGTAGACATCTGGTGCGTATAAACAGCCAAATCCTGTGATAGTCCACCACCGATAACCAAAGCGTCACCGAGATTTCTTTCTGCATCGGGCAACAGGATAGATACCGGTACCGCAACCGGGTCATTTACATTCTGGTTTACATCCAGGAATTTTTTGCACGAACCCAGCAACAAAACGGAGGGTAGAATGACTTTAAAAATGTTTAACTTATATGTTGTCATACAAATAATTTGTTTCGTAATTAAAAGTTTATGTTCAGGTTAACGCCATACCTGCGTGTAGTAGGTGCTGCAGACAGTTCAATACCCTGAACATTGGTAGCACCGTAAGAGTTTACCTCGGGATCAAAATTTGTATATTTTGGAAAATTAGGGGCCAGGAACCAAAGGTTTCTGCCACTTAAGCTAAGCGTAGCGCCATTGATCGGCAATTTGCCAAACAATGATTTAGGGATTTCATAACCCAGTGTAATTTCCCGGAGGCGGTATACTGTTGCGTCATATACATTCCACTCAGTGGCGGTATTAATACCAAATGTTGCTCCGGTAGTAGCATTGGGCGAAAAATACAAATCATTGGTAGTAATACGGGTCTGATTAGGTACTGTTTTTCCACCTACCATTATTGGTAATTTGGTGTTGGGATCTCCATATACACCAGGAATTACCCATGTGGTTCCCCTGTCTTTTGTATCTTCTGATACACCTCTTCCCAATTCAGAAGTAACGGTTACGGAATACAAATCGCCGCCTTGCGTCATATCAAACAAAGCACTCAGGAAAAATCCTTTGTAAGAAAATGTATTGGTAATACCCAGTTTATAATCCGGGTTAGGGTCTCCGATAATACCCTGATCGTCGGCAACTATCATACCTCCTGTTGCAGGATTGATTAACAGGTTACCATTGTCATCGCGCAGTGATTTTGTACCGCGCAGGTAACCGTACGGCAGGCCTGCTTCAAAATAAGGAGAGATAGAAGTTAACACACCGCCAGTAGCAAAACGGTCAATACCATCTTTCAGCTTAACAACTATGTTTTTGTTTTTTGTAAATGCACCATGTATATCCCAGTAAAAAGATTTTGTCTGTATGGGCCTGATGGTTAAATCGATTTCGATTCCTTTATTACTGATTTCACCAAAGTTGGTATACAACTGTGTGTAACCGGCAGATTCAGGTAATGAAACGGGTGCAATGAGATCAGTGCTGATTTTTTTATAAATAGAAAGATCCAGGTTTATCCTTTTCTTAAAGAAAGACAAGTTGGTTCCCACCTCTATTTCATTGGTAAACTCGGGTGTTAAATTCGGATCGTAGGTGGTACCAGACCTGGCAGCAGTTGGCTGACCCAGGAAATTTACGCCTACATTAAATACATCCTGGATTGAATTTGGATTGGCGTCATTACCCACCCTTGCCCAGCTTGCCCTTACTTTTCCATAATCAAGCCAGTTGGATTTAAGGCCAAAAGCATCTGTGAATACAAAAGAGAAAGAAGCCTGGGGATAGAAATAAGTATTGTTCTTAACGGGAAGTGTAGATGATTTATCCATTCTTCCGGAAACATTTAAAAACGCATAGTTCTTATAGCCCAGTGTGATATCTGTATACACACCCAATAATCTTCTTCTTGAGTAAGTATCACCGCCCGGGTTAAATACCTGTGTTTTTGTATTATCAAGCGTGTACAGGCCCGGTACAATAAATTGTGAGCCTGTAGCATATTGCCTGGTGGTTGTACGCTGGTTTATTTCATTACCAAAAATCACCCTTAAATCAAAGTCGTCATTCAGTTTAGGATTCAGGGTAAGTAATAAAACTGATTCCAGTTCCTGCTGACGGAAATTATCCACTACCAGTCTTCCTAAACCGGAAGCAGCACGTGAATTGAGTTCTGTTATTTCCCGGCGATTGGTATTGCTGGTATTAGCGCCGAAATTATAGTTAATCCTAATCCAGTTGTTTACGCGTACTTCTGCACGGGCGCCAGCTACCGTTCTTTCTTCAAATGTAGTAGCTACATTGTTAAGGGCTGCCCAGCGTGGATTATCAAACTGCCCGCCACCATTGGGTGTAAGCGGCACGCCGTTTTTATCCTGGTAAGGGAGGTTTAAATCCCAGTTACGGCCAAGAAACAAGGTTCTTGCAAAAACTGAAGAGGCTCCATCTACCTGGTTTTCTCCAAAATAGCCACCTTTTTGTTTTGAACGCACGTAACTAAAATTACCACCTACGGTAAGCCAGTCTTTTAATTTGGTCTGTGCTCCTATACCCACATTATTTCTGCCATAATCTGAATTCTCAATATAGCCGCTTTGTGTAAGGTTAGACAGGGTAAGGGCAACGGAAGTTTTTTCGTCTCCACCGCTTAATCCTACAGAATTTTCATACAACATACCTGTTTTAAACAGATCTTTTACGTTATTGGGATATGCCCTGTACTTGATGTTGGCAGAAGGAAATAAGTCTGGGTAAGCCGCCTTGTAATCGGGCCATGCCGGAATAGAATCCAGCGCGGTAAATGCGGGTCCCCACGAACCGTTGGAATTTGAATAGCCGCCCTGCGAGCCGGTACCGTACAAATTCTGGTATTTTGGGAGGTTGGCTACATTCTCCCAGGAAACGGAAGAACGCACATTAACACCGATGCCTTTTTTATTTCTTGTGGCGCTACCTGATTTGGTAGTGATAACCACTACTCCGGCAGCAGCCCTTGATCCATATAAAGAAGAAGCCGCCACGCCTTTCAAGACGTTCATGGTAGCAATATCATTTGGATCCAGGTTGGCAATGCCGCTTCCATATGCTGTACCACCACTTGTCTGGCTGCTGGTAGTAAGCTGACTGTTGCTGTAAGGAACTCCGTCGACAATAATAAGTGGTTGTGTGCTTTGAAAAGATGCATTGCCCCTTATTTGTATACGGGTAGCAGCACCAGGTGTACCCTGCGAAGATCTGATATCTACGCCTGCTACTTTGCCCTGCAGGCTCTTAAGCATATCCGGTTCAGACTTTTGTAAAAGCGCTTCAGGATCTACTTTACTGATGGCATAACCCAGGGCCTTGTCTGTACGGCGTATGCCGGAAGCCGTAATAACAACTTCACTCAAACTGGCCTGTGATCTTACAACAGCTATATCCATTGCATTGCTGCCACCTACGGCAATTTCACGCTGGGTAATATCTGTAGCAGATACTACAAGAACATCGCCCTGTTTTGCGCTGATGGAAAATTTTCCATTTGCATCTGCAGATACGCCAGATTTTCCTCCTTTAATTTTTACTGTTGCAAAGGGAACCGGTTCTCCCTTTGCATCCCTGATGGTACCAGTGATGGTCTTAACTTGTGAAAATGCAATCGCAGATAAAAGCAATAGCATACATAAAAGTGTACACAATTTTCTCATACGCTTATAGTTTTATTTTTTTTGAGAATAGTAAAATTATGTCAAGCATTTAACTTTTGTGAAAAAATAGTTAATCCTGTGTTTAATTAACTACTTTTTAATGACAGGTATAAAAAACAATCCGCTGCAAGAAATTTTCTAAAATTTATAGGTTCAAGATAACTTGAACTTTTATTTCGGTATGAGAGTTTCCACTTATCTCGTCCAGTGCTGAGCCATGTTTACCCTCATTTGCATAAATAGTTTGTGCCCACTTTGCGCCGATATTTAACGAGCTAAATCCCCATTTTTTTGTTTTAATCAGTCTATCAGCATCCCAGTTAATATTAAAGCAATACCGCATTCCTTTGTCATAATATGCGGGAATGGAGAAATTATAAGGAAGATCGGATTCGTACGCATATATTCTTTCATTATAACTGGTTGTTTCAAAATAAAGCAGGCGCATATTACCGGACCAGTGAAGAAATGCCGGCTTATAGGTTGTTTCCAGATAGGTCAGAAAGCCCTGACCGGCGGCTGGTCCGTTATCATCATACCAGACGGCTTCCAGCCGGTTACCAAATCGCAGCTCCCGGCTGGCTGTTATACTGGTTTGCAGCCGGAGGTTCTTTTTAAGTATTCTATCAATTGTAGCCGTTGCGGTATTTGCGGCAGTCCGGTTGATCATTTTTATTTCATTTTTGTACCTGGCAGAGATTTCTGCCTGTTTACCCGGCGTATATGTTACTTGTATAAAATAATCTTTGCCGGTTGAAGGCGCATCTACCCTGTATTTGAGCCATGGTAACTGAAATACATCTGCATATGCATCCAGCCGCCACGCGGTAAGCGGCCTCAGGGTTAGTCCCGCATACAACCCATTTTCATTTACGGGAAAGGCATTTTCTGTAAATGCGTTGGCATTAACGGACTGGTATGCCCTGTCTATTTTCCGGTGCACCAATGAAACAGCCGCTTTTGCATCCAGGCTTATCACCGCACCATGTATAAATGCTTTATGAAGTGCATGATCTGCAGCCGACTCTCCAAACAAATGAATATTACGCCAGGTATAACTGTAATCGATGCTTGCCGCGGTGAGTGTACGCCCCTGCAAAGCAAAAATGTTGTATGGCTCCGCCGACCTTTGCACAGGCTGTGCGAAATGATAATACACTGCGTTGATGCCTGCATGCCAGCCTGCCCCCTGGTATTTGATATTAGCACCCCCTGCTGTTTGTTCCAGGCTATTACGGTCCTTAATTTCAGCTGCCGTGCGGTGATAACCCCCCACAAGAAAAGAGGATACAACGCCATCATCGTTTACCGAATCTGCATTTATATTAGCACTTATTTTTCTGAAAGATGCAAACAGTGTTGCTTCCCAGTTTTTTCTTTGCAGGGTAACGCCAATACCCCGGTGAAAATTATACTCGCCTGCGGAATGATACGGGCGCAGAGTGGCAGATTGCCTTTTAACGGCCATTACATCGGCACTTTTTTTAAATGCAAGACTTTGCCATTGCAGTAGCCCCTGCCCCAGGTTTACGGTAAAATCGCCCATGGCCAGCGCCTTAATTGTACCCAGCCTGCGTGCAAAAAAATGAAATGAATAAAAATCGAAGCCTTGTTTCTGGGCGCCCTTAAAAAATTGCTCACCTGCATCTTTATCTGCCAGCAAGCCCCACTGCAGTAAATTTTTATAATTGTAATTGTACCGCAATAATATTTTGTCCCTGCTACCGGTATAGTAATTGGCGCCCGGGATAAGTGGCTTATCATATCCTTTTGACTTCTCCAGCACACGGGCATACCTGGCCATCAATTGCTGATCGCCGCCGGTCCATCTGTCCCGCAATTTTTCAACCAGGTTCTTATCATCGCTTACTGCTACATAGGGTAATAGTTTCCTGATTGTGAAAAGATCCCAACCGGGTATGGCCTGCAGTTCATATTTGTCTACCAGCCTGCCGAACAATTTTCTGTAAGCCAGTAATTGCTGTATCTGCAGCCCGGTTATCATATTCAATGCGGCGAGTTCTTCGGCACCGGCGGTATTAATATTAAGCGGATGTTTGCCCAGGTAATTTAATTGTTGCAACAATGCATCGTCTTCCGGCACTGCATCATTTGCTTCCGCCATATTTTCCAGTTGCTGCTCCAGGGTCGAAAACGTCTTTTCCTTTTCCTGCGCAGCAGCTGTGAAGCCGGTCAGCAATGTTAAAAACAACAAAAGCGAATTATGCAGAAAGTTTGATTTCACCCGCCCGGTTTTTTTTCATGTTCCTTAAAATAGAACAATAACATAATGCCTGGTGTAAAGCCCAATTGTGCATGCCAGGCAGCTGCTGCATCCAACCGGCATGTTTTCCATTTTACCCCGCAGCCAAAAAAATAACTACCCGTGCTGCTGGCAACGCCCAGCCTGGTAAAAAAACTTTCCGCAAAAATGTATTGTAAACTAACGTTTATATTCAGGGGCTGATCTTCTTCCTTGCTGATGTCTGAACTGATGAAAAGTTTATCAGAAGCTTCATACCCTACACCTGTACTGTATACAGATGCAATCTTTTCACTTTTCAGCTTACCGTACTTTCCCCCCACCGGGTTATAAACGTGTACGCCAATGTGCAGCTGTTCTGTAACATGTAATATTGTTCCTGCTTCAAAGTTGATGGTATTGCTGCTGCCGTATCCGGGCAGGCTCATCATATTATAATTAAACTGCACGCCGATATCAATTTTATCGTGCAATTTTTTGCCATAGCCCAGTCCAATTTGTGATGCGTTGAACTGCTGGCCGCCAAAATACCTGGCACTGATGCCAAAGCCACCCAGCCGGGTTGGCATTGCAATGGCAGCGGCGTAATTACTGATTTCCTTCAGCATAAACCTTCTTTCTCCGTATACGCCCGCGGTGGCCTCTTTAATTTGCGCAAGCGCTGCCTGGTTAACAGTTCCGGAAAAAGCGTCTGTAAAATTTTTGCTGTACGCGCCTGTGGCGGTATACCGCGTTGCCAATGGCGAACGGGTGGACTGGCCATGCACGTGCCGGCCAGTAAGCAGTAGCAGGATAGCTATACTTATCTTTTTCAAGGAAAGGTTTGTACAAGGAAATTACTATAATTTATTTACAACCAGCCTAATAAAAAATAAGGGATGCCGGTTGGGCATCCCTTAATAAAACATGAAGCAAAACTGTTTTAATCTACATCCCAGAATATTCTGCTGTTGAACACATCAATAGTGCCCTGCGCCTTAACATTTGTTCCATTAGAACTTAGTTCTGTAACCGGATAAAACAATCGGAGAGGTAATTTCTGTCCAACTGCTGCGGCGGCGGAAAGCGGGATATTTGGATAATTAGTGCGACGGAATTCTGACCAGGCTTCCAATCCACCATAATGCACCAGAGCAATCCATTTCTGCATCCATATTGCTTTTAATTTATCCGGTGATGCAGCCCAGTCTGCGAGGTCTTTGCCACTGGTTAACAACGTAGTGGCAGCAGCGGCCGCAGTTCCGGTGATCCTGAACGATTCTCTGACACCCTGTTCATAATAAGACTGTGCAGATCCGGTTAATGTTAAAGCCGGGTAGCGCTGTTTTGCCTCTGCCAGCAGTAAGAAAGATTCAGCAGCCGTTAACATATACATAGGATTGTTTACCACACCTTTTCTGAGCAATGCCGGCCCTATGGGTGAGGTAACCTGTGCAAGATAACCGGATTGTATACCATAAGGCACTGCGATATAATTGCTGACATTTTCCGGCGTAGCGCTCACGCCTGGTGTAGTTGCACTTTCTCCACCTGATGTGTAGAACAGGCGTTTTAAACGAAAGGTATCGTTGGACGCTTTTAAAACATCAAACAGAAAAGTAGTAGGGCGCGGGTAACGGCCCAGTGCCTGCACGGCACCATTGGCATCATATCCCCAGCTGTTATAGAAAGGATTAGTTTGACCGGTAGAAGCTGTGTATCCCGGATTTGCACCTGCATCCTGTCCTGCAGCCAAAAAGCCTTCAGTAGTGGCAATTGCTTTACTGATTTCTGCAATGATGTAAGCATCCCGGCCGGCTACACGGCTCTGGCGAATGAGTATTCTCAACTTGAGGCTATTGGCAAAACGGATCCAGGCGGTAGTACCGGCTGTTCCCCCTTTAAATACAACATCAGCAGGAGAGCTTACCGCATCAAAAGGATTGGCTTTAAGGTCAGCGATGGCCTCATCCAGCAGCACTATCAGCGCTTCATATATTGCTTTCTGGTCGTCAAACTTGGGTGCCAATGAACCGCTGCCTTTTAATGCATCGGAGAAAGGAACGTTTCCGTAAACATCTACTATTTGTTGGTAGATATAGGCTTTCATTATCTTGGATGGTCCCTTGATAGAAGGCAGTGCATTGGCATCTGCATTGTTGATAGCATACTGAAAATCTTCCAGAATATCATACCAGTCGTCCCAGAAATTAAAATTGGTATTATTAAAATTGTACGCAAAATTGGGTGCGCTGGAAGCGTAGGTAGAAGATTGCGTCATCTGCGCTGACCAGTAAGATCCGGTTTCATTAGGCCCCAGTACCGATACAGTTCTGCCTATACCCGCTGTAAATTGAAAATCGGGTCTTGTTGGCGGAAGCTGGTTGGGGTTAGTATTTACATCGAGCCAGTTTTTTTTACAACCCGTTGCCGCCAGGCCTATAAAAAGCACCAGCAGTATTTTCTTCAGGTTTCTATTGTTGAGTGTCATATACTGAATAAGTTTTGGGTTATTTAAACGTCAGGTTCACATTAAATCCGTACTGTTTTGTGGGCGGTGTTTGGCTGGTATTGCTTACACCTTGTCCGTTTCCGGTGGTAAAGCTAAACTCAGGATCACTGAACTGATTGGCCTTGTCTACAATGGTAATTAAGTTACGACCGTAAACAGATATGGAAGCGCCACCCAAAAATTTAATTTTAGAAATAACAGACGAAGGCAAATTATAGGTGAGATTTACATCGCGCAGCTTAATAAACCAGCCTGGCGTTACAAAATTTTCTGCAATTACCCGGTAGTACGTGTACCAAAGATCATATTCTGCTTCAGCAGCATTTACAGATGTATTGGGTACAAATTTTCCGGTACCATCATCGTAAGCAGAATTAGGCACAATATGCGGGGCACGATCTTCTGTCCATTTGCCGGAGCCTGTAAATGTCATCTGACGTCCTAAATCATGGTAGATTACGTTGCCGCCCCGGTATTCAAAGTTACCTGCAAGTGCAAAATCTTTATAACGCACTTTGGTACCCCAACCCAGGCCATGCTTGGGTGTAGTGCGGCCAAAATTCTTAAGAGGGCCTGTATTTAAAGGATAACCATTGTTTTTATTCACAATGATCCTGTTGGTAGCAGGGTCACGTACATAGCTGATGGCTTTCATTACAGGAAATGGCTGGTCTTTGATAATATAAGCAGAAGCATAAGCATAACCAGCAACTGCAAACTCATCTACGCCAGGGTAGATTTGTAACACTTTGTTATCATTATACGAATAACGGGCATTGATTTCCCAGTTTAGGTTTTTCTTGCGAAGTATCTGGTAACGCAGTTCTGTTTCATATCCCCAGTTTTTAGTAAGACCAATGTTAACCAGGAAGCTGCTGAAACCGGTGCTGCGGGGTATCGTAACACTAACCACCTGGTCTTTGCTTTTCTGGGTATAATACGTAAAATCTAAACTCAGCCTGTTGTCAAAAAACTGGAATTCTCCACCCATTTCCCATGATTTTACAATTTCGGGGCGCAGTGCAGAATCCGGCAGCGTTGCACCCACGGTTACACCAACAGTATTACCATAGGGGAAGCCAGCAGCATTGTTGAAGCTGGGGTCAAGCCCGTACAAGGCAATATTGTCGTTACCATTTTTATTATATCCTGCTCTTAATTTAGCATAAGAAAGTATTTTACCTTTTATACCAGGTATAATGTCAGTCATGACAGCAGAAAGATCCACACCATAATATCCATAGCTATACTGGCTGGCCTCCCGGGTTGGTTTGTAAAACCTTGAAGTGGCATCAAAACGGTAAGAGCCATGCAGGAATATCATATCCTTCCAGCCACCGGTAAAGTCTGCGTAATAGCCGTATTTTCTGTATTCTGTATTTTCTTCACCACCACCCAGATTGCCCTGGCGGTTACTTACGTTATTGATATTTGGTACTACAATGGAGCTGGAGCTGATTTCAACCAGTTTGGTTTTTCTGTCATAAACACTCCATCCCAACAATCCTTTAGTAGTAAAATCTCCAAAATTCTTATTCAGTTGTAACTGAAATTCGTTGGTAATAATATTATCTACAGAAGTGGCATCATACACACTACCGGGTATGTCAGTTCCGGCGCGGGTAATACCGAGGCCATCGACTGCATTATTACCCCATGGCGCCGGCACAGCTGCCTGCGTTTTGGAATACGGCGTGTAGATATACTTACCGGTTACATTCTTACGAAAGCGGGTGTTGTTTACCACGCCAATACGGTTGTAGAAATTGAGCCAGGGGGTAGCTTTATAATTTAAATCTACTGTACCGGTAAGATTAGCATCCTTATACTTTGTCCTTTCGTTATCCAGTTTAAAATAAGGATTGGTATAGTAATCATTATAATATGCATCCGGGCTGGCAAATTTATAGTTCTTCCAGTCTCTCAGTGTACTAAGCGGAATGTGAGCGGCCTGGTTGATAGATTCATTGTAAAAATCGAAAGTAGACCGGTCAAAATTCTGCTGTACATAGGCAGCATTATACCCTGCCCTGAAACGACCTGACTCTGTAGTTCCGGCAATTCTTACGCCGTTACGGGCACTTTTATCACCGGGTACTATACCATGGGCAATGTTGTTTTCAAAAGACAGGTAGAAAGTATTTTGTTCAGAACCACCACTTACAGAAACCTGGTTGTTGATGCTGAAGCCTTTGTCCCATATTTTTTTCCTTTCGTTGGGAATTGCTGAGTAAGGCAGCAACAGAAAACTGCCATCCTGCAGTATGCGGCCTGCAGGCCTCATGGTGCCATCATAGGCATCCCCATATTGCTGGTTCTCGTAAGATTTCCAGTTATCCTTAAGCCTGTCAAGGTAGTTTGGTTTCCATGCAGCAGTACCATAGGTAGAAGCGTAGTGAGAGCCGCTGCCAAATTTATCCTGGTATTCAGGCAAAAAGCTGATGCTTTCAAAATTAGTGGCATTCGTATAACTTACACGGGCCTTTCCCTTGGTTCCTTTTTTGGTAGTAATAACAAGTGCACCGTTTACACCATCAGAGCCATATAATGTAGCTGCCTGGCCGCCTTTTAATACCGTTACGCTTTCAATGTCGTTGGGGTTCAATAAACTGAGTGGGCTGGCATAAGCTACACCTGAACCTGTTTTGTCTGATGGGCTCTGACTGGCTGGTGCAGGGTATACAATACCGTCAATTACAATGAGGGCATTATTGTTACCTGATATGGAACGATATCCCCTAAGCGTGATTTTATAGGCTGGGTCTACTGAATTGTTTACATTGAATACAGTAAGACCGGCCACTTTGCCCGAAAGGCTTTGTGCCAGCTGGGGTGAATGGCCCACAACTAGTTCTTCTGCTTTAATATTGGCAGCAGAATATCCCAGTTCACGCGGACGACGGCGGATACCCTGCGCTGTTACAATAATTTCTTCCATTAACCGGTTAGCTTTCAGACTAACATTTACGTTGCCGCTGCTGGCAACTACTTCCTGCACATCAAAACCTACAGCAGAAATAGTCAGCTGATCTTTTGGAGCAACCTGAATTTCAAAAACGCCGTTTTGGTCGGCAGCAGCACCCGAATTTTTTCCTTTGATTTTAACCGTAGCATAGGGAATGGGATTCCCTTTTTCATCCATCACCTTACCAGTTATTCTCCTGGTTTGGGCGTGTACTAACAGGCAGCAACCTATTAGCACTGTAAACAGTGTTAGCAATTTTCTCATGTTATGTTATGTTTAGTTAAGAGAGACTTACGTCAGGGATTTGGCAGAGGATTGGATGATTAGGAGGAGTAAGGTTTGAACGGTTAACGTATTGTTAACTTTACTAAGTTGAGCCAAAAATTTGTAAAATCAAAAAAAAATGCATTTATACGGCATTAAAATTAAATTTTTTCCACCTGTAAAGAAAAATACTAAAAAATCGCACCCTTTATTCCGGACGGTTACCTTTGCGCCATGGAAATTTTAGACGGAAAATTAACTTCGAAGGCAATTATAGATGAATTGAAATTAAAGGTCGCCCAACTGGCTGTTGAAGGCAGAAAAATACCACAACTGGCAGCCGTACTGGTGGGTAATGATGGTGCCAGCGAAACCTATGTGGCAGCAAAGGTGAAAGCGTGTAATGATATTGGGTTCAGGTCTTCGCTTAACAGGCTGGATGCAGACATCAGCGAAAACAAATTACTGGACATTATTGATGATCTTAATAACGATCCAGATGTGGATGGCATACTGGTACAATTGCCGTTGCCTTCGCATATTTCTGATGAGAAAGTAATCAATGCCATCCACCCTCAAAAAGATGTTGATGGCTTCCACCCGGTGAGTGTGGGGCGGATGGTGCAGGGCCTGCCTACTTTTGTGCCCGCTACTCCCTATGGTATTATGCTGTTACTGAAGCATTACAAAATAGATACAAAAGGTATGCATGCCGTGGTGGTTGGCCGCAGCAATATCGTGGGCCGCCCCATGAGTATTTTGCTAAGCAGCAATACCAACCCGGGCAATTGCACAGTAACCATCTGTCACTCACACACTAAAAATCTTGCTGAAATATGCAGTAAGGCAGATATCCTGGTAGCAGCCCTGGGCAAGGCTGAATTTGTTACGGCCGATATGGTAAAAGAAGGCGCCATCGTAATTGACGTGGGTATTACCCGTGTACCGGACGCGACTAAAAAAAGCGGATTTGCATTAAAAGGAGATGTACATTTTGCATCAGTTTCGCCAAAATGCAGCTTTATCACACCGGTGCCAGGCGGCGTGGGCCCTATGACCATTGCTGCGCTGATGACCAATACCTACCGCGCCTGTACAGAGAATAATTAATCATTGCGCAATTGAATAAATAAGTAACCGTACCTGCCGATCACCGGCCGGCACCAGGTAAAATGAACCCACCGTTCTACAAACCTGTTGATGGCATTGTTTCTTTCAAAAAACAATTCATTGCTTACCAGATCAAACGCTAATGCAGCATTCCTGCATTGTTTGCCTTTATAATTTACGCTCCGTTTAACCAGCCGGGGTATAGCAAAGTATTTATATCGTTCAAAAAAATAATACGGCACTTTCTATTTAATCCTTTTTGTGTTTGGGTTGATTCTCTGACAAGTACATAAAAGAATGGAATCAGCCTTTATCAAAATAAGGTATTTCATCTGTGGACCTTGCTTCCTTTTGCTGCCAGTAAGCAAGCGTAACCACATGGCCATCGCTGCTGCGCAATAGTCTTCCGAAAATAGCATTGGTGGCGTTAAACATTACATCTGTTACTCCTACTGTAAAAGTGGCCGCCGCCGCAGGTGGCGGCGGGATATCTGTGGCAGGTGCGGCGACAGGTGCCGGCACTGCTTTGGGGGGCGGACTGGCAACTACTATTACTGCGTAACCGTTGTGCTCCAGCAGCTGTTTCAAAAAATCTACCCGCTGCTGTGCAACATTTTTTTCTACAATGGCGCATTTCACTCCATCCATATCTTCAAACTCATGATTTTTGTTAATGGCCATATAGATGTCGTTCTTTATATAAAATTACAATCCCTGTTAATTGCGGGAAATACCTTCCGCCAGGGAGGTATTACTTTAATCGATTGTATTGAATGATATACTCAAATTCTTATATGCCGGTAAGCGCCCTAACCAGCACTGATTGAAAAAATATACTCATACACTGCACTAACAAAACCCAGTAAAATTATACCCGCCATACAAACCAGTAAAGCCAGTTTCGGATATGTATGAATGGTCAGCGTTTCAATCGGTTCCTGCTCATGCCGGTCTATAAACATTGTTTTTACCACCTTCAAATAATAATAAAGCGATACAATCATATTTAGAGCCGCTATTACAATGATTGTATAATTTCCCTTGCCCGCACCGGCAATCAACAAAAAGAATTTGCCAAAAAACCCGGCAGCCGGCGGAATGCCTGCCAAAGAAAAAAGTGATACCGCCATTACCCATGCCAGCATCGGATTGGTTTTGTAAAATCCTTTATAATCAGCGATGTTTTCTTTCCCCGTCAATGCGCTGACTACTGCCACTACGCCAAAAGCGCCCAGGTTAGAAAAGATATAGACCAGCACAAAATAAACAACCGACGCCATACCTGCCTGCGAACTACCGCTGATGCCTACCAGCATAAAACCTGCCTGCGCAATAGAAGAAAATGCCAGCAGCCGTTTAATATTGTTTTGCCGCAATGCAAATAAGTTGCCGGTAAACATAGTAAGTATACCCAACAGAAAAATGACAGGATACCAGGCCGCTGCCAGTGGTTTGAATACGGTATATAACACAGCTGCAAAAACAAAAACCGATGCCCCTTTTGAGATAACAGATAAATAGGCAGTAACTGTTACCGGTGCCCCTTCATACACATCGGCCGTCCACAAGTGAAAAGGAACGGCTGATATTTTAAATGCAAATCCGCCGACCAGTAAGACCAGTGCAAACAGCTGTAAAGGACTGCCTGTCAGATGCGCCGGAAGTTCACTAAAAATTAATGTTCCCGTGGTGCCGTACAGCATGGAAATACCAAACAACAATAAACCAGATGAAAAAGCAGCGGAAATGACGAATTTCATGGCGGCCTCTGAAGACTTGCGTTTGTGCAAATCAAAATTTGCCATAGCCGCCAGCGGTATACTTGCCAGCTCCAGCCCCAGGTAAAACATAAGCAGATTACCACTGGAGATCATAAAGAACATACCCATTAGCGTAGATAGTAGTAATACATAAAACTCCACCACATGGCCATGCTGCTTCAGCCAGTCGTAAGCCTGCCATGAAATAATCAGTGTGCCCAGGTTTAATATATTTTTTTCCAGCACTGCCAGTTTACCCGTCAGAAACATTTCGTTAAATAATACGCCTTCCGCAGGAAAGAAAAAACCGGCCGCCAGGTTAACCAGCAGCAAACTGTTTATGAGGTGTAACAGCGAAATGTTGGCCCATTCCCTTGTGCCCACTTTTATAAAAAGCAGTATAAAGATAATCAGCGCCAAGGCCAGCTCCTGCCTTGCCAGTAAAAGAAATTGATTCAGCATAGCCCTTTGTTCATTTTATTGTAACTGCTTTATTCACTTGTTCCATGATAATTGCTGCCCCGGGTGTAACCAGCTTATTCAGCCAAAAAGGTGCAACACCTATTGCCACAATACCAACCAGCAATAAAACAGCCGCCAGCCGCTCATTCCATTTGGCATCACTTAAATTATTATAATGAGAATCTGTAACTGGTCCCATTACGGTTTGCCCTACGGCCCGCAATATATACACCGCCGTTACCACAATGGATGCACAAGCCAGTACAGTAGCCAGCCTGTATAGCCTGTCCGGGTTTTGCCAGGCTCCCATAAAAACAGTCATCTCTGCCACAAAACCACTAAGCCCCGGCAAACCCAGTGAACACAAGCCCGCCAGTACAAACACCGTAGAAATAAAAGGTATTATTTTAAGCAGGCCACCCAGCTTGTTTACCATACGGGTGTGTGTACGGCTATAGAGCATACCAATGGCGGCAAAGAAAAGCGCTGTCATAAGACCGTGAGACACCATCTGCATTACAGCACCGGTAATGGATGTTTTGGTAAGCATACCAATGCCCAGCAGTACAAAACCGCAATGGCTCACAGATGAATAGGCATTGATGTATTTGAGATCCTGCTGCATCATAGTGGCAAAAGCACCATAAATAATTGCAATAGTAGCCAGCACGATAATATAAGGTGAATAAACCTGTGCTGCTTCAGGCATTAAATAAGTAGCTACCCGCAAACAGCCGTAACCGCCCAGCTTCATAGAAATACCCGCCAGGAACATGGACGCTGCAGTAGGCGCCGACGAATGCCCGTCCGGCACCCAGGTATGAAAAGGAAACAATGCAGTGAATATGCCAAAGCCCACAAATACAAAAGGAAAAAACAATAGCTGCGCCTTCAGGGGTATGTGCATTTGAGCAATCTGCAGTAAATCAAAACTATGGGCACCGTCCGCAGTAGCACCCGTATTAAAATATAAGCCCACCAAACCCGTAAATACCAGTGAAGAACCTGCCATGAGCATCAGCGCCAGTTTCATGGCGCTGTATTCTTTTTTACCACTGCCCCAGATGCCAATTAGCAAGAACTTAGGTATTACTGCCAGCTCCAGGAAAAAGAAAAGCATAAACAAATCGAGCGAAATAAAGAAGCCATACGCCCCGGCACTGAGAAAACTAAGTAAGAAGAAAAACTCTTTGCTCATGGTATCCGTATCCCAGGATACCAATACCCCCGCCAGCACCACAAAAGCGGTAAGCAGGATCATAGCAACCGCAATCCCATCCACACCAATATGGTAATGAATATTGAATGAAGCATACAAAGTACTATCTGCCTGGAATAACATCTCCGCTGCATTACCTGCTGTACGCTCCTGCCAATATACCATCAGCAGAAAAAATGCCAGCAAGAGCTGTATGACGGCACCCCCAAACGATACCGTGCGCACCTGCTTCAGGCCTTTGCAGCACAGCACTGCCAGCGCAGTTAATAATGGCCATACTATAAGCAGCGATAAATTCATTGGCTAAGAGATTAAAAAAGAAAATGAGTTATATATGCACTATACTTTCTTATTATAAAACTACATTTCATTATATGGCCTTCAGATCGCTGCGCACTCACTACTCACCGCTGCCGGCTCACGACTCAGCACTCCCGTTCCTCAGTTCCATAAATAAATAACCATGACTGTAAGCCCCGCAATACCCGCAAAAAAATACAATGCATAATTCTGTATTTTACCCGACTGAATACCTTTTATAGCACTGGCTACTGTAGCAGTTGCGGCTGCAGCTCCATTCATCAATCCATCCACAATGTTTTTATCAATCCATGCTGCCGGTTTCCCGATTCCATTAAAAATTATTTTTTTTGTGATAAAAACATAGAGTTCATCAATATAAAATTTGCTGTACGCTGCTTTATACAATCCTCCGAGCTGGCCGGAATATTTTTCCGGACGTTCGTTTTTATACCGGAAAAGGTAAGCAGCCAGCGCAATACCTGTCAATGCCAGCACTACGGGCGCAATGGAAAAAACAAGATCAATATGTGTTTCCAGCGGCTGCCCATCTGAGGTGATGTATGCTGAAAATGGAACAAAGCCCGCCAGCACACTCATACCAGCTAAAATAACCAGTGGCAGTTTCATACTTAGCGTTCCTTCACCATGTGTATTATGCGCTTTAACCTCATCCGGCTCCGGAGACGGGTTGTTTTGCTTATTCCAGAAAATAGAAAAATACAAACGGAACATATAAAAAGCAGTAAGCCCTGATGTAAACAATGCCACGCCATAAATAAATTTATTGGAATGCCAGGCCGCTGTCAGTATTTCTTCTTTACTGAAAAATCCGGAAAGTAATGGAATGCCGGAAATGGCCAGGCAGGCAATTAAAAAGCATGTATGCGTTACCGGCATAAGCTTTCTGAGGCCACCCATGTTTTTCATTTCATTGCTGTGCACCATATGTATAACTGCACCGGCACCCAAAAACAGCAATGACTTAAAAAACGCGTGGGTGAACAGGTGGAACATGGAAGCCATATACCCGAGTCCCTGTTCCCCGCCATATTTCGAAACACCCAGCGCAAACATCATATATCCAATTTGCGACATGGTTGAATATGCCAGTACTCGTTTTATATCTGTTTGGGTGCACGCAATGATGGCTGCAATCAGTGCACTGGATGCACCCACATAGGCTACAATGTCCATCGCTGTAGCATCAGTAGAAAACACCGGGAATAATCTTGCCACCAGGTATACGCCGGCCACCACCATGGTAGCAGCATGTATTAATGCGGAGACCGGTGTAGGCCCCTCCATTGCATCGGGCAACCAGATGTGCAGCGGAAACATGGCAGACTTTCCAGCGCCGCCCGCAAATACCAGTACCAGTCCCCAGGTTAAGGCAGAAATACCCATAAAGGAAGCACCTGTAATGGCCAGCGACCAGGAAGATTGCAGGTTGGTCAGGCGTTCAATCAGCATTCCTATATCAAGTGTTTCTGCGTTGAATGCCAGTACTAAAATACCTACCAGGAAACCAAGGTCTGCAAACCTGGTTACAATAAACGCTTTTTTAGATGCCGCCACCGCAGCGGGTTTGTCAAAATAAAAACCAATCAACAGGTAGGATGATACACCTACCAGCTCCCAAAAAATATACAGCTGAAAAATATTGGAAGAAAGCACCAGGCCCAGCATAGAAAAAGTAAACAAAGAAAGAAATGCATAATAGGCATGCAGCCGCCCCTCTCCTTTCATATAGCCCAGGCTGAACAAGTGCACCATAAGCGAAACAAACGTTACAATGACTATCATCATCATAGAAATAGGGTCAATCAGAAAACCCATATCTATTGCAACACCCGGCGAAAACTGCAGCCAGGTATACTTAAATGCGATGATGTGCTGGTAAACACCATTAACTTTTCCGGTACTGAAAAAATAATCACCGGCCGTGATGATGGCAAGTACCGCAGACAGCAACAATGCAACCGTGCTTATTACCCCGGCAGAAGCGGCAAGTTTTTTTCTCCCAAATAATCCCAATACCAGGAAAACTGCCAGTGGCATTAATGGAATCAGCAATATATAAGACTGCATGGGCATAGCAAGGTTATTAAAATTTCATTTCACCGGCGTCTTCCGCATCAATAGATTGATGGCTCCTGTACAGGTTAATTATGATGGCAATGGCCACCGCCGCTTCCGCAGCAGCAATGGCTATAATAAACAGCGTAAAAAATACGCCATCCAGTTTCTCCGGGTACAGGTATTTATTAAACGCTACAAAATTGATATTAACGCTGTTCAGAATAAGCTCTACCGCCATTAGCATGGTAATGATGTTGCGGCGGGTAAACAAACCGTACATGCCAATAAAAAATAAGGCCGTGCTGACGAATAATATATCTGTAAGTGAAATCATGTTTTAGTACTTAGTATATAATATTAAGTATGCAGACACCGGGTTTACTGTAATTACCATTTAATCATCTGTTACCCTCCTGTTATTAACTGGCACCAATTATTCACCACTCACTATTCACTACTCACTACCTGTCTTTCTTCTTTCATAGCAATAACAATGCATCCTACCATAGCCGCTAATAACAGCATGCTCACTACTTCAAAAGGCAGTACATAGCCGTGTTCAGTGGTGCTGAGCATTTGTGTACCGATATCTGCTACGTCTGCACTAAAAGGTTTGGCATTGCCTGCTGCAAAGCCATTTTTATAAATCAGTAAACTGGTAAAGGCAAAACCAAACAATACCGCCAGCAGGGCAAATACAGATCTGCTGCCAACCGGTTTGGGCATTTCTTTACCGGATTTCTGTGTTAGAAAAATGGAAAAAATAATCAGCACCACAATACCGCCCACATACACAATTACCTGCACCGCGGCAATAAACGTTACTTCCAGCCAGAAATATAAACCGGCAATGCCCATTAAAGAAAACAACAGCCAGATAGCGCCCCGGAATATTTTACGGGTTGTAACCGCCAGTATGGCGGTACCCAATATAAAGGCAGCTATAATATAGAATATGATTTGCGCTGCTGTCATTATTCAACACCCTCCCTGATTTTTGAGCCTGGTTGGTTTAACTTTTTGGTGAGCAGCCGCCTGTCAAACACGCTGTGTTCAAAATTCTGGGCCATTTTTATGGCATCCGTTGGACAGGCCTCAATACATAAATTACACATGGTACACAGTTCCAGGTGATAGATAAATGTATCAAGCGCCTTTTTCTTTTTCCCTTCGGGGGAGATATCAAATTTGGTAATAATTTTAATGGTGCCGTTGGGACAGGCCAGTTCACAGGCCGTACAGCCCGTACAGGCATGTTCATTCTGCTCATCATGCTTCATGATCACCTCTCCCCTGAAACGCTCCGGCAGGTTTAATTCATTACGGTTATCCGGGTATTGCTGCGTAATAATTTCTTTGTGATGCGTAAAGTAATAACCGGTCATCTTCATGCCCTTGCCCAAAGATTTCACCGCGTTAAATACTTCTTTTATGTAGTTTACAATAAACATCTGCAACTTATTTAAATTTACTTTCCGCCAAACACCTTTTAAAAAAAGGGGGTAAAATGATTTTCATCAGAAATGCCAGCCCATTATGGCCATTACTGTTACCAGTAGCAAATTAACCATACTGATGGGCAATAAATATTTCCATTCCAGCTGCAACAACTGATCAACACGCAGCCGGGGGAAAGTCCACCGGAACCACATAATCAAAAAGATAAGTGCAAAGGTTTTTCCAAAGAACCACAGCGATGAGGGAATGTAATCCATCACATGATTAAACCCCGCCCAATGCCCAATATGAAATGGCATCCAGCCGCCAAAAAACAAGGTTGCACCAATAGCACAGGCAATGAATATATTAATGTATTCAGCCAGGAAAAACAGCGCGAATTTCATTCCTGAATACTCTGTATGAAAGCCAGCTGTAAGTTCTGATTCTGCCTCTGCCAAATCAAAAGGGGCGCGGTTGGTTTCGGCAGTCACCGCAATAATAAAAATCACAAAGGCAATAACTACAGGCAGATGTCCTTTAAAAATCCACCAGCCATTTTCCTGGGAAGCAATAATATCACTGATCTTCAGGCTGCCGGTTAACACAATAATGGCTAGTACCGAAAGGCCTGCCGATAACTCATAACTTACAATCTGCGCCCCGCTGCGCATAGCACCCAGCAACGAATACTTGTTGTTGCTGGACCAGCCCGCCATTAAAATACCAATCACTGATACCGAAGAAATGGCGGAGATATACAGTACACCAATGTTAACATCCCATATCTGAAAGTTTTTTGCAAAGGCAATGGGAGCCAGCAGCAGCATAGCAACAATCATGACTATAAAAGGCGCAGCATTGAACAAAAATTTGTCTGCACCATCCGGCGTCAGGCCTTCCTTCATCATTAGTTTAATGGTATCGGCCAGGCTCTGGAACATCCCTTTTGGCCCTACCCGGTTTGGCCCCAGGCGTATTTGCATATAAGCCGCCACTTTGCGCTCCATCAATACCAGTACCAGCCCCAGCGTGGCAAACAAACCAATGGCAGATATTCCTACCAGCACAAATTCCAGCAGCAATGCCCATACGGGTGGGAAACTGCTGCTGAGCCATGTGTGAACTGAATTGGTAATGCCTTCCAGACTTAACATTGTTATCTTATTAAAAAAAATCCCAAAAGCTCTCAGCCGTTGCCTATTCGCCTTTACAACGGCTACTACTAATATTTATTAAATATCTGATGCCGGCATTTTTTGCGTTCAATGTTGGTCAAATGCAAAAGAGTGCGACGCAACGGTGATGCTATGTATTCTGCTGCCGAGTTCATAAAAATCTACATCACTAACCAATACATTATTTAAACACAGAACTACCCGGCTACTGTCCCGATACTACATACTTTCCTTCTATCTGTCAATATCCGGTATCACCAAATCAAGTGTTCCCATGGTTGCAACCAGGTCTCCCAGCTTACCACCTTTGGCCATATGGTTGAGTGCTGAAAGATTGGCAAAACCCGGTGAGCGAAATTTGATCCGGTAAGGTGTGGTGCCGCCTTCGCTTATTATATACACACCAAATTCACCCCGCGCTGTTTCTACACGCTGGTAAAATTCTCCCTTGGGTAATTTCACTACCGCTTTTGTTTTGGCCTGGAAATCACCTTCCGGAATATTATCTATCAATTGTTCCAGTATCTTAATTGATTCGCGCATTTCCCTCAGCCGTACCATGTACCGGGCAAATGAATCGCCCGCAGTTTCCAGTATCTCATCAAACTGAATGGTATTGTAAATTTCGTAGGGATACAGTTTCCTGATATCACAAGCAACGCCGCTGCCGCGTGCAGTTGGCCCGGTGCAACCATAGGAAATAGCATCTTCCGGTGACAGGTACCCTACGCCCTTCATCCGGTTTTGGAAAATGATATTACCGGTTACCAGGTCATCATACTCATCCACTTTTGATTTAAAAAGCTGGATAAAGTTTTTTACCCTTTGCTGAAAATTGGGGTGGATATCCGCCATTACGCCACCGGGCACTATATAGTTCATGGTTAACCGCGCCCCGCAGGTTTCTTCCATAATGTCATTGATATTTTCCCGCTCCCTGAAAGCATGAAAGAAGGGTGTAAAAGCGCCGAGATCCATGGCCATAGCGCCCCACCACAATTCATGGGAAGCAATACGGGTTAATTCATCTACCAAAATCCTGATCACCTGCGCCCTTGGCGGAATTTCCAGTTGCAGTCCTTTTTCTACACATAACGCACACGCATGGTTGTTTATATGAGAAGACAGGTAATCCATGCGGCTGGTAACATAAATAAACTGCCGGTAGCTGAGGCTCTCGCACATTTTTTCTATGGAGCGGTGGATATAACCCAGGTGTGGTTCTACATTTTTGATGGTTTCTCCGTTCAGCGTTACTACCAGGTGCAGCACGCCATGCGTGGCCGGATGCTGTGGCCCGATATTAATAATTAAATCACCGTCTGTAGTTGTACCAAGTTCTTCAACCATACCCTAACCGCTAAAAGAAGCTATCT
>JBDSLR010000003.1:0-125752 GCA_039916305.1 Chitinophagaceae bacterium | reverse complement strand
ATAATGCCCGGTTTGGATTGGTGTATACTGATTTTAAGACACAGCTGCGGACCGTTAAACAATCGGGTTACTGGTTCAGGGATTTTCTGGGCTAAGCGGCTAAAAGATAAAGGGAAGTGTAAAAAATTGCACTAAGCCACCTACGCTAAAATCATAAAGTCCGCAGAAGATAAGCATCCGTCAGCAGAGCATGACGACCGATATTGCGAACCTCTTTGTTCTGTATTACCTGCCCGGACCATTTGCTAAGACGCGCCTAGACCTCTTGTTCTGTTTTCCCTCTTAGCCTAAAATTTAAACCCTATGGTGGCTGCAATATTACTGCCGGTACCTTTGGTGGTAGCAAAAGTGTTTGCTTTGTCGGGCAAACGGTAAGGAAAACTAATATCATTTACCAGGCTGTGTACATAAGTAAGATCAATGAACACACCTTTATTACGGTAACCAAGGCCACCGCTCAGGTACATCCGGTTCCCTTTTAATTCACTGTCTTTATAGGGATCCATGTAATAAGAAAAACCAAGTCTTGCCATTACGGTAGTAAACTTCACTTCGCCACCCACCCTGAAATTGAACGCGTTCTTGTAATATTGTTTAATGGCACTGTTTACGCCACTGTAATACGTATTATCTGCATTATCTTCTGCAGTTTTATAGTTATTACTTTTATAAGTCACGTATTCTATGTCTGCGGTAAGAAAGCCCTTTTGCTGCTTTACATCTTCAACCGCATTGATTACATAAGCACCGCTTAATATTACACGAAAAGGGCTGGTTAAATCATACTTATATTCGGGTGCCAGGCCGAGTTCTTTATCAGAGCTGGCAGTAATAGTACTGTTACCTGTGTGAACGTAATTCTCGGTGTTGGTTGTCATGGTAGCATAGTAGGTATCTTTCAATCCATACAGTGTGGGGGTATGAACGGCAAGGCCTAAACGCAACTGATCGGCCACTTTATAGATAGCGCCCAATTTCAGGTTAAGGCCAATCCCCTTGGATGTATACCGCTCTGTAAGTACAGAGCTGGCAAAATTGCTGTTGGCATCACCACCCGCATCTGTCTCTGTAAAAACACTGTTCTTTTCAAAGTTTACAATAGGTATGCCGAGGCTTCCGCCCAAATAAAACTTATCCATATTGGCAGCGGCAAAGCCAATGGCGATTTCTGTAATTCCGCCTTTGGTTTCAATACTATGCTGCTGGTTCACCAGGAAGGGTGCATTGCTTTTCAGGTTTTTCCACAATGCCAGGCTAACAATATCGGGGTTTCTGTTACCGGGTATCGTTAGCGTATCAACCAGGTAGGTATATAATCCAAGCCGGGTACCAACCGATACATCGTTGCTGTTTAAAATATCATCCAGGCTGAGGCCGCGGGCAGCAGCATCAGCAGCTTCTGCTGCATATTGTTCACCATAAGAACTAAAATTATTCTTGCCGGCATAACTGATACGGTTATTAAAATTGGCCGTGCGCGAAACTGCAATACTGAATGCCGCACCGTTCCAGCGTCCACCATTGCTGCCAAAACCAAAAACAGCGCCACTGGTGCCGAGATTAAATGAACTTTTATCAGCAATTTTAGTGTCACCCCTGAAATTGCTATTGTTTTTTACAGCAATATAACCGGGGGAAATTACAAATTCACGGGTCTTAAAAAAAGCCAGGCCTGCAGGATTGACATAATTGGCGCTTATATCAGCACCCAAAGCACCAATTGCGCCTCCAATTGCCTGCGTACGTGCTGTACCATTTGGTGCAAGCCAGCTGTATTTCAATGCGTCTTCAGGTATCTGTGCAAAAATGCTGACGGTAGAACAAGAAGCCAGTAAAAACAATGCGATGTTTTTCATACAGTAATACTATTTTATGGTATAAAGGGCACTAAAAAAAGGAACCATTAAGTATACTACTCAAATAAAGTTCCTTTTTCGCGCTATGTTATACTGAATATAAATGCTTTTAATAGTTTTATTAATTGCCACGGGCAGGCCTGCTAACAGAACCGCCGCCGCTGCTTCCACCACTGCTGCTGCCGGATGAAGATGAGCCGGAATTAGAAGGCGTGTAACTGCGTGAAGGCGTATTGGTATTTGAATTTGAATTGGATGGCGAGTAGCTGGGATGATTGTTATTACTGTTACTGTTGTTAATAGTCCGGTAACTGCCACCATTATTATAGCGCTGGTTATTATTATAGTAATTACCGCTTGAAGGCCTTGCAGCAGCCCGGGTACCGTTTGAATAACTATTTACATTAAAAACCACCGGTCTGCTAATGGGGGCGCGGTAGCTGGGATAATTCACCCCTGCACCACCGTGGTAATAGCCGCCACCATAGCCTCCACCGTAGTAACCACCACCGTAGTAACCGCCACCACCATATGACAGGGCATACGGATTATAGAAATTGTTCCAGGCAAAATAATTGTTCCAGGGGCTGTTGTATCCATAGTTAAAGCCTTCGTAAAAACTATTGTAACGCCAGTCAAAACCACTATAGCTGTTGTAGCTATTGAGGTAATAAGGGTTGCCAATACTCATGCGCAGAAAACGGTCATCACGATAATTATCCTGGTATTGTTCATACGTCTGGTAATTGCTGCCTTGTTTTTCCTGCCTTACTTCCACATATGCTTCCGCCTGTGGGCGGCCCGGCGAATAATACACATCATCCGGCGTTTGTCCGCTTTTGTAAGCAGAAGAACAACTGCTTAGTGCCGCAACACTCAGCGCGAGGAGTAAAATTCTGGTATTCATATAAAGTGTTTGATGTTTTAAAATTACTTTTGCGAACTGTTGGTTAAAATTACGACAAATAACAAGTCACAGGCAATTAAAACTGTTTAATTGTTGCAAGGGGTTTGTTAAAATAACTTACAGCCGTTAGCCGCTGTCTTTTGGCAACAAAGCAGGAATAAGCAACTAACAGCTACCCCCTTACAACCAATGGCGCAAAATAAAATATATGGCTAAGGAAATTACAAGCAGGGCGCAGGATTACTCGCAGTGGTACAATGATCTCGTTCTGAAAGGCGGCCTGGCTGATTACACGGCAGTAAGAGGCTGCATGGTAATTAAACCCCATGGTTTTGCCCTTTGGGAAAACATGCGCGATCAGCTGGATAAAATGTTCAAAGCTACGGGACATGTAAATGCCTATTTCCCGCTTTTTATACCCAAAAGCTTTTTAAGTAAGGAGGCGGCCCATGTGGAGGGCTTTGCCAAAGAATGCGCAGTGGTAACGCATTACCGCCTAAAAAATGATCCGAATGGGAATGGGGTAATTGTAGACCCCGACGCAAAATTGGAAGAAGAACTGATTGTGCGACCTACATCAGAAACCATCATCTGGAGTACGTATAAAGACTGGATACAATCGTACCGCGATCTGCCCCTCCTGATAAATCAATGGGCAAATGTGGTACGCTGGGAAATGCGCACCCGGTTGTTTCTGCGCACCGCCGAATTTTTATGGCAGGAAGGCCATACCGCACATGCCACCGCGCAGGAAGCCATTGCGGAAACCAGGCAGATGCTGGACATTTACGCGGAGTTTGCAGAAGAGTGGATGGCCCTGCCCGTTATTAAAGGCGTGAAAACAACCAGCGAACGTTTTGCCGGCGCGGAAGAGACCTATTGCATAGAGGCGCTGATGCAGGATGGCAAAGCGCTGCAGGCCGGGACCTCACATTTCCTTGGACAAAATTTTGCCAAAGCATTCGATGTAAAATTCTCTGATAAAGAAAACAAACTGGATTATGTATGGGCCACCAGCTGGGGTGTAAGCACCCGCCTGGTAGGCGCACTGGTAATGGCGCACAGCGATGATGATGGTTTGATACTGCCACCTAAAATTGCACCCCAGCAGGTAGTGATTGTGCCTATATACAAAGGCCCGGAACAGAAAGCACAGATAGATGCCAAAGTGGTAGAATTGGTGGCGCAATTAAAAACAGCAGGCGTGCGGGTTAAATATGATGACAATGATAATAACCGCCCAGGCTGGAAATTTGCCGAATATGAAATGAAGGGTGTACCCGTGCGCATAGCCCTTGGTGCGCGTGATCTTGAAAATAACGTGGTGGAAGTAGCCCGCCGCGACACAAAAGAAAAGAAGAGTATTCCACTGGATGGCCTGAGCGATGCCATTATACAATTGCTGGGCGATATACAGCAGGCTATGTTTGACAAAGCAAAGGCATACCGTGACGCGCATATTACCAGGGTGGACAACTGGGCAGATTTTGAAAAAGTGCTGGATGGCGAGGGCGGTTTTATATCGGCCCATTGGGACGGAACCGCAGAAACGGAAGAGGCTATTAAACAACAAACCAAAGCCACTATACGTTGTATCCCGTTAAATAACCCTGCCGAGGAAGGAAAGTGTATCCTAACAGGCAAGCCAAGTAAAGAGCGGGTATTGTTTGCAAGGGCTTACTAACTTGGCTACCATTGTTTTAAAAATACATGGCAGTAGTTGCATCTGGTGGAGTCTATGCCGGTTTTATTTTAGAATGCCGGTAAATTTTATTTACTTGTGTAATTATTAATCAAACCAATATAAACCATGGAACAGCAACCCTTTCAACAAACATCTCCACCATCTGCACCCCCTAAAAACTGGCTGGTAGAATCTATCCTGGTCACTTTGTTTTGCTGCCTGCCCTTTGGCATTGCAGGTATTGTTTTTGCCACGCAGGTGAATACCAAGTGGTCGGTAGGGGATTTTAATGGCGCATTGCAATCATCAAAAGATGCTGCTAAATGGACTAAAATAGGATTCTTTGTAGGTATTGCCTTTATTGTTCTTTACCTGATCGCCGTATTTGCGTTGGGTTTTGGTGGCTTATGGGCAACATCCCGTAGTTTCCAGCAATAGTTTTTCATGAAGAATAAAGCGCTTGCGCAATTCGTAATGGTAACAATAGCAGTGATAGTTTTATCACTGCTATATTTTTTTTACCCTGCTGCTGCAAACAATTTTTATCCAAAATGTATTTTTCATTCATTAACCGGGCTGGATTGCCCGGGCTGTGGTTCGCAAAGAGCGTTTTCTGCCTTGTTGCACGGAAAGCTGCTGGATGCGATGGATTATAATATTCTTTTTGTTGCAGCAATTCCCGTTATTATGTATGCTGCTTTTGTGTTCTCCTGGAACGTTTTTAGTGACAGGAAAATGCGGCAGCAAATATTTTATTCCGCTTCTTTTGTAAAAACAATACTCGTCCTGGTATTAATGTTCTGGGTTCTCCGCAATATTCCCTTCAGCCTTTTTAACTGGTTAAAAGCATGACCGGCAGTACAGGCAGAAACAAGCCGCCATACAGTTTTGATACTGTACATAATTTACCTATTTTGTGTGGTAATCATTTGAACAGTGCCGCAGTATTTTAACTGCTGCTACAATTAACCGCTAATTACAATGGAAGAGAAAAGTATTTTTGACCAGCCTCAGCAGCCATATAATATGCAGCAGTCATTGCCCAATGCTACAGTGGTACTGGTGCTGGGCATCCTGTCTATCGTAATATGCTTCCTCGGCGTTGCAATGGGAATTATTGCACTGGTTCTTGCGGGTAAAGACAGTAAGCTTTACAATACCAGTCCCGAAATATATTCAGCAGTTTCTTATAATAACCTGAAAGCGGGAAAAACCTGTGCTATTATTGGTCTGATATTAAACGGTCTGCTGGCGCTGCTCTACATAGCTATTTTTATTTTCGCATTAAGTGGTGCCGCCTCAGCCTGGCGGTAATGCACAGACCTGGAGTATTACTCTTTTGTGGCCAGGTAATTATAATCCTGCAATAATTTTTCTAAAAAAATAACAGGCTCCAGGCTTGTTTCAATTTTTAAAGCGCTTTTCACGCGCTCTGCCGTACGGCGCGCCAAATCCTGGCTGGTTTTAGAATATCCGTTGCTGATAACAGATTTTATGGTGTTGATATCACGATCGCTGAGTCGCATTACCTGCGGAAACAGCAGTTCGTAATTGTGCTGATCTACTTCCTGGAATACCGTATCATTAATGGATGTATTAATGCGGGTTTTAACCAGCACGGTGCTGGCAGCCAGGTCCCCGAGACGCTGGTGTTTTTGGGTAACAGCAATGATGATGATCACTACCACCCCCGGTACAACCATAAACAATACCTGGTAGAGAATCAAAAACCCGGGAAACACAACACCAAAAACCAGCGGCCATTCAAAGAACCTGAAGATCCAACGGATAGCATATTGGCTCAGCGAAGGCTCGCCACCATAAAGGTTCATAACCCTTATGTCAAGTACTTTTTTGCCAATTGTTTGCCCGTGCATGGCCAGTTCGCATACCACCGGATAAAATAAAATGGGTAAAGACACCAGGATGATACTCCAGCCGGCATTAGCGCGGGTGCCTGTTGCAAATTTGGAATTATCATAAACAAAATTGCTCATGATCCATGCATAAGCCACCATAATAAAAAGATCGATGGCATATGCAAAAATGCGCTTGTGCAAATCGGCGATTTCAAAATCCAGTGCAAGATTAAAAGGAGTGGCTATCTGAACAGAAGGCATATAACGTTGTTTTAAGACTGGAGCAGCTGCGCGGGCATATAAATTAAAGTACTGGTAAAGTAAAAAATAAAATAATTATGCACCTGCGCAATATTAATGATATATTTTAATTATAATAGAGCGGTTTAGCAATTAGTACATATATTGAACCATAATTTTTACAAATTAGTATGCGGGAAGCCCTTTTTATAAAACGAAATGCAAAAAAATGGCAGGAGTACCAGCATTTTGAAACAGATGACCCGGATGAAAAAGCAGATCGGTTTATTACCCTGGTAGACGACCTGGCATATGCAAAAACTTTTTACCCCCACGGCCGGGTTACCAAATGGATCAACAGCCTGGCAGTTAGTACTTACCAGTCTGTTTACCAGAACAGGAAACAAAGTATAGGCAGGATGGTTGCTTTCTGGAAAACAGAACTTCCCTTATTATTTCGCAAATATCACCGGGTGCTGTTGTTTACATTTGTATTCTTTGCTATTTTTTGCGTCATTGCGGTATACTCTTCTTCAAAAGACAGCAATTTTGTGCGTGGCGTGCTGGGCGATAACTATGTAAACATGACCGAAGAAAATATCGCCAATGGCGATCCTTTTGGTGTGTATAAGGACGACAGTTCTTTTGCCATGTTTGTAACCATCGCTTTCAATAATATCCGCGTAGATTTCCTGATGTTTATTTTTGGTATCCTGTTCGGGATAGGCACGCTATGGCTGCTGTTTCAAAATAGTATGATGCTGGGTTGTTTCCAGTACATGTTTTTTTCAAAAGGGCTGGGGCTGCAGTCGGTACTGGTAATATGGATACATGGCACACTGGAGATATCAGCCATGATAATAGCGAGTACGGCGGGTTTTATACTCGGCAACAGTATTCTTTTTCCAAAAGGTTTAAAACGGTTTGAATCATTTACAAAAGCTGCAAAAGATGCTGTGAAAATTATTATATGCCTGGTTCCTATTACACTTACCGCGGCTTTCCTGGAAGGTTATATAACGCATTTGATGTCGCAGAGTTTTGACAAAGAAAGCGGCAATTTTGGATTGCCTGTATGGGCCAGTGTTTCTATCCTTACAGTGTCACTTCTGTTTATGGTTTGGTATTTTGTACTGTATCCCATCAGGCTTGAGAAAAAAATGAGCCGGGCCAATCCCCAAAAAAATAAACTATTTTTCCCCCTCTCGTGAAGTTATTTTTATCATACCGGTACCTGTTACTATTCCTTTTAATCTCTGCCGGCCATGCTGCAGCGGCACAGGATGATGCAACCAGTAAGTTTCTTGACTCGCTGAAAATGCCGGCACCCTTCCTTCATGATACCATGTCTGCCCCGGTGACAGATTCGGCAGTTACAGATCAGGAAGCGTCCTATGAAGATGACAAGGCAGATATACCAGTTGATACCGCTATCATAAGTTCAGTTAAAAGAATCAGCACCGATAGCCTCGCAAGGATAAAAAAAGACAGGGGTTTTTATTACCAGGACTGGCTCGACAGCCTCTTAAGGGCAGATGATGCCAGGGTGAAGCTGAGAAAAGACCCGGTAAAGCCACTTGATTTATCTTTCCTGGATACTTTTTTTGCGATTTTCAAAGTTATACTGTGGGTGCTGGCTGCGGCGGTGCTGTTTTTCGTGGTATATAAACTCTTCCTGGGTAAAAGCGCTTTGTTTTTGCAAAGCCGGAAAAATATTGAAACGGTTATCGACATAGAAGAAGAAGAGGCGGCAGCGGGCAGGTATGAGCGGCTTATAAAAAAAGCAGAAGCTGAAAAAAATTACCGGCTGGCAGTACGTTACCTGTACCTGCAGGCACTTAATAATTTATCGCAGAATGGATATATCCGCATGGGTTCGGAAAAGACAAACTACCAGTATGCCGGCGAATTAAGAAAATCAAAGCCATCTGCGGGCCGGGCTTTTGCTGACCTTACCAATAAGTATGAATATGTGTGGTACGGCGAATATATCATTACAGCCCCTATGTACGATGCGTTAAGGGCTGGATTTACTGAATTTAACAATGAAACAGCAAGGTATTGAAGCAGATTCAACTATATAAATATGGATGGTGCCTGCTGGCAATGGTTTCCATTTTTGCTACCTGCAAGAAAGATACTGCGCGTAAAATGCCCAGCATGACACCGGCATATATGTACCGCGATAAAGAACCAATGGGTACCAATATTGCCTGGCGATTGCTGCCGCAGCAATTCAACGGGGAGATTTCCCTTGCATCAAAAAATGTAAACGGGCTGGTAAACAGCCTGGCTTACATGACAGGTTCTGTTTACATCAGTATTGGTAAAAACATAACACTGGAAAATGAAGGGCTTGAACAGTTACTGAATTATGTAGATCGTGGCAATGAATTTTTTATCTCTGCAGACAATGTAGATTTCAGGTTACTGGACACACTTGGTATTAAGCAAACGGCGGAGCATTCATTCGACTGGCGCGAAGAAAAAAGATCCTATACGTCGTTGCGGATGAAGGACACCGCTTCTTTTGGCAGAAGAAGATTCGGGTTTTATTTTTACCCGCTCAAAAATGTGTTTACCCGTTATGACAGCAGCAGTACCACCGTGCTGGGTGTAAATGAAAATGACAAGCCCGATTTTATTGTGATGCGTTATGGCAAAGGCAAATTTTATTTTCATACAGAACCTGCTGCTTTTTCAAATTATTTTTTGCTTACAGATAATAATACCAGTTACTATAGCCAGGTTTTTTCTTACCTCAACAAAGATGCGCATACTGTTTATTGGGGCGATACTTACCGCTTTGGTAAAAAAGGGGATGGATTTTCTGCCCTGGCCATTTTCTGGAAAAACCCGATGCTAAAATATGCACTCCTGTTATTCTGCACGCTGACTCTTTTATACATTGCTTTTGGCAGTAAAAGAAAAAGACGGCTGGTGCCTGCCACTGTACCGAATACCAACGACAGCCTTTCTTTTGTGCACACGATTGGCAACCTGTACCTGCAGAAAAAAGACAACCGAAATATTGCCATCAAAATGATGACCTATTTTCTTGAACACGTCCGCAGTAATTATTTTTTAAACACACAGACCATCAATGCTGAATTTATACAGGCACTCTCACGTAAAAGCGGTGTGCCGGAGCATACCGTTAAAGCACTGATGGAGAAAGCTGAATATGTTAACAGCAGTGAGACAATCACCCAGCAGGAGCTGTTAGAAATAAATAACCTGGTTTACGAATTTTACAAAAGATAAATTTTAACCTATGGATGAAATTGTTTTTCAGCAGCGCACCGACTTATCTGAACTAAATAAAGCGGTTAATGATATCCGTGAAACAGTGGGAAAGGTAATCAAGGGGCAGCACCAGATGGTGGATTTGATAATTGCCGGACTTCTGTCAGACGGGCATATACTTATAGAAGGGGTGCCGGGCGTGGCCAAAACCCTTACAGCAAAACTGATAGCTAAAATCATAGATGCGCATTTTTCGCGCTTACAGTTTACGCCGGATTTAATGCCGTCTGATGTACTGGGTACTTCCGTATTCAATCCAAAAGAAACCCGCTTTGAGTTTAAAAAAGGACCCATTTTCAGCAATATTATTTTGATTGACGAAATAAACCGCTCACCTGCTAAAACACAGGCAGCCTTGTTTGAAGTCATGGAAGAAAGGCAGGTGACCGTGGATGGCATTACCTATCATATGGATCCGCCTTTTATGGTACTGGCTACGCAAAACCCCATTGATCAGGAAGGAACCTACAGGCTGCCGGAGGCGCAACTGGATCGGTTTATTTTTAAAATTGAAGTAGGCTACCCTACGGTGGAGGAGGAGATCAGCATATTGACCGACCAGCATAATAAATCGCAAAAAAACCTGCTGGATGATGTTCCAAAAATTATGAATACCGCGCAGATAGCGCAGTACCGGCAAATGGTTTTGCAGCTGGTAGCAGAACCCCGCCTGCTTGAATTTGTTGCCAGGGTGGTAAACGAAACCCGCAATAATCCTTCGCTGTACCTCGGTGCTTCGCCCCGCGCTTCACTGGCTATTGTACGAGCCGCCAAAGCATTTGCGGCTATACGCGGACGTGATTTTGTTACGCCCGAAGATATCATTGAAGTGATACCCCACGTTTTACGGCACCGCATTATTCTTACCCCGGAAAAGGAAATGGAAGGAATGACGCCGGATGACCTGATACAGAAGATTATTAAATCAGTTGAAATACCCAGATAACCGCTTATGTTTTTACTGATCATATTACTGGCTGGCGGATTGCTGTGGCTCCTGGCAAATTTTCTGCTGAAGTCATTGTTTTTTACCCGTAGATTTTATCTGATGGGTGCGGCAGCAGTGTTGTTTTTTTTAATGGGCTATTTTATTACGCTGCTGGAGCCGGTAAGCTTTGTGGTATTTGGTCTGTTGCTGGCGCTCCTGGCCATTGATCTGGTATTTATTTTTGGCTATAACAGGCCACCCGTTGCTGTTCGTCATACTGCAGAACGCATGAGTAATGGCGACAAAAATGCAGTAAGTATCACTGTAAAAAATAATTATCCTTTTACAGTAAGCATGGAAGTAATTGAAGAGCTTCCCGCCCAGTTCCAGGAACGGCAACATTTTTTTAAAGGCCAATTATCTGCCGGTGCAGAATGCGTTTTTAACTATGAATTACGGCCTGTTGAAAGAGGGGAATATAATTTTGGACATGTTATCATCTACGCCGGCTCGCTGCTGGGCCTGGTGCGCAGGCTGTTTATCTGTGAAAAGGAAACCACCATCCCGGTATATCCATCTTTTGTGCAGATGCGCAAATATGAGCTAATGGCACAATATGCCCAAACCCATGAAACGGGATCCAAACGGATGCGGAAAATTGGCCATAGCATGGAGTTTGAGCAGATAAAGGAATATACCATTGGTGATGATATCAGGAATATTAACTGGAAAGCTACTGCCAGGAAGTCTGTTATGATGGTGAATAATTATACCGAGCAGCGGTCGCAGCAGGTATATTGCATTATTGATAAGGGCCGGCTCATGAAAATGCCTTTTGATAATTTGTCGCTGCTGGATTATGCCATCAACGCCACGTTAATGCTGTGCAATGTAAGTCTGTACCGGCAGGATCGGTTTGGCCTCATGACCTTCTCCAATAAGCCTGGCAGTTTTTTACCAGCCGACAGAAACCGCGGGCAGCTGGAGAATGTGTTAAAGTCATTGTATAACCAGCAAACTGCTTTCCTGGAAAGTGATTATGAAATGCTCTACAGCAATATAAGGGGCCTCATAAAGCAACGCAGTTTGTTGCTGTTATTTACCAATTTTGAATCATTGAGCGGCCTGCAGCGGCAATTACCTTACCTGAAACAGATTGCCAAATATCATTTATTGGTGCTGGTGTTTTTTGAGAATACAGAGTTTAAAAAAATAACCGGTATACGTGCTGCAGATACTGCATCGGTATATATGCGCACCGTTGCAGAGAAATTTATCCATGAGAAAAAGATAATTATAAAGGAACTTCAGAAAAATGGTATCCTGTCTATTCTTACGCCTCCGCAGAATGTAACGGTAGACACACTTAATAAATACCTGGAGCTGAAAGCGAGGCAGGCTATCTAATTCTTAGTTTGGGGTTCTTAGTACGGCCTTGCGAATTGTCAGTGTGAGGCAGGCCGGCAGATTATTTTTACCCGGCTTGCATAAGACCCTGGTGATTTTTAGCTCTCCACATAAAACCGTCATACAGCAGGTGGCTACTGCTTAAGGCCGTTTACTTATCTTCGGCAAAAATTCAGCATTGGTTCAATCATTTAATAAATACGAAGAGGGGCAGGTATTACTCATTGATAAACCATTTGAGTGGACTTCTTTTGATGTTATCAGGAAAGTGCGTAACCTTATTAAAATAAGAAAGGTGGGGCATGCGGGTACCTTGGATCCGCTGGCAACCGGGTTATTGATCGTTTGCACCGGAAAGTTTACCAAACGCATTAATGAGTACATGGCGCAGGAAAAAGAATATACCGGCAGCATCACACTAGGCGCTACCACCCCCACTTTTGACCTGGAAAGTGACCCGGAAAATATAAAGGACTGGGCTGGTATTACTGAGCAGCAAATTAAAGAAGCTACAAAAACGTTTACAGGCAATATCATGCAGGTGCCGCCCATGCATTCGGCTATAAAAAAAGACGGTAAGCGCATTTATGAATTGGCCAGGAGAGGAGAAACCATAGAACTTGAACCACGTAAACTTTTTATAAAAACGTTTGACATTACATCCATCAAAATGCCGGTATTGCAATTCAGGGTTGTATGTTCAACGGGCACCTATATACGCAGTTTGGCCAATGACCTTGGTGCTGCATTGGGTTGTGGTGGTTACCTCAGCAGTTTATGCAGAACTGCCATTGGTGAATTAAGACTGGAAAACGCGCTCAGCGTGAAGCAGCTGGAAGCGCAGGTAAAAGAAGAAGGGTATCCTGCTCAGAACGGATAATTGATCCCGAGCTGAAACTGACCTTTTAGTAATTGAATATCGTGGAACCATCCGTAGTTTTCATATGAGTAAACAGGATTTTTTAATTTATAGGACCAATCAAACCTGATCAGGAAATAATCAAAATCTGCCCGCAAACTGGTGCCTGCACCCACGGCAATATCTGTATATAATTTGTTGATGTTAAATGCGGAGCCTATATATTTTGGATCGATATCATTGTTGCGGTACCAGATATTGCCAATGTCTGTGAAAAGTGCGCTTTTAAGTTTTATGCCAAATACAGCGCCGAGGTTAAACCGGTACTCAATATTTCCTTCCAGTTGTATGTCACCAAACCTGTCCACGCCTTTAAATGCAGCGGCCGTATCAAAGAAGGGCGAAGACCCAACGCCCAATTGCCGTACCTGCCATGCCCGCATGCTGTAAGGTCCGCCGGCATAAAAAGATTTAAAGAAAGGCAGTTGTTTCTCCCGCACGCCCTCCTTGTCTCTTCCATAAGGAATCCCAATACCGCCATATAGCCGGAAAACCAGTGCTGATTTTTTATAATTAATATAATGCTTGAAGTCCGCGTCCAGTTTCAGGAAACGGTAGAGGTTGGCATCACGGTCAAGGGTTTTAAACAATCCAAAAATGCCCCCGCTTTCTTCCAGTCCTACCCTGAAATCATTTTTTTTAGCACCGTCGCTGCCAGTCTGAATATAATTATAGCCCAATACCTGGCTTATCACCAGGCCGGTATTGAAAGAAAATTTAAGATTGGGAACGCTGTCCAGCAGGTCTGTTAACCGTTGCCGCGGGGTAAGCTGTACATATTCAATATTCAGCGGACTGTAATACCAGGTATGGCTTTTCCTTGGTCCGCGGCGGCCCCTTGACCATTGGTAGCCAAAAGAAGCATTCAGTGATTTAAGTTCATAAAAAGTTTTCCGGTCTGTGTAAGCGCCACTGAAATTGAGAATGGTGCGCTGGGAGCGCAGCGAATCAATATTTTTAAATTTGCGGAGCAGCCAGTCAGGAGCAATCAGTCTTGGAAAGCTGATGTTGTGAGAAAGATTTGTCTGCAATGTTTGGATGAACTTACCCCCGAGATCTATTTCTATACCGGTACGCAGGTTGGTACTGGATTGTATAGCCTGCTTTGCCACATTGCGGTTATTCAAACCAAAATTCAGGCCAACGCCAAAAAGGTTTCCGGTTGCTATTACATCACCTGTATTATAGCTGGCATCCAGTGTAACACTCACATCCTGTTTTTTGGTAGGGTACATCCTGATCAATACATCCAGTGCGGCAGAAGAATCCTGCGATTCTATCATATTAATGGTAACCTGTATAAAAGTATTGAGCTGGGTAAAATTGGTATAGGTGCGCGTTGAATTGCGCTGGCGGAATACTTCCCCCGGGCGCAGGAATGATCTGGCCGCAATAAACACCGGCTTAAATTTACCGTACTTACTAAAAACGCTGATACCTTTTATATTTACAGAATCATATTTTGCCATCAGGGTATCTTCCAGCAAGTCCAGGTCGGGATAAATATTTACATGACGGATATAGTACTTTCGGAAATGACTGAGTGCATCCGGGTTGCGCAATTGTATAACTACATTCATGGCAGGGTTTTCCTGCCTTTTTTTTGCTTCCTGCAGCAAACGAAGCTGCTCAAACGGATCAAGTGAAGGATTGATCAATGCCGCAAAAACAGTATCGCGTTCAGCATTTAAATCATCCCGTGAAAATTTATAATAACCATTGTTCCGGAAAAGATCAACCAGCCGATCCATTTCAGCAGCAATGATTTCAATGGAATAAGGCTGCCCTTTTTTCAACAATGAATTATTGCGCCTGGAAAATGCCAGCGCCTGCAATGCCGAATCCTGCAATTGGTATGCAATTGAATCAAACGCATAACTCTTGCCGGGTGTAACAAAAAAGCTAACCGACACCCTTTGTTGTTTTCCATTAACTGCTAAAGAACTGTCCCAGCTGATGATCGATTTATAATAGCCCTGGGAGTGCAGCAGGTTGTTCATAAAAACAACAGACCGCAAGGCGGCGGCAGTATCAAAAACAGGTGGTTTTACCAATTGTTTCCACCCGGGGAAAATCGTTTTTACAATGGTCTTCAGACTGTCATCCAACTGGTTTTCCAGCTTCAGCTTCAGATCTGATTTTTCATCGGTAGGCAGATTGCCCTGTATGTTTATATTTGTTGAAAATACAAAAGGCTTTTGCTCCTGGTATTTTTTGGGAAAAATGCAACCGGGCAGTGTAGCTGCCAGGCTGGTTATAAAGAGTAGCAGGTAAAGTTTAACGGGGTTGTTCAATAAACGCATATTCAGAAAAAACCAACAATAGATGATCACGAAATTACAGGCCAAATATATCCAAAGTCTGGGCCAAAAAAAATTCAGGGATCAGGAGGCGGTTTTTGTTGCAGAAGGGCCAAAGATAATTAACGAATTGTTGGCAGCACAACCTGCTGCATTGCGGCACTTATATGCATCCCCATCATGGCTGCAGCAGCAAACCGCATTAATAAAATATATTGCTGCTGATAAAATAACTGAAATAAAAGACCAGGAGCTGGAACGGATATCATTCTTGCAGACGCCGCATGAAGTGCTGGCCGTTTTTAATAAGCCCGCAACCGGGCCTTTACAGTTTTCTCAAACCCTTTCCTTAATGCTGGATGGTATCCAGGATCCGGGTAATATGGGCACTATAATTAGAATTGCGGACTGGTTTGGTATCCGTAATATTATTTGCAGTACCGATTGTGCCGATGCTTTTTCACCCAAAGCAGTACAGAGTACCATGGGCAGTATTGTGCGGGTACAGTTGCAATATACCAACCTGGTAGAGCTGGTAAAAGCAACAGCGGGGTGGCAACTTTATGCAGCAACCCTGAACGGAACTATGCTGAATGAAGTGCAGCCATTACAGGAAGGCGTGGTTGTAATTGGCAACGAATCAAAAGGTATCAGTGCAGCATTGCTTGAATGCTGCCAGCATCGGATTACCATACCCCGTATTGGCCAGGCAGAATCGCTGAATGCGGCGGTGGCAGCGGGGATTATATTATCAAGACTGGCCCCCGGAAACCCCCCGTCCTCTTAAAGGGAGACTTAGATCAATCTTGTTGCTCTTATTTATTATTATATCTTTTTTAATACCAGCATTTGTTCTTTGCGCAGCATCCTTGCGTCGCAATCCTTTCAACTGTTGCGCTGTTTGCATCCTTAGTCTGTGCTGTTATGTTCAAAATAATTCTTGGGATATTTCTTATTCAAGGGAATGATAGTATGGCGTAAGGATGTTTGCGGAAAACTCCCCGTTATAGGCATGGCTGGCCAGGATTATATGATCACCTGAATTGTATTGCCCTGACTGGTTGTATGCGCCGCACAATAAGTGTGGGAATAATAAGGATGAGCAGGCATACAATAAAAGTACCGGCATCAACAAGTGCAAAATGCCACCATTCCAGCCGCACTTCTGCTTTGGAGATATAATACATTTCTTCCTGGAGGCTGATGAGCCCATATTTTTCCTGCAGCCAGCACAATAACAGCGCCAGCAGGTTGCCGATGATAATGCCGGTGATGGTTATAATACCACCCTGGTATAAAAAAATACGCTGGATGGCGGTGTTGCTGGTACCCAATGCTTTCAATATACCAATCATCCGCGTTCTTTCCAGCACAAGTATAATGAGACAGGTAATCAAATTCAGAACTGCAACAATGGTCATGATCACCAACACCAGTACAATGGTTGTATCCTGCAGTTTTAGCCAGTCAAATATATTGGGGTTAATTTCCTGGATGCTCCTGGCAGTCCATTCCGGCGGCAAATCATTGAAGAGCTCTTCCGTAATTTTATTTGTCTGCCGGTAGTCTTTAATAAAAATTTCATAGCCACCAATCTCCGTTAGGTTCCAGTTATTAAGACGTTGTATCAGCCTGATGTCTCCCAGCGCAATATATTTATCATATTCTTCAATGCCGGTTTTATAGATACCCGTTAGCGTTAGTTTGCGTGCCCGGAAGCTGCCATCATTCTGGACAAAATAAATAAGTACCGCATCATTTACTTTAAGTTTCAGTTGCCCGGCGGTATAGGCAGACAATACAATTTCATTGCTGTATCCACTGTCTGTATATTTTACCCATCTTCCTTCTTTTAAAAATTGCTGCAGGTGGCTGAATTCATAATCTTTTTCCACCCCTTTAAACAAAACCCCTTCAATGGTTTCGCTGGTTTTTAAAATGGCGTTTTTTGTGGCAAAGCTGTTAACAGACTGTACGGCCGGGTTGCTGCGTAAAACCCGCGCTACCGTGTCATTTTTTTCAATGGCCATTTCTTCTGCATTGGCAATTTTACCGGCTTCATAATGTTGTACGCGGATATGCCCCCAGAAGCTGAAGATTTTCTGGCTGATGGTATACTGAAAGCCATTGGTGATGGCCAGTGCTACAATCATAATAGCCACGCTGAGTATGGTGGCAGCTGTTGCCAGCCGTATAATAAACCGGCTGAACGACTTTTCGCCTGTAAATGCAATGCGCTTGGCAATAAACCCGGCTATATTCAAAAGAAGGCTGTTTAGTTGATCAAAAATAGGCCGTGTTGGTTAACACAAAATCTTTTTGTGGTTTTTTTAGCCAAATTTGTACAACTTTAGTGTTTTCAATCTCATCTTACCCTGTATGCAAAAAAACAGTACACTTTTAATGGGCCTTGTATTCATTGCTTTTATGGCCAGTGCGCAGGTACCCGATAAGATTTATGCCAGCAGTATCCACAATGTAAAATTAAATTACAGCGGTAACCAGCTGGCCTATCCAATCATTAAATTAAACGGCAGTGATCAGCTGGACCTTAATTTTGATGATCTCAATGCAGGCGTGCGCAATTACTCCTATACCTGGCAACTTTGCAATGCAGACTGGACTAAGACCATACTCACTGAGTTTGACTATATAAAAGGGTTTACCCAAAACCGCATCACTACCTACCGCAATTCTTCCATTGCATTGGTTAAATACACGCATTACATGGTGACGCTGCCTGAAAAAAGCTGCCTGCCATCCCGATCCGGCAATTACCTGCTGAAAGTTTTTTCTGATGGTGATACGGCCAAAGTGATTTTTACCCGGCGTGTGCTGGTAATAGAAGAAAAAGCAACCCTTGGTGTACAAATTCAGCAGCCATTTAACGGCCAGATTTTCAAGACGTATCAGAAACTTATTTTCACGGTAAACCTCGGCAATGTTAATATCATTAATGCGTTGCAGCAGGTAAAAGTGTGTGTACTGCAGAACAACCGCTGGGATAATGCGCTTATGTCGCTTAAACCAACTTTTATCCGCCAGAACTCGCTTGAATACAATTCGGAAGACATCGTTTTCCCGGGCGGCCGGGAATGGCGCTGGCTTGATTTGCGCAGTTTCAGGTTGCAGAGCGACCGGGTAGCCACTGCCACTTACAATACCAATTCTACTGATATTTTTGTGAAACCGGATATTGACCGTGCCCCGCAGCGCCTGGTATATTATAAAGATTATAACGGCATGTTTTATAATGAAATCAGCGAAAATGTAAATTATTTGTGGCAATCTGATTTTGCCAATACTCATTTTACGTTTGTACCTGCCGGTAACCAGGTAATAGCAGACAAGGATGTTTATTTATTCGGGGAACTGACCAATTACGGTGCTAATGATAAGGCAAAGATGGTGTACAATACAACAAAAGGCGTGTATGAAACAGATCTGCTGTTAAAAAATGGTTATTATAATTATGATTATGTAACCATAGATAAGCAGGGTGGGCCCGCCAGCTTTGATCTCACAGAAGGAAATCTTTGGGATACTGAAAACAATTATACCATACTGGTTTATTACAGGGGTATTAATGGAAGGGTTGACGAGCTCATAGGCATTACACGGATTAATTCATATACCGGCAGAAACTAAAGTGTAAACTGTTTATAACGGCTGCCTTGCTGACGGGCATGTTAACAGCATTTTTATTGCTGAATAGTTTACACAGCTTCTTGTTTTACACATCTTATTAAATTGTTAGAATGGAAGGTTGATAATTAATGCCGCTTCCGTATATTTGCGCCCGGCAGGTCTTACACGGCCAGCTCCTGCTGAACCTCCCAGGGCGGGAACGCAGCAAGAGTAAGCGGTTGTAGCGGTGCGATGTAATAAGCCTGCCTTTTTTTATTTTTCTCCATCCCCGCAGGGGATTCATTATAAACACAGCACATGAAATTCTTTATAGATACGGCTAATTTAGCGCAGATTAAAGAAGCCAATGAATTGGGTATACTGGATGGTGTTACCACCAATCCATCCTTAATGGCCAAAGAAGGTATTAAAGGAACAGAAGCCATTCATGCACATTATAAAACCATCTGCGAAATGGTGGATGGTGATATCAGTGCCGAAGTATTATCTACAGATTTTGCCACGATTGTGGAAGAAGGCAAGAAATTAGCCGCAATCCATCCTAATATTATTGTAAAAGTGCCCATGATTAAAGATGGTGTAAAGGCACTGAAATGGTTTACTGACAACGGTATTAAAACCAATTGTACGCTGGTATTTTCTGCGGGCCAGGCTATACTGGCAGCAAAAGCTGGCGCCACCTATGTTTCACCTTTTATTGGACGTATAGATGACAGCAGCTGGGATGGTGTAGAACTGATCGCTCAGATTGCACAAATTTATTCTGTGCAGGGATTTGAAACCGAAATCCTGGCAGCTTCTATCCGTAGTGCGCTGCACATTGTAAAATGTGCTGAAGCCGGTGCAGATGTTTGTACCTGCCCGCTGGAACCCATTCTTGGTTTGCTGAAGCATCCATTAACGGATCTCGGGCTGGCCAAATTTTTGGAAGACGCCAAAAAAATGTAGTCTCTTTTTTTACAGTTTGTACTTATTATAAGAATGCGCCCCTGTTCAAGGGCGCATTTGTTTTATAGGGGATATCTTGTGAAAAGTTACGCTAAAGTTATGAGAGGATAGGCACCTGATTGCATTATTGCCGCCTGTTTTTGCCCGATGGCCGCATTATCTCTTCCGCTGTTTTCAAACGCTCACTCTCCGGTGCTTTCTTTATATAAATAGTAATCTCTTTAAACGTTGCCGTATCTGATCTCAGCACTGCTTTTACAGTTATTTTTTCCCCGGTAAAATTATTGTCAACAAAAAGGCTGTTGCCATCAAAGCTGCCTGCGCTGGCGGTAAAGCTGATTTCTTTGGCAGTAAGGGGAAGCCAGCGGTTATTGCTGAGTTTGCCGTCTACATTAATGTAATTGTGTGTGCCTTTTTTCAGACTGTCTGTGTAGAGGTGAAAATAGATACTGTCTACTTTCTGTGCATTGATAATCAGCGCTGTTACCAGTAAAGAAACAATAAGTAAAAATGATTTCATCAGCCTTATTTATAGTAACTATGACTTTGAAATAACAGCAAAAGTACGGAGGAACAATAGTATTAACATTTTGTTATGCAGCAGTAAGCCGTATTAATCTTTACCAGCCGTTGAGGAAGGCAAATAGTTATTGATAAACCCGCACATAATCCACCTCTATTCTTTGGGGCCATATATCCTGCGCTACGCCTTTTGCTCCGCCCCAGTCACCACCCACGGCAAGGTTTAACAACAGGTGCATTTTATTATCAAAAGGCCAGGCATTATAACCACTGTGTTCATTGGCAAAGCGAAAAAAGGTTTTACCATCTACGGCAATTTGTATACTGTCGGCGCTCCATTCCAATCCATATACATGCATTTTTTCTGAACAGTCTTCTACAATGACGGTATCAGTTTTTTGCGTGTGAATAACATGATTGAATTTCTTGCAGTGTACAGAGCCATGTACATAACCATGGTGAAAGCCCACATGCTCCATGATATCAATTTCTCCATCATCCGGCCATTTCATGGTATCGCGGGAAGCGAGCATCCAGATAGCGGGCCAGGTGCCGGTGCCTTTAGGGAGGCGGGCCCTGACTTCTATTTTACCATATTGCCAGTCGGCTTTGCCTTTGGTTACCAGCCTTGCAGACGTATAATTATTGTTTTGCCATTTTTCTTTGATGGCTTCAATAACCAGGTTGCCGTTTTCAACACGTGCGTTCGCCGCTCTTTTAATGGTATAAAATTGTAGTTCGTGGTTGCCCCAGCCACGGCCACCCACATCGTAATTCCATTTGGTACTGTCCGGCAGGCCTGTATAGTTAAACTCGTCGGCCCACACCAGTGTCCATGTCTTCTGGGGCGGCGGTATAAATGAAGCAAGCCCGGCAGCCAGCAGCAATATGCCCAACAGGGCAGTCATCCATCCGGTTTTTCTATGCATAAACTTTTATTGAAGTTCTTCTCAAGTTAACGATAATTGAGACCGCAGGACAAGGATCTATGGTGGAACCCGACTTAAATTTGCCGCAGCCGGTTACGTAAATAAAATATTTTTTGCTATCAGCCGGTAAATACTATTTTTGCGCAGAATTATGAATCAGGTTACACATATACATCATCATGCAAACTTACCCAGCCGGTAAGCCAATGGTGTTTGTGCGCAGGTATAAAACATTGAAGGGCTTACGTAAGTAGGCCCTTTTTTTTGTCTGTTTGAACTACGATTCAGCGGATTAGGAAGATTAAAAGGAACATTGCGGTTTGATAATGAAATTAAAATATAAAACAATTACAGAAAGGATTAAAGGTTCGGCAATGGAGGTCCATCCGGCCCTGGGTAATGCCGCCTGATCACACGGGCAGGGCTTTCAGCAAGTGATTTATCAAAGAGCACTGGAATTTGAATATGAAAATTTATTACAGAAATTGAAGAAGTGGGCGAAAGAAAGGTTGATTTTTTTGTGGAGAAAGCGAGTATGGTTGCATTAAAAGCATTGATCAATTTTGAAAATGTCCATTTGGCGAAAGCCAAAAATTATCTTGAGGCTTCTAATATAGAAGTAGGGCTGTTAATCAATTTTGGGTCAACAAGTCTTCAATTCAAAAGATTGGGGAATCAAAAATTTAAAGGTTCCCTTCTTTCTAATAATCCTTAAAATCCCATAAATCATGGTTCAGACAAAACTCCGCATTGCCGTTCAGAAATCAGGCCGCCTGTATGAAGACTCCGTAAAACTGCTCAAAGAATGCGGTATTGATTTGCGCAATGTAAAAGACCGCCTGAAAACCGAAAGTGATAATTTTCCACTGGAAGTATTTTTTCTGCGTGATGATGATATACCGCAATATGTAGAAGACGGCGTAGCAGATATTGGTATAGTAGGTCAGAATGTATTGTTTGAAAAAAATAAAAAGGCTGCAGTGGTAGAAGAATTGGGTTTCAGCAAATGCCGGTTATCCATTGCCATACCCCGCAGCCAGGAATACATGGGCGTTGCTTCCCTGAAAGGAAAACGCATTGCCACCAGTTACCCCTTCCTGGTAAACAATTACCTGAAACAACACGATGTGCAGGCAGATATTCATGAAATCAGTGGCTCCGTAGAGATAGCGCCGGGCATTGGCCTGGCCGATGTAGTGGCAGATTTGGTGAGCAGTGGGTCCACCTTATTCATGAACGGATTGAAAGAAGTAGAAACTATTTTACAATCGCAGGCGGTCCTTATAAAAAACAACCAGCTTGGTGCCGGACAGTTAAACCTGCTGGATAAATTGGTTTTCCGGATACGTTCTGTTAAAAAAGCAAAAGGGAGCAAATACATCCTGCTGAATGCGCCCAATGAAAAAATAAAAGATATTATAGCACTGTTACCGGGCATGAAAAGCCCTTCGGTACTGCCCCTTGCAGAGAGTGGCTGGAGCAGCGTACACAGTGTACTGCATGAAGATGCGTTTTGGGATAATATTGAACAGCTGAAAGCGGCAGGCGCACAGGGTATCCTGGTAATCCCAATTGAAAAGATGATCGTCTGATTACAATCCTGGAAAAGATAACTGGGTGACATGTGAAAATTAAAAAATGTATGCAAGTTTTTAAATTACCCCAAAGAAGCGAGTGGAAAAAAATACTGGCAAGACCGGTCATTGAAGCCGCTTCGCTGGAGCAAACAGTAAAAGGTATCCTGGACGCGATAAAAACAGGTGGGGATGCGGCTGTAAAAAAATTTACAAAGCAATTTGATGTTGTAATTATAGATGACTTGCTGGTTACAGAAGATGAAATAAACACAGCCACAGACAGTTTACCGGCCGAATTAAAAAAGGCCATAGAGCTGGCCGCTGGCAATATTGCCCGCTTTCATGAAAAACAAATCAGTGATGTTGAAATAATAGAAACCATGCCGGGTGTGCAATGCTGGCGCAAAAGCGTAGGCATAGAAAAAGTGGGCTTATACATACCAGGTGGTACAGCACCACTGTTCTCAACTTTATTAATGCTGGCCATACCGGCCACCATTGCCGGGTGCAAAGAAATTATATTATGTACGCCTCCCGGTGCAGGCGGAGAAGTACATCCTGCTATCTTATTTGCGGCAAAAACTGTGGGGGTTACAAAAATTTTTAAAGCAGGCGGCGTTCAGGCAATTGCCGCCATGGCTTATGGTACACAAACCATTCCGCAGGTGTATAAAATTTTTGGTCCTGGTAACCAGTATGTAACCTGCGCAAAACAGTTGATACAAAACCAAGGCATCGCCATTGATATGCCAGCTGGCCCCAGTGAAGTGGCAGTATATGCAGATGAAACGGCCAACCCGGCATTTGTGGCAGCCGATCTTTTATCACAGGCCGAGCATGGCGCAGACAGCCAGGTGATTTTAGTCGTTATTAGTGAGTTGTTAGTCGGCAGTATTGAGGAGGCCATTGCACAGCAACTCTCTGCATTACCCCGGCAAGAAATTGCGGCAAAAGCGTTGGAGAACAGCAAAATAATTATTGTGAAAGATGAAGCGGAGGCGGTTGATCTGCTGAATGAATATGCTGCAGAACATTTAATATTAAGTTGTGCCAGTGCCGATGCAATGGCGGAAAAAATTATTAATGCTGGTTCCGTATTCCTCGGTAATTATTCTCCCGAAAGTGTGGGCGATTACGCCAGTGGCACCAATCATACCTTGCCTACCAACGGCTATGCAAAAGCCTATAGTGGCGTAAGCGTAGATAGTTTTGTAAAAAAGATTACCTACCAGAAATTAACAGAACAGGGCTTGAAGAATATTGGCAAAACAGTAGAAATAATGGCGGCAGCAGAAGGCCTTGAAGCGCATGCCAATGCAGTGCGGGTTAGGTATTAACCAGGTGAGAAAGGTAAATGAAATAAATGACGGGCACGCATGAAAGGCAGGCTAACACTCTGTTAGTTAGTGAACAATGATGGCAAACTATCCTTTTCATCAACTGTTTCAGCCGTAGCTGTATTGATTTTGTATTTAAAGAAAGAAAGTAATTTATACGTGTATGTTCCAGGTACAGGAATTATTAAGAGAAAATATCAAGAACCTGGTTCCCTACTCATCTGCCAGGGATGAGTTTAAGGGTGAAGCCAGTATTTTTTTAGATGCCAATGAAAACAGCTTTGGCTCACCACTCACCAGGTGGTACAACCGCTATCCTGATCCGCTGCAATGGAAAATAAAAGAGAAGCTGGCGGCTATCAAAGGTGTGCCTGCACAACATATTTTCCTGGGTAACGGAAGCGATGAATGCATCGATATCTTATACCGCGCTTTTTGCAACCCGGGTAAAGACAATATTATTATTTGCCCGCCTACTTACGGCATGTACGAAGTAAGTGCCCATATCAATGATGTGGAAGTACGCCGGGCCAGGTTACTGGATAATTTTCAGCTGGATTTAGTACACCTGGAAAACCTGGTGGATTCCCAAACAAAAATCATTTGGTTGTGCTCACCCAATAACCCCACTGGTAATGCACTGCACCGCGAAGATGTGGAAACTGTGCTGAACAATTTTCCCGGTCTGGTGGTAATAGATGAAGCGTATATTAACTTTAGCCGCCACCGTTCTTTTATCGCTGAACTGCAGGATTATCCCAATTTAGTGGTGATGCAGACCTTAAGCAAAGCCTGGGGACTGGCAGGCCTGCGGCTGGGTATGGCATTTGCAAGTGAAGCCATTATTGAAGTGTATAACCGGGTAAAGCCACCGTATAATATTGGCCAGGCCACACAGGAGCTTGTTATAAAAGCGCTGGATGAAGTGGGGCAGGTAAATGATATGATTAAAATGATTGTGCAGCTGCGGGAAGAATTGGTCATTGCACTAACAAAGTTGCCGGTAGTAGAAAAAGTATACCCCAGTGATGCCAATTTCTTGCTGGTAAAAGTAACCGGGGCCAGGGAAATTTATACTTACTTGCTGGAAAAAGGTATTGTGGTACGTGACCGGAGTAAGGTGGAATTGTGTGAAGGCTGCCTGCGCATTACCGTAGGTACTGAAAAAGAAAACCTGGATTTAATTAAAAACCTTGAATCGTTCATAGTGAAATAGGTAATTTTAAATTTATAAAAATCAACTGATATGCATCGTTTAAAAAATTTTTCTGTATTTTTTATCTCCCTGCTGCTAGGGGCACTTACAGCCTGCGCCAGCGATACCAGCAAAGTAAATAAGCCTTTTTCAGCAACAGCAGATGCAGTTATCACATTGCCGGGTGGCTTCAGTTCGTTGAAAGTAACTGGTGATTTGGGCCGTGCCAGGCATATTGTTGTTGCCGCCAGCGGAGACATATTTGTAAAGCTGGATAAATTAAAAGATGGCAAAGGTATTTACCGGCTGCACGATAGCAATGGGGATGGTAAGGCAGATGAAGTAACAGGTTTCGGTAATTATATTGGCACAGGCATCAGCATAAAAAATGGTTACCTGTACGCATCTTCCAATACTGCTGTGTACCGTTATAAAATGGATGAGAAAACCGGCAAAGTTGATGAAGGATCAGAACAAAAAATCATCACCGGTTTGTGGGATAAGCGCCAGCACGAAAGCAAATCAATTACACTTGATAATGACGGTAATATTTACGTAAACATTGGCGCGCCATCCAATGCCTGCCAGCTGCAGGATCGTACCAAAGGATCACCCGGCCAGGATCCATGCCCCATACTTGATTCTGCAGGCGGTATCTGGCAGTTCAAAGCAGATAAACTTAACCAGACCTACGCTGATGGCGTACGGTATGCTACTGGTTTAAGAAATGTGGTGGGCCTCGACTGGAACAATGAAGTAAATGATTTATATGTAATGCAGCATGGCCGTGATATGCTATTCCAATTTTATCCGGAAATGTATGATCAGAAAGCGGGTGCAGAGAATCCTGCTGAAGAAATGTTCCGCATTAAAAAAGGGGCAGACTGCGGCTGGCCTTATTGCTATTTCGACAATGATAAAAAGGAAAAATTGCTTAACCCGGAATATGGCGGCGATAGAAATAAGGCGGGCCGTTGCGAAGAAAAAACAAAGTCAGTGATACAGTTCCCCGGTCACCTGGCGCCGAATGGTTTGTTGTTCTACACCGGCTCTAAATTTCCTGCAAAGTATAAGAACGGGGCCTTTATTGCCTTTCATGGTTCATGGAACCGTAGCCCTGAACCGCAGGCGGGTTATTATGTTGTGTTTGTACCGTTTAAAGATGGTGTGCCATCCGGTAAATGGGAAATATTTGCAGATGGATTTGCAGGTGCCAACATTAACCGCGCTGCCTATAAACCCTGTGGTCTTGCACAGGACAAAGATGGTTCCCTGTATGTTACAGATGATAATAATGGAACCGTGTGGAAGATTAGTTATGGTAAATAATTTGTTGCGCCCCGGCAGCCATAATGCTATTTAACATCGTTGCCCGCCCGACCAGTCGCTTCGGACGGATTTCGCACAATTATGGAGAAGCAATTTTTTCAGCTCATCAATTATTATGAAACGGATATTTTTTGTAACAGCTCTCGTTTTTTTATTGGCGTCTTCATTTATAAACCTACAACAGCCGGGTATAAAGGCGTCTGTTGAGCGTGGTAAGAAAGTGTATGCCGCCACCTGCCTTGCATGTCACCAGGCAGATGGCCTCGGCGTGCAGCGCATGAACCCCCCACTGGTAAAAACCAAATGGGTGTTGGGTGATAAGAAAGCGCTGGCAAAAATTGTATTGAATGGATTAAAAGGCGGTGAGATAGAAATTGACGGTGATGATTTTCATAACCCCATGCCACCACTGGCCGCCCAGCTGAATGATCAGCAGGTAGCGGATGCGTTAACATATATACGAAATAGTTTTGGTAATAAAGCCAGCGCCGTTACAGCAGCAGAGGTGAAAGCAGCAAGAGCAGGCGCAACAGCTACTGCACCTGTTGCTGCAAAAAAAGCTGCCGCAAAAACACCGGTTAAAAAAGCCCCTATTAAGCAATAATGAAAAGAATATTATTTATTGACCGCGATGGAACGCTTATTGACGAAGCGCCGCCCACCTACCAGCTGGATTCATTTGATAAACTGACTTTTTATCCGAATATGTTCGAATACATGGGGCGCATTGCCCGTGAATTTGATTACGAACTGGTAATGGTAACCAACCAGGACGGACTTGGTTCTGCTGTGTTTCCTGAAAACACTTTCTGGCCGTTACACAACCTGGTAATGAAAAGCCTGGAAGGGGAGGGTATTCATTTCAGCAAGGTGTTTATTGATCGTACTTATCCTAAAGACAATGCACCTACCCGTAAACCAGGTATTGGTATGCTCACGGAATACCTGGACAACGAAGCATATGATATTGCCAATTCATATGTTATCGGCGACCGGATTACCGATATCCAGCTGGCAAAAAACCTCGGCTGCCGCGGTATCTGGTTAAACAATGATGCCACACTGGGTGCAGGCGAAATTGCTGATAAAGTGGCGTCTCTTCAAAAGGATGGCACCATTGCGCTGGAAACAACAAAATGGGCTGAGATATATGAATACCTGCGGTTGGGTTTGCGGCAGGTAGTGCATGAGAGAAATACCAACGAAACGCAGATTAAAATTGATTTAAACATTGACGGCCATGGTAAAGCCAATATTGTAACGGGTCTTGGTTTTTTTGATCACATGCTGGAACAGATAGCCCGGCATGGAAAGATGGATCTCACCATCAGGGCCAATGGAGATTTGCATATTGACGAACATCATACCATAGAGGATACCGGTATTGCACTGGGCGAAGCTTTTGGGAAAGCGCTGGCAGATAAACGTGGTATGGAACGGTATGGTTTTGCACTACCTATGGATGAAGCAGATGCAAAAGTGCTGCTTGATTTCGGTGGCCGCAACTGGATGGTATGGAACGCCTCTTTCAAAAGGGAGCGGATAGGGGAGATGCCAACAGAAATGTTTTTTCATTTCTTCAAATCATTTTCTGACGCGGCAAAATGCAACCTCAATATTGAATGCCATGGCGATAATGAGCACCATAAAATTGAAGCCATCTTTAAAGCATTTGCCAAAGCCATCCGCATGGCAGTAAAACGTGATCCCCTGAGCAATTATTTACCGAGTACAAAGGGGGTTTTATAGTTAATAGTCTGTAGTCAAGGTCGAAACGGCTGACTAATAACTTTTGACTATAGACTATAGACCAGAGAACAGTACATCGCCAAATTCTGGTTTCTTTTTAAATATGGACCTGGCAAAAGAGCAAAGCGGTTCAATTTTCAATTGATGCCCACGCGCATATTCAATGGCGGTTTTTACAAGCTGAAGTCCGATGCCCTTTCCACTTAGTGAATCGTCTACTTCTGTGTGTTCAATAATCATTTTATTTTCAGGGGCTTCACTGTATACCAGTTCTGCCACAATTGCACCGTCCTGATCCACGTAAAAAATTCCTTTGCCATCTGTCATTTTGTGCTGAATAATCATTTGCTACGGATTGATGAGTTTTTGTAAAATGGCATAACCCTGCCGCCAGTTGCCAATATCAGAAGAAGAATTAATATGTCCCAACGGGCCGGCATTTGTTAATTGGCTGCCCCAGTGATTAGCAAAGAAGGTTGCTCGTTCCATGCTTACATAAAAGTCGTCACTGCTGGCAACCACCACGGATGGAAAAGGCATTTTAAATAAAGGCATTGGTGTAAAGCCGGTTGTACCCGGCGGGTAAGAAGTCGCCTCGGTATCACTGGGGCCTACCAATAAGGCAGCTTTTATAAGATGCCCGTATTGCTGCGCCCATTTTACAATCGTGCAGCAGGCAAGACTATGGCCTATCAAAACAACCTGTCCGGGAGGAAATTGGGCTAACTTTTCTTCTATCGTTTGTATCCAAATATCCGCTACCGGGTTATCCCAGTCGGCCTGTTGAATGCGTGTAAAGCCATATTCGTTTTCCCAGTGCGTTTGCCAGTGTTCCGGGCCCGAATTGTTGAGCCCGGGCAGGATAAAGCAGTATTCTGATGCCATGTGCTAAAATTCGTAGTTTTAAGTAATACAAAGCCAGGCAGATAAGAATTGTTTAAAAAGAAATTATAGCATTTGATTAGTAGTCTGCAACAGACTGGTTTGCTCACTATAACAACATCCCTTTACAAATGTTGACGGCAAGTTGTTTTATGAATACGGGCGAATCGGTGTAAAATGCCATTCGTTCAATAGTACCCGACAAAACATGTTACGCTGTTAACCCAATACATTCATTGCACGTTCCCCATTTCCTTATCCCAAAAAATATTTGCACAATCAAAGTTTCTCACCCATATTTGCACTGCAATGACAAAAAGCATTCAAAATATTCAGTGGTGGTGGCATACAAACCTCAACAGGGGCAAGTAATGCTATAATCAATGAGCATCCTACTATATTCAGGCCCCGATATATTCGGGGCTTTTTTATTGTATACCTCCAAGCTCCTGAAGGGAGCAAGGACAAAATGACTATCAGAAATATTAATATTTATAAGGAGAATTACCCAATCCCTTGTATGGGAAGACAGACAAAATGAAAAAGATTCAACTACAAACCACCTGTAAAAAAATGCTTGCCGATGTGTTTACGCCGGTTGGGATTTACCTGCGCCTGCGGGATCGTTTCCGCGATACCGTTTTACTGGAAAGCACGGATAATCATGTAGCAGACAACAGTTTTTCTTTTATAGGTATCCACGCTATTGCCGGTATAGAAATCACCTCTGCCAGCAGCATTGAGTTTAAATTGCCCGGGCAGGAGCCTGAAAGAACTGCCATTGCCAATACAAGTGAAGTACCGCAGCTGCTATGGGATTTTATGCAGCGTTTTGACGTAGCGCCAGCTGATAAGGAAGCTGCCTGTGCGCAGGGATTATATGGTTATACCAGTTTTGATGCGGTGCAGTTTTTTGATACGGTTAAGTTTCGCGAACGCCCAGCGCCTGAACAAAAAAGCCCCGGCGCTATCCCGCTGATGCGCTACCGCCTTTATCAGTACGTAATTGCAATTAATCACTATAAAGATGAACTGTATATCTGCGAAAACACTATGCCGGGTATGGAAAGCGAACTGGCTGTGGTAGAGAGCCTGATAAAAAGTAAGGATGTGCCTGTGTACCCGTTTAAAGCAGTGGGTGCAGAAACCAGTAATATGACCAGTGAGTCGTATATAGAAATGGTAAAAAAGGGTATTGCCAGCTGCCACCGCGGTGATGTATTCCAGATTGTGCTGAGCCGCCGTTTTGAACAGGCGTTTACCGGTGATGAATTAAATGTGTACCGTGCGCTGCGTAGCATCAATCCTTCCCCTTATCTTTTTTTCTTTGACTACGGCGATTATAAATTAATGGGGTCATCTCCGGAAGCACAGATTATTATAAAAAACGGAAAAGCAATTGTACACCCCATTGCCGGTACCTTTAAAAGAACGGGTGATGATAAAACCGATAAGGAAGAAGCTGCCCGGTTGTTGCTGGATGCCAAAGAGAATGCAGAGCATGTTATGCTGGTAGATTTGGCAAGAAATGATCTCAGTCGTCTTTGTGATGCCGTTAAAGTGGAGCATTACCGGGAAGTACAGTATTTCAGTCATGTAATACACCTGGTTAGTGAAGTCACGGGTAACGTAAAGCCCGGAACAAATCCGTTTGAGCTGCTGGCAAAAACATTTCCGGCTGGCACCTTAAGTGGGGCGCCAAAAATTAAAGCGATGCAACTGATAGATGCGTTTGAACCAACTGCCCGCGGTAATTATGGCGGTGGTATTGGATTTATGGGTTTTGATGGCAGCTGCAACCATGCCATTATGATACGTACTTTTTTGAGCAAGGAAAATACCTTGGTTTACCAGGCGGGTGCCGGTGTGGTGGCAGCCAGTATACCAGAGAATGAATTGCAGGAGGTAAATAACAAATTAGGTGCATTGAAGAAAGCCATTGTATTTGCTGAAAGCGTTTAAGAAAGTTCATAGTTCAATTGTTCACAGTTTGCCGTTGGGGCAAATTGAAACAAAGACTCCAACCAGAAACTACAACAATGAAGATATTAGTATTCGATAATTATGATTCTTTTACTTACAACCTGGTACACCTGGTAGAAAAAATACTGCACCAGAAAGTGGAAGTACACCGCAATGATAAAATTCCATTGGAAAAAGTAAAGGAATATGATAAGATAATTTTATCACCCGGCCCGGGCATTCCGGAAGAAGCTGGGTTATTGTTGCCACTCATAAAAGAATACGCAGCTACCAAATCCATATTGGGTGTATGTTTGGGGCACCAGGCCATCGGCCAGGCTTTCGGCGGCGATCTTGTAAATCTAAGCACCGTGTACCATGGTGTGGCAATGCCGGTAATCATAGGCAACCGTGAGCCAGGCGCCGGTAGTGACCTGTTTAGAGGCTTGCCAGACAGGTTTGATGTGGGCCGCTATCATTCGTGGGTGGTGGCTGATAATAATTTTCCGCCAGACCTGGAAGTGATTGCCCGCGACGAGAACAATTATATCATGGCATTGCGGCATAAGAAATATGATGTGCAGGGGGTGCAGTTTCACCCGGAGAGTGTGCTTACGCCGCTGGGCGAGCAGATTATGCGGAATTGGCTAATCCCCCTTTCCCGCTGAAGGGGAGGAATAAACCGGTCATTGTCAGGAATAGTGAAAAAAGTTTGTTGATAGCCCGGGGACTTTTTTTTGAAAAAGACAGATTACGTCATTTTATAAAACGGGAATAGCAGCTGAACGAAATCATATTACTAAACGTAAAAATTCCTCGTTAGGAATCAGGGGCATGAAGAAAATACTACAATTTTTATTTGAGCATAAAACGCTTAGCCGTGACAAGGCAAAGGAAGTATTACTCAACATCAGCAAAGCTGTTTATAATGAACACGAGGTCACGGCTTTTATGACGGTGTACCTTATGCGCAGTATAACCATTGAAGAGCTACAGGGTTTCCGGGATGCATTGCTGGAACTTTGTGTACCGGTAGATTTGGATGGATACAATACACTTGACATTGTAGGAACCGGTGGGGATGGAAAAAACACTTTTAATATATCTACGCTGGCCTGCTTTATTGTGGCAGGTACCGGCCAAAAAGTAGCCAAGCATGGTAATTATGGCGCTACTTCTGTCAGCGGTGCTTCTAATGTGATGGAACAGCTGGGCTATAAATTTAAAAATGATACCGCCCTGCTTAAGCGCGAAGTAGCAGCAGCCAATATATGTTTTCTGCACGCGCCTTTGTTTCACCCGGCGTTAAAAACCGTAGGGCCGATAAGAAAAAACCTGGGTATCCGCACTTTTTTCAATATGCTGGGGCCAATGGTGAACCCCGCTTCTCCGGCGTTTCAACTGGTAGGGGTGTACAATATGGAAATGGCGCGCATCTATAATTACCTGTTGCAGCAAACAGGCAAAGCATTTACTATCATTCATAGCCTGGATGGGTATGATGAAATTTCACTGACAAACGATACCAAAGTGATTACGAACAAGGGCGAAAAAATAATGACGCCACAGCAGCTCGGTAAACGGTCGGTAACTGCCTCCGATATTTATGGTGGTAGTACCGTTGAAGAATCGGCAAAACTATTTGCAAAAATTCTGAAAGGCGAAGGCAGCTGGGCACAAAATGCGGTGGTATTTGCCAACGCTGCCATGGCCCTGCAATGTACCGGCAATTACAGATCGTATGATGACGCGTATGCTGCCGCCGTAGAAAGCCTGGAAAGCGGTAAGGCAAATGATGTGCTGAAAAAGCTTATTTCATTACAATAAATACCTGGGGTATCGGTTGATGTTGTTGATTAATTGATATGGTATGTGGGTAGTTGCAAGTAATGTGGAACAATAATAAAAGGAGAATTTTTCAATTTAGAAAAACACCTGAAAGGGTGACACTAACAATTGCAATGAATATTCTTGATAGGATAATAGCACATAAAAAAATAGAAGTAGCACAACGAAAATTAGCTGTGCCGGTTGCTGATTTGGAAAAAACTGCTTTTTTTTCAAGAAATACGCTTTCCCTGAAAGACTTTTTATTGGATAAACGCAGGAACGGAATAATCGCAGAGTTTAAACGCCAGTCGCCATCCAAAGGGGTAATAAACGGCCATGCAGATGTAGTTGCTGTTACTACAGCTTATACAGAAAATGGCGCATCCTGTTTGTCAGTACTTACCGATGAAACTTTTTTTGGCGGCAGTACAAATGATTTATTGCAGGCAAGGGGTAATGAAATACCCATTCTGCGCAAAGATTTTATGATTGATGCGTACCAGCTTACAGAAGCAAAGGCAATGGGTGCAGATGTAATTTTGCTGATAGCAGCATGTTTAAGTGTACAGCAGGTAAAAGAGCTGGCCGTTGTTGCAAAAGGTCTTGGGTTAGGTGTTTTACTGGAACTGCATGGAGAAGAAGAACTGGGGCATATCTGCGATGAAACCGATCTTATTGGTATCAACAACCGCAACCTGAAAACCTTTGAGGTGGATATAGATCGGAGTTTACGGATGGCCCAAAAAATACCAGCAGGGATGATAAAGATTGCGGAAAGTGGTATTGGATCGGCTGCTACCATCAAATTATTTAAAGAAAATGGGTTCCATGGGTTTTTGATGGGAGAAAACTTCATGAAAGAAGCGGATCCTGGAGTAGCTTTCGCGAAATTTGCGCAGGACCTAAGTAAAACGCTGAAACCGGTCTGACCGCTGGTGCAGGTGACGCTGGGTGAACGATTGCAAGCCGTGTATGCTTAACCTTAAAATTCTTCATGGCATGAGAATAAAAGTATGCGGCATGACTCAGATTGAGCAGGTTGATAAGCTGGCAGATTTGGGTGTTACTTTCGCGGGTTTTATTTTTTATCCGAAGAGTCCGCGCTATGTTTTCAAGCATATGACCACTACCCAGATCCGCAAGGAGAACAATGTTAACAAGGTAGGCGTATTTGTAAATGCGCCCGTAGAGGAAGTGCTGCACATGGTAGATGAATGCAGGTTGCACATGGTACAGTTGCATGGCGATGAAAGCCCCAAATATTGCGAAAAGATTGCCGACTATGTATCCGTTGTAAAAGCTTTCCGGCTCAGTGATAATGACAGTGTAGAGTGGATGATTAGGCCGTTTATGGATGTGTGTGATATGTTCATGTTTGATACCATGGGCGTTGGCTATGGTGGTACAGGTAAAAAATTCGACTGGAACATGCTGCAGGGACAAACCATCGGCAAACCATTTTTCCTGAGTGGTGGAATAGAACCAGGGGATGAACAAAAGTTGAAATCATTTACGAATGAACCGGTTGCCAAGGCTTTGTTTGCAATTGACATCAACAGCAAATTTGAACTGGCACCCGGAATAAAGGAACTGGATAAAGTGCGCTTGTTTGCAGATAATCTGAAAGAATAATATAAAGTAGAATAGCAACAATAAAAGTGCTTATTAAAATGATCAGGGTATGAATATAAAAGTATGTGGCATTACGCAATTAAAACAACTGCAGCAGTTAGACGGTATGGACATAGATTTTGCCGGTTTAATTTTTTACAAAGGCTCGCCACGCTGTGTAGTAGATAAACTTCCCAACAATCAGGTAAGGGAACTGGATTTGGATGTAAAAAAAGTAGGCGTGTTTGTTGATGCTGAGTTTAAAGAAATAATGCAGGCCATTGATGATTACGCATTGGATGTGGTGCAGTTGCATGGAAATGAAACGCCCTACCAGTGTGAAGAGTTGTCTGACCATGCGGAGGTTATCAAAGTGTTCAGTATAGGGAATGAGCAAAAAGACATAGATGAACTGGTATCAGATTATGATGATGTATGCGACTATTATTTGTTTGATACATCAGTGGCCGGCGCTAAGGGCGGAACCGGTAAAAAGTTTGACTGGAAAAAATTAACCAAAAGCAAAATTGAAAAACCTTTTTTCCTAAGTGGCGGTATTGAACTGGACGACGCTGTTAAATTAAAGGCTATTAAACATCCTGACTTTTACGGGGTAGATATCAATAGCCGGTTTGAGAAAGAGGCGGGCATTAAGGATATGGCAAAAGTGCTGCAGTTTAAACTGGCGCTGAAAAAATAACAGCATGGAGATAGTAGTTTATAGCAGTGCATATAATCAGCAGGTAATTGACCTGATACTTGACATACAGCAAAATGAATTCGGCGTGCCGGTGACCATTGAAGACCAGCCCGATTTGCTGGATATAGAAAATTTTTATTGCAAAGACAAGGGCAATTTTTGGATAATAACAGATAATGGAAAATTAATTGGCACCATAGCCCTGATAGATATCGGGAACAGGCAATCAGCCCTGCGTAAAATGTTTGTACATAAAGATTATCGCGGCCGGGACAAAGGCATCGGGCAGCAATTACTGGATCACGTCATTGCCTGGTGCAAACAGAAAAGCATTGATGAAATATACCTTGGCACGTTTGACAGATTACAGGCCGCACAAAAATTTTATTTGAGAAATGGGTTTGTTATGGTCGAAAAGGAATCCTTGCCCCAAACTTTCCCATTGATGCGGGTAGATAACAGGTTCTTTAAATTAATAGTTGACTAGCGTACATAAATGGGATAGCCAGGAAATGATTCATATTCGTCATGCTACAGAAAAAGATTTACCGGCCATACTGGCTATTTACAATGATGTAATTGTAAACACCACTGCGGTGTATGATTATGAACCGCATACACTGGAAATGCGTACCGCCTGGTTCAATACAAAAAAAGAACAGGGTTTTCCGGTTTTTGTAGCAGTAGAAAATGAAACAATGTTGGGTCTTAGCTCAATTGGCCCGTTCAGGGCCTGGGCGGCCTACCAGTTTTCGGTAGAGAATTCTATTTATGTGTCTGCTGATGCAAGGGGCAAAGGCGTGGGTAAATTACTGATGCCGCCTCTTATTGAAGCGTCCAAGGCGCTGGGCATGCATACCATTCTTGCGGGAATAGATGCCAGTAATGAGGCAAGCATCTCATTGCACAAGCATTTTGGTTTTGAAGAAGTGGCGCATTTTAAACAGGTAGGCTATAAGTTTGAACGCTGGCTGGATTTGAAGTTTTTGCAGCTGCTGTTGGGCTAAAAGAACAAAGAGAAAAGGAAAGGTATAGCGGTGCAGGAGATGGCTATTTTGTCTTATGCAGGTTTACTACAGCAGACGGTTTTTTTTCTGGTTGCTGTACGAAGTCTTTGACTTCGTATGCTATATGTTCTTCCGAGCCTATCAAGGATCAAAATGCCACCCACTTTTTAACGTTCACGGTGTGTGGTTGGATTGATTTATTTACGGGAAAATTATATAGGGATATGTTGGTTGATTCGTTTAAGTATTGTCAGAAAGAAAAGGGATTAATATTAAATGCATATGTTTTTATGAGCAATCATTTGCATTTGGTTGCCAGGGCTGCCGGAGATTTTAATCTTAGCGACATCATACGGGATTTTAAAAAATTTACGCATCACCAAATGATAAAAATAATTGAAAGCGATGTGGAAAGCAGAAGGCTCTGGATGTTGCATCAATTTAAATATTATGCCAGCAGGCATAGCAAAAATGAAAATTATCAAATTTGGACAAATAACAACCATCCGGAGGAGTGTTTTAGTAAGGCGTTTACCGATACTAAAATTTTTTACACACATGATAATCCCGTGAGGGCTGGAATTGTAAACAATGCAACGGATTATCTTTATTCCAGCGCATCTAACTACGCAGGCCTGGGTGGCATTCTGGATGTTGAATTATTATAGAGTCGAGCCAAAGGCTCGTGAGAACATAAATGGTACGAAGTCGGAGACTTCGTACAGCGGTGTACAGCGTTCAATAGGAGAGACGCAGGTGTTGAAAAGTGGTAACAAAAAATACATTTAAAAATTGTGCGTAATGATTAATAGAACAGTGCCATCAGGACAATACAAGGGTACTTACCAGCAGCCAAATATTTTTGGTTACTACGGTAATTTTGGCGGAGCTTATATACCGGAGATGCTGCACCGGAATGTAGAAGAGCTGAAAAGCCGCTACCTGCAGATTATGTATGACCCGGCATTTCAAAAGGACTTTCGTGCATTACTCAAGGATTATGTTGGCCGCCCTACACCGTTATACCTTGCAGAAAGATTGAGCAGGGAATACAACACTAAGATTTATTTAAAGCGCGAAGATTTGTGCCATACCGGTGCACACAAAATCAATAATACCATCGGTCAGATTCTATTGGCAGAACGCCTGGGCAAGAAAAGAATCATTGCAGAGACAGGCGCTGGTCAGCATGGAGTAGCTACGGCTACAGTGTGTGCATTAAAAGGGGTGGAGTGCATTGTGTACATGGGCGAGAAAGATATTGAGCGCCAGGCACCCAATGTAGCAAGAATGAAAATGCTGGGTGCAAAAGTAATTCCGGCATTAAGCGGCAGCAAAACATTGAAAGATGCTACCAATGAAGCCATACGGGATTGGATAAATAACCCTAATGATACGCATTATATTATTGGCAGCGTGGTGGGTCCGCATCCTTACCCTGATATGGTAGCGCGGTTTCAAAGCGTTATCAGTGAAGAAATCCGCTGGCAGTTAAAAGAAACTACCGGCAGCGAACTACCTACACACGTAATGGCCTGTGTAGGCGGTGGCAGCAATGCGGCCGGTGCATTTTATCATTTTTTGGAGGAGCCTTCCGTACAGCTAATAGCGGTGGAAGCAGCCGGGCATGGCGTAAACAGCGGTATGAGCGCAGCTACCACGCAATTGGGCAAACCCGGCGTATTGCATGGCAGTAAGAGCCTGGTTATGCAAACAGCAGATGGACAGGTTGTAGAACCGCACAGTATTTCTGCCGGGTTAGATTATCCGGGCATCGGTCCGCTGCATGCGCACTTGTTTGAAACCGGTCGTGGAATTTTCTTAAGCGCTACGGATGATGAAGCACTCGAAGCAGCTTTTCACCTGGCTAAAACAGAAGGTATTATTCCTGCATTGGAAACGGCGCATGCGTTATCATCATTGAAACAATTAAAATTTAAATTAACCGACCGGGTGGTGATTTGTTTAAGTGGAAGAGGGGATAAAGATTTAGCAACTTATATGCGGACAATGGACATGCAGGTTGATCCAGGCGTTTAAGCCTTACGGATTCAAAGAAGTGCCATGGGCGGGTTCGGAATACAAAAGAAGTAATATAAAAATGGAAATAAACCTGGCTTCTCTGGCCGGGGATTAATATAATTTTATGAACAGAATAAATCAACTGTTTCAGCAAAAAAAGCAAAATGTTTTAAACGTTTACTGCACCGCAGGTTACCCGCAGCTGCATTCAACGCTTGAAGTGATGAAGGCTCTGCAGGACAGCGGTGCCGACATTATAGAGCTTGGTATGCCATACAGTGACCCGCTGGCTGACGGGCCCGTGATACAGCACAGCAGCAGCATTGCGTTGGAGAATGGTATGACGATAGAAAAGCTTTTTGGTCAGTTACAGGGTTTCCGGAAAGAAATATATACCCCCGTTATACTGATGGGCTATATGAACCCGGTCTTGCAATATGGATTTGAAAAGTTTTGTCAGCATGCTGCCGCATTACCCATTGACGGCCTGATTTTGCCGGATTTACCGGAACATGAATTTGAAAACGAATACGGCCCCATTATGCAGCGGTACGGGCTTGATTTTATCTTCCTGGTTACGCCGGAGACGTCGGAAGAACGAATAAAAAAACTTGACCAGCTGAGTACTGGGTTTTTATATGCAGTTTCTTCATCTTCCACAACCGGGAGCAATAAAAACATGACGGATGTAAACGCTTACCTGCAGCGATTAAAAAGTTACCAGCTGAAGAATCCTGTACTGGTTGGCTTTGGTATAAAAGACAAAGCTTCTTTTGATGCAGCCTGCCAGCATGCAAATGGCGCCATCATAGGAACGGCCTTTATTAAGGCACTGGAGCATAGCGAAAACATCGGCCAAACAACAGCTTCGTTTATAAAAGATATTATTTCCTGACCATACATTAATACTGCAGATAGTGGGCCTGATAATTATTAAATACAATGCCGGTAATATCCAGTCTGTGCTGTATGCGCTGGAAAGAATCGGGATGGACGCAACGGTAACAGATGATGTAGAGCAGATTCAAAAAGCGGATAAAGTCATCTTTCCGGGTGTGGGGGAAGCCAGTACGGCCATGAATTATTTAAAGGCGCGCAAGCTTGACCTCGTTATAAAACATCTTCAACAGCCGGTATTGGGTATTTGCCTGGGTATGCAGCTCATGTGCAGATACTCAGCAGAAAATGATACGCCCTGCCTGGGCATTTTTGATGAAGATGTTCATCACTTTACACCAACATCCGGTATAGATGGAGCAGGGCTTAAAGTTCCGCAAATAGGCTGGAATAATATTTATGACCTGAAAACTGAATTGTTTAAAGGGTTGCCGCAAAACAGTTATTGCTATTTTGTACATGGCTATTATGCCGCCCTTGGTGAACATACGATTGCTACTGCTGATTATGTTCAGCCATACAGCGCTGGTTTGCACAGGGATAATTTTTATGGCGTACAGTTCCACCCGGAGAAAAGTGCGGCCGTGGGTGAACAGATTTTAAGAAATTTTATTGAAAGGATATAGCCACTAAAAGAACACGTTTAATGAATCGTAATAATAACGATAAACCAAAGCATCATAATGTGACTAAAAACTCCCCTTTAGGCCCGCCCGCGCCGGTACGGACGGGGGTTGGTAGTATGCAGATCATTCCTGCCATAGATATCATAGATGGAAAATGTGTTCGTTTAACCCAGGGCGATTACGAACAAAAGAAAATATACAATGAACACCCGCTGGAGGTAGCAAAACAATTTGAAGCTGCGGGACTGCAGCGACTGCACCTCGTTGATTTGGATGGCGCCAAAGAAGGGGCGGTGAAGAACTGGAAAGTGCTGGAAGCCATTGCCGGTAAAACATCTTTGGTGGTGGATTTTGGCGGCGGTATAAAAAAAGAGAACGATCTGCGTATTGTATTTGATTCAGGTGCCACTTATGCCACTATTGGCAGCATGGCGGTAAAAGACGAAACTACTTTTGTTGGCTGGCTGCAATCCTATGGTGCGGCTAAATTTTTATTGGGTGCGGATGTTAAAGATGAGAAGATAGCGGTGGGTGGCTGGCTGGAAACAACCAATATCTGGATTTATGATTTTATCCGTCAATACGTTGATCATGGAATACAGCAGGTATTTTGTACTGATGTAAGCAAAGACGGAAAACTGGAAGGGCCTTCTACCAGTTTGTATAAAAATATAATGAGTGAATTTCCGGGATTGCATTTTATTGCAAGCGGCGGCGTAAGTTCCATGAAAGACCTGGAAGATTTGCAGGCAATTGGCTGTTGTGGTGTCATTGTAGGCAAGGCTATCTATGAAGGAAGAATAAGCATACAGGATCTGATGAAATTTTAAGAAACCGTAATGGTAATTAGTATAAAGTATTTAGTATACAGACTATTGGCAAAGATTGCATTTACAGATAATTGTAGCTGAAGTGAGTATGTCATAATCTCTTTTGGATTTTAGCGTCAAAGTCTGAATACTTTATACCAGGTACTGAATACCTTAACTAAGTGCTGCATACTAAATACCAATTATGTTCACAAAGCGCATTATACCTTGCCTTGATATAAGAGATGGACGCACCGTAAAAGGCATCAACTTTGAAAACATCCGCGATGCCGGCGACCCGGTAGAGTTGGGCGCTCTCTATGCACAACAGGGTGCAGATGAACTGGTATTCCTGGATATTACTGCCACCGTAGAGAAAAGAAAAACCCTGAGCGAACTGGTGAACCGTATCGCCCACCATATCAATATACCATTTACAGTAGGCGGGGGCATCAGCAGCGTAGATGATGTAAGTATACTGCTTCAAAATGGAGCCGATAAAATTTCGGTTAATACATCTGCTTTTAAAAGGCCTGCGTTGATACATGAACTCTCCAAAGAATTTGGCAGCCAGTGCGTGGTGCTGGCCATTGATACCAAGCAGGAGGCAGATGGAGAATGGTATGTATACCTTAATGGCGGCCGTATAAAAACTGATAGTACGTGTTTTAATTGGGCCAGGCAGGCTGTGGATGCAGGCGCCGGAGAAATTCTGCTTACGTCTATGAACCACGATGGCACCAAACAGGGATTTGCCATTGATATTACAAAGAAGCTATCTCAAAACCTGCCCGTGCCCGTTATTGCCAGCGGCGGCGGCGGAACGATGCAGCATTTTAAAACGGTGTTTGAAGAAGGGCAGGCAGATGCCGCACTGGCTGCCAGCATTTTTCACTTTAAGGAAATAAGTATTCCGGAATTAAAAGGATATTTGCAACAACAGCATATAGCGGTGAGAATGTAGGTGCAAAATGCCCTTAGCTTTTCATATCAGTTGTATTTAAGATTCTTAAAAGCATTTCGGCAACATCTTTTAATTATTAGCATTTATTAGCGTATGAAGATCGATTTTAAAAAATACAGTGATGGATTGGCGCCTGCTGTAATACAGGATTATAAAACTAATAAGGTGTTAATGCTTGGTTTTATGAATGAAGAAGCATTGAGTAAAACTATGGCGGAAGGAAAAGTAACTTTTTTTAGTCGTAGTAAACAGCGTTTATGGACAAAAGGTGAAGAAAGTGGTCATCATTTGCTGGTGAAACAGGTGTTGGGCGATTGCGATAATGATACCCTGCTGATAAAAGTGGAACCGCTTGGCCCAACCTGTCATACCGGTGCTGATACCTGCTGGAGCGAGCGCAACCACCATGACAACTTTTTGTTTTATTTAGAAGATATTATCAGGCTCCGTAAAGCCAGTACAGACGATACGTCGTACGTAAGACAGTTATTCAGCAAAGGAATCAATAAAATTGCACAGAAAGTGGGGGAAGAGGCGGTGGAAATGGTAATAGAGGCAAAAGATAACAATGACGCACTTTTCCTGGACGAATCCGCCGATTTGCTTTTCCATTATTTGCTTTTGCTTAACGCTAAAGGGCATAATTTGCAGGATGTAATCAGCGTATTAACAAAACGTCATTCCAAATAAGATGAAATTATTTCTATTTATCCTCTGCTTTCCCGTTGCGGTTGCTGCGCAAAAGCAGTTACTGGTCAACGGAAAAATAACAGGCCTGAAAGAGCAGTCCCTGGTGTCGCTGATTGATGCCAATGATCCAACAGATACTATTGCCAGCGGCATGGTGCAAAAGGGTGCTTTTGTGTTAAAGGGAAGCTTGCGCGAACCCCTCTTACTGAGTCTTAATTTCGGGGATGCAAAAAAAAGAACTGTTTTGTTTCTTGATAATAATAAAATTAATATCAGCGGTAGTATTGACGACCTGCAGAAATTAACCGTTACGGGTTCACCATCACAAGGCGATTTCCAGTCTTTCCAGGAAAATTTTAATCCGTTATTTGATAAGTATTCAAAAATATCGCAGCGAATGAAAGCAGGCGGCAATACTGATACACTGAAAGTGGAAGCTGCCCAAACATATGCCGCCATCCAGGAGAAAATGGAAGTTTTTTTACAGGGTCATGCTGCTTCGCCGGTAAGTCCTTTTTTATTGATTGTTACATCCCAGTTGTCCGATGATATTAATATATTGGAAAAGCGCTTTGACAGATTAGCCGCGACGGCGCAAACAAATTATTATGGAAAGTACCTGCGGAAAATGATTGATGAGACTAAAATTGGCGCTATCGGATCTGACGCGATAGAATTTACACAGGCAGATGTGGATGGCAAACCCGTTTCACTTTCCTCGTTTAAAGGTAAGTATGTATTGGTAGATTTTTGGGCAAGCTGGTGTGGCCCCTGCCGTATGGAAAATCCTAATGTGGTGAATACCTACCTGCAGTTTAAAGAGAAAAATTTTACAGTGCTGGGTGTTTCGCTCGACAAGTCAAAAGAACCCTGGCTTAAAGCCATTAGTGACGATAAGCTGGCCTGGACCCATGTAAGTGATCTTAAGTTCTGGAGCAACGAGGCTGCGGTGAAGTATCATATACAGTCAATTCCACAGAATTTCCTGCTGGATCCCAGTGGAAAAATTATTGCCAAAAACCTGCGGGGCCCTGCATTGAAAGAAAAACTCTGTGAATTGCTGGGTTGTAATTAAAAGTAAAAATAGCGCACACGCACCGCTAGGCCAATATTAGTAAAGCCGCACCTGTACAGGTACGGCTTTACTTTTTCGGAAGATGAGTTTAATTGTGGTTTATCATTAATTTTTTACTTTGACTTAAGTTGCCATCCGCTATATGTATAGTGTAATTGCCATTGGGATAATGGACGGCAGAGAGGCTTACCGAAGCCATATTCCTGCTGTATCGTTTTTGAACCAGTACCTGCCCCATACTATTTATAATAGAAAGGTTCCAATAGCCTGCCTCCGGCACTTCTGCCAGTGCTATATTTATAATCCCTGTTGAAGGGTTGGGATATATATTTATGCTGCCCATCGCATTCATGCGCACATTTTTTACAATCGTATAACCGGCCAGGCCATCTACTGATTTAATTTTAACGCGGTAGAAATTGGAACCCTTCAGCGGGCAGTTATCAACTGCATTGTAGGTGACGGGTATGGCGGAATTGCCGCTCGATTTTACTGAAACAATTGATTTCCAGTTAAGGCCATCACTGCTTTTCTCCAGGTCAAAACAATCCGTGTTTATTTGTTGCTGGGTGGTCCAGGAAAGCGCCACTTTTTTATTGCTGATAAGGTTTGCATTAAAGCCTACTAATATAACCGGTAGCGCACCTGAATTTGATTGTGCAGATGAATGCCCGGCAAACCCTGTTATTACAGCAAGCGTCAGGAATAGTGTGTACACTTTCTTCATAGTGCCTTTATTTATATGTTTGAGATGAATACCTGCTGGTTCTCAGTATCAATGGACTATAAAAAAGGCTTGCTTCTTAAGATTGGATGTAGTATCGGGTCGGATGTATCCTGCCAACTAAATGGCTGGTAACAGCATGTTTGTTAAAATCTTAAAGGGGGGAATGGGTGCTTTCCTGAAGAGAATTGGAATACTTGTACAGTAATGCTGCGTAAATGTAATAGCTTGTTTTGCTTGTTGCAAGTTTTTAGCCTTTTATTTACCGCAAAAAAGTAATTAGCCGATGCCGGACAAAACAACCAAAAAATAAAGCCGCCCTGTAAGGAGCGGCTTCGTTCATTTCTACCTATTCAAAACTTAATTAAAACGCCTTCTTAGGATCTTTTTTCTCAGCAGCTTTCTGCATAGGGTTGTTGCTGTTGTTGGTAGCACGTAAACCATTTTGCTTAGCTTTAAATGCCTGGAACTTGCTGGGTTCAGCAGGAACAACAGGCCAGCTGTTATTGGAGGTATTGATGTCGGCCGTTTCCCTCATGGGGTCCAGCTGCACTTTGGTAACTTGTTTGTCTTTCATGAAAGTTTTCACAATTTTGCCTTCATTTTTCCGCCATATTTGTGCCGGTATTTTCTCCGTTTCCGTAGTTCCATCAGCATAGGTCCATTCAAGAATAACGGGCATTACCAAACCACCTTTGTTGCTGAAAGTAAGTTCGTAAAAATACTTGTTGGCAAGTTTTTGTTTCAATGCTTCATCCATTGGCTCTGCATTGGCTTTTACCTGCACTTTATATGTTGCCGAATCATAGCCTTCCAGGCCGCGGTTATAACGCCAGTAAAAATCGCGGAGCGTAGTATCCACATCCGTTTCAAAACGGATATTCTTGTCTGCACGGTTCCTGATTTTTGAAATATCATCAAATGTACTGCCGCCTGGTTTTGCTACAGTGCGGCTTACTTCTGTATCTGCAGTGCCCTGTGTTGGTACAAAATTCAGATCAGCTTTATAATATTTTACAGTATCCAGGGAAATATCACAGGCATCGGTTCCATAAAACCATCCTCTCCAGAACCAATCCAAATCTTCGCCGCTGGCGTCTTCCAGTGTACGGAACAAATCAGCCGGTTCAGGATGTTTGAATGCCCAGCGTTTTGCATATTCTTTGAATGCATAGTCAAACAAATCACGGCCCATAATGGTCTCGCGCAGTATGTTAAGACCGGTGGCGGGTTTAGAATAAGCATTCGGGCCAAAACCTATAATGTTTTCGCTGTTAGACATAATGGGCTCCAGCTGATCTTTTGGCAAACGCATGTAATCCGCAATACTGCCGGCAGGGCCACGGCGAGAAGGGAATTTATTATCGAACAATTCTTCGGTCAGGTATTCTACAAATGTATTCAGGCCTTCATCCATCCAGCTCCACTGCCTTTCATCGCTGTTAATAATCATAGGGAAGAAGTTATGGCCTACTTCATGTATTACCACACCCAGCATACCATATTTGGTGGCTTCACTGTAGGTGCCATCTTTTTCGGTACGGCCATAGTTAAAGCAAATCATGGGATACTCCATGCCGTTAGCAGCTTCAACACTTTGCGCCACCGGGTAAGGAAAAGGAATGGTGAATTTTGAATATGTTTTAATGGTATGGGCGACTGCTTTGGTAGAATATTTACCGTAGAGGCTGTAGGCTTCTTTCCCAAAATAGCTCATGCACATAATTTTCTTTCCTTCTACAATAGCAGGCATGGCATCCATTATAAACTTGCGCGATGAGCCCCAGGCAAAATCACGCACGTTGTCTGCCTTGAAAATCCATGTTTTTTTAGCAGTGCTCTTTTGTTTTTCCCTGGCTTTGGCTTCATCAAGTGTTACTATTTCAATGGGCTCTTTGGTAGTCTGGGCTTTCTGCCAGCGTGCATATTGTGCAGGGGTTAAGACCTGCTGGTAATTCTGGCATTCGCCGGTAGCACCAATAACGTGATCAGCCGGTACGGTCATCTGTACTTTAAAGTTGCCGAATGTAAGGGCAAACTCGCCGCGCCCTGTAAACTGGTGATTTTGCCAACCCTGGAAATCACTGTATACGCAGAGGCGGGGATACCATTGTGTTATAGTAAAAAGGTCGTTGCCATCTTCCGGGAAGCGTTCATAACCACCGCGGCCACCTGCACTCAGACGGTCTGTAATTTTATAGTTCCAGTCAATTTTAAAAACAAATTGCTGGCCGGGCTTTAAAGTCACCGGTAATTCAAGCCGCATCATGGTTTTGTTGACCGTATATTTCAGCGGCTTTCCCAGCGCATCGGTTACTTTCAGCAGGTTTACACCGCCGCCTTCTCCGTTTACTGCAGTCTCCATCCTTTTCAGGGTGTTGTCAGTCATCTGCCGGGGCATGGAATTTTCATCCTGGTAATTGGCGTTGTCTTTTCCGCTGTGTTCGTTCTCATCCAGCTGCAGCCATAAGTAAGTTAGCGAATTGGGCGAGTTGTTGAAATAAGTAACTGTTTCACTGCCATTCAATTTCAGGCCGGGTTCATCCAGCTCGGCTTTAATATCATAATCGCAGCGTTGCTGCCAGTATTTGGGGCCGGGGGCGCCGCTGGCAGTACGGTATTCATTTGGTGTTGGCAGAATAGTGCCAAGTTGCTCAAACTTATTACCATGGTTAGACCCCGGATTGTTCTGGGTATTCTGTGCAGTGAGTATACTGCACGCAAAAAGAGTCGCGAAAAGCGACAAAAACTGTTTTCTCATGATGTGTGTTTTTTTTATGCGGAAATCTTTGGATTGCCATGTTTAGCGCTACGGCAAGGATGAGCAGCGAAGCTACCCGAATCCAGCCTATTCTTGAAATTTTTAACAAGTCGGTCAGCAGGTAGGATGCAAACAAAACAGCCGCAACTACAACCAGCTGTGCCAGCTCAATACCCAGGTTAAATGCAAACAGGTGCGGTACCAGTCCTTCTTTCCCTTCCAGGTCAAGAAAAGAGCTGGCATAGGCAAGGCCGTGAATAAGACCGAAGAACAGCGCAAAAAAATAAATAAGGGGGAGCTTTTTTCGCTGCCCCGCCGGCTGCGCCAAAATGTTATTAATAGCTGTTAGAGCAATGGTAATGGGCACCAGGAATTCTATCCATTTAACCGGTACCTGTATATAATTTAATGCACTGAGGGCAAGTGTGATAGAATGCCCAATGGTAAAAGCAGTAACCAGCACAGCTACTTTTTTCCAATCTTTCCAGCCGTACCGCAGGCAGAGGGCCGCCACAAAAAGTATATGGTCCAGGGCTTCCCATGTTAAGATATGGTCTGTACCCAGGCCAAAGTATAAACTAAAATCATTCATTGATCTGTATGTCCCTTATAGCCCGGTAAAGCTTTTAACGTTTGTGGTTACGGAAGATGGAAAATAATCAAGAGATTTGTAGCAGAAAAATTTTATTTAGCAATGGCTGCATCCTTTTATAAGTGGTTAATGTTGGGCGTTTTGGGCTTTTTTCACCCCTTTTATGTGAGCGTTACTGAGATCAATCATAATGCAAAAGAAAAAACGCTGGAGGTATCCTGTAAGATATTCCTGGACGATACCGAGAAAACATTAAAAAAGCAACTGAATACGGCGGTAGAACTAACCAATCCCAAAGAACCAAAGAAAGCCCAGCAGCAGGTAGGGGATTATGTAAAAAAGCATTTATCCATAAAAGTTGATGGTAAACCGGTTGTACTTGATTTTGTTGGGTATGAGGTGGAAGGGGCTTCTTTATGGAGCTATTACCAGGTAAATAATATTGCCGGCGTGCATAAAATTGAGGTCACCAATAACCTGCTGTACGAAATGTATGATTCCCAGATATGCATTGTACATGCGCAAGTGGGCGGCAATAAAAAAAGCACCCGTGTTACTAACCCTGAAACGAATATGGTGTTTGAGTTTTAGTTATGCTCAGCGCGGGAGGATAAAAAGAGCAAGCATTCTCAGCACATGTGGATGCCTGCGCCAGTTTCCCGTTTGCGCATGGTTGCTGAAAACTGTATAACCTGCCATCCCGTTTTATTGCAGATAAGCCAGCTGCCCCAGGTGATAACTCTGGTGATTAGTCCTGTTAATCAAAATGTTCAGCTTATTTCTATGCGGTTCCCTGGCAAAATCTTCTGATGACACAGCGCTGTGTCTGGTAAGCCATTGATCCGCTGTCATGGCACTAATATGCTGGGTAAGCTTTTCATTAATTTCTTTCCAATAGCTTTTTAATGTTTCTAAAGAAGGCTTGTCCATCACAGACTTGTCCGGACTGGTAAGAAATATTGCTTCCAGTTCCGGGTGCAATTTTTCCCCAAAGCCTAATAGTGGAAGCATGGCATCGTTTACTGCGGCCAGGTGCCCAACCAGGTATATGCCGCTGTTTCTTTTAGGAGCGGTATCGCTGGCCCACTGCTCATCAGAAAGCGATTCCAGCAATTTATCCAGCCGGCCATTTTGTTTTTGCCATTCGGCGATAATCAATTTTATAATGAATGCCTGGTTATCCATAATTGTTTTTGTAAATGCAGAAAAACTTACTTGTTTATACTGCTTGTTTATTTTTTTAATCCGCTTCTGCTACTTTTTTTATTTCAAGCAATATCGGGTTCCACCCTTCACCATTGTTGTACACATCATTGTATCGTTTTTCGCCGTCAGCCGCCTTTTCAAAACCATCCTGGCTAACGGTTAGACTTGTTACGCCATCCTGTTCTGATAACTGGTAGTAAACATTCAAATGGTTGTCCGGAATATCGGGCATATCTGCATTGGGATCAATTACGGTGTAGGTAAGTAAAGCCGGCGGCTGAAATGCAATAACAGTGCCCTTTACAAAAACCGTTTCTTTTCCTTCATACATGGCACGCCAGAGCAGCGGACTGCCGGGCTTCCAGTCGGAAACCGTTTCACAGCCAAACATGTATTTTTTTGTTTGTTCAGGGTTTACCAGTGTATCCCAGACCTTTTCAATAGGGGCATGTATGCTGATATTATTTTCTACAGATAGTTTGCTCATGATAATAATTTAATTGGTACCCGTAGCTGCCGGTAGTGTTTTGTAATCAACAGCGGGTATAAAAATAGGGAATAATCAGAGTAAGCCTGCGCCAAATGCCACAGAAACAATTTTTACAAATCCATCAACAACTTTGGCCGTGGTTTCCAGTATGCCTGCTAATTTCTCCAGCTTTTTAGAAGCAGCAAGTATTTTTTCTGTGAGATCTTTTAACGCGTTGGAATCACGCGTTAAATCTTCCACCAGTTTATTTTCAATGGATTCCGTAATGGTCCGTTCCATATTGTGAAGTGTAAGGGAAACCGTTTGCAGTGCTATTTTATCACTTGCAGACAAGCCTCTTTTTCTGCCGGCTACTTCTACTGCCTCCATAGCATCACGCACCTGTTGTAAGGTTTTGGGTTTAAACTGCGATGTATCCATGATGGTTAGTTTTTAGTGTTAGTATTAAGTGCCGTAATAGTTGTTCTTACTTCCTTCACATCTTCATACAGGGTTTGCACTGCTGCAATGGCTTCGGTAAGTGTTTTCTTTTCTTTTATTTCAACAACCAGCTGGCCATGTGCTGCGCGAAGATTTTCAGTAGCAGCTATTGTTTGCGCCCGGAGCGTTTCAATATGATCAATATCATTTGTAAATTCAAAGTAGTCACGTTCATTCTGTACCACCGGTTTCCTGTACCGCAGAAATTTTCTATAACTATCCTGGATACCAAATTTTTCTTTCAGTATCAAAGAATCAATGCCTCCAGATTTCAGAAATTGAAGCAGATTGCTGGTCATTATTGCTACCATCTCATCTGCTTCCGGAATAAATTTCTTTATTTGTGCTGCCTGTTTAGCGCGTATCCATTGTTTGCCGCCAGCCATCACAAGGCTGCCTATAAAACCACCTATCCCTGTTTTCACTTTTTTTGTTTCGGGCATTGCATTGTAGGTAGTGATAAGTGATTCCAGGCTTACGCCGAAGTTCTTGGCCTGGTCACCTAGCCCGGCCGCATGCTTGTCAGAAGACAGCAGCAATAAAGCCTGGATGTATTTATCAATTATTTTAAAACTGATATCCACGCTTTCGGATGCTGCATAACTTTTCCTTTTTGCTGCAGCGACTTTATCAATTTCCAGCACATGCTGAATAACCGTTTGCTCCCTTAAACTATCTATTAGATCATCATCTTCTTCATTGGAGTAATTCAAATCTTCCGGATCTATCAGCCCATTGATATAATAAAGGCTTCTTTTTGCATTTAAATCGGCGAGGGAAGTAACTACTTTGGAGGGATAGGCAGAAAAGTTTTTACTGGTTTGTGCAAATTGGTTAACAGCTTCTACCTGTGATTTGCTGAGCGATGCACAACTGCTGAGCAGCACAACAAAGGCTGCGCCTGTGAAAAGATATTGCTTCATAAAAGGAGGTATAATAGTTAAAGGGCTGCAAGGCTAATTTACTGCAAAGTAGGGCAATTTTACTGCTCTGATAAATATTTTCAATACAACAAAGCGGGTATAACGCCAATTTGTTTTGCCTGTCATTCAACCCCGCCGGCAACTTTCTATGATGCAGTAACGTTTTTTTTGTAAAATAATAGAAGAGCGCTTTGCAAGCATGAATAAGCCATCTGCCGGTGCTGTAAAACCTTATCGTCCCTTAATTGCGTGGTGGATCAGCTTTGTGATTCCGGTGGAGAAAACTACATTTGCGGCATGACAAGACAGCAACTGGTAGAACAGATACGGAGCAAAAAATCTTATCTCTGTGTGGGGCTGGATACAGACACAGCTAAAATACCACAGCATTTAATGTCGGAACCTGATCCGGTGTTTTCTTTTAATAAGGCTATCATTGATGCTACGCAGGATTGTTGTGTGAGCTATAAAATAAACACTGCGTTTTATGAAGCGATGGGTTTGAAAGGCTGGGAGGCCATGGAGAAAACACTGAATTATATTCCCAAAAATATATTCACTATTGCAGATGCCAAACGGGGCGATATTGGTAACACCTCCAGCCAATATGCAAAGGCCTTTTTTGAAGCATTTAGTTTTGATTCCATTACAGTGGCACCATATATGGGCGAAGACAGTGTAAAACCATTTCTTGAATATGAAGGAAAATGGGCCATTGTACTGGGACTTACCTCAAACAAAGGCGCCAGTGATTTTGAATTGCTGCAGCTTGCTGGCAACGGCGGCCGTTATGCGGAGCGGCTATATGAAAAAGTATTACGGACCGTTGCTACATGGGGCAGTACCGGTAACCTGATGTTTGTAATTGGCGCAACCCAGGCGGATGAATTTGTCAGCATCCGCAAAATTCTGCCGGATCATTTCTTGCTGGTACCAGGGGTGGGCGCCCAGGGTGGCAGCCTGCAGGAAATCTCTGAAAAAGCCATGAATAAGGATATTGGCCTGCTGGTAAACGTTAGTCGTGCTGTAATCTATGCTTCAGAAAATAAAGATTTTGCGGCGGAGGCCAGGGCCATTGCACAGCAATACCAATATGAGATGAAAGCGTATCTGTAGCTTTTCCTGCTGCCGGCGTATTGGGTGTAGTAAGCAGTACCACTGGTTAAACAGAGTGTGCAGCATTACTTTTACGCACAAAAAATGGCATAATCCGTACTTGATTACGGTGCTATGCCATTTTCGCAGAATGTTTTCAAGTTATGCTGTATCAGATAAACTTTACGCTCCCAAAACTCGAGTTGATTTTTACTTTGCAGGCGCCATTTCCGGTTTTGCCTGAGTAGTCCTTGTCAAACCGCGGCCCGTGGTTTTCATCATCTTCTTTTTGCTCTTTCAAGGCCAGGGCGCTGCTGTTTTTGAAATCACCAAAACTGGTATGAATATAAAAATCACCTCCAAAGCTACCGGCTACTGCAATTTCTATTTTAGAGTAAGAATTGTTGAGGCTAAAGTCTGTTACAGCATTGTCCAGTGAGAGCTTTACTTTATCACAAAATTCAAAATTGCCTTTGATGGTACCGCTCATTTTTTTGATCTCTGCTTTGGAAAATTTAATAACTACTTTGCAGTTGCTGATACTTTCCACTACCGCAGATCCAAATTCTACATGCAGTTCTTTTGCGTTGGATAAATTACCAGCGGTGAGGTCGCCAAATTTCTGGGTAATTTCTATTGGACCGCTCATGTCTGGTACAATTGTTTTTCCAAACTGGTTGGTCAATATAAGCGGGCTTGAGGCGGGCATGCTTATTTCATAGTTGATTTCCATGCCCTGGTTATTGCTGCCTTTTTTATCGCCTTTCCATTCTTGCTTACCCATGGTTGTTTTAAAAGAAACGCCATCGCTGTTTTTGCTGTCCTCAATACTGATGTTATCAAGAATAGCCTGTGCCCGCTCATCACTGCTGGCTTTTGCAGTAATGTTTACTTCCACTTTTACTTCACTTTTACCCCAGGTATTTATTTTCACCTCACCAAACTGGTTATTGATGTTTACTTTATCATTGCCCGAAATACTGTAAGATTTAGAGTAACTCTTTTTCTTTTCTATTTCAGGGCCGTCTGCTGCAAATAAGCAGGTGGCAGTAATTAATAAAAGCGCGGTGGTCATGATGTACTTACGCACTTCTGTATGCTTTTTCATATGCTTCTTTTTTTGTGTTGCTGATTTTTTTAATAATGTTTAATTGCTGGTTGAGTAGCGCTTCCTGGTACTGCAGGTTCTGAATCATGGCTTCCAAAATCTGTTCGTGATTTGGATTTACGGGAAGTTGTTTTTTCAGTATATGAAATGTGCTGTCCAGCTTGTTAAAGTCGCCGGCGAATTGCTGGTACAGCAGCGGTTCATCTTTTGTAATTCTTTTAATCTGGTTCTGTTTTAATTCTACCAGCCTGGTATAATGTACCAGCTCTTCTTTAAAATCTGCATCTTCTACCCGGGCTATTTGTGGATCTTCATTTATTTTACCGGGGGGATTGTATTTTTCTGTGGCTGCAGTATCTGTAACAATAGGTTTTAGGTCATTAACAGGGCTGTCATTATTTGCAGGCAGATCTGTTGCGCGGGCTATGTCCGGCTTTTTTTTATTGTTGTTCATTAAATACCAGCTCCCTGCGCCCAGCGCCAGTATGATGGCGGCTGCAGCGCTCCAGCGCAGTATTTTCATGCTGATGAGAATGCCTTTTTTTTCTGCCGGTCTTTTCAGCTCCTGCTGAATATTATGCCAAACCACGGGGCCGGGTTCAAACCTGTCAAATTCTGCCCGGTTGTTTTTTACAAAATCGTCTAATTCATTGCTCATGATAATCCTCCTTCTTTTAGGATACCCATTAATTTTTGTTTGGCCCGGTGGTACTGTGTCCGTACCGTGTTGTGTGAAATGCCCAGCATTTTGCCAATTTCTTCCTGCGGTATTTCTTCCAGCAGGTACAAACTCACTACCGCCCGGTATCCATCTGGTAATTTTTGAATAGCGCTCCTCACCTCATCTACTTTATATTGAAAAGCTACTTCGTCCACACTTTCATAATCGCTACGGTCTGCCACCTGGGTGGCCTCTATATCTACCAGCTGCAGTTTCTTTTTGCGCAGCAGGCTGATGGATTTATTGATTACAATTCTCTTCAGCCAGGCCCCAAAAGTGCTGTTATACCTGAAATCTTTCAGGTGTTTAAAAGCATCCACAAAAGCGTCCTGCAGCACATCTTCCGCATCGCCCACATTATTTACAATACGCAGGCTGGTATTGAACATTGCTTTGGCGTATTTGTTGTATAACTCGCTATACCCCAGGCTATCACCCTGTTTACAGCGTTCTACTAACTCATCGTATGCTATGGGGGCAGTCAATTCCAAAAGCGTTATTTGTGGGTGTTTGATATAAGGTCGCAATAATAATTAACATGTTGCACGGCAATGTTAAAAATGTTGGCTAAGGGATTATAAGGTAGTGGGAGGGATCCGGCGGGGTGGATGAAGGGAAAACTTAATGGGTCCTGCCCGGAGCGCTGCTTCAGTATAAGACCTGCCGGCGCTAACTGCTAAAACGCCCCTTTCCTTTTGTTCTCTAAGCGCTTAGCCCCGTTTTTGCTTATTTTCGCCTTTGCGCGTACCGGCTACATGGCAATATTGTCCAGTAGCCATACTGCAGGTGAAGGAAATGTGCCCGCCGAACGGATGAAATTTTTACTATGTTCATCCATGTGGCAGTAGTCTTGTACCCGTTTGCAGGCGCCTGTACCATGCGCTTTTATTACAGTTGCTTAAAAACTTGCCCAAATGTCAAACGATTTGTTTCAGAGCCCTGATTATTTCCAGTTGGATGAATTACTTACCGAAGAACAAAAGCTGGTGCGGGAAAGCGTGCGCTCATACGTAAAAAAAGAAATTTCTCCTATTATAGAAGACTATGCCCAGCGGGCCGAGTTTCCGCAGCATATTGTAAAGCAGCTGGGCGAACTGGGCTGCTTTGGACCTACTATACCGGTAGAGTATGGCGGCGGCGGACTTGATTATATCAGCTACGGTTTAATGATGCAGGAACTGGAGCGTGGCGATAGCGGTGTACGCTCTACCGCTTCTGTACAGGGCTCATTGGTCATGTTTCCCATTTACGCATACGGTAATGAAGCGCAACGGCATAAATATTTACCCAAACTGGCCAGCGGCGAATGGCTGGGTTGTTTTGGGCTTACGGAACCCAATCATGGCAGCGATCCGAGCGGTATGCTTACTACCATTAAAGATGCGGGGAGCTATGTTATTTTAAACGGTGCAAAAATGTGGATCAGTAATGCGCCTTTTGCGCAGGTGGCGGTAGTTTGGGCCAAGGATGAAGGGGGTATCGTGCGGGGCGTCATTGTAGAGCGTGGCATGGAGGGTTTTACCACTCCCACCACACACGGTAAATGGAGCTTACGGGCAAGCGCAACCGGGGAACTGGTTTTCGACAATGTAAAAGTGCCCAAAGAAAATATACTGCCCAATGTGCAGGGTTTAAAGGGACCGCTGAGCTGCCTTACCAAAGCCCGTTTTGGTATTGCATGGGGTGCAGTGGGTGCCGCTATGGATTGCTATGACACGGCCCTGCGCTACGCAAAAGAAAGAATCCAGTTCGACCGGCCTATTGGTGGTTTTCAATTGCAGCAAAAGAAACTGGCGGAAATGGTGACGGAGATAACCAAGGCACAATTATTGAACTGGCGGCTGGGTGTTTTAATGAATGAAGAAAAAGTTACGCCCGCACAGGTAAGCATGGCCAAACGCAATGGTTGCGAAATAGCTCAGCATATCAGCAGGGATGCCAGGCAGGTGCTTGGCGGTATGGGTATCACCGGCGAGTACAGCATCATGCGCCACATGATGAATATAGAAAGTGTAATCACTTATGAGGGTACGCATGATATACATTTATTGATTACGGGTATGGACGTAACGGGGTTGAATGCGTTTAAATAGATCCCATACCCCCCTGTCCCGCCTGAAGGGGAGACTTAGATCAACAAGGGTAATTAATAGTTGCATTCATTTATTATGAGATGAATGATAGATTTTTGTTTGGAGATTGAATGTGTCTGTTTTATAAGCATGAATAATAAATTGAACAAAATCATATTTTATAATCTTACACTCTCCCCTTTAGGGGCGGGGGTTATAATTTTCCTTTAGCGGATTGGGTATGCGTATATTTTTAATCGGCTTCATGGGTTCGGGTAAAACGCACTGGGGCAAAATTTTGTCTGAGCAAACCCGGCTGCCCTATTTTGATTTGGATGAAGTTATTGTAGCGTCTGAAAAAATGAGTGTACAGCAGATTTTTCACGATAAGGGTGAAGAATACTTCCGCAACAAAGAGCAGGAAGTGCTGGAAGCCCTTGCAGATGACCACGAAAATGTTATCATTTCAACTGGCGGCGGAACGCCCTGTTTTTTTAATAATATAGATTTTATGAAACAGCAGGGGCGGGTGGTTTGGCTGAATACGTCTGTAGACATCTTACTCGGGCGTTTGCTCAAACAAAAACATAGCAGGCCGCTGATCAAAAATATTTCTGACAATGATTTAAAAGCCTTCATTATAAAAAAATTGCAGGACAGGAAAATGTACTATGAGCAGGCACATGTAATGCTGCATGAAGAAACGGTTACTACAGAATCATTTTTAAAATCAATACAGGATGCATAGATGGTTTTTAATTACGGCGTCGCTGATAGGGGCGTTATCCGTAGCACTGGGGGCATTCGCCGCACACGGTTTAAAACAGGTAGTTCCGGCAGAAACAGCGTCTGCTTTTGAAACCGGCGTGCGCTACCAGTTTTATCATGCGTTTGCTTTACTGGCATTGGCGATAATATATGAAAAATATCCAGGCGCCCTTTTGCAATGGGCGGGCAATTGTTTCCAGCTTGGAATTATTCTATTTTCCGGTTCGCTGTATGTACTCACCGCTTTAAAAGCTACTGATACAGTTGGCCTGTCAAAAATTGGCATCATTACACCATTTGGGGGCCTGTTTTTTATTGCGGGCTGGATACTGATGGTGATTGCATTTATAAAAAAAGAGCCGGTAAATGGGTAAGCGCACAGGTTGTTCCTGGAGTGGTGGTAAGGACAGCTGCTTTGCGTTGATGCAGGCTGTTAACGAGGGCCATGTTGCTTCCGTACTGGTAAATATGATGAATGAAAACGGCAAAATTTCACGTTCTCATGGTTTGCCCGAAACCATATTGCAGCAACAGGCTGCCGCCATGGGTGTACCGTTGCTGGCTACACCCACGACGTGGAATGATTACGAAAAAAATTTCGTGACGGTACTCAACCATATTAAAAATGTTTACGCCACAGAAGCCATGGTTTTTGGCGATATAGATTTACAGGCCCACCGCGACTGGGAAGAAATGGTTTGTGCAAAAGCGGAACTGGAAGCAATATTGCCTTTGTGGCAACAGGACAGAAAAGCATTGGTTGTCCAGATGCTTAATGCAGGGATCAGTTCAATGATAGTCTCCTGCAATACAGTAATGGGAAAAGCTTTTCTTGGTCAGTATTTGTCGCACTCAATAATAGCACAGTTAGAAGAAACAGGCGTAGATGTCTGCGGCGAAAACGGCGAATTTCATACAGTCGTTGTCAATTGCCCGCTATTCAAAGTGCCGGTTGTGCTGCCAGCTTATACAACGGTATTGCACGATTATTACTGGTTTATACAATGGGCATAAAGTTTCAGGTCTTACTGGTGCTTACATAGGCACTGTTATAGTGGTGGTGGTGCCATTCTGATTTATGATAGAAAAATTGCCGTCAATACTTTCTATTCTTTTCTTCATATTATTGAGCCCGTTACCAAACTCACGTAGTTTTTGCATATTGATGCCCACGCCGTTGTCATGTATTAATATTTCCAGCGTGCCGGGTACCGTGGTTACTTTAATCCAAACGTCATTTGCTTTCGAATGTTTTACTACATTGTTGAGAGATTCTTTTACACAAAGAAAAACGTTCCTTCTTTTCTCGCCGCTCATTTCGGTGGAGGGAATGTGCTCGTCTGTTTCAAAATGGCAATCAATAGTGGTGCTTTCAAAAAATTCCAGTGCGTAGGAGCGGGTATAGGCTATCATATTATCCAGCCGGTCATTACTGCTGCTCATGGTCCAGATAATGGTATTCATTTTACTCAGCAGATCATTGGCATTATTGGATATTTTATCAATTTCGGGTAATGTATTGTCTTTCATTTTTGTTTTAACAATCTCACTCATGAGCCGGATGGCAGTAACGCCGGAACCCAGTTCATCATGCATGTCGGTAGAAATGCGGTTGCGCTCTTCCTGTTTTGCTTCTACTACGGCCAGTTGTTTTTCAAATTCTTTTCTTTCATTGTCAAGCAGCAATCTTTCCCTTTCCCTGGTACGGTCAATAATATCCCGGCGGTTTTTAAAAGCAAGTGCCATCAGGAAAAAAATCAGTTCTACCGTCATGCCCAGTTGGTAATAGAACAGTGCATCGCGCCAGATAGAAGGCGAGGGTATATTGAGAATGCCGGGGTTTTCTATAAGTACCTGTGAAATTACCGACAGGACTACCAGGAAAAAATGCCCTGCTGCCAGGAAATTCAGCATTTTATTTTTCCTTGTTACGGCGTAAATAATGAAAATAACGGTGGTGGCAAACCATTGGTACTTGGTAATGGTTTCAGTATTCTGCTGCGAGATAAAGCTGCCGGTAAAAAATGTAAAAAAAGAGAAAATAGCCAGGCTGATAATGATGACGGCCTGCCCTCCCATAAATAATTTATTGAGGAGCGGAAAGTTTTTTCTTGTTTCAAGAAATTTGCGCAGGAAAATAAAATAGAAGAAAATGCCCAGGCTTTGTATAACAAAATCAAGGTAGCTTTCAAAGAAGTAGTTAAAAGAAACAGTACTCTTCTGGTAAAATGATTTAAGGAAAAACAGCAGTGCTGTTAAAAAGGCAAAGCAGGAGTAGTACAGAAATTCAATACTGCGGTTGAGTATAAAAACCGCCATTGAGTAAAAAACCATCATTAACAGAATACCCGTAATAAGATAACTGTACATGGTATTGTTGTTAAGGGGTATTTTCAGGTTGCGGGAAAAAGGAACCATGTAATAATCCCTTATGATGCGGAGATCCATGGCATTCACCGAAGTATGCACAAATTTCAGGTGTGCATAATAGTGTTGATTTTGGCCCGGTGCCAGCCTGATGCCCCTGTATCCTAATGAGTCGGCAATATCCGGCAGCATCAGCGGAACAGCAGTGCTGCTTTTCAATGAATCATTGTACTGAAAAAGGTCGATGGTACTTGCAAATACGCCAGGGAAAAAATATACGCTGATGGCTGTGTCGGCGGAATTCAGCAGGCGGAAGCAGATCCACCAGTCTTCCTGTGCCTGCATAGCATTGAGGTGCCGTAAAACATTTTTGGGTACGGTTTTAAAAGGCAGATTGGGTAATTGCGCCAATGTTACTTTATGAAAGCTATCCTGCAGGCAAACGCTCCGGTAATCAATGGTATCGTTCAGCTGTATTGCAGCCACATCAACCGTAAATGGTTTTTGCTGTGCCCGCACTTGAAGGCTGCAGCACAGGGCAAACAGCAGGGTTAGAAAAAAAATTTTTTTTCTCAAAAACAGCTGGGGAAAGGTCATTTATTTGGTTATTTTACTGGGCGGGCGCAGATCACAATAAAGGAGAAAAGTACAACTTTCTTTTAGTAAAGCCTGCAATGCATTGTAAGCGGATGATTTGCTTATATGCTTATCTTTGCCGCCATGTCAAATAAGGCAAAATCTAAGAAGGGGCAGGCCACCGAAACAGGTAAATTGAAAACTGAAAAAGACCAACCATTACCAATAAAAAACCTGGTAAAAGACGAACGTACCCATAAGATTACCGGAGCCGTGCTGATTTTGCTGGCATTCTTTCTCTTTGTGGCTTTTGCGTCTTACCTGTTTACCTGGAAGGCCGATATGAAGATTGTTTTTAACCAGGGATTGAGCCCTTTATTTTCTTCGGTAAAAACCACCAACCTGCTGGGCAACCTCGGTGCTGTGGTAGCCCATTTCTTTTTTTATTATGGATTTGGGATTGCTTCCTTTTTACTTTGCACTTTTTTCTTTGTGTCGGGTGTAAATTTATTATTCGGAAAAAAGCTGTTCTCTGTCTGGCGCAATACAAAATATGTAATTACCGGCCTGGTTTTTTTTAGCGTGGCACTGGCTTTTATCATGAGCGGCAGCGGCTTTCCATGGGGTGGTGGTTTTGGAGAAAACATCAGTAAATTTTTGGTGCAGGCTATTGGAACACTGGGTACGGCGGCTGTTTTATCTATTGTTGGCCTGGCTTATATCATCTGGCGCTTTAACCCGGTTTTTAAAGTGCCTCAATTACCAGAGCGTAAAAAAGTTATTCCTGCAGATGCAGATGAGCAAAGCGATGAAGATCAGGAAGCAACCCTGTTTATAGAAACCCCAGCGGGTAATGGTAAAGGTAACTCGCTCAAAAAAGGTTCGGCACTGGTCATACCTCCCCGCGAAGCATTTGAAGCACCTCCATTTGAATTAAAGCTTACGGAAAACGATGAGCAGGATGATTTTGATGGACCCCCTGCTGTTGAAGTGCCGCCCATCGTTGCTGCGCCACCGGTAAAACCAGAAAAACGGGGCAAGCAATTGCCCGAGGTTTCATTTGAAATTAATGAAGTTGCCCAGGTAACTGAAGGTCCCAATGATACTACCCTTGAAATTGAGAGTGAAAGAAAAGCGGTCCTGGAAACTGATTTGTATGAACCCACGCTTGATTTGCGTGATTACAAATATCCGTCTCTTGATCTGCTGGAAACCCATGGCAGTGAAAAGATCATCCAGGACCCCGGAGAACTGGAAACCAACAAAAACCGGATTATAGAAACGCTGAAGAATTACGATATCGCTATTCAAAAAATATCTGCTACGGTTGGCCCTACCGTTACCCTGTATGAGATTGTACCGGCAGCCGGCGTCCGCATCTCCCGCATCAAAAACCTGGAAGATGATATTGCTTTGAGCCTGGCGGCACTGGGTATACGCATTATTGCGCCCATACCTGGCAAAGGCACCATTGGTATAGAAGTGCCCAATGTTAAAAAGACCGTGGTAAGCATGAAGACCCTGCTTAACTCGGAAAAGTTTCAGAACAGTGCTTACAGCCTGCCCATTGCCATTGGTAAAAAGATTGATAATGAAAATTTCATTGTTGATCTCACTACCATGCCCCACTTATTAATGGCGGGTGCTACCGGCCAGGGTAAATCTGTTGGGTTGAACGCCATCCTGGTTTCATTGCTGTATAAGAAACATCCGTCTCACCTTAAGCTGGTACTCATCGATCCTAAAAAAGTGGAGCTGAGCATTTACCGCACCATAGAAAAACATTTCCTGGCAAAATTACCCGGTGAGGAAGATGCCATTATCACTGATACCAAAAAGGTGATCCATACCCTTAATGCTTTGTGCATTGAGATGGATAACCGGTATGACTTGCTGAAAGAAGCCGGTGCAAGAAACATTAAAGAGTACAATGATAAATTTGTACGCAGACGGCTCAACCCTGAAAAAGGCCACCAGTACCTCCCGTTTATTGTACTGGTAATAGATGAGTTTGCAGATTTGATTATGACGGCGGGCAAAGAAGTGGAAATGCCCATCGCCCGTCTTGCGCAGCTGGCCCGCGCTATTGGCATTCATCTTATCATCGCCACCCAAAGACCTTCAGTCAATATCATCACAGGCACCATTAAAGCCAATTTTCCGGCGCGTATTGCTTTTAAAGTTTCCTCTAAAATTGACTCCAGAACCATTTTGGATACAGGCGGTGCGGAGCAGTTGATTGGTAAGGGAGATATGCTTATTTCTTACAATGGCGAACTGACGCGTTTGCAGTGTGCTTTTGTAGATACTCCGGAAGTAGAAGAAATAACCAATTTTATTGGCGATCAGCGCGGCTATACCCAGGCTTTTTTACTGCCGGAATATGTTGATGAAAAAGAAATGGAAGGCAAGGATTTTGATTTAAGCGACCGTGATTCGTTGTTTGATGATGCCGCCAGGCTGATTGTGCAAAGCCAGAGCGGCTCTACATCCCTGTTGCAGCGACGTATGAAACTGGGTTATAATCGTGCCGGCCGGCTAATGGATCAGTTGGAAGCAGCGGGTATTGTTGGCCCCAACCAGGGCAGTAAAGTGCGGGATGTGCTGATAAAAACTGAGGCAGATTTGCAGCAACAATTGGGGCTATTGGGATAATTACCCGGTGCACGGAAGTTGTTTAAAAATAATTAAGTGTATTTCACGGCATAAAAAAAGGCCGGCGTTAGGATGGCGGTTAAGCTGATGCCCTTATTTGTGTTTTGACCAGCGGAAAAGCAGAAGAAAATACTGCCACGGTAATTTTGCACGCGTCCTGCATCTTATAAGGCTACTGACTACACACCTTCTGGCTGCAAATTTGTATTCAGTTTAACAGCGCCTGATTAAACGCATTTTAATGGTCATTGTCTTAACCAGGTGCGCTAAACCTTATCTTTGCGCCGCATTTTATTTTACAATAAATACTATATGATGAAACAGTTTTTAATGGTTGGCTTGCTGATTGGTTTTGTAATGATGGGTAATGCACAGACAAGCAGCGATCCGGCTGCAAAGAAAATACTGGATGGGGTAAGTGCTAAGTTTAAAACATATAAGGCTGTTCAGGTCTTGTTTACATTAAAAGTAGAAGATGGTAAAGGAAAATTGCAGGGTAGTCAGAAGGGCACCGTGTATATGAAAGCCAATAAATACCGGGTGTCACTGGCTGGCAAAGAAAACAAAGAAATTTTTTCTGATGGCGTTAACACCTGGACCTATGATAAAGCCGCCAATGAAGTGACCATCACAAAAGTAGATGCGTCTGCCAAAACAATTACGCCACAGAATTTAATGACCAATTTTTATGATAAAGATTTTCTCTATAAACTGAACGGCGAACAAAAAGAGGGTGCACGTACGCTGCAGGAAATTGAAATGACACCTACGGATAAGAGCAAGACCTTTCATAAGGTGTATGTATATGTTGACAAAGCAAAACAGGGCATTTACAGTACCAAGGTGCTTGACAAAAATGGCAACAAGTATACTTACACCGTCAACTCCCTCAACGGAACTGCCGTAGTAACGGATCAGCAGTTTGTCTTTGATAAAAAGAAATATCCGGGCGTGGAGGAAGTGGATCTCCGGTGATAGTGGTGAGTACTGAGTCTGCAATTGATAGTCAGGAAGGATTATGAATAGTAGACTATTATCGACTAAAGACTACGGACTACAGACTATCTGGTTCCCCAGCGAAAAGTACTGATATCAAGCCCGGCCAGGTCTAATGCACGATCTGCAACGGTAGCGGCTACTTCCTCAATAGTTGTTGGTTTGCTGTAAAAAGAAGGTGTGGCCGGGCATATAATGCCCCCGGCAAGTGTTACGGTCTCCATATTGCGGATATGAATGAGGTTATACGGCGTATCGCGTATTACACAAATCAGTTTTCTTCTTTCTTTTAAGATAACATCAGCACTGCGGGTAATAAGATCATTTGAAATACCCGTGGCAATTCTGCCGAGTGTACCCATGGAACAGGGAATGATGATCATTGTATTGTACTGGCCCGAGCCCGATGCAAAAGGGGCAGAAAAATCTTGCTGGGTAAAAAAGGTGAGCGGGTATTGGCTATAGTGATCGTTATCCAGTTCGGTTTTCCATACTTCCTTTGCATTAGTGGTCATTATTACCGCCAGCTCTGTCCATTGCTCTTTTATGGCTAGTAATTTGTCCAATACCAGTTTGGCGTATACTGAGCCACTGGCGCCTGTTACAGCTATTACAATTTTGTTCATGCCACTGCGTTTAATTTGTACGACAAACAAAAATACCATGCATAAGTTTATAGTTGCGATAATTATGGCCTCAATCCTCTTTGTGGCACCAGCAGCCAAGCCTGTTGCAAACGGGGAGAAGCTGAAATGGATGACGCTGAAAGAAGCACAGGACGCCATGCTTACTGAGAAAAGACCCATATTGATAGACTTATATACGGATTGGTGCGGCTGGTGCAAGGTGATGGATAAAAAGACCTATACCAATGCAAAAGTGATTGCCTATCTGCAGCAACATTTTTACCCGGTTAAGTTAAATGCAGAAACCCGCGAAGTCCTGAGCTGGAACAATAAGACCTATAATTTTAATAGCGCCAACAAGACCAATGATTTTGCGCTTTTTTTAACGTATGGCAGGTTATCTTACCCTACCACGGTGATTATACCCACCGATAATAGTGGACCACAGCCGGTTCCGGGCTACCTGGAGCCCAAACAGCTGGAGTTGATTGTACGGTATTTTGGTGATGGAAAATATGGAAAGCAAGCTTTTGAAGCCTACCAGCAGACATTTAAAAGTGAATGGTAAGCTTTTGGCAAAGAATTTGAAATACACCTAATCGATTTTCATAGAATATTGGATTGAAACGGCCCCGATGTCTATCGGGGCCTATTTTTTTACACTGATGCAGCGATACGTTTTTAGCCCTTGTCTGAGTGATAGGTTTTTCATAGGATATTGGATTAAAAATGGGCTGGATTTCTATCCTGGCCCTCTTTTTTTTTATAGATGTTTGCTGCTGGCTTCTTAAATCTTCTACCATCTTTACCATTCTCATTGCATTTCTTCTGCTCCATTAATATTTTATTGCTTAAAACTTCACTTTTAGTTGACGGTGATCAAGTAAAGGTAAATGGGTAAAAAAATATTTCCTTATGCAACCAGTTTTATTGTTCCAACATCTTATATTTGAATTTTCATAGGATAAGGTTTAATGGTTAATGGTATTTGATTAGTGCATCCCGCCGCAAGGCGGGATTTTTTTGTGCCCTGAATTATTTTCATTTCATCTATATAAATAAAAACCCCTCTGAAAAGAAGGGTTTTAGATCAATCATATTAACAGGGGAACATTTTTTAACCTGCTTCAGCCATGTCAGGAATTTCGGCTGCCTGGTAGCTGCCTTCATCAAGTTTCTTTTTTGTTTCAGTAAATGCCCTTAAGGTATCTTCTATATCTGCATCGGTATGTGCGGCAGTTGGAATGAGGCGGTAAATAATTTGCCCCCTCGGTATTACCGGGTATACCACAATAGAACAGAAAATGCCATAATTTTCCCGGAGGTCAAGCACCATCGCGGTAGCTTCCGGTATATCCCCCTTCATATAAACAGGTGTAACCATGGTATTGGTAGTGCCAATGTCAAAGCCATTCTCTTTAAGGCCCTGCTGCAATTTATTGGCATTGTACCAGAGTTTCTCTCTCAGTTCCGGCATAGATTTCAGCATTTCCATTCTCGTCAGCATGCCTTCTACTATAATCAATGGCAGACTTTTGGCGAAGATTTGCGAGCGCGTATTATAACGCAGGTAGGCCAGCACATCTTTGCGGCCTGCAATAAAAGCACCGATACTGCCCATTGATTTTACAAAAGTAGAAAAATAGAGATCTACGCCGTCCTGGCAGCCCTGTGCTTCATCTGCACCCGCGCCGGTTGGTCCCATTACGCCATAGCCATGTGCATCATCTATCAGTAACCGGAATTCATATTTTTCTTTTAGTGCTACAATTTCTTTTAATCTACCCTGGTTGCCGCTCATGCCAAATACCCCTTCTGTAATAACCAGTATGCCGCCACCTGTTTTCTCCACCATTTTTGTAGCGCGTTCCATTTGTTTTTCAAAATCAGGGATATCATTGTGCTTGTATTTATAACTGTACCCCATATGCAATCTAACGCCATCAACAATACACGCATGTGCTTCCGCATCGTAAACAATTACATCGCGCCGGTTTACCAGGGCGTCTATACAACTCATAATACCCTGGTAACCAAAATTGAGCAGCATAGCGTCTTCCCGGTTTACAAAATCTGCCACTACTTTTTCAAGGGCTTCATGGTAGCTGGTGTTTCCGCTCATCATACGGGCACCCATTGGATTGCCCATGCCCCAGCGGGCGGCTGCTTCTGTGTCCACTTTTCTTACCTGGGGATGGTTTACAAGCCCAAGGTAATTGTTAAGGCTCCAAACAATTCTTTCTTTGCCCCTGAACATCATACGGCTGCCCAGCTCTCCTTCTAATTTTGGAAATGTAAAATAGCCATGCGCTCTTTTCATGTGCTGCCCGATGGGGCCGCCATCTTTTACTAATTTTTCAAAAACATCTGCCATAATCAGGTATTTGGTAAATTTTTTGGAATGCGCCAAAGATATAGTATTCGGGTAAAAAGCCAAGCTGGTATAAAGCGTCTTAACGGGGCCTTGGGAGACGCAAATTATACAGGTACTATTACACAGTATAAGCCGCAGCGGCGGAGCAAAGCAGCTCGTGGCAACAATGAAAAACCTGCAATGCACACAAGTGCTAATTAGTAATTTGTAGTGATAACATTAAGGCATTACGGTGGAGTATCTATAACATAAATTCATTTTGTTTTAATCTATTGCTTGACGTCATTGCTATACATTTGTTGAAAATAATTTTACAGCAATGCAAAAATTTTTGCTTTCCCTTTTTACAGTTGTTCTTTTTAACACGGCGGTTAATGCCCAGGCAAAAAAAGCTGCTGTTCAGCAACCGCCATCCGCGTTGCAACGGCCCAAACTTGTTGTAGGCATTGTGGTAGACCAGATGCGCTGGGATTATCTGTACCGTTATTATAGCCGCTATAAAGAAGGGGGTTTTAAACGACTGATTAACCACGGATTTTCATGTGAAAATACCATGATCAATTACCTGCCTTCCTATACCGCAGTAGGGCACTCTACTATATTTACCGGTTCTGTGCCAGCACTGCACGGTATCGCTGGCAACGACTGGACCGATCAATTGACTGGTAAAAAAATGTATTGTACGGATGATAGTACGGTGCAGAGTGTAGGCAATGATGCAGAAGATGGCAAAATGTCTCCGCGTAATTTGCTTGTTTCCACCATTACCGATGAGTTGCGGCTGGCCACTAATTTTCAATCCAAAGTGGTAGGTGTATCACTCAAAGACAGGGCTTCTATTTTGCCTGCCGGGCATACTGCCAATGCTGCTTACTGGTTTGATGATGCCAGCGGTCATTTTATCAGCAGTACCTATTATATGCAGCAACTACCGGAATGGGCAACCACTTATAATAACAGCAATAAAGTGGACCGCTTAATAGAAAAAGGATGGAATACCTTATATCCCATTAACACCTATACAAACAGTGCTGCGCATGGACAGGCATGGGAAGGCAAATTCAAAGGAGAAACCAGCTTCAGTTTTCCGCATGCCATTAATGAAATATACAAACAGAACAAAGCAAGCCTGCGCTCAACGCCGTTTGGTAATACCCTTACACTCGATTTTGCAAAAACCGCGCTGGAGGCTTACCAGCTTGGACGTGGCACCGCCACAGATTTCTTAACCATTAACTGTGCATCTACGGATTATGTTGGCCATATGTTTGGCCCCAATTCAGTTGAAGTGGAAGATACCTACCTGCGTTTGGATCATGATCTGGCAGCACTGTTTGAAATGCTGGATACAAAAATTGGTAAAGGCCAGTGGCTTGTCTTTCTTTCCGCAGATCATGGTGCTGCACATTCTATTGGCTTTATGGAAGAGCACAAACTACCAGCCGATTTCTGGTATGCCAAACCACTGACAGACACACTCAATAAAATGCTCTCAGCAAAATTCAATACACCCGGCCTGGTGCGTTCTATTATGAATTACCAGGTAAATTTTAATCTTACAAAAATTTATAACGAACACCTTGACTATAGCGCCATAAAAAAAGCAGCAGTTGAATTTCTGCAGATGCAGCCGGGCATCAGTTATGCTGTTGATGTAGCAGAGCTGGGAAATTCACCGGTACCGGAACCAATAAAAACCATGATTGCCAATGGTTATAACTTTAAACGGAGTGGTGCAGTTCAGATAGTGCTGGTTGCAGGCTGGTTTGAAGGATATAGTAAAACCGGCACTACGCACGGCACCTGGAATCCTTATGATACCCATATACCTTTGCTTTTTTATGGCTGGAATATTAAACCCGGTAAAACTAACCGCGAGACCCATATGACCGATATCTCCGCCACACTTGCGGCGTTGCTGCATATACAAATGCCCAATGGCTGTGTAGGACATGTGATAGAAGAAGTGGGCAAATAACAATAGTTTTAAAATTTAGGTGCTATATAACAACAGGCTTCCCATTGAAGCCTGTTTTGTTATTTCAGGGCGTGCAAAAGGTTAATTTTTTTAGCAGCTGTTGGCATACTAGTTGTAAAACAGGTAAGGATATTCTATTTTTTAATTTAATAAGGTTTTATGAAGAAGAAATTGTTAGTTGCTATAGCAGGTTTTGTAGTTGCGTCCGTTTTTCTGGTAGCCTGTAAAAAGAATGACGACAATTCTCCGCAGCAGGATGGCAGTATATTGATGATAAATGCGTCGCCAGGTGACAGCGTTGGGTACGACTATTATTTCAACGATGTAAAATTAAATGCGCAGTCGCTGAAATATCCCTCCAATTCAGGTTACGTATCACTAGCTCCTAAAAATTACACAATAAAAATAGCAGCTACAAATACCATTAATCCACTTTCAAGCTCGGGCAACTATGGTATTGGTGCAGGCAAAAATTACTCTGTATTTGCATATGACACTCTATTGGCTGGTAAAATTAAATTATTTGCTACCGAAGATGATCTTACTGCACCCGCCACGGGTAAAGCGAAAGTCCGTTTCTTTCATTTGAGCCCGGCCAATGTTTCGGTAGATATACTTGCTAATGATTCACTTGTTTTTGCCAACCGTTCCTACGCTGATAATGTTACGGATAATGCAAAAGGAAATTTTATCAGTGTAAATGCCGGCACGTATACGGTAAAAGTTAAGCTGGCAGGTACCCCTTCAATTATTCCTCCATTACTTACCCTCAGTAATATTACTTTTAGTGAAGGAAAACAGTATACCATTTTTGCAAAAGGAAAAGTAAATGGAACGGGCGTAAATGCATTGGGTGCCGAAGTAATTATAAATAAATAAGCTATCTAAGACGTATCCATTAATATTATAAATAAGTATAAACTGAATGGGGTTGTAAGCGTAATTTATTTACAGATTACCCGGGGATACCCGGCAGATAATGCAAGAGGATCAATAACAAACACCCAGGTGTGCAAATAATAAAAGCAGCGGATTCTATCCGCTGCTTTTTGGTTTATATTGATATTGAATAAAAAATATTTATGAATCGGCGAGCTTAAACGTAACAGGCAGTAACAGCCGTGTTTTGACAGCTTTGCCTTTAACCATTCCGGGTTTCCAGGCTGGCATTTGTTTTACTATTTTCACTGCTTCTTCGTCAAGACCATGACCAGACATTTTTCCGCTGGCAACCGGGTTTATCACCTTACCTTTTTCATCTACTACAAAAGATACATTCACAGTACCTTCAAAATCCTGATCGACAGCGTCCTGTGGATATGTGATATTATTTTCTACAAACTTTGACAACGCGCCTTCGCCACCCGGATACTCAGGCATTTTATCTGCCCTGCTGTAAATTCCTTCTTTATCTTTCTCAATTTTCAGGTTATTATCCATAGTAACCATTGCAGATGCCCTTCCCTTTCTCATTTTGGCTACAGGCTTTACCACGGTGGTATCTCCGGGAAGTACTGCTGTAGAGTCTGTCATGGCAGCATCTGCTGTCTTAACAGTATCACCTGAATTGGTATCGTTTGCGCAGGAAGCCATGCTGGCTGCAATAGCAATAGCCGCTAAACCCGTGAGCAATTTTGTTCTGTTATTTACATTTGTCATAAAAATTATTTTGGTTTAAAAATTCACTGATTATTATGCAATAGGGTGCCACAATGTTTTACCGCAGTAAGCGCATCACATGTCAAGCTGGCTTTGTAGACATTAGTGCCCATCATGGGGTAAATTCCGTCATTTCGCCTGAACAAATACCTTTCTATAATTAAAATGGATGTTTATCTGGCAGCAATTTTTAAATTAATGAACACTCAGAAAAGTTTTTGTTCAGCATAATCTGGTAATGGGAAAAGGAGGCATCAGCGCCAGTACAATTTTATTCATACATTTAGTTACAATTGAATTAAATAAAAAAATTTTAAAATAGAAAATGGATGCCGGATTTTATTAAGCTTTCAGCGCTGCTGGGCCAAATTAATGAAGCTATATTGACCAGCTTTGACGGAGAGGTATTTTGGGTGGCTGCCAGGATAATGAATGTAAAAAAATATACCGGCAACCGGCGCTGCTACCTTACGCTGGAAGAGTCTGACAATGGAAACAAGCAGGCAGAAATAAAAGCTGTTTTCTGGGCCAATGCTTACCAGGAAATTGAAAAATTCGAAAAAATTACCGGTCAGGTTTTCAGGGATGGTATTGAGATAATTTGCAGGGTTAAAGTCAGGTTTCACCCGGTATACGGGCTTAATCTTGATATTGTGCAGATTGATGTGGCACATACTGTTGGAACGCTCGAATTGGAAAAACAACAAACACTCGACCGGCTATTAAAAGAAAATCAAGCTACCATACAGTTGTTTGATGGCATTTACCGCACGTATAACAACAGGCTGCCGCTGCCATCTGTAATTGAAAACATTGCTTTAATAACTGCACCCAATTCAGACGGTCAACGCGATTTTCAGCAGGAAATTAGAAAAAACCGCCACCAGTACACATTTACAATACATGAATTTTTAACCACTATACAGGGAGAAAATGCCCATCAGCTGATAACGGAGCAATTAAGGTTGATTGAAGAAAGTGAGTTGCCGTTTGATGTGGTGGCTATTGTGCGGGGCGGTGGTGCGCAGTCAGATTTCAAACCATTTGATAATTATGAGCTGTCCAAACGGATTGCGGGTTTTCGTATTCCTGTTTTCACGGGTATCGGTCACGACCGTAACCAAAGCATAGCGGACCTGATGGCCAGGGAGCAGAAGACACCTACAAAAGTGGCTGCGCTTTTTGTAGATCATAATTTTGAATTTGAAAACAACCTGATGGAACTTAAAACCAGGTTCTTGAATCTCGTAAAAGATCAGATACAAACAGCTGCTGATAAGCTAACAAATGCAAAACGCATTGTAAAGCTATCAAGTCCGCAGGCGATTCTCAACAGGGGCTTTGCAATAATAACCATCAATGGAAAAATAATCACGAATCCAGCAGATATTACGGCCCATACTGATTTGCAGACACTACTACGGGACGAGATTATTTACAGTACGGTATCTAAAAAAGTAAAAGATGAAAAAAAAATTATCCTATAGCCAGGCATTCGCTGAACTGGAATTACTGGTTGAACAGCTTGAAGACGGTGGCATACAATTGGAAGATCTGGCTTTGAAAATCAGGCAGGCAAATGGTTTGATTGAAATTTGCGAAGATAAATTGCGGAAAATTAATAAAGATGCGAATGAGGCCGTTAAACCGGAAACGGTCAAAGATAAAAAGTAAGCTGTTGCCTGCAGGCGGTTAGGAGGACAGTCAATATATTCGCGGCTCACCTCGTATAAACAAGATTTCAATGAATATTTTACCGGTCATCAATTCTACCCTCTCACCAGATGCAATAGCTGTTTTTGTAAAAAATGTCTATAAGCTGGGTGCTGTTGTTAGCGCACGGATTTTGAAGACAGGCATTAGCCATACTTATCTGATAATTGATGAAGATGGTCAGTATGTTTTCCGGGTATACAGCCTTAACTGGAGGACTGAGAAAGAAATTGAAGAAGAACTGCGGCTGTTAAACCTGCTCAAAGAAAATCGCTTACCAGTTTCTTATCCCATTGCTGATGTACAAGGCGGGTATATTCAGCCATTGGTAGCGCCTGAAGGATTACGTTTTGGGGTTATGTTTTCCTTTGCAAAAGGAGAGAAGATGCTGAACATGCCTGCAGAACTGCATTACAAGATTGGTGAAATTATGGCCAACCTGCACAAGGTAACACAAGATACCCGTCTGGAAAGGGTACACTATACAGCAGACGTGCTGCTTACCCGGTCATTTGAACAGTTAAAACAGTTTCTGCCGGCAGATACAGAAGAAATGATCTATATGCAGTCTTTACAAAAGTATTTGCAGGAAGCCTTCAGCGCGGCAGATACAAAAAAATTGCGGACCGGTATTGTACACCTTGATATCTGGTTTGATAATATGAGTGTCAGTGACAGTGGCGATATCACTTTATTCGATTTTGATTTTTGCGGAAATGGCTGGCTATTGCTGGATATTGCCTATTACCTGCTGCAATTGCACAGTACAGAAAAAGATGAGCATGAATGCTTACAGAAAAAAGATAGTTTTATAAAAGGCTATGAATCAGTTGCAATTATCAGTGAAGAAGAAAAACGACTACTGCCTGCAGCAGGTGTTAGTCTTTATTTTTTTTACCTTGGTGTACAATGCAGCCGGTACAATAACTGGTCAAATGTTTTTTTAAACGAATTGTACCTAAGACGTTTTATAAACCTGCTCGTCAAAAAATGGGCTGATTACCATAATTTTCAAATTAATTAAACACTGTCGTGATCCGGTTACAGCGACAAGATAATTCAGGCGTAATCATCAAAATTATTTTTAATGAAAACTGAATACCAGAAAATGCTTGCCGGCGAAGTGTATGATGCCGGTGATTTGGTATTAATGGAGCTGCGCAGCAAGGCGCGGGAACTGCTGCAAAGGTACAACCAAGCCGTCTATGATAAAGACAGGCGCAGCGGTATACTTCAGCAACTGTTTGACAAAATGGGAAAAAATATTGATGTGCAGGCACCCTTTTTTTGTGATTATGGTTGCCATATTCAAGTGGGAAATAATTTCTTTGCCAATTTTAATTGTGTTTTCCTGGATTGTAATTATATAAAAATGGGCAACAATGTATTCCTTGGCCCGGCTGTGCAGATCTATGCCGCCCATCATCCTGTAGAAGCTGGGGAGAGAATAAAAGGGCCAGAACTCGCATTTCCTGTTATTATTGGTGATAATGTATGGATAGGCGGTGGTAGTATCATATGCGCTGGAGTTACCATCGGCAACAATACAACCATCGGAGCTGGAAGTGTTGTAATAAAAGATATCCCTGGCAATGTGGTAGCAGCAGGTAATCCTTGCAGGGTGGTCCGGCAATTGTGATGTCGGTTATATGACTTTTAAAGAAATAACGAATGGCTATTTTTATTCTTTAAAATGATTACCATGAAAAGTTTTTTGTTGATAGCCAGTTTTACAATATTTACTTCTGCGGCAGTTTTTGCACAAAAATCGCCCGTGTTTGCTACAGATGCCGGTGCTATCCGCGGTTATGATGCCGTTGCGTATTTCAAAGACAGTAAAGCGGTTAAGGGTGATAGTCTTTTGTCTTTTTCCTGGAATGGCGTTGACTGGCATTTCGCCAACCAGGAAAACCTGGATGCATTTAAATCAGATCCGGAAAAGTTTGCTCCCCAATATGGTGGATATTGCGCATACGGTTTGTCAACCGGACACAAAGCACCTACTGATCCGCAGGCCTGGATGATTACAGATGGCAAGCTATATTTAAATTATAACAAAAACGTTCAGCAGATCTGGTTAAAAAAGCAAACCGAATGTATACAAACCGCTGATAAGAAATGGCCTGCATTAAAAGATAAAGAGTAAGCCGGGCCCCGGCCATACTATAGCCTTCAGCGGTTGTTAATTTTTTAACACAGCACTATTACGCATAGCAATATGCGTAATAGTGCTGTGTTTTTTATTTTAGCTGTAACGGAGATTATGTTTTCATTAAAATTTATTGACCAGTATCAGTTGTTGCGAGCCGATCCGGCATTAACAATTGTGCTGTATATTTGCTGCCTTAGCTTTCAGGATTTACTTTTTTTTATAGGTGGTCAGTTGTTTTTATTTCAAGTAGCATTTTCCTGCGGCAACTAATCATACTCCCCCTTAGCCCCTACAGGCAGTTGATAATGCCGCCGGTAAAACGATAATTTCTTTACTGGTAAAATGTTGCCGGTATCACAAAATCTTAAGCATGATTACAGTAATTATACCCGCATTGAATGAGGAAAAAACAATTGCATTTGTTGTAAACCTGGCAAAAAAATCTGCCCATGTAACTGAAGTTATAGTGGTAGATGATAAATCGATGGACAAGACCGTAGAAGTTGCCCGGAGAGAAGGAGCTGCTGTTATTACCAGTACCAAACTCGGAAAAGGCATATCAATGAAAGATGGTGTAATGATTGCTAAAAATGACATACTTGTTTTCCTGGATGCGGATATCACTACTTATCCGCATAATATTATTGACCTGCTGACAGTACCTATTGTTGATAATAATGCAGATTTTGTTAAATCTTATTTCACCCGCCAGGCCGGCCGTGTAACGGAGCTGGTAGCAAAACCGTTGTTGTCAATCCTCAATCCGTCTTTCCCGGTTTTTAAGCAACCACTAAGCGGGATGATTGCCGGCCGGAAGTCTTTTTTCAAAAACTGTGAATTTGAAGAAGGTTATGGAGTTGACATAGGAATACTGATGGACATGAACAGCATGGGCGCCAGGATAAAAGAAGTAAGCATTGGAAATATTGAAAACAGGATGCAGCAACTGGAGCAGCTGGGTCGTATGTCACGCGAAGTGGCCCGTACTATAATGAAGAAATCCAGGGCAGTGGCGGTGCAAAACCTGGAGACCTATGAAAACATACAGGTGATAAGGGAGCAAATGGATTTTGCCATCCGCGAGGGGCTGATGTCTTTAAAGAAAATTGCCATTTTTGATATGGACAATACATTGTTGCGGGCCAGCTTTATTCAGACAGCCGCGCAAAAATTTAATTTCAAAAATGAACTGGTGGAGATTGCCACTACACAAACCAATCCCTTTATCCGTACAAAATTAATTGCCAAGCAATTAAAGGGCAGAAGCTTTGCAGAAATATTGGATGTAGCAGATAGCATTGCAGTAACACCCGGCACACAGGAGATTGTGAATGATTTGAAAGAGCGCGGTTTTATTGTGGGTATTATATCAGACAGTTACGATTGTATTACCAATCACCTGAAGAACAAATTTGAATTTGATTTTTCACTGGCAAATGAACTCGAGTTCTCACAGAGCATCGCTACCGGTGAAGTGAAAATTCCATCTTTTTTTGTAGCGGATGAAAAAAGTCAGTGCAAGCATGATTACTGTAAACTGAATGCACTCATAAATATTTGTAACAAGTACGGGGTTGATTTAAAAAATACCCTGGTTGCAGGAGATGGTGAGAATGATGTATGTATGATAAAAAAAGCAGGCGTGGGTATTTCGTTCTGCTCTACATTTAACCTGCTTGATTTGGTTGCAGATTATGTAATAAAGGAGCCCGATTTTAAAAATATCAGTGAAATACTGGATTGATTGCCAGGCCAACTATATATGCTGGTTATAATTACCGGCTTATATTTGCGGATTAGTATTATTCACTAAACCGCTCCTGATTGGCTTCCATTAAATCATTATACCAGCTTATTATTAACCAGCTTCGTATAAGAATTACCCGGGTACAGTTTATCATGGTAATAGCAACACTTACTGGATTTGTGTCCGGGCTTGTTGCTGTCTTACTTAAAACCCTCGTGCATTATTTGCAGCATTGGGTAAAAGAAATTCCCGTATCGCGTTTTGCCTATTTGTTATTTCCCGGGTTGGGATTACTCATCACTGTATTTATAATCAGGCAGTTTTTTGGTAAGGAGATTGAAAAAGGGATTGCCATGGTGCTCAAAGCCATTGCACGTAAATCTTCTTTTATCCCCATGAAGCATGCGTACCTGCATGTAATAACCAGTTCTGTTACAGTTGGCCTGGGTGGGTCTGCCGGGCTGGAAGCACCCATTGTTGCAACGGGTTCTGCTGTTGGGTCTAACCTGGCACGCATCACAGATCTTAATTACCGTGAACGGACATTGCTGATTGCCTGCGGCGCCGCTGCCGGTATTGCTGCAGTTTTTAATGCGCCTATTGCCGGTGTTATCTTCGCCATTGAAGTATTGCTTACAGAAACAGTAGTCAGTTATTTTATTCCCCTGATGATTTCTTCGGTGATGGGGGCCCTCTGCTCTAAAATAATTTTGAAGGAAGCTTCTCTTTTTAATTTTGTACTGAAGCAGAATTTTGACTACAAAAATGTACCCTTTTATATTTTGATGGGTGCGCTTTCCGGTATTGTCTCTCTATATTATGCCAGGATATTTAAATCCGTAGAGGGCCGGCTGCACAATGGTAAAATGAATGCCTATACCAAGGCAATTATTGGTGGGTTATTATTAATGGCTATCTGCTTTGTATTTCCGCCATTGTTTGGTGAAGGGTATAACAGCGTTAAACAGGTTGCCAATGATACGCCGGGTAGTATTACAGATAATACAACCCTATTTTCACGTTTGGGAGAAAATTGGGGCCTCATTACCTTTACTGCCTGTATTGTACTTATAAAACCCATAGCCGCTGCCATTACCATTGGCGCCGGGGGTAATGGTGGTAATTTTGCACCTTCTTTGTTTACGGGCGCCTACCTGGGATTTTTCTTTTCCAGGTTATTAAACAGCACTCCATGGATAAAAATACCGGAAGGCAATTTTAGCCTCGTGGGTATGGCCGGCGTATTAAGCGGCGTAATGTATTGTCCGCTTACTGCTATATTCCTGATTGCGGAAATTACCAACGGCTATGAATTATTTATTCCGCTTATGATTGTTTCTTCCATTTCTTTTTTTATTGTAAAAACCAGTGAGCCGTTTTCTATGGAAACAAAAAAACTGGCATCGCTGGGGCATATCTTTACGCACCAGAAAGAAAAGAATATTCTTACCAGTATAACCATGCAGGAAATGCTGGAAGACAGCTATGAAAGTATCAGTATGGATAAAAAAATGGCTGACCTGGTAGAGATGGTAAAGCGAAGTGAAAAAAATATTTTCGCCGTACATGACAGCCGGCTGCGCTTTGCCGGCATCATTGAATTGAATGATATCAAACAAAAGCTTTTTCAACCTGAACTTTTTGCTGCTGTACCGGTAAAATCTTTAATGAAAAAACCTGCTGCTATTTTGCGCGAAGATCAGGACATGCACAGCGTTATGGAGCAATTTGATATTACGCACAGCTGGTGGTTGCCGGTGCTTGATCAGGAAAGAAAATTTGTTGGCTTTATTTCTAAATCCAGGGTATTCAATAAATACCGGGAAGCATTGTCGCAGCAGGGGGATTTTTATGAAGGTACCTGATTGCCTGAACAACGGTCCTGCTTGAGGCCCGGAGAATTTGCAGCATATTGATGTCTTTGTGTTACGTAATTTTTAACTTAAAGACAATAGACCTACCTTATTAACCGGCCTTGTAATCTACATCCCCGGAACATCTTCTCTTCCAGGTTGCAATAATTTTGCTATCAGCCCGGTCCATCCCGTTTGGTGAGATGCGCCAAGTCCCCTGCCACTGTCTCCATGAAAAAATTCATTGAACAGTATATAATTGTTGAAATAGGGATCTGTTTGCATTTTATCATTGTCTCCCAGAAAAGGCCGCCTGCCATTTTGTTGGTTAGGAACAAAGCGGATACGCGTTTGGAGATTTCGTCCGCTACTTGCTGCAGTGTCATAAATATGCCGCTGCCTGTTGGACATTCCAGTTTAAATTCATCGCCGTAATAATAATGGAACCGCTGCAGGCTTTCTATCAGCAGGTAGTTAACCGGCATCCACACGGGTCCCCGCCAGTTGCTGTTTCCACCAAACATATTGGTGGTAGCTTCCCCTGCCGTGTATGCTACACTAAAGCACGTATCGCCTACCCACAGCTGGTAAGGATGTTGCTCATGAAATTTTGAAGCGGAACGTATGCCATAATCACTAAAAAATTCATTTTCATCCAGCATGCGCTGTAATATTTTTTTCATGCGGTGGCCGCGTAATAAACTAAGCAGGTGTTTTTCACCTTCACTCTTTTCCTGCCAGCGCGATACAAGGCTGGCCAAAGCGGGCCTGTTGGTAAGAAACCAGTTGAGTCTTGCTGCAAATGCAGGAACGGCTTCCAGTATGGTATGATCAAGCACTTCTACAGCAAACAGGGGTATCAGGCCTACCATGCTCCGCACTTTTAGTTTTACGCTGCCATCATCAGGTAGTTTTAATACATCATAAAAAAACTGATCTTCATCATCCCATAAACCATGTTCGCTGTCGCCAATGCTTGCCATGGCACCGGCGATGTATAAAAAATGCTCAAAAAATTTGGTAGCCATGTCCTGGTAAACGGGATTATAACCGGATAGCTCAAGCGCAATACGCATCAGGTTTAATGAATACATGGCCATCCAGCTGGTGCCGTCAGACTGTTCAATATGTCCACCAGTGGGCAGGGCTGAGCTTCTGTCGAAGACGCCAATATTATCGAGGCCAAGAAAGCCACCCTGGAAGATATTATTGCCTTCCGCGTCTTTGCGGTTTACCCACCACGTAAAATTCATTAATAGTTTATGGAATACAGATTCAAGGAAGGCAAAATCGCCTTTACCATTGTTGTTTTTTTTATCGATGCTGTATACACGCCATGTTGCCCAGGCATGTACCGGTGGGTTTACATCGCCGAGTGCCCATTCGTAAGCTGGTAATTGTCCATTGGGGTGCATATACCATTCCTTAGTAAGCAGCTGCAGTTGTGCTTTTGCAAAGGCGGCATCTACTAATGCAAAAGGGATACAGTGAAAAGCAAGATCCCATGCGGCAAACCACGGATATTCCCATTTATCCGGCATAGAGATAATATCCGCATTGTTGAGATGCGTCCATTCATCATTACGGCCTTTTTTTCGTTGCTGTGCTGGTACGGGCTGCGAAGGATCTCCATTGAGCCATTGCTCCACATCATAATAATAAAATTGTTTGCTCCACAACATGCCGGCAAAAGCCTGGCGCTGTACCATCTTTTCTTCTTCACTGCCGATGCCCTGCTGCAGTTCGTGGTAAAATTCATCTGCCTCTTTTAAGCGGCTGCTGAAGATTTCATCAAAATCATCGAATGGGTGCATAAGGTTGTTGGGTTCCAGCCTTAACCTCATGCAGGCAGACTGACCCGCCGGTACTATTATATCATAGCTGGCTGCTGCCCTGGTACCATGCTGCTGCGGATTAATAGCTTTATTGTTTCCATGCACCAGCATTTCATTCACGCCATCTTTGCAATAAGCACCTGTATTATCTGCGCCATATAATTTTTTATTATTGGATTCATTGTCGCAAAAAAGCAATGGCACTTTCTCTTCCAGGTGCAGCGTCAAATGACCAAGTGTTTTATGTTCAATGAGAATGTCTCCGCTATTGGAAGCCGTCATTTGCGGTTTGTAATTATCATGTCCCCAGGCCCAGGTATTTCTAAACCAAATGGTAGGCAGCACCTGCAATGCGGCATCTGATGCACCACGGTTATGAACCATTACCTGTACTAGTATATCGCCTGCGCCGGCCTTTGCGTATTCTATAAATACATCAAAATAATTGTTGTCGTTAAACAAGCCGGTATCAATCAGTTCAAATTCCGGCTGCAGCTTATTCCTGTTGCGGTTTTCATTCACCAGCCATTCATACGGGTATTCATTTTGCGGGTATTTATACAGCATCTTCATATAAGAATGCGTGGGCGTAGCGTCGAGGTAATAATAGAATTCCTTTACATCTTCACCATGATTACCTTCATGCCCGGTGAGGCCAAAATATCTTTCTTTGATAATGGGATCTTTTTTATTCCAGAACGCCAGTGCAAAGCAAAGCAACTGCTGATTATCGCTGATGCCTGCAATACCTTCTTCTCCCCAGCGGTAAGCCTTGCTGCGTGCCATATCATGACTGGTGTACTCCCAGGCCATACCATCCGCACTATAATCTTCTCGCACCGTGCCCCATTGGCGATCCGTTACATAGGGCCCCCACTTTTTCCAAATCTCATCTTTAAGTCGTTCTTTTTCTTTCATACCCTTAATCCCTAAAGGGAATTGATAAGTTATTAAATATTGTTTTGTCGCACCTGGTTATTCCACCCCGCTTACTAATCTTATTTCTTTCTTCAGAACAGCGCTGCGCTATATCATAAATAACAATTGCTTTTGTTTTGAATCACCTGATCAGGTCTCCCCTTTAGGGACACAGGGAGTTATCTTACCCATTGTCTTCAAACCCCGGGTACAGGGTCATTCCGCCATCTACAAATAACGTAGTTCCATTTATATAATCTGCATCATCGCTTGCCAGGAATACGGCCGCATTGCCAATATCCTGTACCTGGCCAATGCGTTTTTCAGGTATCAGTTTTAATAAATCCTGCAGGTGTTGTGCGGTATCCCATGCATCGTGATTAATAGGTGTAGCAATAGCACCGGGCGCAATGGAGTTGATACGTATTTTTTTTGGTGCAAATTCCTGCGCAATGGTTTTCATCATCATCATAATGCCGCCTTTGCTGGCAGCATAGTTGGCATGGCCTGCCCATGGTATTACTTCATGGACGCTGCTCATGCAAATAATTTTGCCGGTGGCCTTGCTTCTTGTTTCGTCCGGGCCCCTTCGTAAAAATTCACGTATGGCTTCCCGGGCGCAAAGAAACTGGCCGGTAAGGTTTACGGCCAGCACATAATTCCATTGCTCTAGCGTCATCTCTGTAAATTTTGCATCGCGCTGCAGGCCGGCATTATTCACCAATATATCAACCGTACCAAACTGCGCTACCACATCTGCAAACATTTTTATTACCTGCTCTTCCTTACTCACATCGCAGGCACAGGTAATACCTTTACCCCCGGCGGCTGTTATTTCTTTTAGCACCTGCTCTGCCGCGTCTTTTGTCACGGGAACCGGGTAATTAACTACAACAGTTGCACCCGCCGCTGCAAGCGCTTTCGAGACGCCGGCACCAATACCGCTGCTGGCACCCGTAATAATGGCTATCTGCCCCTGTAGCTTTTTGTCCATTTGTTCATTTTTTATAAATTGATACACTACGCTGGTTTTTCTTTCCTGAATGTAGCCAATCCCAGGCAAAAAATTGGAGGATGGGCATGGCAGAAAGATATTCTATTACTGCAGCTGACCTGGTTAACTGCCTGTTATTAAAGCTGTTTGTAAAAGCGCAGTATGTTGGGACATGGCGGATATTTATTAGGATAACGTGGTGGTAAGGGGTTGGTTTTATGGAAGATTGACGATTATATTATTTGCAAAATCATTCCGGCCAATCAGGCGTACGTGCAATATCATTTTCCCTTAATTTTACCCACCCAACAAAAAACAACAATGCCTGAAGACAAAAACAGACAGTTCCTGGATTTTGAGAAGCCCATTAAAGAGCTTTTTGACGAGATAGAGAAATTGCAGCAGTCGGCAGAAAAAACAAAAATTGACGCTACCGAACATATTCAGAAGTACAGGGAACAGGTTATTGAAAAGAGAAGAGAAATAACATTGCACCTGAACAGCTGGCAACGGGTACAGTTAAGCCGCCATCCGGACAGGCCCTATACCTTGAAGTACATACAGAAGATGGCGACTAATTTTGTAGAACTTCATGGAGACCGCAATGTAAAAGATGATAAGGCAATGGTGGGCGGTTTTGCCCAGTTGGGCGATGAAACGGTGATGATTATTGGCCAGCAAAAAGGCATCAACACAAAAATGCGGCAGCTGCGCAATTTTGGTATGGCCAACCCCGAAGGTTACCGCAAAGCGCTGCGTCTGATGCGCCTTGCCGAAAAGTTTAATAAGCCGGTTATTACGCTGATAGATACACCCGGTGCTTACCCCGGTATGGAAGCAGAGGAAAGGGGCCAGGGTGAAGCAATTGCCAGGAATATTTATGAAATGATGCGTTTAAAAGTGCCCGTTATATGCACCATCATTGGCGAAGGTGCTTCCGGTGGTGCACTGGGTATAGGTGTGGGGGATAAGGTTTTTATGATGGAGAATGCCTGGTACACCGTTATATCACCGGAAAACTGCAGCTCTATACTATGGAGAAGCTGGGAAATGAAGGAAAAGGCAGCCGAAGAACTTCGCCTTACATCTGACTATATGTACAAATTTGGCCTGGTAGACGGCGTGGTGCCGGAACCACTGGGCGGTGCGCATTGGGATTATGGCGAAGCTGGCCTGAACCTGAAGGCAGTATTAATAAATGCAATAAAGGAGTTAAAGCAGATAGATCCGGAACAGCGTGTAAGGGACCGGATAAATAAGTTTGGCAAGATGGGCTTCTGGGATGAAGTTTGATCAGCCTAACTTTTAAATGACAGTTGCTGAATAAACCGGGGCTTACTTGCTGCTTTCACCAAAGTCATACGTTTAAAATATACAATTCTACAATCAACATAATCTCTTTATAGATGTCACTTAGTAATCGTCTCCGCGGAACCGGTGTTGCACTGGTTACTCCCTTTACGGCCAATTTTGAAATTGACTATGATGCCCTCGGCAAAGTCATTGATTTTGTAATTATGGGTGGTGCAGAATACGTGGTTACATTGGGTACCACCGGTGAAACGCCCACCCTGCGCAAGGAAGAGAAAATTGCTATTGTTAATTATACCTATGACAAAATAAACAGCCGCATACCGGTAGTGGTGGGTATTGGCGGTAACAATACACAAGAAGTGATAGAAGACCTGGAAAGGCTTCCGCTGGATAAGGCCATTGCTGTTCTAAGTGCCAGTCCCTGGTACAACAAACCTTCACAGGAAGGATTGTTTCAGCATTATAAGGCCATTGCTGCAACAACAGTAAAACCCATTCTGTTGTACAATGTACCGGGCAGAACCGGGCGTAATATTGATGCAGATACAGTACTGCGCCTGGCCCGGGAAGTAGATAATATTGCAGGACTTAAAGAAGCCGGCGGAGACCTGGCGCAGTGTATGAAAATTTTGCGCGATAAGCCGGAAGACTTTTTTGTTGTAAGTGGTGATGACGCATTGGCGCTGCCACAAATTGCCTGCGGTATGGAAGGGGTAATAAGTGTAGCTGCCAATAGCTTCCCAAAAACATTTTCCGAAATGGTGCGCCTTGCATTAAAAGCTGATTTTAAAAATGCCAAAGCATTGAATGATAAATTAATTGATGCTTATGATATCATGTTTGCTGAAAACAATCCGGCCGGTGTTAAGGCATTTATGACAGAACTGGGTTTAATTGGCAACTATTTCCGTTTGCCGGTAACGCCTTTAAGCAGCGCCTTACATGCAAAAGCAAAAGCCTATCTGGCCCAATAATTTCCCTTCTCTTATACGTTAATAAGCAATGCTGTACTTCCAACAGGTACAGCCTTGTTTTTTTATGGATCTTTGCTGCCCGGCCTTTACGGAGACCCGCTTGCGCAGGGCTTTCGCCGGCATTTAAAGCACCTGCAATGAAACATTTGGCAGCAGCAATAATTATAAGCATGGTTACAGTAAACATACAAGCACAACTTACCCTACAAATAAAATCAGGGCATTTGCCCAGCGCACCCACGGCGGAAGCTATTTACGTAGCTGGTAATTTTAATGGCTGGAACCCCAAAGACGAAAATTTTCGCCTGCAGAAAGAACCTGGGGGCGGTTTTGGTGTAACCATTAAAAACATGGAAGCCGGGACCTATGCTTTTAAATGCACACGGGGCAGCTGGGATAATGTGGAGACTGGCAGAAGGGGAGAGGAAATATCCAACAGGAGCATTACGCTGTCATCTGACACTGTGCTGTCCGTTACTATTGCCGGCTGGAAAGACGGATTTGCACAACCGCAAAAAACATCTACTGCATCTGCACAGGTTATAGTTGTAGACGAAGCGTTTGCCATACCACAGCTGGGGCGCAGCAGGCGCATCTGGGTCTACCTGCCAAAAGACTATGCGCAATCCACCAAAAAATTCCCTGTGCTCTACATGCAGGATGGCCAAAACCTCTTTGATGATGCTACCGCTTTTGCTGGGGAATGGGGTGTGGATGAGGCTATGGATGCCATGGAAAATCCCTGCATTGTGGTAGGTATAGATAATGGAGGGGAGAAGCGCATGAACGAATACAACCCTAATAATACCAGGAAATTTGGAAAAGGGGAAGGAAAAGAATACCTCTCGTTTATAGTGAATAACCTGAAACCATTTATTGATAAAAAATACAGGACTTTGCAGGATCGGGAGCATACTGCCATAGCGGGTAGTTCTATGGGCGGGTTAATCTCTTTTTACGCAGGCCTATATTACCCCAATACATTTGGCACCCTGGGTATTCTTTCTCCTTCTTTCTGGATTGCACCCCAGATAAAAACCCAGGTGAAGCAGCTGGCAAAAGAAGCCACCCATGGCAGCCAGCACTATTATTTCTATGCCGGTGGACTGGAAGAAAAAGCTACTGTAAAAGATATGCAGGCAGTGGCTGCAGAACTGAAGAAATCAGCCCGGCCCGGTTGCATTATAATAGTAAACCCCGGCGGCAAACACAATGAAGCTGACTGGGCAGCGGTATTTCCGGCGTTTTATAAATGGATGAGGGAGCGGTAGGATGTCTGATGTGACGATGTCTGATGTTGAGATGTCTGATGTGACGATGTCTGATGTGACGATGTCTGATGTGTCGATGGCCAATGTGGACTACGACGATGCCGGATGGGCCTGGCATTCGTACGTTAAAGCATGGATAGTTTTCGCTGCCCGCCCCCGCTGTGGAAAAAAATCACCTCTTTTTGCTCTCTCAAGTATCTGTATTCCTCTGATAGCCCTGTTGAGGCAGGCGATAACAGGTGGCCGAGTAAAAAGCATAGAGGAATGTGTTGATGCGTTTGCACCGGGCTATACAGCACAAGTGTACGACGCACCAACTGCCCCATCAACGCCCCTGGGCCGGCTTCCCAATAATTATGAATTGAATATCCGGTAGCTAACACCTTCCAGCGCAAGCTCCGTATTGCTAAAAACGGCTTTTGCTTCGCTTTCAAACTCGTGCAGCACTTCATATTTACTGCTAAAATGGCCAATAATAAGCCTGCCTACGCCAGCTTTTAAGGCAATGGTGGCGGCCTGTTCAGTGGTGCAGTGAAAGCGTTTTGTAGCGCGGTCAGCCAAATCTTTCAGATAAGTGGTTTCGTGGTAAAGCAGGTCGGCACCCTTTACTTTGTCAATGATGCGCTCATCATACATGGTATCTGCACTGTAAGCGTAGCTGAGCGGAGCCGGTGCGGCATGGGTGACCGTTTCGTTTTTGATAAGCTGGCCGGTTTTGCTGGTATAATCTTCGCCCCATTTCAATTTATCAAAAAAAGAGGCGGGCACACCCTGCTCAAGGGCTTTCTCGGGCCAGATGCGGCGTGGCGCCCTTACCTGTTCAAACCGGAAGCCCCAGCAGGGTATACGGTGGCTTACTTTAAAACAAAACACCCTGAATTTTTCTTCGTTGGTAATCATTCCCTCCTCCAGCGGATGAAAATGGAGTTTGAAAGGGAGGGCAGTATCAGCTACTTTCAGCTGCATTTCTATCAGTTCTTTCAGCGGGGCGGGGGCGTGCAGGTGCATATCATGCTCACGGCCCAGCAGACCCATGCTGGTAATAAGGCCAATCAGCCCAAAATAGTGATCACCATGCAGGTGAGAAATAAATATGTGATTGATGCGGCTGCGGCGGATGCGGTACTTGGCCATCTGCATCTGCGTGCCTTCGCCACAGTCTACCAGGAACAAATGATCATCCAGCGTCACTACCTGGGCAGTAGGGTGACGATCAAAAGCCGGTAAGGCAGAGTTATTTCCTAGTATGGTGACAGCCAGCATATGTATAATGGGTAAAAGCGCACGAACAGGCAACAAAACTAATGAAGCGTGATAAATAACGGCACAAGTGCTGTTATATTTTTAAAGGAAGACAGATTTTAGGGATGGTTGCTGCTTTGCAGTGAAAATTACTGCTGGCTGTAAGCGTGCAGACTTGCGGCTTCAGCAGGTACAACGCCTACAGCTATCTACAAGTTGAACTGTGGGTCCTCATCATCCATCAACTCCCGCTCAATCTCTTCCATTTGTATAATATCCCAGGCTTCACTTTCGCTGGGTGTTACATTCATAAGCTCCAGTAAACCGCTGTCATCTAAACTTTTTTCCAGTTCCGGTTGTAGCCCGCATACAACAAACGAAGCGTTTTGTTCGTAAAACTGCTGCTGTATCTTTACAAGTGTTTCAGCAGCAGCGTCGTCCATGGTTTGGATGTCTTTACAATTCAGGATTACATTTTTGACATTGTTTTTGAGGTAAGACTGTAAACATTCTTCCAATTCTGCTGTCATATTAGCAGCAATTGACGGTTCCCCGATGGTAATGACATGGAATTTCTCTTTGGTATCTGTTTTGACATTCATAATTCGCATAAAATAGTTCTTACAATTTAAAGCTTGTTAAAAACGTTAGCACCTGAAACTTTTACACAAAAAGCACGTACTTGTGAATAAGGGGTAATGACAACAGCAGGCCGCAACAGGAATCAAAAATATTCGTTATTATTGTATCACCCACAAATCCTGGAAAACATGGACAATAATTTTTCAGCACAAGTAAAGGAAATTATCTCGTACAGCAGGGAAGAAGCATTACGTCTTGGCAATGACTTTATAGGAACAGAGCATCTGTTACTGGGGTTAATCCGTGAAGGAGATAACACGGCTATCCGCATTCTCAAAAGTTTTAATGTGGATTTGTATGAACTGCGCAAAGAAATTGAGTTGGCAGTTAAAGACAAAACAGGAAAGAACATTGCCAACATCAACAGCCTGCCGCTGACCAAACAGGCAGAGAAAGTAATACGTGTTACTGTACTGGAGGCAAAAGCGCTAAAGAGCACTACCGTAGAGACAGAACACCTGATGCTTTCTATTTTAAAGAACAAGGAAAATATTGCTACACAAATTTTAAATCAATTTGACGTGGACTACGATTTATTCAGAAATGAACTTGGCGTATCTAAAGGCAATGATACCCGCAGTGAGTATTCAGAAGAAGGCGATGATGAATTTGATGAGGAGAAGAAATACGCGCAGCAAAAATCAAAAGCCGCCGGTACAGCTAAAAGCAAAACGCCGGTATTGGATAATTTTGGACGCGATATTACCCGCCTTGCTGAAAACGGATCACTTGATCCCATTGTAGGCAGGGAAGAAGAGATAGAGCGTGTATCACAGATTTTATCAAGGCGCAAGAAAAATAATCCTATTTTAATTGGTGAGCCCGGTGTGGGTAAAACTGCCATCGTGGAAGGCCTTGCCCTGCGCATTGTGCAGCGGAAAGTCTCCAGGGTATTGTTTGATAAGAGAGTAGTAAGCCTCGACCTGGCGGCGCTTGTGGCAGGTACCAAATACCGCGGCCAGTTTGAAGAAAGGATGAAAGCCATCATGAATGAGCTGGAAAAGAACAGGGACGTTATCCTGTTCATTGACGAAATACATACCATTGTTGGTGCAGGTGGCGCCAGCGGCTCACTGGATGCCAGCAATATATTTAAACCGGCACTTGCCCGTGGTGAGCTGCAGTGCATAGGCGCTTCTACCCTGGATGAATACAGAATGTACATTGAAAAAGATGGTGCATTGGACAGGCGTTTCCAGAAAGTAATGGTTGATCCGCCAAGTGTGGATGAAACCATTCAGATTCTTACAAACATCCAGAGCAAGTATGAAGATTTTCACAACGTTATTTATTCACCTGAAGCAATTGACGCCTGCGTTAAGCTGAGCGATCGCTATATGACGGACAGGCTGCTTCCTGATAAAGCAATTGATGTTTTAGACGAAGTAGGTGCCCGTGTGCATTTGAAAAATATCAATGTACCGCAGGATGTTGTTGACCTGGAAAAGAAAATTGAAGATGTAAAGAACGAAAAGAATAAGGTTGTAAAAAGCCAGAAGTTTGAAGAAGCCGCTTCATTGCGCGACACCGAAAAACGGTTGGCAGAAGAACTGGAAAAAGCAAAAAACCAGTGGGAAGAAGAAAGCAAACACAAACGTTATCCTATAGACGAAGATGCCATTGCTGAAGTAGTGAGTATGATGACGGGTATTCCGGTTAAACGCATGGTGCAGGCTGAGACTGACAAGCTGAAGAAGATGAACGAAGATATGAGGGGAATGGTAGTAGGACAGGATGAAGCTATATTAAAAGTAGTAAAAGCTATTCAGCGTAACAGGGTAGGCTTAAAAGATCCAAAGAAGCCAATAGGCACATTCATTTTCCTCGGTCCTACCGGTGTGGGTAAAACGGAGTTGGCCAGGGCTTTGTCCAGGTATATGTTTGACAGTGAAGATTCACTCATCCGCATAGACATGAGTGAGTACATGGAGAAATTTACCGTGAGCCGTTTAATTGGTGCACCTCCGGGATATGTGGGTTATGAAGAAGGCGGACAGCTAACGGAGAAAGTACGTCGTAAACCATACAGCGTAATACTGCTGGATGAAATTGAAAAGGCGCACCCGGATATCTATAATATTTTATTGCAGGTACTGGATGATGGCCAGTTAACAGATGGTTTGGGCAGGAAGATTGATTTCAAGAATACGCTCATCATCATGACATCAAACATTGGTGTGCGCCAGTTAAAGGATTTTGGAGAAGGCGTTGGTTTTGCTACGGCTTCACGGGTACAAAACGCCGAGGAGAATAACAAGGCGGTGATAGAAAAAGCACTAAAACGTACTTTCTCACCTGAATTTTTAAACAGGATCGATGATGTGATTGTCTTTAATTCGCTCGATAAATCACATATATTCCAGATTATTGACATCTTAATGAAGGGCGTGCTGAAACGTTTGGCCATACTGGGTTTTAGCCTTGAGTTGACCGAGGACGCAAAAACTTTCATAGCAGACAAAGGGTATGATTCCCAGTTTGGCGCAAGGCCTTTGCACCGCGCCATCCAGAAATACCTGGAGGATCCATTAGCGGAAGAGATTTTAAATATGAGCATTAAAAACGGGGATGTATTAATTGCTGAACTGGACAAGGAAAATGCTAAAATCAAATTCACGCTGAAAGAAAAAGAGATAGAAAAATCAGAAGCCTGATAATTTGCACAGTATAATCATTTCAATGCCCCGCCTTAAAACGGGGCATTTTTTTACGTAAACAGCGGTATCAGGACATTGCGTAAGTCAATTTTTTAAAACCATCCTGGCAAAATACTTGCTTCCATTTCGCATTTTCATATTTATCACATTTTCACACTTCTATCAATGTTTTTCTGCATTTTTGCTGAACAATTTTCAGCTTAATGTCATCGGCCAAAAAAATAATCATAACAATAGACGGTTGGTCATCGTGCGGTAAAAGTACACTGGCTAAACAGCTGTCAAGGGAGTTGGGGTATACATATATAGACAGCGGCGCCATGTACCGTGCCATTACTTTATACTTTTTACGCAACCACATAGACTGGACAAAACATAAGCTGGTATCAGAAGCATTGCAAAATATTACACTGGAGTTCAGGGGCAATCATAAAAACGGGCAAACGGAAATGTACCTGAATGAAGAGAACGTGGAATATGTGATCCGCGACCTGGTGGTAGCTGAAAAAGTAAGCGATGTGGCAGCTATCAAAGAAGTGCGGGATTTTGCAGTGGCCCAGCAACAGTTAATGGGCAAGGAAAAAGCCATTGTAATGGATGGAAGGGACATTGGTACCGTGGTTTTTCCGGACGCAGAATTAAAGATTTTTATGACGGCAGATAATGCCATCCGGGTAGAGCGCCGGTTTAAAGAATTGTACGAGAAAAATCCAAACGTAACAATAGAAGAAGTAAAAAGTAACCTGGAAATGCGCGATTATATTGACTCTCACCGGGAGATAAGTCCGCTGCGCAAAGCCGCTGATGCCATTGAACTGGATAATTCCAATATTGGCATTAAAGAGCAGCTGGAGTTGGTAAAAAAGTGGGTGAAGGAAAAGTTGCAGTAATGATAAACAAAAGTTCTTTATTTCACAGGGAACTTATAATAGAAAGGCTGCTCACAACATGAGCAGCCTTTTATATCCTGTAGTTTACTATTATCTTAAGAAAAGCATTTCCCTGTATTTGGGTAACAGCCAGGTTTCATCATCTACCAGTATTTCCAGTTTATCTACCTGGTAGCGGATAGCATCAAAGAAGGGTGCTTTAATCTGGCTCTCGTATGCAATGGCACGGGTGCGGGTATTGTCTATGGCATTTACCACTTTGCGTGTTTCAATCATTTTTTCTACCAACTCACTTATTTTGCTGATATGCTGGGCAATTTTTTCCAGGATTTGTTTTTGATTGGCATAAGTATTTTCAGCGAGGCCAACTTCCTTTAATCCCTTTATGTTATCAATCAGCAGGTTCTGGTATTTGAAGGCGGCGGGTAAAATATGGCTGGTACACAGCTCGCCCATAATACGGGCTTCAATCTGTACCTTTTTTATATAATTTTCCAGCTCTATTTCATGGCGGGCTTCCACTTCTACCTGGCTCAGTACATTATTGTTCTCAAAAAGTTGGATAGCTTTCTCTGTTACCAGCGCATCCAGTGCCAGCGGAGTAGTTTTTACATTCGGTAAGCCTCTTTTGTGTGCTTCTTTCTGCCATTCTTCACTATATCCATCGCCTTCAAACAAAACTTTTTCACTGCTCACAATGTACTCACGGATGACATGCATGATGGCAATTTCTTTCTTCTCGCCTTTTTCTATCAGCGTGTCTACATCTTCTTTAAAATTCTTCAGTGTTTCTGCCATGATACAATTCAGCACCGTCATGGAAGTAGCGCAGTTGGCAGAAGAACCCACTGCACGGAATTCAAATTTGTTACCGGTAAAGGCAAAAGGCGATGTACGGTTGCGATCTGTATTGTCAAGCAATAATTCCGGGATACTGCGGTGCAGATCCAGTTTCAGGATGGCTTCATCCTGCTCGTCAAATTTATCACCTACCCGTTCTTTTACATCCTGCAGTACCTTGCTCAGGTACTGGCCTATAAATACAGAGATGATGGCGGGTGGGGCTTCATTGGCACCCAGGCGATGATCATTACCGGCCGACGCAATGGAGGCCCTCAGGATATCTGCATAATCATGAACGGCTTTTATGCTGTTCACAAAAAAGGTTAGGAACATTAAATTTGTCTTGGGTGTTTTTCCGGGTTGCAGCAGGTTTACGCCGGTATCTGTTGCCAGGCTCCAGTTATTGTGCTTGCCGCTTCCGTTGATGCCCGCAAATGGTTTTTCGTGAAACAGTACGCGCAGTTTGTGACGCCGGGCAACACGGTCCATGATATCCATCAATAAAATATTATGGTCAACGGCTACGCTTACTTCTTCATAAATAGGGGCGCACTCAAACTGCGCGGGTGCCACCTCGTTATGGCGGGTCCTTAACGGAATACCCAGTTTATATGATTCATTTTCAAAATCGCGCATAAATGCATATATCCTTTCCGGAATAGAACCAAAATAGTGGTCTTCCAGTTGCTGGCCTTTTGCAGAAGCATGGCCAAAGACTGTTCTGCCACTTACTACCAGGTCGGGGCGGGCATTTACAAATGATTCGTCAATTACAAAATATTCCTGCTCCCAGCCGAGGGTAGCGCTTACCTTGGTTACATTTTTATCGAAGTAATTGGCCACTTCAACAGCAGCTTTGTTCAGCGCTTCCAGCGATTTAAGCAGGGGCGCCTTATTATCGAGGCTTTCGCCGGTATAGGAAACAAAAATGGTAGGTATGCACAATGTTTTACCATTGCCAATTTCTACAATAAAGGCAGGCGAGGAGGGATCCCAGGCAGTGTACCCGCGTGCTTCAAAAGTGGCCCTGATGCCGCCGCTGGGAAAAGAAGATGCATCCGGCTCCTGCTGTATCAGTGCAGCGCTGTCAAATTCTTCAATGGGGGTGCCGTCGCCTTTTATAGTAAAAAATGAATCATGTTTTTCTGCTGTAGCACCGGTCAGCGGTTGAAACCAGTGGGTGAAATGCGTAACACCCCGGCTTTCTGCCCATTGTCTTACCCCGGATGCAATCTGGTTGGCTACGGCGCGGTCAATTTTTTTGCCGCCTTTGCTGGAGTTCACGAGGCTTTTGTAGGCTTCATCACTCAGGTACTCGCGGGCTGTCTTAAGTGTAAAAACATTCTGGCTAAAAACGGCCGTTACTTTAGCAGAAGCTTCAACAATAGTATTTTGGGTATTGTAGGTAATATTATTAAGCGCCCTGAATCTTAATGACATGATAAATTCTTTTAGAGTAAAATAAGGGATTCAAAATAAGAACATTTACAGAGATTCTTTTTTTTATTTTATTAGTCAAAACCAGTAAGCGTGAAGCAGTAGCTGTGAACGCCCGGGTTTTTATTACTTGCCGGCATAAAAAAATCCTCCGGTTCGCCGGAGGATTAATAGCCTATATAAAAAGAAGTAAGCCTTTATACTTTGGCAGCCTTAACTGTCTGAATAATACGTGAAGCAACCTTGTAAGGATCTGCAGCAGAATTTGGACGACGATCTTCCAGGTATCCTTTCCAGCCTTTGGCAGGCACAAGAACAGGAATGCGGATAGATGCACCACGGTCAGACACGCCGTAACTGAAATCCATGATGCTGGCAGTTTCATGCTTACCGGTTAAACGCAGGTGATTATCTGCTCCGTAAACATCAATGTGTTCTTTCACTACGCCGCGGAAAGATTCACATATTTTATCAAATATATCTTTGCTTCCGCAGGTCCTGAGTGTTGTGTTGGAGAAGTTAGCGTGCATACCGGAACCATTCCAGTCCAGGTTGCCCAATGGTTTACAATGCCAGTTGATTGATACACCATATTTTTCACCAATTCTTTCCAGCAGGTAGCGGGCCATCCAAATCTGGTCGCCTGCATCTTTAGCACCTTTAGAAAAAATCTGGAACTCCCACTGCCCTGCTGCTACTTCAGCATTGATACCTTCTACGTTAAGACCCGCTTCAAGGCATACGTCCAGGTGTTCTTCAATAATATTTCTGCCGTATGCATTTTGAGCACCTACAGAACAGTAGTACGGTCCTTGTGGTGCAGGGTAACCAGCAGCCGGAAAACCCAGGGGCTTATTTGTTTTGATATCCCACAGGAAATATTCCTGCTCAAAACCAAACCAAAAATCATTATCATCATCTGCAATGGTAGCACGTCCGTTACTAACATGGGCAGTACCATCTGCATTTAATACCTCGCACATAACAAGATAAGCGTCTTTACGCTGTGGATCTTTGCATACATAAACTGGTTTCAGGAGGCAGTCCGAAGAACCACCCAGTGCCTGTTCTGTTGAAGAACCGTCAAAACTCCACTGGGGGCAGTCTGCAAGTTTACCGCTAAAGTCCTTTTCAATTTTAGTTTTACTACGTAAGCTTTGGGTAGGCTTGTAACCATCGAGCCAGATGTACTCAAGTTTGGATGCAGACATAATTTAGCAGTTTTGAAATATTAAAAAATTTATTAATGTATGATTTTTCTTTAGAAGGATGCTGTATTTGCCACGAAAGTAACAATCAAATTAATAAATCAATGAAATTTCTTCATGTTTTTATCTGATTAACAAAAAATATGAAAATTTATAAATTCTCTGACACATGGTCACATATTAGTAAAATTAATCTATGAATACTGCGTTTTTATAACTCATTGTTTAATAAGCTAACCGGGTTTTTGATCAGCCAACAGGCAAATTTTTAGAAGCTGTTTTGTATCATTTTTCAAAACAGGTGGTTGAAAATTTTCTAACCGCCATGGCTTTATTTTTTAAAAAAGTATATATTATTCGCTACCGGAGGTCGGCGGGCTTGCTGCCCAACGGGACTGTATGGTTGCTGTTTACGTAACTAATTTGCGTGACAGCTGTCCTTTTTAAACTGTACCAGGAATAAGTAATAAGTTAAATATGCGCGCCGGAATGCAGCTGTTTTTGCCATTTTCCTGCGGAAAGATAATTAACAAACAAAGCATGGCTGTATTACATTTGCTGGCTTGCATTTTTACCATTCAATTTTTTTTATGGATTATTCGAATATCATCAGGACGGCATGGGAGGAATATGATGCTACCAAGATCATACATAAAATTGAAGATATCAGTCCAATGGTCTCTACCAATTATGTGTTCCGCATTACTTTCCAGGATGAAGATATTATTATTGCCAAGCTCTCGTTTTTTGGCAAGTATGAATATTTTAAGGAAGACCACCGCATTATACATACCCTTTCCAACAACCTTTTATACCCTTACGAAAACTTCCTGGCCAAATCGCTGCTGCGCAACAACCGGGTGTATATGTACCGGTACAAGCACGGCAAAACAGATGTATGGGTGGTTTTTTACAACCCGGTTCGTGTAATGCAGCGTATGCCCCGCCGGCTGGATGATAACCATATCCGTAAGTTTGGCCAGCAAACCGGTAAGTTTCACAAAGCCTGTTCGAGGCTGAGGAATGTATTGCCAAAGTCGATAAAAACACTCCGGACAGACATCAATGCGCTGCTGGAAATGCTGGAAAAAGACAAGAAAAAATTTACACCGGAGCAGGCCAATTACCTCCGCCATCATTGTGATCTTTTTATAAAAAACAGGTTGAAATGCAACGTAAGTTCGTTTGAAATTATACCGGTTTTTATTGACTGGAATATTGGTAATTTCTCTATTACCAATAAGCAGGAATTGTATTCGCGCTGGGATTATGACTGGTTCCGCATGAGTTACCGCATGCTGGATTTTTATTTTTTTAGTCGTGTAGTGTCAGATGCGGGCGATAAAACGGCTTTCAGCTATCTTATCACGCCCATGATGGAAGACCGGTTTATTTTGTTTTTGCAGGAATACCACAAGGTGAACCCCCTTACAGCAAATGAATTAAGGTTCCTGAAAGAAGCGTACCGTTTTTTTATTTTAAATTACGTAGTTAAGAATGGCAGTTATTTTTTCAGCGATCAGTATGCAGAAAAAATGCAGGCAGAAGCATTTGAAATTTATCTTCCGTCTGTTGACACTGATTTTGACGCGGAGAAACTGATACAGGCCCTGAAAATAAAAGAAGTGTAGGCAACCAAACTAACCAATACATGATCCAGTCATCGGATTTCAAAACCATTCTTGACCAGTATAAAATCATTTTTTTTGATGCATTTGGTGTACTCAAAAACTACCACGGGCTGGTGCCGGGTATTGAAAAAACCTTTGCCTATATTGAACAGCAGCAAAAGGAGTATTATATTGTTACGAATGATGCTTCCCGCAGTCCCCAGCAACTGGCTGAATCTTACCACAAGCTGGGTTTGCATGCCATTACGCAGGATCGCATTATATCTTCCGGTATGCTGGCTAAAGAATACCTTGATCTTAAAGTAAACAACGGCATTGTTGCTTACCTGGGTACCAACAATTCAGCTCACTATATTGATAGTTCCGGCCTGCATACCCTGCCGGTGAGTGCTATCAATTCCAGGAATATAGACCAGGTAAATGCGATTGTATTGCTGGATGATGAAGGCTTCAACTGGTTCGATGATTTAAACAAAACGATCAATATTCTCCGCAAACGCACTATTCCGGCCATTGTTGCCAATACGGATAATACCTACCCGCTCTCCGGTAATAATGAAGTGGCCATCGCCATCGGCGGAATTGCTTCTATGATTGAAAGCATCGTGGGTAAACGGTTTATACGCTTTGGAAAACCGGATTCACAACTATTTATGTTTGCTTACGACCTGGTACGCTGGCGGCTCGAAATAACAAAAAAAGATATCCTGATGGTCGGCGATACACTGCACACGGATATCATCGGGGGCAACAAATTTGGCCTGGATACCGTACTGGTGCTTAGCGGCAACACCCAGCCGGATGATGCAGAAATGCGCATACGCTCAACCGGTATAGTACCTACCTATATCTGTAATAACGCTGTGGTAGAATAGCCGGTTGTATAAACCCGTTCAAAGCATTTTTCTGCCTGTTTCCATCAACATGATGTTCCTGTAAAGCCATTGATCCACTGTATGCAATGCGGCTGCCGGCCGGTTGCAAATCACATTCAGCAAAGGCGCCAGCAAAAAAGGCAAATAAATGCTCCGGTATCTTATAATAGCACCCGCAAACGGCACCATATATCCCATAATCAGCAGGGCCGGTATAGTAAAGAGGAGACATGAGATATCAAAATTGCTGAGCATTGCGCCTTTTTTCCTGATCAGCAGCCAGCAACCAAACAGCACTATAACCCAGATAAGTACAAGCTCCACGGAAAAAGCAGTATAAATAATTTTGCCCCCGCTGCCCGGCAAAGGCTGAAAAAATCCATTGACAAGCGCCACCGGAAAAACAGTTAAAAAGCTGGCTGCTGTAGGTGCCAGCAGCGGTAAATACATTCTGGATCCACCGGCAAGCGATTGAAAATCTTTTTGCCTTTCGGATACAGCCGACAGTATACCTGCGGGCATAAATACATTAATAGCAATGGCAGCAATCATCACCGTTACAATAACAACTGAAAAAGTCAGCCGCCTGCTGATTGTTTTTTTTTCTGCCAGTAATAGAAAGGCTAAAGCAGGTAATAAAGTTATCAATGCATTGGCTCTTGACAACAGCATTATGCAGGTGCAGATGACCAATAAAATTCCTTTTTTTAAAAAAAGTTTGCGTACCAGCAGCAGGCAATAATAAAAAAAACCTACAGCCATATAAAATAAACCGTCTTTATACACTACAGAGGTCCAGAACAGCACAGAAGGCAGTAGCAAAGTGCACAATGCGGGCAGGGGTTTATGATAAACTGCATAAAAGACTTTGAATAATGCTACGTTGCCGGCAAAAACAGGAAATGACAGGAGCAGGGTATTGATGTAGAGGTTATTAAAGGACAGCAGGTTTAAAAACGTGTTGGTGTATTCAAGCACGTTGTATTGAACAGTCAGCAGCGGCTTGCTGGTATCCGTGAGATTGAATGCCTCCCCGTTAAAAAAAATACCCGAAAAAAATTGGACCGGGTTTGCCAGCAAGGCCTGTTTGAGTGCGAGACTTTCCTTAAAGAAAAACCATATATCGCCGTGGTTGGGATAAAAATGAAAAGCAATCCACGTATGTATACAGCCTGCGGCTGCATGCAACGCAAACAGCAAAACAAGGTATGCCGGTCTGATTTGCCCGTTGAAAAAGCGCAGGCGGGTTATTGCAAGGCATAACAGCAAAAAGTAAACTATAAAGAGTGCAATGTGCATCATTGAATTAAATGTCTGGGTCGTTTTGTTTTTTTAGACTGTCCAGCTTGTTTATATAAATGTCTGTAATAATTTCCTTTGTAAAACAGGCCAGTACTATTTCTCTTCCTGCCATGCCCATGGCCTTTTTTTCACCGGCCGGCAGGTTATAATATCGTTCCATTTTTATGGCAAGGCCGGCGGCATCTTTTGGCTGGCACAAAAAACCATTGACACCCTCCCTTACAAGTTCCCTGCAACCGGGCACATCACTTGCAATAAGCGCCTTGCTCATGCTGGCCCCTTCTAGCAGGCTAAGGGGTAATCCCTCCCGGTAAGAAGGCAGTACAATACAATCAGCTTTTTCTATAAAAGGCGCCACCTCGTCGGTTTCGCCCAGGTATACAATGCTTCCTTCGGTTTGCCATTGTGCCAGCTGTTCTTTCGAAATAGCTACCGCGCTTTTATCATCAAAAAAGCCAAGCAGGCTGCATAGCACGGGTAGATTTTTTTCGCGAAGAATTTTTGCGGCCTGCACAAATTCGTATATACCCTTGTGCTCAATCAGCCTTGCAATCAGCAGAAACGAGATTGGCTCTTGCCGCTGTTGGTAAGGTGCCGGATAGAACGTACTGCTGTCGACGCCTTCTCCCGGCAATAAAAATGTTTTCTCTGCAGCTACCAGTTTATGATCAATGAAAATTTGTTGATCGTCATGATTAAGAAACCAAACTTCTTTATTTTTTCTCAAAGCAAAGGCATACAATTTTTCAGCGGCAAATTTAAAAATATGCTTACCGGTGAACATATAGCCCAGCCCTGTTATAACACTAACTGCGGGGCAACCGGTACGGGCTGCGGCGAGTGAGCCAAAAATGTTTGCTTTGATGGTATAATGAAAAGCCAGTTGGGGGCGTAGCTGACGGTAGTGATACAATAGTTCAAGGTACAATTGCAGATCGTCTGCAAGGCTAATGCTCTTACTGTTTAATTTTTTTAATTCGATAAAAAAAATACCTTCCAGCTCCTCAAAAATGGCGCTGTATTTATCGCGGGGGGCCAGTACATACACATCATATCCTTTTTTTACAAGCGCCTGTAAAAGAGACAGCCTGAATTTATAAATACTCCAGCTGGTATTAGCAACAAAAAAGATGCGCTGTTTTGAGGGCATAATATGATTCACGGAAAATAATGTAAAATGAGCAAACGTACATAATTATGCGGTATTGCTTTATAACTGTATGAATGGGTGATAAAATATTGCATACAATTAACCCGGTGTTTGTACTTTTGCGTTTTTAATAATAATCATGGAAATAACCGCTTCAACAGCCGCACAACTACGCCTTACAGCAGAAGAATTTGAATTGATAAAAGAAAAGCTGGGTAAAACACCCAATTTCACTGAATTATGTTGTTTCTCTGCCATGTGGAGTGAGCATTGCAGTTATAAAAATTCCATTAAATGGTTAAAGACCCTCCCCAGGGATGGCAAAAAGATGCTGGTGAAAGCCGGTGAAGAAAATGCCGGGCTGATGGATATTGGAGATGGATATGGTGTTGTATTTAAAATAGAGTCGCACAATCACCCTTCGGCCATTGAGCCCTTCCAGGGTGCGGCAACAGGCGTGGGTGGTATACACCGGGATATTTTTACCATGGGTGCCAGGCCTATCGCTTCGTTAAATTCATTGCGTTTTGGTAATCTTGCCGAAGTAAAAACCCAGCATTTGCTGAATGGTATTGTCCACGGTATCGGTCATTACGGTAATTGTTTTGGTGTGCCGACAGTGGGCGGTGAGATTTATTTTGAAGGTTGTTACCACACCAATCCTTTGGTGAATGCCATGAGTGTAGGTGTGCTAAGAAACGGCGATACAATATCGGCTACTGCAAAAGGAACGGGCAATCCTGTTTTCTTTGTGGGTAGTGCTACGGGTAAGGATGGTATTGGTGGCGCTTCATTTGCTTCAGCAGATATTACTGCAGAAAGTGCAGAAGAATTACCGGCCGTACAGGTGGGTGATCCTTTCCAGGAAAAGAAATTGCTGGAAGCTTGCCTTGAAGTAATAAAAACGGGCGCAGTGGTGGGTATGCAGGATATGGGCGCTGCTGGTATTATTTGCTCTACAGCTGAAATGAGTGCAAAAGGGGAGGTGGGTATGCGTATAGATCTTGATAAAGTGCCCACGAGGCAAAAAAATATGAAGGCCTGGGAACTGTTACTCAGCGAAAGCCAGGAAAGAATGCTGATGGTGGTGGAAAAAGGAAAAGAGGATGCTGTAATGCAGGTGTTTGAAAAATGGGATTTGCCCTGTTCAGAAATTGGCGAAGTAACAGACGATGGTATGTTGCATTTTTATATGAATGGAACGCTGGAAGCTTCTTTACCCGCCTATGAACTGGTACTGGGCGGTGGTGCGCCGCAGTATAGCCGCGATGTTAAAGAACCGGCTTACCTGCAAAAAATAAAAGCGTTTAACCCTTCCAGTATTGAAGTGCCGGATGACTTAAAGGCCGTCGCAGAGCAGCTAGTGGCTATCCCAAATATTGCCTCCAAGAAATATGTGTATGCACAGTACGACAGCATGGTGGGTGCCGGCAATACTTCCACCAATGCTCCATCTGATGCAGCAGTGGTGGTTGCCAAACCTACTAATAAGGCACTTGCGCTTACAACAGACTGTAATAGCCGCTACGTGTTTGCTGATCCGTACAAGGGCGGTATGATAGCGGTTGCAGAAGCTGCGCGCAATATTGTGTGCAGTGGCGGTCAGCCGCTTGGCATCACCAATTGCCTCAATTTTGGTAATCCCTATGATCCGGAAGTGTATTACCAGTTTGTAAATGCATTGAAAGGAATGGCGGCAGCCTGCATCAAATTTGACACCCCGGTTACGGGGGGCAACGTAAGTTTTTATAACCAGGGCCCCGATGGCGCCGTGTATCCTACGCCTACCATTGGTATGGTTGGTTTGCTGGACAATGTAAATGAAAAAATGACCCTTGATTTTAAAGAAGAAGGGGATATTATATTTCTAATAGGGCAGGGCAGCAATGATATCAATTCATCTGAATACCTGCATAAAATTCATGGTGTGGAATATAGCCCGGCGCCTGAATTTGATTTGGACAAAGAATTTTTATTGCAGCAAAAAATCAGCGAACTGATAAAAAATAAAATCATCAATGCCGCACATGATGTAAGTGAAGGTGGTTTATTTATTACGTTGATTGAATCATGTTTTAACCGCAATATGGGTGTGGATGTGGTAGCAGCAGATTTTAATATCCGTAAAGATGCTTATTGGTTTGGGGAGAGCCAGAGCAGGGTAGTGGTGGCGGTGAGCGAAGCATCATTGCCAGCGTTCAAAAAAATGATGGGGGGCCACGTTTATGAAGAACTGGGATTTGTTACCAATGGCTCAGTAGAAATAGACGGCATGAACTGGGGTGATATAAAAGACTGGAAAGATAAATACGATAATGCTATCGAAAACATACTTGCTTCATCAAAAGCTGATAATGCCTTAACTGTTTTATAAACGCAGAGCCAGTTTCCTGTCCGTCACTATTTATTACACGCAATCATTGGGATTGCCTATCTGATTTAAAATGCAAAAGAATGCAACCATCGTAGTTACAGGTGCTGCTGGTTTTATTGGCAGTTGCCTGCTGGGTTTCCTCAATGCAGAAGGATATAGTGATATCATCATTGTAGATGATTTCTCCAGGATAGATAAAACGCCCAACCTCCAGAACAAACAGTTTACTGCAAAAGTTGAACGCGAATATTTTTTTGAATGGTTAAAAGAAAATAACCCATCTATCGATTTTGTTTTTCATATTGGCGCCCGCACAGATACTACAGAGTTCGACTATTCAATACACGAACACCTGAACGTAATTTATTCCCGGAAAATTTGGCGGTATTGTACAGAAAAGAATGTTCCGTTAGTCTACGCATCTTCTGCTGCCACCTATGGCAGCGGTGAATTTGGATATGATGATGACCATACGCTTCCCTTCAAACTGCAGCCGCTAAACCCTTACGGTGTGTCAAAAAATGAATTTGATAAGTGGGCTCTGCAGCAAACAGTTTGTCCGCCTTTCTGGGCGGGATTAAAATTTTTCAATGTTTACGGGCCCAACGAATACCATAAAGGCCGTATGGCAAGTGTAATATGGCATTCGTTTAACCAGGTTAAAAAAGACGGACTGGTAAAATTATTCAAATCGCACCGGCCCGATTTTAAAGATGGGCAGCAGTTGCGCGACTTTGTATATGTAAAAGATTTGCTGGAAGTTTGTTACTGGTTAATGGAACAGCAGCCCGCGCCCGGCATCTATAATCTTGGTACCGGAAAGGCAAGAGCATTTGAAGATTTGGTAAAAGCCACTTTTGCTGGTTTGGATAAACCTGCCAACATCAGCTTTATAGACATGCCGGAAGATATCCGTGATAAATACCAGTATTTTACGGAAGCAAATATGCACAAGTTAAGAGCCGCGGGTTACACGCATCCTTTTCATTCGCTGGAAGAAGGCGTTGATGATTATGTAAGAAATTACCTGGCCCCCGGAAAATTTTATTAAGTTGTAAGAAGCCGCCCCGCTATAAAATAGCTCATTCAACAGCCAATTGAGTTGTAATTAAATGTTCCGTTTTCAGCAAGCCGGCTATCAGCTGCATTAATTGTATTTTTACAGCCATTTCAAAAAAGTAGTATGAATAAAAAAATTGCCATTATTGGTGGAGGCAACCTGGGTACTGCCATCGCCGAAGGCTTGATACAAAGTGGGTTTATATTGCCCGCGCATATAATTATAACCAAGCGCAATACTGTTACGCTGCAACATCTGCGGGAAAGAGGGATACAGGTAAGCGATAACAATGACGAAGCTGTGCGTTTTGCAGACTTAATAATACTGGCAGTAAAGCCATTCCAGGTAGAGGACATACTCTCCAGGTTAAAAGGAACCCTGAATGCTGAAAAACAAATTATTGTTTCTGTAATAACGGGCGTTAGCATAGATAGCATCCTGAAAATAGTGGACAAGAAAATACCGGTGGTAAGAGCCATGCCCAATACTGCCATCGCCATCCAGCAAAGCATGACCTGTATCAGCTACCGTGATGTACAAAAAGAAGATGCTGATTATATAATGAAACTTTTCACGCAGCTGGGTAAGGTAGCCGCTATTGAGGAAAAATTAATGGATGCCGCTACGGTGCTGGGGGCTTGCGGAACAGCTTATGCCATGCGTTATATACGGGCTAATATACAGGGTGGTATTGAAATTGGATTTGATGCCGCTACTGCCAACCTGATAGCTGCGCAAACGGTTAAAGGCGCTGCAGATCTGCTTCTTCAGAAGGGCACCCATCCCGAACAGGAAATTGACAAGGTAACTACCCCCAAAGGATGCACTATAGCGGGGCTGAATGAAATGGAACACCAGGGGTTCAGCTCATCACTTATTAAAGGTATCATGACCAGTTATATGAAAATTGCAAAAGATTAGTTGCGCAGGGATTTTATGCCAACCCTTTTATCCATGCATACGTATGATATAAAGTTCTGTTATCATAAAAGGCTGTAAAACACCTACCTGGAGTAGTATATGCGTTATAGTTTTAAGAAGTTTAAGCAAACATATTTTTACCCTTGAAATAAAAAACGTAATTTCGCGTTTCATAATTTGATCCAACCCACAAAAAAAATCAGGTAAATAAGACCAATAATCGTTTATGAAAAGTTATATTAATTTGTTTGTGTTGGGTGTCGAAATTGCCGCAATTATTGTGTTGCACACCGTTAAAATAAACCAGCCTCAGCAGTCGCACGACACTAATGTTACCGTTACTAAATCTAAGATTTCAGCGCCTGTAGTTAAACACTTTCCGCTGTTAAGTATAAAATAAATACACACACTAATAGGAAGCTGCAGGCACCAGATTTATCTGGTGCCTGTTGTCTTTTAAGAGGTTTCTGGTAATATATTCATTCTTAAGAGATTGGCTTAAACAGTACCAATAAGATTCTTACAGGGTAATCATTGGCGAACAAGACGGGGCGGCCGGCAATGAACAATCATCTTATTTTCAGAGGGCTTTTTTAGCCGCTTAGTTTTCCACAGCTTATACATGAAGATAATTATGCGCCATTATCATGTATCTTTGCACGACCCCGCTGAACTTTTTTCATAAGTTCTACCAAGGTCACAATGAGGTATGGGTGCAGTTTCGGTTGTTTTAAATTCGCCGGATGCAATTTCGTGGTAGTTTATTTACCGGTGTTTGTCAGCATTCAGCAGCGTGCCATTTTACCCTGCCCCATATTTAGCAGCAATTAATTTACTGAAATATAACTAACCATTTTATGGCCAAATTTATTTTTGTTACCGGTGGTGTAACATCTTCATTAGGTAAGGGTATTATAGCAGCCTCACTGGCAAAGCTGTTGCAGGCAAGAGGGTTGCGTGTAACCATTCAAAAATTTGATCCTTATATTAATGTAGATCCCGGTACCTTAAATCCATATGAGCATGGTGAATGTTATGTAACTGATGATGGTGCAGAAACGGATTTGGATCTTGGGCACTACGAGCGTTTTTTAAATATTCCCACTTCACAGGCCAATAATGTAACAACGGGTAAAATTTACCAGACTGTTATTAATAAAGAACGTGAAGGTGCTTACCTCGGCAGAACTGTGCAGGTAGTACCTCATATTACTGATGAAATAAAACGGCGGATGCTTTTACTGGGCCAGGATGGAAAATTTGATGTGGTAATTACCGAAATAGGAGGTACCGTAGGTGATATTGAAAGTCTTCCATTTGTGGAGGCAGTACGCCAGCTGCAATGGGAACTGCCGGAAGAAGATACCGTAGTAGTTCATCTTACCCTGATTCCTTACCTGAAAGCCGCAAAAGAATTAAAAACAAAGCCCACCCAGCACAGTGTTCGCATGCTTAGCCAGGAAGGCGTTCACCCGGATATTATTGCCTGCAGAACCGAAGAGGCTTTGTCTCCGGAAATACGCAGGAAAATTGCACTTTTTTGTAATGTAAAACCTGAAGCTGTTATTGAGGCCGCAGATGCATCTACCATTTACGAAGTGCCGCTTGCAATGATGAGAGAGAAACTGGATTTAATTTGTTTGCGGAAAATGAATATCACCGGGTACAAAGAACCTGAATTAGGCAAATGGAAAGAGTTCCTGGATAAGCTGAAATATCCAAAAAGCAAAGTGACCATCGGGCTCATTGGAAAATACATTGAACTGCAGGATGCATACAAATCAATACTGGAAGCATTTGTACATGCTGGTGCTATTAATGAGTGTAAGGTGCAGGTGGTAAATGTGCACAGCGAATTTATTACTGATGATAACGTTGCTGAAAAATTGTGTAACCTGGATGGTTTGCTGGTGGCGCCTGGATTTGGCCTGCGCGGCATAGAAGGAAAGATTATAGCAGTTAAGTATGCGCGCGAAAAAGGATTGCCATTTTTTGGTATATGCCTGGGCATGCAAATGGCAGTAATTGAGTTTGCCAGGAATGTTTTGGGCATAAAAGATGCACACTCCACAGAAATGAACCCGGATACCAGCAACCCGGTCATAGACCTGATGGATGCGCAGAAAAAAATTACGGCCAAGGGCGGTACTATGCGTTTGGGCGCTTACCCGTGCAGCATTGCAGAAGAATCACTTGCCAGCCGTATTTATGAATCCACCAATATAAGTGAACGTCACCGGCACCGCTGGGAGTTTAATAATGCTTACCTGGAGCAGTTTGAAGCGGAAGGTATGGTAGCCAGCGGCAGGAACCCTGAAAGCAACCTGGTAGAAATTGTAGAATTAAACAATCACCCATTTTTTATAGGCGTGCAGTATCATCCGGAATTAAAAAGCACGGTAGAAGCCCCGCATCCCGTGTTTGTCCATTTTATAAAGGCGTCCAAGGCATTTGCCGAGAAAAAAGAGTCTGTTAAGCTGCCATCGCTGCAGAAAGAAATGATTTAACAGTAAATTGTTGTTAGGCAGACCGCTGCCTAACCTATACTGTATAACAGGCGTTTATAATTTTTTAAGCGTTTGTTATGTTGGTTTAGTGGGTACCGGCCATACTGTAATCAGCTAATTTCGCCTTCTGTCCGCTAAGCCACATCCATTCAGTAGTTCCTCCTGCAAACCTCCTATCTTTGCAGCCTCAAAAAAAATAATTACGCATGCAAAGCATGGATAGAAACACGGTGATCGGATTTGTGCTGCTGGCAATATTGCTGTTCGCCTATATGTTTATCTCTACCAAAAACAACAGGGAGCTGGAAGTACAGAAAAAGAGGTATGATGATTCAGTTGCAACCATTGTTGCCCAAAAGCAGGTAATTGCTGCCAAAAGGGAGAGTACCAGGATAAATTCTGTTTTGGATACTTCGGTTGCGGGCAAGGTTTTCAACGGCGAAGAAAAAACAATGACCGTTGAGAATGAGGTGCTGAAAATTGTATTTACCAATAAAGGGGGGCAGGCTAAATCTGTAAGGCTTAAAAATTATAAGTCGGTCGACAGCAGCCTGGTAGAACTGGAGAATGATGCTACTGATAATCTCTCTTATACTGTAAACACTGAAAATCCTGGTAAAAAATCGGCTGTTACTACTGATATATTCTTCACGGAAGGCACGCTTGAAAAAAGACCTGACGGTAGCCAGGCAGTTAGTTTCCAGGCTACAGTGGCCCCGGGTCAGATCATCGTTCACCAATACGTGCTCAAGCCCAACAGTTACCTGGTAGACTGGAATGTTCAGTTAACCGGTGCCGATAAATTATTGTCGCAAAACGCATTTAACCTCCAATGGAAACTCAGGGCGGTGCAGCATGAGAAAGTGGCAAAGTACGAACGCCAGCAATCACAGATTGTTTACCTGGAAGATGGCGGTTACGACTACAACACGCTCCTTAATAAAACAGAAAAGAAATTCGAGAAATCTGTACAATGGGTAAGTGTAAAACAGCAGTTTTTTAATACAACGCTGATTGCAAAAAATAAGTTTGACGGCGGACAAATACAGTGGACGCACAATACCGATGACACAACCAGTTTAATTACACAGGCCAATGCCAGCTTTAACACTAAGCTGGTGCCTGCCGGTGGTAATGCAGCCGTTGCGTTACAGGTATATTATGGTCCCAACGATTATAAAATACTGCGCAATGCAGGTGTTAAAGACATGGATTATATCATCAATCTTGGCCAGGGTATGTATGCTTTTGTGCGTCCTATCAACCAGTTTGTGATAATGCCGGTATTTAATTTCTTCAAAAGTTTTATCAACAGTTATGGCTTGGTAATTATGCTGCTGACTATTTTCATCAGATTGGTTACTTCACCGTTGGTGTATACCAGTTACCTGAGCGGCGCTAAAATGAAAGCATTACGCCCAGAACTGGATGTATTAAAAAAGAAATTTCCTGATCAGCAGCAGTTTGGTATGGAGCAGATGAAGTTGTTCAGGGAAGTGGGGGTAAATCCGTTGGGTGGTTGTATTCCGGCATTGCTCCAGATTCCAATATTCTTTGCATTATATAGTCTCTTTAATTCAAGCATTGCGCTAAGGGGCGAGAATTTCCTCTGGGCCAAGGATCTTTCTACGTTTGATGTAATTGCACGTCTTCCTTTTAACATTCCCGCTTTTGGAGATCATATCAGCCTATTTACCATAACGGCCGTAGCTACCAGTTTCATGATTTCCATTTACAACATGAACATGACGCCCGATCAGAGTAATCCGGCGCTCAAATACATGCCGTATATTTTTCCATTTGTTCTGTTGTTTATTTTTAACAGCCTTCCCGCAGCCCTTACCTGGTATTACACGGTGTCCAACCTGATTACCCTTATTCTGCAGTGGGTTATTCAGAATTATATCATTGACCATAATAAAATTTTGCTTAAGCTGGAAGAGAATAAGAAAAAGCCTAAAACAAAATCCAAATGGCAGGAAAGGCTGGAGCAGATGCAGGAATCACAGAAAAAAATACAGGACGTTAAGACCAAGCCAAAAGGAAAATAGCAGACGCCAGTCGTTTGTTAACTAAATACATGAAGACCTGCCGGGAATGCTTAAATCTGGCAGGTCTTTCTTATTTTAGACAACGCATATTTTAATTTGCGCGTCTTTTTAATATAAGCCAGAATAATGTTTACCATAACCAGATATTTCCTGTCAATAATAGTGTTTGCGGTGTTTATTTGCCCATCGGTAAACGCACAGAAAAAGGTGGCTGAACTTACATTGGTGTATGATGCCAGCATCAGTACAGGTGAAAAGCAGCCAAAGCTGGCCGATGCATTTGACGGCGCTACAACAACAGTCTATATTAAAGCAGGGATGAGCCGTTCTGAGATGACCAGCGCACTGGCTTCCTTTACTTCTATCCATGACGCTAAAACAGGTACCGCAGTGGTATTGCAGGAGATTAGTGGTCAGAAGCTGTTGATACGTATGACGGCTGATAACTGGAAAGATAAAAACAAAAGATATGAGGGCATCACTTTCACCAATACAACGGAAACAAAAACCATCGCAGGTTATAAATGCATAAAGGCAGTTGCTACCATGAAAGATGGCGCTGCTTTTACGGTGTATTATACAAAAGATATTGTTCCGGAAAATGCTGAATATGATGTACAGTTTAAAAACCTGGAAGGCTTGCCGCTGGAATATGAACTTACGCAGGGAACATTAAAAATAAAATACACGGTTTCACAAATAAATTTGAATCCTGTTCCGGCATCAAAATTTGATATTCCAAAAAGTGGTTACCGCGAATTAACGTATGAGGAAAGCCGGAAACTTGGAATAGGCGGATAAACAGAGAATTAAGATAGCGATAAGTGAGAAAAGACAAATAAATAGATAAGAAGATTACTTATGCATCTTAATCTTCAGGTTGAACATTTGCAGGCTGGAAGAAGATTGTGATGCAGCAGATGTTTGCAATTTATATTTACAGGGAAGAATGTAAATAGTATTGCCCTTCTGATAAGTTACAATAGTGTTGTAAGACACCAGGCTTTTGCTTTTTTCCTGGCTATAAATAACGCTGCCATGGTAAGCAGGTCCAGCTTTTAATGTAAAGCCATTCGTTGTTCTAATCGGCGTAAATTCAGGTTTTACTGCCTTTTCTTTTGATTTGTTTCCACCACCACCCATACTGGCAATTGCCAAAGCAGCTACACTTACCAATACAAGACTGGTAAGGGCTTTTTTAGCAAAAGAGGAAAATATGGTAGTTGTTTTTAACATTACCCACAAAAGTAATAAAAATAATTGCTAATTAACGAGCGTTTCGTCAAATATTTTATAAATACCTTAACCTTCGTCAAGGGCAGAGCGATTTTTTTTGGTATTATCCATATAAAGGCTTAACTTTCAATAACCCATAATAAATGAGCGAAAATCCATCCCGGAACGACAAAGAAGAAATAAGGGCTTTATTACGCCAGTACCAGAATCTCAAATCTGGCAGAGCACACAGTTTTCTCGACGAAGAATCCTTCGAAAAAATTATTGATTATTATGACGAAGCGGAAGACATGATTATGGCTATGGAAGCTGTTGAGCTGGCCACGGGCCAATATCCTTATTCTTCGTCACTGCATTTAAAGAAAGCAGATTTGCTGATAGCAACCAGGCGATACGCAGATGCACTGGCAATTCTTGACAAAGCTGAGGTGCTGGACAGCAGTGATATTAACCTGTATATATTAAAAACAGACGCCTACCTGGCCCTTGATCAACCTGAAAAAGCTGTTCTGCTGCTGGAAAATGCCCTGGTTCATTTTGTTGGCGAAGAGCGTATCGATCTGCTATTTGAACTGGCAGATGTTTATGACGACTATGAGGAGTTTGATAAGATATTCGATTGCCTGAAATTAATACTGGAGCAGGAACCCATTAATGAAGAAGCACTGTATAAAATCTGTTTCTGGACCGATTTTACAGGGCGCAATGAAGAAAGCATTAAACTCCACAAACAGATCATAGATGAGTACCCATATAGTGAGCTGGCATGGTTTAACCTGGCTGCTGCTTACCAGGGAATTAAATTATACGAGAAAGCTGTTGATGCCTATAAGTATGCACTTGTAATAGATGAAAAGTTTGATTACGCTTACAGGAATATGGGAGATGCGTATATCCGTTTGCGTAAATATAAAGAAGCGATTGAGGTGCTTGAAAAAGTGTTAGAACTTTCCCGGCCTGAAGAAGTAATATATGAAGCCATCGGTTACTGTTTTGACAGGCTGAAAAATTATGCCCAGGCAAGGTTCTACTACCGGAAAGCCACACACTTAAACCAGGGCAACAGTAAATTATTTTATAAGATAGCCCGTACATATATAAATGAACAGCAGTGGACACAGGCCGTTAAACAACTGGACCTGGCCATGCAGATACATAAATCTTACCCGGATTATAATCTTGCCATGGGCGAATGCCGGATGAACCTGGGCGAGATTAAAGAAGCCATTCAGTGTTTTTCAGTAGTGGTAAGGGCAAGGCCAAAAAACATTGCAGGCTGGGAAGCGCTGATATGCTGCCTCTATATAGCAGGATTTTATGAAGAAGCTGCAGAACAAGTACAGGCTGCATTAAAACATACAGATAATAAGCCATTATTTCTCTACTATTACAGCGCCATTTGTTTTGCATCCGGCAAAACAAAAGAAGGGTTGTTACAGCTTGAAAGAGCCATGACACAATCGCCCAGGCTGGTGAAAAAATTTGTAGCACTCAATCCTTCCATTCTCCAGAACCAGCAAGTAGTTGATCTGCTGGCCAGGTTCAAACGCAATAAAAAGAATTGATTTTCATGTCCATTTAACTTTACAGGGAGCGTATGTATCCCTGACTTTCCTATTTTTGCGCCTCGTTGCAGTAAGTAACTATTTTCAATGTTAATTATTAAACATAATGAATTTTAATCTTTCGCAGATTCCTGAAAGAACAGCTAAGCCCCGGGTTCATGGCCTTACCATGGTAATGGACAAAGGACTGAGCGTAGAAGAAGCAAAGAATTTTTTAAGTGTAGCCCATCCGCATGTTGACATTATTAAACTGGGCTTTGGAACCTCCTTTGTAACGCCCAATTTGAAGGATAAGTTAGCCGTATACAGTTCTTTTGGGTTACCCATTTATTTTGGCGGCACACTGTTTGAAGCTTTCTTAATCCGCAACCAGTTTGATGATTATATAAATGTCTGCAAAGAATTTGGTGTTCAGTATATGGAAGTGAGTGATGGTTCAATTACTATTCCCCACGCAGAAAAATGCGGCTATATAGAAAAGCTGACCAAACATGGCGTTGTGTTAAGTGAAGTAGGCAGCAAGGATGCTGAGCACATTATTCCGCCGTATAAATGGATTGAACTGATGCGTGCCGAACTGGAAGCCGGTTCCACCTATGTAATTGCAGAAGCCCGGGAAGCCGGCAATGTTGGTATATACCGTGGCAGCGGGGAAGTAAGGGAAGGACTGGTGCAGGAAATTCTCACGCAGATACCGGCTGAAAAAATAATATGGGAGGCACCGCAAAAAGGACAGCAATTGTATTTTATAGAGCTGATAGGGGCCAACGTTAACCTGGGTAATATTGCGCCATCTGAAGTAATACCGCTTGAAACCATGCGCCTTGGATTGCGTGGTGATACATTTGATCTTTTCCTGGACAAATCAACCCTGAAATGAGGCAATTTGGTCTTATAGGATATCCTTTATCCCATTCATTCTCTAAAAAATATTTTACAGAGAAATTTGAGAAAGAAGGCCTGTATGATTGCGCGTATGAAAACTATCCGATAGCTTCCATAGCGGCATTGCAGGAAATGCTGGCTGGCAATCCCGCCCTTGAAGGATTCAACATAACCATTCCCTATAAAGAGCAGGTGCTTCCTTTTCTGTCGGATGAATCTGACGTTGTAAAGGAAATAAAAGCCTGCAATTGTATTAAAATAGCAGGGGATAAATTAATTGGTTACAATACAGATGTAACCGGTTTTGAATTCTCTTTAAAGGCCAGGCTCGGCAACCATCATAAAAAAGCATTGATATTGGGAACCGGCGGAGCTGCTAAAGCCGTAGAATACGTGCTGCGAAAATTGGGTATCCATTACCGGTATGTTTCCAGGACACCGCTGCCTGGTAATCTTTCTTACGGAGATGTTACAGCGGAATTGCTGGCAGATTATACACTAATTATCAATACAACACCCCTGGGTATGTACCCAAACGCAGCGGAATTGCCCGCCATACCCTATACATCCCTGGGCCGCAACCATTATCTTTTTGACCTTGTATATAACCCTGAGAAAACACTTTTTTTACAAAGAGGAGAGGAGCAGGGTGCGGTAATTAAAAATGGGCAGGACATGCTGGTTATACAGGCTGAGGAAAGCTGGAAGATCTGGAATAATATTAAATGATAAAATGCTGTTTAATGGCTTCCGGAAATGCCGCCATTTTTTTTGTTTCGTAATTGTAGCAAACCATTCCTGTTCTGGCCGCGGCCACCAATACCAGCCGGCTGTTTATTTCTTTCTCCAGCTTATAATAGAGTACAAAACTAACTTTGGAAATTTCTTCCATGGCAACAGATGCTTTTATCACATCTCCATAAAAAAGTTCCTGTTTAAACTCAATGCCAACATCGCTCATAATCATGCCTGCACCGCCAAAATTCATTTCTGTGCATCCATATTGATGCAGAAATTGCATGCGTGCTTCATGAATAATAGACAATACCGTATCGTTACCAACATGGCCGCCGTAATTGAGATCAGTAATGCGTACAGGAATTTCCGTGGCAAATGAAAACGAAACCGGCAGATCAATTTTTACTCTGGCCATAGTAAGCTTATAATGGCTAAAGATAATTTGTTTCAAGAAACAGTAAACAAGCAGCTTATTTTTTTTCTTCTATGAGTTCTTTAAACTCTATGATGTCAAGAAAGTTTGAAGCAGATGGAATAAAAGAGGACTGGCTTATTTTGCTACGCCATTCCTGGAAGCGTTTTTTCCAGGTATCACTTTCTTTGATCACCCTGTCAAGATATTCTTCAGAATCATCCGCACTGCCATTGAGGTAGCGGATAACGCTGGCAAACTTAGCAGAGATCCGGGCAGAACGACCATCTGGACCAGTAACCGCCATGAAAGTATGGGTGGTTAATGCATCCATATCAAGGATTACATTACCATTTTTGTCAACTATGGGTTCAGAACGAATAACAATGGGTGCTTCGTGGTAAGCCGGTAAACTATTTACTACTGCGTATTTTATAACGCTGCTTGGTTCATGGCTATCACCAGGTTGATAGGGGATATAATTTTTTGCATTAACGGATGCAGCCTGGTTGATTATACTAATTGATGCCTGTTTTTGTTCAGCGGTTGTAGTAGTCGTATTCTTTGAATCGCCAGTAATGTTTTTATTTTCTATCGCGGGTGTAATGGCGGTCCTGGCATTTTTTGTTATTTCAATGCCAGCGGTATTATCATTTATAAGCATCCAGCCGCCAATAACCAAACCAATGATAATAGCGGCTGCAGCTATGCGGTAAATGGTTTTTCGGAAGCTGACAACAGGGGATGTGATTTTTTCCGTTTCATCTAAAGAAGCAGCAATATTATTCCAAATTTGTGCAGGTGGTGGGGCATCAAAACAAATCATTTTTGTTGCAACAACAGCATATTGCTTATCATCTTCAAGCCGCGCAGCAATAGCCTCCCACGAAGTGTGCGGGGGCATCACTTCCAGTTCTGTCATTTTATGTCTCAGCTGTTCAGACATTACGGGCGGGTTGTGGATGTACGTTTACTATCCAGGAATTCCTGGACTTTTTTTTGCAAAATAGCTTTAGCCCTTGCTAACTGTGATTTACTGGTTCCTTCACTGATGCTTAATATCTCTCCAATCTCTCTATGCGAATAGCCTTCAATTACATACATGTTAAATACAGAGCGGTAACCCGGTGATAGTTCCTGAACCAGCAGGATAATATCTTTTTCGGCCATGTGGTCAAGCACGTTCCACGCACCATCTTCAATTGTCCGTTCTTCTTTTTCGCTGATGGTATTTAAGTTCACTTTTCTCCGGTAGTGCTCAATGGCCGTGTTTACAAAAACCCTTCGCACCCAACCCTCAAATGAACCTTCTTTCCTGAATTTTTCTAAATTTCTGTACACTTTAATAAAGCCTTCCTGTAATAAATCCTGTGCATCATCCGTATTGTTTGCATACCGCAGGCAAACGGCATACATCTTGGGAGCGAAACGTTGATACAATAGTTCCTGTATCCGCCTGTCACCGGCAAGGCATCCATTTATTAAGTCGTTCTCCGTGAGGTTATGGTTGCTTAGTTCATTCAATTTTTCTGTTTTTGATCACATAAAGTAGCTTAACGCTGTGCCGCCAGTTCCTGCAAAAATAAAACCAGCTTATCAGCTGCTTTTTTACGATGACTGTATAACTCCTTTTCTTTCAGCGACATTTCTGCAAATGTTTTTGAGGAACCAACCGGTACAAAGACCGGATCGTACCCAAATCCTTCTTTTCCGGATGGTATTTTTCCAATACTGCCTTCACATACCCCCTCGAACAAATACGCAGTTCCGTCAACAATAAGTGATATAACCGTCCTGAACCGTGCAGCCCTGTTTTCCTCATGCGCAAGGTTTAAAAGCAATTTATCGGTGTTTTTTTGAAATGCTTTGTCTTCCCCGGCATACCGGGCACTTTTTACACCTGGTTCACCATTCAATGCATCTACTTCCAGCCCGGTATCTTCGCTGAAGCAATTGCCGGCATGCAGGTTATAAATGGTCCATGATTTTTCAGCGGCGTTTGCTTCCAGTGTATCATGCGGTTCAGGAATATCAATATCAATACCAGCTGCCCTCAGACTAATCAGTTCAAACGCGTGGCCAATAGCAGCTTGCATTTCTGTTACTTTATGCTGGTTATTAGTGGCAAAAATCAATTTCATCCAAAACCTGTTTTATAAACGAATTGTATTGTCTGTATACTGATTGTAAAGCTAAATAATGCCATTTCAGACATTAAATAGTTGTTTGAGGCAGGCCCATAATTTGCCTTTGAGCAGTTTACTTTCAGGGTTAATATTATTTAGCTGGTCTGCTGCCATTGAATGAACAACCTGGCATTCATTTATCGTTTGCATTGAGAATAAAGGAATATCAGGCAGGCCAACAGCTGAAAGCGGAACGCCAAAAACCAGCAGGTGGCGGCAAGCCAGCTGACTGCATATTTCTTCAAAAGATATTTTTTGCCGGTGCTGGTTTACAATGGCCACATCACCCAGGTTTAGCCGGCAGGCCAATAAAATACTGGTTAAAAAATTCAGTTGTTCATCGGGCAGGTACACTTCGTTTGGATAATGCACCAGCAAGCAGATGCCTTTTTGGTTTTTACCCAGGTACTGCAGCGATGTTTTTAAAGCCGTATTACCGGCCTGTACCGTAGAAGCAGGTGAGATGATTTCACCAGCTTCTACGAGGTGCTTTTTATAAAAACCAGCAATTACTGAAGGAGACAATACGATGTCATTTAGGCCCATATAAAAGAAGATTTAAATGATCCGCCGCAAAGTTGCGCAAATAGAGGCAACAAGATAAAATCAATTTGTTAAACACCGCGAACAGATGTTAGTTTTTTTTGTCTCACGGACAAATCTTTGTTTCTTTGTGTCAAATCTAAGGCAAGATGACTAGCACGCTGGATATTAATGTTACAAAGGCAGAAAGGAGTAAACTAAATGATATTCCCCTGGATAATATTCCGTTTGGGAAATATTTTACTGACCATATGCTGGAGGCCGATTATGAAAACGGCGAATGGAAAAACGTAGAGATAAAACCTTATCAGCCTTTACTGATTAGCCCTTCCTGTGCTGCACTGCACTACGGTCAGGCCATTTTTGAAGGCATCAAGGCGTATAAGGACGAGCAGGGTAACGTTGCAATTTTCCGTCCCCTGGATAATTTCAGGCGGTTTAATGTATCGGCTGACCGTATGATGATGCCCCGGGTACCGCAGGAAATTTTTATTGACGGCCTGGCCAAACTCATTGAGCTGGATAAAAACTGGATACCGGCCAAAGAAGATCATTCCCTTTATATAAGGCCTTTTATGTTTGCCTCTGATGAAGTAATAGGCGTAAAACCGTCCGAAACCTACAAGTTTCTTATACTGCTGAGCCCTACCGGACCTTACTATGCGGCGCCCATGCGCATTTATGTGGAGGAAAACTACGTAAGAGCAGTTGCGGGCGGGGTGGGTTTTGCAAAAAATGCCGGCAATTATGGCGCAGTAATGCTTCCGACCGCAGAAGCAAAAAAGAAGGGGTACGACCAGGTATTGTGGACTGATGCCGCCGAGCATAAATATGTGCAGGAGATTGGAACCATGAACGTGTTTTTTATTATTGGGGATAAAGCAATTACCCCCGGCCTTGATCAGGGAACCATATTAGACGGTGTGACCCGCAATAGCGCTATTGTGCTGCTGAAAGAAATGGGCTATACGGTAGAAGAGCGGGCGTTGGCAATAGATGAAATTACAGCGGCGTATTCCGCAGGTTTGCTGCGGGAGGTATTTGGTACCGGTACTGCGGCAACTGTTTCGCTTATAAAGGAGTTGCGCTACAAAGATTTTGTAATGAGTTTTGATACTGCCAGCTGGAAGGTAACACCGGAAATAAAGCGCCGCATGACGGCCATTAAGGAAGGAAAAGAGGCTGATAAGTACGGATGGCTATATAAAATATAGGTTAATTAATGACTTTTTTACGGTTTATTACCTATTTGCCGCCTGAGGGCGGCATTTTGTTGAAAACTGTGTAAAAAAAACCGTCTCTTTTTTTCATTATTAGATTCCAGGCCTTACCTTTGCCGTCCCAAATAAAAAAGGTACGAATGCCTACAATTCAACAGTTAGTACGTAAAGGAAGACAAATTATAAGGGCAAAGAGCAAGTCCCGTGCATTGGATGCATGTCCGCAACGCCGTGGAGTATGTACCCGTGTATATACCACTACACCCAAAAAACCTAACTCAGCGCTGCGTAAAGTAGCCAAGGTGAGGTTAACCAATAAAGTGGAGGTAATTGCCTACATCCCCGGAGAAGGGCATAACCTGCAGGAACACTCTATCGTGCTGATACGTGGCGGAAGGGTAAAAGATTTACCAGGTGTGCGTTATCACATTGTTCGTGGTAGCCTTGACACAGCCGGTGTAAAAGATCGTAAGAAGAGCCGTTCTAAATATGGTACCAAGAAAGACAAAGGCGGTAAAAAGTAATTAAGTAATCAACCTGTTTTTTTGCGTAGTAACGCTGCACAATAAATTTTAGATACAATGAGGAAAGCTCAAGCCAAAAAACTTCCACTGGCGCCAGATGCTAAGTACAATGATAAAAACGTTACCCGTTTTGTAAATAACATTATGTGGCAGGGTAAGAAAAGCGATGCCTTTACTATTTTCTATGACGCCATAGATAAAGTAAGCAAACAAACCAGTGAAGAAGGATATGATATCTGGAAAAGGGCATTATCAAATGTTACGCCTTCGGTAGAAGTGCGCAGCCGCAGAATAGGTGGTGCAACGTTTCAGATTCCTGCTGAAGTACGTTCTGACCGCAAAATTTCACTGAGCATGAAATGGCTTATCCGTTTTAGCCGTGAAAGAAATGGCCGCAGCATGGCTGATAAATTAGCCAATGAGATTGTAGCCGCAGCAAAGGGTGAAGGTGGTGCTTTCAAAAAGAAAGAAGATACACACCGTATGGCAGAAGCGAACAAGGCATTTGCGCATTTTAAAGTATAAGTCACTCCATCTTTTTATACCAGGAGGCTGTCCCGAAAAGGACAGCCTCTTTTTTATGCCCTTCGTCCCCGGCCCTTCCCCTCTTCGCTGGCGAAGGGTGCATCTCCGCAAAAAACCATACATTTTCAGGCGGTAGGTTCATGTAATTAAGTTCTCAATTACAATTCCTGGATAGTAGTAATTCAACATCATTGCGGGCAGATACCTGGTTGCAGGGATGCATGTACTCTCAGGAAACCACAGCCCGTAGATTATAATGACTCTTACAGATACCCACCCGCCTCCACCCCGTGGAGAAGAGCCGGGGGATAAGGGCGATAAATAAAAAAAGCCATCTCATTACTGAGACGGCTATTATTATATCAATTAATTAAAATTTACTTACCGGATTTTTTGCCCTTTTCTGCTTCATATTTAGCATAAGCATCTGCGCTTAGCACTTCGCCCTTAATCTTGATTTCCATTGGTTGTGCTGCACCCGCTACTTTTACATAAATAGTTTTGTCGAAAGGACTGGGTGATGCTGCGTTGAAGCCAGCTTTTATTTTATCCGCTTTTCCTTTAGCAATGGGCTGCTCGGGCTTTACAGGGGTTGTGCAACCACAACTGGCCGTAGCAGACTCAATTACTACAGTTTTACTACTTACATTGGTAAAAACAAAATCATACGTAACAGGTACACCTTGTTTAATTTTACCAAAGTCGTGGGTAGTTTCTTTAAACTTGATAAGGTCTTCACCTTTTACAACAGCAACCGCGGGTGCTGGTGCCTGTGCAAAACTGCCAGCTGCTACCATTAACAGCGCAAAAGAGAGCATTAAATTTTTCATATTTATCAGTTTGATTTTTTTAATAAGTCAACACCCTGGTTTTCCGGGGCTGCTGTAACGGGTGCTTTATACACATTACCCTTTATGGTAAGTATTTTTGTCTGACCGCCGTTATAAGTGATGGTAACCGTTTTTTCGAAAGGTCCTTCATTATAAGCATTATAACCTACGGTAATTTTTGAGCTGCTGTTGGGTGCTATAGGCTCTCTTTTCCAAACCGGTGTGGTACAGCCGCAACTTGCGCGTACGTCTTCTATTTTGAGCGTATCTGTAGAAGCCGGGTTAGTAACCACAAATTCATGGGTAACGGGGCGGCCCTGTTGTATTTTGCTAAAATCAAAAGATGCTTCCTTCAAAACAAGTAATTCGGGGCCTGTTTTAGCAGCCGTTAATGTACCCTGGGCAATTGCCAGGTTTACCATCACAGCGGTGGCCAAAAGGGTCAACAATGTTTTCATAATAAAAATTCAGTTTAAAGATGATCAAACGTCCCCCAAATTTACATATTGTGTTTTATCCGTCATAGTATATTTTTCAGCATTCGGGTTTTATTAACAAACATTGCGCGGGTAAGGGTAGAAAAGCGAAAAGCCGGCTTAAAGGAAGACGACAGGTTAAATGAAAACAGGAAAATCCGATAAATGGATTAGTGTAAATAAATAAAAACCAGGCTGGTATTACTTTGCCTGTTACTGCCAGAAATCATTTATCAAATCCGTTTTCCGCTTTTCTTTTTCCCTTTGGCATGTTAATTTATTGTTGTTAACCACTTTAAAAAAACCCGTAGGTTTGTCGCATGGAATACAACACTACTAACGAAATTTCCGCTGGCGAAGAGCTTTCTTTCGACCACTTTCGTGAGGAAGTATTGAAAGATTTTCGTCTTGCCTGCGAAAGCCGCGAAGCCAGCCTCATGGGCCGTAAGGAGGTACTGACCGGCAAGGCGAAGTTTGGCATCTTTGGAGATGGAAAAGAAGTGCCCCAGGTGGCCATGGCCAAGTTTTTTAAGCCAGGTGATTTTTACAGTGGTTATTACCGTGACCAGACTTTTGCATTTGCCACCGGCGCTGCTACCATAAGAGAATTTTTTGCCCAGTTGTACGCAGACCCTGATACGGCGCACGACCCACATAGTGCAGGCCGCCAGATGAATTCTCATTTTGCCACCGAAATAGTGGACAAAAACGGCGATTTTACAGATCTGGTCAACCGAAAAAACCTGGCTGCCGGTATGGCGCCTACCGCAGCCCAAATGCCTAAAGCGCTTGGACTGGCATATGCTTCCAGGGCATTTCGCAATATCAACGAATTAAAACAGTTCCCGGAGCTTTCCAATAACGGTAATGAGGTTTGTTTCTGTACCATCGGTGATGCGTCTACCAGTGAAGGTCATTTCCTGGAAACCATCAACGCAGCAGGGGTATTGCAGGTGCCGCTGGCCATTTTTGTATGGGATGATGGCTATGGCATTTCTGTGCCCAAAAAGCACCAAACCACGAAGGGATCTATATCTGAGGCATTAAAAGGTTTTCAGAAAAAGGAAGGTACCAATGGGTTGGATATTTACCGGGTAAAAGCCTGGGATTATGCCGGTATGTGCGAAGTATTTGAAGCAGGGATCAGAAAAATCCGCGAAACCCATACACCGGCACTTTTTCATGTAGAAGAAGTGACCCAGCCACAGGGTCATTCTACTTCGGGTAGCCATGAGCGGTATAAATCGCCGGAACGGCTTGAATGGGAGCGGGAATGGGATGCCCTTAAGAAAATGAAACAGTGGCTTATTGAAAATGAACTGGCGGCAGAACATGAACTGGATGAAATAGAAACAGCGGTAAAGGATGCGGTGCGCAATGCCAGGAATACTGCCTGGGAGGAATACCAGGCGCCGATCCGGAAACAGGTAAAACATGCCACGGACCTGATCAATACCGTTATGAATGCCTTGCCGCAGCATAAAGACGCCTTTCAAAAACTAACCAAAGAATTGCTTTCCAACCGCGAACCAAACCGCCGCGATGTAATGAAGGCACTTTACCAGTCTGTTATCCTGGCTGGCAAAGATGAAGCGGCTTCGGGGATAAAGGACTATTACAATGATCTGAAAAAAGAAAATAAGCTTTTATATAATTCAAAACTCTACACTGAAGGTGCTAAAAGTACTTTACAGGTGGCCGAAGTAAAAGCCAAATATGAATACAATGCGCCGCTGATAAATGGCTATGAAATTCTCAATAAATATTTTGATCAGCTGTTTACGAATAATCCTAAAGTGCTGGCTTTTGGCGAAGATTTAGGATTTATTGGCGACGTTAACCAGGGCTTTGCCGGTTTGCAGGCAAAACACGGCAACCAGCGGATATCCGACTCCGGCATCCGGGAGCTGAGTATCATGGGCCAGGGTATTGGCCTTGCATTGCGTGGCTTACGGCCCATTGCTGAAATCCAGTATTTGGATTACCTGGTATATGGTTTACAGCCATTGACAGATGATGTGGCCACTATGCATTACAGAACAGCCGGCAGGCAAATTGCGCCGCTGATAGTACGCACCCGCGGCCACCGGTTAGAAGGTATCTGGCACAGCGGGTCGCCCATGGGCATGATTATTAATTCACTCCGCGGCATGCATGTATGCGTACCACGTAATATGGTGCAGGCGGCAGGCATGTACAATACACTGTTACAGGGCAATGATCCTGGTTTGGTGATTGAAAGTTTAAATGGGTACAGGCTGAAAGAAAAACTACCTGCCAACCTGGATAAATTCTGCGTACCATTCGGTATACCCGAAGTATTGCATGAAGGAACAGATATCACCATCGTTTCTTACGGCTCTACCTTACGGATTATACATGACGCAGTTCAGACGCTTGAAACCATCGGCATCAGTTGTGAATTAATAGATGTGCAGACTTTACTGCCTTTTGATAGTAACCACCGCATCATTGAATCGCTTAAAAAAACGAGCCGCATTGTTTTTATAGACGAAGATGTACCCGGCGGGGGCACTGCGTATATGTTTAACAAAGTAATGGAAGAGCAGGGTGGCTACCGCTGGCTGGATACAGCACCACGCACCATAACGGCTAAGGATCACCGCCCGGCGTATGCAAGTGATGGCGATTATTTCAGCAAGCCAAATGCAGAAGATATTGTGCAGGTGATTCGTGAAATGATGGCAGAGTGATTATATTGAATGCTGAGTCAGCAATTCGTAAGCCGCTCACGCCTCACGCATCAATCCAGGAACTTTGCTTTAAATGCAGGCGATGGCAACCAGCATGATTCCTCTTTGCCAAACCATTTGTACCGGTTGCGTGATATCCAGTTATAAACACCATCGCGGATAAAGGAAGGAACAATGATAAATGCATACAGCATTGACCATGCGCCACCCAGGTGTTTCAGCATACGCAACGCACCTGCAGAGCGGCTGTATAATTTACCTTCTTCTACCAGCATAAAAGAGTTAAAAGTATCTGCAGGAAGATTAAATTGGCGGAGGTAGGCCTGCCCGGTTTTACCTTGCAAAGAACCAAACAGGAATTGATCTTTTTTATCGCGTTTCAAGATAAATTGCACACTGCTGTTGCAGAGATTGCAAACGCCATCAAACAATACAATTTTCTTATCAACTGCGTTTTCCATGCGGTAAAAAATAAAAACCAGCTTGTGGTAGCTGGTTTTGTAACAATTAATTGACAACTATGTTTTATTTCAAATTGTGAAACACTTTCTGCACGTCTTCATCCTGCTCAATTTTATCTACCAGTTTCAATAAATCTTCTGCCTGCGCCTCGTTTAGTTCTACCGTTACAGCAGGTATCCACTCCAGTTCTGAACTGATGGGGGTAATCCCTTTTTCTTCCAGGGCTTTTTGCAGGCTGCCAAAGTCTGTAAAAGCACAGCGCAACACCAGCACGGTCTCCCCGTTTTCGCCGGTGCCTTCGCCCATTTCATCCAGGCCGGCATCAATCAGTTCCAGCTCCAGCTCATCTGCATTAACGCCTTCCGTCTTCAATTTGAAAACCCCCATTTTTTTAAACTGGAAACTTACGCTGCCGCTATTACCCATGGTGCCATGGCCTTTATTAAAAATAGATTTTACATTGGCCACTGTGCGCACATGATTATCTGTGGCGGTTTCTACTAATATGGCTACACCATGCGGCCCGTATCCTTCATATAAAATTTCATCGTAATTGGTCATTTCTTTGCCCTGAGCCCTTTTAATAGCCGCTTCCACGCGATCCTTGGGCATGCCTACGCTTCTGGCATTCTGAAAACAGCGACGCAGGGCAGGGTTCATGGCCGGGTCCGGCCCGCCAGCTTTTACGGCAATAATAATTTCTTTGCCAATACGGGTAAACTGCTTGGCCATCCTGTCCCAGCGGGCGAACATGGTAGCTTTACGAACTTCAAATATGCGACCCATAGTAATTGTTTTTATTTTCCATTATAGCTTGCTGACCTTTCAGGGTTGCAAATTTACAGTAAGCAAAGTAAGTTGCCAATTGCTATTAAAAAAACGCCCCTGCATGCAGCGGGCGTTTCTTATAATTAACACAATAGTTTTACTTAGCTTTCAGACTCCACCCTTCCTAATTTACTGCCGAAAACACCCAGGTGTACAACTGCAAAAATGATTGATATGTACAGCAAGGTTCTGTCGGTTTCAAAGCCTACGGTATACTGATGCAGAAGGCCTGCAACAACCAGTAATACACAAAGTGCCAAACCCGTATAGCGGGCAATCCTCATACCTTTCCTGTTACTGGTACCATTGCCAAGGTGGCTGTTCTTAGCACCATAGACGAGGTAAATATCCATTCCAATCAGCATCCATACAATCAGGCGTATCCATGTATCCATTGGCAGAAATACCATCATAAATAAACAAACGCCAATGCCTAAGATGGGCACCAGCGGCACCAGTGGTGTTTTAAATGCCCTTGGAAGCTCCGGCATTTTTTTGCGCATTACCCAAACGCCGATACAAACCAAAATAAACGCGAACAATGTTCCGATACTCGTCATTTCGCCTACTACTCTTGCCGGTACAAAGGCTGCGAATAAACTGACAAAACCCATAAAAAGTAAATTGCTTTTGGCAGGAGTTTGCGTTTTAGGGTTGATGGTAGAGAAAATGGAAGGAATCAGGCCGTCTTTACTCATGCTGAAAAATACACGGCTCTGGCCCATCAGCATTACCAGGATTACAGACGCATACCCTGCAAGAATAGCTACAATAATAGCCCTGTTCAACCACGGATAATCGGGATGTATAACACCGGAAGCATCTGCTGCGCCCATGTGATCAATGGCAATGGCAACAGGTGCAATACCATCTTTGCCCGCAAAACTTGTATAGCTGGTAACGCCTGTCATTACATGCGCAAATAGTATGTATAAGACTGTGCAAATAGCCAGGGAACCCAATATGCCAATCGGCATATCTCTTTTGGGATTTTTTGCTTCCTGCGCAGCAGTACTCACTGCATCAAACCCTATATAGGCAAAGAACACAATGGCTGCAGCACGGATGATACCGCTGAATCCAAAGTCGCCGAACTTGCCGGCGTTATCGGGTATATAAGGTGTGTAGTTGGAATTGTTGATGTATTTCCAGCCAAGAAAAATAAACACCAGTACCACTGTTATTTTTAAAGCCACTATAACAGCATTTACAGAAGCACTTTCCTTGGTGCCTTTTATTAACAAAGAACTCATTAATGCAATAATAAATACAGCAGGCAGGTTAATAATACCACCATCCCAGGGACCGACCGTTAAACTATGCGGCAGATGAACATCAAAGCCTTCAAGAAACTTGACCAGGTAACGGCTCCAGCTGATGCCCACTGTTGCTGCGCCTACAGCGTATTCAAGTACAAGATCCCAACCAATGATCCAGGCAATAAACTCACCCATGGTAGCATACGAGTAAGTATAGGCGCTTCCGGCCACAGGAATCATTGACGCAAATTCTGCATAACACAATCCTGCAAAAAGACAACCCAAAGCTGCCACTACAAAAGATATGGTAATGGCAGGGCCGGCGTGATTTGCTGCAGCCATACCGGTAATTGAAAATAATCCGGCACCAATGATAGCGCCAATTCCCAATGCCGTTAATCCCCCGGCACCGAGAGTCCGTTTCAGCGTATGGCTGCCTGTTTCCTGGGCTTCATTCATTAAAGCCGCCATTGGTTTTCTAACAAATAAACTCATGATAGTTTAGTATTGGTTTGTAATGAAGCGATTATTAAGTCGTAAAATAAACAATTATTTAATACGGCTATCCTTTCTTTAGCCTGTAAATGCCGATTTAGTGATTTAAGTTTTGTGGTATCAGTTTTTTTTTGAATTTTCGGTGATTGAACCGGGCTGGGCACTAAATAAAACTTATGGGTAAAAAGAACAACCTGACGCTGTACATTCTTATTGCCATGGTACTCGGTATTATTATCGGCTATATAGTTCATGTAAGCGCTACAGAAACCTTTATCGCCGCGTTTTCAAAAAATATCAAACTGCTCAGCAATATTTTTATCCGGCTGGTGCAGATGATCATAGCACCACTGGTTTTTTCAACACTTGTAGTGGGTATTGCCAAACTGGGCGATCTTAAAACCGTAGGTAGGGTAGGGGGCAAAGCCATTCTTTGGTTTGTAACCGCCTCCCTGGTGTCTTTACTATTGGGCCTTGTACTGGTGAACCTGTTAAAGCCCGGCCAGTACATTGATTTGTCTCACGCAGATACTGCATCGCTGAAAGACCTGATGTCTAAAAACCAGGAATTTTCACTTGAAAAATTTGTTGAACATGTGGTGCCTAAAAGTATGGTAGAAGCCATGGCCACCAATGAAATATTGCAGATTGTTATATTCTCCATTTTTTTTGGAATAGCCTGCGCTGCTTTGGGCGAGAAGGCCAGGCCGGTTGTAAAGGCCCTGGATGCAGTATCTCACATCATTCTTAAAATGGTGGGTTATGTAATGAACTTTGCGCCGGTAGGTGTTTTTGGCGCCCTCTGCGCTATTGTGGCAGCAAAAGGGCTTACCATTTTCCAGTTCTATATAATTTACTTTGGATGTTTCCTGCTGGGCATTGCATTACTCTGGTTGGTGCTTATTTCTGTTGGTTTTGCCGTATTGAAAGGCAGGATGAAAAACCTGCTCACCCGTATCAGCAGTCCGCTGCTGGTTGCTTTTGGTACTACCAGCAGCGAAGCGGTTTTTCCTAAACTAACGGAAGAACTTGAGCGCTTTGGGTGCAAAGATAAAATTGTGGCGTTTGTACTGCCGCTGGGTTATTCTTTTAACCTGGATGGCAGCATGATGTATATGACTTTTGCCAGCATGGCTATTGCACAGGCATACGGCATACATATGGAGCTCAGTTCCCAGTTAACCATGCTGCTGGTGCTGATGCTTACAAGTAAAGGTATTGCCGGCGTACCACGGGCATCGCTGGTGGTGGTTCTGGCTACCTGCGCTATGTTTAAAATACCGCCTGAGGGGGTGGCATTGATATTGCCGATCGATCATTTTTGTGATATGTTCCGCACCGGCACCAATGTGCTGGGCAATGCACTGGCCACCAGCGTGGTGAGTAAATGGGAAGGGGAATTGGGCG
>JBDSLR010000002.1:0-323251 GCA_039916305.1 Chitinophagaceae bacterium | reverse complement strand
GGAATGCTGCAGTATATAAGATGAGCCCAGTGTGGACGCATTTAAGAAAATTATTTTCGCATAGTACTCTTCCGTTTTCATGGTCAGCTCATCAATGATACGTACACCGGTAGCTCTCTTTTTTTCTTTGTCGTAGATAACTTCCATCACAATAGAATGTGGCCGCAGGGTAAGATTGCCTGTTGCCATGGCTACTGGCAATGTACCCGAATTACTGCTGAAATAACCTCCAAAAGGACAACCACGATCGCAGAGGTTGCGGTACTGGCAGGGACCCCGGCCATTCCAGCCGCGGGTGAGATTGGCTACGCGGCCAATGATCATTCTTCTTCCGTCTGTAAACTTTTCTTTTATTCTGCCAGCTACCTCTTTTTCAAGGCAGTTCATTTCCATGGGGGGAAGAAAATCGCCGTCTGGCAATTGCGCCAGCCCTTCACGGGAACCGCTGATGCCCACAAATTTTTCTACATAGCTATACCACGGATCAATATCACGGTAACGGATAGGCCAATCTACACCATGACCATCTTTTGCATTGGCTTCAAAATCAAGATCACTCCAGCGGTAACACTGGCGGCCCCACATTAAACTCCGGCCACCTACATGATAACCCCGTATCCAGTCGAACGGTTTTACCTGCGTGTAGGGGTGTTCCTTATCGTTTACAAAAAAATGGGCATTTGATTCATTGCAAAAACCACGCACCTGTACATGCTGCTCTTCCTTTTGTTTAATGGTAACGGAATTGTGGTGCAGCAGTTCCCAGGGGGCCAGGTTAGTAGTGGGGTAATCTTTTACATGCTCCACTTTTCTGCCACGTTCCAGTACGATGGTCTTCAATCCTTTTTCGCACAGTTCTTTGGCGGCCCAGCCTCCACTAATGCCACTGCCCACTACAATAGCGTCGTAGGTGTTTTGCGCAACGGCTTTGTTATTGATGTTCAGCGAGTCTCCGGGCATGTGCGTTATTTTATGAAATGTGCTGTTTATATAACTGAGTCTGAGATCCTATTTATGTTTAGCAGCTTTTAGCCATTAGCTATTAGTGCTTGCTTGCCGTCAGGTTGCGTGCCTGTGATGTGCTGTTCAATATTTTAAAATTCGTTTTTACCCACATGCTGTTCCGTTGAACCAGGTTTAATTAAATTTAAGTTATTTTACAGAAACCTCTTTTCTACTCTGAAAAAAGCTAAAAGCCAATAGCTAAGGGCTAACAGCTATATGTTACCTTTCTTCAATTCTTCCGCGGCAAAATTGGCGGCCCTTGCGGTTAACGCCATATAAGTCAGCGACGGATTTACGCAGGAGGAGGACGTCATGCAGGCGCCATCTGTAAGGAATACATTTTTTGCATCCCATACCTGGTTATTGCTGTTGAGCACGGATGTTTTTGGATCCTTGCCCATTCTTGCACTGCCCATCTCATGTATGCCATCGCCAATCTCATGACCATTGTCGCGGGTCTTGATATTTTTTGCACCGCCTGCTTCCAGCATGGCCACCGCTTCAGCCACAATATCTTTGCGCATCTTCAATTCATTCTCCTGTAATACGGCATCCATGGCCAGTATAGGCAAACCCCATTTATCTTTTCTTTCTTTATCCAGGCTGATAGTATTGTTGTGGTGCGGTAGTAATTCACCAAAACCGCCGATGCCCATGGTCCAGGGTCCGGGTTCAGTTAATGCATCTTTAAAATCACCGCCAATACTGTACTCCGCAATCTCGCGGTTCCATGCCTGGCGGCTACCACTGCCCTGGTAACCGAAGCCACGGAGATAATCTCTTTTATCGCCACCCATATTTACAAACCGGGGAATATAAATACCGTTCGCCCGGCGTCCAAAATAATATTTGTCATCATAGCCGTCTATATCACCGGAAGCACCAAGGTTGTAATGGTGATCCATGATATTATGCCCCAGCTCACCGCTGCTGCTGCCCAAACCCTGGGGCCATACGTCCGTTGCAGAATTCATCAGCACCCAGGCGCTGTTTAGTGCAGACGCATTTACAAATACAATCTTTGAAAAGAACTCGTAGGTCTTGTTGTTTTCCGCATCTACTACTTCTACGCCTTTGGCTTTTTTTGTATCCTTATCGTATATTATTTTTGAAACAATACTCCAGGGTCTTACCGTTAGGTTACCGGTTGCCCTTGCTGCGGGCAGGGTAGATGATTGTGTGCTGAAGTAACCACCAAACTGGCAACCTTCCCAGCAGCGGTTGCGGAACTGGCACTGCGTACGGCCCGGCACTGGCGCTGTTAAATTGGCTACGCGGCCAATAATCATATGGCGCTCACCCTTCCATTTGTCTTTTATACGTGCCGCCACATCTTTTTCCACGCAGGTCATGTCCATGGGTGGCAAAAAATGGCCATCGGGCAAATGGGCCAGGCCTTCCCTGGATCCGCTCACCCCAATATGTTTTTCTACTTTATCGTACCAGGGGGCTATATCACGGTAACGTATAGGCCAATCAATAGCCCAGCCGTCTTTTGCATTGGCTTCAAAATCCAGGTCGCTCCAGCGGTAGCTTTGCCTTCCCCATAAAATAGAGCGTCCGCCAAGCTGGTAGGCCCGCCACCATTTAAAAGGCTTTATCTCATGATAAGGTGCATCGTTGTCTACAACCCAGTAATCAATAATTGCCTCGTTCTTTCCCCAGGTACGGGCAATCACCGGCCGGTCTTTTAACTGTGCTGTTGTAACCGAACCCCGGTGTTCAAATTCCCACGGATCTTTGGGGGCCGATTTATAATCTTTCACATGTTCAAAATTCCGTCCGCGTTCCAGCATCAGCACCTTCAGCCCTTTTTCAGTTAATTCTTTGGCCGCCCAGCCACCGCTAATGCCAGAGCCTATTACGATAGCATCATACGTGTTCTGCGTTGTTGCTTTATTATTGATATTGAGCGTATCTCCGGGCATGTGTGTTATTTTATGAGATGTTCTGTTTGTATAACTGAGTCTGAGATCCTATTCTTGTTTAACAGCTGTAAGCCTTTAGCTATGAGCTGTTAGTAACGCTGGCACCGACCATGAGCGGTTGTAGTACAGCGTTAATAGCTTTCATACACTAAACAAAGTTGTTACCTCTACACTTCAAAACACTAATAGCTTACAGCTAAAGGCTAACAGCTATAAGTTTCCTTTTTTCAGTTCGCTCACAGCATACTCTGCTGCCCTTGCAGTAAACGCCATATAACTAAGTGATGGATTTACACAAGATGCAGAGGTCATGAAGGCGCCATCTGTTACAAATACATTGGTTGCATCCCACACCTGGTTATGTTTATTAAGTACCGATGTTTTAGGATCTTTGCCCATGCGCGCAGTACCCATTTCATGGATGCCACGGCCCAGTGTGCCATCTCCATCGCGACCTTTTACATCTTTTACACCCGTGGCTTCCAGCATTTCAATGGCATCATTCAGCATGTCCTTGCGCATCTTCTTTTCATTGTCTTTGTACTCCACATCAAAGGCAAGTACCGGCAGGCCCCATTTATCCAGTTTCTGTTTACCATTTTTATCAGCTACCTGGCGGGAGCCTAAATCCCGGCCTGTAACCGGGTCTTTAAATTCTTCTGTTTTATCTGAATACAGTCCTTTATCGAGGTAGATCCGGTTTTCATGGTAGGGTAGTGTTTCACCAAAGCCGCCAATATTCATCGTCCAGGAACCGGGTTCTGTAAGTGCATCTTTGAAATCGCCACCCAGCGCTATCTCTTCCATAGAGCGGTTATAGCCCTGGCGGCTGGCGCCACCCTGGTAGCCAAAGCCCCGCAGGTAATCCCTTTTGTCTCCAAAGAAATTACGGTAGCGCGGTATGTAAATTCCATTGGCACGGCGACCAAAATAATACTTGTCTTCAAACCCTTCTACGCGGCCGCTGGCGCCTACGCCCAAATGGTGGTCCATTACATTATGACCCAGCTCGCCGCTGCTGCTGCCCAGCCCGTCGGGCCAGATATCAGTAGCTGAATTCATCAGTACCCAGGCACTGTTTAATGCAGAGGCATTCACGAAAATTATTTTTGCATTGTATGTATACGTTTTGTTGTTTTCACCGTCCAGTACCTCTACACCGGTTGCTTTTTTCTTATCCTTATCGTATAAAATTTTTGTAACGATGCTCCAGGGTCGCAGGGTAAGGTTACCCGTTTTGAGGGCGGCAGGCAGGGTAGACGACTGTGTGCTGAAATAAGCACCGAAGGGGCAACCCAGTGAACATTTATTCCTGAACTGGCAATTGGTTCTGCCATTGTGCGCCACCGTTAGGTTGGCCGTACGGCCAATGATCATTTTACGGCTGCCTTTGTATAAACCTTTTAAACGGGCGGCAACATCTTTCTCCACGCAGGTCATATCCATGGGTGGCAGGTACTGTCCGTCTGGTAATTCGGGCAGGCCTTCCCTTGATCCGCTGATGCCTGCAAATTTTTCTGCATGATCATACCAGGGTGCAATTTCTGCATAGCGCACGGGCCAGTCTATACCAACACCTTCTTTGGCATTGGCTTCAAAATCCATATCGCCCATGCGGTAGCTTTGCCTGCCCCACATTAAACTTCTGCCGCCTACATGGTAGCCGCGGAACCAGTCGAAGCGTTTTACTTCTGTATACGGGCTTTCTTTATCACTGCACCAGTAATCGAGGTTTTGTTCGCTCAGCGGGTAATCCCTTTTCAATACAGGATACTCTTTTTCCATTTGCAAAGTACGCCCGCCGCGGTGTGGAAAATCCCAGGGATCTTTGGTAGCGTTTACATAATCTTTTACGTGTTTAATATCTTTTCCACGTTCCAGCATGAGCACTTTCAAACCCTTTTCGGTTAATTCCTTGGCGGCCCAACCACCGCTGATACCAGAGCCAATTACAATTGCATCGTAGGTGTTTTGCTCTGTAGCTGCAGTATTGAGGTTGACGGGCTTTTTGTCTGTAGTATCTCCGGGCATGTGCGTTATTTTATAAAGTATTTTGTTTATATAATTGAATCTGTAATTCTATGATGTTCAGCAGCTGTTAGCTTTAAGTTGTTAGCTATTGGTATTATCATTGCAAATTCTTTTGCGCTATCATCATTACTATTTGTATTTACTCAGCAGAGACTGCTATTGACTGCGTTCATCTACCATGTCTGCACAAACTAATAGCTAAAGGGTAACAGCTGGTTTTACAAATTTCCTTTCTTCAGTTCACTCACTGCATAATCAGCGGCCCTTGCAGTAAATGCCATATATGTTAATGAAGGGTTCTGGCAGGCGGCTGATGTCATGAATGCGCCATCCGTTAAAAATACATTGGGCGCATCCCATACCTGGTTCCATTTATTACAAACTGAGGTCTTGGCTTCTTTGCCCATGCGGGCAGTACCCATTTCATGGATGCCGCGGCCCAGTGTACCATCCCCTTCCCAGCCATTTACGTTTTTAACGCCGGCAACCGTCAGCATTTCAATGGCATCATTTTTCATATCTACCCGCATCTTTTTCTCATTTTCCTTAAACTCCACATCAAAGGCCAGCACGTTCATGCCCCATTTATCCAGGCGTTGCTTGCCGCCTTTATCTGCAACAGGCCGCATTCCCAGATCTTTACCGCTAATGGGATCGTTGAACTGTTCCATTTTATCGCCATACAATGTTTTATCAATGTAAATGCGATTTTCGTGGTAAGGAAGTGTTTCTCCAAAACCACCAAAGCCCATGGACCAGCCACCGGGCTCCGTCATAGCATCTTTGAATGCGCCACCGATGCTCAATTCAGGAATATGGTCTCCCCAGCCACTGCGACTGGCGCCGCCCTGGTATCCAAACCCACGGAGGTAATCGCGTTTATCGCCAAACAAGTTCGCGTAACGTGGTATGTATGGTCCGTTTGCACGGCGGCCGAAATAATATTTGTCTTCATACCCTTCAACTGTACCGCTGGCGCCTACACCGAGGTGATGGTCCATTACATTGTGGCCCAGTTCACCGCTGCTGCTGCCCAACCCGTCGGGCCAGATCTCAGTAGCTGAATTCATCAGTATCCAGGCGCTGTTTAATGCAGAGGCATTTACGAAAATTATTTTTGCATTGTAGGTATAAGTCTTGTTGTTTTCACCATCCAGGATTTCTACACCGGTTGCCTTTTTCTTATCCTTATCGTATAAAATTTTTGTAACGATGCTCCAGGGACGCACGGTAAGATTGCCCGTTTTTTCTGCCGCCGGCAGGGTTGAAGACTGCGTGCTGAAGTAAGCGCCAAACGGACAGCCCAGCCAGCACTTATCGCGGTACTGGCAATTGGTTCTGCCCTGGTGCGCCACCGTCAGGTTTGCGCTGCGGCCCATAATAATGCGGCGGTAAGCTTTGGCATCGTAGTGGGCATTCATCCTGGCAGCAACATCTTTTTCTACGCAGTTCATTTCCATGGCAGGCAGAAATTGTCCATCCGGCAACTGCGGCATATTTTCTTTGCCGCCATTGATGCCCGCAAATTTTTCTACATAATCATACCAGGGCGCCAGTTCTTTATAACGCACGGGCCAGTCGATGGCAATACCGTCTTTCGCATTGGCTTCAAAATCAAAGTCGCTCCAGCGGTAGCTTTGCCGTCCCCACATGAGTGAACGGCCGCCCATGTGATAACCACGAAACCAGTCGAAGCGTTTTATTTCTGTATAGGGGCTGTCCTTATCACTGCACCAGTAATCAAGATTGGTTTCATTAAGCGGGTAATCCCTTTTCAGCACAGGGTAATCTTTTATCATTTGCTCGGTACGTCCGCCACGGTGCGGGAAGTCCCAGGGATCTTTATTAGCACTGGCATAATCTACAACATGCTTGATATCACGTCCGCGTTCCAGCATGATTACTTTGAGGCCTTTTTCACATAATTCTTTTGCGGCCCATCCGCCGCTGATACCTGAACCAATTACAATTGCGTCATACGTATTGTCTGCCATAGCCTATTTTTAGTAGCCAGCAGCTGGTAGCCGTTAGCTGTTAGTAAATTACTGAATTGTATATTTTTTGGTACCCGCTGGCAGCCTATGCCTAAAAGCTACAGCCAACAGCTATTTTTCTACACGTCACAAATCTTCACAGCTTGTTTCAATGCGGCTACCTTGTCTTTTATTTCTTTGCCGGTTGGTATAAATTCCTGCGCCACATAGCCTTTATAGCCGGTGTCCAGTATGGCCTGCATAATAGCGGGATAATAGAGCTCTTGTTTGTTGTCTATTTCGTGGCGGCCGGGCACCCCTGCAGTATGGTAATGGCCAATGTACTGGTGACTGCTTTTGATGGTGCGGATAACATCGCCTTCATCAATCTGCATGTGATAAATATCATACAGCAGTTTAAAATTTTCTGATCCCAGGCGTTTACACAGTTCTACACCCCAGGGCGTTTTATCGCACATATAATCTTTGTGATCTATTTTACTGTTCAGCAGTTCCATTTGTATGGTAACACCATTTTTTTCTGCCAGTGGCAGAAGTTTCTGCAGGCCGGTTACACAGTTTTTCAGCCCGGTTTCATCATCCATGCCATTGCGGCTGCCGCTGAAACAAATGAGGTTTTTATACCCGGCTTTAGCCATCAAAGGAATGGTTTCTGTATAATCTTTAATCAATTGTTCATGAAATGCCAGGCTATTAAAGCCATTTGTTAAACTTGATTTACCCACGTGGTAGCACATGGAACTAAAGAGCCCGTACTGCTGCAGCATGGGCCAGTCTTTGGGGCCAATCAGATCAATGGCGCCAAAACCAATTTTCTTAACTGCCTTGCACAGTTCTTCCAACGGCATAAAACCGTAGCACCACTGGCAAACCGAGTGGTTGATATTTCCTTTGAATTTCACTGTAGATGAGTTTTCTGAAGCTTCTGAAGCAATAGCGGGTACCATGGCAGAGGCGCCAATGGCGGCAGTACCTGCAAGCAAACTTTTAAGCGCGGTGCGCCTGTTCTGTTTTTCTGGCATACTAATCAATTGGTAATTTACTGAAATGATTTGTTGGACATCGTTAACAGTCCGTTTTTTATTTTGGCTTCGCTTTTACTTTACCCTAAGCAAAAAAGAGTGATATCGGCCTTACCGACTGTTTCTTAGTTTATGCCGTTTGTGGAACTTGTTTCTGATAATATTTTCTTCTTACCATATAAATAACTGTAAATATGATGACTAGTATAAACGGCATAATAGCCACTTTTAAAAATGTGCTGGAGCCTGCTGCGGCATCTGCCGCAACAACATTTGCGCCTGCCGCAACTGCCTGGGTTCTTGCTTCATCAAACCATCTTCCCATAACCGGGATAATTAACGCTACAGAAAACATACCCCCACCGCCCATTAAATTCAATCCCAACGCGCCTGTTTTTGGTAAATACTCGGAAACAAAACCAAGCATCGTTGGCCAAAAAAAGCAAATACCAATTGCAAATACCAATGCCGATCCAAATGCTGCATAACCACTCGACTGGCTAAGTAATAACAAGCCTATCCCCGAAAACAATGCTGAGAAAATAAGCATACCGTTGGGGTTAAACCGATGAACAATCGGCCCTGCGAATGAACGTCCCAATGCCATAATACCATTGATAAAAACGAGTACAATAATTCCTGAAACACCCGCTCCACTTAGAAGAGCCCCTATCCAGGTTCCCGTGCCTAACTCTGTAGCTGCCGTCATTAACATACAAACCAACATAATCAGGTATAGCGGGTTTAAACAACTGGCAAACATTTCTTTGGTACTGATGCCTTTCGCTACACGTTCGGTTTTGGGTAATTCCAGTTTCCAAAACATAATTCCGTAAATAATCACAGGAATAAAAAGCGATGAAATCAGAATTCGCCAGTCGAGATGCATTTTGTCTATCATAAAATAAGACAACAGGCCGCCTAATGCAATCCCGCCTGGGAACCAGACATGAAAACGATTAAGCATGGTTGTTTTATTCTCCGGGTACAGTGTTACCACCAGTGGGTTACAGGCTGCCTCTACCATACCGTTTCCAACACCTATAAAAATGGTTCCTATAAAAAGCGTTGTATGATCTTTGGCAATAAGATAAGTGATAATACCGGCTACCTGCGCTACAAAAGCTACACCCAATAATCTTTTCATACCAAGCACATCTACGAGCGTTCCACCAAATACCTGTGCGAGTGTAAATCCCCAGAATGCAGGGGCAAAAATCCAACCTACCTGCTCTTTTGTTAAAGTAAATTCCGTTCCCCATACTCCCTCCAGCGCGGCTCGGAAGGCGAAAGTCATAGCAGTGGCGATAAGTGCGATACGACTGGCGAGAAAAAGTCTGTCTCTCTGAATGTTAGGTAGCATAATCGTTAAAAAGGTTAGGTGGAGAAATTGGGAGCTAAATGTAATTTTTATTTTTTATAAATAACAGCTTACAATTTATTTATTTGATCATTTTTTTTGGAAAGACTTTCTTACTTTTCCTGTCACATTCTTCAACACAGAAAGATTGCAATAACCATATTCAGAAAATTTTAACCAGAAAATAATGAACAGAAAATTAAGAATGGGCATGATAGGTGGCGGTAAAGATGCATTTATCGGTGCCATTCACCGCCTCGCCGCTAATATGGATGGCCTTATTGAAGTTGCCTGCGGTGCTTTAAGCATCAACCCGGAAATAGCAAAAGCTTCGGGCGAAATGCTTTTTTTACCGGCAGACAGGACCTACCTTAATTACGAGGAAATGATTACAAAAGAAGCCACGTTGCCGAAAGACAAACGCATAGATTTTGTAACCATTGTTACACCCAACTTTGCGCATTTTGCACCCGCGATGCTGGCCTTGGAAAATGGTTTTCATGTGGTGATTGAAAAACCTATTGCTTTTACTTCTGAAGAAGCTAAAGCGTTGAAGAAAAAAGTGGAAGAAACTGGTTTGATTCTTTGTCTTACCCATACCTACAGTGGTTACCCGCTCGTAAAACAGGCCCGCGCCATGGTAAGTGATGGCGTGCTGGGAAAAATCAGGAAAGTTTGGGTAGAATACCCGCAGGGCTGGCTGAGCAAAATGAGCGAGCGCGAGGGGAATGCACAGGCTGCCTGGAGAACTGACCCCAAAAAAAGTGGAAAAAGTGGCGCCATGGGCGATATTGGTACCCATGCTGCCCACCTGGCAGAATATATTACCGGAGATAAAATTACGCATCTGTGTGCCGACTTAAATATTATGGTACCGGGGCGTGCGCTGGACGATGATGGCAATGTATTATTAAAATTTGAAAATGGTGCCGCTGGTGTTTTGATGGCCAGCCAGGTAGCAGCCGGTGAAGAGAACGCGTTGAAAATACGCGTATATGGAGAAAAAGGCGGCATTGAATGGGCACAGCATGAACCCAATACCTTGTTGGTAAAATGGCTGGACCACCCCACACAAATTTTAAGGGCCGGCGGCAATTACGGCGATCGCCTGAGCAGTTACGCCACGCACAATGCACGTACACCGGGCGGGCACCCCGAAGGTTACCTGGAAGCATTTGCCAATATCTACCGGAATTTTGCTTTAACCTTATCTGCCCGGATTGATGGCACTACGCCTACCAAAGAAATGCTTGATTTTCCAGGCGTGGAAGATGGCGTACGCGGTATGGCTTTCATAGATAACGTGGTGGCATCAGCGCAAAGTGATAAAAAATGGCATGAATACAGTCTGTAGTGTTTAGTCAGGAGTCTGTAGTTCTTTTGCCCGGCCAATGGCACTGCAAGCAGTAGCCGGCTTTGTGCGATTATTTTCTTCGGACCTTTGGCTTATATTGATGCACATACACATCTTTGAATCGATGTTTCATCGGAACATTCTATAGGTAGAGGCAGCTGTGGTTGTTCTATCGTTCCGTAGAAACGGCTTATGCGGCAGTTCCATAAAAAGTTCTTACCAAATGGCGCTCATGAAGTCTACGGCTTCGGTATGCTATGTTCTTCCGGGCTTTTGGCCCGTAGTGAAGAAGATGGAAGCAAAAGCGCCCAATATAAATTTGTTGTACAAGGATGTGACACCTGTCCGAATGCATATTCATCCGGGCGGACAATGAAGCTTAATAGATTTTAAAAAACATGGTGCATAAAATATTAATACTACGTACGTTTTTTTAAAAGATCAAAACCATCAGGTGACCGTCTTAATACTAAGCACTGAATACTAAATACTTTCTCCATGACAACATTAAAAGGGCCAGGCATTTTCTTAGCGCAGTTTATGGGCGATGCCGCGCCATTCAACTCTTTAAAAACAATTTGCGAATGGGCAAAAAGCATTGGTTTTGTGGGTGTGCAGATACCTACCTGGGACAGCCGTTGTATTGATTTGCAGAAAACCGCCGAAAGCAAGACCTATGCAGATGAAATCAAGGGCATTGTAAATACCGCCGGATTAGAGATTACCGAACTCTCCACCCACCTGCAGGGCCAGCTGGTAGCGGTGCATCCCGCATACAATGAACTGTTTGACGGATTTGCACCTGAGCAATACCGTAATAACCCGGCTGCCCGTACTGAATGGGCCGTAAACCAGCTGAAATATGCTGCCAAAGCTTCCCAAAATCTTGGCTTGAATGCGCATGCTACGTTTAGCGGCGCCTTGTTGTGGCAAACTGTTTACCCCTGGCCGCAGCGCCCCGCCGGGCTGGTAGAAACTGCTTTTACAGAACTGGCCAAACGCTGGTTACCTATATTAAATGTGTTTGATGAAAACGGCGTGGATCTCTGTTATGAAATACATCCCGGGGAAGACCTGCATGATGGCGTTTCTTATGAAATGTTCCTGGAAAAAGTAAACAACCATGCACGGGCCTGTTTACTGTACGATCCCTCACATTTTGTTTTGCAATGCCTTAATTACCTTGAATACATAGACCACTACCATGAGCGCATCCGCATGTTTCATGTAAAAGATGCGGAGTTTAACCCTACCGGAAAACAGGGCGTATACGGTGGTTACCAGAACTGGATTGACCGTGCAGGCAGGTTCCGCTCGCTGGGAGACGGGCAGGTGGATTTTAAATCAATCTTCAGCAAACTGGCAGCTTATGATTACAAAGGCTGGGCGGTAATGGAATGGGAATGTGCCATTAAACACCCTGAAGATGGCGCTAAAGAAGGATCTGTTTTCATTAAAGACCATATTATACGCGTAACGGAAAAAGCATTTGATGATTTTGCCAGTACCGGCAGCGATGAAAAGTTTAACCGTGCCATTTTAGGTTTGCAGTAGCGCCTGCACAAAAGAAGAAGGTGCTTTCTGCATTTTGCGGGGGGGTGAAGACGCCGGGCCATGGAACACTCCACGGTTGAGCTTGTGACGGGACGTATATAATTCCGTGCCTGAGCAACCGGCTTCTGAATACAGGAACACAGATTTACAGGGATGTTTGCCGATAGCAATTTGGAATGAACCTGTTTTGTATCGACCTTTATTTATATTTCTATCCATATTAAAAATAACATGTATGTTAAAAAAGTTTGTTGCGCTTTCACTGATTGTTGCCACCTGTTACGCCTGTAACAACAATGAAACAAAAACCGTTTCAAGTGCAGATACCGCTGCCGTAAAACCAGCTGAAACACCTGCCGCAGGCGATATGTCGGCCAACCCGGATTACCAGAAAGGGCTTACGCTCATTGCCGGCGCTGACTGTCTTACCTGTCATAAAATAGATGAGACTTCTACCGGCCCGGCTTACCGCGACGTTGCCAATAAATACCCCAACACTGCAGCTACCATTGATACATTGGCCGGCAAGATTATCAAGGGCGGTTCAGGCAACTGGGGTTCTGTACCCATGACTGCACACGATTTGTTGAGCACCGACGATGCCAAAGCCATGGTTAAGTATATTTTGTTGCTGAAAAATAAGTAACCTCAACCCTCTCTGCCTCACCGGACCATTCGCCAACCTTTGCAAAACAGAAGGAAAGCGAAAGATGTTTTGCTGCAGGGAACTATAATTTAAAACACATGAAAATTCCAATGCTTGCTGTATGTGCCAGTGTTTTGCTGGCCGCGTGCGGTTCCTCCGAGTCTACTGCTACAAAAGATGCTGCTGCTGATTCTGCCACAACAGCCAACACTGTAAAAGATACCAGCAATGGCTGGCAGTCTTTGTTTGATGGCAGCACTACGGCTGGCTGGCATACATATGGCCAACCTGCTGCCAACGCCCGTTGGAAAGTAATGAACGGCACACTTACCCTGGATACCAGCGTAAAAGATGGTGGTGACCTGGTTACGGATCAGCTTTATGAAAATTTTGATTTGAAACTGGAATGGAAGATTGCTAAAAATGGCAACAGTGGTGTTATTTTCCTGGTGCAGGAAGATACCGCTAAGTATGATCATACTTATAAATCTGGGCCGGAAATGCAGGTGCTTGACAATGATGGTCACCCCGATGGGAAAATCATCAAACACCGCGCAGGAGATTTATATGATCTTATTAAAAGTACTTCTGAACCTGTGAAACCCGTGGGAGAATGGAACCAGGCAGAACTGGTGGTAAACAAAGGAAAGCTGGATCTGATCTTAAATGGCGTAACTACGGTATCAACCACGCTGTGGGATGACAACTGGAAAAAATTAGTAGCCGGCAGTAAATTCAAGGATATGCCCAACTGGGGAACTTTTACTTCCGGTAAACTGGCGCTGCAGGATCATGGCAATGCGGTTTGGTACAGGAATATACAGATAAAGAAATTGTAAGTCAGAACCTTCAGTCTACACAAAGACAGGGAATATGGATTCCAGGAATGGAAAGAATTTTTGAGGATTTCTTGCAGGAGCCTGAAAGTTAATGCCGAAAAATCTGTGTTTATCCGTTCAATCTCTGTCATTCGTGTTCAAAAGCAAACCCGGCAACCGGGGTTTAGTAACAAAACAATTAATATCTTTTCCATGCTTGCACATATTTTATTCAAGAAGATTTTTTTATTACTGGCGCTGGCGGGAGGATTTATGCTGCGGGGCCATAACAATCCTGCAGATACCGTAAAAGCAAAAAAAATCCTGGTTTTTGCTAAAACAAATGGCTACCACCATGAAAGCATTGCTGCGGGCCTTGTGGCCATTCAAAAATTAGGTGCTGCCAACAAGTTTGCTGTAGACACCACTACCGACTCGTTAATGATTTCCGATGCCAACCTGAAGCAGTACAAAGTCATTGTATTCCTGAGTACTACCGGTAAAGTACTGGGTGCCGAACAGGAGACAGCCCTGCAAAATTTTATGCACAAAGGCGGTGGGTTTGTGGGCATCCATGCTGCAGCCGACTGCGAGTACAACTGGCCCTGGTACAACAAATTGGTAGGCGGCTGGTTTAAAAGCCATCCCAAACAGCAAACGGCCAAACTGCAGATTATCAATAAAGATCACCTGTCTACCAAACACCTGCCAGATACCTGGGAGCGTTGGGACGAGTGGTATAATTACAAAGATCTGAACCCCGATGTAACCGTGCTGATTAAGATTGATGAAACTTCCTATACCGGCGGCGCCAATGATGGCAACCACCCCATGGCCTGGTACCACAATTACGAAGGCGGCAAAGCATTTTACACCGCGCTGGGCCATACCAATGAATCATTTGCAGAACCCGCTTTTTTACAACATGTGCTGGGGGGTATTCAGTACGCGATGGGAAAATAAATTTATAGATTTAGTTTATGTAAAAGGGCAGCTCTTTCAAGCTGCCCTTTTTTATGGGGAATAAGTAATACCCTATAATTGTTTTCTTTGGTTATTTCTTCAGCATCCGTATAAACTTGCGCCCGCTCCCAAAAAAAATCCGTAACTTCTACTACCAATTAGCTTCCATGCGGAAACAGCGATACCTGATATTGCTACTTCTTTTTCTTAGCCATGCCCTGGCCGCGCAAAGAGTTTTGTATAGCCCCGTGGTAGAACGCGGATCAGTGCTGCGGTTTATGGTGGCAGGCAAAGTGGGTGATAACTACTGGGTGCAAACAGAAAAACGAAAAAGGCGTATTCCCAGGAACGCGGAAGAATGGATGAAAGAAGAACAGGCTTTCAGCATTTATGATAGCCGGCTGCAATTGCAGTATACCCTGCCGGCCGCTTCGCTTACAGGCAGCACGCTTAAGAAATACCTGGTCTGCGGTAACCGCTTTTTTGATGAACTGATTATACAGGCTAATCTCCGGCAAACCGTATTGCGCTTACGCAGGTACACAGCAGACGGTATTTTACTGGCAGATAGCAGTATTGCCCATTTTCCTTTTGCAGAACCTGGTCACCGTTTCATCATGGCTGCTTCGGCCGATAAAAGCAAGCACCTGCTGCTTGGTTTTGAATCAGTACCAGATGCCACACCACGGTTACACGCCATTGTCTTTGATGACAACTTTCATATTATTTCAAGCCTTGTGTATGAACACCCCTTTATTACGCAGCCCTTTATCCAGGATGATTTTTTTTGTCTGCCGGCCAGCGATTTTAACAACGCTCCCGTTCAACTGGCCAATAACGGCCAATGGCTGATGGCGTCGCCCGCCCGCACCAGCCATAATTTTTTATTGTTTCATTTTAACGGTAGTAACCGGGAACTGGCTTATAAAGAAATTATTTTACCGCCTTTATATAAAATGGAAGACATTGCTTTACTGCTGAACAATGACAAAGGTGAAGCAACTGCCGGCATACTCAGCCGTTACCGGCAAACCCAGCATAAAAATGTGCATGTTACTCATTACTCTTTTTTGCGTGATGCATTTGACTTTGATTCATCTTACCGGTTCAGCACCCTGGCCGGCATACAGTCAACCAACAATAACCTGGTAAAAGAGCGCTTTATGGCTTTGCCCGATGGGGGTTTTATGTTGCTGAAAGAATATGGCAGAAATTTTAGCCAGTGGTACAATACAGGTAACTATGACCGGCCGTGGGATGCGGAGTTTTTACTGGCCAGCCAACCCATCAGCAATACGCCCGTTAATTTTTTGCTTAACCCCAACGGGTACAGCCGTTATAACAATACAACTGCCTCTAATAATCTATATGCCCGTGGCGATCTGAGCATGTTTTATTTTCCGGGCCGCCCGGCAGATAGCTGCTGGAGCGGGTTGATAAATAAAAAGCAAATTACAGAACTGAATGCACCGGCCTTGTCATATTTATGCGTGCCGCGCGAGGATGGATTATTCTTTTTGTACAATAGTGTTGAGAGAGATGAATATCCGTTTGGTTGCACCCTGGTACTTGATCCGCAGGGAAACCTGGTGTCCGATCGGGAAGTGATAGCCTGGAAATCTGATCAGTCACTTATCTTTCAGCAATCTATGCAGATTACATCCAACGAAGTAATTGTTCCCTATGCTAACAACCAGCAGCGCGGATTTGCTGTTTTCAGATTTTGAGCACTATTACAGCATGCAGTAAAAATTGTATGTGTGCATTTTTGCAATAACAATTCAGACAAGAAATTTTTTCTTCGGCTCTTTTTCAATATTCTACTGTATGCCTCAAGGGCGCTGCCTTTTCATTTCCTCAAAATCCTTCTTTGTACGTTTTAAACGTAGTTTGCAAAAACTCAACTGTGCTTTACCGGTAGTAGTTAAGCCGTTAATGCCGGCGAGTCCCTGCAGCATCCATTTACGGTTTTGCCGGTTGCGTGCATACCAGTTATCGGCCCTTATTGTTCCCTGGTGAAAAAGATACCAGTGTGGAAGCTTTATAAAATGATAACTGTGCGGATAGGCGGTTACCCCGGCAGCCCAATCATCCAGCCGTTGCAGGGTATTGGCTGTGGATGGGTCAATAATATAAAATACCATTTCGCCGGCTTCTTTTACGGGCAGCACAGCCGCCACATGATAATTCCAATGCTGAATCAGCCCGCCAATATGTTTTTTCAGATAATCACCGCTAAATACCCAGGCTTTATAATGGGGCACCTGCCATTGCTGCAGCAAAACGCACAATGCATCTGCACGGGCTTCACAACCATTGTGGCTGTATTTCCATTTAAATAGCGGGTGGGCTTCAAAAAACGAAAATAATTTTTCCGCTTCGTCCCTGCTCACCCGGCGTGCGGGGTCGGTAGTGTCAGCCAGGGTATAGTCAAAAAGTGTAGGAATTAATTCAGTACTCATCCTGTTGAAGATAACGTTTAAAACCTGGTCTGCGCCAGTCCCGGTTATTAAGCGCCGTTGGTGAATTCGGGTGAGACAGATCCCCACACATATAAAACGCAGATCTGGTAACCCAAAAAAAATGCAATACCTTGCTGGACTTCTGACAACCTTCCAATAACAACATCATTTTGCTGCAGCTGGCTGTGCGCCTGCATGTTTATCCATTCCGGTTTGCGTTTTATCTTTCATCTTATAAACAACTCCATTATGACAAATGTAGATTTGGTTAAAGAACTGTATGCAAATTTCGCCGCCGGCAATGTTCCGGCCGCATTGGCCGTCTTTGATCCAGCCATTGAATGGCTAGAATGCAAAGGCATGCCATTCGTAAAAGATGATGGTGTTTCTATTGGTCCTGAAGCTGTGGTGGCCAATGTATTTATGCAATTACCTGTTTATTTTGATGGCTTCAATATTGAGGTTACCGATGTATTCAGCGCAGGTGATAAAATAGCCATGATGGGCTTTTACCATGGCACCAACAAGGCCACCGGCCACCCTTTTAAAGCGAATGCTACCCATATCTGGACAATAAAAAACAGTAAGCTGACTCATTTTTTTCAGGCGGTGGATACTGCCACAATAATGAGTTAACTAAAATTTTCCCCGGATAAACGAACTGGAAATCCGTTACTTCAGCATGCCGCTCAAGGGGTCAAAGAAAAAATGTGTGGCGGTATTGGTACGCTCATTATCCATTATCCGGGTTAATTTAAGCGTAGTGGTATCTTCAATATCATTAAATGGTATCAGATACATATTGGTGGGTTTGGAAGGCAGGCCGCCCAATCCAATTACAACAAACAAAGGCATCTTTGTTTGCTCCTGGAAACGCTTGTAATTCCTAAGCTGGTAAGGCTCGGCCCAGGTAAATTTATTCCGGTAATCTTTTTCCCGGAATTTACATTCAATAGAAAACATGTGTGTTTTATCCTGCAGGTTGAACTGGTAAACCAAATGCGGATCATGGTTCGATAACGGGCATACATTGCCCGACTGCTTTTCGTTTTGCCAGTGCAGCAAAGTAAAATAGGCGGGATTGAACCGGGAAACTATAAATTTTTCAAATTCATGGCCTTTATCCGTATAATCACGACTGCGGGTCAGGGGCGAAATAATAGATGTGTTTGACATAGGGTCAGGGTTAAAAATATACAACGTCTGAACGGGAAATTAATTATACGCCTGGTTATTCTGTTCCCTGCCTGAGTCACATTATACTATGGACGCCTGCCCTACTTCCATCCCAAAACTGCGGTGTAATAGGCTCCTGAGTGCGGCCGGTCAATTTCTATCACTTCTACATCCATCGCTTGCAGCAAATGCTTTTTTGTTTTGTAAGCGCTATCTATCGCGCCTTTTTTATCTGCCGTATACTGTTTGGGTATAAAATACTGGATCTTATTATTAACAGGTATATGCAATCCCCTTTTTGCGCCATACATAATTTTGGCGCGGTAAGTCAGCAGCCACCAGATATCCAGCTCTTCCATCTCTAACCGGAAACCCAGTATCTTAATAATAATATTATCGGTAAAAAATAAATCAATCCAGGAGTAGAAATGCCTGCTGTTAAGATAAGAACGGTTTACCAATGGCAGCTTAAATTTGTTTGCGAGCGTTTTGCTACCCCGGCTGTAAGCGCCGGTAGTGTATTCGCGCATGCGCTGCAATTGCCCGCAGTAATGTTCATAACCAAGGTTAATACTATTTGTATGCTTCGCATCTCCATGCAAGTGCCAATATGTTTTGCCGCCGGCTTTAAAATGCCTGAAAACAGAATAGACGAGCTCTTTTACACAGCCTTCGTTTTTTACCCGGGCGCCTGCGTCCGTCATCAGGTTAAATTCATAGTTAGCGGTAATAATATGCGCTCCTTTTGCAGCTGCTATTGCTGCATGCACCGGGTTAGTGGCTATCTTTCCTGCTTCTGCTGCAATTATCTTTTTTAAGATGTTTTCAATTCTGTAATTCCTGTGTTTTTTCAGTTGCCACAAAACAATCTGCTCATATACCAGGGGGAACGGCTTTTGTTTCAATTCATCAAACGAAACCGCTTCATCATAATAGTCTCTGTGCAGCAGTCGCAGTAGTGATTCCCAGCTGTTATTGCTATCGATACTGTTGATGCCATTGCCCACAAATAATACTGTTTCGGCCATAGCAAATCTTTATTTAAAAATAAGGCTTGTCCGTAATATTTCATAAACTTGCTGATATAAACTCCCTCATGCTAACCAGACGCCACCTTCTTACACTTTCCGGTGCAGCCGGCATTGCTGCGTTATTACCCGATATAGTTTCAGCAGCTATTGCCAAACCTATCGGACCTTTTCGTTTTTGCCTTAACACCAGTACTATCAGCGGGCAAAAGCCAGGCTTACTTAAAATGATTGAAATAGCTGCAACAGCGGGTTATGATGGTATGGAATTATGGGTAAGAGATATTGAAGCCTACCTGCAGCAGGGCAATACCATCGCATCGCTTAATCAGCTGCTGCGGGCCAACAATCTGCGGGTAGAAAATGCCATCAGTTTTACAGAATGGATGGTGGACGATGATGCCAGGCGATCCGCCGGAATAGCCACACTTGAAAAAGAAATGAAAATGATGGCGGAACTTGGTTGCCGCCGTATTGCTGCACCGCCTGCAGGTGTTTCTAAAGATCAACCGATCGATTTTAAAAAAGCCGGTGACCGTTACCGTGAGACTATCGTGTTGGGTAAAAAATATGGAGTGATGCCCTTGCTGGAGTTCTGGGGTGCTTCCGGCACCGTATATAATTTTAGCCAGGCCCTGGCCATTGCTGCTGCCGCAAATGATCCCGATGCGCGCATACTGCCCGACGTTTACCATATGTTCCGCGGTGGGTCCGGGTTTGATTGCCTGAACCTGGTAAACGGAAGAGTCATTGATATCATTCACATGAATGATTACCCGGCTGATAAAGCAGCAGGTGAACAAACAGATGCTGACCGCGTATATCCGGGAGATGGTGCTGCCCCATTGAAACAAATACTGCACACATTAAAAACAATGGGCGGTACAAAAACCCTTTCCCTTGAACTTTTTAATAAAACGTATTGGGATCAGGATCCTCTGCTGGTGGCTAAAACCGGGTTGGCAAAGATGAAGGCTGTAGTCAACCTGGTATAACTACCATTTCCCGAATAAGAGTGGAGACACACCGGTGCGCAAAAATAAAAAGGGCAGCGCTATATGCAGCGCTGCCCTTTTATTAAAAACTTATTTTAAATCTTATGGATTTTTGCTCACTGGCTGCCCAGCTGGAGCTTCACTCATGTGCTTGTAGAAATTATCCATATCGTGCACCAGTACAACCTGTACGCCTTTTGGTGAATTGGCAACCTGGTTAGTACCTGGTAACTGGGAAACTAATTTCACTTTAGGAATACCATTTTGTAATAAAGCATCGGCTATTACATTCTGGCGTTTCCATGCTATTGCACGTGCAGCCATCCTGTTACTTCTTTCTTTTGAATACTTATTGCGCTTAGCTGAAGAATATGCAACTGCTTTAGACTCTCCACTGCCGGCCTGTACTTTATTTGTATGATGCGGTGCAACATATTTTTTCTTCCTTACAGCTGTACCGGTAGTGCCATAGTCAGCGTTGTTATTTGTTGCAGTAGTAGCTACACTGCCAGATTTATTTGAATTGCCTGAATTCATATCAGCAGCTGTTTTCTCAGTTGTTTCAGCTGAACCGCCTTCAGCAGTACCATCACTGCTGTTAGCCATTTGCAAATCTGCAATGCTTACATCAACAGCCTCTTTGCTCTTTACAAACATACCAAGGTTGTTAACCATTTCTTTACCTTTTGTGCTTAATACAGCACTGTTTCCTTTAAACAAACTCTTCTCCCCTACATTGATATAGATCTTACCATCTTTCTGCATGATGTCCTGGTCTGTAATACCAGAAGCAGCGAGAGTCGTCGTTAATTCATCTTTTAATTGTGTAGTAGTAGCAGTTTGTTTACCAGCATAATCAGAATAATACGCTACATTTTTTTGTAAGCCTGCATTAGTAGTGGTAGCAGACTCAACAGATTTTTGTAATTCAGTTCCTTTTTGTTCAGCAGTGGAAAGATTCTGCTGGAGTGTACTTTTCTCCTGCGCAAGTGCTAAACTGTCTGCATGAAGTTTTGCAACTTCGGCTTGTGATGCTTTATATTTTTTTGAAGATACACAGCTTGTCATTAATATGCCGGCAGAAAGTACTACGCCTGCGATTCGCATTGATGTTGTTTTCATTGTTTTGATTTTAAAATTCAGAAAAGATTGTCCGTTAATGCCAGTTATTCAATTTTCCGGCCAATTTTTATTTTGGTGGAAAAGAAAGTTTTTAGAGAAAAAAATAGAATGTCCCTGTAGAAGATAATTTCTTTTTGAATGAGTAAAATATTCCGGGGATCTCCCGATAATGTAGAACAAAGTCACCAACAAATGTTAAAATCGGCTATTTTGTAAGGACTTACTAGTAAAATAACATTTGCAAAAATGTGGATAAATATGGTTAAATTTTATGTGTGGCGCTTGAAAACCAAATTTTTTGGATAGTTTTTTTAAGTTATTCACATTATCACATATTGTCTGCCATTATTATTATTGACAACATACCTAAACGTTAAATGGAAGCCCTGCTATTATATAAAACCATACTGATGGTACAAGCTATTCAAGACAGTCCTGAATTCACCTGCCTTTGTAATTTTGCAACAGCATTGAATGCAGAATATAATTACTGAAGTTTGGCCAGCCATAAAGAAGCATTCATAAAAAGTGGAATATGGCTGTACGTTGTCCACCCATTGAATAACCGGTCACCGGCAGCGCCGGTGCCATCGTCCATGGGAGAGCTGTCCGCAACGGCAAAGACCCGCCCCTTACCATATACAGAAGAAACACACAAAAGGTTACGGTTATCCTGTACTGCGCTTTTTTTCCAAACCAATCCCTGCACTGCGGCGTTGGCCGCAGGCGTTAATGTAAGGGTGGCGCCATTATGAAAATCAAGCTGGGCTACATTGCCCTGGCTACCGTGGAGGATGACATTGCCAGCATGCCCGCTTAATACATTATTACTTAGCTGTACAATATTGGTAAGGTCAAATTTAAACCCGAAAGGATTATTTACCAGGCCGCCTGTACTCATTAAATCGTTCCAGATAGCGGGCGAGTCCCAACCATCATTGTTGCGATCAGACTGCGTATGGTCACTAATCATGCAAAGGCCGCCACCATTTTTTACAAAATCAAGAATGGCCTTTTTTTCGGTTGTACTAAACCGTACGTTAGGTTCATCTACAATAAAAACATCGTATTGCGACAGATCCTGCGGGTTTGCCGCGTTGCCATAGCTGATGGCAATGCCCGCTGGCAAGCTGCTTACGGTATACCCCAGTTTAACCAATGCAATGCCCCAACTGGAAATACCGCCAAGCCAAAAATTTTCCGGCGTATTTGTTTTAATACCGGATTGCGCCGGGGTAGGCAATTGCTGTACCTTTTTATTATCTGCATCTATAATCCAGTCTGCATTGCCGGCCGTTTCTGCCTTGCTGGCATCAAACAAAAATTTTTTAACCAGCTTTGGCGCAGCACTCATATTTGAAACAGCGGTTTGCATAACCACCGTATCGCTTGCATTCGCCTGAGTTGTGGGCTCATTTTTACAGCCGGGAAAGAGCAGAAGCGCAGCATAGAAAAAATATGAAAAGGCTCTCATGCACAAATTATTGAGAAGGTTTGCATTAATACGCTAAGGTGTTGCGTTTCCATGAACTGTTTAGAAAGAGATTGCCTGAAGTTATTGTTGTGAACATGTAAGTACAAAATCTCAACACCGGTACTGAAAATACAACTTTCTCTTTCATTCCGCGGCTTACGCCGGCATTCCTTTTTTCCTTACTATCAATGCTGTTTTGGCTTTTAGCACCAGGTTCTTAAAATAGGTATCAATATTATCATTCGGTATCAGCTGTGCATTGTTATCGAAGCGGCAAAGTTTTGCAAATGGCACCAGCTGGCCTTTTTTATCCGCAATACCATATTCATCTCCGTTAGCAACAAACAGCTGTAGTTTCGAAAGTTCCTGCCAGCGGGTAAAATCACAATCGCGCAGAAAAACTGGCAGGAAAACAAAGCCCGGCCTGGTTGTAAGCAATTCATTGAATTTCGTGAACTCGTGCTCTTTTATAAATGCAGAGCTGATAAAGTCTGAGCTGATCAACAGCACAGCACAATCACTTTGCTGCATAGATTGCTGTATACTTTCAAACCAATTGCTGCCTATTTCAATATTCTTGTCTGTCCAGATGTGCCAGTCGCACTGGCTTGACAAATTAGCAAGAAAAATATCAAAATAGGTTTTGTCTTTATGCGCATAAGAAATAAAAACATTCGGCGGATCCAATTCTGTCACATGCTCTGCTGAAAGATTTTTGAGAATTGTATTACTTGTTTGTTGCCCGGCTGGCTGCAGTGCGGCGCCATAGATCATGGCCGGTGCTGCAGGCCCTGCAACGATACTCACCGGCTTTTCAAAGATCAGGTCTTTCCTTCTTTCCTTACCATCAATTATTTTAATAATTGATACTTTTAATACGAGTGGGAATACACCGCCTTCCAGCGGTGTTACATAAAAAACCCATTCTGTATAACTGCCTTTATCAAAAAGTTGTTCTGCCTCAGAAATTGCTTTAATGCTGAATTTTGGGAGATCCGCAATATCAATCAAATCTACCCGCATTATATTAGAAAGCTGAACGGCCTCTATTGCTGCTGCAGGGCTAAACTTGCCAGCAGCCTGTACAATGGTTTCGTTCTCCCCAATCCGAACAATGCATTTAGTTTGTTGCTTTACCGTCATGGTGCCGGGTATATCATATAAAATCCTGCCTTCCTCAGCAGGCACGAGCGCTGCTGGCGGTGATACCTGCGGGGTCTCTTCTGGTGGTGCTGCGCCAGAAATTCCTGAATCGGGTGGTTTGGCCCGGGTCATATGCTTTAGTGGTGGCGACGCGGCAGGCTCTTTCCCTTTTTCATTAAACTCAAAAACCCGACTTTTTTTAAAGGGGTTAAGTTTGCTCCATAAAGAACCGGTGGCCGTATTATTCTTTTTCTGGGGTGGAGGAGCTACAGCTGCCGAGGGATAGTTAGTGACCTTTTGTGAATTTCTCTGTATCGAATTGATCTGCGCTGCCTCTTTTCCAGACTGAGGTATAAGCTTGCACACTTCGGATATTTGCTCCAAAATGGATTTCAATTCAGGCACAGCTGCTGCATCATCATTATCATTGTACCATTTGAATTGCAGCTGCCGCAGCTGCATAAGCAGGGCAGTTAGCACTGTTTTCTCAGCAATGCCAATTGTTCTTTTTAACATCAACTCCTCAACAACGCGTATACACTCATTAAATTCGTTACCAGTGTCCATAGACGTGCTTTTTAAAATATTATAAGGCGGCAGGAATGCACAGGGGTGAGAATAAGCAGCTTGTTTTGCCTCAATAAATTTACTTTTTTTATCAATACCAAATTACTGCAAACAACAATGGCAGCCATTACAGCTGCCAATGTTTATGTATACCACCAGGTTAGTCTCATTTATAATTCCCTTAACCAGATATTGCGGTAACTGATGGGCTCACTTTTGTCTCCATGCGATTGCAGTTTGATGGGTGATGCACCATGCACCCGGTACGAGGGCTGCCCAATATATGGGGTATCGCCCAGCAGGGTAGTATTATTTTGTACAAGTACACCATTGTGAAAAACGGTTACTCTTGCAGGTGATTGCAAAATACCATGATCATTAAAGCGCGGGGCTGTCCATACTACATCATAGGTCTGCCATTCACCGGGCTTGCGGCTTGCATTTGCCAGTGGAACCGCCTGTTTGTACATACTGCCCACCTGTCCGTTTACATATGTGGTGTTTTTATAATTATCCAGCACCTGCAATTCATACCCGCCGGCACCCCATGGAAGCGCTGCTAAAAAAATACCGCTGTTACCCCGCGCCTGACCGGTACCGGTAATATTTTCAGGAATACGGTATTCAACATGCAACTGAAAATCCATAAACCTTCTCCTCGTTTGTATATCACCGTTTGCCTTATTTACCGTAATAATATTATCTGCCACCGTCCATTTACTGGCAGACGTTGAATCTTTCACTGCAATCCACTCATCCAGGTTTTTTCCATCGAACAAAATAATAGCATCCGATGGCGCTGTGGTAAAGTTTACACCCGGCGTTATTACCGGTGGAATGGGTTTGTAATATTCAGTCTCTTCCGGCTTTGTTTGTGCAGAACAAAAAAACCCTGTAGTAAGTACAGCAGCAAGCAGGAAAACATTTTTACGCATATGCATTGAAAATTACGGTTTATTGATTTCTTAAAAACGGGGTTGTGTCCCGATTCACGACTGATGCCTCACGACCTACAAATCCCTTATCCAGATATTACGGTAGCTGATGGGCTCACTGGGATCTCCGTGCGATTGTAATTTAACAGGTGCCGCACCATGTGCTTTATAAGAAGGTTGTCCGATATAGGTAGTCTGCCCTTTTAATACCGTATGGTTTTGCAGTAGAACGCCATTGTGAATGACTGTAACATAAGCCGGCGTTTGCACGGTACCATCTGTGTTAAAATGGGGCGCATTCCAGAAAATATCATAGGTCTGCCATTCACCCGGTTTTTTGCAGGCATTGGCCATTGGGACAGATTGTTTATAGACGCTGCCGGTTTGACCGTTGGTATAGGTGGTATTATTAAAGCAATCCAGTATCTGTATCTCGTATCCATCATCGCCAGGGCCGGTTGATGCCAGGAATACGCCGCTGTTACCGCGTGCCTGGCCGGTGCCGGTTATATTGGCCGGGATGCGCCACTCCAGGTGCAGCTGGTAATCCGTAAAAGACTTCTTCGTTTGTATATTGCCGGTACTTTTATCAACGGTGAAAACGCCGTCTGCCACCGGCCATTTGGCAGGTTCGCCGGGCTTATTAACAGAGGTCCATTGATCCAGGTTTTTGCCATCAAACAAAACCACCGCATCTGAGGGCGCATCTGCGTTTGCATTGCCGGGCGTTACAACTTTAGGAACAGGGGTATAAAATTCTGTTGCTTTAGGATCACCTTTTTGCTGGGCCATCAGGCTTACAGAAATAACAGTGGCCAGTAAAAAAACGGGAATAATTCTATTTTTCATATAGTGGGCTGTATTAATTTGCTGTTGATGTGCAGCATTACACTACCGGTAACTTATAACCGTTGTGGTATTCTTTTAATAAATATTGTTTGTTAATCGATTCATCCGTAAAGCGCTCTTTACTACCATCCCATACCAGTTTCTTACCGCTGCGGAAGGCAATATTTCCCATCTGCGCTACGGTGGCCACATGTGCGCCCGCCTGTATAGAACAGTGCAAATCGTCCATTTTCCGCGATTTTACCACGCTTACAAAATTTTCCCAATGCTTATCAAGCCCATTGTCCGAAGGCTTTTCAAACGGCTTGCTTATTTTATTTTTGCTTTGCTTTTCTTCAATAACCTCCCAGCCACCGCGGTTTACAATCAGTGTTCCGTTATTGCCAATATAGGCAATGCCGTGGTCGCGTCCGTAAGAGCCATTGTCAATACCCATCGCAGAATCCCATACCAGGTTAAAGCCGTCAAACTCATAGAGGGTAGTAAGTGTATCCGGTGTTTCTTCATACAAATCCGGGTATGCATAGCGTCCACCCAATGCAGCCACTGATTTTGGTATGGGCGACTTCATACCCAGTAAACCATAGTCCAGCAAATGCACGCCCCAGTCGGTCATTAACCCACCGGCATAATCCCAGAACCAGCGAAAATTAAAATGGAAACGGCTGGCGTTAAATGATCGCATGGGCGCAGGGCCCAGCCATTGTTTAAAATCAACGCCCGGAGGTGGTGCAGAATCTGCCACTACCGGGCCGGGCTTCATCCACCCCTGGTAACACCAAACTTTTACCGTGCGTATATTACCCAGCTGCCCGCTTTGTACAAAATCAACAGCATCCCTGAAATGCTGCTGACTGCGCTGCCACTGGCCGGCCTGCACCACTTTGTTGTAGCGCTGCTGTGCTGCTACCATAGTGCGGCATTCTATAATTGAATTGCCCACCGGTTTTTCTACATACACATCTTTACCTGCTTCGCATGCGTGAATCATAATCAGTGCATGCCAGTGATCGGGCGTGCCAATAATTACTGCATCAATATCTTTTTGTGCCAGCAGCTTACGGTAATCATCATATGTTTTTATCTTAGCGGTATCTACACCGGTTTTACCCAATTCTCCCAAACGGGTCTCTATCACACTCTTGTCAACATCACAAACTGCCACCAGGTTTACACCGGGTACTTTTAAGGCGGCTTTTACGTTAGACCATCCCATTCCTTTAATGCCAATGGCGCCAATATTGAGCTGGTCGCTGGGCATTACCCTGTTTTTAAAGTATGCGAACGCTTTATTATCAAACGCTGAAGCCAGTGCCCCTGCCCCAAGCAGTAAAGAAGATTGTTGCAAAAAATTTTTCCTGGAAGCCATACGGTTAGCAATGTTTTATTATTTGAGAAGATTTTTTTTCATGTAATCTGCGCTGATCTTAATGCATTCAAACACCGGTCTGCGGTATTGCTCCTGTTCCACAAATACATAGTCAACGCCGGCCTCTGCCTGGTGGGAAAAAATAGATTTCCAGTTAATTACGCCCTGGCCTACTTCGCAGGTCTGGCCTTTATCTTTTCCTTCGGTTTTGGCTTCCATGTCCTTTATGTGCCACATCGGGAAACGACCGGGGTATTTTTTCATCCATGCAATAGGATCCTGCCCGGCATTGGCAAACCAGTACAGATCCATTTCAAATTTTACCAGTTTGGCATCTGTATTCTTTAGCAGGTAGTCATAGGCGGTAGTATCTCCCATGGCATCAAACTCAAACCAATGGTTATGGTAACCGGTGGTAATGCCGGCTGCCTTGCTCAGCTCGCCTGCCTTGTTCAGCCGCTCTGCCATCAGTTTATAGTTATCAGGCGTACGGTGCTTATCATCCATATAGGGAATTACAACATATTTATTACCCAGTGTTTTTGCATCTTCCAGCAGGTATTTCCAGCTGTCCCAGTTGTAACTGCTGTCATACATCATATCCAGTATGTTATAATGGCCGCTGGGAGTAGTAAGCTGGTGTTTCTTCAGCAATGCCGACATATCTTTTACACTGCGGTCAAAAAACTTGCGTGTTTTATAATCGTAGCCGTATAACTCCGTCATGGTATAACCGGCTTTTGACACCCCGGACAAAGCATGCTCCAGGTCTTTGGAAACTTCATCTCTAACCGTATACAGTTGAATGCCCAACTGTTTGTGCATTTTAAATAAATCTGATGTATCTATGATTAAGGCGGCGGCCAGCAAGGAACTTTGCTGGATAAAGTGTCTCCGTGTTACCATGGCAAGCTATTTTTTAAATTGTTGAAAGAATGGGGTTGAAAATTACGAAAATTTGGTATGCACACAGATATATTAACAGAGTTTAATCATTTGCCATTTTGGGAGGTTAATTGTATGTTTGGTACCAGGAGCAGTAAGAGACAGGAAAGTGAGGAAGCGCTTGCGGGAGCAACGGAAGAAAACCTGCAAAAAAAGAATCAGCATCGGATAAGATTGTATAATTTATTGGGATGCCGGCGGCAGCGTCCTGGTTGAGCTTCGGTTGCCCGCCAGCCGGTCGGACGGGTGTCACTCACTTGTTACTCCAGCAAGCGTTTGAGCCCCTTTAAAATTTAAAGTCATTACATGTCACTGGCAGAAAAAATAAAGTCGCACCCCGAATTAAAAAAATTAACCTTATGGCTTATCTCTTCCGGGGGCGGTGTAAGACCACGCTGGTGGGTAAAAGTTTTTGTAAATCCCTTCTACCATAAAAAAGGTAAGAATGTATCCATCTTTCGCAGGGCAAGGGTAGATACCATGCCTTTTAACGTGTTTGAAATAGGTGATAACAGCACCATAGAAGATTTCACCTTTGTAAACAATGGGGTGGGGCCCGTAAAGATTGGAGAGTCAGCTTTTATTGGCGCCATGAACGTGATTATCGGGCCCATCAGCATCGGCAATCATATCATGACAGCACAAAACGTGGTCATGAGCGGGCTCAACCACGGTTTCAGTGACGTTACTGTTGCCTTTCGCTACCAGCCATGCACAACCGCGTTAATAACTATTGGAGATGGCAGCTGGATTGGCGCCAACAGCGTTATCACGGCTGGAGTAAACGTAGGTAAATATTGTGTTATTGCTGCAGGCAGCGTGGTCACTAAAAATATTCCTGATTACTCCATTGCGGCCGGCAATCCTGCCAGGATAATCAAGCAGTTTAATCAGCAGACGAAAGAATGGGAAAAGGTAATTTCCTGATTGCCGACTGCAGGATTTTGTGATTTCGATGATGGTTTCAACAAAGGAAAATCATTAAATCCCCCTATCCCAAAATCAGCAATTTTAAATTTCGTTATGAAGAAAATGTATCACCTCGCTACCTGCAGCACCTGCAGCGCCATCATCAAAGACATAAAGATTGATAAAAAAGGTTTTGAACTGCAGGATATAAAAACGCAGCAGATCACCGCCCCCCAGCTGGATGGAATGAAAAAACTGGCTGGCAGTTACGAAGCACTGTTCAGCAGGCGGGCCCTCAAATACAAGGCACTTGGCCTTAAAGATAAAATCCTTACAGAAAAAGATTACCGCCAATATATACTGGAAGAATATACTTTTCTGAAACGACCCGTTACCATCAGCGGCAATAAAATTTTTATTGGCAGCGAAAAGAAAACGGTAGCTGCGCTGAAAGAAGCGCTGTGAGAAAAGAATAAAAGTTGCACAGAGCTAACAGAGGAAGGACTTTTATCAGGTAACTTGCGGGGGCCAGATACATCATACATCAGGCTCCTTCGTCAACCCCAGCACCATGCTTGTTCTTTGCCGCGTTTCCATAGCAAGTTCTTTATTATCTGTAAGCGATTGCCCATAGGAAGGAATGATATCCCTTAATTTCATTTGCCATTCTGCCGTGTGCAGCTGCTCCGGAAAACAACGTTGCAACAGATCAAGCATAATGGCCACTGCGGTTGATGCACCGGGCGAAGCACCCAGTAACGCTGCAATGGATCCATCGGCAGCACTTACCACTTCTGTTCCAAACTCAAGTACGCCACCTTCATCTTCACTTTTCTTAATGACCTGTACCCGTTGCCCCGCAGTTTCCAGTATCCAGTCATTCATGGCTGCAGACGGCATGTATTCATGCAACGCCTCTATCCGGTCTTCGGCAGACTGGCTAACCTGCTCAATCAGGTATTTGGTCAGGGGCAAATTGTGTACGCCCGCCATTACCATTGGTTTTATATTACTGAACTTAATGGAGCCCGGCAGATCCCAGAAAGAGCCATTTTTTAGAAATTTAGTAGAAAATCCGGCATAAGGGCCAAAGAGTAAAGATTTTCTTCCATCAATTACACGGGTATCCAGGTGCGGTACGCTCATGGGTGGTGAGCCCACAGATGCTTTACCATATACTTTGGCATTGTGCTCAGCAATAATTTCCTGGTTATTACAAATAAGCCACTGTCCGCTTACCGGGAAACCGCCATAACCCTTGCTTTCCGGGATACCAGATTTCTCCAGCAGGGGTAATGATCCGCCCCCGGCGCCAATAAAAATAAACTTTGTCTGGATGGTACGCTTATTACCGGTGGTAAGGTTTTTCACTTCTATGCTCCAGTGGCCATCATCATCTTTTTCCAAATCCCTCACTTCATGCGCCAGGTGAAAAGTAATACCCGGTAAGTCAAACAGGTAGCGAAACAATTTACGGGTTAGGGTACCAAAATTTACATCTGTTCCCAGGTCCATACGGGTAGCCGCGCAGGGTTGGGCTTCATCACGGCCCTTCATGATCAGCGGCATCCATTCCTGCAGGGTTTCTTTTTCTGCTGAATACTGCATGCCTTCAAACAAATGATGCTGTGACATGGCTTCAAAACGCTTTTCCAGGAAAGCCGTATTTTCTTCGCCCCATACAAAACTGATATGTGGCACAGGCGTAATAAATTCCTGCGGCTGGCGGATATAATTTTTCTCCAGCAAAAAAGACCAGAACTCCTTAGAGATCTCAAACTGGCTGGCTATCTGGATGGCCTTGGCGATGCTGATGCTACCGTCTTCCTTTTCGGGCGTATAATTCAGTTCGCAAAAAGCGGAGTGGCCGGTACCTGCATTGTTCCAGGCATCGGAGCTTTCAAGGGCCACACTATCCAGGCGTTCCAGCACTTCTATTTTAAAAGACGGGTTTAACTCTTTCAGTAAAACACCCAGTGTAGCACTCATAATACCTGCTCCTATTAATACTATATCTGGGTTGCTGTGTTGTGCAGAACGGCTCATACTAAGTTCTTTTGTGGCGTTTACCAATCAGGTGGATACAAGGGCAATGGTAATGCCAGATTAGGCAGGCAATGAGAGATTTGCAAAACTACCGGTTACCTGACTATCCACCGCATCCGGGTAAAACTTTATCATTTTGGTGACCTAATTTGTCTTAAAAAAAGAGGGATGACTAATGTTCCCGCCGACAGCCTTCTACAAAGGCAATGGTAGTTTTGCACTGGTTTATTCTGAAATGGTCCTAAGAAGTGCCTAAAAAATAGATTTCCCCGGGCAAACCCACCGTTAAGCTGGCTCTTCAAAATGGATAGGGGCAGTCTAAAAAAATCGACCACGTCTCGGTTAAACGCAGCTAATATGACCTTTTAATGATAATGAATAAACTCCGGCGTAACAGTATACCCGGGAGGTGCAAGGGCGGGGTTTTTCAAAAAGCCTGTATCTGTAAGTGTGCGCAAAAAAGCAGTCAACTGGCCGCTTTCATAATTGCTGATGGGTATTTTATGCTGCAGCAAAGAATCCGTGCTGGCAGTAACCACCAGTTTGTTGCGGTAGTGTTCATACACATTCTGCAAACTAAAAAACCGGCCATCGTGACCATATGGCGCCGTAATGGCTACATTCCTTAAAGACGGCACTTTAAATTTGAGTGAATCATTTTTCTCACGGGTAATTTTCATTCTTCCATAATCATCCAGCGTAGTGTCTACCGGCAACCCGGTATTGCGGTAAGACAGGTCGGTAAAAAACGGCGCCGAATGACAACTGGCGCATTTTTTTTGAAAAATTTCGTATCCCAGCTTCTCAGGAAGTATAAAGGCAGCTTCACCCCGCATCACTTTATCGTATTTACTATTGCTGCTCACCAGCATCAGCACAAACTGGCTGAGGGCCATGCTCATTTTCTGGGTATTGACCGGCGTGGGGCCGAAAGCTTCCCTGAACATTCTTTTATATGCCGTATCCTTGTTTAATTTTTTAATCACGTTGCCAAGGGTTTCGCCCATTTCATTGGTGGCGGTTAGCGGTGCCAGCGGTTGCAGATCCAGATGAGTGACGCCGCCATCCCACATAAACTCCTTTTGCCAGGCCAGGTTTTGCAGTGCAGGTGCATTACGCGTAGTAAGTGAATTATTAAATCCGTGGCTGAGGTTATGATCATAAGTAGCAAATCCGCCAAATTGCTGATGGCAGCTGGCACAGGAAATAGTAGAATCTTTGCTGAGCTTTTCATCATAGAAAAGTTTGCGGCCCAGTTCAAATCCCTGTTTTGTAATGGGGTTAGCTTTAAAATTGTACGATGGCTGTGGCCATCCAGCCGGCACCATAAATTTTATTGGTGTCGGTTTGTTGCCCGCCTCTACCCAGGCAATGCCGGCCAATAAAAAAAGACCAATACATATGGTAGTCAATATTTTCATGGTACAACAGAAAACATAGCACTGTAATTGTCGGCCAGCAGCATGGCCAGCTTGCCTGCCTGATGGCATACAGGTGATTGGGAAATTTTTAACGGGTGAACCGCATCAAACCATTTCAAAATATTGGCATGAACAATAATAGTATTATTAGCTGCGCCGGCCTGGCTACTGACTGTTAATTTTATTCTTCTTAACGCATTTTCCTGCTGCCGGAAGCCGCCCACATGCCAGCTGAGGCTGTGTACCGGTGCGTGGGATGAATCGCTTTGCCCTTCCAGTTTAGCAAAAACATAGCCGCTGTTCCATGTCCAGAACATACCATTGGCAGGGTCAAGGCTGCCGGTTTGTACACCGCCTGTGCTTCTGCTGCTGTCTACGCCAATGATAAAAGAAATGGATTGTATACCTGCAGCAGGTAACTGAATTGTTTTTGACAGGGAATCTGCCTCATCTACCAGGTAATAATTTTCCGGCAGGCTATGTTCACCCTGCGCATCAGTAAAAGAAAGCCCCGAAATATAATACCTGAATTTATTAACCACGAAAGGTTCTCCAAAAGAATTGGTATACGTTTCATCAAACAATACCAGTTCTTTATTCCCTACCCAATGTTTAAAATGGATCGTGGTCATGGTTGCAGCATCACGGCGACCAGGTACAAACCCGGTTACAAGAATGACAACTACAAAGAGCCCTAACAAATATCCTTTATTCATTATTAAAATACCTGGTCCTAAAGATACGGCAGATTTGAAACCAGCCTTATGCAATACGATCCGGATAAAACATTAAGCTTTTTAACAATGACAGGGCCTTATTATGATTTCACAAGAATTAACAAGCTTTTCATTCAGTAATATACGGTTGATACCAATACCCTTTGCGACGCCAGCAAGAAAGAAGCATTATGGCGGGCATCGAGTTCTGTTAGTTTATTTTATTGTTGATGCTTCGATAATACAGTTATATTTTTATGCCGAATCAGAACCCAGAAGGAAAACGCAGCCTCTCAAAGAGTACGAACGCCTTGTCGCCCCTTAGGATATCGATAGCTACAATGAACTGAATAGAAACCAGGTGTGCATTTAACCAGGTTTTACAAAGCGTCAACCTTACTAAACTGGTAGCCTTTTTTCTTCAACGCGTCAATCAACAGCGGCAGCAGGGCATAAAATTTATCTGTGCGCCGCGGATCAGTTCCAATATGCACTAAAAGTATAAACCCGTTCAATCCGTTGGCATATTGTTGTTCATAATTTAAAATTGATTGCAGGATGGTTTTACTATCAACATATTTGCTGCCCATTTCGGGGTAGGTATAATCTGCGTTGCTGCGTGTACCCGGTGTAAAAGAAACCAGTTGCAGGCCCTGCTGTTTTGTCCAGGTGGCAATGCTATCATTATACCACTCATACGGTGGTAAAAAATAATGCGCTTTTTTATAGTCAATTCCTATTTTGCCCAATTCTTTATACACCGCTTCCAGATCGTCTGTAAACTGTTGTTTCGTTACTAACAGGCTGTCCCTTTTCTCCCAATCACAATATAACAGGTGCTTATCGGAATGGGCGCCTAAATAGTGCCCGTCTTTTTGCAGCTTTTTTATAATAGGCGCAAAGCTTTTATTCCGATAAAAATTGCCCGTCAGGAAAAAGGAAGCCGGAACCTGTGCACCTTTTAATGCTTTCACTATAAAATAGCCGCCGTCTGTAAATTCATCACCCGTAAAAACCAGGGCTAGTTTTTTATGGGTTGCGCTACCGCGGATAATGGCTCCGTGATCCACAACTGCCGCATTTTTATCAATTGCCTGTTTTGCCTGAAATTCTTTTTGTGCCAGCAAATAAACCAGGCTGGCAGTGCCATCCATCGTAGGTTCATTGGTGCTATAGTCGCCTGCATCATCGTGGTATACAACCAGGTCTGACTGAAAATCAGCATACACATCGGGGTTATACAGCTGCAGCCCGCGCAGGTTTTTATAAATGCTGCCATACACCGGTCCATCTACCAACCCGCCATTGAGATCATAATGTTTGAGTAATGAAAGTGAAGAATGCGGGTGAAGCGGTGTGTTGCCGTAGGCCGGCAGTCCATATACCATCGACTTACCCCAGGGATTGCAACCAAACAACCAATCGAAGCCCGCTTGTTCCAGTTCCGCATATTGTTTATCGCCACTCAGTACGCGGTAGAGATAACACTGAATGGTAAAGGAAACAGTTAGGTTGTTGGAGCACCAGATAAATGGAACGCCCCTGAAGAAAGCGTTTTGCTTCGCTTTTTTCCAAACGCGGTCAATGCCTTCTTTATAATAAGAAATTAACAACGCCTTGTTTGGGGCATCGGTGCTTTTAGCCAGTTCGTAATGGCCAAAATTATGAAAGGGGTACCACTGGTAATGTTTGGCGGTATCGGCGCCCATCCACGGCGTCACTTTTTCCTGCACGCTGTAACTGACTGACTGCGAAATGTATTGGTTGTCTTTTGTGAGCTGGTAAAGATTGGCGGCAGCCAGTTCCATATCGTCTGCCCAATTGCCTTCTTCGTAATAATAAGCTTCCCGGTTGGGTGCGGTCTGTGCCACACCTGGTTTGGCCAAACCTAACTGGTAGGCGGAGCCTGATCTGTTAGCCAGCAGTTCTGATAACTGTTTATCCTTATTTGCGTATACCATAGCACCCAATGCAAAAGCACTGGAAAATTTACCAGCTGCAGACGCAACACCGGTAGTCTGGTTTTTATATTTGCCCAAACCCTGCGGCAGGCCGTTTGCAAAATATACCGGGCGGCCTTTCCCCTTCCCTATACCATAATCTACAGAATCATGATTGGGAAGCCGGAAGCCTGCATGGTCCCGGTCATCGGCCAGTTGAGTAAACAGCCAGTCTTTGCGCGGGTGCATTTTCAGTAGCCATTCAAGCCCCCACCGGGCTTCATCCAGCACATCGGCAACACCATTGCTTCCATCCAGTCCATTGGCGGCATGGGTATCAGCAAAAACTCCGGGGAAATCACGACTGGCAGCCAGTAAATGGTAGGTGGCCGTGGCCGATGTAGTAGTATATTGCAGGTAGTCGGTCGCATCGTGCCAGCCACCTGCCACGTCTATGTGCGTGGTATCTGGCATCGGCCCATACATCGTATACCCGTCGCCGGTATGACAGGAGTCTTGAAGAAAAGGGTTGTACCCGCTTCTTTGCTGTCGCATGTACTGGAGCGTAAAATCCGCCGCGCCATGGTACACGTCATTACCAATAACAAACACCGGCGATTTTGTAACGCCACATTGTAAATAATATTTACCCGGCCTGGTAAAAGCGGTAAACGCCAGTCGCATGGTTTGCGCAAACGGGCCATAGGCCCTGTATGCCTGGCCCGCTTTACCCGTGTATACAGTATTGCCTGTGGCAGAATCTTTCAATTGAAAAGCACCGGGTATACCTTTTTCTTTGCTGGCCCATACAGCTACTTTAACACCCTGGCAGGTGTAGCCCAGCTGGTTGATGCGAATCCAGGATTGTGCGTAAACGGAGAAACAGCCAGCAATCAGTATATGCAGCAAAAAAAATAATACAAGATGTTTTATGATGGGTTGGCTGCGCATACAGTTATTTATTGATCTTGTTTACGATTGAAGTATTTTCAGAAAAGCAGTCCATGGACCTACCGCTTCTTTATATTGAGCGGCCATTACCCGGCTGATTTGGGCAATATGGTTAAGATCGTGCACAGTCCATGTGGCCAGCAACTGAGAAAGCGTTACTTCACCAAATACAGGATGAATACCTTTTTTAGTAAAATCATTGGTTGTTATTTTTCCGGAGCGGAGCCAGGCGATATTGGCTTCACGCAACGCGGAAAATTCATCTAAGAGTTGTTCAAGCGTGTTCTCCTGGCTTTGCTGCATCTGGGCAAACCTGTCGAACGGTTCAAATTTTTTATCCGGCTGCGTTGATAAAATAATGGCAGCTCTTGGCACCCAGTCTGTTTTTTCGCCGTGGATAAGATGACCAATAATATCATACACCGCCCAGCTTTCACCACCTTCATTGTTGGATGTCCATTCAGGAGCGATGTTTTGCAGCATGCTGGTAAGAACTGCCGGCGTGCGTTCAAGAATGTCTAATGATTTGGCTATATTGAAATCCATGGTTGCTAATTGTTAATGGTGCTGAAAAGATAAAAATTATTGCGTAGCAATAAGGTGGGTAGCAGTAAGGGCTTTAATTCAACGTGACATATGTCATCTATATTCATACAAAAGTTATAAGCTTACAAAACAAATATCGTGTTGCATATTTAACCAGCAACGCATAACCATTTTGCCGTTTACTAAAATAAGCTATATGAAAGTAAGGGCAAACCCGTCCTGCAAGTTCTGCCAGTGATTGCGTAAGTCAGCTGTTGCAATACCATGAAGCGCGTAAACAGTTTTTCCTTCTTCACTCCATTGAAAAGTATCAACTTACCAGGATAGTACGCGTGCAATATTACTCTTCTTCATTATCAGGCAGTTCCTCAACCGTTGACTCTGGTAGATATTTGTTGCTCTCTGCAAGGGGCAACGCTTCAACCTGTTGCAGCTTACGGTTAATAGCGCGGGTACGGCTGCCCAGGAGTTCATCAATCTGGCTGCTGGCGATATGCAGGTTTTTCTGCGCTTTTTCCATGAGTCCGCCAAACTTGGTGAACTCCGTTTTAACAGCCCCCAATATTTTCCACACCTCGCTGCTGCGCTGCTGTAAGGCCAGTGTACGAAAGCCCATTTGGAGGCTATTGAGAATGGCCGCCAGCGTAGTGGGGCCGGTAACAATAACCTTATACTCACGTTGTAAAACATCCAGCAGGCTGGCCTTGCGCACTACTTCTGCATAGATGCCTTCAAAAGGTAAAAACATAATGGCAAAGTCAGTGGTATTGGGCGGATCAATGTATTTATCCCTGATGTCTTTAGCCATTTTTTTAATTACATTTTCCATGTTTTTGGAAGCCGTGTCTATGCCTGCAGGATCAGCTGTTTCATAAGCATCCTGCAGCTGCTCATAAATATCCTTGGGGAATTTTGCATCTACCGGTAAGTACACAACGCTGTTTCCTTCATCACGCCCCGGAAGTTTAATGGCAAATTCTACCAAATCTGTGGAATCATGTTTTGTTTTTACATTGGCCGCATATTGCTCAGGTGCCAGTACCTGTTCCAACAGCATGGCCAATTGTACTTCACCGATGCCGCCCCGCATTTTTACATTGCTCAGCACTTTCTTTAATCCACCCACATCCTGCGCCAGGGCCTGCATTTCGCCGAGGCCTTTTTGAACGCTTTCCAGTTGTTTACCCACCATTTCAAAAGACTGGCCCAGCCGCTCGTTCAAGGTCTTCTGCAATTTCTCATCTACAGTCACCCGCATCTCTTCCAGCTTTCTTTCATTGCTCTCCATCATCAGCGTCTGCTTATGATCCAGCTGGCTAAATTTTTCTTTCTGCAGGTTATTAAATGATTCCACATTTTTATCAAAGGTTTCCTGGAAGCCTTTAAAAGCATTTTCCAGCGCAATACGCATCAGCTGACTATCGCTTTTATCCTGCTCCGTTAAAGTGGTTAGCTTTGTCTCTACCTGTACGCCAATTTTTTCAAGCTGTGCCAGTGTACCGGCGGCCAGTTCTTTCTGGCCATTTTTCAAGTCATCAAATTTTGTTCTTTGTTCAGCAATAAAATCTTTTAAATTGGCAGTAAGCGAATCACGGTTGGCCTTGTTGTTATCTTCAACAGTTTTGCTCACCTGCTGCAGGGCTTGTTGATTTTGCTGCGTTATCAGCGCAAGTGTTTGGGTCAATTCTTCTTTGAAGTCTTTCAGGGTATCATTGAGTTCTCTGCGATTGTCTTTTGAGAGGACCGCACTTTCCGTTCTGTTTAAAAGAAAATCTTCTTTAAGGCCCGATTGCAGCTGGTCTATCCTGCCCGTAAACACAGTTGCATCATTTGCCGGTTTTGCCCTAAAGATTACCAGCAATATAATTACCAGCACCAGTAACGTAATTACAATAATAAATTCTGTTTGCATAAATGAGTCCGGAAAATGGTTCCCGGTTTTTAAAGTTAAAACTTACAGGCTGTATTTTATATTAAGCAGTCTTAATACTTTTGAAGACTGATTAATTGGCGCATTGCTTACATGAAATTGAAATATATGGGACTATTTGATTTCCTCAGGAAAAAAAATCCTGCTAACATACAGGTTGACAAGCAGGCCCAGCTTATGCCTGTTACCAATGCTTATTTATTAAAAGAATTGGAAAACCGGCTCTCCGCTTCAGGGTATGATGTGCAAAAAAACCAGCAATACGAATCGCTTACAATCAATGCTGAACTTGAAATAGCTACTGCTATTATTGACAGCCCTGACAATCACCCTGCTATTTTACATGTGAAGTTTTTATCAATTCATCCAACCTGTTTTCCGGATGGCATTGATGAAAATATAGTGGGCATTGGCGCAACCCCGGAGGAGAAAGTACAGTCTGTACTGAACAACTACCTGAACACCACTTTTCCTCCCATAATGCAAAGCTTGTCGGATAACCATAACCCGGCTATTGATTTTTACACCAGCATAGAAAACCTGGATGTGCAATGGCACCCGGCATTGGGCGTACTGGCGCTGCAGGGAAAATGGGACCAAGTTCCCACCGGCGAGCCACTTTTTGGTTTGATCAAAGAAAAAATACAGCGTAACTTAAACAACCAAAAGTTTAATTGGCTAAAACTCTATGTTGCCCGTCAGCAAAACGGAGAAATCATCAGCGACTGTTTATTAAATAATGAACCCTGGCAGCAAGGCTTAGATGAACTAAATGCCTATGCAAAGCAATGGCCGCAGCAAGCCAGTTTCTTAGGCCAAAAACAATTTATGATTTTCCGGCGCTGTGATGCGTTTGATAAATAAAAAGCTTTCGCTATTTTCAGTATTCGTTAACGGGTACAGATAAACTTGTTAATGGCACAAATATTTACAAAAACCTTTTTATGATATCAGTCCGCCGCGCAACAAAAGAAGATATAGAAGAATTGACTGTTTTGTTTGATCTGTACCGGGTTTGGTACCACCAGCCATCTGATATTGCAGCGGCAAAAAAATTTCTGCTGCAGCGAATGGAAAATGAAGAATCCGTGGTTTTTGTGGCGGAGCAGGAAAAAGTGTTGGTTGGCTTTACACAACTATACCCTATCTTTTCTTCTGTAAGCCTGCAAAAAACCTGGTTGCTCAATGATTTATATGTACATGCTACCGTACGCAAACAGGGTGCTGCCGCTGCGTTATTAAATGCTGCCCGTGAACATGGACTTGAAACAAATGCGAAATGGCTGCTGCTGCAAACCGGCAACGACAATTACACTGCACAAGCGGTGTATGAAAAAAATGGTTGGAAAAAAGTATCTGATTATTTCTATGAGCTGGCCCTGGCCGGGTAAGCCAGCTTTTTAAAACCATCCACGCCGCCTGAAAGTACGCAGCATCCAAACGGGTATTGCCAGCATTAACACAACGGCAATAAAAAAGCCATAATCATTGTGGAGGTAAGGGATTTTATCGAAGTTCATTCCAAAAATACCGCCTATTACAGTGGCGGGCGCCATCAGGCAGGTTACAATGGCCATCACCTTCATTACTTCATTCATGCGCAGGTTTACATTGTTAATGTACACATCCTGCATACTCATCATCATTTCCCGGTAATTTTCTGTTAGATCGTATGCCTGTATAATATGGTCATATACGTCTTTAAAATACTTGGTAGTACGGTCATCCAGTAATTCACTTTCACTGCGCATAAAGCCATTGATCAACTCACGTACAGGGGCAATATTTCGTTTTAAAACTATCAGCTCTTTGCGCAGCTGGTTAATTTTTGCTAATGATTTGGTGTTGCTGGTACGGATAACTTCTTCTTCTACCTGCTCTACCTGGTCGCCCAGCTTTTCCATTACCAGGTAATAATTATCCACTATCATATCAAGCATAGCATACAAGAGGTAATCTGCGCCGCGCTGCCGTACCTGGCTTTTGGCAATTTTTAATTTGTTACGCAATGGATCAAATACATCCCTGCTGGCGTCTTCCTGGAAACTTAATACGAAATGATCACCCAATACAATACTGATCTGCTCTGTTTCAACAGTTTTATTTTTCTCATTGTAGTAGAGCATGTTTAAAAGGCAGAAAAGACGGCCTTCCACATCATCCATTTTGGGGCGCTGGTTCACACTTAAAATATCTTCTATAATCAGTGGGTGCACCTGGTAATGGGTACACACAGCTTCTATTTCTGTTTTGCGTAACCCGTCTATATTAATCCAGGTATTGCCCTCCTTATTTTTATATACAAAGCACTCCTGCACCAGGTCAAGTTTACGCTCCTCAATGCTGTCGGGTGTATAATCATAAATGTAAACAGAGATTTCATCGGGCTCTATGCGTACCGGGGCAGCAGTGGGGTTTACATGCAAAATCTCTTTTGTGCGCTCTGTGCCAAACAATGCGGGCAAACCAAGATAGCGGAGGTATTTATTCTGCTGCATGCGTTAAAGATAGAAAAGATTTCGAAGCAGCATTTTCCTTTGCTGTGATTAACATTTTGGTGGTACCAGCTTCAATTGTATTTAGTTGGGCATTCAATGCTGCTGATACAATCAACCAACTACCCTAATCGAAAAAAAAGTAATTAAAGTTTCTCGTATAGTTTCCGCAGCTTCTCCCGCGTCATTATTTTCTCCCAATCTTTTCCCAGGGCATTTTCCCATAGTGGTTTCATTACCATGGAAACATCTATCATTTTATTAAACTGTTCGTCACTCAATCCTTTGCAAATGCCTTGTGGTATATCAATGTTGTTTTTATCCACCATGTGCTTAAACTCTTTTACGCCAGCAGGGTAAAACTCTTCCAGGTGGTTCATTACAATGCAATTGCCAATGCCATGTTTGGTGCCCAGCAAATAACTGAGCCCATAACTCACCGCATGCGCCACACCCACCTGTGAGTAGGCAATGCTCATACCACCAGCATAAGAAGCCATCATCAGCATATCGTCGCACTCATCATCCCATTCCTTTTTATCTACAAACACTTTCTGGCAGAGCTGCAAGGCTTTTTCGCCATAGCTTTTGCTGAACTCGTTTAAATAAGTTCCCTGTAAACTTTCAATGCAATGGATATAGCAATCCATACCGGTGTAAAAACGCTGGTTGGCTGGTGCATTACTGGTTAATTCCGGGTCCAGCACAATCTGGTCGAACGGCGTAAAGTCGGAATTCATGCCCAGTTTTTTTGTGGGGCCTGTGAGTACCGTTGTACGTGAAACTTCTGCCCCCGTGCCACTTAGTGTGGGAATACCTGCTTTGTACACACCCGCATTTTTAACCAGGTCCCAGCCCTGGTAATCTGCTGAAGAGCCAGGGTTGTTCATCATTAAACCTACCGCCTTAGCCAAATCCATGGCCGAGCCACCGCCAATACCAATAACACCACTGATGCTACCAAACGCATCTTTTAGATCATTGGCTATTTTGTCTACATAGCTTGTTTTGGGCTCGTAGGTAACATCTACATAAATAATTTTATCATTTCCGCGCAAAGGGATGCGGGCTGCCAGCGGTTTGCCTTCAAAAAAATTATCCAGCAAAAAGATCATCGGTTTGCCGGCCTTACGCTGCGGCTGCAATATTTCATCTAACTGGTTAAAGCTGCCCCGGCCATAAACCACGTAGCTAACCATCTTAAAATTGCGAAATGCCATTTCTATTAATTTAGAGTTGCGAATTTACAGCAATAAAAAATAAATGGACGAAGGCTTTAGTTAACAGAAAAACAGGCTGGTTTATAGTAAACCGGAAGCATGTCACAACCAGCACAAATTATTGCCCTGAATGGCATACGCACTGCTGGTCCATTCTCACTGCCCGATACTGCAGCTTTTTGCCGACTGCTATTACCAGATAGTCTTCATTGGCCAAACCTGTAAACTAACTACCTTGCTTTTTTCACCCGTGCTGAAAACCTCCATGCCCTTCTCATCTGCAGCAGCAAAAAACTGTGTTGTTAAAACAGCTTCGCCATTATTGGCAAACACTTCCACCACACTATTGTCTAACCATATCCGGAGGGTAAGCATTTTGTTCTTTAACGGGAGTGCTGCGGTGTAGCGGCTAAGCTTTTCAAAATTTTTGTTGAATGACTGATGGGCGGTTTTGCTACGGTCTATGTACAACTCCTGCTTTGCAGCATCATAACCAATTTCAAACGCATGTCCGTTGCCGGTAGCCAAGCGCATGCCGCAGGTGCTGCCGGCACCGGGTTGTATTACCAGCTCTATTTCGCATTGGGTGGTGCTTGCTGTAAGTACTGTACTTCCTGTAACTGTTTTATTCTTTAATTCTGATAACAAAGCCTGGCGCAATTTTTTAATGCCAGCTACCGGTTGCTGCAATAGGGTCCACTCATTGCCGTTTTTTTGTACACTCATAGTGCGTGGTAAAGACATAGCGCCTTTCCACGGTGTAGTGGGTATATCATTGGCATAGTTCCAGTTATTAACCCAGCCAATGGCAGTAGGCGCCTGGGTGGCAGGCAACTGGTTATAAGCAATAGCCGCATAATATTCAGGGCCATAATCCGGGCGGAGTATTTTACCTGCCGGATTTTCATTTATAAAATGAACGCCATCAAACTCACCCACAAAATATTGCATGGAAGTATTTTGAGAGGTCTGCAATAACCATTTCTTTTGTGATGGGTTACCCTCTACCGGTACCTGTGTAAGGTCGGGGCATTCCCAAACGGCAGCGGTATCACCAGCGGGACCAAAATCACTCAAGTGTGTCCATTGTTTTAAATTTTTTGAGGAGTAAAATTGCACCAGGTGCTCTACGGGAAAGACCACCGCCATTACCCAATAGTTTTTGGGCGCATACCAAAACACCTTGGGATCGCGGAAATCCTTTTTATGCAAATCAATGATGGGGTTATGTTCATATTTTGTCCAGCTGAGCCCATTGTCTAAACTATATGCCAGGTGCTGGCTCTGGTTGCTGTTTTCAATATGGCCGGTATAAATGGCCACCATGGGCACCTGTCCTTTTTTTACAGCAAAACCGCTGCTGTTATTTTTATCAACCACGCAGGTACCAGAAAAAATCATGGTGTCTTTTTCTTCCGCAATGGCAAGGGGCAATTGCTTCCAGTGTATCAGGTCTTTGCTCACCGCATGCGCCCAGCTCATATGCCCCCACACATTTCCGGCAGGGTTGTATTGGTGAAACAGGTGGTAAACGCCATTATTATAGACCAGCCCATTGGGATCATTGCACCAGTTTAACGCAGGTGTATAATGAAATTGTGGCCTGTATACTTCCTTATAATCCGTTGTCGGTTGTGCATGGGCGTTGATCACAAACAGCACAGCAGCTGCATAAACAAGCTTTCTCATGTTTGTACAATTTCGGGGGAGTTATTCTTTAATAAGTTTCTTTTCCAGGTCTTCCAGCGAAACACCTTTTGTTTCCGGCATCCTGGTAAGTACCCAGGCCAGTTGCAATACCATCATTACAGCAAAAAAAGCAAAAATTGGCCACGGGTTCTCCTTGAAAATGCCATTCTTTTCGTCCAGGAAAGCCGGGGTGATAAGTGTAATAATACCTGCGAAAACCCAATGCACACTGGCACCAAAAGACTGGCCAAGTGCGCGTATTTTATTGGGAAATATTTCTGACAGAAAGACCCAGATAACGGCGCCCTGGCCCACCGCATGGGATGCAATAAACAACAATAAAAATCCCATTAAAACACCCGGGCTTGCATGTGACGAAAAACACCATGCCACCATAGACAGGCTTACAATATAGCCCACTGACCCAATTATCATCAGGGTTTTGCGCCCGATCCTGTCAATCAGGTAAAGCCCGACAAACGTAAAAATTAAATTTGTGCCGCCAATGGCAATAGAGTTGAGCAATGATTCTTTTGCACCCAGGCCGCTGCGTGACAATATTTCAGGGGCGTAATAAAGAATAAAATTGATGCCCGACACCTGGTTAAAGAAAGCAATCATAAAGGCCAGCCAGATAATGGTTTTGTGCTTGGCGCTAAAAAAATCCGATGTCTTTCCGGCAGCAGCTTCATACTTATTGCCGGCTATAATTGCAGCCACTTCTGCATCCACATCGGCCACGCCTATTTGCGATAAAACCTTCTTCGCCGCAGGCAGATCATTTTTTTTCGTAATCAGCCAGCGCGGGCTTTCCGGTACGCCCATTACCATGATGGTATAGATAAGCGATGGGATGGCTAAAACGCCCAGCATCCAGCGCCAGTCATTGGCACCGCCTACGCCCTGTAAAAAATAATTAGAAAGAAACGCTATCAGGATGCCAAACACAATATTAAACTGGTACATAGCACCCAGGCGGCCCCTGGTAGCAGGTGTTGAAATTTCTGAAATATAAGTAGGTGCCACTACCGATGAAATACCAATACCCAGTCCTCCAATAAAACGGAAAAAAGAAAACGTGTAGGGATCCGGCGCAAGCGCTGAACCAAGGGCTGAAATAGCAAACATAACTCCTATCCACAATAACACTTTTTTGCGGCCATATTTTTCTGCAGGAATGCCCCCCAGCAAAGCCCCTGCTACGGTGCCCCAAAGCGCCATAGACATAATAAAAATGCCATGAAATAAGGTAGAGGTATGCCAGAGATCTTTTATGGGTTGGTTGGCCCCGGAAATAACCACCGTATCAAAACCAAATATAAAACCGGCCAGCGCAGCTACAATAGACCACTGGAAGAGTTTACTTTTATTCATATGCAATCGTTGTGTTGGTTAAAGAGGTAAGGTAAGAAAAAACCAGCTTACCCCCTAAGGCAGGATTTGATCTTATTTACCTCTTAGCTGGACTTAAGTGAAAGACTGTTATTATTATTATTCATTTTGAAAATAATCTCTGGTAGTAAGAAGCAATGCGGCTCAGTCCACCAGATGCTTCGTTCCTCAGCATGACAATGAGATCGGCATTCTTATAATTGATGTTGAAGTTGCCGGATTTCGAACGGAACCTGGCCGGATTTTTTTATTGATCGAGTCTCCTTTCAAACACAAAATTTTGTTGCTCGTCATTGTGAGGGTCAACGGTTACCGGAGACTAACAATAAGTGAAGGAATGTGACTTTTATTCTTTTTGATATAATCTCTGGTAGTAAGAATCAATGCGGCTTAATCCACCAGATGCTGCATTCCTCAGTATGACAAATGGAACCGAACCGGATTATTTTATCAATCGGGTCCCCGTTGAAACAAAAAATCTTGTTGCTCGTAATCGAGAGGAGCAACAGATCCCGGCTGCCGACAATAAGTGAAAGAATGTTATTATTTTCTTTGCGGAAAAAATCACTGTAGTAAGAGCACTGCGGCTCAGTTCACCAAATGCTGCGTTGCTCATAGCAAACGAGCAGTACCCTTTCTGTTTCATCTGGTCAGGGGTGTAGCATCTTTGCCGCCCTTTCCAAATCTTCCGGTGTATCTATTTCTACGCCCATATAATCGGTAATAACCATCTTCAGCGGAATACCATGCTCCAGGTAGCGCAGGCATTCCACTTTTTCAGCTGCCTCCAGCGGGGTCACTGGCCAGTTAGTAAAATCCATCAGCGCCTGCTTGCGGAAAGCATACACGCCAATATGCTCATAATAGACAATGGGCAACTCCTTATTGCGCGGGTAGGGTAGCACGCTACGCGAAAACATAAGGGAGTTCATATTTAAGTCCACGGCCACTTTTACATAATTGGGATCATCAATGAACCGTTGTTCTTTCAGTACCTGCATCAAAGATGCTACCTGCACATTTTTACCTGCTTCCCCACTAAAGGCTGCTAACAGCTGCTGTAGCGGTTCCTTTTTTACGAATGGCTCATCTCCCTGTACGTTTACAATAATTTCCACATCCATAATTGCCACCGCTTCGGCAATGCGGTCGCTGCCGCTTTCGTGTTCCTTGTTGCTCATCACTGCCTTTCCGCCATGGCGGGTAATTTCCTGGTAAATAATATCGCTGTCCGTTACCACCCAAACTTCGTCAAACAGACTGGTAGCCCGGGTGTTGTCGTAAGTATGCCGTATCACTGGTTTCTGGCCAAGGACCTGCATAAGTTTTGCGGGAAAACGGGTGGCAGCGTAGCGTGCCGGTATCATTGCAATCATCTTCATACAATAAAGATAAATGAAACCAGATTGCCGGAAAACCGCGGTATTACTGCGGCATCTTTGGTTCAAGGCTTTTCCTGAAAACGTTTATATACATATACGAAGCCGCCTCGTTTTCTCACCTGTTATGTGCCTCGTTAAAAGCGCCCGCCTTTTTAAAAATTAGAAACCGGCCTGTTCAACTTATGGCCCGAATCCTTATATTTGAAAAGGAACACCAGTCAACGATTGCATGTTGCATTAACACCTTCAAACTAAAAGCCATGCAAGCCACCGAATTGCTCAATAGTTATTTTGTAGACGACCATACCTGGGACGAAATGTACCATAACAGTACCGTTCGTGAACAGTATAAAGGCGCCGTAGATTTTCTGCAGCAGCTGAGTATTGATGAACTCAACAAAAAAGAAGAGCAGGCCAAAAGGCTTTTCATGAGCCAGGGGATCACATTTACGGTCTACAGCAGTGGAGAAGGCATCGAAAAAATCTTTCCTTTTGATATTATACCCCGTATTATAACCGCCGCAGAATGGAGTTATATAGAAGCGGGCATCAAACAGCGGCTGAAAGCGCTGAATCTTTTTTTAAAGGATGTATACCACGAGCAGTTTATCATTAAGGATGGAATAGTACCCATTGATATGATTTACAGTTGCCCGCATTACCTCCGTGAAATGCACAATTTCCCGGTGCCGTATGATATTTATGTTCATATTGCCGGCATTGATTTAATCCGCAATAACGACGGCACTTTTTATATCCTCGAAGATAACCTGCGTACCCCCAGCGGTGTTAGCTATATGCTGGAGAACCGGGAGATCACCAAACGCATTTTTCCCGACCTGATTCCCAAAAACAATGTGCGACCGGTAACGGAATACCCAACTATTTTACATAAGAACCTCGTGTCCCTGTCGCCTCGGCAGATAGCGCATCCAACGGTTGTGGTGTTAACTCCAGGCATTTATAATTCCGCCTATTTTGAACATACTACGCTTTCGCGTTTAATGGGCGTAGAGCTGGTAGAAGGCCGCGACCTGGTAGTGGACAATCACCGCGTCTACATGAAAACCACCACCGGCCTGCAGCAGGTAGATGTTATTTACAGAAGGGTAGACGATGATTTCCTGGACCCGCTGGTATTTAATTCTGAAAGCGCCCTGGGCGTGGCCGGTATTATGAGCGCCTACAGAAAGGGAAATGTAGCCATCGTGAATGCAGTGGGCAATGGTGTAGCAGATGATAAAGCTATCTATACGTTTGTGCCCGACATGATTAAATACTACCTCAATGAAGAGCCAATACTAAAAAACGTACCCACGTTCCAGTTAGAAAATAAAGATCACCTGAAGCATGTCTTTGACGATATCAGCAATATGGTGATCAAAAAAACAAATGGCAGCGGTGGCTATGGCATGCTAATGGGCCATGCGGCAACAGACCAGGAAATAGCAGCATATAAAATAGAAGTATTAAAAGATCCGCGCCAGTTTATTGCGCAACCAATCATCAGCCTGTCTTCAGCACCCTGTTATATGAATGGCAAATTACAACCGCGGCGCATCGATCTCCGTCCATATGCACTTTGCGGACCAGGCGGAATAGAAATTGTGCCGGGCGGCTTAACAAGGGTAGCGTTGAGAGAAGGATCGCTGGTCGTTAATTCTTCGCAGGGCGGTGGAAGCAAAGATACCTGGGTGCTGGCTACTTAAAAGTTGTATTCATTAGTCTGTAGTTCATAGTCAGTGACAAAACGAAGACTGCACTTATGCCTTACGCTTACGCCTTAAAATTTTCACCTTGAAAAAGGATTATAAATAAAAACAAAAAGAATAAATGCTAAGCAGGGTTGCAGATAGTTTATACTGGATGAGCAGGTACATGGAGCGTACCGATGGCATTTTACGCATGCTGAAGATAAATTATGCTTCATCGCAGGATGATTTGAATGATTTTTCCTGGGCCCCGGTACTGGAAATATTTACTTACCTGGAAGATGAACAGTACAGCGTAATTGGCAATGATTCCAGGACTGTTTTGCAATACATGGTTACAGATAAAGAAAACCCCAATTCGGTGCTGAACATTGTTACCAAGGCAAGGGAAAATGCCCGCAGCGTGCAGGATCATATTACCAAGGAATTGTGGCAATGCCTCAACGATTTTTACCACACCGTACGCGATGAGCAATTGATAGAATGGCTGGACCGTGATGACCCTGTTTCTGTGCTGGATATTTTAATCAGGCAGGGTTTGCTGTATTACGGTACCATTGATATTACCATGAGCCGCGGCGAGGGATATGCTTTTATTAACCTGGGTAAGTTTATAGAAAGGGGTACACAGTCGGCAGATATACTGGATGTAAAAGTAAGCGACGTCAACTATGACATCACCACCGCAGATACCACTTACTGGAAATACCTGCTGATGTCTATCTCTGGTTATGAAATGTACCTTAAAACATACCGCAGCGGTTTTGAAGCAAAACATGTGGTAGAATTAATTGTATTAAACCGTGATTTTCCCCGCTCCGTTTTATATTCCATTAACCAGCTGATGCGTTATTTTATGCGGCTGCGCAGCGATCGCAATGCAGACAGTTACCAGCAAATTGAATTTTTAATTGGTAAACTGAAAAGTAAAATTAATTATTCTACTACTGAAACAATTCTTAAACAGGGCTTACATGAATACCTGGCAGAAGTAAAAGCTGATCTCAATGAAATTGGCGTAACACTCAACCAGAATTATTTTGCCTACTCCTGATCCGCTGGCTTTTATTTGAACATCACTACATTAACTAAACTTTTTGCATGCCCCGTTTTAGTATTCGTCATGTTACCCGGTACAGTTACGAGCAACCTGTGAGAGATAGTGCCAACCAGGTAATTTTGTTTCCCCTGCAGGATGAACACCAGGATGTCATTAAACAGGATTTGCATATTACGGGTGAGCCGCAGGTAGAATTGTACAAAGATTACTATGGCAACACAATCGGCTCTTTTACCTACGCAGAGCCACATAAAGAATTGCTCATTGATTCAAAAATAGAAGTGGTGGTGCATGATAAAAAAATGCCCCCGGATACAGAGCCAAAAGAAAAACAATGGCAAAATATGGAAGGTGTGCGTTTTACTTATCCGTACATAGATTTTTTAAAACAGGAAAGATTTGAAGCCATTGAAGAATTGAGAAGACTTCCAGTTATAGAAAACAGCCGGTCATTTACGCCGCTCGGCGCCGCACTGCAGCTGAATGAATACATTTTTAACAATTTTTCTTACGACAGTGCCGTAACCGATGTAGAGACAACCATAGATGAGGTCTGGAAATTGAAAGCAGGTGTTTGCCAGGATTTTGCCCATGTGCTGCTGGTGATGCTGCACATGATAGGCATACCTGCACGCTATGTAAGTGGCTATGTGTGCCCCAATGAAAACGGCATGCGCGGAGAAGGTGCTACCCATGCCTGGGTAGAAACCTATATTCCCTTTTATGGCTGGCTGGGCCTTGACCCTACTAACAACTGCATGGTCAATGATTTACATGTGCGCCTGGCCATTGGCAGAAGTTTCAGCGATGTATCGCCCGTAAAAGGAACTTATAAAGGCACGTCTCACCACACACTGGAAGTAGGCGTAACCATCTCTTATGAAGACGGAACGATCTCTGAAGAGCTGCCTGCTTTGCTGGTGCCGCAGCCCAATAAAGGCAATGTTAATACCACGTCCAATTCTTACCGCCGCCATTTGGAAATGATGCAGCAACAGTAACTCTGTACCCGGATCATTGAAACAGGGGGAAGAAAATTTGTTATCAACGGCCATTCAAAAGGTATCGCAGCCGTTGATGCTTTCGGCAACACATTCTATTAACAATACTACAACAATGAAATTTCCCATTATCGCGGGTTTCCTGTTTTGTTCCTCCTTTGCGTCCGGCCAAACTATGCCAGCTGCTTTACGGGTAAATGAACGCCGCATGGAAGAAAGAATCCTGGAGCTGGGCAAATTTGGCAAGGATACAGCTGACAGGGGATACCGGGTGGCTTTTACCAAGGGAGACATAGCGGGCCGGGCCTGGTTTATGGGATTAATGAAAAAAGCCGGGCTTGAAGTAAGCATTGATTATGCCGGCAATATCATTGGTAAAAGAAAAGGCAAAAACCAGGCTTTGCCTCCAATTGCATTTGGTTCACACATTGATATGGTGCCCGATGGTGGTAATTATGATGGCTGCGTTGGTTCCATTGGCGCATTGGAAATCATTGAAGTGCTGAATGAAAATAAGCTGGTGACAACGCATCCGCTACAGGTTATTATTTTCTGCAATGAAGAAGGCGGCACTATTGGCAGTATGGCCATGGCCGGGCATTTAACTGCTGACGGATTGAAGCAGGTGAGCCAGAGTGGACTTACCATGGCAGAGGGTATAAAAGCCATTGGTGGCAACCCGGACAGCATTGCTTTTTGCAGCCGGAAAAAAGGTGATATCAAAGCCTATTTTGAATTGCATATTGAACAGGGCGGCATTTTAGCAAAAGAAAATATACAGATTGGTGTAGTAGAAGGCATCGTTGGTATTGTACACTGGGAAGTAACGGTGAATGGTTTTGCCAATCATGCCGGCACCACGCCTATGAATATGCGGCAGGATGCTTTATTGGCCGCGTCCAGATTAATTGTGGCGGTAAATGAAGTGGTTACTGGTTACGACGGAAAGCAGGTGGGTACCATCGGCAAAGTATCTGCTACGCCGGGTGCATACAATGTAATTCCTGGTAAGGTGGTAATGGGTTTAGAAATCAGGGATCTTTCTTACGAAAAAATATGGACACTTTTTCGTGATGTTGAAAAGCGGGCGGCAACCATTGCCAGCGCTTCCGGTACCAGCATTTCTTTTCAGCTGCAGGCCAATGCATCCAAGCCTGCCATAACGGAAAAAAATTTACAGGAAAAAATTGCCGCATCCGCAAAAGCTGCTGGCTATAGTTATAAATTTATGCAAAGTGGTGCCGGGCATGATGCGCAGGAAATTGCACTGATTGCTCCTGTAGCCATGATTTTTGTGCCGAGCGCCGGAGGCATCAGTCATTCGCCCAAAGAATTTACCAAAACGGTTGATATGGGCAATGGGGCGCATATTTTACTGCAGGCTATTTTAAAGACAGATAAAGACTGATGCAGGCAGTTATGCTTAATAATCCGTCTTCACATTTTTATCAAAAGGAATTTTAAACAGGTAACCCAGCTTTTCATCTTTTTCATCTTCCAGCACATCCAGTCCATACCGCAGGGTTTTTGGATCCGTGTATTTAAAAGTGCCGAACATACGATCCCACAAAGAAAAAATATTGCTGTAATTGCTATCAGTAAACGGCCGCATATAATGATGGTGCACCTTGTGCATATTGGGAGAAACAAATATCCAGCTGATGGGTTTGTCTATCCGCGCCGGAACAATAATATTAGCATGGTTAAAATGCGTAAAGAGGGCCGCACAACTCCGGTACAGAAAATACAGCCAAACCGGCATGCCCATTACAAAAACGCCGAGTACCATAAATGCTTCGCGGAACAGCCATTCGCCAGGATGGTGACGGGTACCGGTAGTAACATCTACATGCGTATCGCTGTGGTGTATCATGTGAAACTTCCACATCCATTTTATTTTGTGCATCAGGTAATGAGGAATATACTGCCCAAATAAATCGCCCAGCAACAAAGCAACGGCAATGCTTGCCCAGGCTGGCAGTGAAAACCAGTTAATAATGCCAAGCCCGTGCACCGTCACAAAATGGCAGGCCCAGATAGTTACCAGGCCAAATAGCAGGTTGAGTATTATTGTGGTGGATAAAAAAAGCAGGTTTACTCCGGCATGGCGCCAGCGTTTAAATGAAAACCGGAACAGAGGGTAGTAGCCTTCTGCGAGCCAGAACAAAACCATGCCACCCATTAAAATAAGTATGCGGTGCGAACTGGATATATGCGCCCAGTATTGAATGAACTTTTCCATATGGCAAATAATGGTATGAAAAGTACGAACTAAAACAATGCAGGAGATGCTTTGTTTAAACGATTTCCTTTGTTACCGGCTCTTCGGGAAGATCGGTAAATTCAAAGCTGCACTCATAGCAATGATACACTTGCTCGGCAGCCATTGCAAACCGCAAAAAAAACCAGGAGGCCAATGCAGTAGCCCAATTTTTAACACCGGCTTTACTGATGTATTCCACATCGTGCGAGCCGCATTTGGGGCAGCTTATCGCCTCGCGGTAAACTTTATCATATGCCGCCAGCAGTGTTTGCGCTTCCTCAAAATCATCGGGCAGCACCATCAATTTTATGCCTCCAACCGCATTTGACAAAAAGGGATCTATGGTAACAGTATATTCATCTTTAAGGTAACAGGTAATGCCTTCCTCGTCCAGCCGCGCAAGGGTTATACTGGCGTTTATGTAATTATCAAATGCACGGAGCAGCAAGTAGTCCATACAGTAAAATACAAAAAAAATTAATTAGAAAAGTTGTTTTATTTTTTTGCTTTAATGAATGCCCGTAAAACGAATTACATTTATACTTTATAGAGGCACAAGCCATCTTTTGAAATATAAAAAGAGAATATGAAACTATTTAAATTGCTGGTACTTTTCTTGTTTGTTCAACACATTAGTTCCTGTAGTACAGCTATCAAAAAAGAGCCTGATATGGATCAACAATTAAAAAAGCAGCTTACTGTCATAGATTCTTTGCTACGAAACGCTGATTTTAGTTTAAACATTGCAAAATCACAGGATACCGCTTACTACAAAGGGCTTGGTCAGGCAGTACCCCCATTTTTAACCCCGGAAGAAGATACCGCTACGGTTAAAAAAACAGCCAGGGAAGAAAAAATTGCAACCAACCTGGCGGGCTTTTATGCACTGGAATGTGGCGTTGACCTGTTAAGCTATCAAACAAAAGAAAAGCCAACAGACCTGCTTGAAAAAATTGTTACTGGCAAAGCAGACAGTTCTACCGTTTTATTGCTTAACCGTTTTGCCAATGCTACCTGGAAAACCGGTCAGCCTTTCCGCGACCTTGAAAGAATTACCCGGCCTACTTTTACAGTAGCCAGCTTTTTACCGGAAGAAGAAATTGTAAAAGATTATAACCAGGTAAAAACTGCAGCAGTTAAATTACTGTCTTCGTTACAGGCAGTAAAAGACAGTAGCGCAGAAGGGCAGAAAATTAAAATACGCAGCCTGCTGCACAGCCAGCCGTACGCGTTTGAAATGGCTGCCTATATGGATTCCGGCTATTACGCAGGTCTCCATCAGCCTGTACCTCCATTTATTTCTGCAAAAGAAGACAGCACTATTATTCGTAAAAGCGTAAAAGACCAAAAAATTGCTACCAATGTTGCTGGTTTTTACGCGCTTGAATGTGGCATCAACTACCTGGTAACTACCAGAAAAATATTGCCTTCGGCGATTCTTGCGTCCATTGCTGATAATAGCATCAGTGCCGCAGACAAGAATCTATTTTCCCGCTTCGCCAATGCTACCTGGAAGGCCAGCCAGCCGTTCAGGGGCTTAAACAGAATTGAAAGGGAAACCTTTACTGTTTTTCATTTTTTGAATGAAGCAGACGTGGAAAAAGACTGGGTGCAGATAAAGGCAGCCGCAAAGAAATTGCAGGCCCACCTGTAAGTTAATGAAGGTGATTAGCTGTGAAACGATGCTGCATTCTGTCAACGAGAAGTAACTGGTTACAGCAGGCCAGGGTAGAGAAAAAATTGCAGCCTGCCTGTAAACACTGCAACCTGTATGTTTAGGCTATTCGGGAGCCAGTTCTTTAACCAGCTGCGCAACTATTTTTTCAAGCTTTTCCTGATCACCCTCCCGGCAATCTGTCCAGCTATATATACCCATGATGGGCGGCATCGCAGCATCGTTGTACAGATACACAGTTTGAATAATTTGTTTTTTACTGTTGTATTCAATTAGTTTGGCGCACTGAAACTCATCCCAGCAAACCATCGAATTACTGTAATCAGGCGAAAGAAATATCAATACTTTTTTAGATTGCTGAATGGCGTCTGATATTTGTTTTATCCATAAACCACCTGGAGGAATACTGCTTTTATCATAAAAAATCTGCAGGTCTTTATTTACTGCGGTAAGCTTCTTTACAAACGCATCTATAACGTCTGCATGCTTGTGCGCATAACTTACAAAGCAGTGATATTGGGGAGTACCTGCCGGCGGCTCATTCGGCAAAACATGCCTGGTAGAAGCATCTCCTGGTTTTTCCGTGACCACTACCGGGCCAGCCGCGGATGATGCAGGTAACACAACCTGCGACGTATTATCTTTTTGCGCCAGGTCTTTTATTTCTGATGCCACAATGGCCATGGTTTCTTCCCCCGGCAATTGCTGCCGTTGCTGTTTTTCAAAAAGTTCCAGCGCTGCTGTGCCGGTTATTGTACCATTGTGTACGGACTTTTTTATTTCATTTTGCTGCTTGGCCCTTACAAAAACAGGCAGCGCTTCTATTGCCTGGTCATCAGAAAAAACAACCAATTTTATACAGGTCAGCGGTAACCCGCTTTCCAGCCAGAAGATACCCGCATCCAGCATGGCGGGCAGCATTTTTTCTACCGGCACCCGTTGTTTGCCGCTGGCCAGCACCGGCATAGCAATAATATTGTTGTTTTCATTAAAAGCAAATGTATTGATGCAACGGAAAATATTGCCGACTGCTGTAGCGTGTTCTGCAGTTTGCAGGTTGGGTTCAAAACAAAGAATTTTTTCAAAATTGAATTTTTGTTGTTCTGCTGCAGACAGCGGTTCTGACAACCAGCAACCAAGCTGATCGCGCAAATCAATGGCTTTCTTTTTTGCCATTGCAGCTACATTGATCCCTTTATTAAAAAGTGCGGCAATCAGTGTTTTTTCTACCGGTACATAACTACCGGGATAAGCAGAAATAACGAGTAGATCTGCCGCATGTTCTTTTGGAATGGCGCTCAGATCCCCCTGCAATAATTGTATCACTGCATTGCCATGTGTGGCGCGGCTAATAACAATCTGGTTAAGCAGCTGCATAGCATAATATTTTTTATTGATTAAGCTCCGCCACTATTTCCTTCACCCAATCTTTATCTCCTGCAAACATCAGCAGGTTTTTGCCCGTTGATTTTCTTTGCCAAAGTTCAGAAGAAATAGCCAGGCAGGATGGCAGGTATTTTTTCGCTTTTTCTTCATTGTTCTGGATTACCGCCAGTTCCAGCAATGTTGCATACGGCCAGTAATCATCAAAATTGCCTGCAAAACTCTTTCTTCTTTTTTTTGCTTTTTTCTCCAGCTGGGCATTTACAGAAAACTCCACCACTTTAGCAAGATCTGCAGCAGCGGGATCTTTTTTAACAGATAAAAGCGTAACCGCGTTTACTCCGGGAAAGAAATCGCGCATGTCTGCCTTATACCCGTCCAGGTACGCTTCAATGGCTTTATCAAGAAAGCCCGCAGCCTTTGCCGGACTTTTGTCTTTAAATTCATTGTACTTATCCTTGAAAACACGCCCGAGAATACCACAGGTTTCGCTGTTTGCACCGTTCTCTTCAATTACGCGCTGTAAAACTTTTATAGCATCCTCTGTTTTTCCCGCCCTGTTTAATGCAAAACCATACTGCTCCCTCATTAACATTGATTTCCTTAAAAACGCTGGAAGGGTTTCTATAAAATCCGCCATCTCTGCAAAACTTTCTGTAGACCGGTAGGCAAGCATTACATCAATGCACATAGATACATCCCAGTCGCTTTTATCGCCCAGCTTCTTTTCTACCGCTTTTATGGCGGTAGCTTTTTCTGCGGAAGGCAAATTGGTATCAACCACATGCAGCAACTCTTCGCGCAACGCTTCATTGAATTCTGCGGCACTGCGCAGCATTTCCACCTTCTCATGTGAAAGGTTATGTGTAAAGCTGATGCCGTCCAGCAACTGGTATACGGGGCTGTCTGTCTCCTTTGTTTCTTTAACCCCCTTTATATATGCAACCATCCTGGCAATGGTTTTGTCAAGATCTTTTATTGTTCCGCCTTCCATTACATAAGGGAGGCATCGCACATCATTCAGATCAAATGGTGGTTTGGAATCTGCCTCAAAAATGGAAAAGGTAGTAGCTGGCCTGGCAGTAAAACGTATACCCAGCTCATAAAACACATTTGCATTGGCGGTAGTTAGATCTGCAATGGCATAATCACAAAGCACCAGCCTCTCATACATCGGCTTTTGGATAACGCCTCCAATGATTTCCTGGTCTGCCCTGATGGGCGATAAGTCACAGGCTTCAATTACCTTCCTGATAAACTCATTGTATACGTAATCAAAATCAATGGTATTGCCTTTGGCATCATTTTTTTTTCCAAAGGGCATAATGATAAAACAAAGGGGCTTGTGTGTTATCTGGGCAGTTGCCATTGTTACTATTTTAAATTGTGTAACCCAGGTTTAAACAGGGTCTGGGCTGGTACCTGTTTTCAGTCAGGCAATTTTTGCATAATGTCTTCTACTATTTCATCCATGCCCTTATATTGGTATTTCCTGGTGTATTGTATAAAGGATGCATATTCCGGCACAACAAGTTTAAGGTCTTCACCCTGGTATAATTTTACGGGGTATACTACTATCTTTTTTCCATTTAGTTTCTGTGTTACGCCGTGCTGCAGTTCACGCTCACAATGCAGGCTTTTAAAGTACGCTGTTGAGTAGAGCGAAATAAAAACATCGCACTGCGCTATCCTGTCGAAGATGACTTTCAACCAGGGTTCGCTTCCGGGTATGGATGTAGTATCCTTATAATTAAAAACTATTTTAAAACGTTTCTTTAGCGATGTAATCATTTCCAGCGCTGCAGCTTCATCATCATTTGTATAACTGAGGAAAACGGATTTATCTTTTATTGCAGCGCTGTTAAAATACTCCATAGCCTGCTCAGGTGTATTGATGCGCCGGTAACCGGAGTAAAGCCGGTCAAGCCTTTCTTTTAACTTTTTTTCCAGGCTTTCTTTTTTATTCCAGCAAATAATATCCTTGGGATACCCGGTTTCAATGCCGCCATATAAAAAACTGTTGGAGAGCGGCGGCCCTATTATGTCCGCATCATCATCCTGGAAATGCAGTCTTAGCATCGGAACAAATTTTCCGTGCAGGTACGCTGGAATGCCGGTTTGCATCATGTTTTCTCCTGCATCTACCAGGGCAAAATCTATCTTATCCAAAAACCGCAATTGTTTTATATTCAAAACCTGCCGGGTGGCTATAACCTCCACTTCAAACTCTGCTTTGTCTGTTAAAATGGAAGTAATGGATTCAATGCAATCTGCTGTATACCCGTTTACGCCATCCTTGGAAGAAGGTGTAAACACGGCTATCCTGTTTCGCTCTTTTTTGAGCCTGTCTTCATAGGCTTTACTAAACTTAACCAGTTCATGGAACTTAACAATCTCGGTCTTAAAATTCTCCCGATTGGGCGATTCTCCTTCGCCGGTTATTTCATTTATATCAAAAGAAAAACCCAAAAAGCCTGGCGGTGGCTTGAGCATTTCACCGTAGCGCTTATCATAAAATATAATGGCCGGTTTGCGGGCCCGTACGGCTAATTCTGTTTCAAGCCTGAAATATTTCGACTGTTCCTGCAATTGCTTTTTCTTGTCGGCATCATCCAGCTTACCAAGAAAGGGATAAATACCAATAAATGCATCCGCATCCCTGATCATTCTTTCCAGCCTGGTTACATTTGTTGCACCCTTGCCCGCATCCAGTTCAAACTGAACCTGGGCATTTTCATTAAACAGGTTAAAGAAGTAAAGATTCACTTCCGGGTGTTCATATTTGTGACTAAGAAACGCTTTAAAAGAAAATAAGGAATTCATGTCTTCCGGTTTGAATGAATAAGGGATGCTGATATTAAAATAAGCACAATATGTAAAAACAGCAATTAAAAATATTGCAGGCCTTTTAAATGCTTTAATACGGATACAAAAGCCAACGTATTAAAACATCCTGTGCTATATACATCGGGGACAACCTGTCAATGCGGGTTAAAGCCTATGTAAAAGTTTTCTATATGGGCTGCCGTACGCATTGATTAAACCCATTTCGTTTTTGCCGTTTTATTGAACCATTATTTCTTTTGTCAGGCATCGTTCAGCTTGAAGGCATCAGGAAAATGCGATTCTTTTACTTTTGCAGATGCGTCCTTACTCCCAATATCATATAACTCAAACCTGCTGGCGGCATTGCTCATTTCCACCAGGTCTTCTACGTGCTGTTTCTCATAGGGTTTTTCCATCAGGGTTTGCAGGCTGTCAGCATCCAGCCAGAAATTATAGCGCAGGTAGGTGAGTAAACTTTTGCTGTCCGAACCAGACGTAATGGTATCGTCTTTTAAATCGCCCGACTCACCATCAATCTGCCACCGGGTATCACAACTGGACAGCCACTGCAGAATGGCCTGGTTATGCCAGCTTGCATCCTGCATCAGCATATCTGGTATTTGCTGCGCCCAGTTCAATAAATTGTTTTGGGTAACGGCTACCGGTATTTTTTCCCAGCGGCTCATACCAGTGCCAACCGAAACCAGCAAAATGTTTTCGGCACCCATTTTCCAGCGAAAAGGAAATCCTTTCAGGGTGGCCACCATCAATAATTGCAGTGCCGGATTATTGGCCATGCTTACGCCACCATCTACAAATGCTGCCGTACCCATACCACCGCCCACTTCTATCAGTTGCGGTATAAAATAAGTGGGCGCGGCGGCACTGGCGCGAACAGCCTTCCACAGCGGAATATCTTTATTGGTGCCAATTTCACTGTTGTAGTAGATGCCGCCGGGATGGTTAATCAGTGACCACACACTATTGGTATCAGCTCTCTTTGCCACAATGCAGAGGCCGGTTTTTATTTTATCGCTTTCCAGCGTAATATCACCAAAGGCCTTTTGCAATTCCTGTTCCAGTGGCGCCTCGTCGTACCCCGCTTTCAATACATCCTTTATCTGGAAAATATTCCACCATTTATATTTTTTGCCAAAAATTCTGCCGCCCAGTTCCATGTACATTTTCTTAATGTCTTCCACCTTCATACCAATGGCCAGGCAGGCCGCAATGATAGAACCCGTACTGGTGCCACCAATTAAATCAAAATAATCACTGAGTGTAAATTGAGGATCATTGCCGTGTTGTTTACGGAGTATATCTTCAATCCGCTGCAGGTAACCCAGTGTTAATGCACCACGGATACCACCACCATCCAAGGAAAGAATTCGTTTGGGGCTTGTGCTGTTTGACAAGTGATCTGACAGTGTCATAATTATTCAGTTTTTATGATGAAAAAAGAGCAATATATTTTATAGCCTTATCAGTAAGTAGATTTATTAAGGTTATCTTTTAAATTAATACCGGTTACCTGTATACGCATTTCTGTAGCCCCGGCTGCCGGCGCATTTTGCTGCTGCTGCTGTTGTTGTGCTGGTGGCCGGCTTTTGCTTAACCGTTGCTCAATCTGTGTTGTAGTGTTTACCCCAATTTTTGCAAACATGTTTACAATGGTATTCATATAACCTGTCAGCATTTTCTGTTCCCGCGCAGTGGTATAGGTTGTACTTAGCCTTATTTTACTCCGTGGCTGGGCTTTTAGCAACCGGCTCACTTTTTCCATTATCTGCTGGCCGGCTGCATTGGTATAACCATTCTGATCCATTTCTATATATCCAAAATTTGTCTCCGTTTCCTTTTGCGGCGTGTAGCTGATTTTACAGGCGGGTAATGCCCTTTGCAATTCATCTACCTGGCTTTGAGGAACAGGGTTTGTTCCAAAATTAACCTGGGTAAGGTTCTTAAATGTATACAGCTGCGCTGGAATCGTTGCGATATGCTCTTTTGAAAGATCAAGCCGGCAAATAACAGCCGCCGCTACGCTGAGTGCCTCTTTTAAAGAAGCAAATACCCTGTTGCAATCCGGTTGTACGGTTACGGTCTTACTACAATAGTTGTCGTAATCCTGTTTTGCGCCAGTAACGCCCAGGGCGGCGGCTTTCTTAAAGTCTTCACAGGCGCTGCTGAGGTTCTTCAAATAGAAATTTGCTTTGCCCCTGTAATAAATAGAATAATTATACTGCTTCCTGTAGGCGGCAGAATTAAGGGCAATTACTTTATTATAGTCTTGTGCAGCGGCCGCATATCTTCTTAACCCATATCTTAATCCTGCTCTCCGGTACCAGGCTTGTGCATCTTTTGCATTCAGCGCAATGGCCGAGCCATATGCGGCAATAGCATTCTCTGCATAGCTATCGCCGAGCATTTCATAGCAAACACCCTGCTGGTAATATGCCAGTGCATCATTTGAATCTGCATTAATTGCCCTGCCATAAGCTTGTATGGCCAGTTGGTATTTTTTATCCTGGAAATACTGATCGCCCAGGAGATGATATTCATAACCAGTGGCTGTATCCGGTAGAGGCTCATCCGCTACAGCAACCCTTCCCGTATTTAAAAATAAAATAGGTGGCGCTGCCGGTGTTCTGATTTCACTGATGAATTCTTCTTTCACGGCAATGCCCAGGCTTTGTTTCATTATCTGTACAATAGAATCGGCCCTGGCTTTTTGATTGGGCTCATAATAAACTATCCGCGATGAATCTGTAAAGTCTGCCTGCAGCGCAGAAACATTGTAACGGTATAAAGCGTAACCCAGCGTATTTTCTATTTCCCGGTAGCCGGCGGTATCGTTGTACCGGATATACAAAGGCTTTTTTGTGTACGTATTGCTGCTTATACAATCTATAGTAACGGTGTCGGGTAAGTGCTGTTTATCATAAATAATAGTGGTGATAATTGATTTATCATTGTCCCATTCCAGTTTTATATTGGCTTTTCCGGTGTTGATATTTTTGTAGGGAACCGTAAAAGAAACCCGGGCGGTGTTTTGATCATAAACCAGCGTTGTTCTTTCATTATTGATTTCCAGGTAACCGCTCAATTTATCAAAACTATTTTTTAACGAGTCGCCGCAGCGGCCAAAGTCCTTGATTACTTTAATGGTTACCGGCAGTACGCCCGTTACGGGATCCTGGCTAAGGGTAATGATTGGCGCCAATTTTTCTGCCCCGCCGCCAAAACCAATGTAAGCCCACAACCCAATCAGTAATACCGCCAGTGCTGCTGCCAATCCTTTTTTAATCCGTACGGTTTTGTGCTGCATGGTATCCTGCAAATCAAAATAAGCAGAAAGCCCAACAGATTTTAGTCCGTCTTTTACGGGCGTTTGCCATTTATCATCATTTGTTTTATCCAGGTATTTTTTCAGTGGCACATCCAGTATGCCATCTTTCTTCCACAATTTTTTAAAGGCGTCCCGGCTTCCCGCATACTGGTTGTACTGGTTGTTGTCACTGGCGTGCAGGATAAACTGGTTGGTAAGCTGCTGTCGTTTCTTTTCCTCTTCAAAAAAGTAGCCCTCTTCGCCATACATGCCTGTTGAATACTGGAGCATGCGCAGCAATTGCTCCCTGGCAATTATTTCGTTTTCAAATTTCAATTCTTTCAGCAATTCCAGCCTGGTTATCTGCGGAAAAACGCCCTGCTGCATCCATGTTATGCGGCATAGTTTAAGCAGGTTGCTATAATTGAGTTTTTGTGGTGAGCCATATTTTTCCAGGATTACTTTGCCCATTTCTACCACCAGCTCCCAGCGCAGCCTGGGATAAACACAAATAGCGCAAAGCCATTGAAACAAATGTTCTTCATTGTTCAGGTATTGCTTAAGTTCCGCAACGTCCTGAAAATCTGTCTGGCGTAAAGAATATTGTTCCGATGCTGTTATTTCCAGTAAGCTGGTCTGTGGTTTAATTTTTTCCCGCAGCGCCGGTATTAACTTTTGAAGGGAGGCCGTATCTGCCGGCAACAGGATAAAATATTTCTGCAATACTTTTTCTTTGGATAGCCAGTCTTTTACCGGCACGGGTGTAATTATAGCCTTGTTTTGCCAGCGGTTTAATTCTTTCAAAAACCTCTCTTCCACCAGCGGGTAAATGCTGTATACGAGTTCATGTGCCCGGCCCAGTATAATCAGCGTTGCATTACTATAGGTTTCGGCCAGGCGCTGCAGGGAGAGGCCGCCTGGGAAGCTGTCATTGGAACAGACAAAATTCTTATCGTAATAAAACGCTGTTACCGGTATTCCATCTTCGGCAAGGCGTTTTACCAGGTACCCAAATAGCCGGGTGAGCATGCTTTTTGGGTTGGCCCTGTCTATGAGTACCAGGTATTGCTGTTGCTGGGTAAGTGGCGCAAAAACCAGCTGCGGGCTGCCGCCTGATCGTATAATGGAATTAATGGTAGCGGGTACATTTATAATGGTAGCTTCCTCCTCGGCTTTGTACCGCATTTGTGTAAACGTGCGCTGGAGATCCCTTTCTTCCTGTACAAGCTTTATATCATTCTGTTCAAAAGGAATGTCATAAGGGCCACGGAACTGCATATTTTTTGCCGGCGCAGGGGGCAGCAATGCTGAAGGTTTTTTCTTCCTTTTGAACAGGCTGTAGAATAAACATGCGGCGGCTGGTAACAGGAATGCCAGCGTCACCCACCATTTCAAGCTGGTTTTTCCAATATATAATCCAGGCCGGCTGGCAGAAAAGTTGGCGTTATAATGCAGGCCATTGTCAAGCACCCGCAAGATTTGATTATCCGTCACCGTACAATATGCATTCACCGTACCAACCACTGCTTTGCAGGTTACAGCATAATCGCCTTCTGCTGCAAATACAATGTTTTGTGCAATGGGTACCTGCGTTGTAAAAACACTATCCTTAATGGTCCATTCATAATACGTTACGGTTCCGGGTTCTGCGTCTACGCCTGCAGTGATGCTGTAAGGCTGCTGCGCGGTGAGGGCTTCCTCCGGAACATTTATATGCAGCTTGGGTAAATCTTCACATACATGCACCAGCAACGAATCTGCATTTTTGGGGAGCGACAATTTTCGGGAAGAAATTTTTCTTCTTACCAAATAGTCACCCGGCTTCTTAAAAATATGCTTCACCCGCAGCCCCTCAGCTCTGCTGCTATCATCAAAATGCCAGGCAAACTGAATATTGGCGGTATCTTCCGGGCGGTTCTGCAGCAGGCTAAATGCATCAAACGACAGCGGCTCTCCTTTCTCAATAATTCTTTCTTTATTGGTTTCCTGCAAATGAAAAATACGCCGCGGCCAGCTTAAGTAAACCGTGAGTAAAAGCAGGCATAGCACCAGAACGCCCAGTAACATTTTAATCCGCCGCGACAAGGGTTTAATTATGGCACGGTCATCAAACGCCTGCACGGCGTTTAGTTTTTTGTACTGTTCAATTACATGATAAAATTTCAGCTGCTCTGCTTCGCTGGTGGCAATAATAGGGCAGATCCATTGGGCGGTTTCATCAATATCGTGCGAGCCAAAACGCTCAGTAATCCTGAGCATTTCAATATAGTCATCCGGCTTTACCTGGAAGCCATTATTATACAGCAAATAAAATAACTGACCCAGCGGCAGGTGCCGGGCTGTTTCTTCTATACTGTCTTGTATTGGCTTTTTTTTATCCATTGCCCGGGAGATTACGAACCGGCCTTATTATTTACAATCAGCTGGTCTTCGTAATTTTTTATGAGTGTACTCTTGGTGGCCTCGTAAAGCGCGTTTGTATTACCAGGGGCAAAGCTGTTGTTGTTTAGAAGATTGTAATGTTTCAAAAGATTTATCCAGTCAAGAAATTCTGAAGTAGAGGGCTTCTTGTTCATAGCGCGGCTGCGTATGGTATTGAACTCATCAATGGCCTTATTGATCAGCCCATCATATTCATCATTTTCAATCATCAGCCTTTTTCGGGCAATCAGCAATAATTTTTCTTTGTCCGGAAAGCCGATATGATAAAAAATGCAACGCCTTAAAAAAGCATTGGGCAGGTTTTTTTCTGAATTGCTGGTCATGATCACCAGTATACGGCATTCACTGTTGCTGCGGCTTACCGACTGATTAATTTCTTTGATGTCGAACTTATAGGTTTCCATTTCATTCAGCAGGTCATTTGGAAATTCCCGGGGAGCTTTGTCAATTTCATCAATCAATACCACGCTGCTGCGGGGCTGTGCATCCAAAACATCCGCAGACAAATTTCCTATTCCCTGGATACCCGCCAGGTCAGTATTATCCATCCCATGCGTTTGGGCTATGGCGAGCCCCATGGGTTTCAGTTCAATAAACTGAGCGGTGGTTGTATTTGCATGCTGGCTGCGGAAATGGCTAACGGCATCATAGAAATAAAAAAGATCGGTGGATATGGACGTAGATTTTGTATTAAAAACAAAGGGTTTGTTTAAAAACGACAAGGGTTTCTCTGCCGTTTGGATGGCCAGCTGCATGGCCACATAATCGGCCAGCTTTGTTTTTCCAGTACCTGGCTCTCCGCTTACCAGCAACGGTTTACCCAGTGCAATGGCAATCTCCACGGCCTTGATTAAACCATCATCTGCCACATAATCAATGGCGTTATTGTTCAGGTAAATTTTATCAAGCTCAATTTTCATGGCAGATTTTTTAGTTGATTATTTTAAGAATCGCTGCGTTGTTTTTATTTATCTCCGATATAAGAACATGAATTTTTTTATCCGCCTCATACATACTGAGCGGAACAGGCAAGTCTTTAAAACTGGTATCCATTAATTCTTCAGCCCGGCCTGGGCTGGGTGTTATATAATTAATGATCCAGGTTTTTATCAGCTGTGGACTTAAAGATTGCAGGCGCGGCAGCACAGATAAATATTTCTCCTGGTTAGGGAGCTGCTGCAGTTGCTTAAGCTGCTGTTCCAGGGTGGCGGCAAGGGCATTATCTTCTATGTTTAAAAAAAGATAGATACGGGCACTGTCCTGCGCAAGCGTGGCATTGTATAATTCATCTATAAAGGTTTTAAGAAATTTCAGCTGGTTCTCTTCAAACATAGAAGCATCGCAATTAATCACAAAAACCAACGGTGTTTCAAAAGATTTAAAGGCAGTAAGAAAGGTACCCAGCGAAAGATCCGGCAGTGGTGTATGCGGAAAAAACTTGTCGTAGATATACACCAGCAGGCTGTTGCGGTTTTGAATATATTCTTCGCTCACCAGGAAGTCTTCAAAACTTACCAGCTGGTTTTGAATAGCATCTTCTTCCAGGTCCAATGTAAAAATATTAAAGCGGTTGATAAGGTTTAGCCCCAGTTCTTTCCGGTCGCCATAAATAACAATGAATTTAAACGCGTTGCTGGTGCGGGCCAGCAGGAAACGGGAAAACTGTGGCACGCGATCGCAGCAATAAGCACGGGCATTGTCCAGCTTATAGGCAATAAAAGACCGGCGCATCAGTGATTCTGCAATCTGCAATGTAAGGTGATAGGAAGAAACAAAAGGTTCCGGGTGGGTAAGCGTGGCGTCACGCACTTTGTTCTTAAAAGCAAGGAGTTTGTTTTTCTTTTTTGTTCGCAACGCTTCGTCCGCATCGCTATCCGCGGTAAATTGTGGATCTTTTTCATCTGCAAAAAAAGCCAATACTGTTCGCTGCGGGTCTGCCTGCGCTGTATTGTATTCCATTTCCGTTACAGAAATTTCATCGGCGTTATTTTCTGTGGGTATAAAACCGTAGCGGTTGGCAATAATTAAAATATAAACGTCGCATTCTTTAACATCTTCAATACATTCCATGGCCGGTACGGTATCATCTGCCACATAGCCTTCCATGCTCAGCAAGTCAAAATTTTCCTTGATGGTTTTTTTGCCGAAAAAATCGATGACCTGTTTACGGTGTTCTTTTAAATCGCGGTAAGTAGATGATATGTATACCTTATATTTTGCCATTATTACCTACGCAATTTTTTATCTGGATTATCTGCAGTATACAATACTGTAAGGGTTTACAGCAGCATGGTGCCTGCAAAAAAGTCTATTATCAATATTTTTATTTGCGTAATAATGCGGGTCTAAAAACTGCGTTTAACCATGGGGGCGGAAAAGCTTTACAAGGGGTGGGTGTTAATCGTACAAGGTATGACAGCCTGATAAATAACCCAATACCCATTTTGTAGTATTTTTCAAGTTACTGATTTTATGACTGATGGCTGTGCAAAAAAAACTGGCCCATGGCCAGTGACAGATATTTCTTTATTGTTTTTTAGTGCGGTGGTGCCTTCTACTTTTCTGCGCCGGCCGGCCTTTTAAAAACCGGCACTGTACTGCATGGTTCGCCATACATAATACTTTTGGCTACAGGACGCAGCAGGCGGGTTATTTCCAGGTAGGCAAAGGGGCCAATTTCCAGTTCCCCGCATCCTTTGATCACAATTCTTTTGTCCTGGAACTCTTTTACATTTATTTTATTGAGGTTTCGCAAAAACAGGGTCTGGTGTAAAAAACTTGCTTCTCCCATGATCAATTCCTTTGCCAGTGGCTGGAGATAACTGGCCACCAGCATGTAAGCCCATACTGGTATAATGGCATCGGCTGAGCAGGTAACCGCCACCAATTTATCCAGGTAGGGCGAAAAATCCTGTTGCTTCAACGCCTCCCTGAAATCTTTTTCTTTTAATATGAGTCCCATAAACAGGTATTCTTTAAGATCAAATACTGCCACATCCCCCTTGGGATAATAGTTTTCCAGGTTTATTTCCAGCAGGCCGCTTTCTGCCACTTTATTTACAATGATGTCTTCGCCCATAAATTTGTTTTTGCTACCGCAAGCAGGTTTTTCAAATTGCAGAGAATTTCTTTGACCTTGCTTTCCCCTGCCGCAATACTGCTCCTTAAAAATAACCATTCAGCAAGGCATTTGTTGCAAAAAAAAACCCACAGCGTATATTCTGTGGGATTTTTCCTGTTGCATCCTTTTATATTTTAAAAAACTTTGCTCCTGGTGTCTTTTATAGAAGACGCTTTTTTGAGCGCGGCTTCTATAACACCTCTTCCGGTGGCTGCTTTCTGGTTTTGAATCATGCTGGCTTTTTGCTGGTCGATGCTGGCCCCTTCATTTGATTTTGCATAAATATTCTCTGTCCGGATGCTGTATACCCCGCTGTTGCCTGCAACCGGGGGTGAAACTTTCCCTTTTACGGAAGTGTTAAATGCATAGCCGCCTACTTTTCCTTCCTGCCCTGCGCCCGGAAATAAAGGTGATGAAAATGAAACACTATCCGCTTTTAAAACCGGTTGGTTGGTGGCAGCAGCAATTGCTTCCAGCGTGCTGGCACTGCCTATTTTGGCTTTAATCAATGCTGCTTTCTTCTTGCTGCGGACGATGTATTCTACCATCGGCCTGGCTTTTGAAGCGCTGGCAATTCCCTCTTTATTAATTTCTGTTACCAGGCCTACTACATATTTATTCTCGATCGTAAACATCTCTGACACATCTCCTACCTTAGCATCATAAATCCATTTAACCATCTGGCGGCTGCTGCCCAGTGCAGCAATGTTCATGTCATTTGGTTTAATATCTGCGGCCAGTAACTTATTATAATTTCCTTTTTTAACATTTTCGTCAAAAGCTTTTGCATTGCGGCTTTCGCTGGCAAACTGGCTGGCCAAACCGGAAGCTTTTTCATCTGTTTCCTGGCTGGGGCTGATTACTTTTGATAAGTATGCTATTTTATAAGCCGGGTTAAAATTCTTCTGGTCGGTTATTTCTACCAGGTGATAACCAAATTGCGTCTTAACTATTTTCCTGTCGCCTTTTTTTCCGCTGAAACAAAAATCATTGAATTCTTTTACCATTTTGCCGTTCTGGAAATACCCAAGATCGCCGCCGCTGGTCTGCCCTTCCGGACTGGCAGAAAATTTTGCCGCCAGGCTGTCAAACCTTGCACCACCGTCAATTGCAAGTTTAATACTGTCAATTCTTTTTTCCGCAATACTGTCGGGCAGTAATTGCTGGCCGTTCTGCGGGTTGTTGGTGGCTATTAATATATTTCTTGCTCTTACAGAGTCGGGTAATACTTTTTCATCAATTTTTTTAGCAAGGGTTAAATTGCCCGCATCTGCATATGGTCCGAACACAGCACCATTTGGTAAAGCCATGATAGAATCTTTACTGGGTACCTGGATAGCTGTTTTAGATACATAGCCATCCATAAAATTTATCTGGCTGCCATTTTTTGCAAGGAAAGTATTGATATCTGCTTCAGGCGTAATGGCCATTTCTTTTTTCAGCAGGTCCATATTATTTAAAAGGGCGGCCGTATCTGAAGATGAGGGAGACGCGTCGAAAGCAACATAAGCAATACCGCGGCTTTCTTCCTGTTTGAATTCTTCTTTATGTTTGTTTACATAATCTGTAATCTCATCGTCCGTAATTTTTATCGTACTGTCTGCAATGGTAATATAGGGTATGTTTACATAAGATACAGAAGCCATGCTGTTATTGTCACTGTTCATTTTCTCCAGCATCCATTTAGGATAGTAGGTTGTGTTGGACAACAGTGAAACAAATTTTTCATGAAGGCGGTTATTTACCAGCGCTGGCAGGTATACATTATTAAAGTTATCTGCCATGGCAGATTTCTGCTTGCGCAACTGAGCAATTGCAGTCTTTGCAGCATTTACATCATATATACCTTGTTCGTTGGTAAACTGTTTTCTAAATTCTTCGGGGGCATCCGGCCCAAACAACATATCGTCCAATTCTTTTGGTGTTACCGTAAGGCCCAGTTTCTTTACTTCATCTGCTATATTGTTTTCGCTGATGATCTGGTTCCAGGCATTTTCCCGCACACTCTGGCGCATCATATCGTTCATAGGATAACCCATGTTCTGATACTGATCTTCCATCTGTTTTACTTTTTGCTCATATTCAGCAATTTCAACTTTTTTTCCATTTACCACACCTACTGAAGTTGTGTTGCCACCAAATAAACCCTGCCCGGTTTTACCTACAAAAGCATCCTGGATAAGGAAGCCCAGCAATGAAACACCGATAGCGATAAATAAGAACCAGGCTGCTTTGTCACGAATGCGCTGAATGATTGACATAATAAATAAGTATGTTTCCTTTTTAAAAACAGGATGGCAAAAATAGGGTAATTTAGCATATGAACAAATTGTGGAAAAATGGCCGAAACTTGCTTCAACAGTGGCTTTGTGGGCTTTGTGATGCCGGCTGACGGAGCTGAATAGTGCTGTTTATGCGGTACTAATATAATAGTGCCCCGGTAGTGGTATGGTTTCGGTTTACAAAAATATTTTTCTCTCAAAAAAGGTATGTGGAAAAGCCCTTAATAATGTTGGTAACCGCAGGCTTTGGTATCGGATAGTATGTTATTAGTTAGAGCCAAAGTTTTTCAATTTGCCAGGTACTTAAAAAATTGTGGATAGCCCATGGTTTATTATTGTTCCACACAGGTATTTTTTTTGAAATAGTTTTACGCAGGCTTTTTATATTAACAGAAGTTAATAACCACGCAAGAACCAATGCCAGTATTGTTTTGTTATTGTCAGGGAAATGTGGATTGATGTTGATAAACAGGGAATTTTGTTATTTCCTAACGTTTTTAAAAATTGATATCCACCAATTCACCGTTATAATAATAATAGATTTATATAAAAAAGAGTATACTATATATATTATGAATGTGCTAATAAATGAAAAAAAGGAAAATGTTGAGAAAATTGGTTTCCTTGATATCGACCTGGATCCAACGATTGATTTGTTTGCGGAAATTGAACGGCTCAAAAAAGAAAAAAATGCCATTGTCCTGGCGCATTATTACCAGGAGCCCGATATCCAGGATGTGGCAGATTATATTGGAGATAGCCTTGGCCTGGCACAAAAAGCAGAAAAAACGGACGCAGATATCATTGTTTTTGCCGGCGTTCATTTTATGGCAGAGACAGCAAAAATTTTAAATCCTCACAAGAAAGTGCTGCTACCCGACTTAAAAGCGGGTTGTTCACTGGCTGATAGTGCACCACCGGATTTGTTCAAAAAGTTCAAGGATGAGCACCCGGACCATATTGTTATTTCATACATAAACTGCAGTGCAGGTATTAAGGCTTTAAGCGATATAATCTGTACTTCAAGTAATGCAGAGAAAATTGTAGAAAGCCTGCCAAAAGACCAGAAAATTATTTTTGCCCCGGATAAAAACCTGGGTGCTTACCTGGTTAAAAAGACGGGAAGAAATATGGTCTTGTGGAATGGAGCCTGTATGGTACACGAGATTTTTAGCCTTGAAAAGATAACCAGATTAAAAATAAGGCACCCAAATGCCAAATTAATTGCCCATCCCGAGTGCGAAGACCCAATTTTACGTATTGCAGACTATATAGGCTCCACAACGGGCTTGCTGAAGTTTTCTAAGCAGGATGCCGCAAGTGAGTTTATCGTGGCAACAGAGACCGGTATATTGCACCAGATGCAAAAGGAATCGCCCGAAAAAACTTTCATACCTGCGCCTCCTGATAATAGCTGTGCCTGCAATGATTGTCCGCATATGAAGTTAAATACGCTTGAAAAGCTGTATTTGTGCATGGAATATGAGATTCCGGAGATAATTATGGACGAGAACCTGCGAATCGCTGCAAAGAAGCCAATTGAGCGCATGCTGGAGATAAGTGCGCAGTATGGACTGTAGGTTGCCCGAGCGCGGCTACTCATTATCTTTTATATGAACGTCCTGGATGCTAACGCCCCATAAAAATCATGAGTATTTGAACGTCGCTTGGGTTAACTCCGCTAATACGGCTGGCTTGGCCTAAGGTGCGGGGTTTTATTTTTTTAAATTTCTGCAAAGCTTCGTTTGAGAGGGAGTTTATCCTGTCATAATCAAAACTATCGGGAATCATTAAATCCTCCAATTGTGCCATTTTTTTTACCAAATCGCGCTCTTTTTCTATATAAATACCGTATTTAAGCTGAATTTCGGCTTGTTCAAGCATTTCCGGCGTATACATTTTAAGTTGATCATTAAGGGTAGGAATAGCTTTCATCAGTGAACTCAAGTTAATATTAGGACGTAGTATGAGCTGAATAGCTTTCTGCTTTTGTTGTAAAATTGCAGAGTCTTTTTTCTCCAAAAACGCCTGTATAGCAACAGGGTCTATCGTGAATTCTTTCAGGATATTTTTTATCTCTTCAACCGCATTTTTTTTAGCCACTACTTTTTCCATTCTTTCCTGCGATGCAAGGCCGATTCTGTAACTCATTTCAGTCAGCCGCAGATCTGCATTATCCTGCCGCAGGAGCGTCCTGAATTCAGCGCGGGAAGTAAACATGCGGTAGGGCTCCTCAGTTCCCTTGCTAATTAAATCATCTATTAACACCCCAATATAGGCTTCGCTTCTTTTTAAGATAAACGGCTCGAGCTTACAAGCTTTCTGATGCGCATTTATACCGGCCATTAAACCCTGGCAGGCGGCTTCTTCGTAGCCGGTCGTTCCATTAATCTGGCCGGCAAAAAATAAATGGCTGACAGCTTTAGTCTCAAGGGTATGTGTAAGCTGGGTGGGGGGAAAAAAATCGTATTCTATAGCGTAACCAGGCCGGAACATCCTGGCCGTTTCAAACCCCGGTATTGTACGAATAGCTTCGTATTGTACATCTTCAGGTAATGATGTGGAAAATCCGTTGACATATATTTCTACGGTATTCCAACCTTCGGGTTCCACAAAAATCTGGTGCCGGTCTCTTTCAGCAAAGCGGTTTATTTTATCTTCTATGCTGGGGCAGTACCGTGGGCCGATGCCTTCTATACGGCCCGTGTACATGGGGCTGCGGTCGAAGCCGGTTTTTAATATATCGTGCGTTTTCTGACTGGTGTAGGTTATCCAGCAATTTCTTTGATCTGCAGGTTTAATTTTTTTTGTATCCAAGTAAGAGAAACCAACAATGTCCGTGTCTCCTTCCTGCACTTCCATTTTAGAATAGTCCAGGCTCCTGCCGTCTACTCTTGGTGGTGTGCCAGTTTTAAGGCGGTCGCTTTCAAATCCGAGAGACACCAGTTGTTCCGTAATACCGGTGGCAGCTTTCTCGCCTACCCGCCCGCCGCCAAATCGTTTCTCTCCGATATGAATGATGCCGTTTAAAAAAGTACCGCTGGTAATAACTACTGCTTTCGCTTTTATCTCATTTCCGAGGCCTGTAACTACGCCGCAGGCTTTGTTATCTTTAATGATAAGTCCAACTACAGTGTCCTGGTAAAAATCAACATTGGGTGTTTGCTCCAGTTTTTCGCGCCAGCTGCTGGCAAAAAGCATGCGGTCGTTTTGGGTACGCGGGCTCCACATAGCAGGGCCTTTGGATTTGTTGAGCATCCTGAATTGTATGGTGCTAAGATCTGAGATGATACCTGAATATCCGCCGAGTGCATCAATTTCCCTTACAATCTGCCCTTTAGCGATACCGCCCATCGCCGGGTTACAGCTCATTTGAGCAATGGTCTGCATATTCATAGTAATCAGCAGCACCTTGGAGCCAAGGTTGGCGGCACTTGCTGCGGCTTCGCAACCGGCATGGCCGGCCCCGGCAACTATAACATCGTATTCTGGAAACATAAGCGGCAAATTTACTTTAAAACTTTTTAAGGAAGTCGACTTCCTTGATTACCTCGTCTACACTCCGGCCATTGTTTAACAACTCAAATTCAAAAGAGGAGTAGTTTTCTATCATATCAAGGTAGGTACGGTGCTGCTGAATAAATGCCTGCTGTGGGTCAGATTGCAGCAGGGCCGTTTGTTCAATTCGGGCAATTTTTTCAAGGAACTTGAGGCAGGGACGGTAACTTGTTTTTTCATAGATCTCCCGATAATATCCTTTGGCAGCTAAAAGATCGAGCCTGTTACCAACTTCTTTATGCTGTTGTAACAACTCAACGCGGATATTGAGGAAGTTCCAGCACATTTTAAGTTCTTCCTCGAGAGAAGTATCAAAGCTGGCAACCGGAATGATATGCTCAAATTGCCATGTTTTACCGAAATCTTCCCAATTTATGCCGGGCCCGAACTGCATTTCGATCCATTTCCGCAAGCTTTCGATATCTAATCCAAAATAGCCAGCGTATTGCACGCTTTTGTTTCGCTCAAGGATATATCTTCTTAAAGCTATCTGCCACTTTTTCTTTTCCCTGAACCTGAGGAGCTCAGGAGTAACGTCCGTTTGAAGAGTCCATTTTTTTCTTGGCATTCTCAAAGTTAACACTGATTATGTTCCACGGGACACCGTTTCAGTATGAAACAGAAAATATAGAGCGATTTAGAAATAGGGTGGTGTCGGACGAGGGATAGTTCAACTTTGGTTTATACGCAGTTATTCCAAGGAGATAGAGATGTTTTGCCTGCCAGTTATTCAAAACAATCCAAGCTAACCAAGCAGTTGAGAGACGGAGAATTTTGCGATCAAAGAGACATTACGGTGCGCACGCCGGGTGCTTAAGACGGTACCCAAAATTTTCTATGTTCCACGAATCACAGTTTCAACATGAAACTGTGATTCGTGGAACATTATTTATAGTAAAGTTTAAGATAATGATTCTCCCGCTGGCGCATGAGTGCGATATCTTTGGCTAATTTGTCCTTATAACCGCAAAGATGCAAGGCGCCATGAAAAATTACGCGGTGCATTTCGATATAAACGTATTGCTGTAATGAAGTTGCATTGTCTCTTACGCGATCTATACTTATATAAATCTCACCGTCGACGGGTTTATTCTTATTGGCCAGGTTAAACGTTACAATGTCTGTATAATAATTGTGTTGCAAAAATTGCTGGTTGATGCCGAGGAGGTGTTCATCAGAACAGAAAATAAACTGCAGTGCGGCTAGCTGGGTTTTTTCCTTTTTAAAAATGTCCAGCAGGAAAGCTTTGAGACGCTGCCTTTCTTTAAGCGTGACACGCACCTTTAGAAAATGAAACTGAACATTAGAAATTGCTACTTTATCAGGCATTTCCAAAAGTCGTAATAATTTACATTTGATACAGCATAGATTTGCAGCATGACGTTAAGAAGATTATCCGAAATACCTGTAGGACAAACAGTAAAAATTAAATCATTTGAAAACAACGATATCTTTCTAAAATTGATGGAAATGGGTTGTGTGCCGGGCGAAGATATCCGGGTAGACCAAATTGCCCCGCTGGGTGATCCGATTGCCATCAGCGTTTCTGGCTACAGCCTGAGTCTACGTTTAAATGAAGCTCAGAATATTTTTGTGGAAAAGCTGGAGTCGCTGTGAATTTGTTATGCCGCCCTGTAAAACAATGATTTACAAAAGAATATGAAAATAGGATTGTATTTTGGATCGTTTAACCCTGTTCACATAGGACATTGTATCATAGCTAGCCACATAGTGCAAAATACGGCACTCGACAGGGTCTGGATGGTGGTTTCCCCGCAAAATCCTTTTAAAGAGTCAGCTGGTCTGCTCAATGAATACCACCGGCTCCACCTGGTAAAACTGGCTACAGAAAACGAGGTCAATATTAAAGCCAGTGATATAGAGTTTCATTTACCGCGGCCGTCCTATACAATAGACACACTTACTTACCTCAAGGAAAAACATCCGGAGCACGAATTCTCTGTTGTGCTGGGAAGCGATGGATTGCAAAACCTGCACAAATGGAAAAATGCCACCGTGCTGGTCAAGGAGCATATTTTTTATGTGTACAAAAGGCCTGGCTTTGAAATTATTAACACCCTCCGGGCCCGCCTGGAAATAATGGAAGCGCCGCTGCTTGAAATTTCGTCTACCCATATACGTGATATGATACGGCAGGGAAAATCAGTCCGCTACCTGGTACCGGATAAAGTAAGAGAAGAAATAGAAATGTATCATTACTACAGTTAGACATAACAGGAAATTCTATTTGGCTGATAATTGCGCTATTAATAAATTGTACAATTATAAATACGTAAACTTTACGCCGGCCTGATGATCCTGCTGCGCCATATACCTTTTCTGAAAGCAGTGTTCCTGCACAGCGTAACAGCATTTGGCGGACCGCAGGGCCATTTTGCTATGATGCTGAAAACGTTTGTCCACCAGCGAAAAGATCTTACCGAAGAAGAGCTGATTGATTTGAATTCGTTTTGCCAGTTATTGCCGGGCGCCTCTTCAACACAAACGCTTACCCTTATTGGTTTTAAACGGGGCGGCATACCATTGGCCGTTTTAACCCTTGTCATCTGGATTTTGCCGGCCTGCCTGCTAATGGGCAGCTTGTCCTTTCTACTTGAATACATTAGCCAGAAAACTTTAAAAACAGATATTTTTAAATTCATTGCACCTATGGCGGTTGGATTTCTTGCTTTTGCCGCCTTATTTGCTTTTAAGAAGGGGGTTAAAAATGTGGTAACAAGAATTATAGTGCTGGTTACCGTTATAGTTTCTTTTCTTTTATTTAAGGCGCCATTTATTTTTCCCCTGTTGATTTTATTGGCCGGTATTATTACCAACTTAAGCAGTAAGCGCATACCACAAACAGGCGTCAAGCCACAAAAAATAAAATGGTGGAATATCTGGTTTTTTGCGCTGATATTTATTGCCGCCGGTGTAACCAGTGAAATAGCGCGCTTGCAAGACTGGAAAAACCGTCGCCCGCTCAATCTCTTTGAAAACACTTACCGCATGGGCAGCCTGGTATTTGGCGGCGGGCAAGTACTGATTCCTTTTATGTTTGAGCAATTTGTAGAAAGGCCCAAATCGCAAATAGTAATCAGGAAAAACCAGGATAAAAAGCAATCAGTGGTAAGCATTAACCGGGAAGATTTTTATACTGGTGCTGGTATAGTGAGGGCTATACCAGGGCCGGTTTTTTCAATTGCATCGTTTACCGGCGCTATGGCCATGAAAGATCGTGGAACATTCATGCAGGTTTCCGGCGCCATTATTGGTTCCATTGCCATTTTTTTACCCAGCCTTTTGCTGGTTTTGTTTTTTTATCCCATCTGGCACAACCTGAAAAAGTATGCGGCCGTGTACCGGGCGCTTGAAGGCATTAATGCAGCGGTTGCCGGTATCATGATTGCAGCCACACTGTATATGATGAAGGATGTTTCTTTAATGGGGCTCAATACTATCAGTATGGTAAATATGCTGGTGATAGCCGGAACATTTGGTTTATTATTTTTTACCAAACTTCCATCGCCGGTAATTGTTATGATCTGTTTGTTGCTGGGTATTATTATCTAAAGCAGGCGGACTAATTTTTATTAATTACCGGAGGTTCAGGCAAAAGCTTTCGTGTACATATATGTAGCCCGTCCATCATGAATTTATAAAAACGAGATATGGATCTTTTAATTAAAAATCAGCTTTTCATTGTGGGTGGTGCAACCAGTGGATTTGGTAAAGCCATTGCAGCAGCGCTGATCAAAGAGGGCGCAAATATTATTGCAGTAGCCCGTAACAACGACAAACTTCAGCAGTTAAAAGCCGGTACACCCGCACAGGTGGAAACGGTGGCCGGTGATATCACGCAGAAGGATGTGCTGGAGAAAATTGCTGCAACAGTTGGCGCAAGGCAATTGCACGGTATACTTGTAAATGCAGGCGGACCTCCGGCAAAAACATTTTTAGAAACCACGCTGGAAGACTGGGATACAGCTTACCAGCAAATCCTGCGCTGGAAAGTAGCCATTACACAACAGTTCGTCCCCAACATGAAAGAACATCATTATGGAAGGTTTGTATATATAGAAAGCTCTTCTGTAAAACAGCCGCTGGAGAACCTGGTATTGAGTAATTCGTTGCGGCTTGCAGTTGTTGGTTTTGTAAAGACCCTGAGCCAGGAAATTGCAAAAACGGGAATTACCTTAAATGTGATGGGCCCGGGTTCGCACGATACACCGGCTATAGAAAGACTATATGTAAAAAAAGCTGAACAAACGGGCTTATCTGCTGCTGAAACACGGCAGCAGGGCATACAACAAATACCGGTAGGCGCTTTGGGTAAGCCGGAGGACTTTGCTTCACTGGCAGTTTGGTTATTGAGCCCGGCTTCGGGATACATCACCGGGCAAACCATTACGGTAGATGGCGGCATGGTAAAAAGTATATTTGGGTAGTGCAAAAAAGAATTGCTCATTCTGCACCGGGTTAAGAGAAAAAGGAAGCCGGAACAGCACGGAGAAGAACTGGAGATCTTATAAGAGATACAAAAGATTTAAGCAGCTTTCATTCATTTATTTTAGGGTATTCATTAACGTTATATATAATGGAATTTGGACGCGTGGCCTTACAGGAACTGGACAAGATTGATTTTTCTTTGCCAAAGGAACCAGCAGCAAATAAGCTGGTGTTAACTAAGACAATTCAAAAACCTTTGGTGTACCTGGGCTGTGCCAAATGGGGCAGAAAAGAATGGATTGGAAAAATTTATCCCAAGGGTACCAAAGACGCGCAGTTCCTGGATCACTATGTGCAGCATTACAATTCCATAGAGCTGAACGCTACACATTATAAAGTTTACAAACCCGGAGAAATAGCGAAATGGGCAGCAAAAGCAGCAGGAAAAGATTTTAAATTTTGTCCCAAGGTTACCAACAGCATCAGTCATTATAGCGGGTTTAACAATGCAGACCTTTTAACCACATCTTTTTTGGAAGGTATACTTGCTTTTGGAGAACAGCTGGGACCCATTTTTTTACAGGTTAGTGAAAAATACAGCCCAAAGCAACGCTACAAGTTATTTGCATATCTTAAAACCCTGCCAACCGATCTGCAGTTTTTCCTGGAAGTGCGGCACCCGGATTGGTTTGCAGAAAAAGGCATCCAGAAAGAATTATTTGATACGCTGCGCGAACTCAATATTGGCGCCGTTATTACTGATACAGCAGGTAGAAGGGATTGTGCGCATATGCACTTGACGGTACCTAAAGCGTTTATCCGTTATGTGGGTAACAGCCTGCATCCAACGGATTATACCCGCACCGATGAATGGGTACAAAGGATCAAATATTGGCTTGATCACGGCCTGCAGGAACTGTATTTTTTTATGCACATGCATGATGAGGCGCTATCTCCGGAGCTGACCGTTTCCCTGGTTGATAAATTGAACGCAGCATGTGGTTTGAATTTAATAAAGCCCAAGTTTATACAGGGCGATTTGTTTGGCTGACGGACGCCAACACAAACAGGCGAATCAATGCCGATGGAGCAAGCCAGGGGAAACTGGAAAATCAGCATAAGAACCGAAAACAATATTCAGATTTAGTTATATTGTTATTGAATTATTCCAAGCGTTCTTATTATTTAGAAAACCCCAGGGTTCATCACAAAAACGATTGCACCATGATAGAAAAAAAATCCAACAGTCGCCGTAAATTTATCTGGAATGCGGCCCTTGCTACAGCAGGTTTTTACATTGTGCCGCGCCCCGTACTGGGCCGTGGTTTTACCGCCCCCAGCGATAAACTGAATATTGCCGGTATTGGCGCCGGTGGAAAAGCAGAAGTCAACCTGCCTTATGCATACAACAATGGCAGTGATAATATTGTGGCACTTTGCGATGTAGATGACCGCATGGCCGTAAATGCCCGGAAAAAATGGCCCAATGCTCCTTACTATAAAGATTACCGTGTCTTACTGGAAAAAGAAAGTAAAAATATTGATGCGGTAATCATTACTACCCCAGACCATATGCATGCGCCTATTGCCCTGGCAGCCATGCAACTGGGTAAACATGTATATTGCGAAAAACCGCTTACCCATGATATTTACGAAGCCAGGATTTTGACACAGGCGGCTGCCAAATACAAAGTAGTTACCCAGATGGGCAACCAGGGCAGCAGCGGACCCGATACCAGGAATGTGGAAACCTGGATACAGGCCGGTGTAATTGGTGACGTACATACAGTGCATGTTTGGACCAACCGCCCTGTATGGCCGCAGGGAATACCTACTCCTACGGGTAAATTTGATATTCCACAGGAACTTGACTGGGACCTGTGGCTGGGCACTGCACCGTCGCGGGATTTTAACCCAACGTATTTGCCCGCCACCTGGCGGGGCTGGAGCGATTTCGGCACCGGGTCACTTGGCGATATGGGGTGTCATTTCATTGATGTGCCTTACCGGGCGCTGCAACTGAAATATCCTGTTTCGGTTGAATGCAGTGTGGGTTCTGTTTATTCGGGCTTCTTTAAAGAGGAAGTGTATACCGACAGCTATCCACCATCTTCCGTAACTTATATTCAATTTCCCGCACGCGGCAATATGGGGCCGGTAAAACTGGCCTGGTACGATGGTGGTATTAAACCGCAGCGCCCCGCGGAATTGTTACCCGATGAGCCATTGGCAGAGTGGGATGGCGGGATGATTTTTGAAGGCAGTAAAGGAAAACTGATGGCAGGATTGTTTGGCCGCAACCCTACATTGCTGCCTACATTGAAAATGAAAACCACCAGTCTGCCCAAGAGTAAATTTCCTTTTGTGGAAAATGGATCTGAAGGTCACCAGCAACAGTGGGTAAAAGCCTGTAAGCAGGGTTATGGCGCTTACACCAGCTCTTCGTTTGATAAAAGCGGCCCGCTGGCGGAAACCGTATTGATGGGCAACCTGGCCGTGCGCAGTTATAATTATCGTGAAAGCGACGGAAAGGGAGGCTTTAATTACCCGGGCAGAAAAAAATTATTATGGGATGGCCCCAATATGCGCATCACCAATTTTGATCACGCCAATGAGTTTGTTAAACGAAAGTACAGAAGCGGTTGGGGAGAATTGAAGATGTAGTGTTTTGAACCCGATATTAAAAAGGCCGGATATATAACCATACCCTGTGTTTGTATCTGTCCGGTTTTTATCTCAGCTTCCAGCATACGTATAATATCATTCCATTGAATTGAACAAGGTTCCATTGTTTTTTGAATGGCCTCCTGCCATTTATCTGCGCCGCTACAAGCCTTACAAATAAATAATTACGGTTATGAAAATCATGCTCATCAGTCTGTTGATTTCAGTAAGCTCGCTTATTTATTTGCAGCTATCAAAAACAAAAATGCCAGGGACAGCAGCAGCAAAAGCGGAATTATTGCGCTACAAGAAAAAGTTTACGGTTTCCTGCGCAGTAAACCCGGGATCTTTTGACCCCACCGACTCAGCGAACGATATTCCGCTGCTTAGCGGATGGGGAAAGTATAAGATGGAGGTTACAACATCCAGCGACAGCGCAGATATTTATTTCCAACAGGGCATCAACATGTACTATGCCTTTCATATAATAGAAGCGCTGGCCTCTTTTAGTAAAAGCATACAATTTGACAGCAGTTTTGCCATGGGTTATTGGGGAATGGCCCTGGCCTATGGGCCCAACATCAATGATTTTGGTTACACCGCTTCTCCGGAAGCACTGGTTGCCAAAGAAAAAGCAAAGGCACTGGCAGGCCATTGTACAGCAGTGGAGCGGACGCTGATAGCAGCGATGCAGGTTAGGTATACTGCTGATACCATGCAGACACGCGAAATACTGAACCAGCTTTATGTAATTGCCATGAAAACAGCACAGGAGCAATTTGCTGCAAATACAGACATGGCGGTTTTGTATGCAGACGCTTTGATGCAGCAACACCCCTGGGATTTATACAATAGCAAAGGAAAGCCAAAAGCCTGGACGCCACTGATTGTAACAACCATTGAAAAAGCGCTGGCGCTGGACCCATCGCACCCGGGTGCAGCACATTATTATATTCATGCCATAGAGGCGTCCGATCATCCTGAGAAAGCGTTGGCGGCGGCAGACAGATTGCCCGGGCTGATGCCAGGTGTTTCGCACGTGGTGCACATGCCTGCTCATATTTATATCCGGAGCGGTTATTATAAAAAAGGCGTGGAGGTAGACGAACTTGCAGTAAAAGGTTATTATGACTACCTGCGTAAATACCCGCCGGTTGCCAGCAACGCACCGCTTTACTTGCTGCATAACCTTCATATGCAGGCTACTTGTGCCAATATGGATGGCCGGTTTGCAGATGCTATGAAAGCATCTATTGATGCCCGGAATAGTTTTGACAGCAGCTGGCTGAGCCTGCCAGATTATATGGGCATCTTCATACAATATTTTTACATGACACCCTGGTTAACACAAACCCGGTTTGGCAAATGGGATGAGATGCTTAAAGAACCTGCGGTATCGCCCGGCTATGTATATGCCAATTTATTGTGGCACTATGGACGCGGCCTTGCGTTTGCCCGCAAACATAATTTTGAACAAGCGCAACAGGCGCTGAATGCGGTGCAGGCCGGGCTTAAAAGCGGGCAGTTGAAAGCGCCGGCTCCGTCTTACGCCAATCCGGGTATAAACGGGGCCCTGGTAGCAGAGAAAATATTGCTGGGGGTGATTGCGGAGGAACAGAATCAGTTCAGGGAGGCTACTCTTCAACTGAAAGCAGCCGTGTCACTGGAAGATTCAATGATCTACAATGAGCCAAGGGACTGGGTGCATCCTGCACGGCAATACCTGGGCAGTGTTTTATTGAAAGACAAAAAATTTGAGGAGGCGGCCGAGGCCTTCAAAGCAGATTTAAAGATCAATCCGAACAATGGCTGGTCTTTAACAGGGTTGGCAACTGCTTTAGCAAAACAGGGTAAGAAAAAGGAATCGCAGGCGATAGCAAAAAGGGCGGCGAAGGCTTTTGAACGAACAGACATGCCGCACCCGCAACCCGTTTTTTAAAGAAGGGAGTGTTTATTTCAATTCAAAATCCCAAATGGGTTGAACGCCCAGCAAATGCTCCACAAAATAATTCCATTTCTTTTTGGTAAAGTATTCATTGTACTTACCGCCATAACCGTGGTGCTGGCTGGGCAAAATCAGCATATCAAATTCTTTATCGGCTTTCACAAGCGCTTCGGCCAATTTGAACGTAGCGGAAGGATTTACATTTTCGTCAATGCCGCCATGAACCAGCAATAGTTTTCCTTTGAGGTTCCCCGCCATGGTTATATTGGAAACTTGGTTATAGGTAGAGTCTACCGGCCAGCCCATGTACATTTCGGGCCACCAGTCTTTCTCCATCCTGAAATCATGATCACCGGAACTTGCCACGGCCACTTTATAGAAATCGGGAAACTCCAGCACTGCATGACCGGCATCATAACCACCCGCAGAATGCCCAAAAATGCCTACGCGGCTGGTATCTATCCAGGCAAATCTTTTGCCCAGTTCCCTTATGGCAATTACGTGATCTGTTAAATTCTTACCCATATTTTTATAAGAAAAATTGTGAAAGGCTTTTGAACGGTTGGCCGTTCCAAGTCCATCAACGGTAATCACAATAAAGCCAAGTTCTGCAAGCGCCTGGTTAGATCGGGCAATGCCGGAGACAAAATTTCTTGGAAACATAAAAGTGTGCGGACCGGTATAGGTTTGATCAATCACCGGGTATTTTTTGGCAGCATCAAAATGAGCGGGTTTCCAGATGGCGCCATAGATTGTGGTAACCCCATCACGTCCGGTGCAGGTAAAAGGCTCCGGCAGGCTGGCGTTCATGGCCGTAAAAGCATCAATATTTGCTTTGGTAAGTTCGGTTACAATCTTACCCGTTTTACTTTCTCTTAAAACAGATCTTGTTGGCTGGTCCAGCGTAGAAATATTATCAGTAAAAAATTTTCCGCCGGGCGAAAACGAAACATCGTGATTGGCATTTTCTGCTGTGAGCAGCGTTAAACCAGAACCATCCATTTTTATGCTGTATGCGTGGAGATAATACGGGTTACGATCTTTTTCCTTACCGGAGGCGGTAAAAAAAATTGTTTGTGTTTTTTTATCAGTGAATAGAATGTCATTTACATAGTAAGTGCCGTTGGTTATGGGCTGCATTTTTTTTTCTTGCAGGATTAGCAAATACAATTGTTTCCAACCGTCTTTTTCTGAAACAACAATCAAATTTTTACCATCTTCTGTCGGCTGCCAGTCAAAATTGTCAATATTGGTTGTGCTGATTTCTGAATAAAATCTCTCCTGTGTTTTATTTACCAGGTTTGCGCGAAACAAATCTATCTGCTGATAACCACGGATACGGTTTTCAATATACGTAACCCCGGGTTCTTTCGTCCATTCAAAAGAAGCAGCGTTTACATTGCGGAATTCGTCTTTGCGGATTTCTTCGCCGCTCATGGTGTTAAAGAAAACCGGTGTCATATAAACCATATCAGTATCGCCGGGAGAGCCACGGTAGTACGACAGTAATTTGGGTTTATATAATGTATCAATGCTCCAGTCGAGCAGGTACATTTTTTGACCTTTGCGAAAATCGCAGATATAGGTCCCAATCCATTTAGAATCCGGCGACCAGCTAACTGAAAAGTGTGGCGGGCGTTCACCGTTTTCTCCTTCAATTAGTTCGCCCCAGCCATAGTAGGTAGCGTATTCATAATTTTTTACCCCCGCAGTACTCAACTGTTTTACTTCGCCGTTGCCGGTTGATTTTATAAATAAATTATAACCCTTGCTATAAGCCACCCATTTGCCATCGGGTGATGTTGATTCCATCTGGTTGTCTGGTACATTCTTTTTTTGTATCAAAGAATAGGTCTGCGGGTTAAGTAAATATTCTTTGCCTTCTGCAATAAAAGCTATTTGTGTTGCATTGATGTACCTGACAGCAGTAAGTGGTAAATCTGAAGACCTGAAGGTTTTTTTCAGCGAATCCGTCAGCAACTTTGCCACGTGTTCGTGATCAAATAATTTTTCTATTTTCTTTTTCTTCCAATCCAGTTTATTAAAAATCTTTTCTGCGGGTGATTGTGTTATAAAAGACACACCGGTACTGTCTGCAAACCAACTGTACTGTGTATTGATATTGAACACTTTCTTATTGAACAGGTTGGTAGACAGGAAGGAAACCGCCCGTGCATAATCTTGTGTTGTGAGGGGCTGTGCAGTTACCTGTAGTATGGGAAAGATGGTAATACAGAGAAGTAAGACTTTTTTCATGAAAAATGTTTTGGCTGATTAAATGTAGTTTTTTTATAAACGTGTGTAGAGAAAGAAACAGCGTGGTTTACAAAACCAGATGCTGAACGGTACCCAATCCACGGCGCTTGTTTGGATAAATTATTACAGTTGGTAACCAGTTTTCAGCCAAAAATGCTAACTTTAAGAGGATCGGCTATACTGTTACAAATAACCAAAACTTGAGAAAATTATCCCGCAGGCAATTCTTGTCGCAGTCAGGCATGCTGGCTGGCGGTACCTACCCGGCCATGCTGGCACTGGGTATGCTGCGCCACGCACCAGTAAAGCCTTTACCTGCAGAGCAGAACGGAGCGGGTAAACATGTAATTATCCTGGGCGCGGGGTTAGCAGGTATGTCTGCTGCATATGAACTAAACAAACTTGGCTACCAATACACCATCCTGGAAGCCAGGAACCGATCAGGTGGCCGATGCTGGAGCGTTCGTAAAAATTCCAGCAATACAGAAACCGGAAATATAACCCAAACGGCGAATTTCGATGAGGGCCTTTATTACAACGCTGGTCCATCACGCATACCGCACCATCACCAGCTGACCCTGCATTACTGTAAAGAACTCAAGGTACCCATACAGGTTTATAACAACGTAAATGAATCTGCCTATTACTTCAGTGAAGGGAAAGGGTCGCTGTCTAACAAAAAAATCCGCAGCCGCGAGATACACAATGATGTGCGTGGTTATATGAGCCAGCTATTGGTTAAAGCCATCGACAGTAAACAGTTGGATCTGGACATGACCAAAGAAGATGCAGAAAAAATAATTGAATACCTGCGGGCCGAAGGCGGATTGGATATTGACAAAGCCTACAAAGCCTCCTCGCGCAGGGGCTATACAACAGAACCGGGAGCGGGATATAATGCTGGTACTATTGGAGATGCCCATCCACTGGCGGCAATACTTGGTTCGGGGTTAATGGATCCGGACTTTTACAATGTAGCTGAATATACCTATGATCTGCAGATGACCATGTTCCAGGCAGTTGGCGGAATGGATATGATTGCCAAAGCGTTTGAAAAAGCACTGGGTAAAAACATTCAGTTTAATGCAGAAGTAACCGCTGTGAAAAATACTGCGGAAGGCGTAAACGTCAGTTATAAAACAAAAGACGGGGTAAAAAATTTACAGGGCGACCTGTGTATTTGTACTGTTCCCCTACCTGTACTCAGCAATATTGATCATAATTTTTCTTCCGATGTGAGCAGGGCCATTGATTATATAACATATATCCCTACCGGAAAGATAGGCCTCCAGTTTAAGCGCCGTTTCTGGGAAGAAGACGAACACATATATGGCGGCATTACCCATACCAATAATGAACTTACGCAAATATTTTATCCCTCCTATGACTACCAGGGTGCAAAAGGAATACTCGTTGGCTATTACAATTTTAATGACAAGGCAAAAAGAACGGGCGATTTATCTGTAAAGGAAAGAGAGCAGCTGGCGCTGAGCAAAGGCAGTTTGATTCATCCGCAATACAGCGCGGCTTTTGAAAATTCTTTTTCTGTCAGCTGGCACAAGACCCAGTATAGTATGGGCGGCTGGGCCGTTTATTCTGAAGAGGAAAGGAAAACACATTATAAAGCATTACAGCAACCGGATAAGCAGGTGTATTTCGCCGGCGAGCACATGACCTACCTGAATGCCTGGATGGCGGGTGCATTTGAATCGGCAAGGGCCACTGTAACGGCGATACATGGCCGAACTATGAAACAATAATTGCAGAAAGCGGATCCTGTTTCTGTTTCGCAAACTTTATCTATAACCAAAACTATATTTTTATGTCAAACAAAATCGATCGCCGTCAATTGCTGAGAAAAGCGGTATTGATGACTGGTGGGTTGGCCATCGCACCAGGCATGCTGAATAAGCTGGCAGCAAGGCCGGTAAACAGGTGTTATGCCAGTGATTATGTTTCAGACGCGGCCGCCATTCTGGGTGGGCCGGTGGAATTAAAGGCCCGCCTGTTTGCCAACGAAAATCCTTTTGGCCCCTCGCCAAAAGCGAAAGCGGCCATACAGGAAGCGATGGCGCAAAGCTACCAGTACCCGTTTATGTTTGCCAGGGAACTCATGCAAAAAATTGCCGACACAGAAGGACTGACACCGGATAATTTGATCATGGGTGCCGGGTCTTCTGAATTGCTGATGGCCGCAGCCATCCTGTTTAGCCAAAAGGCCGGCAGCAATATTGTTACAGGCGACCCCAGTTACGAAGACCTGCCCAGTAAAGCAGCAGATCTAAATACAAAATGGGTGAAAGTGCCGCTGACGACTGATTTTAAACTGGATTTGGATGCCATGGAAAAAGCAGTGGATAGCAATACCAGCCTGGTGTATGTCTGCAACCCAAATAACCCTACAGCAACTGTATTGGATATAGAAAAGCTGAAAGCTTTCTGCGACCGGGTTTCCAGCCGCGTAACTGTATTTGTAGACGAAGCGTATATTGATTACCTGGATGATCCCCAGGCCAATTCTATGATCGGGGCCATTAAAAATGGTAAAAATATTATTGTAGCCCGCACCTTTTCCAAACTGCATGGTTTTGCCGGGCTCCGGGTAGGTTATGCTTTTGCGCAGCCTGAAATGATTAATAAATTGTCATTGTATACCACGGGTTTTGCCGCCATGACGGCCACTTCCCTGCATGCGGCCATGGCCAGTTACCAGGACAAAGATTTTCTCAAAGGCGCGTTGGAAAAAACGGTTGCATCAAAAAACTATCTCTACAGTGTGCTGAAGAAAGAAGGCTATGATTATATTCCTTCTTTTGCCAATTTTGTATTGTTTCCCGTTAAAATGGACAGTAAGAATTTTGTAAATGAAATGGGTAAACGGGGCGTAGGTGTTCGCTTCTGGCAGTTCAATAAAAAAGAATGGTGCCGCGTTAGCATTGGCAGAATGGACGAGATGGAAGCATTTGCCGCGGCATTCAAAGAGATTTCTTAGAGTAGCGGGCCAGGCTGCATTTTCTTATTTTAATGAAGCGTTCAAATAATTATAAGGTTTCTAAACACAGAACATGAAAATTTTTTTTGTTATCTTTTTTCTGGTGGTGCAGCATTTTGTTGTCAATGGGCAGGATACATCCAACACACATGCGCTTAGCATGGAAGAATATGAAAAAGCAAAAACCCTTAAAATAAAAGATCTCGACAATGATACCTATGTAAAATTTGAAAATACCTATGTGCTGGACCGTTATGAAGGCCGCAAGCCCTATTTCATTACAGGCGATGACGGGTTGAAAAAGCGCGTGGATATCTATAAATTTTTACTAAGGGAAAATAAGCGGGAGCTGGGTACCATACTGTTTTATACAAATGAAAAAGGAACAGTATACCAGGCATGTCTGCCCAATTTCAGGGCGGGTGCAAAAGTGTGGGAGAAATATTTTGAAGACATCCATGCTATTGATAAAGTAGAACCCAATTTTGTACTGAAGCTGTCTTACGTTTTATCACGCGAGCTGGGTTTCCAGCTGTACAAAGCATCCAACCAGGGAAAAGACATTTCCAGGGAAGCCGGCACATATGGCACGGATATATGTTTCCCCGGTGATGTAGCAGTTGCTATGTGGGATGGCAGTAAAAAACTGCTGCGCGATATAAAGAAAGGCGACCGGGTAATAACCGTTGATCCTGCCACAAAGCGGGCAACTTCAACCGCGGTAACGGCTTTGGTAGCGCACGTGGCAAAAAACTATGCCATCACCCGTTTATTATTAGTAGGGGTTGATGAGCATCAAACGGAAGCCGGAAAAGAAATTAGACTTTCTACCAAAGAATTAAACGCTACGCCCAATCATCCGTTGCTGACAACAAGCGGCGGGAAGAAAACCGGTGAGGTAAATGAAGGCGAATCCATTCTCTGCCTCAATAAAGAGACAGGTACCTATAACCGCTATATTGTATGGCGTAAAACCGAGCAGGCAGGCGGTGTTCAGAAAGTATATAATATTGAAACCAGTACCGGTACTACGTTTGTAATGAATGAGGTGATGGTACTGCAGAAATAGAGACGAACATTTCCTTGTGGAAGAACAGTACTGAGGCGAAACGCTTTTATGAGAAATTTTTTGCACGCAGGTTTAAACAGCGGACGCCAACGCTGTGCAGGCCTTTACCAACACATCAAGTTCCGCAGGCGTTGTATAAATATTGGGCGTAATGCGACAACCCTGCACATCGGCCGCCGCATAATCAATGGCCACCGTATAGATCCGGTATTTTTTAAGCAATGTTTCTGCGAAGGCGGCAGGTTTCATTCCTTTAATACCCACATTTGCAATGCCACATGAACGAAGCGGATCAGCCGGGGTGTTAATAACCACGTTGGGAACAGGGCGCAGTTTACCGGTCCAATAATTTTGGAGGAAGCGAAGCCGGGCCTCTTTTTTATCTGCACCTAATTTAGTGTAGTAATCTATTGCATTGCCGATGGCTAAATCTGTGTATACCGGGTGGGTACCGATGTGGTTTAACCGGGTGATATCATTTTCTGCTTTTCCGCCTTCCGCCAGTAGCGGCCATATTTTTTCTGCTTTTCCTTTCTTTACATAGAGTATACCTGCCCCAAGCGGTGTGCTCAACCATTTGTGCAGGCTGGCCCCATAATAATCGCAATGCAAATCAGGAATGCTGTATTGAATATGAGCAAAAGCATGGGCGCCATCCACCATTACATCAACCCCCTTACTGTGGGCCATATCGCAAATTTTTTGTACCGGAAGAACCTGGCCTGTAATGTTGATCATATGACTGACCATGAGCAGTTTTGTTTTACTGGTAATGGCACTTGCATACAGGTTCACAATCTCATCATCAGACGCCGGATGATTAGGCACAGAAACAATTTTATTAACCACGCCGTGTCTTTTTGCAACCAGGTTAAACATTTCCAGCATCGAGCCATAATCCTGCATGGCCATAATGGCTTCGTCGCCGGCCTCCCAGTGAAAGCCGCCAATAATCATATCCAGCGACTCTGTAGTATTGCGGGTAATTATTAATTCCTCTGCGCTGCAGCCTGCAATGGCAGCAAGTCTTGCGGCAATATTTTTTTTATTATCGAACTGAACGGTGCGCATATAATAAGCGCCCTGCAGATTTACTTCGCGCACATGGCTGATAAAATTTTCCAGCAAAGATTCCGGCAAGAAATTATAATAACCATTTTCCAGGTTAATATAATCGGGCTTTAGTTTATAACCGCTGCGGATGCCGGCCCAAAAATCTTCATTGCTGACCAGCTCAGCAGCCGGCGAGTCGTTAAATTGCTGAAACCATTTTGTCATGGCCTTGCCGGAAAGCGGTGCAGCCAAACCAGCCATTGCCAGGCCCTTTAAAAAAGATCTTTTTTGCATGTGCAGTTGTTATTGCTAAAAGGTAAGGAAAAAAGCTATCAGGCTGACTGCAAATTTTTCCTTCACCCGCTGTCTCCATACAAAAAAAAATCTTCAGCAAAAGACCTTTAGTCGCGCTGACGGCCGTTGTACACCATAATATAATACGCCAGCATGGCAATGGAAGAAAGTGCAGCAACCACATAGGTAAGCGCGGCCCATTTTAACGCATCTTTCGCTTTTTCATGTTCTGCCGGTCTTGTAATATTGGCAGCATCCAGCCATTTCAGCGCTCTTGCAGAAGCGTCAAACTCTACCGGAAGTGTAATCACAGTGAAAAGGGTAGATACTGCAAACAGCGCTATACCCAGCAACAGAATTGTCTGGCTGCCATTGCCAAAACCAAATATACCCAGCCCGGCCAAAATTATCCATTGAGAAAGTTTTGTACTAATCTGCGTAACCGGCACCAGTTTGCTGCGCAATTGCAGCATAGAATATGCCGTAGCATGCTGAACGGCATGGCCGCACTCATGTGCTGCTATGGCAGCGGCAGAAACAGTTCTTGCCTGGTATACTTCTTCGCTGAGGTTAACTGTTTTTTTTGCAGGGTCATAGTGATCCGTTAAAAACCCTGGCGTGGAAATTACCTGCACATCATAGATACCGCTATCCCGCAGCATTTTTTGCGCCACTTCATTGCCGCTTAAGCCTGAGGAAGTGGGCACTTTACTATACTCCGTAAACTTACTTTTCAGCCGGAACTGCACAAGCATGCCCAGCAGCATAAATACAATTGAAATACCTATAATACCTATTGTCATAGTTCAATAATTTTGATATGAAGATCAAAAACTATTCCTGCCCCCGAAACTGACATTATTACAATTCTTTATAGCAAAAAATTGCATTTAAAGTTACCGGGTGTTGGCAGACAAAGCTGCGGGGCAGTACGCAAGCCAGCCGGGGGAATTAATATAAAAAAAAGTATGGTTGAATTTGTACCTTCCGGTATCATCTACAACCATCAATGCTAAAAAAATTTTTCTATTTTATTGGGCTGGCCGTTATCGTGATATTGGCCATTGTTTTGTATAATACTTTCCGCGTAAAACCCTGGCCAGTGCATAAAGCAGCCGCACTGGAGCCATTGCCGGATTCTGCGATTGCTCATATGAGCAGTGCCATCCGCATTGCTACCATATCCCCCGGGGATACAACCAGCATAGACAGTATACAATTTAACCAGTTCCGGATTTTTCTGGAGCAGTCTTATCCGCGGATTCACCAGCAACTCAGCCGGACCATCATAAAAAATTACAGTTATGTTTTTGAATGGAGAGGATCTGATACCATTATGAAGCCTATTATACTGATGGGCCACTATGATGTGGTTCCGGTGGAGCCATCCGCGGTTAAACTCTGGACGGTAGCACCATTTGGCGGTGCAATAAAAGATAGTATTATCTGGGGACGGGGAGCTGTTGATGACAAGGCCGCGGTAATTTCTATATTGGAAGCCACAGAAAATTTGTTAAAAAAAGGATTCAAACCAGTTCGCAGTATTCTTTTATGTTTTGGCCACAATGAAGAATCTACTGGTACAGGGGCTATAGCTATTGTTGATTACCTGCAACAAAGACACATACGTGCTGATATGGTAATTGACGAAGGCGGAGAAATAAATACCGGTAAAATGAAAGATGTGCAAAGGCCGGTAGCTATGATTGGTGTGGCTGAAAAAGGATATGTGACTTTTGAACTGGCCGTACAAAAGCCAGGCGGCCATTCCTCCAAGCCGGCTAAAGAAACCGCTATTGATATTCTTGCGGCTGCACTGTTTAAATTAAGGAGCGTTCAGATGCCCATGGAGTTAACGGAGCCTGTAAAAGAATACCTGCGCCGTGTAAGCGGCTCGTCCGATAATTTTTTTAATAGAGCGGCGCTTAATAACCTCTGGCTGTTTAAATCTTCGGTGCAACACACACTGGCATCAACACCCGAGGGCGAAGCGATGCAGCGTACAACCATTGTACCTACTATCATAGAAAGCGGGATCAGGGAAAATGTGATACCCACTAATGCAAGGGCAATTGTAAACTGCCGTATTGTTACCGGACAAACAACCCTCCAGACGCAGGAATTTATCAAAAAAGCCATCAATGATGACAGGGTTGCCATTGCTATCAAAGGCGATTTTAATACCGAGCCATCGCCCTTAACCGCGATTACCTCGGCCGCATTTAAGAGAATGGAGGATGCGGTGAGCCAGACGGTAGATGATGTAATACCGGTGCCTTATGTAATGCTGGGTGCCAGCGATTCAAGGATATACCGGGCCATCAGTAACGGGGTTATTAATTTTACGCCATTGATCAACAGCAAAGGATTTCATGGTATTGATGAACGGTTGCCCATTAAAGATTTTCAGCGCAGTATTAATTTTTTTACCAGTATTATCAAAGAAAGCGGCAAGCCTTTCTGATAGAAGGCCTTAATAACTTGCTGGGTGCAACAGGGATTAAGTTAGCGGAATGTAGTAACTTTCTTTTCAATATATACTTAACTAAAGACGCACCAATGAAAATCTTTTTATGGAGTATCCTTGTATTATTACTGATTGGGGATGCTTTTTTTGTTATACCGTATCATTTTTCAAAAGATACCGTCATCACCAATTATGCGGTTCATTACAAAAAAGATTCACTGCTGCTGAAAAACGTTTTTCCTGACAGCGCTATTCAGCTAAATGTAAATATGCCGCCCCTGTATGAAATGATATTTAAAGCAGGCGTCAGTACCGTAAAAAAAGCAGACAACCCATCCCGGCTTTTTGTAAATGTTTCCATATCCCATAATTTGGACTTTACCGCTTTGTCTGTTCCTTTTTACAAGGTTACTACGTTTAATGGTATCATTCCTTTCTACAGTATTATAAAGGCATCCAATATACCGGATATGGATAGCACTGCTTTGGTTGGGCACATCAGCATCAATGGCAAGTTACTGGTAAAAGGAATTTGTACGCCATTGTATGCAAGAACCCTGGTGGAAAAAGAACTGGTGGCGATACTGAAAAGAGAGATGAATAAGGTAGAGCTGGATATAAACAGGCGGCCTGTTGCAGATACATTATTAAACAATATTGTTCCCGTTATCCAAAAGCAAAGCCAGTCAAAGAAAAAAAAGAAATAAGCAGGCCCGTAGCGAACGCCTATTATTTTTTTACAATGGTAAAGGTTTCAGTAGCGTTGGTTTGCACATTGCTAAGTTTTATCAATACCACTCCTTTCAAAGCCATCCTGGTTAAATCTGCTTGTATTTGCTGTGCACCAGCGCTTACCTGTACAGCGGCAGAAGTAATTACCTGGCCTGTAACAGACGATATCGTATAAATATATTTTCCTGCTACTGTATTATTCATTTTTATGTTTACGTAATCAGCTGTAGGGTTTGGAAAAACAGTTACTGAACTTGCATTAGTTGATGCAACATTAACTGATTTGGTATTAGAATAAGTGAAACTTCCATCGCTGTTGATCATTTTAAGCCGGTAATAAGCAACCGGACTTACAAGCAGGCTATCTGTAAACTTGTAATGATTGGTGGCGGTGTAAGCACTGGAAGCAGCAATGCTTTTAAGTGAAGAGAAAGATATACCGTTTGAAGAACGTTCCAGCAGAAAAGAATGTATGTTTATTTCCTGGGTCGTATTCCAGTTAATAACAGCGTATTTGTTTTGGGCGTTTGCAGTAAAAGACAACAGTTTAAGGGGTAAAAGCGCATTGGCATATTTCTGTATAACAAGATTGTCAAGTATAGCAATATTTCTGCCGGTTGCGTCCATATCCTTACCAACCGTTACATTACCCGCACCGGTCCAGTACAAAGGGGCGCCCGCCGTTCCCTGGTAAGTATACACAAGCGTGGTATCTATCCAAACCCGGGCGGCACCGGTATTGTCATCGTAATTAAAACGGTAATGGTGGTAGCTATGGTCATCCGGAACTGAGTAAATGTTGCCGGAGTTGACTGCAACAAAGGAAGATCCGGCCGTAACCATAAAGTTTACGCCCAGTTTGCCACCATTCATGCCGAAGTCAAAAAAACTACCCCGGTAATAGAAAGAGGCCTGTGCTTCTTCACGCTTGAAATCAAGCGTAATATCTATGGCAGGAACATTAAATACCGTACCATCCAATACCAGGTTAATATCATACCTGCCATCTCCCGGATTCACTCCTTTTGAATCATTTGTACCGCCCGTGGCTGCACTGGCATAACTGCTTACTGAAATAGCATTTGGGCCAAAAACTGCCTTCGTTACGGGATTGCTTTCCCAGGTAAAGCGATTTATCAGCTGTGCGCTGGCGCTGACAGAGAGAAAGAGAAGGATGAGAGAGGGTACAAATTTTTTCATGGTATTGCTGCTTGTATTAGCCTTTAGCCAATAGCTGTGCCAGTGAATTAATATTTTGATTATCAATGACAAACAATGCTCTTTCTGCGGGGCACTTATCCCGGCGGTGGAAAGAATTCTGAAAATGGGAAGACGCGTGAGCGGGGAACGGGAGAAAAATGCGTTGAAACAGCCGACTTTTCATAAACCGGCCCTAATTTTAATTCTTTTTTGACGCTAAAAAGCTCATCTTTGTGAGTTCACGCCCGTAAGTCTGGTGAAGCATTACTTATAAAAAAACTTTTTCATGTATACGCATATTTGGCTTAAGTACCTCCCCATTATTAAGATATTGATGAAGCGTTCGGCAAGCGGCGATCAAACCCTTGATTTGAACAGGATTGATTTTGAAAGGGCCGGTACAGGTCGTAAGGCAGGATATAAATTTACCATTGAATTTACCAATGGCCGCGTAGCCAATGTGATCAGCAATTCTCCGCTGGCGCCAGATCTGGCAACGGTAATTTTGCAGGATGATGTTATTAAGACACTATTAGTTTCCAGCAACTACCAGGTAAGCTTAAATACACGGTTCCAGTTAAGCATCAAAAACGTTTCCCCGCAACCAGAAGGAAAAGACAGCGTAGAAACAGAAGAAGAAAAAGTTTCTTAAAAAGTATTCGTTCGGGCTGCTTTAACCCAGGGTATGCCTTATTTTTTGGGAAGTATAGATTTACTTTCGTCTACTACAAAAGAATTAGTCCACTTGTCATGCCAGGGGTATGGCGGAAATAAAAGCATACTCAGTTGTTCGAATGGAAACGGAATTATCCTGATAAGTCCGCGTTTAAAAGCAGTTTGAGCATCAACCGGAAGCCCTTCCTGCGATACCGCCCTGGTACCTGTAATGTATTTGCCCAATGTTTTCCCTTTTAGAACAGTTTCCATAACAGCCATATACAGGCCATATAAAAAATTTATCATTAGCTGTTCCGTAAAGTCTACTGGTTGTTTCGCTAACATTTTCTGCATCAGCGGATATACCGGGTTGATTACAATCAGGAGGATAGCCAGCAGGAAACAAAAAATAAAAAAATCAATTAGATAATTGCAAAGGCGTTTAGCCATGGCAGCCGGTACCAGTTTTACACCGGGTTCTTCCAGCAGGTTTTGTTCAGTATTTTCCAAGGGTATTTGTTAGAATGAATAAAATGCAAAAGTAAATTGATTTATGCAAAAAAGGACAATGGGTTTGCATTGCAAATGTCGGAGTCGGTTGATCGGGTTCAAATAACCATCAAAAAAAGCAGACCCGGAAAGTTCCGGGTCTGCTTTTTTACATTTAATAATATGCTATGCTTTTGTGCTGTTTGTACTGGTATCGGCCGGACCAGGAGAAGCTGTGCCACCGCCTCCAAAAAGATTGTGCAATACGGAATTTACGTCACCAAAATGTTCTTTCATGGCATCGGCGCCTTTTGATTTTAATTCATCAAAATATTCCTTTCCCTTTTCCATTGCAGAGCTTGCTTCATCTTTTAACTTATTAGCCTTGTCTGTAAGATCAGCTGATAATTTTTCTTTTTCCTCCGGGGTCATACTCATATACTTGTGGGCTGCAAGTGCGGCGGCGGCGCCCAGTAAAAAAGTGGCTACATGTTTTGAATTAACGCTCATACAATACTGTTTAGAATACTAATATACAACAAAGAGAAAAGAAGATACAGCCTTTAACAAACCGCCTGCAGCCAGGCCGCTTGCCAATACTGTTTTATGCTGAAGCCCGGTGCTCTTTTAAATAATCCCGTGGGTTGGGTTTAATGGGTGTAATGCCGCCATCTTCCGGAAAATCTTCTGCTTCCAGTTCTATGCGGCGGGTAATATCTGCCAGGGAGCTGATACGCTGAACGGTATATGGAATGGTATCCAGCCCGGAAACAAACTTGAGGATATAATTATAGATACCAATTAAGTCTCCCACCAGTACAGCCGGAACATGCGCTTTTGTACTTACCAATAAAGAAATACCAATTACTACAATGACCATTAACTCCATAATGCCAAAGTTCCAGGCTTCCTGGTCAGATATTTTGATTTGCCACTTGCGCAGGTTATTGTAATGCTGGCGTATGGTATGTATATTACCGGTAGAGATAATGTCTACCTGTTTTTCCAGCTCATCATTTTTTACACGGTTCAGCTTCCTCATTTTTCTTCCATAAAAATAACTGATGGCCGTAACGGGCAACAGGATGGCGAGGCAAACAGACACAATGGCGCTGTCGTAGAAATACAGCAATAATAATGAGCCCACAAGGTTATAAGCGGCCTCTATTACATATATCAGGTCATATTCAAGAAAATCTACAAATTCCCTGGCCAGCGTAGAATGGGCGCTCAGCTTGCTGATGTCTTTGTGTGCAAAGCGCCTGGCCAGGAAGCGGGTAACCAGCGAACTGTAAATAGCCGAATACGTTCTTGTATCGTACCGGTGGCGGATGGTTCCTATGATCAGCCAGGCCACATGCATCGCAGATAGAACAACCAGGCCATGGTAGCTTCCCTTCATCAAATCATTTACCGCTTCCCCTAAAAAAAACGGGCGTAACAGGGTGCCCGTCATTTCCAGCGAAAACAACAGGTATGTTAACAGCAGCTGACCGCGGTGCTTTAACATTAATTTCCTTAACAGTTCAAAACGCGACATAATTTCCAGGTTCAATACATTTAATTCAGCAAAACACCTTTGCATGTCATTATTAAACTGACATACGCATCATTGAATTAATGGGTTAGTACGACCGGGGAAATAGACGTTTGTTTAAGCCCCTGCAATTTCCTGTTCACGAACGGTAACCGAATTGTGTGCTTTACCGGTGATCAGACCGCGGCAGGCTCCAGCGCCGCAACGGCAATGAAAAGGCTCCATGTGCTCATCATCCAGAAAAGAGGCATAATCGAGTGTTAGTTCTTCTCCTTTCTCAATGTTGCGAAGTGCTATAATATTAAGCCCTTCGTATGCTGTGTTGGGTTCACAGCTGTGATTTTGAGGAGCCCAGCCAGACGGGTTATTGTCCCAGAGCAAAAATACCTCATTACTTACAGGATAAGCATAGCGGCGAAAAATTTCTTTTTCTTCAGCATTCCAGTGCTGGTCAACAAAACGACGGGTCACCAGACGTTGTGGCTTTTCTTCCCCTCTGAAAACCAGCTCATTACCCATTAGTAATCGGGTGGCGTAAATGCCAAAACCTGCGATGGCATTGCCCTTCATCTGGTATTTTAACTGTTTCCTGGCATGCCTGGCAATACCTTCTGCAATAATGTGCCTGAGAAAGCCGGCCTGACCAATACCATCGTGTTTTAATATATAATCAGCAGACCCTTCATAACCATTTGTATAAAAGACCGAGCAGGTAAAATTTACCTCCAGGAAGAACAATTCCCCCTTGTCATTTCTGCGGAAGTCCATTCTTGCATAACCCACCCCAGCAAAACTGCGGAAAATTCGTTGTGCAGATTTGCGTAGTTCCTCATCCACCACCAGGTCTTTGCAGGGTATATTGCTGTCCGGGTGCAGTTCGGAAGTTTTCAATGCATATGTTTTAAACTGGTTGCCCTTTGGAAATATAAATTCGATGGGTTTAAAAACAGTGGACTCTTTTTCATTGTCTGCATTGGCGGCTACAAGAACGGTAAACTCGCGGCCCTTAATATATTCTTCAACCAGTAACTGCTCATATTCGTTAATTATTTCGGCTACTTTTTGTTTCAGTTCCTGCTTGTTTTTTACAAGGGAATGTTCGTCTACGCCCAGGCTATCCCCGGCTTTGGCTGGTTTTACAAACAATGGAAAACGAAGTTGTTCTATGGCCCTTTCCACATCTTCCATGTTTTCTACCAGTACATATGGCGGTGTTGACACGCCTTCAGTATAGGCAACATATTTCATCAGTTCTTTGGGCGGATCATACAATAATGAAGAGGGGCCTGTATGCGGCAAATTGAGCAGTTCAAGCGTATATACAACATCGATGGAAGGCACATCCCATTCCAGGTAGCCTTCACAAAGATTGACAAAAATATCATATCCCTTGTTTTTCAGTTCTTTCAGCTGCCTGTAAGTATGCAGTTTACTTAAGAACACATTGTCTACAGTGTCGTTGGGTAACAATGGTGCGATATTGCGGGGTGGGTCATAATTTTTATAATCCACAGAAGAGGCAGAATAATCTGGCTGCAATACGCATATTTTCATAAAAAAGGAATAAAATAGTTAAGAGCAGCATTTAAGCAGAAAAACGATCTTTTATAAAACGTATGATGCTATGCAGTAATTGTATGGGCAACTGCCAAACGCCATTAACGAAAGCAGTATCAGCTTTGTTTTACCAGGCGTTTATTTATTCTGGGTACAGCTGGTTTTACTTTTTGTACAGGCTTTCTTCCTTTTCTTCTTGCCATGGCGTTGTCAATAATAGCAGCTACCATATTGCTGAAAGAATTACCGGATAAGCGCAGAATAGCGCCGATAGAAGTGTAATCTTCATCTTCGCTGATACCACACTGGGCATTTACTTCCAGTACAAATAATTTGCCGCTGACTTTGTCCATCCGCAGATCAATTCTTCCATAGCCCTTACCGCCCACCGCCACATAGGCATCCCAGCTTAGTTTATTTATAGCCGATACCAATTTCTTATCGGGATGGTGGTGATAGGTATAAAACGGTTCGTCATTCGGCAAGGGCGTTTCTTCATCATAAGTTTCCCAAAGCCTGTCAAAAGATAAAAATTTTTCATTATCGGGTAGGGCAGGATGAAAAACGCGTTCAACCGGGGGATAGAGTATGCTTTTATTTGGTTTGTCCGCATCGCCAACAATAAACGTGGTGAATTCCGGGCCGGAAATATATTCTTCCGCAATAACACCCCCAGCCGTTAAACTCCAGCCCCGGTATCCGTCGAATAAAATCTTTATCTGCCTGGATAGTTCTTCCGGTGTTTTTACCACCGACTTTATACCAACGCCCATACTGCCACCGGAGACTGCAGGTTTTACAATAATAGGTTTGCCAAGCGCTTCAAAAATATTATGCTGTGAGGCGCTGTTTTCTGTAATTACACGCCAGGCAGGCGTAGCAATGCCGGCTTTATCAAAAGCCTCCTTCATTACAATTTTGGAGGTAGTAATATCATAAAAAAATTCACTGGCACCAGTATAGATCATTTTTTTCTGGTGCAGGTATTTAAGCACAGAAATGCCAGGCGTGCCATTGATTTCATCGCCATCACATAAATTAAGGATTACGGGGGGCAGGACTGTGGCATCCATTTCAATCATGTTAATTACATCTTCGTAGTTAAGCATGGTGACCGGTTGCCAGACCCATTCTATCCCCAGTTCGGCAAAAGCTTTTGTGTATTCCTGTATGCTTTGGGTAAAATCGTAATAGTAATCAACATTGGCATCACCGGTATGGAGATGGGGGGCCAGCACCCAAACTTTTCGTTGCTGAAGATCGTTCTTATGTAGACTTTCCGGTAATGGCATAAACGCAGAGACAGTTAATACTGCTGCCTGTTTTTAAGTTTACGTTTAATAAAGTCAGTGAGCCGGTATTTATCCAGTACATTATCTTTTATATGGGCGGCGCCTTCTATTGTGTTAAGGCAGCTGGTAGAACCGCAATAACAGGTAAATGGCTGTACCATTTCCCATTCAGTAGAAGGATAAAAGAAAGTGAACTCATCCCCGGTATTGATTTCAGCAAGACAAACCACCTGCATCATAGTGGTGTCAAAAAACACAGTAGGGGAACAGCTATGATTTATATATTGTAAAAATTCAGGTTGCAGGGTAATATGTTTCTCGTCATCAATCTGCACGGTGAGGTAAGTTACTACAGATGAGGTGGTGCCAGCATGAAAAGAACAAATAACATCTCCGGGACCAAAGGAAGTGGTTGCATGCAAAGATTGCTGACCGGAATTTTCATCTTTCCAAACTTCTGCAAAACCATTATTACTTACTAACCGGAGTGTCTGGGTGGGTGCTGATTTTGTTGTCATGCAGGCTTTAAAAAAAAGGTTTGAAATGTGTGTTTATCATTAAAGCATTCATCCGTGATATAACAACTATGTATAGTTTAATTGTCGTAATTAAAAGTAATAAACTATTCTAAATAAATAGTAATGTATAAAAAAAATTATACACAATACATTCAACGCATAGTGCATAACTATGCATTAAGCTTTTCCTGTTCCAACCTTTGCCAGTAATTTAATACAATCCTTATTTCTGCATAGGTAAAATCGTCTCCTACTATTTCTTTTACAGGCGTTACCGTATGACCGCCAATCTCTCTTACTATGGGTAAAATAATATTCAGTCTCTCTTCCGTAATTAGTTCAAGTATCCTCACTTCACCGGTAAGAATAAACATGGCAAGGTGCGCGCCAATAGTGCCTTCGGTTAGTTGACGAATGCCTGCAATTGCGGTGATGCTATTCCCTTGTTTAAACAAAGCCAGGCTATCTACCTGACTGCTTCCTTTAACAGCGGTGTTTTTATGAGCCTTTCTTTCTGCTGAAACATGTGGATCCCTTTCTATAGTATATTGTTTATAACTGTCCGGATTTTTACACAAAGCCAGATCTCCATAAGAAACATTTACCATTTTATGCAGTTGCTGAATTAATAATCCCTCAATACCTGCCGCTTCAGCGATATACTTTTTTACTTTAGCTGTATATTTTAAAGAAGCAATATGTTGCTGTAGCGGAGCTACGAGTTCTTCGCCGGCAATTTTTACAAACCACCCAATGCCCTTATTAACCCTCTCCTCCAGTAAAGTGGTATCGTTTTTTTCATGTACCTGCTGTAATAATTGTTGCAGTTGTAATTGAAATTTTTCTGCCACCGGCGCCTGTTCCTGTGCTTTGTTCAATAATGTATGGCTTAATGCGAGGGCAAATGCAGGGTCAGGAAGTTTTTTGCCGGGAACCAGATCCCTGAACTGCTCCAGGGCGGCTATTATTTTTCTATAATCAAAGCATTCTATTAATGTGCTGGCCCAATACTGCCGTTGCTCGTGCTGCAATATTTGTTGCAATTCTTCTGCCACCGCTTCTTTTTGGGCAAAAGCGACCACTCTTTTATCAGTAGCAATAGCGGAAGGATATAGCTTTGAATGTAAAACGAGGCCCTGTAAAGAAGTGCAACGGCTTAAAGCAACATATACCTGGCCTGCAGCAAAAGAACTGCCTGCATCAATAATGGCCTTATCAAAAGTGAGCCCCTGGCTTTTATGGATGGTAATGGCCCATGCAAGTCTTAAGGGGTATTGTGTAAAGCTGCCTAATTCTTCTTCTTTTATGCTGTCCGTTTCTTTGTGATAATTGTAGCGGATGTTTCGCCAGGTTTCTTTTTCTATTTTAATTTCCTCATTGTTGTTATTGGCAACGACCGTTATCTCCTCCTTGTTAATTTTTTGTATGGTAGCCAGTTTGCCGTTGAAAAACTTTCTGTCGCCACCGGAATCATTTTTAATAAACATTACCTGGGCGCCCACTTTTAATTGCAGGTTCATTTCTGTTGGTAAAGCTTTGTCAGAAAAGTCACCGGTGACAGCACCGTTGAATACTATCATCTTGCCGGGTAGCTTCTCCAGTTCTGCCGTATTGATGGCATCTGTTTTTTTATTATGGGTACACAGCGTAATATATTTCTCTTCTTTGGCCGGCGCAAAATCAGGCAGGTACCGTTTGTGAAGCAGTGTAAAATCTTCTTCTGTTACCTGGTTATTTCTTACGCGGTTCAGTACATCTATAAACAATTGCTCACTCTGCCGGTAGATTTTCTTCAATTCTATGTATAAAGGCGGCGCTTCGGCAATGGCATAAGCGCTGAAGAAAAACGGGCTTTCATAGTATGGCTGCAGTATATCCCATTCATTGCCCGGCACCACCGGCGGTAACTGGTACATATCCCCGATATACAGTACCTGCACGCCACCAAAAGGCAGGTGCATCTTCCTGCGGAAATGGCGAAGTATATTATCCATAGCATCCAGCATATCGGCCCTTACCATGCTCACCTCATCAATTATCAACAGTTCCAGCTCCTGGAGTAATTCCCTTTTATCTGCATTAAAGCGTATGTTTTTGAAAAGACTGTGTTTATCTGCTACGGCATCATTATCAGTAAAGCCACGGCTGGTGCCGGGAATAAACGGGCCAAAAGGCAGTTGGAAGAAAGAATGCATGGTTACTCCGCCCGCGTTGATAGCTGCTACACCGGTAGGAGCTACTACTACCGCCCGCTTACGGGTATTTTCTTTGATGTACTTAAGGAAAGTGGTTTTGCCCGTACCGGCTTTACCGGTAAGAAAAATATGGCGCGACGTATTGTTTACGAAATCTGCGGCCAGTTGAAATATGGTATTAGAAGCATCTGTTTGTAACATTGGCTGAACTGTTTTCAAAAGCGGTATACAAACCGGCTTTCATCAAAAGTAAGAATCCTTCCAGTGTTGATTTATTAAATAGGCTTTAATCAAAAGAGGCGCCGTAATAAAAAAATCGATCCTGCACCAATCCCCGTTGTACATACAGCAACAAATGATCTTAGCCGCTGAAAATCAGGGAAAGAAAAAATCCGCCACAGGCCCTGCAATCCTACGCAACAGTTAATTTTAGTATCCTGCTGTTATACCATTGCGGCTGCAAATTTTGTGACGGATTTACCTGATAGCCGTTTTATTGTTTAGGATCCGCTTTGCCGCCCAGCAAAAGCAATTCATTTACCTGTACTTCTGTAACATATTTTTTGTTGCCTTCCTTATCTGTAAAATTGCGGTTAATAAGTTTGCCATCAATGGCTACTTCGGTTCCTTTGACCAGGAACTTTTCTGCAATTTCAGCAACTTTGCCCCAGGCTACCAGGTTATGCCATTGCGTTTCTGTTACTTTATCGCCTTTGGCACTGCGATATACTTCATTGGTAGCCACGCTGAAGCGGGCCCATTTCTTTCCTGATTCGGTGGTGCGTACATCGGGTTGGTTACCTACATGACCAATCAACTGAACTTTGTTTTTTAATGCATACATAGTAGTAATTTTTTTGCCTCTTCGCATTTTTACCGGCTGGTATAGATAAAAGAAAAGGCGGTTTATAAATTTGTTATTTCAATCAACCAACGGCGCCATTGAATTGACCCGACAAAGATGCAGCCCTGTAAAAAGCCTAGCCGGTTTTTAATCATTTATGTACGGGTATAACCGTTTGTAAACGCTTATACGTACAATTTTTTTTAGTATCTTTTCGCTACAAACCTTATCCATTCTAATGATACAGCAATCAATGGCCCGGTCATGCCTGGCCTGCAGCAAGACGTTGAGAGGCCGGTCTGACAAAAAGTTTTGCGATGATTTTTGCCGCAACAACTATAATAACCAGTTAAAATCGGGGGATAATAATTACGTGCGCAGCATCAATAACAGCCTGCGCCGCAACCGCCGTATATTAGAGGAACTGTTGCCGGAGACGGAAAAAATGGCAAAGACAACGAAGGAGAAATTACTGCAAAAGGGCTTCCAGTTTAAATACCTGACCCACCGGTACACCAATGCCAAAGGCAATATTTATTCTTTTTGTTATGATTACGGGTACCTGCCCCTGGAGAAAGACTGGTACCTGCTGGTGCGCAGCAGCAAAGAATAAGAAACAAACTGCAAAGGCGGCGCTTCGCAAACGGGGCATCAGGCGATGCACTATTAATAGTTTAGTGTAATACCTGCACCCAGTCCCATATCGCTGTCGTAATGTGCCGACAAGGCAATATTCCTGTGTGCAATATATTTGAGCCCTGTCATATATTCTTTATCAGTATTAACCATAAAACTCATTCTCAGTCTTTTTGTTACAGGTACATCTTCACGCATTAATTGTAAGCGGATTTTGCCATCCTGGTATACTTCAGCCTGTGCTTTTACCAGCATGGGTAAAGTGTATTCAAGCCCCATGCTAAGCTGCGTTCTGTTGTTTTTAGTACTCGTTTGTCCAAATAAGTTTTTTTCTACTTCCCCGTGTTCCAATTTTCTATAGCGCCAGTCAAAGCCAATAAAAGGCATCAGCCATTGCATTCTTCCTATATACCTTCCAATATGCGTTTCTGTTTCATAGCCATGGTGATTATTGTACCCCAGGCGCCATTCCGTGCCAACACTCCACCGGGTATTCTGCAGCATAGCCATTCCATCGTTACCATTGCTGGCAAAATCGTTTTCTGCCATAACGTGCAGTTTCCGGTCATCAGCAAACAATTTACGCTGCGCCAGCCCCGGGTTGGGTATTAATGGATTGGGCGGCTGGTTTTGGTAGCTTACAACCCGGCCCATCCCGCTCATCATGTGATAGAGAATATGACAATGAAAAAACCAATCGCCCGCCGCATTGGCATTAAATACCAGCGTATCTGTTTCCATGGGCATAATGTCTACGGTGTTTTTTAAGGGGGCATAATCCCCCTGACCGTTCAATACCCTGAAATCATGACCATGCAAGTGCATAGGATGGCGCATCATAGAACCATTGTAAATTATCAGCCGCAGGTTTTCGCCTTTGTTAACTAAAATTTTATCTGCTTCAGATACTACTTTATTGTCCATGCTCCACACATAGCGGTTCATATTTCCGGTCAGTTCAAATTTCAACGTCCTGGTAACAGTATCGGGCAGCGTTGTTTTTTTTGGCGATTTAAGCATCGCATAATTGAGGGTAACAATATCCGAGAGGGCATTGCTGTTGTACTTATTATGATCCGCGTGCGGGCCCTCATCCATGCTCATTGTTTGTTTCTTTTTCCCGTCGCCGGTAATTTCCGGGTACATGACAACATTCATATCCATTTGGTTTAGGCTCATGCGCATGCCCATATCGTCCAGGTTACCATTCATTTTCATCATGCCATTCATCATCTTCATTCCTTCAAAATATTTTAGCCTGGGCATGGGGGTGATCAGCTGCCTGCTGCCGTTTCCAATATACAATGATGCTGAATTGGTCCTGTCTTCAGTGGTGGCCAGCAACTCATAGGCGGTACTGTCAGCCGGAATGGTTACCACAATATCGTAGGTTTCAGAAACAGCAATCATCAACCGGTCTGTTTCAACCGGCTCCACATCATTACCATCGCTGGCAACAACAGTTATTTTACCCCCGGCATACCTTAGCCAGAAATAAGAAGACGCGCCGCCATTTGAAATACGGAGTCTTACTTTGTCGCCTCCTTTCAGCACCCTGCCATTAACGCTTTTCATGTCTGATGCCGGCTGCCCGTTCATCAATATCTTCTCATAATAAACATCACTTACATCCATGGCCAGCATCCGCTTCCATTCATTAGAAAGTTTGGTGTTGAAATGCCCAGCTTCCAGCGCTTCTCCATAACTCTGCACCGCGTTTTTACGAAGCGCAAACCAGTCACTGGCATTGTGCAGCATACGGTGTACATTCCCGGGTTTGTAGTCTGTCCACTCGCTGAGAATTACTGGTACAGTTGGTAATCCTTCTATCTCCGGTCTTTTTGCACTGTCGGGGGGTTTCGGTTCAAGGATCATGGAACCGTACATGCCAATTTGTTCCTGCAAGCCGGAATGACTGTGGTACCAATGCGTACCGTGTTGAATAATGGCAAAGCGGTATAAGTGGGTGGTATTTGGTTTGATGGGCATCTGCGTAAGGTTGGGTACGCCATCTTCCCGGTTGGGTAAAAATAAGCCATGCCAGTGCAGGGATGTTTCTTCTTTCAATTGATTGTGCACATAAATCTCTGCGGTGTCGCCCTCGGTAAAAGTTAATGTGGGCATGGGAATCTGACCGTTTACGGCAATGGCCCTTTTGGGTTTGCCTGAAAAATTTACTATGCTGTCTTTAATGTATAAGTGGTAGCGCGCAATTTTCTGAGCATTGGCATGCAGTACCAGTGCCAGAAAAAAACACGGCAGGAGCAACCCCATTCTGCCGTGTTTTTTTTGAATACCCATTGTAAATCTTTCTTTATTGAAATAAATGATGGTTAAGGATAGCCTTCTGCGGACATCCGGCGACAGGTGCGATTTATGCGATCGCTTTACTGTATTTCTTCAACGGTTTTGCCGCAGGTCAGCATCATGGAACCGTAATACGGATTTTTAATGCCACTTTCTTTGCTTAACCAGTTGGCACCCTTTCCATCATTATACATAGGGCAGTTTTGATAGTATACTTTTTCGGCTGGCGCCGAAGCTTTTATCAATGCATAAACATGCGTTGAAAGTGTAGCAAAGTAAGCCCGCTGTTTCTCAATTGCTTTCGACCCGGCAATTTCCTGAGCAGCTGTTTTCAGACCTTTCATTTCATTCATCCAAATATTATGATCGGCAGGTTTAAGGGTCTCCATTTTTACAGCATTGAGTGCGGACACCAGGCCAGCGGCTTTTTCAGCGGCGCTAACCACATCTGTTTTTACAAGTGCATCTTTTACCGTAAAATAGTTATCAAGAATGCCCTGGAAGGGTTTTGTCTGCTGCATATTATCAGACATTGATATTGCGTTATGCGCAGCGGGATTCATCATTTCTGTCTCCTTTGCCGGCGCTGCAGCATTTTTTTTCTTTTCCCGGTCGTATTTGCAGCAGCCCGGTAATTTGGCGTAGGCCTCATCCGGCGCCAGGAACTCCCGGCTATCATATCCTGCCAATGCTATATTTTTTAATACTGCATGGAGGTTTGTTTTCTTACTGTCATATGTAATAACTGCCAGTTTATTTTCTTCGTTCCAGTCAACTTTTGCAGTGGATTTTTTTCCACCGGCTTTTTCAATGCTGCTTTCACACATGCCGCAGTTACCATATATTTTTACTGTTTCAGTAACTGAATTGCTTATTTGAGCACCCGCAGTGATGGTTGACGAAACGATTACTGCCGCCATTATGATAAATAATTTCATTTGTTGAATTTTAATTGTGATAAAAGTATGCCTAACCAACACGGCATTATGCTGCTGGCTGGGTTAAAAGAAGTACAAGTACTATTAGACCCTGAGCACGCAATGAAGAAGATAGCGCCGTTCTTTAGGAATATCCGCAGCTGTAGTTGTAAGTGGAGCCATGCGGACAATATAGAATTCATTACCGCTGAATGCGGAGAAAGAATCTATCCAAACAGCCGGTTGAGACAGTTGAAAAAGAAGTAAATCAGTTATTTTCTGGTGTTCCGTATCAAGCTTTACCTGTTTGTGTTCATCCGTGCAGCAACCGCCTTTGTTTTCCTTCATACCACATTTGCTACATGCAGTGTATTGGCCGCTATGCCATAAGCTCCATCCCACAAACTCGTTCATACAATAGTGCATATGTATGGTAGCCCCAGTTGTAGAGCAACCATATATCAACAGGAGTAGTATAACGGTTATTTTTTTCACGTTGTGTAAATATACGAAAATCGTGGGCGGGGGTAAAGCCAGCCCCTATTAAACAAGCATGTATATCATTGCTGCGCTCATGATAATCATTAATGCATCCTCTATAACGGTTATCGTACTCATGGGTAGGTTAAAAACAGCACCAAGACAGGCGCAGCGGATTTTTTGTTTATTCAGTAAGGCCTGCAAAACACCCGCAATACTTACCGTCATAACTACAAGGGTAACTATATTTGTAAACAGTGGCTGAAAGCCGGTAGCATATGCAAGGCCGAGCAACAATTCTATTAAAGCATACAGATAACCCCAGGCCGGAATTTTTTTTGCAATGATATCATACATGGCATAGCTCTCAGCAAAACCTTTCAGGTCAAGCATTTTAAAGAAAGAAAAACTAAGGAAAAAGCCGGCCATGAAAATATTCATAGCCTTCATTATATGAAAACTATTATGCTGCATGCCGGCAATAAAGGCCAATATGGTAATATACCCAAATAGAAAAAGGATTGGTTTATAGGTCGCCAGCCAGCTCTTAGCCTGCTCTGTTGTTTCGTTATGTGTTATGGCTGCAATATGGTATTTGTGCGGCAGGGCATTTTGCAAACTGGAAAGAGGAATATGCTTTTCCATGCTGATGGTTGCGGATTCTTCCTCCCTGGATACCTCAACGTCCGTAATACCGGGCACCATTAATAAACTACTTTTTACATGGGCTGCGCAATTAGCGCAGGTCATGCCGGTGAGTGTATAAGTATGTGTCATGATCATTTATTTTGACACAAAGCTATGCCGCTAAACAAGGCAGGTTGTTACAGAATTATGGATAAGATTTGTAAGATTTACAGTTCTTCTATGTTCCGGCGCTTATTTTCTTTCAAAGATTTAAAATAGCCAGGTGTAAAGCCCGTTGTTTTTTTAAACTGGTTGGATAAATAGGCTGTACTGCTGTAGTTTAAACGGTGCGCAATTTCTGAAAGGGTCAACTCATCGTAAACCAGTAATTCTTTTACTTTTTCTATCCGCTGGCTGATATAATATTTTTCGATGGTGGTGCCTTCTATGGCAGAAAAAAGATTACTGAGGTAGTTATAATCCTGGTGAAGTTTAGAAGCAATAAATGCAGAGAGGTTTATTTTTGCGTCGCTGTCATTATCTGAATGATGTACAAGTGTTATAACAGCGGTTTTTATTTTTTCAATCGCCTGGCTTTTCTTATTGTCGATAAGTTCAAACCCCAACGCTTTCAGGGCTGCATCAAACGCAACATGCTGTTCTTTTGACAGGCCTGCGGCGATGTCCACTTCGCCCAGGCTCACAGACAAAGGATGAACGCCTATGTTTTCAAGCGCTGCAGTAACGGCCATTTTGCAACGGCTGCAAACCATGTTTTTTATATTAAGTTTCATACGCTCAACGTTAAAACCGCGGTGTAAGAAGAGCAAATGTAGGCAAAGCCATCGTTTTTCTCAGGTGTTGATCTGTTTGTTGTTCGAAAGCCCTGCGTAATTTTTTGCGGGGTGCATAAAAAACCCCGGCATGCGGGCCGGGGTTTCTTTATTAAAAATATATATCAGTACTTATTAATTATTAAGCATCAGCGGCATTACCAGCATCAGCAATTCTTCACCTTCTTCAGCCTCCGTTGGTTTTATGATGCCTGCTTTGGTTGGAGTAGATAACTCCATCCTGATTTCATCACTATCGGCCCCGCCCAGCATTTCAATTAAGAATTTGGCGTTAAAAGCGATGCCTAAATCTTCGCCATCGTACTGGCATTTCATTCTTTCATTCCCTTCAAAACTAAAGTCAACATCCTGTGCAGCCAGCTGCAGTTCGCTACCCTGGATATTAAGCACTACCTGGTTGGTACTTTTATTACTAAATACTACCACGCGGCGCAGAGCGCCCTGGAAATCGCTTTTGTTTACAATTAATTTGTATGGATTGTCTGCGGGTATTACCACTTTATAATCCGGGAACCGGGCATCAATTAACCGGCAACTCATTTGGGTGTTGCCATGTTTTACAAAAAGGTGGTTGCTGTTATAGCTGATGGTTATCTCATCTTCGTTGAAAGGCAATACGCTTTTCAGCAAAGACAAAGGTTTTTTAGGAACAATAAAAGAGTCTGCTTTTGGACAGGCCACATCTGTTCTCTTATACCTTACCAGGCGGTGAGCATCTGTAGCTACAAACTGGATGTATTTTTTATCCAGTTCAAAAAAGACACCGGTCATGGCTGGCCGTAAATCATCATTGCTTACGGCAAATAAGGTTTTATTGATACCGGTAACCAGGGCATTGGAAGTCATGGTAAAAGAAGTGGTGTCATCTGCAGCCGGTTCTTTGGGGAAATTGTCCGGATTTTCGCCCATTACTTTATACTTACCATTATCGCTGGTCAGTTCTACGCCAAAGTTTTTATCAATGGTAAAAGTGAGGGGCTGGTCCGGAATGTTTTTTAAGGAATCAAGCAGAATTTTACCTGGTATACAAACCTTACCGCTTTCTTTTGCTTCAATATCCAGGTGTATGCGCATAACCGTTTCCAGGTCTGTAGCAACAATGGTCAGTTTGTTCTTCTCTATTTCAAACAAAAAATCTTCTAATATGGGCAATACCGTGTTGGCATTAATTACCCCGCTAATCTGCTGTAAATGTTTTAACAATGCTGAAGACGAAACGATGAACTTCATACGGAGCTTTGATTTGTGACGAAACTACAGATTTTTGAGCAATAGCCAACCCGTTTTTACAGAAGGTGGATTATTTGTGAAGTGAGCTGAAATGCTGCATATTAGCATACTTTTCTTCTTTTAATCTGCGCCTTTCCGGCAGTTTGATCTATCGCAAAATCAGTTTACCATCTTCATAATAAGGAAGCACCGGGGCAGTATTGGGGGTAAGGCAATAACGGATATCTTTTTCCAGGCCATAGTTGCTGAGACGCAGGTAATGCGAAGCATTTTTGGCCTGCATAAAACCATACAGATCTTCTTTGGCCTGTGCATACAGCGACGCTGCTACCCGGGAAGAATCGCAATTGATATCAAAACTGTCCTGCACGGCATTTACAACCGCGCCGGCAAACAGCATATCTTCTATGTTTACACGGTCTTTCCAGGCAGCACAGCCAAGTACTACCGGCATGTTTTGCGCCAGCAGGTAATCACAAACCGCCTGTAAATTTGGAAACGAACCAGTAATAATTTGTTTCGCCCCACGGTCAAGCGCCATATGCAAAAGTTTAGTACCATTGGTGGTGGTCAAAACAAGCGTCTTGCCTTCGATAAACTCACGGGGATATTCAAACGGTGAATTGCCGTATTCAAGTCCTTCGGCAATTTTGCCGTCTCTTTCACCGGCAGTAATACCCCGTATTTGCTTACTGATTTCAATGCAGCGGCTAACGCTGTCTACAGGTATCACAGATTTGGCGCCATTGAACAGCGTAGTAGCAATGGTGGAAGTGGCCCGCAGTACATCTATTATTACTACAATAGACTGGCTTACGTCATACAAATTCAGCAGTGCCGGAGAAAAGGAGGTATATAAAGACGGTTTTATACTGTTCATAATTGGCGGCAAAGATACCCTCCGGCTCTTTCAAAGGGAGCGTTTTAAGGTCGTTATTTTGAATTTTTTAAATGAAATTGTTTCCTGTGATCTGACGGGTAACAGCATGACATAGTTGGGCATTCGAGGATTAACGCTGTGAGAAAGCGCAAGGCAATTTGATGTATGAAAATGCACCTGGCCATATCTCGTTAATAAAATTGAGAACGGGGCTGAAAGAAATCAATTGTAAGGACTGTAATATTTCCCCTTTAGAGTGCTAGGGGGTGGGTCAGGTATTTAACACAAACTTCCATTTATCCGATTCAGCAAAATCTTTAATGGCCTTGTTGCGGTGCTCCAGCAGTTTGCGCAAATAACGGGTAAGGAAAATATAATTAGCTGCTTTGCCAATGCTGCCATAGGGGCTTTCAAAAGAGAAGAGATCAATCATGAGTGTGCCATTCTTAACGGGTTTAAAATGGTGCTCATGCTTCATTTGTTTAAAATCGCCGCTTACCATTTCATCTGTAAAAGACTGCGGGGTTTGCATGCTGCTGACCCGTACTTTCAGTACCCTTACCTTGCCCAGGTGTTTGGCTTTCCAGGTAACTGTTTCATCCTGCTTAATAAGCCCGGACGTGGTGCCCGCTACGGCCTGCTCACTGGTATGCGCAAATGATTTTTTATGTACGTCGATGCTCCTGCTGAGATCAAAAACCCGCTCAATGGGCGCCGCTATAAAGGTGGTGAGGTGAATGGTTGGCATGGCTTTCATTATAAAGATTGGATTTACCCGCTCTCTAACGCAAAAACCCTTCCAGATAATATTAACTAAAAGGAAATTTTACCACTTTGGCCTGCAGTAACCGGTCCCTTACTTTAATATAAATATTTGCATCGAGGTTAGAAAAGACTGTACTAACATAGCCCATGCCAATGCCCTTGCCCAGCGTAGGCGATTGGGTGCCGGAAGTAACCTTACCGATGGTCATCCCGCTGAAATCTTTAATCTCGTAATCATGGCGGGGAATGCCTTTTTCAATCATTTCAAAACCAACCAGTTTGCGATCCAGCCCCTGGGCCTTTTGTGCTTCCAAAATTGGTTTTGCCGTGAAGTCTTTACTGAATTTAGTAATCCAGCCCAGGCCTGCTTCCAGTGGGGAGCTGTTATCGTCAATATCATTGCCGTACAGGCAATAACCCATTTCTAGGCGCAAGGTATCACGGGCGCCAAGGCCAATGGGTTTCAGGCCTTGCGGACCAGCGGCAGCAAAAATGGCATCCCATATTTTATCGGCATCGTCCGCTTTGTCTTCAAAATAAATTTCTACGCCGCCCGAGCCGGTATAACCGGTGGCACTTACAATTACATTTTCTACCCCGGCAAATACGCCCCTGGTAAAAGTGTAATACTTAAGGTTCATAATATCCATTTCTGTAAGTGGCTGTAAAATTTTAGTTGCATTAGGCCCCTGGATAGCCAGCAAGCAGGTTTTTTCTGAGATGTTGTGCATCTCCACTTTTTTTGTGTTGTATTTGCTTATCCAGTTCCAGTCTTTTTCAATATTGGAGGCATTTACCACAATCATGTACACCTTGTTTTCTTCGATGCAATAAATTAGTAAGTCATCTACAATGCCACCGGTTTCGTTGGGCAAGCAACTATATTGAGCTTTGCCGGCGGTTAATTTGGAAGCATCATTGCTGGTTACACGCTGTATCAGGTCCAGCGCATCAGGTCCTTTCAGCATAAATTCACCCATATGGCTTACATCAAAAATGCCCGCATTGTTGCGTACGGCAGCATGTTCATCATTGATACCCGTATAGCTGATGGGCATATTGTAGCCGGCAAATTCAGCCATTTTTGCACCCAGGGCGATGTGTTTTTGCGTGAAAGGCGTATTTTTCATTGTACTAGTAATTAATAGTGAGCGGCAACAAAAATAAAGATTGCGGGGCAGAGCGGGAGGAAAAGTTCGCAGTCTGCAGCAACTCAATGCGTAAGCGGCTAAGCCAGGCTTGATCAAAAAAAAGCCCCTCATTAAAAAATGACGGGCTGTGTTCCAACTTCAACCCCGCTTGCCAACTGATAGGTTGTGCAGCGGCATGCGGGCTAAAAAGTGTTTATCAGATTTCTGAAAAAATTAATACCGGGGAAATGATATGGCTGCCGGTTAACAATTCTTCGTATTCACCATCCCTGCTTTCACGGGTAGTTGCATCACTGGTCTTAATGATTTCTTTCAATTTCTTTTCACGGTCAATGCTGTCTTTAACCTTTAATTCCTGGCGCAGCTGATCTTTTACTTTTTCTTTAATTGAATCTTCCAGCTGTTTGTACCGGTAATGGTTTTTATCTTTCCTGTTCTCAAAATCACCTTCCTGTTGCATTTTCTCGGTTTCTTTGTCAATAATCACCTTATAACGGCCATTTTTTAGTTCCACGGGGTCTAGTTCATCTATTTGTTTTAAGCCGTCAGGTGTCATTATATACTCCCTGTTTGACTCCCAGGAGTAGCTTTCATCATTGTAATCATTGAAATCAACATTCCAGCCACGACGGTTATTTACGTTGATGTTAAACCAGGAGTAACGGTTGAGCGCCTCGTTCGTCTGAATTCTTTTGCCTACAGGTACTTCTATAATAATTAACACCTGCTGGTTCCTGAACTTGTCTGTACTGCTTACAGCGAAACCTTCGGGCAGGTAGAGCACGCTGTCCTGCTGTTCTGCATTGAAGCGGATTTTCCCAGCGTTGCGGGTGGCTATTTCCCGGCTGTCCCCCTGGCTTAAACGAATCCTTACCATATGATAAATGCTGTCTTTGCTTTTTACCAGTTTTACGCGTACGGTATTCAGCATCAAAGTGTCCATATTTACGCCATAAACAGGCATTTCATCGTTAAAGCGGAAACCAAACCAGTCGCCCCGATAATAATCCAGGTTAGAGCGGCTTACGTCTACAGATAATTTACCGGTAGAAGGCTGTACCAGGCTAATTTTATCTTCAACAGGCATTCTCACTTTAAAACTGCGGGCAAAAGAGCCAATCAGGAAAATAAAGCAGAACAGCCCAACCAGCCACAGACCGCCGAATGTATAACCCAGATAATGGTTTTTAGACCGCACGCCCATGATGCGTCTTACCAGCCAGGTAATTAAACCTACCAGCGGTACGCCCAGGAAAAGAATCAGTGTTGCCCAACCCAACAGGTTTTGGCCGGGGCCTTCCAGTACAAAATTCTTTAATGGAAACGCTGCCATGCCGCCAAACAATAAGGCTATCAGCACGCCAAACAGTGCAATGGCAATGGTGCCGGCTATAAAAAGAAAGAATATTTTAAACAATACGCCAATTACATGGCCAACGCCGCTACCCGCCCTTCTGGCCAGCGGAGCAGCTTCAGCAGCAAAACCCCTTGCATGCGTACCGGCATTCTGTCCAAAATCCTGCGCGGTTTGTTTTACTTCCTGGCCCCATTTCTCAGCTTTGGTTTTAAAGTTTTCCAGGTCTTCTTTAACCGTATCGCGGATAGAATTAAGGTCAACCCGCTCGCCCCGCATTTCTAATTTTTCAGAAGCGGTAGAGGCAAAGGGAACGGCAATCCAGAGTATTATATAAGTAATGAATAAGGTGCTGCCCAGGGAGCCGGTAACAATACGCGGAGCGATGCCAAAATCCCAGTTCCACCAAATGGCATTCATAGTGCCGGAAATTAAACCGATGATCAGGGGTAAGGCAAAGACCAGGCGGGGTATCCAGCTGTCTATATTAAAATAAGAAGAAAGCCCACCGCAAACACCGGCCAATACCCTGTCATCTGCATTACGGTACAGGCGTTTGGTAATATTGGTTTGTAAAGATTGTGAGGGAACGATGATCCATAACAAAATATACACCCAGAACATGGCGCCAAACAAAATCACAAACAGCACTCTTAATATTACCGGGTCTATGCCCATGTAATTGGCCAGGCCACTGCACACACCGCCTATTATTTTATCATCTGCATTGCGGTATAAACGTCCGCGGCCAACATTGTTATAATTATGTGGAGGGGGTGCCTGTTGCTGTGTGTTTTGGTAAGCAGCTGCAGGTTCAGGAGATCCGCCACCTGTTTGTTCTTCAAAATCCTGCGGGCGGCCAATGCTCGTCATTACGGCATTGATATCTTCGTCTGTAATGCAAGTGCCACCGCGTTTCAGGCGTTCGGAAAACAATTCGGCGATGCGGCTTTCAATATCATTTACAATTTCATCGCGGCCTTCTTCGTTGGCAAAATACCTTCGGAGGCTGTCTACATATTGCTTCAGGATATCATAGGCCGATTCTTCAATCGGGATAACCCTGCCCTGAAAGTTTATATTGATGATCTTTTTCATTGTACTGCTGTTTTGAGGTTGAAGTTAGAAGGATGGGTTTTGGTTGGTAGTATCTGGCATGCTTTCCGTTTTTTTGGCCAGGGTATTTACTGCGTTGGCCAGTTCTTTCCAGGTAGCTTCTAGTTCACTGTAAAAGGCAAGGCCTTTTTCGGTGAGTGAGAAATATTTGCGTGGCGGCCCCGAATTGCTTTCTACCCAGCGGTAGGTAAGCATATCGGCATTCTTCAACCTGGTAAGCAGCGGGTACAAAGTGCCTTCAAAAATATTTAGGTTGGCACCCTTCATTTCCTCCACAATGTCACTGGGATAAGATTCGCCGCGGCGGATGATGGAGAGGATACAGAATTCCAGTATCCCTTTCCGCATCTGGCTTTGTGTGTTTTCAATATTCATATGAGCTTTATTTATTTGCCGGGGGCAGACAGGGAGTAAGGATAAGGTTGATAAGGTTTAATGTCTCCATCTGTTGCTGCCTGCCTCCGGCGGTTAATCTCTTTTCTGCTTTGACAACACAAACTTAGGGAAAGTTTCAGTACTATGCAACACAAAGTACCGTCTAAAGGAAGGTAATCTTTATAAAAAGATAACCGGCTTAGACTGAGATATCGGCCTGGCAAGGGTTTTATCGGAAAACGACGATATAATATTTTTTAGCAAATAGTGCGAGCGGTCGTAAAAAAGGATAAATGGCGTAAAAAATCCCGGCGCTGACCGGGATTAAATATTTTGTAAGTTGTTTCTGCTATTTCTTCAATCCAATCTCCCGGAGTCTTTCATCCAGATATTCCCCCGCCGTGGCGTCAGGATAAGCTTTTGGATGGGCATTGTTGACGGTGCTTTCCAGGCAGGCCAGGCTCATTTCACTCCTTGGGTGAAGAAAAAATGGGATAGAAAACCTGGACGTGTGCCACATGTCACGCGGCGGGTTTACTACGCGGTGGGTGGTTGATTTGAGTTTGTTATTGGTAAGGCGCTGCAGCATATCGCCCACATTTACCACAATCTGGTCGGGCAAAGAGACAGCCTCTACCCATTCGTTTTGTTTAGTGAGTATCTGCAAACCCCCCGCGGAAGCGCCCACCAGTAAAGTAATCAGGTTAATATCTTCATGCTGCTCAGCACGGATGGCAGACTTGGGTTCTGAGGTAATGGGGGGATAATGAATAGCCCTTAGAATAGAATTGCCGTTATGGATATAGGCATCAAAATAGTTTTCACCCAAATCAAGGTATAAAGCAATGGCCTGCAACAGCGCACGGCCCGATTTTTCAAAAGCTTTATAGGTTTTATTCAAGGTAGGTGTAAAAGCCGCAATCTCATTGATGGTTACATTGTCGGGGTATTCTGCTTTTATGGCATCGCCATCTTCTACCATTTGCCCATGCTGGTAAAACTCTTTTAAATCCGGCGCATCACTGCCTTTGGCATGTTCTTTACCAAAAGACGTGTAACCCCGCTGCCCCGCTAATCCCGATACTTCATAACTTCTTTTCTTGTCAAGCGGCATAGCAAAAAACTGCTGCACGTATTTGTACAGATCTGCAATCAGCTCTTCCGGTATACCATGGTTGGTGACCGCAACAAAACCCACGGATTCATAGGCTTTGCCCAGATCATTGACAAACTTTTGCTTTAATTGCGGATCGCCACTCAGGAAATCGGCAAGGTTAACTACAGGTATCGCCATATTGGTACTATTTAAAAGTGATAAAAACAGCCTGTAAATGTAAGAAATTTTTAAACCCAGCATGCTTCCTTACCAGCCGGCCTTCAAAAGAAGTATGGGCGCAGTTAAAGGTATATGCTCCTGGATTTGATGGTGCGGTTGATCTCATTAACTGTTTTTTTGCTTTCTATAAGCGGCTGTAAACAGCAGAAACATTAATTTTAAAAAATGTACGTATCAAAGAATGGGTTCTTTTTTTTTATTGCGCTTTTCGTTTTTGCAGGATGTGCTCCTAAATATGCCCGCTACAGCAGCCAGTACAAGCCATCTCCGGGCAACACGGTGCCGGATTACAGCAGTCTCTACTATTGGGCTGCCCATCCATGGAAAAAAGACCCTTCAGACAGTATTCCCCAGCCCCTGCAAAAAACCTATGCAATAGATTCAAGCGCCGATGTTTTTTTTATCTACCCTACTACGTTAACAGACTATAATGATACCAGCTGGAATGCGGATATTAATGACGCAGCCATAAATGCAAAAACAGACTATTCACCCATTCTTTACCAGGCCAGCGTATTCAATGCTTACCGGGTTTTCTCACCCCGCTACCGGCAGGCACATGTGCGATCTTATTTTACCACAGATACCGCAAATGCAAAAGCTGCTTTTACATTGGCCTATGCAGATATTAAAACAGCTTTTCAGTATTACCTGGATCATTTTAACAGGGGCCGGCCCATTATAATTGCTGCCCACAGCCAGGGAAGCACGCATGCCCAAAGACTTTTGAAAGAATTTTTTGATAACCAGCCGCTGCAAAAACAACTGGTAGTAGCATATGTAACGGGCATGTATATATCCAATACAGCATTTACCGCTTTAAAAATGTGCAGCGACTCATTACAAACCGGCTGCATCTGCGGCTGGCGTACGTATAAAAAAGCCTACGAGCCTGATTTTGTTGTAAAAGAGAAAGGGACCGGGTTAATTACCAATCCACTTACCTGGACTACCGGCAACGACTATGCGGTAAATACACTGAACGAGGGTTCAATTTTACTTAAGTTTAATAAAATTAAAACGCATGTAACCGATGCGCAGATACATGACGGTATTTTGTGGATTGGCAAACTGCACCTGCCCGGCGGCTTTTTAATAAGAAGAAAGAATTTTCATATTGGCGATATCAATATTTTCTACATGAACATAAGGGCAGATGTAAAAAGAAGGGTAAATAATTATCTGCCTTATCCCGAGGCCCAGGCCTTTAAACCATAATAACATTCTGCATTTGTTTCAAACTTCAGGGATCCTTCGTTCCCGGGATGAAAATCGAAAAATACTTGTTTCAAAAGCAGATCCGCTGTTCTTAACCCTGATTAAAGAGGCTGCGCCAAACCGGTTCATCGGACGTTTTCTTCCATTTATCGAAGAAACTATTGCAACAACCGAATTAGTTTCATTGTGGGTCATAAGCGATGCATCTTTGTATCAGCAAGAACGAAATACTTAAACCCCCTGATAACCCTTAAACCCTGAACCGTAGAACCCCTAACCCTAAACCTTATCAATCGAAAACGTTGAAATCCGAACCTTTAGAAGAACTGTCATCCAACTCAGAAAACCGATTTCACAACTGTTCTAAAAACAAACTATTTTTCTGAGCAAATAATTAAAAGTCCCGCTGTGGTATGCGGGGCTTTTTTAATTTCAGTCCTTTTTCGCCGTCCAGCCTGTTCTGCAATTAGCGTGAATTTATTTAATACCCAACTGCAATAATTGGTCTTTTTCTACCGGTTCCAAATCCACAAAAGCATAATGCTTTAAATCATGTATTAATACTTCATCCAGCGCATTTACCACATTCTGGTAACTGGCATCCAGGGATGGTTTTATGATCAGCATTAAATCCTCTTTTCTAAACCTTCCATTACTGCCCAGGGCTTTTTGTTTTAACTGTATGATATTGCCAATGCCGTTGTTGACTGCAAAGCTGGTAACACCATACAAATTTTCCTGCAGGGCCGACGCCAGGTCTCCGTGGTAATAGAAAACTTTATTACCTGCAACAGGAATAATGGTAAGCGCGGTGCTCTTCCCAAAATTAGTACCAGGAACATCGCCTGCAGGTAAATACAGTTTCATGGTCCTGGGTTGGGTCATGGATGTGGTAAAGATGAAGAATGTGATCAATAAAAACCCCAGGTCTACCATTGGCGTTAGATCTACTTTGGTAGATAATTTTTTGCTGCGGCGTATGCCGCCCCTGTGCGGGGTATGACCGGCATTGCTGGTTATTTCTGCCATACAATAGTTGTTTGATTGAAAAATAGTTACTGTATCAATTGGATGGGGTTATGAGAAAATTCCATAAAAGATGGTTAAGAAGAACAGCAACCATTACCCAAAATAGAAATGGCCGGTGAAGACACCAGCCATGGAAGATTTTTGTACTTATTTTCTCAGCAGCATTTATTGGCGTTTAAAACTCTGCATTCTTTGGCGTTCTTGGAAAAGCAATAACGTCACGGATATTGGTCATACCGGTTACAAACAATACCATTCTTTCAAAACCTAACCCAAAGCCGGCATGCGGTACGGCACCAAAACGGCGGGTATCCAGGTACCACCATAATTCATCTGTAGGTATATGCATTTCAGTCATCCGCGTTTCCAGTTTATCAAGCCTTTCTTCACGTTGCGACCCACCCACAATTTCGCCAATGCCCGGTGCCAGTATGTCCATGGCAGCTACCGTTTTGCCGTCATCGTTCTGGCGCATGTAGAAGGCTTTGATCTCTTTGGGATAATTGGTTAAGATAACCGGTTTTTTGAAATGCTTTTCTACCAGGTAGCGTTCGTGTTCACTTTGCAGGTCAACACCCCATTTGTCTATCAAGTATTGAAATTTCTTTTTCCTGTTATGATTGCTTTCCCGCAAAATTTCAATGGCTTCAGTATAAGTGATGCGTTCAAAATCATTGTTCACCACAAACTCCAGCTTCTCTATCAAACCAAGTTCACTGCGCTTATCCTGCGGTAAGGCTTTTTCTTCTTCTGCCAGGCGCTGCGCAAGAAAATCTAAATCCTCGCGGTTGTGCTCCATGGCATATTTAATAATGTATTTAATAAACTCTTCCGCCAGGTTCATATTGTCTTCCAGGTCACAAAACGCCATTTCCGGTTCTATCATCCAGAACTCGGCCAGGTGCCTCGCGGTATTGGAATTTTCTGCACGGAATGTTGGCCCAAAAGTATAGATCTCACTGAAAGCCATAGCCGCTAATTCGCCCTCCAGCTGACCGCTTACCGTTAAGTTGGTTGCCCGGCCAAAAAAATCTTCTTTATAATTTACGCTGCCATCTCCATTGCGCGGCGTTTCTTCAAAAGGTAAGGTGGTTACTTTAAAAGTTTCGCCGGCGCCTTCTGCATCACTGGCAGTAACAATGGGCGTATGCAAATACACAAACCCTTTTTCGTTAAAAAATTTATGAACAGCAAAAGCCAGGGAATGCCTTACCCGGAAAACAGCTCCAAAAGTATTGGTGCGAAAACGCAGGTGTGCTTTTTCGCGCAGGAATTCCAGGCTGGGGCGGTTCTTCAGTTGTAACGGATACGCTTCTGCATCACACTCGCCCAGCACTTCGATGCTGGCCGCTTTCAGATCTATTTTCTGGCCCTTTCCCAAAGAAGCGACCACTTCACCGGTAACTTTCAGGGATGCGCCGGTAGTGATGCGTTTAAGCAGCTCATCATTAAACTTGCCGAGTTCTGCCACCACCTGTATATTATTATTGGTACTACCATCATTAAGCGCAATAAACTGGTTGTTGCGAAAGGTGCGCACCCATCCCATTACCGTTACCTGCCGGCCCGTGCTTTCTGAGTTCAGCAGGTCCTTTACTTTGGTCCTTTTGTTAAACATATCCGTAAAATTTTAGGACGGCAAAGATAAAGAGATAGTCGTTAGCCGGAAGTCTTTAGTCAGGAGGGTGAGCCGGGGCGGATTCGCTGCGGACTGATGATTGACGATTCACGCCGCACGGTGCCCGCTGGGTAACATTCCCGTAACATGGGGGTCACAATTCGTTAATCTTCCATTAACCAGCTGGTAACATTGCACAGATAGCTTTGCGGCACCAAAATAAAAATCTCGAATTGTGGTAAAAAAGACGCTATTATCATCCTTATTTTTGTTGTTCGGCCTAATTATCATAGCCCAGACCGGAAAGATTTCCGGCAAGGTTTTGAACGCCAAGAATGAACCACTCGCCGGCGTTTCTATCAAAATTGTAGGTGCCGCCGGAGGCGCCACTACAGATATGGAAGGCCGCTACACCCTTACACTAACAGCCGGCAAAAAATATGATATTGATTTTACAATAGTTGGCTATAACGTAAAACCCGTTAGCGAGATAGAAGTAGTAGAAGGCCAGGTTATCAACCTGGATATTACAATGGAAGTAAAGGGCAAAAACCTGGAGGGTGTAACGGTAACGGCAACCCGCAACACAGCCCGCCGGGAAACGGTCAATTCAGTTATCCAGTTTCAGAAAAATACCAATACGGTGGCTTCTGTGGTGTCTGCTGAATCTATCAGGCGCTCGCCGGATAGAAATACGGGCGAAGTACTTAAACGTACACCAGGCGCCAGTTTAATAGATGGTAAATTTTTGGTGATACGGGGACTGGCCGACCGGTATAACCAGGCCATGCTGAATGGTATACTGCTCACCAGCACAGAACCGGATCGCAAAACATTTTCTTTCGATATTATTCCTGCCCCGATGATTGATAATATCATTATCAACAAAGCGTTTGTTCCTGAATTGCCCGGCGAATGGGCGGGCGGGCTTATCCAGGTAAACACAAAGGATATTCCGGCAAAAAACTTTTTCAATATTCAAATAGGTACCGGATTTAACAGCCAGACAATCGGTAAGGATTTTTATAAATCCAAAGGAGGTAAATTTGACTGGCTGGGTATTGATGACGGTGCCAGGGGTTTGCCGCAGAATTATACCACAAAATCTGGTTTTAACCTCGCCACACAGGAACAACGAAATGCGATTGGTAAGGAAATGAACAATAGCTGGTCGCCCATTTCAGCAAAAGCCTCGCCCAATGTTTCTTTCCAGGCCAACGGCGGTTTTACAGGTACGCTTTTTGGGAAAAAAGTGGGCGGTATTTTTGGGGTCAACTACAATAAAACCAACCGTTATACAGATATCCTTAACCGCATCCAGACACTGGAAAGCGGCGTTTTCAGCCAGCAGTACAGCTATGATGATGATCGTTACACACAAGAAATATCTGCAGGGGCACTGGCCAGTGTTTCATTGCAATTTGATCCTAAAAACAGGATATCCCTTAAGTCTATCATTAACGTAAATACCAACAATTACGTAATACGCAGGAGCGGTATTAATAATGTTAGCGGCGATGATGTGAGGGGCGGTGAATTAACTTTCAGGGAAAACACTTTTTTTACTGCACAGCTAACCGGTGAACATACACTTGCTGCACCGCTTAAATTTAAGTGGTACGGATCTTTCAATATTTTAGACGGGTATAGCCCGGATCAGCGCCGCTTTCAATACACCCGCCAAACAGGTACGCAGAACCCTTACCTCTTCTTAGTGGGCAACTCGCTGGCACAGGAAAGCGGCAGCAGGGTTTTCCAAACCTTAAACGATTACATCTACACAGCAGGCGGAGATTTGGCCTACAGCTTTGATATGTTTTCACAAAAGCAGACCATCAAAGGCGGGTATATGCTGCAGATAAAAGATCGCCTTTTTGATGCACAGCTCTTCGCCAATTATCTGCCAACAGACAATGCAACCTTGCGGCAAATGCCGGTTGATAAAATATTCGCGCCAGAAAATTTTGGCGATGGGTCTGCTTCAAGCACCCTGTTTTCCTTCAATTCAATCAACAACAAGAATTTCCGCTACCTGGCCAATACCATTTTAAATGCAGGCTTTTTACAGTTTGATAATGAACTAACAGATAACCTGCGGGTTGTTTGGGGCCTTCGGGTTGAAAATTATGATCAGCTGCTGGGCTCGGTAAAAAAATGGGATGTCCGTCACAAGTATACCAAACAAACGGATTTTCTGCCGGGTGTAAATGCCACTTTTAAACTAAACAGCAAAACAAATATCCGTTTGTCGGGTTCGCAAACCGTTATCCGTCCTGAGCAGAGAGAACTGGCGGCACTTACCCTGTATGATTTTGAGTTGAATTCTGCTGTGCAGGGTAACCCGGATTTGGTACGTACCAAAGTGAGCAATTTTGATTTGCGGTATGAACTTTACCAGCGTCCGGGCGAAGTATTTACTGCCGGTGTTTTCTATAAGAATTTTGAGAAGCCCATAGAACAGAACCTGCAGCAGGGCGGAGCCATCTTCGAATTTCAAAACCCCGACAGGGCCACTGCATATGGAGTAGAAGTAGAGTTGCGCAAGCGCCTGGATTTTACCGGTAATGCACTGAAGAATTTTACCGTTCAGGCCAATGCAGCTTATATAAAAAGCAATGTTAAAGACGAGAAAAGAAATATAGACAGACCACTGCAGGGCCAGTCTCCTTACCTGTTAAATATTGGCTTACTGTACGACCTTGAAAAAGCAGGTCTGAATGCCACCTTACTCTTTAACCAGATTGGAAAACGTATTTACCTGGTGGGCGATATACCATCGAGCGGGGGTGGTGGTGCGCCCAGTATCTGGGAAGCACCCAGGCCAGTCCTTGATTTCCAAATCAGTAAAAAGTTCATGCAAAAGAAAGCAGAGCTGCGTTTAAATGCTGCCAATCTTATTAACGGCACACAGTATTACTACCAGAACGGAGACGACAATACAAGCTTTCAGAAAAATAAAGATGCATACCGGTTTACCAGGAAATTTGGTACCACCTACAGCATAACATTTAACTATTCACTGTAATAAAAATTTATAAAAAACAAACGGGTAATATGAAAAAGTGCATTTTTTACATGGCCGCCATTACTTCTTTAAGTATAACAGCCTGTCGCAAAATTGAAACAGACGGAGAACCATTTATCGTTAATGTACCGGGTACAGGCAGTGGCAGTACGGGTAAAACGGTTACCCTCTCTGGTCATGTTACAAAAGACACCACACTGTATGCAATTGACAATAATATTTTAACTGGCCTGGTGTATGTAGATGCAGGTGTAACCCTGACTGTGCAAAAAGGCGCTACTGTTAAAGGCGCTTATTCAGGAACCAACACAGCAGCATTAATTATAAAACGCGGCGCAAAAATTAATGCAGTAGGTACGCAGGAGCAGCCGATTATATTTACTTCTGCATCACCTACGCCAACTTCCGGCGACTGGGGCGGTATAGAATTGCTTGGTAAAGCAGCTATCAATGCAAGTAATGGCGGCGCACCTGGACTTTATATTCCGGAAGGCGGTTTTAATACGGCTACAGGCGACGGCCTTGCTGGTTCAGGAGATGCAGTAGCACCCACCCCTGTTAATGATGACTCTTCAGGCGTAATGAAATATGTACGGATAGAATATGCAGGATATGCATTTTTGCCCAACCAGGAAATTAACAGTCTTACCATGGCTTGTGTGGGCAGCCGTACTGTTATTGACCATATACAGGTATCTTATGCAAAAGATGATGCATTTGAATGGTTTGGTGGAACTGTAAATTGTAAATACCTGATTGCCTATAAAACACAGGATGATGACTTTGATACAGATAACGGCTTTAGCGGAAGTGTACAGTTTGGTTTAATCGTTCGTGATTCTGCCATTGCCGATGTGTCAAAATCTGAAAGTTTTGAAAGTGATAACGATGGTACCGGCAGCGCGTTAACACCACAGACAAAGGCCGTGTTCTGTAACGTCTCATCTTTTGGCCCGCTGGCTACACCAAATAATGCAGGCAATTCAAATTACCTGGGTGCCGCTGTTCAAATCCGCAGAAATTCTTCTCTTTCCATATTCAACTCAGCATTCATAGGTTGGTCAACCGGAATTTTAATTGATGCTTCATTAGGGGTTCATACCGATCTGAATATTACCGCAGGAACCTTGCAGTTAAGTGGTATTTTATTAATCAGTTGCAAAACACCTTTAAGCTACACTACCTCTGGTACTGCTACGTACGATTTTGCAACGCTGAACAGCTGGTTTAACGGCAACGCCAAAAACAAAATAATTACCCAAACCACTGAACAAAATACGTATACCAGGCCGTTTGATTATACATCACCTGATTTTGGTCCATTCGGCAATTCTGCAGTAGTAATACCAACAGCGTCCAATAATTATTTTGATGATCCTATATTAACCGCGCGCCCTTTTATTACCAAGGTTGATTTTCTTGGCGGTATTGCTCCGGCCGGTGAAAATGCAAACTGGTTTAAAGGCTGGACAAAATTCAACTACAGCAAATAAGTATAGCAGTTATAAATTTTTGAAAGCAGCTTTAACAGGCTGCTTTTTTTATGTGGTACGCCTGATATAATTTATAACCTGTAGCAATACACGCCGGGTAAACACTATCCATTTAGTATGTAATGAGAATGTTAATACGAATGCTGCTGAATGCATTTATGCTCCCCGGATATTTTGTCATGGCTGTTATTTCAATCCTGCGTAAATAATAATATTTTAATCCTGTGCAAATTACTGTATGGACTAACATATAATCTGTGGGTGGGAAGAATAGCAAAAGGAGTCATTTACTTAACTTATCCTGTGAATTGATTTTGTAAAATAGCAGGTATTTATTTTTACGTCCATGTCATTACGTGATTTCCCCGAAGGCAAATGCATACGTGGAAACGCTTAATTGACAGCGTAACACGATTGTTTGTAATCCGCCCAGGTTAATTATTACAGGTAATTGCTTATTTGAAGCCCGCAGGCAGCGCAAACGCCTTGCTGGCAGGCGAAGGCAACCTATTAACAAAACGAAGCCGGTAAAAGCCAGCTAAGCCCCTGTGCGCGCCACTTTTGCAAAATAATTTTTTACTTTTTCCGTTTTTATACTATCATTGCAGAGGAATCAGGCTGGTTAGTTCACTCCTTTAGTCTACAGCTCATCAGTTTTTTCATTCCGTTCACAATCACATTTCATTTCAAATTTTTTCAACAACCTTGTGCAGATTCAGGTTTTTTGATTTTGATGACTAATACTCCACTATGTACGACATTTTGCAACTGAACGACATGCTCGTTCCTGAATTGCTCGATATTGCCGAGCAGCTTAAACTCCCCAATGCCAAAAAGCTTGATAAACAAGCCCTTGTATACCAGATACTTGATAAACAAGCCGTAGCAGCAAGCGCAAACAAAGGTGCTGCAGAAGATAAAGGCAAAAGAAAAAGAATCGTGAAAACATCTACGGCTAATTCAACAGAAGAAGCCATTGTAGAAAGCGGTGATGATAAACCCGCTGCAAAACCTGAAATAAAGAAAGCGGTTGTAAAAAAAGAAGAAAAACCGGTTATTAAACGTGGCCGTAAGAAGGTTGAAGAAGAAGTACCTGAGCAGGAAGAACCAGAAGAGGATGATGATGACAATAATGAAATGAATGAAGCGCCTATTGAAGCCGGTAACAGGGCTACTCCTGTTGTTGCTGAGCCGCAGCAAAATCAACAACCCGGACAGCAACAGCCACCTGAGCCGCAGCGAAACACTTTTCAGCAACAAAGAAGAAGCAGTGATGTTTTCAATATAGAGTTTGATGGCATTATACAGGGAGAAGGTGTATTGGAAATGATGCCTGATGGATATGGTTTTTTACGCAGCAGTGATTACAACTATTTAAGTTCTCCTGATGATGTATATGTATCACCATCACAAATAAAATTATTCGGTTTAAAAACAGGTGATACTGTTTTTGGCGCTGTTCGCCCGCCAAAAGAAGGTGAAAAATATTTCGCTTTATTAAAAGTTGAAACTATTAATGGTAAAGGCCCGGAGGAAGTACGCGACCGTGTACCTTTTGATTACCTGACACCGTTGTTTCCTTTTGAAAAACTGAATTTATTTACAACGCCGTCTGATTATTCTACCCGTATAATGGATTTGTTTACACCCATTGGTAAGGGACAGCGCGGATTAATTGTATCTCAGCCCAAAACAGGTAAAACGATGTTGCTGAAAGCAGTGGCTAACGCCATTGCAGAAAATCATCCGGAATGTTACCTGATGATTGTATTGGTAGATGAACGCCCTGAAGAGGTAACAGATATGGAACGCAGCGTTAAAGCAGAAGTAATCGCTTCTACTTTTGATGAGCCTGCAGAAAAACACGTAAAAGTTTCTACTATGGCATTGCAGAAAGCAAAGCGCCTGGTAGAATGCGGACATGATGTAGTAATACTGCTTGACTCCATTACACGTTTGGCCAGGGCACATAATACAGTGGCCCCTGCAAGCGGTAAAGTATTAAGCGGTGGTGTGGAAGCCAATGCACTCCAGAAGCCCAAACAATTTTTTGGTGCTGCCCGTAAAATTGAAAACGGCGGGTCTTTAACCATTCTTGCAACGGCACTTATAGACACCGGTTCCAAAATGGAAGAAGTAATCTTTGAAGAGTTTAAAGGAACTGGTAACATGGAATTGCAGTTGGACAGGCGCCTGGCCAACAGGCGTATCTTTCCAGCCATTGATCTAACGGCCTCTTCTACACGCCGTGATGATCTGTTGCTGGACAGGGATGTGCTGCAGCGTATGAACCTGCTGCGTGTTTTCCTGGGTGATATGAATACAGAAGAAGCCATGAATGAACTTCTGAAACGCATGCGCGGCACAAAAAGCAATGAAGAATTCCTGGCTAGTATGAACAGGTAATTTTTTTCAATATTTTCTGCAAACCCGGACCATGTTCCGGGTTTTGTATTTGTGATACTTATTATCCGGCAATATTGACCATGCTCCAAGTCCGTTGGTGTTTTTATAATTTGTTTGGCTGTTACAAACCGGGTGAATCATTAATTCCGGCCTCACAAAATCATCGAATTAAATATATGCCTTACATTCGCATTCAGAGAAAACAGTTTATCGAATATATAAAACCAACATGTATGCATTGTAAACAATTATTGCTGCCGGCACTGGCTGCGTTGCTCTTTTCTTCCTGCGTTAGCAACAAAAAATTTAAAGCCGAACAGGATAAATATGCCACCCTCAATACGCAGTATGCTGCCTTACAGGGCTCGCTCAAAACCTGTGAAGACGAAAGAACGGAAGCTGCCCGCAAAAAAATGCTGTCGGATGCAGAAATTGAAAGCCTGAATAAACAAATTGCTTTTCTGAAGGATAACAATACACAGGCATTACAGCAGCTGCAGAACCTTTCTGTTATTTCCAGCTCCCAGGCAGAAAGTATTAAAAAATCTATGGAGAATATCGGTGCTAAAGATTCCTACATACAGGATTTGCAGGCTTCCATGGCCCGGAAAGACTCTTTGAATATGACTTTAGTGATGAACCTAAAGGGTGCTATCGGCAACCTGGATGATAAGGATATTAATATTAAAGTAGATAAAGGGGTTGTGTACATAGACATTTCAGACAAACTCTTATTTAAAAGCGGCAGCTATGATGTTACAGAAAACGCAAATGGTGTATTGGGTAAAGTAGCACAGGTGTTAAAGAACCAACCCGATATAGAATTTATGGTAGAAGGCCATACTGATAATATTGCTTTCAGCAAAGGGGTACTGATTGATAACTGGGACCTGAGCGTAAAACGCGCCACTTCAGTAGTACGGCTTCTTCAGAAAAAATATGGTCTTGACCCGGCCCATATTGCCGCAGCAGGCCGTGGAGAATACAAACCCGTTGCTGATAACGCTACACCGGAAGGTAAGGCGGCTAACCGTAGAACAAGAATTGTTATCCTGCCACAACTTGATCAGTTCTTCAAACTGCTGGAACCAAAGAAATAGAACCTTTTAACATGGTTTATACGAGCCATCGCTTTCCGCGATGGCTTTTTTTATGCTGTTACTTATAACGGGCAAGTGTGTCCGGACTTACCACTAACTACTTTTATTATGCAAATTGAATAAAAACATAGTTGTTAGTTTCGGCAGGTTGTCTTCTTAATTTTTAAAGTGTTCTATCATTTTTTGGGCATTACTACGTTTTAATAACGATTACAAAAACATGTCAATGCAGGACCGGGTTCAACAATGAAAACCAATTTTCGTATTACAGTACTTTTACTTTTGCTATTGGGTTTTTGCTGTTCCTCTTTTGCACATGGTTAAAAAAATACGCCGGTAAAAGCGAAAGAGGGCCTGCTGATCTGCGCGGCTGTGATCGGGCTGTAGAGCCGGCGGCGCTCAGTGCCAAGGGTCTTTTTATTGGTAGCGAAAGCCTTTTTAGAACGCTGCGGTGCCATTATTGATGTGGCAGTTCATGGAGAAGAAGCCATAGAGAAGTTTGACCCGGGCAAACACCGGCTCATATTAATGGATCGCGGTATGCCGTTATGGATGGATATCAAGCTACCCGCTTATTAAGAAAAAAGGGAGAAACCCTCCCCGTAAGAGCGCTAACCGCCAGCTTGCCAAAAGAAGTTGAAAGTGAAGTATATGCAGCCGGCCTTACAGATATTATTGTAAAACCATTTGATCCCGAAGAACTGTTCCGCGTAATTTTGCTGCACCTGAAAGCCATGGCTGCGTAAGGCTTTTTTTATTTGGCCATTGGTAAAAAAGAAAACTCATTTTACTTGCTGAATAGGTTATGGCCGCAGGCCACAATTATAAATGCCCAATCAATGCTCCACACAAAAAATAAAAGGGTAAACTTTACCGCCAGGCCGCTTACTGCAAGAAAAAAATAATTGGTTAGTACCGGTAGCAAACTGCATTAATGTTCATGCCGGCGCCAACCGAAGCAAAAATGATAATATCTCCTTTGTGCAGCTCATGGCCCGGAACCTGTTTCTTAAGCACCAGGTCATACAAGGTGGGTACGGTAGCTACAGAACTATTGCCCAGCCAGTGAATGCTCATGGGCATAATATTTTCGGGCGCATTGTCAATATTGTACAATTTGTAAAAAGCTTTCACCATAGCATCATCCATTTTTTCATTTGCCTGGTGAATAAATATTTTTTTCAGATCGCCGATGGCAACACCGCTTTTATCGAGGCAGTCTTTCATGGCCTCCGGCACATGCTTCATAGCATATTCATACACTTTGCGGCCCTTCATTTTCATATAACGTACACGGGTATCGCCTTCCGGGTGGTTTGATTTGCCCATGTCTATATAATTTACCTCTTTGAGGGTATGGCTTTGCATACTGGCACCCAGGATACCGCTGCCACCTTCCGGCCGCTCTTTGTACTCCAGCACACAGGCACCGGCACCATCAGCAAATATCATACTGTCCCGGTCATATACATCAATTACCCTTGACAAGGTTTCTGCGCCAATCAGCAGGCATTTTTTTGCCAGTCCGGCTTTAAAAAAAGCATCGGCCTGTATCATGCCCTGTATCCAACCAGGGCATCCAAATAAAATATCATAGGCAATACAATTTGGATTGACAATACCCAGCTGGTGTTTTACCCGGCTTGCGAGTGATGGTACGGCATCCATCTGGATGGTGGCCTTAACCACATCGCCAAAATTATGCGCTACAATGATTTGGTCAATGGTTTCAGGATCTATACCGCTGTCTTCAATAGCCTTGTTTGCTGCCAGTGCAGCAAGATCAGAAGCATTCATGTCATCTGTAGCATAACGGCGTTCGCTGATACCCGTTATCTTCCTGAACTTTTCTACTACCTCCGGTGATGGCGTATCTAAAGCATGGTTATTATCTGTATAAAAGACATGTTGAAAAAAATCTTTATTAGATTGTATAGAAGTGGGGATATATGAACCAGTACCTGTAATAACGGAACAAAGCATAAACGGGCAATCTTTATAGTATTGGCAATTTGTGTATGACTTGAAGATAACAAAAAAAAACAGCTAATCATTTTTATCTTTCATATACATCTCTAAACTATTTCTTGCATGTTAAGCCACAATTGGAGACTAAATTACCCAGGTTTCTACAAATTTTCTTTAACAATTTTTTCTGACAAAAGGCATAACTGCCTATAAACCCGTAACTAAGCCGTTGAACCTTTATAAATTGGCACAAAGGCATATTTGTTGTTTTCATATCAGCAGCAAATTATTCAATCATTAAAATAATTCTTTTATGGAACATACAAAATTCAGCAGAACTAAAAGAACAATAACGCAAAACATTTCATTTGAATTACCTATAAACGGAAAATTTTATACCGTTACGGCAACGCCTTATACCGTACCCGCAGGTGATACTTTGTTCCGGGTAAGTTATAACGATGGGCCTGTTCATATTTTTGGATGGGATGAGGGATTGGAACGTTTTTCTGAGATGGACACGGAGGCAGAGGTTATACCGCCAGTTGTTGAAATGGCGATTGCAGATAAATTACAAGATGCTATTTCGCAATTAGAAGATGCAGCTTAGAGAAATTAATTTAGGAAAAGAAAGGTTGTCTATGAAGTAGCAAAGGTTGTTTATGAAGTAGTAACGGGCCGGTATGTTTTATATTTACCGGCCTTTTTTTATACCAGCTTTATACCTGTTTCAGTAAAAATTATTTTTTTCTGCTTATACAAGTTCCCGGTTACCATTTTGAATGTTTTTTTACTCATGCCAAACACATCGTAAATATCTTCCGGGGTAGATTTATCGTAATATGGGAGGTAACCATTGCTTTCCGCAAGTAAGCGCAATATTTTTCCGGTTTCATCCTCTACTCTCTCGTAGCCTGGTTTTCCGGCAGCCACATCAATTTTATTATCGGGCCTGATGTGTTTTACAAAACCGTCAAAACGATCACCCACCTGGATGTTCCGGTATATTTCATTGTGGTGCAATACCCCGGTATGCAGGTTATTTATAATTACTACGTAACCAATATCAGATCTTCTGTATACGACCAGCTTCACCAGCTCCTTTTCCTGAACGGTAAGTGGCTCATTGCTCAGTTCAAACTCTATTTTCTCTGTAGCCACTGCGCGCCCGGTTTGCTCATCAATGTAAATTTTTACAAGATAATCCGCCCCTTCCCGCATTCCACTAAGTTGCTTGCTGCGGGGGACAAAAAGATCTTTCATCAGCCCCCAATCCAGAAAAGCTCCCTGGTTGGTAACGGTAACGGCCCGCAGCAGTGCAATTTCTCCCACAATGGCAATTGGCCGCTGTGTGGTAGCAATTAAGCGGTCTTCAGAATCGTGGTACACAAAAACTTCCAGTAAATCGCCCACCTTTGCACCAGGCGGTACAAAACGTTTGGGCAGCAATAGCCCTTCTTTGCCATCTTCCAGGAAAATGCCAAACTGTGTAAACCGCTGTACCACCAATTTATTGTATACGCCTACTTTAACCATAAAAAAAATATAAGCCCGCCGAAGGTAAGCAATGTCACGGGCTGCTTTCTATAAGAATTTAACAACAGCAAACCCGGCCATTATCCAGTTTGCAGTATGAAAGAATTTATGGGAGCGATGCTGGGCTATAAGTAATATTAAAAACTTTGCCCAAATGGCCGGATAGCCCCAGCCAGGTTTGCAGCCGGTTGGTAATAATAATAGAACAAAACCCTGCTCCATATGTAATTAACAAAATGCATTTTTGTAATATAAAAAGTAACTATGCCCAACCTGTTCAATCCCCTTACTATAAAATCGGTAACGCTTAAAAACCGCATTGCCGTTTCGCCCATGTGCGAATATTCTTCGGTAGATGGCTTTGCCAATGAATGGCACCTGGTACACCTGGGTAGCCGGGCCGTGGGTGGGGCCGGTCTTATTATTACAGAAGCAACGGCGGTTTCTTCCGAAGGCCGTATTTCGGCGGGCGATCTGGGCCTCTGGAAAAATGCCCACCTGGATAAATTAAAAACCATTGTTGCATTTATACATAAGCATGAATCTGTTGCCGGTATCCAGCTGGCCCATGCCGGCAGAAAAGCCAGTTGTACCTTGCCTTGGAATGGCGGTGCGCAGATAAGCAAAGCGAACGGGGGCTGGCAAACGGTGTCCGCCAGTGCCATTTCTTTTAAAGAAGGGGAAGAGATACCGGAGGCGTTAACCAGTGAAGGCATCAAAAAGGTAATAGATGACTTTAAAGCAGCTACCCAGCGGGCTTTATCGGTAGGTTTTAAACTGGTGGAAATACATGCGGCGCATGGCTACCTGATTCACCAGTTTTTATCGCCCCTAAGTAATCAGCGCAAAGACGATTATGGCGGTTCTTTTGAAAACAGGATACGGTTGCTGCTTGAAATTACGGAGGCAGTTCAGTCGGTATGGCCCAAAGACCTCCCCCTATTGGTGCGCATATCAGCTACAGATTGGGCAGTGGGTGGATGGAACGAAAACGAATCGGCTCAACTGGCGGCTGTTTTAAAAGACAGGGGCGTAGATTTAATTGATTGCTCTTCGGGCGGGCTGGTACCCGGCGTAAAAATCCCCGTTGCGCCTGGTTACCAGGTGCAGTTTGCAGAAAAGCTAAAGAAAGAAACGGGCATTTTAACCGGTGCGGTAGGCATGATTACAAGCGCTGAGCAAGCTGAAGCCATTCTGGCCAATGACGCGGCCGATCTTATTTTTATGGCACGTGAACTGTTGCGCGATCCTTATTTTCCACTGCATGCAGCAAAGCAATTAGGAGCAGAGATAGAGTGGCCGTTACAATACCAGCGGGCGAAATCGTAGAAAACGGCGCATTGGTACAGCGTTTGGAGACGGGGAAAGGCTGCGCTACCGCTTTATGATACTACATGCATTGTACCAGGCAGCAACCGGCCGGCTTTTGTGTGCTCATTACCCATGCTGTATTACTGTAGTTTTTTTCGTAAATTACTTTCCGGAAAAAGTCATTGGCGCTTACCAATAACGCTAGGGCAGCTAAATATTATACATTGTTTACCAGGTATTGCACCATATGGTTATTGCTGTTTGCCCAAACCGTTTTTGCGCAACAACAAACGGTAAGTTATTTTGACATTGATAACCGCGTTAAATCAATTGACCCGGCCCTGCCCGCCCAGCTGGCATACACACTAACCAAAGACTATAGTACAGATCGGGAAAAACTCCGGTCCATTTTTAGCTGGATTACAGAGCATATTGCGTACCGGGTAAGGAAAAATTATGGCACCAGCAGCCTTAATAATTACGCCAGCCACCCGTTATTTACAGATACTACCAAATGGAAATCTGCCAATGATATGGTAGCAGAAACGGTGTTGCGTAATAAGTCGGCAGTATGCGATGGCTATGCACGGCTTTTTAAAACGCTGTGTGATTATGCAGGCCTGCGCAGTGTTATTATTATCGGCTTTGCAAAAGGAGACCTGAGCCGGCAATTAAAGTTTCGTTGTAACCATACCTGGAATGCAGTTTATATAGATAACACATGGCGACTGCTGGATGTAACCTGGGCCAGCGGCTACACCAGTTATAGCGGCGATGAGTTCTTTAAACGATTTGACGAAACCTATTTCCTGGCTGCGCCGGAAGAATTTATCCGGGATCATTTTCCGGATGATCTAAGATGGACGCTGATGGAAAAACCTATATTACCCAGGGAGTTTAATGGCAGTCCCTATAAAAACAAATCTTTTTCCAAGTACCGCATCAACGCTTTCTCGCCAGGGGCCGGCGTTATAGAAGCGGCCGTAGGAGACACTGTGCAGATAGTACTTGAAACAGGCGACCCGCAGGCAGATAACAAGATGGCAGCAGATACCATTGCTGCTGTTGATGATGCCATCTCCGGTATACTTTCTTCCATTGCTGTAGCATCGCCTGCAGCAGCAGGTAAAAATAAATCCCTGCTGCGCTATAGTTTTTATGTGCGCGACAGTCATGTTGAGTGGCTGCACATTGTTTATAACCATGATACAGTACTGCGCTACCGGCTGAAGATTAGAAAAGCAGAGGCCGGCGCTACCGCAGTAACGAGTGCTCAATATGAGCCATTGCCGGTTCGGTTTTATCCCTGAAAATATTGTTTTTTTTAAGCGCAGACTGCAGGGTTTCCAGGGTTACCGGGATTGGCATAGTTTTTTAGCTAATCAGTGTAATAAAACTACGTGTATGAAAACATTATTTTTTATTGCGGCTTTCTATTTCTTGTCGCCCTCACCTGTTCCGGTTAAAAAGCAGGACGCAAATACTACTGTTGATGCGCAACAAGTTAATAAGGAAAAGGCGGACACTGCCACGCTGAATGGACTGTGGTATTTACAGCCATTACTGGCCGCCGATACGGCAGCAGGCAAGATTCCTTTTTTGCAGATTAGCCTTAGCGCCAGCACTTTTTCGGGCAATACGGGTTGTAATAATATGCGGGGTGGTTTTACAAGAACAGATACCAGCTTTATTTTTAATAAAAATATAGTTACAACAAAAATGCTTTGTACCGGTTATGATGAAGCTGCTTTTATAAGAAGCCTGCAGCGCACAAACGGGTATAAACTGGAAAATGGTGAATTAATTCTCCTGTTTAACGCCACTGAACTGTCGCGGTGGACAAGAAAGCCGGCCGTGCAGCCAAAAACAAACAAAGCGTGATTGAAGTTGATGCCAGCGCATACGATTTATGCTATGTTGTAAGTAATATCAGTATGACAACTAGCTGTCAGATTGAGTATCTTAACACTAAATACTGGCGGTAGAATCCTATTTTTAGGGCCATTTTGTTTACATTTATCAATAAATAATTTACTATGTCACTCATACCCAATAAAAAGAATAAGAAAGACAGTCGCCCCGGTGGCGGAAACCAGACCAGTAAAGCAGGTGCTCAAAATGCCAAAGGCGGAAAAGCCAATACAAAGGCAGTTACCCGTAACAGCAAATTAACCGGTGGCGGTGGTTCTCAGCGTGGATCTTAAATAATAGTGCAGTGTCGAAAATGAGGTATATTTATTTGTAAAGATTACCGGCCTATTAATTTTGCTACGTTATATGGCTGATTAACAAACCCTCGTTTGAATCGTTTCTTTTTAAATTACGGGTCTTCTATTTTTTACGTATAAAACATCCTTTTATGGCAGAAACCAATCAATCTTTCAGTGATAAAGCAAGCGATTTTAAAAACCAGGCAGCTGAAAAGCTGGAAGACCTAAAGGAAGAAGCGGGTAAATTGGGTGATCAACTAAAAGATTCCGCAGAAGATGCCTGGGAAAAAGTAAAAGCGGTTGATGTAAAAGCAGAATTGAAAGAATTGAAGGATGACGCCGCTGAAGTAATAGATGAACTTACCGGCAAGGCAAAAGAGCTATGGAACAAAATGACCGGCAGCGATGCGGATGATGCAGGTAAGCCAACACCGCAGGATGGTCCCGTTAAATAATTACGTGATTTTTATAGTTAAAAACAGGCTCTGCGGCCTGTTTTTTTAATATAACCATGTTGTTGTTAAACAGTTCCGGAAGATACTCTTTGACCATCTTTGTTTAGTTTAAAAGAAGGTTGCCCCTGTTATTCCGCCACCGTTTTTATTTGCACGCCCGGCACAGAAATATTTTCCAACACTTCTTTACCACCCACTGCGTTATTGTAAATTGCATGCATGATTGATTATTTATCCGGGTTAAATAAGCCGCAGAAGGAAGCCGTATTACACAAAGACGGGCCGATAATGATTATTGCAGGTGCAGGCAGCGGCAAAACAAAAGTACTCACTACACGCATTGCTCACCTGATGGCCGAGCATAAAGTAGATTCATTTAATATACTGGCGCTCACCTTTACCAACAAAGCGGCCAAAGAAATGAAAGAAAGGGTAGAGAGAACCCTGGCGAATACAGACGCACGTAATCTATACATCGGTACTTTCCACAGTGTGTTTGCGCGTATACTGAGATCAGAAGCGCATCGTATGGGTTACCCCAACAGCTTTACCATTTACGATACGGATGATGCCAAAAGCGTGGTTAAATCGGTAGTAAATGAATTAAACCTGGATGATAAACATTATAAACCAGGCACCGTGTACAACCGCATATCGGGTGCAAAAAATGCTTTGGTAGGCCCGGCAGAATATGCCAATGATTATTACATTCAGCAGGAAGACATGCGAAGTAACCGCCCGGCCATTGCCCAGATTTATGATGCCTATGCCAAACGCTGTTTCAAAAATGGCGCCATGGATTTTGATGATCTGCTGATTAAAATGTATGAGCTGCTGAAACATTTTCCGGAAGCGCTGAGCAAATACCAGCGCAAGTTCAGGTATATTTTAATTGATGAATACCAGGATACCAATCCTGCGCAGTATGAAATCATAAAACTGCTGGGTGCACAACATGAGAATGTTTGCGTGGTGGGTGATGATGCCCAAAGTATTTACAGTTTCCGGGGTGCCACTATTCAGAATATTTTGCAGTTTCAAAAAGATTACGACGATGTTAAAGTGGTAAAGCTGGAACAGAATTACCGCAGCACACAAAATATTATTAACGTTGCCAATGAAATTATCAGCAATAACAAAGGCCAGATAGAAAAGCACCTGTTTACCGAAAATGCAGAAGGCGAAAAGATAAAGCTGGTACGCACCATGACGGATAATGAAGAGGGCAAATTTGTGGCAGATACCATACAGGAACAGAAACTGCGCAATCATTTTAACAATAAAGACTTTGCCATTTTATACCGTACCAATGCACAAAGCCGCGCATTTGAAGAAAGCCTGCGCCGCATGGGTATTGCATATACCATTTACGGCGGTATGAGTTTTTACCAGCGCAAAGAAATTAAAGACTATGTGGGCTACCTGCGTATATTGGTAAACACCCGTGATGAAGAAGCGTTAAAACGCATCATTAATTTTCCTGCCCGTGGTATTGGCAAAACATCTGTTGACCGCGCTATACTGGCCGCAAATGAAAACAATATTTCTTTCTGGGAAGTATTGGAGCGGGCAAAGGAATTCGGCTACAAAGGAGGCACACTGGAATCGATAGACAATTTTGTGCTGATGATTAAAAGCTTTGCCAGCATGCTGCAGACTAAAAATGCTTATGAAGTGGCGGTGCATGTGGGCAAGCAAACCGCTATTGTAAAAGAGTTGTTCAATGATAAAAGTACGGAAGGCGTACAGCGTTATGAAAACATTCAGGAATTACTGAACTCAATAAAAGAATGGACCGAAAGCCCGGATAACGAAGATGGTGAACTGGTGGATAAAGGCCTGGGCAGTTACCTTCAGCAAATTACGTTATTGACAGATGCAGATGAAAAAGATCCCAACGCAGACACCGTAAAACTAATGACCATTCATGCGGCAAAGGGACTGGAGTTTGGCTGCGTATTTGCAGCCGGCCTGGAAGAAATGCTTTTTCCCAATGCCATGAGCATCAATACCAGGGAAGAACTGGAAGAGGAAAGACGCTTGTTTTACGTAGTAATAACAAGAGCAAAAAAGAAATTATGGATTACGTATGCCAATACCCGTTATAAGTTTGGCAGCCTGGTGCAAAATGAGCCCAGCCGGTTTTTAACGGAGATACCAGAGCAGTATACGGACCGCACATCTGCCGGTGGCGGCGCCAAAAACCAATCTTCTTTTGGTTTTGGCTCCACAGCCTATGAAAGAATGAATGGGGGTGGGTATGGAGGTTCTTCCGGATCTGCGTTTGAAGCAGAGAGAAAATATGGTGCACCGCCCAATAAGAAAAAAGAAGTCACGCCTTCTTATGTGGTACCTAAATCACCACAGAAGACCATTGAGCACAAACCATCTGCAGATTTTGCACCCAGTGATACATCTGCATTAAAAGAAGGCCAGAAAGTTGAGCACCAGAAGTTTGGTTTTGGTGAAGTAACAAAGATGGAAGGGTCAGTGCACAACCCGGTTGCTACGGTAAAATTTGATACCAACGGGGAGAAAAAAATTATGCTCAATTATGCAAAGTTGCGGATTGTGGAGAGCTAAGCTAACAAGAAGAGATGGCTGATTTTTTAAATGCATTTACTGCGCCAGCATAATCGGCCTTTACCAGGTAATAAATTTCGTAATGTAAAGGGGCGGAATCAATAGTTCGCCTTTTGCTTTATGCGCTATCCTTTCAACAATAATTTGTTACAACAGTATTTCAATTTTGCATCCTTTGCCTGGGTGACTTTTAACAGAGAAAGATCCATCCATTGCTTCAGTAAGCCGCTGGATCCTGGAAAAGCCGTATCCAAACTTCAGTTTGGCAGGGTCGAAGCCATTGCCATTGTCCCTTACGGATAATTTTATTTTTTCGTTTACCAGTTGAATTTCTATGAAAGCAGCAGTTGCGGCAGAATGGGTACGTATGTTTTTTACCTGCAACTGTACAATGCGGTAAAGCAGCATCTTCTTCTCCTTGTCTGTTTTCTTTTCTATTTTGCTGTCTGCTTTCAGCTGAAATTTTATTTTCGTCCTTTTCTCCGTGGTTTGCAAAAATTCTTCTACAGAGGGCAGCAGGCCAAAAAAAGGCAGACTTGCCGGTGACAATTGTTTTGAAATGGACCTGATATTTTCTATTGACAACCGCAGCAGCTGCTGCGCATTGTTAAGCCATTCCATTTTTCCGTAATTATCTGCCGCTCTTTTTACCTGTTCAATGTGCAGGTTAATAGTGGCCAGTACCTGGTTAATGTTTTCGTTCAGCTCATCGCTTATTTCTTTTCGCTCTTCTTCTTCGGCTTTAATTATGGCTTTGGTCATTTGCCTTTGCTGCCGCATTTTTTCATCTTCCCCCCGTTTTTCAATGGCTTTGATTTTTGTAAGATCCTGCATGGTGCCAACAATCCGGTAGGGCTTGCCGTTATCATTTCTTACTACGTAGAGTTTTTCCAGCACTAGTTTATAGGTGCCGTTTTTGCAGCGAAAAAGGTATTCACCCCACCAGGCGCTTTCTTTTCCTTTTAATAATTTCTCCAGTCTTTCAATCACCCGCTTTTTATCTGCCGGGTGAAGGTTATCACGCCACCAGGTAAAATTATCACGCATGTCTTCTTTGCTGTAACCAAAAAGCAGTGAAATGCCTTTGTTATAATACGTTTGCGTGGTTTCAAGGTTATAATCCCAGATGCCTTCATTGGTGGTAAGCGACAGTAATTTGTAACGCTGAAGGGATTCTTCAAACATTCCGGCAGGAACAATTGCCGCATCATCAGGCGGGATGTCAATAAAAGTTTTCATATTATTTACTGGCAGGAGATTAACGATAAAGCTACAGTACCTCGTATTAAACGGGAAAACTATTTATGCACTTCTGGTAAAAACCCGTATAAAACGGCATATTTACGCGATTGCTTTTTGATTTGTTTTACATTTAGCGGATGAAGTACGCAGTATTATTGATCGGCATTATTTTTTTTGAATCAGGGTCGCAGGCCCAGGTTTCTGATCTTTATCATACAAACAAAGACAGCAGCGGCTTTGAACTAACACAAAAAGGTGCCTCAATGCTGGCTTCCCTGCCGCTAAAATGTATTGTGCAGCAGTATCCTAATAAAACAGGTCATGTTGTGCAGAGCGACAGCGATCAGTTAAGCAGTTCTCCGCGGCAGCTGCACCCCGTCTTTTATGGTTGTTTCGACTGGCACTCCGCTGTACATGGCCATTGGATGCTGGTGAAACTGCTGAAGATGTTTCCCCAATTACCGGAAGCCGCTGCTATCCGTTCCATCTTTAACACTGCATTTACTGTTGACAATATAGCAACTGAAGTAGATTATTTTAACAGCCCTCTTGCAAAAGGATGGGAGCGTACTTACGGTTGGGCATGGTTGCTGAAGCTGGATGAAGAGATATTTACGTGGAATGATGAAGATGCCAGGCGCTGGCACAATGCCCTGCAGCCGCTTACCCAAAAAATTATTGAAACGTGGAAGATTTTTATTCCCAAACAGACCTACCCCAACCGCACCGGAACCCATCCCAATACTGCTTTCGGGATGGTGCTTGCACTGGAGTATGCACAGACTTTGAAAAATACTGAATTTGAAAAAGCCATCATAGCATCGGCAAAACGGGTATACGGCAACGATAGAAACGCCCCCGCCACCTGGGAACCCGATGGCAGTGATTTTCTATCGCCAAGCCTTGAAGAAGCTGACCTGATGCGACGGGTACTGCCAGCAAAAGATTTTTTGGGCTGGCTAAACCGCTACTTATCACTGCAGGATATAAAACACCTGACCCGCCTGCCGGTTGTATCTGACCGAACTGATTTGCAAATTGTACACCTTGATGGATTGTGTTTCAGCCGTAGCTGGTGTATGCGCAGCATTGCCGCCGCACTTCCTGCTTCGGATCAAAGAAAGAAATTGCTGCAAAAGGCTTCCATGACGCACCTGCAAACAGCGCTGCCCAATATTGTAAGCGGTAATTATGGCGGAGAACACTGGCTGGCAAGTTTCGCCGTACTTGCATTGGTTAATCAAAAGTGATGGGTATTTTATTCCGCAACATATAATCAGCAGTATTAATATTGCTGTGATAGAAAATAATTGTAATTTGATAAGCCTCGTTTTTCCATCTTCCTGTGTCTTAAATCGGTGCACATTGCACTAGCCCCAAACCGTTTAACGCCGTATAAATTTGATTTTTCGTTAAACAAGTAAATGTTTTTTTATGATAAGAAATGTACTTTGTACGGTTTATACCGGCATAGCTGTTCTGTTATGCGCACAACTGCATGCTCAAATAAAAGGGGATCCTGCTTATAAAGCCGTGCCGCCACAACCGGCCGTTCAAAAACAGTCATCGCGTATCAGCCCGGAACTGCAAAAATTATACGACAATACTACCGGGGCAAGAAAAGTAGCCCCACCTGGTTTAGCGCCTGCTATACCCAATAACGCGCTTAATAAATACCTGCAGTTAAAAGGCAACATGGTACTGGCAGACATAACAGTAAAAGAAAACATGGCGGCAGCCAAAGTAGCTTTGCAGCAGCTGGGCGTACAGATTACGGGCGTATACGGCCGTGTTATATCAGCCCTTGTACCCATTACTGTATTACCACAACTGGGCGCTATAAATACCATACAATATGCCAGGCCTTCTTTTAGACCCATGCACCAGTCTGCAACAGCATCTTTTACACAGCAATGCGGTACTGGGTTTTACGGAAAAAAGCCAGTAAGGGTTATCAGCCAGGGTGATACGGCACAGCGATCTTACATTGCAAGGGAAAAATATAAGGTAAATGGAAAAGGCGTTAAAGTAGGTATTCTTTCAGATAGTTATGACAACCTGGGCTCAGCTGCAATAGCTGTGCTGGAAGGAGAGCTTCCCGGCCGCGACAACCCTTTTAAATTTGACAAAAGGGTGGAAGTGCTGGAAGACCTCAACGATGGCACCGGCACCGACGAAGGCAGGGCAATGGCAGAAATAGTACATGACGTGGCACCAGGTGCGGAACTCGCTTTTCATTCCGCGTTTATGGGTGAAGCAAATTTTGCGCAGGGAATACAGGATTTAGTCAGCAAAGGATGCAAGGTAATTGTAGACGATGTCTTTTATTATGATGAACCTTTTTTCCAGGATGGCATTATTGCTCAGTCAGTTGACCTGGCACAAAAAAAAGGGATTACTTATTTCTCATCGGCCGGTAATAATCATAATGCATCTTATGAAAGCGATTACCGCGGCACCCCGGATGAAGTGATGGGGCCGGGCAACGGAACAGCACATAATTTTAGCGGCTCAAGCGCTACGCCACGTTACTACCAACCGATTAATATACCGTCAGGCGGATCTTTTGTAGCATCTTTTCAATGGGATCAGCCTTATTTTTCAGCTGGCGGACTGGGTGCAAGTTCTGATCTGGATATTTACCTTATTGATGTGCTGGGAAATATTGTTGCAGCAGGCGCCACAGATAATATTCTCAGCGGGGATCCGGTAGAAGTGATGGCTTACGACAATTATACCAGCAACGATGTCTTTTTTGTAGTAATTGCAAAACTTGCAGGTCCCGACCCGACACGTTTGAAATACAATATGTACAATAATGGGCAATTTTATGAGACGACTCCGCCTATACCCGGCATTATGGCTCCTACACTCACCGGCCACGCAAAAGCCAACGGCGCCATTGCTACCGCTGCTGCGTTTTTTATAAACACACCGGCTTATGGAGCGGATACACCAAAAGTTGAATTTTTTTCCTCGTTGGGTGGCGTACCCAATTACTTTGATAAAGCGGGCAACAGGATAGCTCCGGTAATAAGAATGAAGCCCGAAATTACGGCACCCGATGGTGGTAATACGTCTTTCTTTAATCCTTATGGCGGCGGCGATAATTTTTTGGATGCCGATACTTTTCCTAACTTTTTTGGAACATCTGCAGCGGCACCGCATGCCGCCGGCGTAGCCGCGTTAATGATAGAAGCGGAGAAATTAGATAATCTCACACCTGCACAGATAAAAGGTGTTTTAGCCGCCAGCACCATAGATATGGATAATATATACACGGCTGGTTTTGATGCAGGCTTCGATTACAATACCGGCTACGGCCTTATAAGCGCAGACCTAGCAGTTGGCAGTGTCAGGTCCCCCAATTTGTACATTAAAGATCTGGGGTTGAAACCGGATTGTTCTGACAACCCGTCCAGTACCCGCAACTGGAAGGTTACCAACCCTAATCCGTTTGAAGTAGAAGCCCATTGGATACTGCTGGGCAGCAACCAGCACAGCAATATCACGGTGCCGCCCGGCGAAAGCATTTTTTCTACCAGTACCTTTAACATGGGTAGTTTTCAGCTACCCAACATCGTTATACTTGACTGGGAAGACAATTTTGGGTTTACCCGTCTTCAAATGGAGTATAGCAGTAAGGCCATCTGCGGAAATACGTCCAGCAGGGCAATGGACATTATGCCGCAGGAAGAGGCCTTTGTAAAACCAATGCTGGCAGATGTTTTCCCCAATCCTGCTACCACCACTTTCAGGGTATACCTGGCCCTGGCAGACCAGCAACCGGTAAGCCTGCAATTATTCAGCATAGATGGCAAAATGTTGATGGATAAGCGCATCAGCCAGACAAGGGGCATCGTACCTATAGATGCCAGCATTTACAAACCAGGTATATACTTATTAAATATAAAACAAGGGGTGTTTAACAAGACAATTAAACTCATCAAACAATAACCTGACATATAAATCATTACACTTTCGAAGGCGGCCGGTAAGGTCGCCTTTTTACTTTTTAAAGCATTTATAACCGGGCATTAAACGTACAGGAAGCGGGTTTTTTACTAACTTTAGTTCTCTTACAAAAACATATGAAATACAGGATTTTCTCGGTTGTCCTGCTTTTGCTGATCATGGTTGCTGCCGCTGTATCTTGCTTTAACAACAAGAGCAATAGTGAAGGGAATACTTTGCCCGCTGTAGTCAGTTACAACTTCCAAATTCGCCCCATACTTTCAGATAAATGTTTCAAATGCCATGGCCCGGATGCCAATAAACGCGAAGCCGGATTGCGCCTTGATATTGCAGACAGTGCTTTTGCCCCACTGAAAGAAACCAAAGGAGGCTTTGCACTTGTACCCGGAAAGCCGGAACAGTCGGAACTGTATAAAAGGATAGCTTCTGCAGATACATCTTTTATGATGCCCCCCATTGAGGCGCACCTGGGGGTATTAACAAAATATGAGATCAGCCTTTTTGAAAAATGGATTAAACAGGGCGCCCGCTACGAAACGCATTGGGCTTTTACCGCCCCCAAAAAATCAGCGCTGCCGGCAGTAACTGATAAGGCCTGGCCCAAAAATGAAATCGATTATTTTGTTTTGAACCGGATGGAGCAGGTTGGCCTGCAGCCAAATGAAGAAGCAGATAAGGAACGCCTGCTGAAACGTGCATCACTGGATATTACGGGTTTGCCCCCAACCATTGAAATGATGGATAAATTTATGGCAGACAAGAGTGCCGGCGCGTATGAAAAAATAATAGATGCATTATTGCAGGCACCCCAGTACGGAGAAAAAATGGCTGTGCACTGGATGGATGTAGCGCGGTATGCAGACAGCTATGGTTACCAGGATGATAATATCCGCACGCAATGGCCCTGGCGTGATTGGGTGATACATGCTTTTAATACCAACCTGCCCTATGACAAGTTTATTACCTGGCAGGTTGCAGGCGATATGCTGCCCAGCGCCGGCAAAGAACAGATACTGGCCACAGGGTTTTTCCGCAACCACAAATACACAGAAGAAGGTGGTGTAATACCGGAAGAATACCGGGTTGAATATTTGATTGACAAAACAAAAACGTTTGGCAAAGGGATCCTTGGTGTTACCATTGAATGTGCCCAGTGCCATGATCATAAATATGATCCCTTCTCGCAGAAAGATTATTACCGCCTGCTGGCTTTTTTTAATAATACCAAAGAAGCCGGTTTTGAAGGCGATGTAAGTACTTCCAAGCCTGCCAAGAATCCCTTTGTTAAACTGGATGACAACGATATTAAAAGCGCCCTTTCATTCATCAATAAACAGGATACGGGGAGCTTAACGGTATCTGTAATGGGCGAAAGGGATACGCTCAGAAAAACATATGTGCTTAACCGTGGCTCATACACTGCCCCGGGAGATGAAGTGCAGCCCGCCGCCATCAGTGCAGTGATGAAATTTGATACCGTACGCTTTGCCAGGAACCGTGCCGGGCTGGCCGCATGGACGGTTGACAAAAATAATCCCTTAACGTCAAGGGTTTTTGTAAACCAGGTTTGGCAGGAGCTTTTTGGAAGGGGTATTCTTAAAACCACCGGCGATTTTGGCATGCAGGGCGAATTGCCGTCGCACCCGGCTTTGCTGGATTGGCTGGCGGTTGACTTTATAGAAAACGGCTGGAACATAAAACGGTTAATGAAGCAGTTGATGATGTCTGCCACATACAGGCAGTCAGCAAAAGCCACCGATGAAAAGTTGAAGAAAGATCCGGAGAATGTATACCTGGCAAGGGGTACCCGCCTGCGTCTGCCAGCAGAATTTGTGCGTGATTTGGTGCTGGCCAGCAGCGGACTATTGGTGAAAAAAATAGGCGGCCCCAGTGTAAAACCCTACCAGCCAAAAGGCTTATGGGAAGCGGCCAGCTCTGGTCGTGGCGTACTGGCTACCTATAAACAGGATCACGGGGATTCGCTCTACCGCAGGGGGCTGTATACTTTTATTAAGCTGACTGTGCCTCCGCCTTCCATGGGTTTGTTTGATGCCAGCAACCGCGACCAGTGCGAAGTGAAGCGCTTAAAAACAAACACGCCGCTGCAGGCCTTAATGATGCTGAATGATCCCACGGTACTGGAAGCTTCCCGGGTTTTGGCGCAGCAGCTCTCGGCGGAGAATATTGATACAGATAAAAAGATTGCCAAAGCATTCAGAACAATTGTGTGCCGCAATGCCTCTGCAAAAGAAATTACCATACTGCAGGATTATTATAAAGCACAGTTTGACCAGTTTGCAAATAAAAAATTAGATGCCGCGGCTACCATTAAAACAGGAGAATATAAAATGCCTGTAAACCCGGATTTGAATAATATGGCCGCGTTAATGAAGACCATAGAAGCCATCTATAATTTGGAAGAAAGTATTACTAAAACCTGAGTATGGAAAAAGAAATGCTGGAAAGAGGGTTGAACATGAACCGGCGGCGGTTTTTATCCCGCTTAAGCCTGGGTGTAGGCAGCATGGCGCTCGGCTCATTAATGATACCGGATTTATTCAGCGGCGGTGCTGCCGATGAAAAAATGCTCATGACCGGGCTGCCGCATTTTGCACCGAAGGCCAAAAGAATTATTTATCTTTTTCAGAATGGCGCCCCTTCACAATTGGATTTATTTGATTACAAACCCAAACTGCAGGAAATGTTTGGCCAGGATTTGCCGGATTCTATCAGAAAGGGCCAGCGCTTAACCGGCATGACGGCTGATCAGAAAAAATTTCCACTGGCCGGAACCAGGTTTCAGTTTAATCAATACGGGGAACACCGGGCATGGATAAGCGAACTACTGCCTTATACTGCTAAAGCGGCCAACGATATTTGTTTTATAAAAAGTATGTACACGGAAGCCATCAACCATGATCCGGCACTTACTTTTTTCCAGACCGGCGCGCAGGTAGGCAACCGGCCTAGTATGGGTTCCTGGTTAAGTTATGGCCTGGGCAGTGAAAATAAAAACCTGCCGGCATTTTGTGTTTTGTTGTCAAGAGGAAAAGGAAATGGGCAGGGGGTATATTCCAAGTTATGGAGCAATGGATTTTTAGATTCCGTACACCAGGGCGTGCAGTTCAGCAGCGGCGAGAACCCTGTTTTGTATTTAAATGATCCGGAAAGTGTAAGCAAGGCAGACCGCCGTCAGATGCTGGATAAGATTGCTTCTTTAAACCAGCAATCGTATGAAGCATTTGGTGATCCGGAAATAAATGCCAAAGTGCAGCAGTACGAACTGGCTTACCGTATGCAAACCGCTGTACCGGAGGTAACAGATCTGTCAAAAGAACCGGAATCAATTATTAAATTATACGGGCCTGAGTGTATGGTACCGGGCACATTTGCTGCCAATTGTTTGCTGGCGCGAAAGCTGTCTGAGAATGGGGTGCGCTTTGTGCAATTGTACCACCAGGGCTGGGATGCACATGACAATTTACCCGGCCAGATAAAAGGCCAGTGCAAAGATGCAGACCAGGCATCGGCTGCACTGATTACAGATCTTAAACAACGTGGTTTGCTGGATGAAACACTGGTAATCTGGGGTGGAGAATTTGGCCGCACCAATTATTGCCAGGGCAAACTAACCCCGGAAAATTATGGGCGGGATCATCATCCCCGCTGCTTCACCATCTGGATGGCAGGCGGTGGCGTAAAACCCGGTGTGTACGGCGAGACCGATGAATTTGGATATAATATTGTAAAAGACCCGGTGCATGTGCATGATTTTCATGCCACGATATTGCAATTAATGGGCATCAACCATGAACAGCTAACGTTTAAGCACCTGGGCCGGCGTTACCGTTTAACCGATGTGGAAGGAAATGTTATAAAAGGATTAATGGCGTAGTTATAAGTGTTTAAACATGGCTGATTTTGAAATTGCGGAATCCTGGGATTCCATGATCCGCTAAATCCCAAAATCAATAAATCCCAAAATCAAAATAAGTATTTATGGATCGCAAGTCTTTTATCCAACAGTCATCAATAGCCGGAGCAGGCCTGCTGCTGTCGCCGTCTTTTTCGTTCGGCAAAAACGATGAAGTAGTGTTAGGCCATAACAAGAAGCGTTACCGCCTGGATACCAAATGGGGTGAACTGGATGCGGCAAAATATCCGGTAAAAGATTGCCATGAAATGGTGCAGGACAGCAAAGGCCGCATACTGCTGCTGACGAATGAAACAAAAAACAACGTTATTATTTATGATAAGAAGGGCAAGCTCATTGAAACATGGGGAACCACTTATCCCGGTGCACACGGGCTAACCCTGTTTAGTGAAAACGGTACAGAGGTTTTGTTCATTTGTGATAACAACCGGCACCAGGTAATTAAAACAACAATAAGCGGAAAAGAACTGATGGTATTGGATTATCCTAAAGAGACTGGCATGTACACAAAGCCGGAAGAATACATCCCCACCGAAACGGCTATTGCCGCCAACGGAGATATATATGTGGCAGACGGGTACGGCAAAGATTTTATTATCCAGTATAATTACAAAGGTGAATACATCCGGCATTTTGGCGGCCGCGGCAGCAAGGCCGAACATCTGTTGAATGCACATGGCGTTTGTATAGACTACAGAAACAAAAAGAAGCCAACGCTCATCATTACATCGCGCCAGCAAAATGCCTTTAAGCGGTATACCATGGAAGGGGCATATATAGAAACCATTTCACTGCCGGGTGCCTGGGTTTGCCGGCCGGTTATTAAGGGTGATTACCTGTATGCCGCGGTACTGCAAAGCAAAAATGCAGAATGGAAACAATCCGGATTTATTACTATACTGGATAAGCAAAATAAAGTGGTTTCAAACCTGGGAGGCACGGTACCGGTATACAAGAAAGGGATACCAGAAGAAATGTACCAGACGGAAAAAGTGTTTCAATATCCGCACGATGTGTGCATAGACGACGAAGAAAATATTTATGTGGCCCAATGGAATTCAGGGCATGTATATCCGTATAAACTTCAGCCCGTTGGTTAAAAAAGAACACCCCACAATAATAAACTGCTGTAGTTTCAAAGACTGCTATAGTTTGCTTTAAAGCCCAGACTACTTTTTATGCAACGCTGGAAAAACATTCTCTTCAATATTGTTTTATGCCTCAATTGCTTATTGGTATTATTTGTACTGGCAGGTGATAAACTGCACGTACCCGCCTGGCTGCAGGTAGCAGGCCGTATGCATCCGCTTGTGCTCCATTTTCCTATTGTATTGCTTGTTTTATATATTATCTGGAGTATTTTTTTACAGGCAAAAACAAAAAACACGCTTACAGGCCCGGAAGATGAAATAGGTAAATGGTTATTGCTGGGCTCAGCATTTACATCGGCCATCACTGCTGTAATGGGTTTCCTGTTGTCAAAAGAAGAAGGTTACAACCCGGAGGCTTTATGGTGGCATAAATGGGGCGGCGTGGCAATCTCCTTGTTTTCTTTTGTATGGTACGCATACCGCAATAGCATCCACAGCCGTAGATACATGCCCCAGCTGGCGGCCATCATTTCTTTTGCGTTAATAGTTTTTACCGGCCACCAGGGTTCCAATATTACCCATGGAGAAAATTATTTGCTGGCGCCCGTTACACCAGAAAAAGTAAAGCCAACAGTAGCCATAGAAGACGCGGTTGTTTTTGCGGATATGGTAATGCCCATATTGGAAACAAAGTGTATGAGTTGCCACAGCAGCAAAAAGGCAAAGGGTGAACTGATTATGGAAACTGCGGCCTTGTTACTAAAAGGCGGTAAGCATGGGGTGTTATGGACAAGCGGCCAACCTGAGCTCAGCCTGCTGATGCAGCGCATTCATTTACCGGAGGGTGAAAAAAAACATATGCCGCCAGCCGGGAAGCCGCAGCTGGATGATGAAGAGACGGCGATTTTATTTCAATGGATCAAAAGCGGAGCGGATTTTAAACAAAAAGTAAATGAACTTTCTCCGGCAGATAGTTTGCGCCTGCTGGCCAATAACCAGTTTGGCAGGTCAACAGCCGAAGTATATGATTTTTCCGCCGCCAGCGATAAAGCAGTGGAAAAGTTGAATACTACCAACCGCGTGGTGCAGCCTGTTGCGCTTTTATCACCGGGGCTGGCAGTAAACTTTTACAACCGGCAGAATTATACTACAGCATTGTTGAAAGAATTGCAGGCCGTTAAAACACAGGTGGTATCGCTTGATATGGCGTATATGCCATTAAAAGAAGAAGATATAACAGCCATTGCACAGTTTACTAACCTGCGAAAACTCAACCTTAATTTTAGTACGGTGCCGGGCAAAAGCCTCGCTGCTTTAAATAAGCTGCCTTTCCTGCATCATTTGTCTTTATCTGGCACATCAGTGAGCAGAAAAGAGGTGGAAGCATTGACAGCATTTCCGAAATTGCGCAGCGTTTATTTATGGAACGCGCCCATTACCGCTGCAGAAATAACGGCTGTTAAAAAACTGAACAGTAATATTCAGTATGAGACAGGTTTTATGAATGATACCCTGGTATTGAAATTAAACCAGCCGGTACTGGAAACAGAAGAACGCATTATTAACGGCGCCCCACTTGCCTTAAAGCTTAAGCATTATATAAAAGGCGTTACCATACGGTATACTACGGATGGCAGCAGCCCCGATAGTGTAAATGCAGCTGTGTACAAGAATGATGTGTTGATGGATAAGAGCGGCGTGTTTAAAGCCCGTGCCTTCAAAGCGGGATGGATGAGCAGCGACTCTATTGTAGCTACCTTTTATAAAAACACGTTCAGGGCAGATTCCATCCACGCTGTTACACCGCTTGATTCTGTTTACAAAGGAAGCCTTGGCGCCAAAACACTTATTAATGCGGAGAAGGGTGATTTTAGCATCAGGAATGGCCAATGGCTGGGCTTCCGCCGTAATAAAATGGAAATGCTACTGTATTATGCAGCACCTGTAACGGTATCTTCTGTAACCATTAGTGGCTTTGTAGATATTGGCGGTTATATAATGCCGCCCGCGTCTATTGAGGTTTGGGGAGGATTGAATGAAAAAAGCCTGGTTCGGTTATCGCATATAACGCCCCAGCAACCAGACTCTATCAGGCCGGGTTATATGCGCGGGTTCGACTGCAATTTTAACCCTGCCAGCGTCAGCTTTCTAAAAATAATTGCAGTTCCCATTGCAAAGCTTCCGGCCTGGCATCCCGCCAAAGGACAGAAAGGCTGGCTTTTTACGGATGAGATTTTTGTGAATTAGGAAAGTTCAACACGCCCAAAAGACAACCGTGGCCCCATGTCTCACCCGCCACCTAAGTGCCCAATAGTAAAAATCCAGGTTTTAATACGCGCGCTAAAAAAATTGAGATCCGCTCTCTCTTTGTTCCAACCTGGCTTAATATGGTCAGTGAAAAACAACGGCAAAAAAGGTGTAAAAAACATTTGCCACGGCTTTGCAGGATTCAATATTTTTGTGGAAATAGTTTAATATGGATATTAGTGGAAAGCTTATACAGATGTTGCCAGCCCAGGAAGGGCAGGGTAAAAATGGTACCTGGAAAAAACAGGAATTTGTGATAGAAACAGGTGATACCTATCCAAAGAAAGTGTGCATTGCAGCCTGGGGTGATAAAATAGATTTGAAAAAATTTAAAATGGGCGATGCGGTTGATGTTTCTTTTGATGTAGAAAGCCGCGAATACAACGGTAAATGGTACACTGATGTTAAAGCATGGAAAGTAGTAGCTGCCAGTCAAAAAGAAGCAGGCGGTGGTGGTGGTAATAAAATGGTGGCTAATGATCTTCCGGACGCACCATTGGGTGATATGGGTGGAAATGATGATTTGCCGTTTTAAGGTAGTCAATAGCTTTGCAAAACCTGGTTGCGGTTACATTACCGCGCCTTTGTTTGCAGAGCTTTTTTGATCATCCCAATCATGTACAGGCAGTGAAATTTTGCACACTTCTAATATTCAGTAATGGCTGAAATCAATAAAACAGCTTTTGCACCACAACTTTATATTCCCGCCCGAATAACAGGTATCAGCTTTAATACGAACGCGTTTGACGCCGTAGAATTGAGACGCATTACAAACGCTGATGGAAGTATACATGTGGCTGAACTATCAATCAATGGTGCTATATTTCACCTTCACGAAGCATCTCTGCAATCAGCACGGTTTAATCCAGAACAATACAAAGGCACAACGGTGGTCATTGGATTATTTGTTCGGGATGTTATGCTGTTATGAAGAATGCCGTTGCAGCAGGGGCCACGGAAATTTCCCCGGTCCGCGATTATGATTATGGCTACCGGCAGGGTGAAATAAAAGATCCCTTTGGACATACCTGGTTGATTGAAATGAATATATAAGCCAGCACTAATCACTGGCTTTTAGATTGAAGTAAACCGGCTACTTTATTTTAACATCACCTGCGCTTTATGTAACTCAACAAATTGTTTGATGAGTGCCACAGGCCTGGATGCGTACCTGCTGCGTAGGAGGATGCGGGCCGTGCTTTTATTAAATTACCCGCGATAGTGTAGCTTACCCATATATTACAAACATGCAGCTTACTGAAGAACAAAAAGCCGTTATCGATACCAATGGCAACCTCGTTATTAACGCAGTTGCTGGCAGCGGCAAAACCACCACGCTGATTGAATATGCCAAAACCCGCCCGCGCGGCAGCAAAATATTATACCTGGCTTTTAATAAAACAGTTAAAACAGAAGCGGTGCAGAAATTTGCGGCAGCACGCGTTAATAATGTAAAAGTAGAGACTGCGCATTCTCTTGCGTATGATACCATCGTTAAGTTCGGTAATTACCAGCTGACCCAGGGCTATAAAAGTTATGAGTTGTGTGATCTGTTGAATATAGAAACCGGTGAGCGGCATACCGATTTTATCATTGCCAACCACGTAGTTAAATTCATGAGCTATTTCTGTAACAGCAGGGCTAACAAAGTGCAGGATCTGGATTATGAATCGGTTATTACCGATAGCAAAGCCAAAACTTTTGTAAATAATTTTTACAAACAAATAGAACAGTTTACCCGGGCAGCACTTGCTAAAATGGATAAGGGAGAAATAGCGGTGACCCATGATTTCTATTTGAAGAAATTCCAGCTTAGTAAGCCCGCGCTGAACTATGATTATATTTTATTTGATGAAGGCCAGGATGCCAGTGCTGCCATGCTGGATATTTTTCTACAACAACAGGCAGTTAAAATAATTGTAGGCGATACGCACCAGCAAATCTATGGCTGGCGCTACGCTATTAACAGCCTGCAGCAGGTTGATTTTCCGGTGCACCACCTCAGCAACAGTTTCAGGTTTGATGAAGAAATTGCACTGATAGCCAACAAAATACTGGCCTGGAAGAAACAATTAAAGAAGCCACCGGCAGTAAAACTTATTGGTGCAGGCACCCCGGCAGCTACAATTAAAACAAGAGCCACACTGGGGCGTACCAACCTGGGCTTATTGCTGAATGCCATTGCCCAGTGGCAGCACGGAGCAATTAAGAAGGTATATTTTGAAGGAAACATCAATAGCTACACGTTTGCTGATGAAGGCGCTTCTTTATATGATGTGCTGAATTTACACAATGGCAAAACGGAGAAAATAAAAGACAGGTTGATTGCTGGTATGAAAAGCATGAAAGACCTGGAAGATTATATTGAGAAGACCGAGGATAACAGCCTTGGTATGATTGTGCAGGTAGTAAAGGAGTTTGGTAACAGGCTGCCATCACTTATCAATGAACTGAAAACAAATCACACTGCTGCCAAAGAAGAAGCCGATATGATTTTTAGTACCGTACACCGCTGCAAGGGAATGGAGTATGATGAAGTAACCCTGCTGGGCGATTTCATAAATGAAGAAAAGTTAAAGAAATACATCGCGCAGTATGGCGGCGATAAAATGATGGAACAGGAAAAAAACCGCCTGGCCGAAGAAATTAATATTTTATACGTGGCAGTAACCCGCGCTAAAAGCAAATTAAAAATTCCGCCGGAGATAAATCCCCTGCACAGTGTAGAATTGGCACAGGCTCCGCCAGCAATGGTACAACCCGCAAAAAAATACCAGCGCAGCAGTTATACAGAAGACTGGGATATGTACGACAAAGCCGCCCCGGGCAAAGAAAAAAGCAGTTACAGCAAGTCTGGTAACCATGGCAAGAAATGGAGTAAGGAGGACGAAGAATTTTTGAAGCAATCTCATTATGCCGGCAGCAGCATAAAAGAAATGGCGGCACAGCTAAGCCGCGGCCAAAATGGGGTGCGGATAAAACTGATTAATATGGGTATGGCAGATGAAGATGCGGAATTTTAGAGGGGGCGCGAGCTATGGTATTTTTGTAATATAATTGGTTGATTTTTTAAGGACGCGAATTGCGTCCTTAAATTAGTTTGCGTAATATTTTAGTATTGAAAAATCATAAACTTTACCATTATACAAAGTAAAATTTACGAAATACGGGGCCAAAAAGTAATGCTGGATTTTGATCGGCGGAGTTGTATTGAAGTGGAAATCAAAAGGCTAAAAGAAACAGTGAGAGGGCATAGCAAAAGATTTCAGCCCGACTGTATAGAAAACTTATTTACCCGTATACATTTTAAAATACCCGCACTCATTTAATACGTCTTTGTAGTACTGCGTCTTAGAATATTGTTTAAGCGCCCTAAATCCGGCGAGCGCAGTAAAATCAAGCAGTTTTTCCGTTCCATACCGGTTTTCGGCACTGTTATATATATTTTCGTTGTACCACTTGTTGCGCTGGCATTTCGCCAGCATGTACTGGCATTTAGCCTTTTGCTCATCAGTGCTGGCGTTTTGTAAAGAAAGATTATAATACTTTGCAGCCATACCCATTGCCGTTAGCATTTTTCTAAAAACACTGTCAATATAGTAGGGGTCTGAGTGACCAGAACCTAATATATTGCTTTCATAAAACGCCCGGGCATTGCCAAAATAGCTGATATTATAATAGGCATTGGCCAGCAAGAGCGCATTATTATATACATCCTCTCCCGCGGTTGTTTTGTCTTTTAATTCTTTAATTTTTTTCAGGAAAGCAAGTTTACTGTATTTTATCTTTTGCGCAGCTGCATGATCACAGTCGTGGCAGTCCTGAATTCTTCCGTTGAATGGATTGCCCGGTAGCACGATTCCGTTGTCGGGTCCGGCATCAGCCATCTTTTCAATAGCGGCATCAAGACTGTCTGCATAGGTTAAGCGGATGGCCTGGAACGCAAAGAGATCGGGTATTTTCATTACACACAATGCAGCACAAAGTTTTTCATAAGCTGTTTTATCGTTTTTAACAAGGAAGGTTTTCAGATCCGCTACATTTTTATTGTCTGCATAAAACCCCGCTTTGCTGGAAAAGCAATTTGATTTTACCCACTCATTTTGCAGCAGGTATTTAGCGGCCATTTTTTCTTTTATCCAGCTAAAAGCATCATTATAGCGCAATACTGGTATAGTACTACCCTCAAATTTGCTGAGCCATTCAATATCGTTCAGCACCGTATTTTCAAATTTTGCATCAATACGCTTTACCTGTCCAATACTGTTGATCAGTTTTAATAAGCGCAATTGTGCCTGGGGCGCTTTACTCCCCGGAATTGTTTTTGCTGCTCTGGCAAACCACACTGTTGCAGCAGGATATTTTGCATCCAGCATCTGCAGATAACCAGCGGCCATTTGCCAGGCCCATGGTTTGCCAGTATTTCCTGCGGTAGCAATCCTTGTTACCAATGCGGGTAATGTAGTCATGGCAACCGTATCAACCGGCACCGGCGTATAGTTATTCTCGCGGAGAGAAAATTTTTGTTCATATTTATTAACAGCCCGCGCAAGTAAAAGTTCCAGTTTATCACTGGCGGGGTTTAGCTGGTAAATTTCATTGATGGCCCGTTGTTCATCTGAATAGAAAATACCCAGCATTTGCCAGAGGGTAGCTTTTTCATCATTGCTTTTGCACAAAGCGAGCGTGGCATTCCAGTCCTTTTCTTCCTGCGGATGAAAACTAAAGTGGGCGGTGGTTTTAAGTTCATTACAGCCGTCATATACTTTGCTGTAATAATAATTGGCGCTGCTGTAATTTTTTAATTTATAAAAAGCGCCGGCAGCATAGGCCATGCTGCGGTAATACATATTATCGTGCGGCATGACTTTTTCAGTAGAAGTAAAAAGATCAATGGCCTGTTGCGGGCTTCCATTAAAAAAGTATGATCTGATAAGCTGGAACCAATACCGTTCCTTTAAAAAAAGGTCAGTTGTTCTGGCGAAACTATTGTCCAGATTGCGGTTAAGGGCAACCGCATTTTTTACTGTTTTTTTAGTGGTTGAATCTGTTTCCCAATCATTGGAAATTTCATTTAATGAAAAAGCTTCGCATTGCCTGGCCAGTTGCAGGTAATCAATGAATGCAGCAACCCTCTTGTTTTTATCTTTAAGTGAAGGCAGGTAAGCAGAAAGCAATTTGTTTTTTCCGGACATATAACGGGCCGCGCTGTCAACGGCAGCGACACTGGCTGTTTCCAGCAGGTATCGGAGTTCGGTGTTGCTTACCTGTTTATTTAAATAGGCTGACCATTCTTTAATATTACTGTTATTGAAACGCACCTGCTGACTTTGATCATGGCCAATACCATAATAAAATTGGTCCGAATAGAAAAAAGGGCTGTAAGCACTGTCTACAAATATCTCCGGGCTAAAATTAGAAGTACCATATTCTTCGCCCCATCCTCCTGCACAGGCCAGTGCTATACCCGTACCAATACCGCAACCGCTAATCAGTGCTATCCATAATTTCTTTGAAAATATTTTTTTCATACAGAACGAGGTTTTCTTTGTCGAGGTCATAAAAAATCAGGTTGCGGATGCGGCCATTTGAGTACCGGTTAACCTGCTTTACTATTTCCAGCAGATCTTCTTCCGGGGTATACTCTGTTTTTACCACATCATTTTCCTGGAAATAATATCCACCATGAAAACAGGCATGTTGCACTGTAAACCGATCATTGTCGGTTTTTATGAAATTAGTATCATTTTCAAAATGCAGAAAATTCATTTTATTCAGCAGCTTTATTACTTTACCATCTCTTACCTGCAGCCCCCACGCAAAAATTGGAAGAGCAATATCCAACGTTAACGGATAGTTTTTAATAGAGGGATTGTATTTCGAAGCTGTTGATTTTTCATAAATGGAATTGCCTGTACCCGCATCAATACTGCCCATATTGTAATACATCAGTACGCCGTAATCAACCGGCGGAATGCCTGTCCGCCCGGGGTATTTAACCTGGTGCAAACGAATGGTAGCGGATACTGGTTGGTGAGCGATGCGTTTATACCCGCGCAGGAAAAGGAAATATTTGTCCCTGGTGGTTTCGGTCCAGTCACAATCAAACTGAATTTCTTTAGGCGAGGTATTTGCCCGGCGGTTAATGCCATTTACCAGTGTGAGTGTTCTTTCTGTTAAACGGGTAACGCCTGCAGTATCCAGGCGTTCAAAAACCCGGTTCTTTATATAGACTACGGGTAGTATGGAAGTGATTGCATTACTGGTAGCAAAAACAATGGGCGCAATTGCTTTGGGTGACGTATCTGCCGGTAAAAAATCTATATCAAAGTAACGGGTAAACAAGGTTTCAACAGCGTTGTATTGAATGGTTTCCTTTTCAAGGCTGTCTAACTTGAAGCTGGTTCTCCAATAATAAAATGAGATGGATTTGCTACGTTGATGGCAGGCCACCAATAAAAGACTGCAGCAAACAATGATACAACCACAACAGCGTGAAAGCACAAACGGCAAATTGATTTTTTGTAAAGATATTCTTTGGATGAGTAACCTGGATTTTAATTACTTTGCTTTTTTAACAGGTCGAGTTATACCCATTTCCACCTTATGGCAGAAGAACAGGATCCATTACAGCCCAACGCCGCTTTGCTGCTGCAACTGGTGCCGCCTGCCGGTATGAAAATGCCTTTCGGAAAATACAAAGATTATTTTCTATGTGATTTGCCCGTCTCTTACCTGGAGTGGTTTCAGCGTAAAGGATTTCCAAAAGGAAAACTGGGCCTTTTGCTGGGTACGATATATGAAATTAAAATGAACGGGTTGCAGTATTTGCTGGAGCCATTGAAAGGAACAAAAACATAGAACCAACACCGTTTACACTTGATCTTGAAAATTTATGCAACCAGCAGCCCGGCGGAATCTTCTAAGGATTGCTGGAGACGTACGATAATAATTTTTATCTATTTAAAGGCAGACCGGTTAGTTGATGAATAACGCTTGAAAAGGAGATTACCACACAAACGCGGTTACTATCGCAGGTAGACAGGTGCTGTTATTTTCTTTGTGCATCCAATTTTAGCCTATTTTCATAAGAGCAGCAAAAGCTGTTGAACTGCATGGCCATTGTAACTACCATCACGGGCATACTCATATTGGTGCTGCTGATTTCTTATTACAGGATGCACACTTTCCTGGCTTTTTTAATGGTATCACTTGGCATTGGCCTGGTGCTGGGTATAAAACCGGAAGCGCTGATGAAGTCGGTACAAACCGGTATAGGCGGAACACTTGGTTCTATTGCCGGTATCATTGCCCTGGGCGCCATGCTGGGCAAACTGGTTGGCATAAGTGGCGCTGCGCAGCAAATAGCCGGTAAAATGACAGCGTGGTTTGGCATAAAGCATATCCGCTGGGCATTTATGGTCACTGGTTTTATTATAGGCCTGCCATTGTTTTATTCCGTTGGTTTTATGCTGCTGGTGCCTATTGCCATTACGGTAGCCTTCCGGAATAACCTGCCGGCCGTCTATGTCAGTCTGCCATTGCTCGCGTCGTTGTCTGTTACGCAGGGCTTCCTGCCACCGCACCCGGCGCCCTTGTTCCTGGTAAAGCAGCTGCATGCAGATATGGGCCTCACACTACTCTATGGAATCATCATTTCGGTTCCTGCTATTTTATTGTCGGGCGCACTTTATGGATCCACGGTAAAGAAATATACCGCAGCACCCAATCTTTCTTTTGTTGGCGAGGCCCTGCCCGCAGATAAATTGCCTGCTCTTTACAGTAGTATAATAACTGTTTTGCTACCCATCATCTTAATTGGTGGCAGTGCGCTGCTGGCACCCATTTTATCAGAAGGCAGTTTTCTTAAAAACAGCGTGTTGTTTATTGGAGATGCTACGGTAAGCTTACTCGTCACTATTTTGTTTGCTTTGTATTCACTGGATATTTTTAAAAATCACAAGAAGCAGGAAATAAACAGGCATTTTACGGAAGCCGTTAAAGATGTGGCCTCGCTGCTGCTGATTTTTGGCGGCGCCGGTGCATTAAAGCAGGTACTCACAGATGCCGGCGTTTCTCAATTGCTTGCAGAACAGTTGCAAACTGCCCATATGAACCCGTATGTGCTGGGCTGGACGATTGCTGCCATCATACGGGTTTGCGTAGGCTCATCTACTGTCTCGGGCATCACTACGGCAGGTTTTATTGCACCCGTGATGCTAACGGCCACCATTAACCCAAACCTGATGGTATTGAGTATCGGGGCTGGCAGTATGATGTTTTCTCATGTAAATGATACCGGGTTCTGGCTGTTCCGTGAATACTTTCAGCTGTCAATAAAAGATACCATTAAAACCTGGTCGGTGATGGACACACTGGTGTCTGTAACAGGTTTGCTGGGCGTGCTGGCGTTGCAGTGGTTTGTGTAAAAATGAATAACCTACTTTTAAAAGAACAATACAACTTTGCCATTTTCCATCGCAGGGTCTTCTATCAGGTCCAGCGCCTCTTGTATCTGCGTAAAATGAAAACGATGTGAGATCATATCCTTTACAGATAACCGGCCAGTGGTGAAATAATCAATCACCACCGGAAACTTATTGTTGTGTAACCTGGAACCCCTTACATCAATTTCGCGGGCAGTTATGCTGAGCTGGCTTACTGCAGAGGGTGTGGAAGCAAAGCCCAGCGTTATTACGCGGCCGGCAGCACATACGCAGGAAAGCGCCTGCTCCAGTGATTTGGCGGTGCAGGCAGCATCAATAACCACTGTAGCGCCGTTGCCCGCAGTCAGTTTCAGCAGCTCTTCCCTGCTGTCCACGTTTTTTGCATTGATTACTATATCAGCGCCATATTGCTTGGCAGCTTCCAGCTTGTAACCCATCACATCTGAAATAAAACAGGTGGCACCGTACAGCTTGACCATTTTTAAAATGCTTAACCCCACTGGCCCGGCGCCCATAATAAATACGATGTCTTCTTTTGTAATTGCGGCACGTGAGCAAACCTGTTCTGCAATGGTAAACGGTTCAATCATAACCGCTTCTTCCCAGGAAAGATGGGCGGGTATATGATAAATGCTTTCCTGTGGTACCACAATGTATTCCTGGTAGCCGCCGTCAGCATGCACAGATCTTACCTGTAACCTGCCACAAACATTACGCCTGCCAATGCGACATTGGTAACAATTACCGCAGCTAATCACCGGGTCCAGAACAACACGATCGCCAACGGCAAAATTACTAACAGCGTTGCCTCTTGCCGTTACCTCGCCAACAATTTCATGACCTATTACCCTGGGATAGGTAGCCACGGAAGAACTGCCATGGTAAATATGAACATCTGATCCGCATATACCTCCCGCTTTCACTTTTATTAAAACATCCGTTGGTAAAGCAATCACGGGTACCGGCCGTTCTTCAATAACAATATTATTAGGCGATTGTACACAAAGTGCTTTCATACTGCAAGGTTTACTAATTCAGGCTGGCCAGTTTTTTTACGGTAGCCCAAACACCATCATCTACCGGGATGCCCAGTGCCGTATTTTCCTGCCGGGTCCTTAAAGAATTTTCACCCGGGTAATATATTTCACCTTTATCTTTTGCGGGAACAGATGATTTTAACTGTGTGATGGTTTCACCCAGTACTTTATCAATAAATTCCTGGCTGTTAATTTTTAGCGGGTTGATGGCAATGAATACCTGGCAACAGCTGCCACAACTACCCTTATCAAATTTGTCAATTCCTGCAGTGCTTAGGCCCCCGGACAGCAAAGCGGAGATAACATCCAGCAGCACGGCAAAGCCGGAGCCTTTCCAAAAACCGATGGGCAGAACACGCCGTGTTTCCTCAATTGCGCCGGGGTCTACGCTTAGCTGGCCATCCTGGTCAAATCCACCGGGGAAAGGAAGTTGTTGGTTTTTAAGTCTTGTCACCTGCAGTTTGCCATACGAGTATTGAGACATCGCCATGTCCAGTACAACATGTCCTTCTTTCCTGGGCACCGCCATAATAAACGGATTGTTACCAATGCCGCCGGATTTGGCACCCCAGGCCGGCATACATGATTCGGTATTGGTCCAGCAAATACCGATATATCCCTTGTCTGCAGCCAGCCAGCCGTATGCGCCACCGCGCATCCAGTGTGTGGTATTGTTGAGGCTCACCAGGCCAAGCCCATTTTTTTCTGCTATTTCTGTAGCACGGTTCATGGCAAAAAGAGCGTTTAAAATGCCCGGTCCCATATTACCGTTATAGGTTTCCAGTGCACCGAGGCTGATATCCAGCGTGGGTATTGCATGCACATCTACCCATCCTTTACCAATATATTCCACAAAGCGTTCTACCCGGTTAAGACCGTGCGAATACACTCCATCGCGGCTGGATTCCGTATGAATGCGGGCGCAGGTCTCCGCTTTTTCTTCCGGCATGCCAGCTTGTAAAAAAGCTTGTTTAATGGTCGCTTTCATTTCATCAAAAGGTATCCTGGTCATATGGCAATAATGTTTTGTTGTAGCAGTAAACCGGTATGTACAGTAACATGCTGCCGGTTACATGATGTTATTAATAAATCTATGCTGTTGCGCAAACACCCGGATAAAAAATTGTTTAGCGCCAGGCCTTTAATGCGCTACCAGCCAGTTTTCACCAGATCCTATCTCCGCATCTGCAGGCACATCATTGGGCAGCAGCAAGGCCGTTTGCATACACTCAATAATAATGGGTTTTATAATTTCCAGCTCATCCTTGTGCGCATCAAATATTAATTCATCATGTACCTGTAACAACATTTTAGATTTAAACTTATACTTCGTAAATGTCTCGTGTATTTTAATCATGGCCAGCTTTACCATATCGGCTGCTGTGCCCTGTATGGGTGAGTTGATGGCATTGCGCTCTGCAAAACCACGCACGGTAAAGTTGGCAGAGTTGATATCTTTCAGCCAGCGTTTTCGACCCATCAGCGTTTCCACATAACCAGTTTCCTTGGCAAAATTGATGGTATCATCCATGTATTTCTGGATATTAGGAAACTGCTTTTTGTAATTATCAATAATTTCTTTTGCTTCAGTGCGACTAATCTTCAGGTTTTCCGCCAGCCCAAATGCGCCCTGCCCGTAGATAATGCCAAAGTTTACACTTTTGGCCCGGTAGCGCATCTCTTTGGTTACGTCTTTTTCTTCTACATTGAATACTTTGGCAGCAGTAGCGGTGTGAATGTCTTTGCCGGTTCTAAATGCTTCGCACATATTTACATCCGCACTGATGGCCGCTACTATCCGCAGTTCAATCTGCGAATAATCGGCGGAAACCAGCACATGATCTTTATCCCTCGGTATAAACGCTTTTCTTATCTCCCTGCCGCGTTCTGTTCTTACAGGTATATTCTGCAGGTTAGGGTTATTGCTGGAAAGCCTTCCCGTTACAGCCACCGCCTGCGCATAAGAAGTATGTACCCGCCCTGTTTTCCGGTTAATCATCAGCGGTAGCGCATCTACATAGGTTGATTTTAATTTTGTCAGTTCGCGGAAGATGAGAATGTCTTCTACAATTTTACTTTGGTTGGCCAGTTTTAGCAATACATCTTCACCTGTAGCATACTGGCCGGTTTTGGTTTTTTTTGCTTTGGGATCCAGCTGCAGTTTATCAAATAACACCTCGCCAAGTTGTTTGGGCGATGCCAGGTTAAACCGGACCCCCGCCTGGCTATACACATTTTCCTCCGCCAGTTTGGCTTCTTTTTCCAGCTGTTTTGAATACTCGTTCAGAAAATCCATGTCTACCCGGATGCCTTCAAACTCCATAGCAGTTAAAACTTTCACCAGCGGGTTCTCTACCTGGCTGAATACTTTTTCCACCTCTTTATCTTTCAGCAAGGGCGTAAAAACATGTTTCAACTGCAGGGTAATATCTGCATCTTCTGAAGCATACTCTTTTATTTTTTCCAGTTCCACATCGCGCATGTTGCTCTGGGATTTGCCTTTTTTACCAATCAGTTCTTCAATGTGTACCGGCTCATAACCCAGGTATTGTGCGCTCAGTATATCCATGCTGCGTTTACCATCCGGTTCAATAACATAGTGTGCCAGCATGGTATCAAAAATATTGCCCTTCAATTCCATGCCATACCATTTCAGTATAAGCATATCATATTTAAGGTTCTGCCCTACCCAGGTAATAGCTGTATTATTAAACAGTGGTTCAAACTGTTGTATGATGGCCGTTGCTGCAGCCTGGTCTGGCGGACACGGCACATAAAAAGCCTTGCCAGCTTCGTAGGAAAAGCTCATGCCTACTATTTCTGCATCATTGGGATCTATACCGGTGGTTTCCGTATCAAAACAAATTTCCGGTTGTTTCATCAGCCGGGCCACAAATTCCCTTATTGCAGCCTCACCCTCAATTGCTTCATACGCATGTTCTGTGTTATTGATGTTTTTATCCACGGCCACCGCTGCCTCACTACCCGCTTCCCCCGGCGCCACAGGGCCGCCTTCCTGTTTTACTTTTACAGCAGGGGCCGGTGCTTCAATAATATTTCCAAATAAATCTGTTTGCACAGCAGTTGGTTGCCCTGCACCCGGAGCAGCAGATCCCGGGGCGGTAAAGGGATTAAATTCATCCCCCAAAATTCTTTTACCAATGGCTTTAAATTCCAGTTCCCCAAAAAGATCTCTCAGTACTTCTTTATCAATTTCTTTTATCCTGAAATTTTCTTCATGAAAGTCACAGGGCACGTTCATGATGATGGTGGCCAGCTTTTTACTCATTGTAGCCGCTGCCATTCCATTTCGTATTTTTTCTCCCAATGCCCCTTTTATATTGGCAGCATTTTCCAGCACTTTTTCAAGGGTTTCATACTCTGCCAGCAGTTTTGCTGCCGTTTTTTCTCCAACACCGGCAATGCCGGGAATATTGTCAACCGCATCACCCATTAAACCCAGTATATCTATTACCTGCGACACGTTTTTGATATTCCACTTTGCCATTACTTCTGCCGGCCCCATAATTTCTACATCACCGCCCTGGTAACCGGGCTTATAAATTTTTACCTTATCACTTACCAGCTGGCCATAATCTTTATCAGGGGTTACCATAAAAACATCATAGCCTGCGTCAGCTGCCTTTTTACTAAGCGTGCCAATGATATCATCAGCTTCATAGCCGTCTACTTCTATTACAGGAATATTAAATCCGCGGATAAGTCTTTTAATATCCGGAACGGCATTTAGTAAATCTTCCGGTGCTTCCTGGCGGTTGGCTTTATAATCAGCAAAATCAGTATGTCTTTCTGTGAGTGCATGTGTATCAAAACATACCGCCATATGCGATGGTTTCTGGTTATTGATAAGTTCTATCAATGTGTTGGTAAACCCAAATTGCGCATTGGTATTTTTGCCTTTACTGGTAACACGCGGACTGCGGATAAGTGCATAATAAGCCCGGAAGATCAACGCCATCGCGTCGAGGAGAAACAGTTTTTTTTGCATACAGACAGTTATTGAAACAAGCGGCGAACCTTGCGATCCGCCGTAGCTAAATTTATGGCACTAAAGGTAAGGTTAAGAGGTCAAAAAGAAAAAGACACTAAAGAGGTAGTGAAAAGGTCGGCCGGGCCAGCATGTGCTGATTGTAAAAGTTCATGGCTAATTCAATAATTCCCAAATCCGGCTTAAGACAAGAATAGCCGGCGACTAAGCCAGCTATTCTGATAATTATATAACATAAGGTGATACTAAACAACCGGGTGTAAGGCAGAGAGCCTGTTTATAACGGGGCAGACAAATAATTATTGCAGATAAATTTATTTCTTCATGGCACCCAGTTGCTTTTGCATGGTAAACATCTCATCTCTTAACCGGGCTGCTTCCATAAAATCCAGGTCACGCGCCGCTTTTTCCATTTCCTTTTTTATGCGGCCAATGGCTTTTTCCATCTGCGGTATGGTTTGGTAAACAGCTTCCTCCTCTGCCGCCACAGTAATCATATCCTGGTCCTGCGCAATGGCATACGGATTTTTTGGATCGAAACCTTTAATGTCCAGCACCGATGTTTGCTGAAACACCTGTTCCTTACTTTTAATAATTGTGGTGGGTGTAATTCCGTGCTCAGTATTGTAAGCTACCTGTTTCTCTCTGCGGCGGCTGGTTTCATCAATGGTGCGCTGCATACTTTCTGTCATCTTATCAGCATAAAATATAACCAGGCCATCCACATTTCTTGCCGCCCGCCCTGCGGTCTGGGTAAGGCTTCTTTCATTGCGTAAAAAACCTTCTTTATCTGCATCAAGTATAGCTACCAGTGAAACTTCGGGTAAATCGAGGCCTTCGCGCAGCAGGTTCACGCCTACCAATACATCTATTTCGCCCAGGCGCAACTGCCTTAATATTTCTATTCTTTCCAGCGTATCCACTTCGCTGTGTATGTATTTTGATTTAATATTTATGCGGTGCAGGTATTTATCCATTTCCTCGGCCATGCGTTTAGTGAGGGTGGTTACCAGTACGCGATCGCCTTTTTTGATGCGCTGATCAATGGCATCCAGCAAATCATCAATCTGGTTTACAGAAGGCCGTATTTCTATCGGTGGATCCAATAAGCCGGTTGGCCGCACCACCTGCTCCACCACTACGCCACCGGTTTTTTCTAGCTCATAGTCTCCCGGTGTGGCAGAAACGTAAATGGTCTGGCTGAGCATGTTTTCAAACTCGTAAAAATTCAATGGACGGTTGTCCAGTGCGGATGGAAGGCGGAATCCATAATCAACCAGTATCAGCTTCCGGCTTCTGTCGCCACCGTACATACCGCTTACCTGCGGAATAGTCTGATGGCTTTCATCAATAATGCAGAGAAAATCTTTGGGAAAATAATCCAGTAAACAGAATGGCCGGGTACCGGGCGTACGGCGGTCAAAAAAGCGGGAATAATTTTCTACGCCATTGCAATAACCCAACTCACGTATCATCTCCACATCATAGTTTACCCGTTCGCTCAAACGCTGGGCTTCTATAAACTTGCCACTGTTTTTAAAATAGTCCACCTGCGCGCCCATTTCGTCCTGTATCTCCATCAGTATTTGCTGCATCCGGTCTTTGGGCGCTATGTATAAATTAGCCGGGAAGATCGCAGCGTTCTCCATCTTGCCAATTCGTTTGCCGCTTTTTACATCAAAGCTTTGAATCTCCTCAATATCATCCCCAAAAAAACTAACCCGGTAACCAAAATCTACATAGGGCAAATTAATATCTATCGTATCGCCTTTTACCCGGAATGTACCCCGGTTAAAATCTATTTGTGTACGGCTGTAAAGGGAGTTAACCAGCGCATGCAGAAAACCCTGGCGCGAAATGGTTTGACCACGGTGAATCCTTATGATACCGTTTTCATAATCGGTAGGATTGCCCATACCATAGATACAGCTTACAGAAGCTACCACAATGATATCCCTTCTGCCACTTAACAATTCTGTAGTGGCATGCAGGCGGAGTTTATCCAGCTCTTCATTAATAGACAAGTCTTTTTCAATGTAGGTATTGCTGACGGGCATGTAAGCTTCCGGCTGGTAATAATCATAGTAGGATACAAAATAGCCAACAGCATTATCAGGAAAAAACTGTTTAAACTCTCCATATAGCTGCGCCACCAGTGTTTTATTGTGCGTGAGCACCAGGGTGGGCTTCTGCACGTTCTGAATCAGGTTGGCAGCGGTAAATGTTTTACCACTACCGGTAACGCCCAGCAGCGTTTGAAATTTTTCACCGTTCAATACGCCTTCTGTCAACTGGCGGATGGCCTCCGGCTGATCGCCTGCCGGACTATAGGGTGCATGTAGTTTAAATGCCATTATACAATATTTATGAATGTCAGCTGTAAATAGTAAGCCAGTTAGCGAACTGCTATTTAATTATTCAGGACCGTAAATTTAAAAAGAAATTGTTGTTTGATAGTAATTAGATTAACACGGATTGCCCATATAGTCAGGCTATTTTCAGGAGGAGAACAGGCTTGTTGACCAGGATTTTTTTTTGGAATTGTTTGTACTGACAGGCTGCTGCAAGTAAAATGTTTTGTTTATTATCAAGGGAAAACCCAGGTTTCAGTAGGTCGTGTGAGGGCAGCAACAAATTTTTGATCGTGCTAGGCAGTTCGCAAAATCTTTTCCATCTTACGGCCTTTTGCCAGCTCATCCACCAGCTTGTCCAGCCATCTTACCTGCTGCGTCAATTTATTTTCTATGTCTTCAATCCGGTAGCCACAGATAACTCCGGTAATAAGGTGCGCATGCGGATTAAGTACAGCCTGCTGAAAAAATGTCTCAAACGTTACTTTTTCTTTAATAAGCGCCTGCAGTTTTTTTTCATTATAACCAGTCAGCCATTCAATTACCTGGAACAATTCTTCCTTTGTTCTGCCTTTCTTTTCCACTTTCACCAGATAATGCGGATATACAGCGGCAAATGTGAGCTTTGCCATACGCTCATTATGATTGTCGGTGATGTTCATAATTTATAATTAGACATTGACACCTCAATTTATTTCAAATTTCCTGATTATCAGGGTAGAAATTTATTTTTCAAACCCTGGCAGGCAAATGTATACCACGGACAGGCTATAAAAAAAGGCCGCCGCAAAAATGCAACGACCTTTGATAAAATAGCAATTATTTATTTTACTGAACACTTAAAGCAATAGCCTCCAGGTAGGCGGCAAAATTCTTTATGACTATTGCATCAATATCTGCGTGTTCCTGCGCTTCCTTCCAGCTGCGTTGTTCAAGCGCTTCGCGGATGCCGGGCAAAGTTTTAACGCCGTAGCCGGTATAGAAACCCGGTGCGTAAATACTGTGCCTGTACCAACCCCGGCGGGGCAGGCCTTTTTCGGTTAACAGCTGCTGCTCTGCACGATATAATTTTTTATTGATCTCGTTTTTCTGCACGGCAGTTAATGTCCCGGCTGCCAGTACATCGCCTAAATGTTTGCTGGCCTTTTCAAAATCAGTCATGGCATTTTGCAGGCCGGCAAAATTCAGAAAAGGCACTTCATCTTTTATAGCCGGGGGCAATTCTTTTTCCTTTGGATCAGCCGCGTACGTATATCGTTTTTCTTTGATCAGCTGGTTTTCTACCGCAGTGGTTTCGCGCAGCTGATCTGCAAGAGCGGCAACTTCGCCTACATACCCGTTAATGGTTTTGTATAAAGAAGTAAAATCAAATGGTAATAATGCTGCATCTGCCATACGGAGCGTAGTTCTTCCGGCAACCTTGGCCAGCGCTACACCATATTCAAACGTAGGGTCTTTAAAAGTGGCATAATCATGATAAGAATCGTAGATAGAATGGTATTCACCGCCGGGATCTTCTCCGCCAAAACCAATATTAAACGAGTTAATGCCCAGGTGCTGAATAAAGGGGCTGTAATCTGAGCCTGACCCGAGCGCACCAAGACTTACAATTTTCTTGGCCAGTAAATCTTTTTTTGCTTTGCTGGTAGGGGCGTTTACGATGTCAAAATTTCTTTTTCTTTCCAGCACGCTGATGCCGGTTTGCGGATCAGTAACATCGCCCGCTATTTCGTTGATAAAAGGCTCCAGCGCATGTGTTCCCTGTGCTTCAAAAAAGCCGCGGCCATTGCCATCTGAATTAATGTATACCACCAGCTTTTGCTGTAATTCCGGCCCATGCTGTTCTACCCATTCTGTAGAACCGAGCAGACCGGGCTCTTCGCCATCCCAGGCTGCAAATACCAGGGTGCGTTTAGGTTTCCAGCCGCTTTTTATCAGCTCGCCTATTGACCGCGCTTCTTCCATCATAGCCGCCTGGCCACTCAATGGATCGCCGGCGCCATTTACCCAACCATCATGGTGGTTGCCGCGCATCACCCATTCATCAGGTAATTCTGATCCTTTGATTTTTGCTATTACATCGTAAGCCGGTTTCAGATCCCAGCTGAAAGAAAGTTTTAAATGCACTTTGGTTTTGCCGGGGCCTATATGATAGGTAAAAGGCAAAGCACCACGCCAGGTTTCCGGGGCTACCGGGCCTTCCAGTGATTTAAGCAGTGATTGCGCATCATGGTAACTGATGGGCAATACCGGTATTTTCAACAGGTTGGTTGCTTCGGATCTTTCTAAACGCTTAGCGTCTTTTGTGGCGCCAATATTGGGTGTAAGCGGATCGCCGGGGTAAACCGGCATGTCCATTACAGAACCACGCTGGGCACCAAATTCATTTTTAAAAGCGCCTTTGGGATACACATCGCCCTGGTAGTAACCATCTTCTTTGGGGTCTGAGTAAATAATGCAGCCAATGGCACCATGCTCCTGCGCCACTTTTGGTTTGATGCCACGCCATGACCGGCCGTATTTTGCAATCACTATTTTTCCTTTCACGCTGATGCCTAGACGCTCTAACTGTTCATAATCTGCAGGTATACCATAATTAACAAAAACCAGTTCGCCGGTTACGTCACCGTCTGCGCTCCAGGCATTATATACAGGTAACTGTTCTGCGGTTTGGTTAGAAGTAGCGTCTTCTTTAAGCGCAGGTTCAGACAGCAGCGCTTTATATTTTACCGGTTCAATCATTTCCAGCAAACGCTCCTTAGGTGTGGGAAACAATACCATGAAGGTTTCAATTTCTGCATCATAACCCCAGCTCTTAAAATGGTTTAAAATATATTCTGCCACCGCTTTGCCACCCGGGGAGCCAATATGGTGCGGCCGGGCCGACATTTCTTTAATATACAGGTCAACATTTTTAGCGCTCAGCGCAGCATCAAACTTTTGTTCTGTTGCCACCTGCTGTTTTGATGCAGCCTCTGTAAAGCCCATTAGTGGTTTTGTTTGGGAAAAGGCACTGGCTGCTAATAAATACAAGGCACCGAAAAAGACGAATTTTCTCATGTTGTTGAATAAATTATGTTGTTAGAAGAAATTAGCAGGCAAGAGACTTAAAGATAGGCAAGAAGAAAACACAACCGGGCACGGTTAACACAATGAGCGGATTTTTAATTTTTTTTGCCAGCCATTATTAGTTCATTGGTCTGTTTTGATGCGGGGATAAGCGCGGTTTTGCCCCCGGGTACAGGATTGATCAGCCACGTTTCTGCGCTGGCGCGAATGCATATTTCCGCCCGCAAGCTGTTCCAATCCATTAATACGGGCAATCTTTATTCAATGATGTATCGAAGCTGCCCCATCAAACTTTGCGCTGCAGGTAGCCAGAATAATCCGGGATAGCACATTCATAGTTATCGTGCATCAGCGGCGACGTAAATAAAAAATCTGCCGTGGCCCGGTCGCAGGCCATGGGTATATTCCAGCAAACTGCCAGGCGCAGCAATGCTTTTACATCGGGATCATGTGGTTGGGCCTCCATGGGGTCCCAGAAAAAAATCAGTATATCTATTTTGGCTTCGGCAATCATGGAGCCAATCTGCTGATCACCCCCCAGCGGGCCGCTCATCATTTTCTGTACGGGCCGGTCAAGCTGGGCCTCCAGCAGTCTTCCCGTGGTGCCGGTAGCAATCAGCTCATGTTTGGCCAGTACGATTTTATTATGCTCAGCCCATTCTATCAGGTCATGTTTGCGGTTATCATGCGCCACCAGCGCAATTCTTTTGCGAAAAGGCAATTGCCTGCTTTTGTTCATTCTTGTTTTTTAGATAGAAATATTTCCAAAAAGTACTTCTTTTTTTGAAAACTATAACACGCTCTACATAAATAAATACACCTATACTGCGTTGAATAACTGGATGGTATGGTATTTGTTAACAGTTTGTCCACATTTCAGAACCAATTCTCTTCCATGAAGTATCATTTTGTTGCATTTTTGTTGTTTATAACAACAGCTGCCAGCTACAGCCAAGTGCTGCCCGCCATGATTTTTGCCGCTCCACTACTATTGTCTGATACTGCACAATTACCCATACATAGTTTTACAATAGCCCAAAAAAATAACAAGGCCTTGCTGCGCTGGAAATCTGATAGCCTGCCCGCCGCAGAAACTTTTTATGCAGTAGAAAGAAGCAGCAACGGGGTAGACTTTAACCTGCTGGGGATTACTAAAAATATTTCAGGTGGTTGGTTTGAGTTTGTTGACGATGCGCCTGCCAAAGGAAAACTTTTTTACCGGGTTAAGCTTAGTGCTGGCCAGACATCTTATTATTCACCGGTACTGGCGGCTACACCTTCCGCGGATGCTTCCTGTAAGTTTTACCCCAATCCGGTAGATAAAGTTTTGATTATCAGAAGTGAATTGAGCGTTGACATTCAAATTTCCGATGCTTTTGGAAAACCACTGATAACAGAAAAGCTGCAGGGGGGCTTAAAAATAATAGATGTGTCCGCGCTGGAAGCTGGCATCTATGTTATAACATTGTTTCAAAAGGAAACCAACAAATTGGTTACCGAGAAGCTGGTAAAAAAATAGTTTGCCAACTGCACAATAAAATACTTTAAAAATACCCACTTTAAGGTATTGCTGAAACCAAATTAATCATCTAACATTGCATCGGTTTTTCATAGGATATTGGATTTTAAAACGGGGTTGAATTTCTATTCTGGCCCCTTTTTCTTTTTTAGCCCTTCCTGGGTTTTCCCTTCTTCCAGCCTTAATCCCAGGCCAGTGTTTCCCCCTTGCTTTTTTTAGACATGCTGCCCACTATACTTTTACTGCCATCAGCATAAAACATATAATCAATATTGCTGCGCTGATTTTGTATACAATCAATAATGGACTTATAGCTGGTCTCTCCGGCACAAAAAATAACCTCCCCTGTATTTTGCAAGGTCAGGAGTTCTGTCATTTCCCGGATAGTGGTCACCGTTACTATATTCCTTTTTACTGTTTGATTATTCATTAATGCGGCTGCAGCAGCTGCTGTTTCATAATGGCTGCCAACAACAATTGTTCGCAGCACCGTGCCAGTAGTTGCAGGCAACCCGTCTTTCTTAAATAGCTGCGCTGTAAAAGACAGTGCACCCCTTACAGCAATAGCCATTCGCACAGGCAGCCCAAAAAGCAAAGATTGTTTGCCATAATGCTTGGCCGCAAACATACTCATGGCTTTATAAAACAGTTTTGTATATACGATGTCCTTTTTTGTACTCTCTCCTTTAAAATGAATAATGCTGCTGTCGGCCAGGTAATAATTTATATATCCTGCCTGCTGTATACGGTAACTAAGGTCAATGTCTTCTCCATACATAAAAAAACGCTCGTCAAACCCACCGGTTTTTTCCAGCACCTCTTTTTTTACCATCAGGTAAGCGCCCGACAATACATCAATTTCACTGTTCTTTTTCTCCGGGAGATGCCCCAGGTAATATTGCGCGATGGTCTTTGACTGGGGGAATACGCTAAGCAGACCTGTTAACTTAAAAAAAGAAGCCCCTAAAGAAGGAAACCCTCGTTTAGATTCTGGCAGAAAACGTCCGCTTCCATCAACCATATGTATCCCCAGCGCACCTGTACGTTTTTGCTGCTGCAAAACCGCTATCGATTTTTCGAGGCAGTCTTCACTTAGTATTGTATCCGGATTTAAAAACAGTATATATTCCCCCGTTGCCATTTGAAGGCCCTGGTTATTTGCTTTTGCAAAGCCAGAATTAGCAGTATTGCTTATAAACCGAACCCAGGGAAATTCAGTTCGTAAATAGCCAACACTTTCATCAGTAGAATTGTTATCAACCACTATTACTTCTGCTTTTATGCCTGCAATGGCTTTTTGTACTGAGTACAAACATTGCTCAAGAAAGTATTTGACATTATAATTAACGATGATGACTGATAACACCCTGCTTGATTTTAAAGGGCACTAAAATAGAAGATTTTTTTTAGAGCGGCCATGTGCAGTCACACGTGTACAGGATTATGTGCAGGAGGTTGCCAAAAGACAAGCTTTACTTAGTATTAACTTTTGCAGTTAACCACCTGTGCCGGCTTTATTTTACTTTTAAAAAAATTGTTTTATGCAATTAAAAAAATTGGGATCTCAGGGGCTTACCGCATCTGCTATGGGGCTCGGTTGTATGGGCATGAGTGAGTTTTACGGCACCCGCAATGATGCGGAATCGCTTAAGACCCTGCAGCATGCGCTTGATATTGGTGTTAATTTCTGGGATACGGCGGACGTATATGGTCCATTTACAAATGAAGAACTGGTGGGCAAGGCATTGCAGGGAAACCAGCAAAAAGTAACATTGGCTACTAAATTTGGTATTGTACGTGACCCGTCCAATCCGCAGGCACGGGGGTTTAACGGATCTGCCGCGTACGTAAAAAGCGCCTGCGAAGCCAGCCTCAAAAGATTGCAGACAGATGTCATTGATTTGTATTACCTGCATCGTGCAGACGCTTCCATCCCAATTGAAGAAACCGCTGGCGCCCTGGCCGACCTGGTAAAGGAAGGAAAAATTAAAGGCATCGGTTTTAGTGAACTCTCTTCTGCCACCTTAAGACGGGCACATGCGGTGCACCCGGTTACTGCCCTGCAAACCGAATATTCCCTTTGGACCCGCGACCCGGAAGATGGTATACTGGAAACCTGTGCAGAACTGGGGATAGCCTTTGTAGCTTACAGTCCGCTGGGCCGTGGCTTTCTCACAGGACAAATAAAAAAAGAAACTGATTTTGATGCTCCTGATTACCGGCGGTTTTCTCCCCGCTTCCAGGGCGCAAATTTTCAAAAAAACCTGGACCTGGTAACGGCATTGAAAAAGCTTGCGGCAGCAAAAGGGTGTACGGCCTCCCAGCTGGCACTGGCCTGGGTAATGGCGCAGGGCGATCATATCTTTCCAATACCTGGTACCAAACGAATTACATACCTGGATGAAAACGTGGGCGCACTTAATGTATCATTCACAAAAGAAGAACTGGACGAAATCGATAATATTTTTCCGAAAGACGCCGCTGTAGGCCTGCGCTACCCGGAACAAATGATGGGGAGTATCAACAGGTAACTCCCCAACTATAAAAAGGGGAAGTGCTCCAACCTAGCCCCGTTTTTTGATGTGATGGATATTTTTAATTCATCCGCTGCGGATACACCGCAGGTATGAAAACAGCAACATTTTCCTGAATAGAAATAACAAAATGAGATCAAAACCTCCCCTTTAGGGGGCTGGGGGGTATCTTTGCCGCATGTTAAAAACAACCCTTATAAAAGCCACGGAAGCCGCCGCAGGGGTACTCCGGCATTATTTCAACGGACAGTTTACCATCACCAACAAAGAAGGCATTAATAACCCCGTTACCGAAGCCGACCTGGCCGCGGAGAAAATCATTTTTGAAACCATTAAGGCTGACTTTCCGGATCATTATATTTTGAGCGAGGAAGCCGGCGAAATTAAAATGGACAGTGAGTACAAATGGATCATCGACCCAATAGACGGCACCATCAATTTTGCAAATGGCATCCCTATTTGCTGTGTAAGCATAGGCGTGGAGCGGGCCGGAGAAATGATCATGGGCGCAGTGTACAACCCCTTTATCAATGAATTCTTTTTTGCCCAGCGCGGTTTTGGTGCCTCACTGAACAATAAAATGATAAAAGTGAACCAGCAACCTGATTTGAATAAGGCCAACCTGGTTACCGGTTTTCCCTATACCTATCTCAATAGCCCCAACGGACCGCTGGAAGTTTTTTCAACCCTTATCCGCAAAGGCATACCGGTACGCAGGCTGGGTTCTGCCGCCATTGACCTTTGCTGGGTAGCAGCCGGCCGTTTCGACGGATTTTATGAGCACAAGCTGCAGGCCTGGGACAGTGCCGCCGGCTTCTTAATAGTTGAAGAAGCGGGTGGAAAAGTGACTGATTTTAAGGGCGATCGTTATTCACCCTATCAGCCGCATATTATTGCAAGCAACGGAAAAATCCATGATGCGCTGCTGAAATGCGTAAACGGCGAAGCCTGGGATTGAGATAAGCGTCATTGTGGCTGCGCGAAGAGATAGCAATCAGAGAAGAGGTCCCCTAACTGATCATACAAAAACTGGATAATAAAAACCCGAAGGGTTGACATTAATAGAATCAATGTTTGCATCCCAATAAAAAGCCAATAATAAAATCATTACATTAAACATGAGCGAAGAAAGAACAGAAATATCATCCCTGGGCGAATTTGGACTGATTGAACACCTTACAAAAAATATAGAGTTACACAATGCGTCTTCCATTGTAGGAGTAGGGGATGATGCAGCCGTAATTGACCCGATGGGCAAGCAGCTGATTGTTACCACCGACCTGCTGATAGAAGGCGTGCATTTTGACCTGATGTATACGCCCCTGAAACACCTGGGCTATAAAAGCGTGGTGGTAAACCTCAGCGATGTATATGCCATGAACGGCACGCCTACGCAAATTACCCTGAGCATCGCCTTTAGTAACCGCTTTAGCCTGGAAGCGCTGGAAGATTTTTATGAAGGCGTTTATGCAGCCTGTGAAAAATATGAGGTGGATTTAATTGGTGGCGATACCTCTAGCTCGCAAAAAGGATTTGTCATTTCTGTTACTGCTATCGGGGAAGTAAAACAGGATAAATATGTAAAACGCAGTACCGCCCAAAAAGGCGACCTGCTTTGTGTAAGTGGTGATTTGGGCGCTGCCTTCCTGGGACTAACTTTACTGGAAAGGGAAAAGCAGATTTTCCTGGAAAGTCCCAAAGTACAGCCCGACCTTGAAAACCAGAAATACGTGGTAGGCCGGTTATTGAAACCTGAAGCCAGGAAAGATATCATTGAATTTTTGGCCGATAGCGAGATTACCCCCACCGCTATGATGGATGTAAGCGACGGCCTGAGCTCAGAAATTCTGCACATCTGCCGCCAAAGTAACCTGGGCTGTGTGCTGTATGAAGACAAACTTCCTATTCACGAAGAAACCCGCAACGCGGCCTATAAATTTGAGCTGGACCCCACTGCCTGCGCACTCAGCGGCGGAGAAGACTACGAGTTATTATTCACCCTTCCACAATCAGAATATGATAAACTGGTGCTGAATGAGCAAATCAGCGTTATTGGTTACATGACAGAGCCTGAAAAAGGCAAAAAAATAATAACCAAGGGGGGTAATACGTTTGATATTACCGCGCAGGGCTGGAATGCTTTCAGCTAACTGCCGCGGGCGTGCCATTAAGATATGAGGATTATGATTTCACAAAAGATTGTTCAGCTTGCTGGCTTTTTTAGTTGCTTGCTGGCGCTTGGATTTTTAACGACAGGGTGCGGGAGTTTGAAGAGCAATTTCAACCCCAATGCTACTTACCCCAAAGAACAGTTACAGGAAGATTATACCATGTTCCGGAATATACTGGAGGATGCGCACCCTTCCCTGTACTGGTATACCAGCAAAGATTCCCTTGATTATTTTTTTGACGACGGCTACCGGCATATCCGCGATTCAATGACAGAGCCGCAATTCCGCACATTGCTCAGTTACGTTATCTCAAAAGTTGATTGCGGGCATACATCAGTCCGGTTTTCAAAAAAGTATGCAAAATACATTGACACTGCAAGGCTGGCGCAGTTTCCGCTGGGTATTAAGTTTTGGGATGATTCGGCTGTGGTGTACATCAATATTAACCGCCGCGATTCTATACTCACCAGGGGCACGGTTATAACGGCTATTAACGATGTGCCCATTACAACGGTGAGGGACAGCCTTTTCCGTTATATGGTTACGGACGGTTACAGCATTGTTCACAAATACCAGTCGCTCAGTAATATTGGCACGTTTGGCGGACTTTACCAGGCTGTATTCGGTGCAGCAGACAGTTTCGGCATTCGTTATATTGATAACAACGGTATTGAAAAGGCAAGTTCCGTCAAGCTGTACGATATAAAAAGTGATACGGCCTACCGCAGGTACCTGAGAACCCTTTCCCCCCAAACAAAAAAAGAAAGAAAAAAGAATCGCTTATTCAGTACAAGAAATATACAGGTAGATACGGCCGGCAGTACAGCCTACATGACCGTTTCTACCTTTAGTGATGGCAATAGATTAAAATCATTTTTCAGGAGCAGCTTCCGGGTGCTGCAGGAAAAGCAGGTAAAAAACCTGGTGGTTGATCTGCGTTTTAACGGCGGTGGCAATGTTGCCTTGTCCACTAAACTTACGCAGTATTTTATCGATCATAAATTTAAACTGGCCGATTCTTTATACGCCTCAAGGCGCCTGAGCAAGTATGAGCGGCATATTAAAAACAGTTTTGGGGCATTGTTCTTCATGAATTTTGTAACCCGCAAGAGAAGTGATGGCAAATTTCATTTTGGTTATTTTGAGCGCCACTTTTTTAAACCAAAAACGCAGCATCATTACAGCGGTAATGTATACATTGTAACAGGCGGCAATTCATTTTCTGCCAGCACCTTATTTGTAAATGCGTTAAAGGGGCAATCCAACGTAAAAGTGTTGGGCGAAGAAACCGGTGGTGGTGCTTACGGAAACACGGCCTGGTTTATACCTGATGCAACGTTGCCCAATACGCGTGTACGTTTCAGGCTGCCCCGCTTCCGGATGGTCATGAATAAAAACTATCCTAAAAATGGCCGGGGCATTGTGCCGGACATAGAAGTAAAACCAACCACAGATGCTATTAAGAAAGGCTACGATGTAAAAATGGAGTATTTAAAGAAATTGATTTATTCCACCACCCCGTAGAGCCGGGCCGCCCTTTTTTGAAATCCGGATCATTAATTTTTGCAAAGACTGCTGATGGAGCTTTTGTACTACCGATACTTCAGCAGTACAAAACTGCCTTTCTAGGAACAGCCAATTACATTCTTTGCTTTTCCCAATTTTAAAAAAACCAATTTATCCGCCCATCACATCAACGAGGTCAAATATCCCCTGTTTCGGGTCAGGGGATATTTGTACTATTATAAGGTTTGCTTTATATCCTTTTTCAATCCTTCCCAATTGCTTGTCCATACCTATTACCTGTGCGGGGTACAGTGATGCCATGCGCAGCGCCTCTTCCAGGTCGATGCCAGCTTCCTGTACCAGGTTTTTAACGCCCTGCATCATGGTAAGTGCCGAGCCGGAAAGTACGCCATCGGGCATGGTATAACGATCCCCTTTAAACACATGCGGGTAATCGCCACTGTTAGTGGCTGTCACCGCATCGGTAATAATGAATAATCGTTCCTGCATTATTTTTTTGCTGATGCGCAGGGCTGCAAAATCAACATGAATTCCGTCTGGTACGATGCTGCTCTTAACTGCAGGGTGATTGTAAATAGCACCTACCAACCCGGGTTCCCGGTGCTGCAGCGGGCTCATGGCATTGAACAGGTGCGTTGCAGCACTGATACCTTTATCAAAAGCAGCCAGTCCCTCTTTGTAAGTGGCATTGCTGTGACCGGCAGAGATTATGATGCCATTATCCAACAGCAATTGTATGATGGCGTCATCGCATTGCTCAGGCGCAATGGTCATTATTTTAATGACGTCTTTTCCATAAGCCAGCAGTTTGCTAACTTCTTCTACAGTGGGTTTCTTTATGTATTTCTCTGTATGAGCCCCTTTTTTCAGGGGGTTAAGATAAGGCCCTTCCAGGTGCAGGCCAGGCATGCCTTTACCGCCCTGCTGCCAGTATTGCCTTACGGCGTCTATGCCTTTGTAAAAGACATCCATTGAATTGGTGGCAAGCGTAATAAAAAAATGCGCTGCCCCACCCGACAAGCAATATTCATAACAAGCCTGTATAGCTGCAACAGAAAGGTCATCAGAAAATAACCGGCCGTTGCCACCATAAATTTGTAAGTCGATAAAAGCAGGCGCCAATAGTTTGCCGGTAAGATCTGTTACTGATGCATCTGCAGGAATCGCAGACGGATCCACCATATCCGTGATAATATGATTGTCTGTTAGTACCGCGATATTATCTATAATTTGCGTGCCTGTAAAAACGCGGGCGTTGGTATAAGCTTTCATAATTATTTTTCGTATAGCTCGAGTGGCAGACCGTCCGGGTCTTCAAAAAAAGTAAAGCGTTTGCCGGTTATCTCATCAACGCGTACGGGCTCCGTTACTACATCCCTCGCTGTTAATATTTCTATAGCCGCAGCTATATCATTCACTTCAAAAGCCAGGTGCCGCAGCCCGCAGGCTTCCGGGCGTGAAGGGCGCAGCGCCGGAGCAGGAAATGAAAACAATTCTACCTGGCAGGTATCATTTACTTTTAAATCCAGCTTATAGGATTGCCTTTCTGTACGGAATGTTTCTTTTATAATTTCCAGGTCGAGTATGGTTGTATAAAATTTTTTGGACACAGCGTAGTTGCTGCAGATAATAGCAATATGATGAACCTTGTTGAGTTTGAGTAGTGGCATTTTTTATGTATGGCTGTTTGTGTTTGGTATAATTAACTGCATGGCCAGTTACTCATGGTAGAATGCTGAATGCATCTGCATCTTTCCAGAACGGAAATTTATGCCGCACTTCTTCCAGCTTTTCTTTCTGCAGCTTAATGGTAAAAACATCTTCCTCATTTGCTTTGGTATATAATATTTCACCCAAAGGATCTATTACCATGCTGTCGCCACTGTAGTGAATATTATTTCCATCATCCCCCACCCGGTTTACACCTATTACATAACATTGGTTTTCGATGGCCCTTGCCTGCAATAAAGTTTTCCAGGCATGGTTGCGGCGCTCCGGCCAGTTGGCCACATAAATCAGTACATCGTATTCGGGACTTTTATGCTGCTGTTCCGCCTGGGCATTGGTTGCCTGGCGCGACCATAATGGAAACCGCAAATCATAACACACCAATAAATTAATTTTCCATCCTTTTACGGAAGCAATTAACCGCTTGCTGCCCGCGGTGTACTGGTCATCTTCTCCGGCAAAAGCAAACAGGTGGCGCTTATCGTATACACCATATTGTCCATTGGGCAGCATCCATACAAGCCGGTTGTAATAGTATTCATTTTCTGTAATGATGGCGCTGCCGGTTAAAACAATTTTCTTTTCTGCTGCAATGCGCTTCATCCAGGATACGGTTACACCGTCCATGGTTTCTGCCAGCTGTTCGGGTTGCATGCTAAAGCCCGTGCTGAACATTTCCGGCAACACAATTATTTCCGTTTTTTCTGTAAGCGCACTTATTTTCTGTTCAAACATGGCCAGGTTGGCGGCCTTGTTTTGCCAATGTAAACTGCTTTGAATTAATGTAATGCTGAGTGAAGACATACTGATTTTCTAAAAAGTAAAGATATGCATTGCGGTTAGAAAAGCTTGTTTTACAAAAACATGAAGATGTTTGGTACCCATTTTTTGTTAACTTCATTTCTACCAGCATATACACAACCCCCCTTCCATAAAGTCAACTAATTTACCCATTCATTATACATGACTGTTATTATGAACAAGCATCGTTTTTACCCGGGAGCATTGTTTTTTATACTAGGCTGTACCGGCTGCACCTTCTCTTCCAAAACGCAGCACCGCTTGTATAAAGAAGCGGAAAAAATGCAGTTTGATGCTATCATTGTTCCGGGTGTACCTTTTGAGAATAACCAGTGGAGCAGGGTAATGAAAGGCCGCGTATATTGGTCGAAGTATTTGTATGATAAGGGCATCGCTAAAAATATTATTTACTCCGGTTCCGCTGTTTACTCGCCTTATTATGAAGGAAAAATAATGGCGCTGTATGCGGAAGCGCTGGGTATTCCCAAAGCGCATATTTATACTGAAATAAAGGCCGAGCACAGTACGGAGAATATTTATTACTCCTATAAACTGGCAAAGAAGCTGGGCTTTAACCGCATTGCGCTGGCTTCTGATCCTTTCCAGACAAAGCTGTTGCGGAAATATGTCCGTAAAAGATTTGATCCTGCCATTGCATTGATTCCTTTTGTAGTAGACACTTTAGTGGTAATAGAGCCCGGCATGACTGATCCGCCAATTGATTACCAGCAGGCATTCAACAAAAACTTTATCTCTATTAAAAAACGGGAAGGCTTCTGGAAAAGATGGCGCGGTACTCGTGGAAAGAATATAGATATGAAAGCATACGACTGATAATAGAAGGAAAGCGCTCAATCATTTCGAAAGCCTTGTATACAATAAAAAACAAATTTTTTGATTTTTTTCTTTTGCTGAGATTTATACCGTAAACCCGTATTTAACGTCCGCCCAAAAAGCATCCAGCGCTATAATGCGGGGCTTTAAAAAAGAAATGATGGCCGGCCAATCTTCTTTTTTATAAATATTGACGCCTTCTCTTGACGTATAGATACGGCTCACTATTTTATTATTTTCATCGGGTATGTGCCGTTCCCAACGCCAGTCTTCCTGCAGGGCATCGCGCAGCAATTTTTTTAACTGCAGCAGCTGCTGATAGGCAATGGTCTGCGTTTCCAGGCTGGTACTGTTAAGCTCAATGGAAATGCTGGCAAAACGCTCCGTAGCGTACATTTTAAAATGCAGGTCTTTCACAGCAGTTTTGTAATTGATCCAGTTTATTTTAAGCCCTTCTGCAGAAGGCACCGGCGACATGTACTGGCCAAAACTGGTCCAGAAAGATTGTATTAACTGAGCTGTTTCCTGCTTGCTGTACATAACAGTGTTCCGGTTTACTTGTTTGCTTTTATTCGCCCCCCTTTTGCAGCGTTTGCAGCGCCTGCTTAATCAGATCGTGTTCGTAACCTTTTTGTACCAGGTAATCCTGTGTTTTGCGGAGTTTAATAAAGAGATTGGTTTCTGATTGCACAGATTCCCATTTTGTGCTGGCCAGTTTTGTCAGCGAAGCCAGGTAATCATCCTCATCAATTTCTTGTAAGCCTTTTTTAATACAATATTCACTCACCTGTTTCTGTTTCAGTTCATATTTTATTTTTACGTGGCCCCAGTGCTTCATCCGGAATTTGCCACCCGCAAATTGCTGTGCAAACCGCTCTTCATTCAGGTAGTTTTCTTCAATCAGCTGTGCTATACATTCTTCTACCTGCTGTTTGTATAAGCCAAGTGAATACAGCTTTTCCTTTACCTCGCTGTGGCAGCGCTCCTGGTACCCGCAATAATGCTTTGCCTTTTGCAGGGCCTGCTCTTTACTGAGATACTTTTTAAAAACCATGGCCAAATATAGGTTAAGAGAAAAAGAGAGAAAAAGTTAAGTCAGGGTGCGGTAACTAAGTGTTCGTTCATAGAAATTAAGGTTGGTGGTGCTGCAGTAACAGCGTAAAAAAACGCTCATTAACAAAGTTCAAACTTTTTGAGGATAACGGTGTTGCTCCCTTTTGTTGTAGTAGGGTATTGTTAAATAGCCCCATTGAATGCCTTTCCCGCAAAACATTTACTCTTTTCGTAAGTTACCACAGAAGCAAATGGGGTATTTTTGCACACCCTAAACAAGGGCCCATACCATTGGCTGTAAAAAAAGGCATTCATATAGCGTTAGTAGGCAATCCCAACAGCGGCAAAAGCTCGCTGTTTAACTCATTGACGGGCCTTAATCAGACCGTGGGCAATTTTCCCGGGGTTACGGTTGATAAAAAATCTGGTAATGCCTCACTGGCGCCCGGCATTAATGCCAATATTATTGATCTACCCGGCACCTACAGCCTGTATCCAAAGCGCGGAGACGAATGGGTAACCTATAAAGTATTGCTGAAGCAGGATCCGGAAGTACAGCCAGATATTATTCTGCTGCTGGTGGATGCGAGTAACCTGAAGCGCAACCTCCTGTTTTGCTCGCAGATTATTGACCTAAAATTTCCGGTGGTAGTGGCACTGACCATGATGGACCTGGCCAAAAGAAAAGGCATTGAAATTGATGTGGAAGGCCTTGAACGCGAACTGGGCGTTGCAGTGGTAACCGTAAACCCCAGGAAAAACAAAGGTATACCACAACTAAAAAAAGTGATGCTGCAAACGGCACAGCAGCTCTACCATGTACCCATACGCGATTTTATAAACAATAAAGAACTGGCGCCGGCCGCCATTGAAGGCGTGAAAACTGTTTTTCCGGCGGTGAGTGATTATACGGCTATCCATTATCTTATTAACCACGAAAATTTTTCGCTTGATAAAGGCCAGCAACAAACAATAGAGAATATTGAAATACAGGAAAAATTCAATGCCACTAAAACCCAGGCCGATGAAATAATGCAGCGTTATGCCCGCATTAAAGTAATTATGAAGCAGCATGTGGCTGAGCCTGATCCGCTGCAAAAAACATTGTTTACAGAAAAACTGGATAATATTTTACTGCACCGGAAATGGGGTTATTTTATTTTGCTGGCCGTATTGTTTTTTCTTTTTCAAAGCGTTTTCTGGCTGGCCACTTTTCCTATGGACGGTATTCAATGGGTATTTGCGCACCTGGGCGGCTGGTTAAATGATGTGTTGCCACATGGATGGCTAAGCGATTTATTTGTAAACGGAATCATAGCCGGCCTTAGCGGTATCCTGGTTTTTGTGCCGCAGATTATGATCCTGTTTGGATTTATTACCATGCTGGAAGACACGGGCTACATGGCCCGTATTAGTTTTCTAACGGATAAGCTGATGCGCAAAGCTGGCCTGAACGGCAAAAGTGTGATGCCCATGATCAGTGGGTTTGCCTGCGCCGTACCTGCCATCATGAGTGCAAGGAATATTGAAAATAAAAAAGAAAGGCTGCTGACTATACTAATAACGCCGTTGATGAGTTGCAGTGCCCGGCTGCCGGTTTTTACCATTCTTATAGCGCTGGTAATTCCCCGCAAAACAATGCTGGGTTTTATTGGCCTGCAGGGACTGGTAATGATGGGGCTCTACCTGCTGGGCATTGTAATGGCGCTGCTGGTTTCTTATATTGCCAAGTGGTTTATTAACATTCAGGAAAAGAGCTTTTTTATACTTGAGCTACCCGTTTACCGTGCCCCACGCTGGAAGAATGTGGTCATTACCATGATTAACAAAGCCAAAATTTTTGTGGTGGATGCAGGGCGGGTAATTATGGTCATCAGCTTAATATTATGGGCATTGAGTACCTATGGGCCGCCCAAACAAATGGATGCGGTAACACAAAGATATGATGCATTGATTGTGCAGCATCCGGAGCAGGCGCAAGAACTCAGCACACAGAAACAATCTGAATTATTACAGCATTCTTTTGCAGGTATATTAGGCAGGAGCATTGAACCGGCCATCAGGCCGCTGGGTTACGACTGGAAAATAGGCATTGCCCTGATAACTTCTTTTGCTGCCAGGGAAGTCTTTGTAGGCACCATGGCTACCATTTACAGTGTAGAAGGTGGCAGCGATGCCGATGAAACCACCCTCACCCAAAAAATGCACAATGCACGTAAGCCGGATGGCAGCCCGGTATATACACTGGCTTCCGGGGTATCACTAATGATTTTTTATTTACTGGCGATGCAGTGCATGAGCACCCTGGCCGTGGTTAAAAGAGAAACCCGGGGCTGGAAATGGCCCATCATTCAATTGATCTATATGACCGGCCTGGCCTATATCATGAGTTTTATTGCCTACCAAATACTTGCCTGAACCGGGGTTTGGAGAGATTTGTAAATTAAAAGGATAGCAGGTTACTTTTCTATAAGTTTCAATGAAGTTTCAGTAAAAGGGTTTCGCCCTTGTGCAGCTTGTAAAAAATGCTGTAGAAAAAAGATTCTGTTAGACATCGCTCCCCTGATTCTTTAATATCTCAACTACATAAGACGAAAGGCTATAATAAGAACTCTGCTTCATCTTGATTTTCGAGCGGATAGATGTCTTCTCCCTGGGACTGATTTCTTTCAATCAGCCAGGCTGTGTGCGAAGCTTCAAGCACCTTGCCTTTATTTTTCTGGCGATAAGAGATAGCAGCAAAGGAAACCATTAACTTTAAACTTCATTCTAAAAATTGATAACGATGGCTACCAGGAGAAAATTCTTACAAACATCCGGCACGCTGGCTGTAGCCGGTTTGTTGTTTCCGCAGCTCAGTAATGCAAGTGGCTTTTTTAGTGGACGCGGAACAAGGCCTGTGGGACTACAGTTGTACACGCTGGGTAACCTTATGATTACGGATGCAAAGGGAACCCTGGAAAAGCTGGCGGCCATTGGTTATAAGGAAGTGGAAAGTGCAGGATCGCAGAAAGGTAATTTCTACGGTTATACGCCCAGGGAATTTGCCGCGCTGGTAAAGGCAGCAGGTCTGCATTGGCGGTCTGCCCATGTGGGAGGCGCTTCTTACAAACCAGAGCAGGCATTGAAGACCGCAAAGACAGCGGCCGATTCTGCCAGGATACAAGGCATGATAGAGCGAATGAAAAATGCGCCCAAGTCGTTAAACCTTACTGACAACTACCAGCAACTGGCAGACAATGCAGCTGAAGGTGGATTGAGTTACCTGGTTTGTTCAAGCATACCGGTTAATACCATGGATGAAATAAAAATGGCAGTAGACGTTTTCAGTAAAACAGGAGCCGCCTGCAAAAAGAACGGTGTTCAGTTTGCGTACCACAATCATGTGACTGAGTTTGACGAGATAGAGGGCAACCGCCCTTTTGATTATATATTAAACAATACCGATAAAGACGCCGTGAAAATGGAATTGGATTTGGCCTGGGCCACCAAGGCCAAACAGGACCCGGTTGAGCTTTTTAAGCTGCACCCGGGTCGCTACCCGCTCTGGCACGCAAAAGATCTTGATAAAACCACCGGCAAGCCGGCAGAAGTGGGCACTGGCCTGGTTGACTTTAAACGCGTATTCGACAATGCAAAATTATCGGGTTTAAAATATTTCTTTGTTGAGCAGGATGGGGCACCGGAGCCATTGCAAAACGTAACCAATAGTTACAATTATTTGAAGAAGATGGAGGGATAGGAATTATTGCCTGCATAAATAAAATGAGAAAGCCGCCCATCCAGATCATCGCCGCTTTTATTGATTAGTGTTACCTAATTGTATTTTGCTGGTATTGGCATTTTGCGGTTGTTGCGGCGTTCTACTGTACTCATCTGCTATTTTTAAGAATAACAGGTAAGTAAGTTGCTCTAAATAATCGCCGTAGCCTACACCATCATTACGAAGGCTGTTGCAGAAAGCCCAGACTTTGGAAATGATGGAGGCAGTATTGTCCGAATTAGATTTGCTCATTCTTTCTTTTCGTTGTTAGGGTTGATGGAATCAGCTTCCCAATTGAAAGGATTGTTAACAATATAGGCTGAAATACTATCATACGATTTGGGGTTACGTATAATATGTTCCCAATAATTACGCTGCCACAATTTTCCTTCAAACACAGGCCAGTTAGCAGATTTTACATTTCTAATATATTCGTTGGTGGTCAAAAGAGGGATTGTTTTTAAGAAGACTGCGAAAAAACACGGCAAAAAATGTCACCTATAGATGGCTATCTGATGCTGGATGGCGCGTGGCCCAGCTGTTCAAGTGACGGGATGGCTTACTGGTACCAGTCAAGTTGAGACCAGCCACGCCCTTTTAACTGGTTCATCATTTGCTAAACAACAACGCATGTAGCCGGACGATGGTCAGGCGGTAACCATTTTACGGGTTCAGACAAATAAATGCAGCTTTTTTGCGTTAAAGACCTGTATCCAAAACTGGCGACATGAAAACCATCTACCTGCTGCTTACAGCTGCTTTATTTACGGTAACTGCTTCCGCACAATCAGAACAATTCAGCTACCCCGATGCGTTTTATTTTGTAAAAGAAATAAAAACAGCCGGCCTCACGGAGCGTCCCTTTCACATAGAAATTACGGTAAAAGAAAACCCGGCAGACTCACTGTCTAAACCGCGCATTTATGCCGTACAGGTGAGAAAGGGTAAAGAAGATATTATTGGTAAAACCCTGGTATACGCTACCGCTACAAACGGGGAATGGAAAACCTACCGCATTGATGGCATTACCGACAAGGCAGCTACCCGCATCTGGTTCTATGCCGCTGTAAACGGCAATGGTAATTTTTATTTTGACAACCTGCAGTATTCCATTGCTGATGCAACCGGTACCTTGCAGGAAATGGATTTGACCAACCATTCTTTTGAAGATAAAAAAATATTGAACGGATATTTTGTGAATACGGGGTCTTCAAAAGAGTTACAGGTAAAAGCATCTGCTGTTGCCAATGACGGCAAACAATCTTTGCATGTAAGCGTGAGCGGACAGAAGCCAGCGGGATTAAAAGCAGTTGTTAAAAACTAATGTATCCTGAATTTTCGTGCAGATCTGAACAGGCATATTAAGCCCGGAAATTGTTTGATTTTTTCAAAAGCTAGTCCTGCTTTTCCAATTCCTTTAGCAGTCCCTTTACTTTTTCTTCAATAAAATCTCTTACCTGGTTAAATGCCGCTGGTTCCATGTGTCTGGGATCGGGTACCTGCCAGTCGATGAATCTTTTTGCCGGCATCCGGGGACAGGCATCACCACAGCCCATGGTTACCACTGCATCAAAGGGCGCATACGTTTCTACTTCCTGCAACGACTTACTATTGTGTTGGCTTAAATCATAGTTCAATGCAGCCATGGCAGCAATTGCTTTTGGATTCACCAAACCGCTTGGTTTACTGCCGGCGCTATAAGCTTCTACCTTATCGCCACCATGCATAATGGCAAAGGCCTGCGACATCTGCGACCGGTTTGAATTTTCTACACAAACAAAAAGCAATTTTATTGGTGGACGCATACTTTTTATTAATGATGAGTATTCCCCTGCAAATGACGGAACATGATGGCCGAACTGGACGGGCAAAGACCATTGAATTCTTTTGATTGCAAAACAGTGATCGGCACCTGCTCCCGGTTAATTATTTGAAATCCCTTCTTTTCAAAATAAGCAGCAGCGGTATTGGTAATAAGGTAAAGGGCAGTTATGCCCTGCTGTCCCGCTTCATCAAATAAATGCTTAACCAGTGCTGCTGCTACACCGGTATTTCTATGCGATGCTTTTACTACGGCAGAGCGGAGTAGACCAGCATGGTCATACTTGTCCATACCAATTACGCCTGTTATTTCTGTACCTGCTATCGCAATAAAAAAATGTTCAAGTGCGGGGTTCAAATCTACTGTAGGTAAATTATCGGCTGCCAGCAAATGGCAAATAGCATTCCAGTCATTTTTACCTGCTTTTTGTATGGTTATAGTGGTTGGCATATATTTTTTTTTAAGCAGTACGGTAATTTGCAAGAACCTGTCTTAAAAAGCTTGTCGGCGAGCGCTTGCCGAAGGTTATTAATTAGTTAGCCCTCAAAAAGTCTGAAACCTTGCTGCATTAATTATTCTTTCGCACTGAGTTAAAAAAATTATCAGCTTTTTATAGAATGGATATGAAATCTTGCAAAATCGGCTATTTTAATTCCGTTTTGATACTTTTTTTTATGGAAAAAAAGTACCGCAAAAAGCCAGTCGAAATCGAAAACAGCCCAATTTCGACATTGTTCCTTGATTAAGCTCTGTACTACTGTGTCTTCAGCTGCACCAATCCTACCTTTTGAGGGACAACTTATTAATTGTCAGTATTTCGATAGCACTTCGGCAAGCTCAGTGTAACATTACTCAATAGGGCGATTAATTTAATTTTTGAGACAGCCTGATAGTAAAAGTTTAGCAGCAACCGCTGCCCGGTTCACAGCAATTACGATCATCCTTTGCGGGCTTTTCTGCATATACCGTAATACTTATAATTTTAGTACTGCCTGCTTTGTACAAAGCAATTTCTGTTGCACTTAAATAATTGGTCAGCACATCATCCGGTATAAGAATTTCTTTTTCTTTTTGCAGGATAATATTACTGAATCCCGCTGACGCAATAATATCAAGGTATTCCTTTTTCTGAATGGCTCCGGAAACACAACCGGCATACAGTTCTGCTACTTGCCGCCATTTAGCAGGTAGTTCGCCTTTCAGCACAATATCTGAAATGGAAAAGTGAGCACCGGGTTTCAAAACCCTGAACACTTCGCTGAAAACTTTGTGCTTATTGGGCACCAGGTTCAAAACACAGTTGCTTACAATTACATCGGCTTTGTTGCTGGTGACCGGCATACTGTCAATATCGCCCTGCCTGAATTCTACATTGTTAAAACCCAGTTTTTCCGCATTCTCCCTTGCTTTCGCTATCATCTTTTCTGTAAAATCGATCCCAATTATTTTGCCACTTTCTCCTGCTATAGAACGGGCAACAAAACAATCATTACCAGCGCCGCTGCCGAGGTCAATAACCGTATCGCCAGGTTGTATGTTGGCAAATGAGGTAGGCAAGCCGCAACCCAGTCCCAGGTCCGCATCAGGATTGTATCCTTCCAGCGCGGTATAGTCATCGGCCATAATATTGTACACCTGGTCACCGCAACAGGCGGCGGTAGCGCCGCAACAGGAACTGGCGTTTTGTTCTTTAGGCTGACTGGCAATCTGGCTGTATTTTTCTTTTACCAGCGCTTTTATTTCATTTTCATTTGTCATGGCAATAGGTTTTAATCCTCCGGGCCGGCGGCATGGAAGCAAGTTTAAAAAATAAAATGCTATATACTAATAAATGATAGCCGCTTATTGGTTGATAATGCTATTAATTGAATCGGTAGGATTATCCACTAAGACCGCAAAACCAATTAAAAGCTGTAACGTTAAATGGGTTCTCTTCTTTTTTCTTGATAAAAAAGAAGGAACGAAATCAAGGCTTCAGGAAAAATGCTAAAATTTTTATGGTTACCCTACAGCGAAAGAGTCTAAAGCCACACATTTGGGCGCTATTTAGCTGAGACTTTTGAAATACTTCGAAAGAGAGCTAAGCAACTTTCGCTACTTAACGCCCGCCCGGTCCGTTCGGACGGGCTTTTTTCTGAGACCGCTTTAAAAGCTCATATGTGCTTTATCAGATAATCCTGTAAATTAATTTCTCAGCAGCATGCTTTTTCATTTTTTGTCTTCAGCGACGTAAACAAGGTGTTGAATGCTGTATTGAATTTTTCAAAAGCATTCCAGTTAATGCAGTAGCAGCTGCGCGGGCCATCTATGGTACCATCTACCAGGCCTGCATTTTTCAATTCTTTTAAGTGCTGTGATACGGTTGATTGTGCCAGGGGCAATATCTCCACTATTTCTCCGCAAATACATTCATTGCGCTGCGCCAGTACTTTTAGTATAGCAATACGGGCGGGGTGCGCTATGGCTTTGGCAAAAGCGGCCAGGTCCTGCTCTTTTTGTGTAAACGCCTCTTTTTTGTGAACGGCCATTTGCTTAATCGTATTTATGCGATGAAGTTAGTCAATAAAAAAGACGCGTTAAAACCGTCTTGATATATTATATCGCAAATATACGATTAAGGAAAAAAACTATCCAAATATTTTTCAATATTTTTTTTGAATACCGCCATTCACAGAAAAAGTAAAGCCTTTATTGCCCTGTGTTGGGTATTGTACGGGGTACTAAATAAATTTCCCGCTGTCTCTCATGAATGTAACGGAAGCCTTTTTCATCAAAAAATCCATCTTCTTCCAGCATAATACGCACCGCTTTTTTCCATTCAGGTATATCAGTCGCTGCATTGAGTTCTATGGAGTAGGCTGTGTTATAATGCATGGGAAAATCGCCACTGCCGGGCACGCCATCTTGTTGATCCCATAAACCAATCGTGGGGCCGGCAGCATGACCATTGTAGCCAATAGGATGGGTATATATGGTTGGCTGGAGGCCTTCGCTTTTTGCCTGGGCCAGCGCAGCTGCCAGGATTTGGTTACCGGTTCTTCCTTCCTTGAACTGGCTGGTCAGGATATCCTGCAGTCGGTTGGCACTTGCAAAGGCATTTTTCAGGCTGTTGGGAATAGTTGTTTCGCCCGGTTTCAATATGTAGGCATGCTCCTGTATATCCGTATTCAGGCGCAGGTAAGTAATGCCAATATCAACATGCAGCAAATCACCGGGCAGAATAATATCAGCACCGGGCCTGGCAGAAAAGCTCTTCAGGTGATCAAAATTTTCCGGGTCATTGCGCTGTATAGAAACAGACGGATGAAACCAGGTATCGTAGCCCAGCCCGCGGATTTTTTGCCGGAACCACCAAACCACATCATCGGTGCTGGTGATGCCCGGTGTAATTACTTTTTCAGAAAATCCTTCCTCAATAATTTTATGGGTGGCATTGATGAGCTGCGGATAGATTTGCATTTCGTGTGTTGTGCGGGTTTCCATCCAGCTTACTGCCAGGTTTTCTGCTGATACCACTTTGCTTTTAAAAGCCGGCGGTAGTTTCTCCATCAACTCAGTATATTCGGTATGATCAAGTCCGTCTGCATGCGCAAAATTAGCCGAGGTGTTCAGTGCAATCTTATTGGGTTTGCGGCTGCTGATAATATCTGTCAGCGCATCCCACTGGTTGGGAAATTTTTGCATGTCCCAGGAAGCTTTTACTTCTGAACCCACATTGTACCGCGCAATGGCCAGCTTCTCATATATTTTCTTACCAGGATTATTGTAAAAGACCAGGATGGTTCTCCTTCTTGCATACAGCCACTCTGCCGGCAGCATGGTTTTTATGATGGGGTCTTCGTTGTATTCCCTTGATACTATTACCCACATGTCAATACCAGCTTTTTCCATCAGCACCGGCAACAGGTTATTCAAACGTTCACCCAGCAGTTCATTCACCACACGTGCCTGTTCACGTACAGGCAGCACCTGGGCGTGAACGGTAATGGCCATCACCAAAACAACGAAACAAAGCAGCTTTTTCATGTGGGAAACCTTTGTATTCAAATGTAAGGGAGAAAGTTTGTTGGGCCGTATTTTCTCTGCACTGATTGCTTTTATAAAAGCGCTGTTTATTACAGCGGTCAGGCAAGACCGGTGGTATCCCGTAAAAAACTTATTGTATATTAGCATGGCAAACCCCCGTACGGCACAACAGGTTAAACGCTCCTTGTTAGCAACTGGTTACCACAAACACATATCCGCTCCCTGCGAAGTAATTTTTTATGATAATGCCCAGTCTGTACTTGTAATACAGGCCGGCATATTTGCATTCGTAGGTTTTTCTTTTAAAAAATCGCCACCTGGCAAGTATCCATCAAGAACTATCCATCTATGCGCCATATATTATTAACCGTATCTTTTTGTTATGCCATTGCGTTACTGCCAGCGCAGTCTGCCAAAGATCTTATTGCAGAGCTACGGGCCATCCACCAGGCCGTTGTACAAAAGGGTTGTTGTACGGACAGTGCAGCTGCTATCTCTAACCGCGCCATGAATTTTTTCCTGGCAGATAAAACCAGCTACCTGTCTGCCAGCCGTGATCTTTCTTTTTATACCAATTATGTAACCTTTAGTACCGCAGAAGGAAGGTTTACGGTTAACCATAATTTTCAAAAAACCAACGGCACAGATCAGCCAATCAGACAGTTGTTCAGTGTGGGGTTCGATATGACCATCGCCGGTAATTTTGCAACATCTTTTTTAGATAAAAGGTTTGAAAATGAACTGGGCATTACGTTAAACCACAAATGGCTGGCTAAAGTAAAAACGCGTTTCGCCGGAGACGTAGCAAACAATGCTGGTCAAAAACAAGTAATGGATGCAGCAAGGGCCACCCTGCTGGCGCTGCTGGAAACGGCGATCCAAAAAAAAGAATCGGATTTCGTATTGTCGCTCAATGCTATTGATTCTGCTCTACTTCCAGGCCAGCCGCAAACAAATGCAAAATTGTTGCTGCAACAGGTTTTTTATAAAGAACTAAAGGAGGACTACGAGGAGTTATTTGCCGGGCGGCAGGCAGCCTTGCTTACCAAAACAAAAAGTTTTCAAACAGTGAGCACTCACTGGACCAGCCTTACCGCATACATACCCGTAGTGTATCCGGCATATACCTTGGCGCCATCCCTTACCGGAACGTTTAATAAAAAGCATCCTTATCCTTTCAGCCTGTTGCTTAGCCACACCCGTATGTGCGAGAGCAGTAAGCTGGGCCGTCTTTTTTTCACCCTGGATGCCAGCCTGCTGTTTAATAACTCCAAATTAGGTTACAGGCTTAGCAAAATGAATTTTAGTGAATACAAAAGCCTGGGTGGAACTGATACCCGGTACAGCACTGATCCTGGTAACAATAAATTATACATCGGCCCCTACAAAACATTGCTGACGCCGGCGGTTACAGCCCGGCTGGTTTATTTTCCTTCCACCTCGCATGTGGGTATCAGCCTGCTTGCAGAAAAAAATTTTAATGATTATAACCTGCTGAATGCTAAACTGGGGATACCGGTTATATTAATCAACAGTAAAAAGACGCCGGCAGTAACCGTTGAGTGTTACGTATTATGGTTGGATATAACCAACCAATTAAGCGGTATCAGTAAAACCATTGCAGGGCTTTCTATTGGCATCCCCTTTAGCCGGCTGATGTACTAAAGCATTAGTAACTAATGATGCTGACCTGAAAAGTCAATTTTTTGGGTAACTGAATTTGTGCTAAATTTAATGTCCTGATAATATCCGTTGCGGATTAGTCCGTTAGCATACCTCAAACCACAAAATCGGAAATCGTATTAATGCAGACCCGTTTAATAAGAGGATTCAAGGGTTGAATCTTTTACAAACAAAAATTGCCCCTGCATAGTGTCCGGTATCCACCACCTTCGTACAAGTTGCATCGTTCCACTATTGTAAAAAATTGCGCAAGTTTTTTTCTTAAATCCAATTTATCTTAATACCCGTAGATAGTTTACCGTTTGTACAATAACCATGACTAATTGCTGAATGTATGAGAAAAATTATTCACCGCGCCGCCGCCGGCCTTGCAATAATCTTCCTTCTGGGCGCCTGTAAAAAGGACGCAGTTATTCAGCCAGTTATACAGCCTCCTGTTATTATTGATTTCAACGCAAAGACCGAAACAGATCCCCCTCTTTTAAAAGCAACTATTTTATCCATCAACGCAAATGTGGGTGGTTTTTACAGTGCGCTTCCTGTCAATTATGGTAAGACAACCAAATCATACCCCTTACTTATATCTGTTCATGGTGGTGGCCAGTATGGTAATGGCGCCCTTGATCTGCCTTTGTTATTAAATGACGGCATACCCCAGTTACTGGATGAAAAAATTTTTCCACCCAGCTTTAGTAATAAAGGCATTAACTATTCATTCATCGTTATTGCGCCGCAGTTGAAACAGTTTCCGGTTGCGCAGGATATCAAAGATGTGATTGATTATGCAAAGAAAAATTATAGGGTAGACAGCGGCCGCATCTATCTGTTTGGGCTAAGTAACGGTGGCGCTGCCAGCTGTCTTACCGCCGCCACTTTTGCCAGTGATATTGCCGCTATTGTACCTGTTTCAGGAGAATTTAATTACGAGCCCGTTTGCAATAGCCTGGCAACAAACAAAGTAGCCATTTGGGCTTTCCACAACGATAATGACCCGGTAGATAATATGCAGAACGCCACTGGTTTTATTGCGTTGATCAATAGTTTTAACCCCGCAATTGCACCAAAGCTTACCGTGTTTCAGTCAAACACACATGATGCGTGGACAAAGGCCATTGCGCCGGGTTACAAAGAAAATAACATGAACATTTACGAATGGATGCTGCAATATAAAAAATAGCCTGTAACAGATGCTGACGCTATAATATCGCAATACAGCAGTTGATCACCAGCAACGGCCATACCATAATTAAGATTAACCCTTTTAAAGCCTACACCCTAAAAACCGTGAATCATTTTTGCCATTACCACTGGCAAGAACTTCATCTTTTATACGCAGCCACACCTTGCAATGTTTGTTTACGCAGGGCTAAATCCAGTATACTTAAAACCCCTTTATGTCCGGGCGGGATATGCCTGAAATCTATCTTCTGAGAAAACCAGTCGTGGCACTGCCACGTGTTTTAAAACGTACACCAGGGTATTTTAATTATTCATTCAAAAAAATGTGGTATGCAACAAACTAAGTTTATGCGTAAACGAAAGTTGAAGATTCTTTTAATGATGAGCTGCATGCTGGTATTCTCCGGCATTATGATGTCATCCAGCCATCGCGAGGCACCCCTTATTGCAAACGATCCGCTGGCAGACAACACGGATTTGTATGCGTTCAGAAGTCCTGACAATCCCAATAAAATTATTCTTATTGCGGATTACATTCCTGCAGAACTGCCTTATGGCGGTCCTAATTACAATTCATTCGGAGAGAACATCCGTTATGAAATTCACATAGATAATAACACTGCCACCAAAGGCGATGATATTGTTTATCGTTTCCTGTTTAAACAAACCAACCAGGATCCGACCACTTTTTTTAACATCCGGCTGGGTAAACAAAACCTGTACACTACTTATACCTGCCAGAAAAGTACAGATGGCGGGGTTAATTTTGCAATGGTTGTAGCCAACGGTTTTGTAGCAGCGCCCAATATCGGGCCACGGAGTATCAGCAACCCGGTAGGCCTTGGTATCAGCGATTACAACACCCTTATTAATCAATCTATTTCAACAGCTACTACCGGCGAAAGAATTTTTTGCGGACCTGCAGATGATCCTTTCTATGTAGACCTCGGTGGAATTTTTGATTTGGGTGATGCACCCCGCCAGAACGGCAAAGTGCGCGATGGACTGGGTCACCTCAATGTGCATTCTATTTGTATTGAAGCAGATATTTCTGCCTTGCAAAAAGATCACAAAACAGTTGATAAAGCAGCCAATATACTGGATGGTGACTACGTAATTGGCGTATGGGCTTCCAGCAGCCGCCGTGCTACACGCACACTCAATTCTTCTGCAGGCGGATCGCCTTTTGACCCCCTCGGCGGTGGTACTGTTACAGAAGAAGGAAATTGGGTGCAGGTATCAAGAATAGGTATGCCCTTAACCAATGAAGCCGTGGTAGCCATTGGTAAAAAGGATTACTGGAATGCAATCACTCCTTACCAGGACCTTGACAACCTCCCGATATTCGGCAACTTTTTTTACAATCCAGAACTGGCGCTATACATGGATGAAAGTAAATTTGCGGGTGCCGTTCCCGCATTCAATGCATTGCGTGTGCAGTCAAACTCGTTAAAACAGTTTGATTTCCGCAATGGCAGAGGCGGTTTGTATGGTTTAAAAGGTAGTTCTGTACTTACCGGTACTGCACTGGATGATGCCATCTTCGGCACCTTGCTGTTACCAGGTCAGGGCAAGCCCCGTTCTGTAGATTTATGGCCCATCTTTCATACCGGTGTTCCTAATTTAAGGCCTTATCAGCTGGCAACTGGCAAAGCGGGTAATCCGCTGGCAGCAGGTAAACCGTTTATCAATAATTTTCTGCCCAACGGTGGTGATATGCTGCGTTTAAACATGGCTGTTCCGCCAACACAAAGGAATGATCCTAAATTCAGTTCACTTGGTTTGGTACAAGCCGCAGTATTGGGTCTTACAGATCCTGCATACAATGGCAATTCGATGCTTCAGCCCATTCCTAATATGGATGGTTTTCCAAATGGCAGAAGGCTGGAAGACGATGTAACACGAATTGAACTGCAGGCAGTAGGCGGTGTGGTACTGGCTGCTATTGGTTTGTGGTACGATGATTTCAGCCCCAACGCATCACCCGTAACCAATCAGCTGATCAATACGCTGCAGTATTCAACCGGGGTAGAGAAAAACGATACCACGTTTAAACAAACATTCCCTTACGTGCAAACGCCCTGGAGAGGAACAGCCGTACAATAACCAAACAAAAATAATATTATATGAAACGAAAAATATACGCTGCCATTCTACTGACAGTGATGGTAGCCAACACAGGGATGTCGGTGTTTGCTTCCAGCCACCGGGAAGCGCCGATGATTGCAAATGATCCGCTGGCAGACAATACGGATCTGTATGTATTCCGCAGTCCGGATAATCCATCCAAGGTAACAATTATTGCCAATTATGTTCCGCTGCAATTACCGCAGGGCGGACCCAATTATTATTCTTTCGGCGATAATATCCGTTACGAAATACATATTGATAACAATGCCGCCAACAATACATTTGTCAATGGCGATGATATTGTTTACCGGTTTACATTCAGTAAAACAAACGAGGACCCCGGTACTTTTTTCAATATACGCCTGGGAAAACAAAACCTGAAAACAACCTACACGCTGGAAAAAAGTACCGATGGCGGGGTTAATTTTTCTACTGTTATTGCCAATGGTGTTGTTCCTCCGCCCAATATTGGCCCCCGTTCTATTACTTCAACTACGGGCCTGGGTGCAGCTGATTATAATTCACTTATCAACAGCGCCATTGCCACCAGTACTTCCGGTGAAAAGGTATTCTGCGGAACCGCCGATGACCCTTTCTTTGTAGACCTGGGTGGTATTTTTGATTTGGGTGATGCCCCGCGTGCCAACGGCATGCCCAGCGATGCAGTAAAATGCAAAAATGTTTCTACCATTGCTATACAGGTAGACATTGCTGATTTGCAGAAAGACCATAAATCGGTTGACAAAGCCGCCAACATCCTGGATGCAGATTATATCATTGGTGTTTGGGCTTCTGCCAGCAGAAGAAAAATCAGGACTTTAAATACAGATGGTACGCAGTCTTTCACCGGCTCATGGGTGCAGGTTTCCCGTTTGGGTATGCCGTTAACAAATGAAGCGGTGATCCCTATCGGCAATAAAGATGTATGGAACGCATTGACGCCTTACCAGGAAGCTGGTTTGTCAACCAATCTTTTCGCGGCATCTTTTTATAATCCCGAGCTGGGACTTTATATGGACGATAGCCAATTTGGTACGGCAGTTCCCGGCCTGGCGCCTTTGCGTATACAATCCAACTCACTGGGTATGTTTGATTTCCGCAATGGCAAAAATGGTTTGTTTATTTTAAAAGGCAACCCTGCCCTGGCAGGTACCGCCCTGGATGATGCCATAGCAGGCAAACTGCTGTTGCCCGGCCCTGGATTACCGCGCTCGGTAGATTTATGGCCTATTTTTCATACAGGAGTTCCCAATTTAAAACCTTACCAGCTGGCTACCGGCAAAGCAGGTAATCCACTGGCAGCGGGTAAACCATTTATAAATAACTTTTTGCCAAATGGTGGCGATATGCTGCGGTTAAACATGGCCGTTCCTGTCACCCCGCGCAGCGATCCAAAATTCAGTTCACTGGGCCTTGTACAGGCTGCAGTGCTGGGGTTAACGGACCCTGCTTATAACGGCAATGCCAATTTGCAGTTTATTCCCAATATGGATGGTTTTCCAAACGGCAGAAGACTGGAAGATGATGTAACAAGAATTGAATTGCAGGCTGTAGGTGGCGTGGTACTGGCCGCTATTGGTTTATGGTACGATGACTATACATCCGGTGGCAACCCGGTTACGCCCAATCTTTTAAAAGTTTTAACGTATAATACTGGCGTGAATGCCAATGATACCACGCTGAAAGGCAGCTTTCCGTATGTGCAAACGCCATGGCCTGGAACCTGTAACTGCAGTGGTACAGCCATCGATTACACACAGCCGGCTGTACTGGCACCTACACCTGACCCAATGCGTTTAGGTGCACCGGAGGTGTTTATTACAGCATCCCCCAATCCTATAAACGGCACTGCCAATGTACGGTACCGGGTATCAGCTTCTGCTAATGTTACCATACAAGTAATGGATGGCAATGGTAATATCATTAAAACCTTACAGAATGCAAGGCAGGAAGCGGGCACGTATAATATCTCCTGGAATGCATCAGGCGTACCGGCAGGTCTTTATTTTATCAATACAAAAGAGAATGGTGTAGTTAAACAAAGCATCAAAGTAGTTAAACAATAAAATAGCATGCATGAGGCTGTCTCAAACAATTCCTGGGACAGCCTCATTTTTAACACGATCATCAACCAAAAGAGTTTTTATGAAAAAGAGTGCTATATATGGGTTCACCATCTTTCTTTTTCTGCTGGCAGCCGGCGGTATTTTCTTTAAGTATAAAAAAGATGAAATAAAAAAAGAGAATAAACTGTTCCCCGTGCTGGCAAGAAAAGGAAGCGCTGCGGAAACAGAGGAATTTAAAGCAGTACAGGCAAGAAGCACTGCGCTGCTGAATGCCAGTAAAATAAAACCGGACGATGTAAAAACAAATATGGCACTTGCAACACTGTATGTGCAGGAAGCCAGGGCATCGGGTAATTATTTGTATTATGACCAGGCAGCGTTAAAATATGTAAACGCGGTATTGGCAAAAGATCCACAAAATTTTGAAGGCCTGTCTATCAAAGCGCTGCTGATGCTAAGCCAGCATCATTTTGCTGAGGGGCTGCAAATTGCTGAAGCTGCAAAAAAGATAAATCCTTACAATGCATTTATCTACGGCCTGATTATAGATGGAAATGTAGAGATGGGCAATTATACGGCAGCTGTTGAGAATGCCGATAAGATGGTTTCCTTACGGCCGGATATACGTTCCTATTCACGCATTTCTTACCTCCGCGAAATACACGGCGATTACCCTGGTGCAATAGAAGCAATGCAGATGGCTGTTTCAGCTGGCTTACCCGGTGATGAAGGAACCGAATGGTCGAGGGTGCAACTGGGCCGCCTCTATGAAAACACGGGCGATATAAAAAATGCTGAAATGCATTATACAATTGCCCTTCAAAACCGCCCAGCCTATGCCTACGCTTTTGCCGGCCTGGCAAGAGTTGCAGCAGCTTCTAAGGATTTTACCAAAGCAGCTATTTATTACCTGCAGGCAGACAGCCTGGTAAATGATTACAGTATTAAAGAAGAATTGTCTGATGTGTACAAATTGGCCGGCGAAAAAGAAAAAGCAGCAACACTGGCCAGCGCGGTTATTAATGGTATGAATGCTGCGGCTGCCAATGAAAAAAGAGATGACAGCTCCGGGCACTATTCAGACAGGGAACTGGCGTACGCGTATTTAAAAACAAACCAATATGATAAAGCACTTGATCATGCTTTGCTGGAATATAACCGGAGGCCTGAAAATATTGATGTAAATGAAACAGTGGCCTGGGTGTACTATGCCAAAGGCGATTATGCTAAAGCAATGCCCTTTGCAAACACGGCATTAAAAACAAACAGCAAAAACCCGGCATTGCTTTGCAGAATAGGCCTGGTATATTTTAAAAACGGGGACAAGACCACTGCTGAAAAATTACTAAAAGCCGGACTGGCAGCAAATCCCAATATAGCCATGGCCTTAAAAACAGAAAGCCAGCAAACCTTAGTGTCACTATGAACAAGGCTGTGATAAATAAAAAAACAGGATTAGTATTGCTCCTGCTGACTTTTTCTTTTTTGCAGACACAGGCACATACCATTAATTATGCATTGGAAAAAGCGCCCGTAGAGCATGTAATCTGGTTTTACCTTAAAATGGGATTTACCCATATTGTACCCAGCGGCGCAGATCATGTTTTATTTGTAATGGGCCTTTGTCTACTAAGTACAAAGCTAAAAACAATTTTATGGCAGGCAACTGCTTTTACAGTAGCTCATTCTGTTACACTGGCGCTTAGTATGAAAAATATTATTGTGGTGCCCGGTGCCATAGTGGAACCTATTATTGCCTTATCCATTCTTTTTATAGCGGTAGAAAATATGCTGCTCACTGAATTAAAAGCCTGGCGGATATTGATCGTTTTTATGTTTGGATTGATTCACGGAATGGGTTTTGCCAGTGCACTGAATGAAATAGGCTTGCCCTCCAATAAATTCTTTACTTCAATTTTGTCTTTTAACCTGGGGGTTGAACTTGGACAGGTAGCCGTTATACTCGCTGTGTTTGCCCTCATTATTATTCCATTCGGTAAAAAAACCTGGTACCGGCAGAGAGTGGTTTATCCCTTATCAATTGCTATTGCACTGATAGCTGCCTGGTGGACAATTGAACGGGTATTTTTTTAAGCTTGCGGAACCAGCTCTAATTGCAAGGCTTTGCATCCTGGTGGACAACCGCGCGACGGCACTTGCTGAAAATAATTTATACTTGCAGGGTAGAACCTTATCTTCAGCATTGCCCCAACAGCCAACCAATGACCAGCACCCACACTGCAGTACGCATAACAACCATTGATTTTTTACGCGGCGCCGTTATGATTATCATGGCGCTTGACCACACCCGGGATTATTTTCATGCTTACTCCTATTATTATAACCCGGTTGATCTGCAGCATACCAGCCCGGCCATTTTTTTTACCCGCTGGATAACTCATTTCTGCGCACCCGTTTTTGTCTTCCTGGCAGGAACATCGGCCTTTCTCTCCGGCCAGAAAAAAACAAAACAACAATTATCAGTTTTTTTATTGAAACGGGGATTGTGGCTCATGCTTCTTGAAATAACACTGGTTAGCTTTGGCTGGTTTTTTAACCCGCTGTTTTCATTATGGGTATTGCAGGTTATCTGGGTGCTTGGTCTTAGTATGATAGTACTGGCCGGCCTGGTTCACCTCCCGGTTAAAGCGATCATGGCTATAGGGCTGGCAATGGTATTGGGGCATAATTTACTGGATAATATGCACGTCGCCGGTAATACAGCAACCGCTTTCGGGTGGGCTGAGTTGCATGATTTCAGGGCATTTACATTTCGCAATATCATTGTTGTTTCGGCTTATCCATTAATTCCCTGGGCAGGTGTAATGGCGCTTGGATATTGCTTTGGCAGGTTGTTTCTACCGGCATTCGACGCCGCAAGGCGTAAACGTACCCTGTTAATAATGGGTGCAGCAGGCATTACCCTTTTTATTTTGTTGCGCTTTATTAATATCTATGGCGATTCATCCAGGTGGGCGGAACAAGGTTCTGCAGTTTTTAGTTTGATGTCTTTTCTGAATACTTCTAAATATCCCCCCTCGTTGCTTTACCTCCTGATGACATTAAGCCCCGCTTTTTTATTCCTGGCCGTTGCTGATCAATTTTCGTCACGCATAGCAGCTATTGTGAGCACCTATGGAAGGGTACCCATGATGTATTACCTGGTTCATATATACGTGCTGCATTTCTTTGCTTTACTGCTGGCGCAGTTTACTGGTTTTGGCTGGCACCAGATGATTATTACAAAAGGATGGATAACTGATAATGCCTCACTGCAGGGCTATGGACTTAGCCTGCCCATGGTCTATATTATATGGCTTGTCACGGTGCTGGCGATGTACCCTCTTTGCAGAAAATACGACAGGTATAAACAAAATAACCGCCAGCAATGGTGGCTCAGCTATTTGTAAATCAAGGCAAAGATTGAATTGTATCAGTTATACCATCTCCTGTGGCAGTGTTTTCTTTCACCATCAGTATAAGCTTTTCCATGGCTAACTGTATGGCTGCCGCGGTAATTGCATCACTGATTTCTCCTGCGGCGCTTAATTTTGACCGCACAAAGGAAATAAGTAATGCACTGCTTTCCGGAATACGGGCAGAAAGTGCCTTGAATATTTGTAACCAGGCAGCGTGCGCTTTTTCACCACCGGTAGACGCCGTAATTAAAACCAGCGGTTTGTTTACCATGTCGCCTGAACCAACCGTCCAGTCAAATGCATTCTTTAAGCTACCAGGTACGCCAAAAGCATATTCAGGACTACATACCAGTACGGCGTCAGCTTCCTGTAAATGTTTTTTCCATACACTAACTGTAATGGGCATTTCATCCGCGTCATCAAAATGCGGAAGGCTGCCAACCCCTTTATACACAAAAAATTCTACGTCCTCCGGCATCATTTTTTCAATGGCCTGCAATAGTATTGCATTGGACGAGTTGGCCCGGAGACTACCGGAAACAGCCAGTATTTTGATTTTATTTCTGAACATAATAATTTTTTTCATCAGAACGCCTTGTGGTGCTTCACGGATTATATTTTATTTCAAAAGTACTTGGTAATGGTTAAATATTTCCGTCTGACTGGAAATTCGCAGGGTTATATTTCAGCCCGTTTCCACTCTTCTTCTCTTTACCATCGAAACAATGATACCGGCTATGATAATGCAGCCGATACCCGACAAAGACATGGTATCAGGAAATGCATCGCCCAGCATCATGCCGATAAATACAGAGAATATAATATTGGCATAACTCACCGCAGACACTATCCCGGCTTTATCTGCACCATATGCTTTGGTTACAAAATACTGGCCAAATAAAGCTGCCAATCCCAGTATAATGATATAGATCCACTCAATTGCTTTTGGCCATTTAAATGCTACTATAAAAATTTCATCCGGGTGGTACCCGCCGATATATTGTACCATCATACTTACAGTGGGAAAAAGCACACCACTGATAATAAATGCCGCCACAATAACCCTGGCGTCATAGTATTTATTTAATTTGCCCACCGTTATGTATGCAATGGCTGATGATAAACCGGAGATTAAGCCGGCAACATGGTAATACCACGGAAAATGCATAGCAGGTTTATAAACAAGCAACATGCCCGCAAACCCCAGTACAACTGCAAACAATACTTCTTTGCCATGATATTCTTTAAAAAGGAAAAAGGAGAACAGGGAAATAAAAATAGCAGAAGTAAGGTTATAAGTCATGGCTGTACCCAGCGGAAGGTGCAGAATGCAATACAAGAGTGTGTACAATGCCACGGTACCCATCACTCCCCTGAAAACCAGCCAGCGTAATTTGCCACCGTGGCTAACCGGTGGTTTAATGGCAAATCCTGCCAGGATTACCAATAGGCCTACCAGGTTTCTGTAAAAGACCAGCTGACCAGCATTAAAGCTTCCTTTTAATAATTTAGCGGCCCCACCCATTACTGAGAAGCCCAATGCTGCCAGCAACATGTAGCATATACCGTGGTATTTTTTTTGGATTGCCATTGGTAGCTAAGAGAACAAGAGCAAAAGAGTTTGATTATACGCGTGCTGCGGGCACAATAAATAGAAACAGGGTTAAAAAGATTAGCAAAGGGTAGCGCTGAACGGATTGCTTTTTTAAAAATTTAAATCTTGCGGTAATCTTCTTCTTTTCGTTTTACGGTCTTAGCCAATCAAACGCAGTCTTTCTACTGCAGCATCAATGGTTTCTTTTTTCTTGGCAAAACAAAAACGGATCACTTTGTTATCGGTACCAGCTTTATAGAATGCAGAAACCGGTATGGTGGCAATGCCAAATTCTTTCGTAACGCGGATGGCCAGATCTTTGTCAGCTTCATCGCTGATGCGGTTATACTGGTAGCATTGAAAATAACTACCGTAACTGGGCAACGGTGTAAATTTTGTTGCCTGCATTAATTGCTGGAAATAGTCACGCTTCTGCTGCAGAAAACTACCCAGCGAAAGGTAAGCGTCTTTATTTTTTAAGAACGTTGCCAGCGCTACCTGCGATGGGGTATGGCAGCTGAAGCAATTGAACTGGTGGACTTTTCTAAATTCTGCCATGAGTGCAGCAGATGATATGCAATAGCCCAGCTTCCAGCCGGTGCAGTGGTATACCTTTCCAAAAGAAAAACAAACAAAACTTCTCTCCAGTAAATCAGGATAGCGTAAAATAGACTGGTGCGGAATATTATCAAAAATGAGGTGCTCATATACTTCGTCGCTCAGTATAATAATATTAGTGTCTTTTACAATTGAGCGAAGCTGCACAATATCGTCTGCACTTAACACCGCGCCGGTGGGGTTGTGCGGCGTATTAATCATTATCATCCGGGTTTTTAGACTAATCTTTTGACGTACAGCACCCCAGTCAATTTTATAATCTGGAAATTTTAGGTCAATCAATACTGGCACGGCGCCATTTACCACTATATTGGGAATATAGCTATCGTAAGCCGGTTCAAAAACAATCACCTCATCCCCCGCCTGCAGCACGGTGGTAAGCGCCGTGTAAATAGCATACGTGCCGCCCGGGGTAATGGTTACCTGGCTGTCCGGGCTTATCACTGTACTATAGAGGGATGCTATTTTTTCTGCCAATACTTCCCGAAGAGGTGTGTAGCCCTGCATGGGCGCATACTGGTTGAAGCCCTTATTCATGGCGTCGTTTACCAAAGCTGTAAGCTCTTCGCTCATAGGAAAATCCGGGAAACCCTGGCCGAGGTTAACTGCTTTGTATTCAGTAGCCAGGGCGCTCATAACCGTGAAGATGCTGGTACCTACAGCAGGCAGTTTGCTGTTAATGGAAAGATTGCTCAAAAGGAGAAAATTAAAAATGAGATAATATGCAAATTAGTCACCCCGGGGTAATAACGTCCTGGAATAATTTAAAAAGCAGCACCATTACCTGAATTGGCCCCTCAGTTTTTTAGGAAGGCTTTCTACTACCAGTTGATATGAATGATCAATCCATTCCTGGAGCTGCTTGTTTGACACGGTTCCGTCTGCAATGATGGTGTTCCAGTGTTTTTTATTCATGTGAAAACCTGGTAGTACGCAGGGATATTGCTCCCGTAGTTCTTCTGCCAAATCGGGATCGCATTTTACGTTAAACCGGAAGTCTGCTGCGTCAAGGCTGGTTAGCAAAAAAACTTTGCCCCCTACTTTATATACAAGCGTATCGGGGCCAAAAGGAAGTGTTTCTTGTGCACCCTTTTTTGAAAGACAGTATTCCTGCAATGATTCAATATCCATGAGAAAGTATATAGTACTGAGTAGTTAGTGTTCAGATATCGGGTTACACCACAATTGCCGTGGCCTCTATTTCTATCAGGTAGTCCGGATCTATAAGCCCTTTTACTTCAATCATGGAAGTGCAGGGTAAAATAGTTGCAAAAAATTCACCGTGCGCTTTGCCATACTCTTCCCAGCGGCTGATATCTGTTACAAACATCCGCGTGCGCACAACATCTTTTAAAGAGGCGCCGGCACGTTCCAGCACCTTTTCTATTTTTTCAATAATACATTTTGTTTGTTCATATGGGTCGCCCTTGCCAGCCAGCTGTCCATTGTCATCTGTTGCAACGGTGCCGGTTACTTCAATGGTATTACCTACTTTAACGGCGCGGCTATAGCCCACAATGGCTTCCCATTTTGCGCCGGATGAATAATTGGTTCTGTTCATGGTCAAGAGATTAAATGTGAAAAAGAGCGTGCCTGCTTATTTTTTGAGCTAACCGATAAAAAAGAGAAATGGGTATCAAAACTTATGTTCTTTTTCTGTTTGCTGGCTTTAGTTTTTTATTTCAATATTTTCTTCTGTAATGAGCGGCTCGCCCTGCATGCGCATATATACCTGTGCCACGGTAACAACATCTTTCTGGCAATAAGTAACGATGCGGGTAAGATTTTTTTCTTTCCAGTAGGTATCGCCCACCATGCTGCCATCGATATCGTCTTTGGGAGTTGGTACACCAATCGTATACGCCAACAGGTTGAGGCTGGTATAACTTTTAAAGTCGCCAAACTTCCAGAGGTCCATGGTGTCCAGGTGATTTACTTCCCAGGGCTTTTTGCCCGGCAGATGCAGCAAGGCCGGGATGCTGATGCCGTGCACTACCATTCTGCGGCATAAATAAGGAAAGTCGAATTCGCGGCCATTGTGGGCGCATAAATATTTTGCACTGCCTGCCGCCCACTTATTCAGCATCTCCACAAACGCCAGCAGCAGCTCTTTCTCATCATCTCCAGCAAAAGATTTCAGTACAATTTTTCTCTCACCGCCATTACCCTGCAATACGCCACAACTGATGCAGATTATTTTTCCAAATTCTGCATAAATGGCCGCGCGGCCGTAAATGCTTTCCGGCGTTTCTTCGTCTTTGTTGCGCAGCAGTACTTCTGCCTTTCGCTTCCATAAAGACTTCCATTCTTCGTGCAGCATATCAAAAGAGGGTTGCTGCGATACGGTTTCTATATCCAAAAATAAAATATTGGCGGGCGAAATTTGTAACATGATGTTGCTTATTCAGTGTCTAATGTAAGAAAGATTATATAGATCCGGTCCGCTGCATATTTTTCCAGCTCATTTACTGCCAATAAAAAACCCATGCCTGCACATGGGTTTTAAAAGAAATATAAAAAGTTAAATGCTATGCGCCTTCTATAATGCCCACCTGGTTGCCAAAGGGATCCTGCACAATGGCTACCTGTATAGGGCCGCCTACGTTCGTTTTGCCCTGTACAATCACAGCACCACCTGTTGATAATTTTTCAAGGGCATCATCAATGCTGTCGACCGACCAGTACGCAATGGCCTGGTTGCCGCCCCTGGTATTGGTCATATCAGGATCGAGTCCCAGTTCACAGCCATTGATATCAAAACCGGCATAAAAGGGCTGATCAAAATAGGGTTCTGTACCGGTGATACCTGTATACCATTTTTTGGCAAGTTCCAGGTCATTGACCTTGTAGATAACAGTGCGCAGTTTTTTAAACACAGTCTTTGTTTTTAATGGCAATCACCAACTCCACCTCATTTTAGCCGGGCAGCAACAAGGCAGGAAAACTACAAATATTTATCGCCTTTATTGCGTTTCACTTCGGCTACATAATCCTTTATCTGCTGTTCTTTTTCTTTTTTGCAGATTAGTAATACATCATCTGTATCCACAATTATAAAATCTTCCAGTCCCTGTAAAAGCACCAGTTTATTTTTAGGTACATGCACCATGCATTTTACCGCATCAATGATCATTACATTGTCGCCGCCCACTGCGTTATGAAAATAATCTTTTTCGATATTTTCATAGGCGCTGTTCCAGGTACCCAAATCGCTCCAGCCAAATGCAGAAGGTATAAGATATACATTGGAAGCTTTTTCCATAATACCCACATCAATAGAAATATTGGTACACAGGGGGTAGATTGCTTTCAGCGCATTTGCTTCTTCTGGTGTATTAAATTTATCTTTTTCTGCCATAAATACCTCGTACATCTCGGGCAGGTATTTTTCAAAAGCAGTCAGAATATTTTTTACCTGCCATACAAAAATGCCGGCATTCCATAAAAACTCACCGCTGGAGAGAAAAGTTTTTGCCAGGTCCAGGTTGGGCTTTTCGGTAAAGGTTTTTACCTTATACACGTCTTTGCTCACGGCCATCGGCTCAAACTGGATATAGCCATACCCGGTATTGGGATAAGTAGGCTTAATGCCCAGCGTTATAAATGCATTCAGATGGTTAACAAATTGAAGTGCTTCATTGCACACACGCTGAAACTCAGCATCGTCTTCTATTGCATGATCAGAAGGAGCTACTATTAATGAAGCATCCGGATCCTGCTGGTGCAGTTTGCAGGATATATAAGCAATACAGGGGGCCGTATTCTTCCGTGATGGCTCGCCCAGTATATTTTCTTTTCTTATCCGGGGCAATTGTTTTTCTACAATGGAAATGTATTCAGTGGAGGTAACAACATAAATATTTTCTTCTGGTATAAATGCGGCAAACCGGTCGTAAGTGGCCTGTATCAGCGTTTTACCTGTATTAAGAATATCCAGGAATTGCTTGGGGAAACCTGCCCGGCTCATTGGCCAGAAACGGCTGCCAATACCACCGGCCATAATTGCCACGTAATTGTGTTGGTTCATAAGAAGGGTGTGAAATTATAAGTATTAGTGTAAAAAATCAATGCGCAAAAGTATTAAAAGCGGTAAGTATACCAAATTAAATTACCGTTCATTTTTTATCAGTTTATCCATAATGAAAGTCATTTGCGGATCCTGGTTTTCAATAATATCGTTTAATGTATTGGTAACCGGGTAATCAGGCTCTATACCATATTTATTCAATTGCGGATGCTGCAGGTAATGCTGCACTTTTACCGCAGAAAACTCCAGTAACAGGCCTGTATTGGGCAATTTATACAATAACCGGGTAAAGCCGTTGTGGCTATTGTATCCGCCACCTGTTTCCTCACCTACTATAATACCGCGTTTGCTGTCTTTCACCATGGCTACAAAATTGGAGGCCGCTGATAACACATTGTTATTGGTAATTACAAAGACATTTCCGTTAAACGCCATCGGGTGTGGCCTGCGGAGGTTATTTTCATCATTATTCATGGCACGGGTGCCGTTTGGCAGGCGGTAAAATTCCTCTTTGACCATTGAATCCAGCGAAGGACGTTCATTGAGTGCAAAATCCGGATCCAAAAACGTTACAAAAGGGGTTTTGTCAAATTTTACCGTGGCAGAATTCACTTCTTTAAAGGCATGTTTGGTAAGAAAGCGGTAGAGCAAAAAAATATTTTCGTAATCACCGCCTATATTATTACGGCAGTCAATCACCAGGTTATTGATGCCGCTTTCATTCTTCAGCAACGTAAAAGAATTGATAAGAAAGTTTTTATAGGCAGCAAACGTAGCAGAGGTACCGTAAGCAAAAGAACGCAATGTTAAAACGGCGGTGTGAATTGAGTCGATGATTTCAAAATCATACCCTATTTCATCGGAATAATTATAATAGCTGTTGTAATTGTAATCGTTTAAATGCTTTTCCAGCGTAACCGCAGCAATAGTTGACTTCACATTTTTTGACGAGCCAGGCAACGCATATTCTACTTTAAAATTGATACAGGGACCATACGCCAGGAAATAATTATACGCAAATTCAGCAGTAGCCTGCGAAAGGTTATAATTTTTGTTTCTGCCGTCGGGTACGTTGTAGTCAATTATCCTTTTCATAATATCCCCGGCGTTGTTGCCATTGATGCTGATAATATGTGCCCCTACCGGAATTTCCCATGCATCAGCATTAATATAGAGTCCACCGTCTACATAGATAAGCGGTATAGGAAAAAAATTGCTGCGCTTCAGAATGGTATCGTAATATGTTTTGGGTAAATAAAGATTGGTATGGCTGCAGCCTACCTGGTCAATGATATAGGAAAGTTTTTGGTGAAACGCCCTTATATCAGTGGGGTTGGCCAGGGTTTGGTATATGCTGTCGAAGCATCCATCCATTTCTTTTTTAGCAGTATAAGTGTAGATGCCTGGATGGGCTTTTTCCAGTACGCTTCTGAAAACGGTAAAATCTTCCTGAATTTTTTGGGCGCTGTATTTTTCTGAAACAATATCAGCACTATACGGGAAGAAATAGCATCCCGCAACAAATAAGAGCGCAAATATTGAAACATATATCCGCTTCATGTTTTCATTTTACTAAAGACCTTTTCAGGGTGATTAAAAGCCTGTTCATTTTCACATACAGCAGTTGCCGCTTACATGAGCGAACCGTTTTGCCTGAACCTGATTCTTTTAAGCCAGCAATAAGATACCCACGACGGAATGCTATTTACTTAACGGTCCACGCGTAAATATATTTTCCCGGCCTGTTTAAAGCCGGGGACTGCAAAAACAGTGTTAGCTGGCTAAAGCATCGGGTGGGTTAGAGAAGGCCTTCGCGTACCAGGTCGTGTAAATGCAATACACCTATATATTGTTTTTGGTTGGCTACCACCAGTTGTGTTATATCAAATTTAAGTAAAACATCCAATGCTTCCACTGCCAGGGCATCTGGTTGGATGGTTTTAGGATTTACGGTCATGATATCACTGGCTACGAGGCCTTCCAGCGCGGTGTTTTTTTCCAGCATCCGCCGCAAGTCCCCGTCGGTAATAATACCCAGTATTTCCTTTTGCTCATTGACTACCACCGTCATACCTAACCGGCTGCCAGAAATAGAGAAGATGGTTTCGCGAAGTGGCGTACCGGGACCAACGGCAGGTTGCTGGTTCTGGATGTAAAGATCCATAACCCGCAGATAAAGCTTTTTGCCAAGCAGGCCGCCGGGATGGAACCTGGCAAAATCATCGCCGCTAAAGCCTTTCAATTCCATCAGGCACACGGCCAGGGCATCACCCATCACCAATTGAGCGGTTGTGCTGCTGGTGGGGGCAAGGTTGTTGGGGCAGGCTTCAGCAGAAACGGTTGTATTAATAACAAGATCCGCCTGCAAAGCCAGGTAGGATTGCAGATTGCCGGCCAGGGCAATTAAAGGGTTGCCAAAATTTTTAATAAGCGGTACCAACACTTTGATTTCCGGGCTGTTACCGCTTTTACTAATCACCATTACAACATCTTCCGGCTGTATCATGCCCAGATCGCCGTGAATAGCGTCTGCCGCATGCATATATAGTGCCGCGGTTCCGGTAGAGTTAAACGTAGCCACTATTTTTTGGGCTATAATGGCACTCTTGCCAATACCACTTACTACCAGGCGCCCGGTACAGTTGTATATAAGCCCTGCAGCTTTTACAAAATCATCATTTACATACGCCTGCAGGGCAGCTACGGCGGCTGCCTCCAGGCCAATGGTGCGTTTGGCGGTGTCGGAGATTGTTTTTTCGTTCATTTCCAGCGGGCAAAGTTAGTCCTTTCGGAACCACGGAGTTACGGGCTTAAGGAGGGACAGAAAGAATTATTTTCACTGGTTTTGCAAAACCAGGGAATTACCCTGCAGTTCGGCTGCAGGGCTATTTAGTTTATTATGATTGCCGGCAGTAGCGCTAAAAATATAACCCATTTGTTAACGGCCCTTAACAATTATTACTGCATATAACCATTGATTTTTGTTACCTTCGCCAACCTTAAAAACATACCTGAATCCGCATCCCGCCTATTTATCAGCCTTCATTACGGCAGGCATAAATTTATGTTTACGCTTCGGGTTTTTTAGGTACCTTAATAAGTAACGTTTTAAACCCTGTGTGAAAGAAAATCAACGAACATGGCTACAAGTTCTCCCAAAACAAAACCAACTGCAAAAGCTGCCGGCAAAACGGCAGTAGCAAAAACCACTAAAACATCCACTGCAAAAAGCAAAGGAAAAATTGATTTACTGCAACCGCTCCAGGAATATTTTGGCCTTGATTCTTTCCGCGGCGACCAGGAAGAGATTATACAGACATTGCTTTCCGGTACCGATACATTTGTAATAATGCCCACTGGCGGCGGTAAAAGTTTGTGCTACCAGCTGCCCGCCATGATTAGCGAAGGCGTGGCTATTATTGTTTCTCCGCTGATTGCGCTGATGAAAAACCAGGTGGACCTGGTACGCAGTTACAGTACCCATGATGCAGTAGCGCATTTTCTCAATTCTACCCTCAATAAGAAAGAAATAAAAGAAGTTCACGACGATCTAAAATCCGGCAAGACAAAAATGCTGTACGTGGCGCCGGAAACCCTGACCAAAGAAGACAACCGGGCATTTTTCAGCGATTTGACCATCTCATTTTTTGCCGTGGATGAGGCCCATTGTATTTCAGAATGGGGACACGATTTCCGCCCGGAATACCGCCGCCTGCGTGAAATGATGAATGTTATTAACCCGGAAATACCCGTGATAGCTCTTACGGCCACCGCTACCCCGAAAGTGCAGAGTGATATTGTGAAAAACCTGGAACTGCGCAAACCTAAAATATTCATCTCTTCTTTTAACCGCACCAATCTTTACTACGAGATTCTGCCTAAAATAAAAAAAGACGATACCCTGAAAAGCATCGTTCGCTTTATTGTAACCAACAAAGGCAAAAGTGGTATTATTTATACCTTAAACCGCAAAACCACTGAAGAGCTGGCTGAACTGCTGGTTCAAAATGGCATTAAAGCGGTTGCCTACCATGCCGGTTTAGACAGCAAGTTGCGCGCCAACCGGCAGGATCTTTTCCTGAAAGAAGACACCCAGGTGATTGTGGCCACCATTGCTTTTGGGATGGGTATCGACAAGCCGGATATCCGCTTTGTGATACATTTCAATATTCCCAAATCAATAGAAAATTACTACCAGGAAACAGGCCGCGCAGGCCGTGACGGACTGGAAGGAAAGTGTATTTTATACTATTCTCATAAGGATGTGAGCAAACTGGAGCACCTGATGCGGGATAAGCCGCTTACGGAACGTGAAGTAGGCGCCCAGCTGATTAATGAAACAGTAGCGTATGCTGAGAGTGGCGTTTGCCGCCGGAAAACGCTGATGAATTATTTTGGTGAAACCTATGGCAATGAAAATTGCGGTAGTTGCGATAATTGTTTGCACCCCAAAGAAAGGGTGGAAGCAAAAGACCATGCTGTGAAAGTATTAAAGGTGGTAAGGGCGCTGGACGAGCGTTTTGCGACCGATTACACCGTAAACATTGTGGTGGGCAGGGTTACTCCCCCCGTGCTGATGTACCGCCACGAGCAGCTGCCTGAGTTTGCTACCGGCAATGATCAGCCGCATCATTTCTGGAACTCGCTGGTGCGCCAGATGCTGCTGGAAAACCTGCTCAGTAAGGATATCGTAGATTATGGCGTACTGAAAATTACCAAACAGGGAGAGGCATTTATGAAGAAGCCCAAGAGCTTCCCGATTGTAATGAACAACCTGTTTGAGGAAGCCAATGCGGATGATGAGGAAGCAGAACCCGTGACGGAAACGGCTGCCGCTGACGATAAACTGTTTGAGCAACTCAAAGAGTTGCGCCTCAACGAGGCGAAGAAAAAAGGCTTACCACCATTTGTTATCTTCCTGGAGAATTCTTTGCAGGATATGGCGACTATGTACCCCACCACCGTGCAGGAACTGGATAAATGCCAGGGCGTAAGCAAGGGCAAGGCCCTGCGTTATGGCAAACCTTTTGTGGAGATGATAGCCAAATACGTGGCAGAGAACGATGTGCAGAAGCCGGATGATTTTGTAATGAAGAGCGTGGCCAACAAGAGCATGAACAAGGTGTTCATAATACAGCAGGTAGACAAAAAAATGCCACTGGAGGTGATTGCCAAGAATAAGGACTGGCGCATGGATGCGCTGATGGAGGAAATGGAGACCATTGCCGCCAGCGGAACCAAACTAAACCTGGATTATGCCATTGATGATATGCTGGACGAATACGAGCAGGAGGAAATTATTGACTATTTTAAAGGGTGCGAAACCTCTTCATTACAGGTAGCACAACAGGAACTGAATGAAGGTAATTACAGCTGGGAGCAGCTGAAAATTATGCGGATTAAGTTTTTAAGCGAATACGGGATGTAGCAGGAAAAATGCAGAAACGTAAGAAAGGGAGAAGAAATGGCATTGGCCTGGATTTGCCCTCTAAAAGTTTAATTCTTAGTATTTTAAAAAACATTTTAGATTTTAAGCGTCAAGTACTATTTTTGCTGCCCGCTCAAAATAAACGACCGATTTTGAAAAGGATGGTGCGGTAGCTCAGTTGGTAGAGCAATGGACTGAAAATCCATGTGTCGCCGGTTCAACCCCGGCCCACACCACAGCTTTAAAGACCCTGTCAGTGATGATGGGGTTTTTTGTTTTAGCAGCCCCAGGTGCGGTATCCTGACGGGTCGGGAAATGAACTGAAAATCCCCATCTGACCGGCGTCGGCCGGGCGGGCATGTGTCGCCGGTTCAACCCCGGCCCAAAGCACAGCCTTAAAGACCTTGTCAGTGATGATGGGGTTTTTTATTGCAATTAAGCAGACGGTTAAAGAGTGGCCCCGCATACTCTCCTGCACTTAAAAAATTTTACGCTCATAGCCAGCTGTGGCGGGGCCCTTACCGACAAAATGGCTATTCCTCCCGCTTGCGGCAATACTTGAACGACCATTTCCGCAAAGCATTTTACCACTTATCCAGTCCCAGCAATTTTTTGCCTAAAGGCGATAATACAGCGGTGTCGTACTTTTTTTGCTCCCATCCCCGTGGATCACCCGGGAATGCAAAACCTTCCGGTGCTTTTCTTTCTTTCCAGGAATTAATGCGCCACTGACGCAGTTCGTCATTGTCTTCTTCTGCCGGCATCATTGAAATATACTGGGCTATGCGTACTTTATCGCCACTGGTATTGGGCCGGATGCCGTGTGGTTGTGTGCTGTTGAATATCAGTAAATCGCCGGCATTCATTTTCACTTTTACAATTTCAAAACCAGTTGTATCAGGCTTAAAGTGATCGCGGTTATCCGGCTGCGTTAGCTTCCAGCTGTCATATGTTCTGTATAATTCCGGGATGCATTGAAAGCCGCCCATGTTTTCATCTGTTTGATCTGCCAGCGCCAGAACGCCCTGTACATTTTGTGGTTTTGTTTCGGGGTCGTAATCCCAGTGAATAAAACCTTTGTATTCATAGCCGGGGCGCATCGGCAGGTTAAGATTGGCCCGGTCAATGGTAACCCATAATTTTTCTGTACCCCATATATCTGCAAAAGCCGCGTGTACTTTGGGCGATTGCCTGTTATCCCACAGGTATTGATGGTTGTACACTTCCACCATGCCGGTATTGGTTAGTTCTTTCATTTTCATTTCTGCACGTGCTGGTGCATACCATGTTAAAGGATCGGCAGGATCCTTTTCTTCAAACGTCCAGAGAAAGCCGGCCAGTTTTGCCGTCTGCTCTTTGGGCACCGCATTTTCAATAACAATATAGCCGTTGGTCACCCAGAATTGCCAGTCCTCTTCTGATAACACCTGTAAAGGCTTACCATTGCTGCGATCATTCAGTTTTACTTTGCTGCTTTTGGCCGTAGAAGGATTACCGGGGATATCCGTGTGGGCATTCGTGGTGCCCATGCCGGGTGTCATTGTCATTTGTTGCATATAACAAGTTTTATCGTGATGTAATACTGCAAAGTTCTGCCATAACCGGTTGGTCACTGGTATCGCGGATGACCACTATTTGCTCTGTATTGACATATTTTTGCTTTTTCAGTTGTAAATTGTAGTGATACAGTAAAAATGCGGGCATGAAAATCAAAAAGGAAATAGTGCTGCCGGATCCGGGTCAATCATTCAAATTGTTTACCCCACGGTTACGCAACAACTTTTTATGGCATTACCATCCGGAGTATGAATTGGTATATGTAGAGGCCAGCAACGGCATACGGCATGTAGGGCAGCATATATCCAGTTATATGGAAAGCGATCTTGTGCTGATAGGGTCTAATATTCCGCATTTAAATTTTGATTATGGATTAAAAACCGCTTACAAACAAATTGTAGTGCAGCTGAAAGAAAATTTCCTGGGTGATGCGTTTGCACATACGCCTGAGCTTGAACTAATCCAGCAACTTTTTGCAAAAGCATACGCAGGTCTATCTTTCAGTGGCGAAACAAAAAAGAAGGTGGTAGAAAAATTGAAATCCATGCAGGCGCTTGGTCATTTTGAACAATTGCTTTGCCTGCTGCAAATTTTTCAAATACTGGCAACATCAACTGAAGTATTAGAGCTGAATGATCAGGATACCGGGATAAAATTATTTTTGAATGATAAGATAAGGATGGGTGCCATATATAAATATATTCATGCTAATTATAACGAAACACCGGATGTAAATGAAGTGGCCGCCAGCGTACACTTAAGTACCGCAGCATTTTGCCGGTATTTTAAAAAGCAAACCAATATCACCTTTACAGATTTTGTTAATCAATACCGGATTACGCAGGCTAAGACCTTGCTTTTACAGGGTATCAGCATATCTGAAGCCTGTTATGAAGTGGGTTTTGAAAGCCTTTCTTATTTTAATAAACTGTTTAGGAAAATAACCGGAGAAAACCCTTCAGTTTTTAAAAAACGCTACGCCTGACGGCACAACAAAGCAGGTAATAATTTTACATTTGATTGTATGCAACAAATTAAAGCAGTCATTTTTGATCTTGATGGAACCCTGGCCAATACTTTACCGCTCTGCATTAAGGCATTCCGCCAATCTGTAGAGCCGCTGATAAACCGCGCAGTATCCGACGAAGAGATCATGGCAACTTTCGGTCCGTCTGAAGAAGGAACCATTATGGCACTGGCACCTGACCATTATAGCAAAGGAATGGCAGATTATCTTCATTTTTATAAAGCCTTTCATAAAATGTGCCCTGACCCGTTTGCTGGAATGGAAGAATTGTTGATTGCGCTTAAAAAGAAAAAGCTGCGCATTGCCATGGTTACCGGCAAAGGCAAGCACAGTACTGCTATCTCTCTGCAGCAATTTGGGTTACTGTCATTTTTTGAAATTATAGAAACGGGAGTGCCCGGCGGACCAAGAAAAGCGGCCGGCATACAGGCCGTCCTTGACTATTTTACTGACCTTGATAAAGATGAGGTTATTTACGTTGGCGACGCTCCCGGCGATATCACCGCCAGCAGGCAGGCTGGCATCCCGGTAATAGCAGCGGCCTGGGCTGAAACGGCGGAACCGGAAAAGCTGGCAACCCTGCACCCTGACGAATTGTTTTATACCATAGAAGACTTCAGCAACTGGCTATATGCAAGGATAGCGGGATGAGGGTAATGTCGTCCCTGACCGGACGGGCAGGCGGGCCTTTCAGATTTAGACCAGAAAAGCCATCGTTCGGAAGAAGCCTGAAAGACTGTTATTAATATAGAAACCACATTTGTAAATGGAAAGACCCGGAACGGGTGTTATTAGTTTGGGGATCGGCCCCGATTAAATAATATTGCTCATCCTGGGGCTGATATAACGCTTCATTTTCTACCGCATGGTGCACCTGCGGCTATGCACATTCAAACCCTTTACAAACCCGTCATCCGGGCGGGCCCTTTGGTTTGCCAGTACCTTGTAAAAAACCCCCCATAAGACAAATCATCAAAAGTTTCTGCCAACCAATAAAAAAACACTGCATACTTGTACCCCGAAATTTGAAGTAGCCGGAATGATTGCACTGGTTGCAGCTGCCAAAAGAAATTCGTAACTTTAAAATCAATGCTGTCAGCATAAAACTTAATACAATCTGTTAGTAGAGGAGACAGGGCCCTGGCAGCGTTTCTTTGGAGAGGGGTTTACAGTAACCTCAAAAAAAAGACAATAACGGTTGGCTTTATTTGTAAGGCTGCAATTATTAGAAACCAATTTATGCCAAAGCAGGATCCCCGTATTGATGCTTATATAATTAAATCGGCCGATTTTGCGCTGCCCATATTGCAGCAGCTGCGTGTATTGGTGCATGCTGCCTGTCCCGAAACAGAAGAAACCATGAAATGGTCTTTCCCGCATTTTATGTACAAGGGTGAAATACTCTGCAGCATGGCTTCTTTTAAGCAACACTGCGCATTTGGCTTCTGGAAGGCTGCCCTCATGAAAGACGCGCAGCAATTGCTGGATAACCGTAAGGAAGCCATGGGTACGCTCGGGAAAATTACCTCACTCAAAGATTTGCCGGCAGATAAAAAGGTAATGGCCTGGGTGAAGGAAGCGATGAAATTAAATGATGCAGGCATAAAAGTAGCGAAAGCAAAACCATTGACCTCAAAAGAACTGGTAATACCTGCGTTCTTTTCTGCCGCCCTGGCAAAAAACAAAAAGGCGCTGGCGGTTTTTGAAAAATTCAGTCCGTCGCAGAAGCGGGAATATACAGCGTGGCTGATAGAAGCCAAAACCGTCCCAACCAGGGAAAAGCGCATGTCAATTGCCCTGGAATGGATAGCAGCAGGTAAGATAAGGAACTGGAAATATATGAATTAGGTGCTAAGTAAGCCGCCATTATGAAAGGCGGATTAAAATGCTTTACATTAACAAAATCTTTTATTAAGAAGAACAAACTTTAGAGAGGCTAACGCGTCTTACTTATCAGATAGTTAGCAGTGGCTTAACACTATTATTAAAAATAAAATCTCCGTCATGAACATCTTTTACAAAAAGTCCTGGTTGTTTTTCTGCACTGTTGTTTTTTGCAGTGCAGCTTTTGCACAGCAGGACTGGCCTAAAAGTATTACAGGCAGTAATGGCGAACTGATAAAAATATATCAGCCCCAGGTTGAATCTTATTCAGGCAATACCTTAAAGTCAAGGTCTGCCATTTCCGTTATACCGCAAGGTAAAACTGATCCCATCTTTGGTGCATGCTGGTGGGAAGCCAGCGTGGCCGATAACGGCCGGAGCGTTACGGTGCAATCAATGGATGTATCCACCATAAAATTTCCGGACGGGGTGGATGATGCAGTCACTGCTGATATTAAAAGCAAACTGGAATCGGCTGTTCCGGAAATGAACATCAGCATTTCAAAAGATGAATTGGAAAATTCATTGAATAATACCCGGCAACAGGAAAAACTTTCGTCCGGTTTTAACAATGCCCCGCCCAAAGTAATGTATACTACCAAGCCGTCTATGCTGGTATTGATAGATGGTCAGCCAAAATTGCAGCGCAATGCAACGTATGGCGTTGATGCTGTGGTAAACTCACCCTTTACCATTGTGAAAAACAATGACGGACGTTTTTATTTGTACGGTGGTAAACAATGGTACAGCGCTTCAGCAGTAACAGGTCCTTATAGCTATGTGAACAATATTCCCGGTAACCTGCAGCAGATTGAAACAGCGGTAAAAAATAATCAGAATACTGAGAACAGCAGCAATAATGATAATACTGCTTCATCAAGTAATGTAATACCCGATATTATTGTGAGTACAGAACCTGCAGAGTTGATACAGTCTGACGGGGAAGCCAATTTTGCACCGGTAGAAAACACGGGTCTGCTGTACGTAAAAAATTCTTCCAACGATATTTTCATGGATGTAAACTCCCAGCAGTATTATGTATTGCTGAGCGGCCGCTGGTACCGGTCTTCTTCGTTAAAAAGTCAGTGGCAGTACATTGCGGCGGATAAATTGCCGGCCGATTTCGCTAAGATTCCGGCGGGTTCATCAAAAGACAATGTGCTGGCAAGCGTTGCTGGTACAGATGAAGCAGAAGACGCTATTACGGATGCCGCTATCCCGCAGACAGCCAAGGTAGATCGCAGAACGGCTACAACAACGGTTACTTATGATGGCGATCCTGAGTTTGACAATATTACGGGTACCCGTTTGCAATATGCAGTTAATGCATCTGCTACCGTACTAAAGATGGATGGTATGTATTATGCAATTGACAACGGTGTTTGGTACCAATCAAACAGATCATCCGGTCCCTGGGCAGTAAGTACCACCCGCCCAGCTGATGTAGATAATATCCCGCCCAGCTATCCTGTCTATAATTCCAAATATGTTTATGTATACGATGCAACACCAGACTACGTCTATACCGGTTACACACCCGGTTACCTGAATGCCTATGTTTACGGGCCTACCATTGTATACGGAACAGGTTACTACTATCGCCCATGGTTTCACAACCATTATTATGCAAGACCGTATACCTGGGGTTTCAGTATGAACTATACTCCGTGGTATGGCTGGGGCTTTGGGTATGGGTTTGGTTACAATTGGTTTGATATTGGTTTTGGTTATAGCTCCTGGTGGGGTGGTGGTTACCGTTATGGTGGCTGGTGGGGACCTTCTGTATACCGACCCTGCTATTCATTTGGCGGCAGTTATAACCGCAATTATGGATACTATGGATACAACAGCGGCTACGCATTCCGCAACAGTGCCCGCTACAATATCAACTATAACAACAATATTTACAATAACCGCAGAAATGTATATTCATACAATAACCGCAGTTTTGTAAATAACAACCGGTATAATAATACTAACCGCGGTGGTGCTTTTAACCGTGGCAATGGTGGCAACCGTTATAATGATGGCAACAGGTCTAACACTGGCGGTAACCGGTTTAATGGGGGCAACAGAACGGGTAATAATGATCGGTTTAATAACGGCAACCGCATTGGCGGTACTGAGGGCAACCGTTACAATAACAATAACCGCAATAACAGCGGTAACAGAACAGGAAGCAACAGTGGGTTTTCTAACCGCACACCTGGTACTGGCGGCGATAATGCCACGTCTACGCCGCGCAGACCGTATACACAGGGACAAGGTAATAATCCGCGCAGTTCAGATAACAACAGAACGCCCGGAAATGCAGCTGGCAACAATGGATTTGGACGCAGGCCGTTCAGCCAGGGTCAGATAAATGGTAGCAATGATGGCAACCGTAATAACAACAGTCAGCCGCCTGTGAGGCAGCGTGAATACAACCCACAAAGAAGTACAGATAATAACAGGAATTTTAGCCGACCGCAACAGCAGCAACAAAATATTGAAAGACCGCAACGCAGCGCGCCTTCACCCAGTGTTGACCGTGGTGGTGGAAATGGCGGCAACCGGCCTAATTTTGGCGGCGGCGGTGGTTCAAGACCGGGTGGAGGTAATAACGGCGGTGGCAACCGGGGCGGTGGAGAACGTGGCGGCGGAAGAAGAGGTTAACGAAAATTAATAAGGACGGTTACCTATAGAAGTGTTTTGAAAGCAGTGCTCAATGAATGTTGAACCTGCTTCAAGGCACTTTTTTTTAAGCACATATGTATGCACTGGAAAGACTATTTCTTTTTTGTTCAAAAAATTGGCTCCCGGTATTTTATGGTGGCCGCCGTTGCATTTTTGGTTTTTTATATACTGCTGAAAACTATAGCCATTGATAAAAAAATACAGGCTAAATTTCCCAGGCAAAAAGATTACCTGCGTGAAATAGGTTATTCTGTCTGCACCATTGCCATCTTTGGTTTTGTACCACTGTTACTTATAAAAAATCCTTACATAGTACCCCATACAACCTACTATACAAACATCAGCGATCATGGATGGTTTTATTTTGTAGCCGCCTTTCCTATGCTGCTGTTTATACACGATACTTATTTTTACTGGACGCACCGGATGATGCACCACAAAAGTCTTTTTAAACTTTTTCACCTGGTGCACCATCATTCTATCAATCCTTCACCCTGGGCCGCCTATTCGTTTCATCCGCTGGAAGCTATTGTAGAAGCAGGTATTTTTGCGGTCTTTCTTTTTACCATTCCTGTCCATCCCCTGCATTTTTATATTTTCTTCTTCTTTATGATTGTGTATAACGTATATGGTCATTTGGGGTATGAATTGTATCCTAAAGGCTTCAGCCGGCACTGGCTGGGTAAGTGGATCAATACTTCTGTGAGCCATAACCAGCACCATCAATATTTTAAAGGTAATTATGGGTTGTATTTTACTTTCTGGGACAGGTTGATGGGCACGCTCCGCAAGGATTATGAACAGCGTTTTGAAGAGATAGCAGCACGGAAATTATAATGCGGCCTGCCGTACATTTGCGGATGACGTTTGCAGAAAATATTATTTCATTCATTCAACAACTTATATTTCCTGTTGCCTTACCCAATGGTATAGCCGTAATGCTGCCATTTGAAGAACCCGCCGCGCTACAGGCCTGCAAGGCGTTTTATATCAAATTCTATAGCGATCACCTGCAGCGAAGGATGATCATTGGTATCAACCCCGGTCGTTTTGGCGGCGGCGTAACGAGCATACCCTTTACAGATCCCATCCGCCTGCAAAATGATTGCGGCATTCCCAACAGCTGGACAAAAAAGCAGGAACTTTCGTCCGTTTATATATATGATGTAATAAAAGCTCTTGGCGGCGTACAGGCTTTTTATCAGCAGTTTTATATCACCTCTGTCAGCCCGCTTGGTTTTACCCTGGCGGGCAAAAATCTGAATTATTATGATGATAAAACGTTGCAGGAAAGTATAAAACCATTTGCAATAGAATGTTTAAAGCAGCAACTTACATTTGGCATTGACCGTGATACAGCCTTCTGCCTGGGAGATGGTAAAAATTTTAAATTTTTGACGGCACTGAACAAGGAGCAACAATTTTTTAAAAGAATTATTCCTCTATCGCATCCCAGGTTTATAATGCAATACAAATTAAAAAGCAAACAGGCCTATATTGATCAGTATATACTGCAATTACGCGCCATCAATCCTTAACTTTATACCATGCAGCCCGTTATTTTTTATTGTTATGATGCTTATTGCGGTTGGTGTTACGGTTTTAGCCCGGTGATAAAAGAGATTGCGGCTATTTACAGCGGCAAATTTAATTTTGAAGTATTGTCTGGCGGCATGATTATCAGTGAGACGCCAAAACCTATTTCCGTTACTGCCGGCTATATTAAAACGGCTTATAAAACAGTAGAGGAGCATACGGGTATTAAATTTGGAAGTGATTATCTCTGGCATATCAATAATCCCGATAAAAGCGACTGGTATCCCGATTCTGAAAAGCCGGCCGTGGCCATGTGTATTTTCAAGGAATTTTTTCCGGATGACCAGGTAGCATTTGCAGTTGATCTGCAATATGCGCTGCATTACGAAGGACGCGATTTATGTGACGATGAAGCTTACCGGCACCTGCTTGAAAAATACGCCATTGTACCGGATGTTTTTTACACAAAGCTGCACAGCGATGAATACAAACAAAAAGCGGCGTACGAATTTTCGCTGGTAAAGCAATTGAAGGTTACGGGTTTTCCGGCGGTATTACTACAGGTAAATGAGTCGAAGTTTTTTTTAATTGCCAGGGGGTACACTGATTATGCCACTTTACATGACCGTATTGAGAATGTGTTGAAAGATTTGCCGCCGGTGCTTTGAGCTGGAGACTGCCGTTTCCAAACCTGCGATATACTTTTTAAATATTGTTTTATCTTTTTACATGAAAAAAATCATCTGCCTTGCTTCAGTTTGTTTAGTAATAGTGTTTTCATCCTGCGGTCAGTCTGGCGGCAAAATGGATTTTGAAAAATACGATCCCATTTCCAACCTGGTTGTGCCGGAACATGTGCTTTCAAAAGCAAAATTCCCTTTTATTGATGTACACAATCACCAGTGGAACATGGGTAGCCAGGATTTAAGCGGACTGGTAAAAGACATGGATAAGCTGAACATGGCGGTAATGGTAAACCTGAGTGGGGGTAATGGCAGCGGCTTACAAAAAATGACCAGTAATATTAAATCAGTTTTCCCCAAAAGGTTCATCGTTTTTGCCAATATTAGTTTTGGGGGTATTGGTGAGCCTGGCTGGACAGAAAAAGCAGTGAAACAACTGGAAGAGGACGTGCAGCACGGTGCCAACGGTTTAAAGATTTTTAAAGACCTGGGTTTTTCTGTAAAAGACAACAAGGGCAACCGCGTTACGGTAGATGATAGCAGGCTGGATGCTCTCTGGACAAAAGCTGGGGAACTAAAAATCCCTGTATTGATCCATACAGCAGATCCAAAACCATTCTGGGATACTGCAGACGAAAAAAATGAAAGGTGGCTGGAGATAACAACCAAGCCCGGACGTAAAAGAGGGCCCAATGATCCGGCTCCCTGGGAGACACTGATTGAAGAACAACACCGTATGTTTAAAAAGCATCCTGCTACTACGTTTATAGCCGCTCATTTTGGCTGGTACCCCAATGACTTAACAAAGCTGGGCGTTTTACTTGATGCTATGCCGAATGTGAATGTAGAGTTTGGTGCTGTAATAGCAGAGTTGGGCCGGCAGCCGAAAGCTGCTAAAAGATTTTTTGAAAAATACCAGGACCGGATTTTATTTGGAAAGGACAGTTGGGTGCCGGAAGAATATAATACTTATTTCCGCGTATTGGAAACAGAAGATGAATACTTTCCTTATCATAAAAAATACCATGCTTTCTGGCGGATGTATGGCATAGGATTGCCAGATGAAATACTGAAAAAAGTATATTATAAGAATGCGCTGCGGATTGTGCCGCATATTGATAAAACAGCTTTCCCCGATTAGAGTTTGTATAGCTTTCTTCTGGATTTATCGCGGTTACTTAACCTGCAAACCGGAATTAATTTTCACAAGTTCATCTTGGTCTCTTTCAGTCCGTTTGCCTGCAGGTAAGCGAGTAATTCCACTGCGTCTTCGCCCCCTTTTTGAGCATGGTGTAATAAGCTCAACCCATGCGGCCCCCTGGCGAAAATAAACTTCGGGGACTGCTCTAAAAAAGGTTTTACGATGGCGGTTTTACCCAGCATGGTAAGTACAAACATATTGGTTCTTGCACCCAGGCCTATAAGATGATTGGCAATTTCTTTGTTGCCAACATGACCGGCGCCTTCCAGTGCAGTTTCAAAATCGCCCCCGCCCCAATCCCAGCAGGCATATAAAAGTGAAGGATGTTCCTGTAACAGTTGCTTTATTTTATCAAAATTGCCATGACCGGCAATGACAAAATCTTTTACCAGTTCTTTATCCAGTGCAGGTGGCTTCGCTGTTTGATTTTGCCCGGCCATGGTAACCATGCCGGTAAGAGCAAAAGAACTGAATGCGATAAATTTTTTTCTTGAAAAAACTACAGCTGGCATATGCAGTATTTTTTAGGAGTTAAAATGCTGGTCTAAAAAGATACTGATAATATCCATGAAATGTCGTTTTTTTTGATGAACGGCCATGACTGTGAAATCTGTCTGTATTGAAGTGGTTATTGCCGGCTAACCCGATCCCGTATGCTACGGTTGTTTTTTAAAAGTGGGGGCATTGAATAGCATTCGTCTGTGTAATTTCCAGCTTCGTCCTTATTTTTTTATTGACCTCCTGTAAAATACAGTAGATTCAGTAAAATTATTTTTATGAAAAAGAAACTACTTACACTATGTGTGCTACTATTTTTAACTGCTGCTTGCCAGTTACAGGCGCAGGCTAACCAGGAAGCTGCTATGAAAGCGTGGATGGAATATATGACCCCGGGCGATATACATAAAATGTTGTCTAAAGCTGATGGAGAATGGACGTATGAAGCCACTATGTGGATGGAGCGGGGCGCCCCAGCAGAAAAAAGCACCGGCACCGCTGTCAATAAAATGATCCTTGGCGGCCGCTACCAGGAATCTAAATATGCAGGCAATATGATGGGAATGCCTTTTGAAGGTTATAGCCTGACGGGTTATGACAATGCCCGCAAAGTTTTTCAGTCTTCCTGGGTAGATAATATGGGTACAGGTGTAATGCAATTGGAAGGCAAACTAAACGCTGCAACAAAGACAATTATTTCTACCGGTAAAATGACAGATGCGTCTACCGGCAAAGAAATAAAAGTGCGGGAGACTTTTACCATGATTGACGACAATACCCAGAAGCTGGAAATGTATGATACCCGTGAAGGTGGAAAAGAATTCAAAACAATGGAAATTACGTTTAAGCGTAAGGGATAGAAAGCTAAGTTATAAGAGAAAAAGAGAGACACAGTTGCTGGGCGAGTTTCTATATCTGCGGCACTTTTCGCAAAAGCGGCAGAGAAACAAAGAGCGGAAAGGAGTATATACTTTTCTTTCCGCTCTTCGCAATTTAAAACCTATTGCTGTGCGTTACTGTTGTGGAATAGAATGGAGTCCAATGCGGTTGCCTTCTGTATCAATAAAAATGCCCATGTATCCATATTCCGGCGATATTTCGGTTTTAGGAAGCGCTATTGAACCGCCTGCTTCTTCCACTTTGTTCAAAACATTTTGCAAGTCAGGGTTGGCATTTAGATAGATCAGCGGCCCTTCAGTAGCAGATGCTTTATGAAACCCGCCACTGTCTACCAGCGCACCACCGACACCCATCATATCCTCCAGCGGGAACATGCGCATTTTCATGTCTTGCATGTCCATAGGTATCATGCTGATATCAAATATGGTTTCATAAAATTTTTGAGCGCGGTTTAAATCGGTGGCAGCTATTTCAAACCAGCTGATGGCGTTTTTAAAAGTCATTTGATATGTTTTTATAAATGATTAATATTTTTCTTATACTGGATATGTGATCAATACTTCAGGTTTTCTTACGCGTTATATATGGAATCAAACTTTACACCAACCTTATCTCCAGGCGCCAATAATTGCTCCCATCAGCACCAATGCCACAATGGTATAGCCGCCGTTAATAAAAATAAGGCGCCAGCTTTTCAATTCAAATAAGCTGTGAATGGCCACAGCGCAGAAAGTCCATATACCTGCCAGCATCCCCGCCGTCATCCCCCAGGTGATATCGGTTTTTGGTCCGCAATCAGCAGCTTTTGGATCCTGTAAAAACATGGCGAGGTTAACGGCCATCAACAAAGAAAAAACAAGCGTAAAACCAAAAATCTTTCCCTTATTGCCTTTCTTGATGGCTTCTTCTGTAAGACCGTTGTCTGTCATCCAGGCTTTGCCGAACAGTCCGGGTGAGTACCAGATACCTCCAATCACAAATGCAGAAATGCCGGCCACCAGTACAGCCAGCCAGTTAATAGTGCCCATATTTTTTTATTTAGGGTTTAAAAATGCTGTTATCTAAACTAATTTATAAACTTTACAATATCAAGCCCGGGAAGACAAAACAGTCATTGATGCCGACAAACAGCAATATATCACCGATAGAGCCACCTGTTTACAAACAAGGTGTAAATGATATTGGTTTCAGGGTTATACTAATACCATTTTTTGGTATTGCCATTCCACTTATTACCGGCATGGTAAACGGACAGAATTTTTCAAACTGGCAAATTAAACTCAGTTTTTTATATACCATCTTTATTGCTTTTGTAGTATGGGAGGGCAACCGCTTCCTGCTTTTTAGCATGCGCAGTTATGTGGACTGGTACAGAAAGCCTTTGCGTAAGATCATCATAACATTATTGGGCATTTCATTTTATACATTGCCCGTTAGTATACTATTGCTGGCAGGCTGGTACCGCATTTTTTTACAGGGTGAAATAAACTGGTCGAATGTATTTACTGCGGCGCTGGTTATTATGATTTGCGTAATTTTTATCACGCATGTGTACGAAACAGTTTTTTTGGTAAAAGAATCAGAAAATGAAATGCTGCGTGCAGAAAAGCTGGAAAGGGCCCGCGCAGAAGCTGAACTGCAGGCCTTAAAAAATCAGATTGATCCCCATTTTATTTTTAATTCACTTAATACGTTGTCCTATCTTATAGAAGAAAAACCTGCCAAAGCAAAACAATTTAATGATAACCTGGCCGATGTGTACCGGTACATTTTGCAAAATAAGGCCCGCGACCTGGTATTACTGCGCGAAGAAATTGTTTTCCTGGGCGATTATTTTTCGCTTTTAAAGATACGTTTTGAAGACGCAGTGCAACTACAGCTGATAGTGGAGGCGGCATTGTTTGATCAATACCTTGTGCCGCCTATTTCTTTACAGGTGTTGATGGAGAATGCCATTAAGCACAACGAGTTTTCAGATGCCGCACCGCTGGTAATGGAAATAAGTTTTAACGGGAAGGCTTTGGTTTTTTACAATAAGGTGAGAAAAAAATTATTGCGCAAGCCTTCTTCAAAAATTGGCTTAAAAAACCTGGATGACCGGTATAAACTCAGCACCGGCCATACCATTGATATAACCGCTACGGATGAAAGCTTTCGTGTTGAATTACCGGTACTTAAAATAGTTTAGTTATGAAAGTTGTAATTGTTGAGGATGAAAAGCCCGCTGCTGAAAAATTGCAGAAAGCGATTATGCTGGCAGGTAAAAACATCAGCATAGAAGCTGTACTGGGCAGCGTACACGCAGCTATAAACTGGTTTCAGCAAAATCCGCCGCCAGACTTAATTTTTATGGACATTGAACTCACGGACGGACTGTCTTTTAAAATACTCGAGAATGGAGCTGTTACCTGCCCGGTTATTTTTATCACCGCTTTTGATGAATACTGGCAGGAGGCGTTTGAGCATAACAGTATTGATTATTTATTAAAACCTGTTAAGCAGGAAAAACTGGAAGCCGCGCTTCATAAATTTGAGAAGCTGAAACAATTTTTCACAGGTAATTTTCAGCAGTTGCAGCAATGGCGTAAGCAGGAAGAGTACCCCGCTTATAAAAAAAGGTTTTTGGTAAAAAGGGGTATGGATTACATTACCATTAAAACAGAAGAAATTGCTTATTTCTATGCAACCCATAAACTGGTGTGCATGGTGGATTGCAGGGGACAGAAATTTATTCTTGATAAATCACTGGCTGACCTGGAAAAGGAAACAGATCCTGCACAATTTCACCGGCTAAACCGTAAATTCCTGGTAAGTATACAGGCCATTAAAAAAATAAAGACGTATCCTAAAAGTAAACTGCTGATTGAAGTAGATCCCCAGGTGAATGAGGAAATTATCGTAAGCCAGGAAAATGTGAATGCGTTTAAAGAATGGGTAGGCAATTAAAAAACCCCGTTTCTTTTCAGAAAACGGGGTCGGTGTTACATACTGTATCCTGGTTTATCAAAATTAATTATTGCCACCACCATTTGGTCTTTGCGGACGGGTAGTAGGCTCTATTTCATCTTTCCACTTTTTAAATTGCTCATCAGTAAAAATCTTTTTTAACTTGTCGTCTCTCTCTCCGGTAAGCTTCTGCATTTTTTCCCTCATTGCATCCCTGTCTATTTGTCCGCCACCGGCCATCATATCTTCTCTCATTTTCTGTTGACTCCTGAAATAGTTGGTAAAGGCGCTGTCTGTTAAAGCGGTTTTATCTTTATCCAATTTGAAATCTGTTAATTTATCCATCACCATTTTAACCCTTTCCGGTATGGGCATACGCTGCATACCTCCACCGCCCTGCTGGGCATTCACTGCAAAAACGGCCATCAAAGCGAAACTTGCCAATAAGAGCATTTTCTTTTTCATTGCATTAAAATTTAGTGTTTTTAAGATGTTTTTTATTTGGATGTCAAAGCCGCTTAAAAACTTGCGGGCAATGCTGCTATTTTGCTTAATTTTTTGTTTCAGTACTATCCTTTTTCTTTGGACTGTTGTTCTTTTGCCAGGGCTGCATCATTTTAGTGGCGAGCGAAGGCATTACCGAATCAAATTTTACCAGCTGCTGGTCTGTACAAAGCCTGCGTATGCTGGTAAAATTCTGAAAAAACTGCAGGTCAAGTGCAGCTTGTCTTTTACCTATTTCATCGGAGGCTGTTTTGAGGGCGGCTTCGTCAATACCAGGTTTGCCTATCAGCTGGTAAAAATTATCCTTGCTTTTGCCCAACTCCGTAAACAGTGGTTTTATAGCGTTGCGGTGCTGCTTTTTAAGACTGTCAAGCCGGGCCATTTGTTCTTTACTAAAGCCCAGATCATTTTGCAAAAAAGCCGTAATGCCAGGGCCCCGTTTTTCAGTATGACTGGCCTTTAAAGATGGTTTGTCATAGACAGTAAAATAAAGCAGCATGGCAATATTAGTGAGGAGCAGAAATACGACAAGGAAAATAAGTATCCTGTTTTTAGACTGATTCATTAGCGTGGGTCGGTATTTTCATCATAATAAGAATTGGCAGCCAGGGTGGTATTGTATTCATCGGCGCCCGTCTGTTCAAACTGGTCTGCAAGGGTTGTTGCGTACGCTGACTGATGCTGGTAAAAAAGCACCGCCGCATTCAGCAAAAAAATAACAGCAAGCGTGCAAAGTGCCACAACCGGTTTTGTAAGAAAAAAAGATATCCTGCCCCAAAGGCTAACCTCATCTTTTTGCATTCTTGCCTGCACGCGTGTAAAAAAGAAAGCACCGGGGCTGGCTTTACCCAAACCATCCAGGCTGTTTAAAATGCTTTCTGTTGCTGTTTTCTTTTTCATAGTACCTGCTTATCTAACTAATTTGACGGGAAATTAAAATAAAACCTGCGCTATTCATCACAGCATTCAAATTGGCACTGCTCATTCGTCTTTATTCCGGTACACTTCCTGCAGCCATTTTCTGAGGTTGTTTTTGGCACGGTGCAACAGCGATTCTACTGATGATACCGTGGTTTTCATAACCTCGCTGATTTCCTGGTAGTTCAGGCCTTCTACTTTATTAAGTACAAACGCTACTTTCTGATTTTCAGGCAGTTTTTCAATAGCCCTAAAAAGTGCAGCGGCATTTTCCTTATTGTCCAGTACAACGCCGGGATGATGAAAATCAGGCGGCTGTATAATCACTTCATTGTTTTCACCAAAAAGCTGCTGTACGAAGGCAAAACGTTTCTTTCGTTTTTTTCTCCTGATATGATCCAGGGCCTTGCTGGTGGTAATGCGGTATAACCAGGTAGACAGCTTCGATTCTCCTTTGAATGTATGAATAGATTCATATACCTGCACAAAAACCTCCTGGGCCACATCTTCTGCATCTTCAGCAGATTGCAAAATACCAAGCGCTGTATTGTATACCATATCCTGCCAGGTGGTCACAATTATTTTAAACGCATTTTCATCGCCCTGCTTTAATTGTTCTACCAAGGTTCTCTCGTCCAAAACACCGGAATTTTTGCTTAAGACGATATTACGTAAAAAACAAACAGTTTTTGTCCGGAAGCCATTTAAAATCGATTTTCAGGCCGCAGCTGCGCCAATTTTCATTAATCTGCGCACCTGCAGCTTTCCGTCCAATCTGCCCACCTTAAAAATTGGGGTTAAACCGGCGCTCCCTGCCAGCGGGGGCTTTGGCTGCACCAAAATTTTTAAGACTGTAGGTGAACGTCAGCAGGAAATATTGCTGCAATACATTCGACCGGGAATCTTCAATATAATTTTCCTGTACGGTGCGTATTATACTTTGGTTCTGTTTCAACAAATCAAAAGCAGATAATTTAAGTTCACCCACCCTGTTTTTCAGGAATTTTTTTCCAATACTGGCATTCCAGAGCCAGAAGCTTTGGTTAAGTCCTTCTGATAAGCCGGTATACGTCTGGTTGGTAACATCGTTCTGGATAAACCAGCCATTTTTTGACAGTAGGTTCATTTGCAGACCGGCAACCTGGTTCACATATTTTTGATTGGTTTGCCCGGCTGCTGAGCTTTTTGCATTGTTGAAATTAGCATTGTATGAAAGATTGAAATCTACATACTGGCTGATATTACTGGCTACCACAATACCCGCATTATAGGTATAATTATTTGTAATGGTTTCTTTGTAATTGATAAGACCCGGCAACCTGGAATAAGCAAACCCGGTACTCAGGTTGATATTGGATTTGATAATAGCAACAGGTTGGCTGAACGTTAAAAAAGTACGCAGGCTCCGGTACCCGTTCAGGTTGACCGGTTTTACCAACTGAGATCCTTTTTTTAACACAATACCCTGCTGTATGGTGGAATCGGCAGCGGCTATATAAGTAGCGCTGGAAATGTAATTGCTCTGTGTTTGCAGAAAAACATTCGCAAAAATGCTTTGTCCTTTTTGGGTGTTGGTAAAAGTATAACGACCAGAAAGAAAATGGGTATAAGCCTGTTTTAAATCAGGGTTACCGCTACTCACCCTTAACTGGTTGCTGAGGTTTACCACATCCTGTAATTGTGTTACAGAAGGAAAATTAGTGCTGGCGCGATAAAAAATATTTACGCTGCTTTTAGCAGACAACTTTCTTCTGAACATCAGGTTGGGCAATACATTGGTAAACGACTGGTTTACGGTGGCAGCGGTAGGAAAAATGCGCATACTTTCCAGTTTGGAATTCTGCAGGTTTACACCCACTGAAAACTGGTTATCGCGGGTGGTACCCAACCGGTAACTGATGCCACCATTATTAGTGGTTACCGTGTTGTCAAATTTATTAGAAAGCAGTGTGCTGAACTGTGTGTATCCCTTGCCGCTACTATCGTAAAGAAAAGTTTGTTGATCCGCTTTGTTTTTTGTCCAGGAAGGCGAATAGTTAAATTGCAGCTGCCCCTTTTTGCCAACCGGTTCCGTATAGGCAATATTACCTGAAAAGCTGTATCCATTGGTAGGGTTATCTGTGTATTGATTTTGCAGTGAATCGGTAGCAACGTTATTGCCTTCAAAAAAGCGCAGGTGCTGGTTTACATAACTTTCCCCGTCATTTTTATTGAGTGCTGTGTTGAAATTGACTGACAAAGTTCTGCCCCTTTTGGCAAAGCTGTGGCGGTAGAGAATATTATTCCGCAGGTTGTACCCGTTTCTTTTAGATGAACTGAAACTTTCTGCTGTATTTGAACTGTCTCCGGCGCCATAATAAGCCTGGGAATTGCCGCTTGAAATAGTATTGTTATTCTGAAAATTCAGGCTGGGGTTTATAATAATTGAATTGCTTGAGTCTATTTTATATTCCAGCCGCAGATTAAAGCGGTGGTTATTGTTTTTGCTTACAGATAAACTGTTTTGATCAACAAACTGGGTTTTAGCACCAATCAGGGTTTGGCTATGCAGTTCACGTTCATTATTATTTGTGCTGTTGTTAAAAAAGTAACTTCCCTGCACATCCAGTTTGGGGCTCCATTTATCAGTATAATTGAAACCGATGGCATTTGTTTTACTGATCCCGCTTTGCTGGCCCACTGTAAAATTATCTGTAGCTCCGCCGCCTCCGCCTCCGCGATTGCCGCCACCACCGCGATTGCCACCGCCGCCACGGCCACCACCACCAAAATTGCCACCTCCGCCGGTGCTGGTAACACCCAGCAAATCCTGCGAAGAGAAATTCTGCTGGTTGATATTGTTGAAACTACCTACCACGGATAGACGCCGGTTGTCTTTAAAGGTGCTTACATTACCACCGGCAGCATACCGGCTGTCGGTTCCATAGCCGGCATATATACGGCCAAACTGGCCGTTTTTAATACCTGATTTGGTAACAATATTGATTGATTTTACAGAATTGCCGTCATCAAAACCTGTAAATGCTGCCTGGTCGCTCAGCCTGTCAAACACCTGTATCTTATCCACCACGTCAGAAGGCAAATTGCGGAGGGCAGCGGTAGCATCATCACCCAAAAAATCTTTGCCGTCAATGGTCACCTTTTTTACCTGGTCGCCCTGGGCCGTTACAGTACCATCTTTATCTACTGTTATGCCAGGCATTTTTTTAATCAGATCTTCCGTTGTAGCATCCGGGTTTACTTTAAAAGCATTGGCGTTGAACTGAACGGTATCGCCTTTTTGTTGGGCAGGGGGTGTTTTTGCAATTACTGTTACGCCTTCCAGTTCTTTAGAACTTTTAGGTATGTATATAATACCCAGGTCTGTGTTGTTAGCCGCTGATGCGTTTACCTGCTGGTCAACAAATTCATAGCCAATAGAACTAAAGGAGAGAATAAAAGTATCGGCAGGCAATGCGGTAAAAGAAAAATAGCCTTTGTTATCTGAAATGGCATTGCGTTTTTCGGAGGCATTTTTTTTAAGCATGATATTTACCGTGGCACCTTTGATGGGTGTTTTATCTGCTTTATCCTGCAAAATGCCAGAGATGGATTGCGTACCGTCACTGTTCAGGGTAGATACCATGTTGCTGTCTGCCGCCTGGGGAACGCTTTTCACAACAGCAGCTGTATTGCTGTCTGGAGGTATATTGCTTCTCTGCGCAATAAAAATATCACCCTGGTTGGCGCTGGAGTCTGTAATATGCCATATCGTAGTTAATAATGGGTAACCGGCCGTATTGATCAACACCCGGAAACTGTCTGGTTGTACACCCGGTATTTCAAAATCACCATTGCTTTTGCTGATGGTATTATAACTAGTATCGCCTTTTATAGAGAAAAGGTCAATCCTGGCGCCCGCAAGCGGTACTTTACTGCTGCTATCAGTTATCCGGCCTTTTATCGTAACAGGGTTTACCTGTGCGTTTGCGGTATTTATCAATAACATCACAATAACCGCAAAAAATGTACATTTCCCCATAAAGACTGTATTCGTTTTTAATAAGACGATACAGTAAATGAAAACCTGTGGCAGCCCGGGCCCGGTTGCAATAAAACTAAAAATGCAATAACAGCGGCCGCAGACCTATCGCTTTCCTCCCTCCGCGTTAAACATTTTCCGCAGTACAAATTAGTGGTTTGCCCCAGCAGGACAGTGCATCTAAACACCCTTCCAAAATCAATCCATTTAAACTTAATTTTGCGTTGTTTTGAAACCTATGGCCGGCCTTCAACGGGGCCAACACCGGTCACTGTAAAAAGAGCGGTCAAAATATGAATGATGTAACAGCTATCAATGAAAGGTTCAGTGAACTGGGTGTCTGTGTTTTAATACCTACTTATAACAACAGTGCCAGCCTGGCTGCTGTTATCAATGATGTGGCGCAGTATACCCGCCATATTATTGTAGTAAACGATGGCAGCACGGACGATACGGCGGCTGTACTGCAGCAGTTCACATTTTTGCATGTGCTAACACAGCCCGTGAACAGCGGTAAAGGCCTGGCCCTGCGCATGGGTTTTGACACAGCGTATAAAAAAGGTTATCAGTACGCCATCTCCATTGATTCTGACGGGCAGCATTTTGCCAAAGATTTATATAAGTTTTTAGATAAACTGCAGGAAATGCCCAATGCTATCATCATCGGTGCACGCAATATGGACCAGGCCAGTGTACCAGGCGGCAGCAGCTTCGGCAATAAATTTTCAAATTTCTGGTTCAGGATAGAAACCGGAATTATTATGCCCGATACCCAATCCGGCTACCGGCTGTATCCCTTACGGCCGCTGCAGAACATCCATTTTTTTACCCGGCGTTTTGAGTTTGAAATTGAAGTACTGGTCCGGGCCGCCTGGAAAGATATTGATATTGTTTCGGTGCCGGTTACCGTGTATTATGCTCCTGCAGAAGTCCGCGTTTCTCATTTCAGGCCAGTAAAAGATTTCACGCGCATTGGGGTTTTGAATACTTTCCTGGTTATTATTACCCTGCTATATATTATACCGCGCAATTTTTTCCGCGGCCTGTTTAATAAAAGAAAAAGACAGCAGTTTCTAAACCAGCATTTTCTAAATCCATTGCACAGCGATGAACTGAAAGCGGTGTCTATCTCATTTGGCGTATTTATGGGTATTATTCCCTTATGGGGCTTTCAACTTGCACTGGCTATTTTTTTATCAATTGTTTTAAAATTAAACAAGGGCCTCGTTATTATTGCTGCCAATATCAGCATACCCCCCATGATACCCCTGATTATTTTTTTAAGTTACAAATTGGGCGCTTACTGGATGGGTGATCATGCGATGCAACTGGTATTCAGTAAAAACATTAGTTTGCAGGATATAAAGAATAACCTGCAGCAATACCTGTACGGAAGTCTTACTCTGGCGGTGCTGGCAGCTTTGTTGCTGGGTGCAGTCAGTTATTTGCTCATGAAAATATTTAAAAGAAAACCGTTGACGGCCGCATAAGCAAACCTGCATGGAAAATATTTTTATCTCCCTGTATAATTTTTTCGACAAAAAGCGCCTGTTGTTCCGGGTTATATTTGCTGTGAGCTTTCTGCTGGCAGGTTTTTTTGCATCACGCATAAAATTGGAAGAAGACATTGCCAAAATATTGCCACAGGATAAAAAAATTGAAAAGCTCAATGAGGTCTTTCAAAATTCAAAGTTCCTGGATAAGCTGGTAGTAACCGTATCATTAAAAGATACTACCGGGGAAGCGCAGCCGGATAGCCTGGTGGCATTTGCAGATGCTTTTGTAACAGCACTGAGAGAAAAATATTCAACTTCTATAGCCAGAATCCAGGACAAGGCAAATGATAGCCTGGTACTGCAGATGTTTACCGCCATCAATGAGCACCTGCCCGTTTACCTGGATGAAAAAGATTACGCGGCTATTGATACCATGATTCAGCCGGCTGTGCTGCAGCAAACCTTGCAACAGAATATACGCACGCTCAGCTCGCCCGCAGGGATAGCGCTGAAAACCATGATTGTTAAAGATCCTGCGGGTATTTCTTTTTTGGGTTTGAAAAAATTACAGCAGCTGCAGTACGATGACAATTTTGAATTGTACGATAGTTATGTGCTTACCAAAAACCAACAGCACCTCATGCTGTTTATTACGCCGGCATTTCCACCAAATAACACGGGAAAAAACCAGCAGCTGCTGAACGGAATTGATGCCATAACGGACAGCCTCAGCAATAATATATATAAAAATGCAACGGCCGCCTATTTCGGCGCTACTGCTGTGGCGGCGGGTAACGCTGAACAATTGAGAAAGGATACTTTAGTTACCCAGGGCATTACCCTGCTCTTCCTGGTATTGTTTATCGGGTTCTATTTCCGGAAAAAAAGGGCGCCCTTCCTTATCCTGGTGCCGGTAGTTTTCGGCGCTTTATTTTCGCTGGCAATAATTTATTTGATCAAAGGAAATATTTCGGTCATAGCGCTGGGTACCGGCTCTGTTATTTTGGGTATTGCCGTTAATTACTCGCTGCATGTATTTAACCATTACCGGCATACACACAATATCCGGCAGGTAATCACGGATCTTACCATGCCATTAACCATAGGCAGTCTTACCACTATTGGTGGTTTTCTGTGCCTGCAGTTTGTAGAATCAGCCATGCTGAAAGATTTGGGTTTATTTGCTGCATTCAGCCTGGTAGGCGCTTCCCTTTGCTCCCTTATTTTTTTACCACATTTAATTGTATCCCCCGCAGCAGAAAAGCAAACGGCTGCGCCTGCTGTTTCCTGGATCGACAAAGTTGCCGGCTGGCGGCCCGAACACAATAAAATTATTATTGCAGTAATTTTTTTGCTTACCCTGGTATTTGCCTGGACAGCCAGATATGTAAGTTTTGAGCCGGATATGATGCGTATGAATTATATGAGTGACCGGCTGAAAAAAGCGGACACGCTTGTAAATAGTATTAACGCGTACTCATTACAGTCTGTGTATTTGATCTCAACCGGCAGCAGCCTCGATGATGCACTATCGAAAAATGAAAAAGCAGAGGACCGGGCGGAGCAATTAAAACAGCAGGGCATTGTAAATAAATTTTCAGGCGTTTCTTCTTTTGTTCTTTCGCAAAGCCTGCAGCAGCAAAAAATAGACCGCTGGAATGCCTACTGGACCACAGAAAAAAAGCAGCAGTTAATGGAGAACCTGCAGGCGGCCGGGAAAAATTTGAAATACAACGCTTCTGCTTTCCAGCCGTTCAGCGAAATGCTAAACACGAAATACCAGCCGGTAACTGACACCAGCAGCTCCATTCTGCGTAGAAACTTCCTGGATGATTATATAACGGAAACACCCGGTAAAGTCAGTGTTATCACGTTGGTAAAAGTTGCACCAAAGCACCGCCGGCAATTGTATGATGCGTTTGAGAGTAATACAGCCACTACGGTTATTGACAAGCAATACCTCACAGGCCGGCTGGTAGAAATTATCAATGCAGATTTTGGCAGCATTGCTTTAATGTCTTCCATATTGGTTTTTATGGTACTGCTTATTTCTTATGGACGCATAGAGCTAACCCTGGTTTCTTTTATACCCATGTTTGTTAGCTGGATTTGGATACTCGGTATCATGGGTATTATGGGCATCACATTCAATATTGTAAACATTATTATATCGGCGCTTATTTTTGGGCTCGGCGATGATTACAGCCTTTTTATCATGGATGGCCTGTTACAGGAATACAAAACCGGCAAAAAAAACCTGGCTTCGTATAAATCTTCCATATTGCTTTCGGCCATCACTACTATTGCCGGACTGGGCGTATTAATATTTGCAAAGCACCCCGCCCTGCGTTCTATAGCGCTGATTGCCATTATTGGTATTGTATGTGTGGTGGTCATTGGTCAGTTACTGATTCCATTTTTATTTAATTTTTTGATCAGGGACCGCATACGCCACAAGCGATTTCCGTGGACATTTTGGGGCCTGCTCAAATCCATTTTTGCATTTTCATATTTTTCTTTTGGCAGTATCTTACTCACATTATCCGGCATTACACTTATAAAACTCAATCCTTTTAATAAAGAAAAGGGCAAGCTTATCTACCATACCATTCTTGCAAAGTTTGCGCGCAGCATGATGTATATTATGCCCAACGTAAAGAAAACAATTCTTAATCCTTTAAAAGAAGATTTTTCCAAACCCGCCGTGGTAATCTGCAATCACCAGTCTTCGCTGGATGTGTTGCTAACCATGATGCTGCATCCCAAAATCATTTTGTTCATTAACAAAAGAGTCTGGAACCTGCCTTTTGTTGGTTTGGTGGTAAGGATGGCAGATTTTTTCCCTACCACAGAAAATACCGGGGAAGGACTTGATAAAATTGCAGCACGTGTAAAGCAGGGATATTCAGTAGTGGTTTTTCCGGAGGGCACAAGGTCAGAAGGCGGAGATATCAAACGCTTTCACAAGGGTGCTTTCTATGTAGCAGAAAAGCTTAAGCTAGATATACTGCCCATTCTTATACATGGTACGCATTACGCACTCAGCAAAGATGATTTTTTGGTAAAAGACGGTGCTGTAACGCTTTCCTTCCTGCCACGCATTGCCTTTGATGATGAAACATACGGAACAGGGTATGCAGAACATACAAAAAGAATAGGCCGGTATTTTAAGACATCTTTTGAAGCGCTGAAAAAGCAGGCAGAGCAGCCAGGGTATTTTAATGAGCAATTGCGGTACAATTATATCTACAAAGGACCGGTACTGGAGTGGTATATGCGCATCAAGGTAAGAATGGAAAAAAATTACCAGGTATTTCATGACATACTTCCCCAATCTGGCGACATACTTGATATTGGATGCGGTTATGGCTTTATGCCCTATATGCTGCATTTTACGGCACCGGAGCGCCGCATCACCGGTATAGATTATGACGAAGACAAAATAGCCACCGCCAATCATTGTTTCAGTAAGGATGACGGTATCAGTTTTGTACATGCAGATGTAAACACTTATCCTTTTGGAACCTATGATGCCATTGTAATGATGGATATTTTGCATTACCTGCAACCGGATCAGCAAAAAATTGTTATTGAAAAATGCATCCGGCATATAAAGCCCGGCGGCCAGGTGGTTATCAGGGATGGTAATAAAGACCTGGAAAAGCGGCAACGGGGAACCGCATTAACAGAAGTGTTTTCTACGGAAATCACCGGTTTTAATAAAACGTCGGGAAAAGGTCTGTTCTTTTTGTCGGGTAGTATGATAAGGGAAATAGCAGCTGCACACAACCTGCAATGCCGCGAAATAGACGAGACAACCTATACATCAAACATTATTTTTGTATTAAAACAGGCATAATGCCGCACAATGGATAAATATGATATCATAATAATAGGTAGTGGAATGGGTGGCCTGGTTTGCGGAGATGTACTTAGCAGGGAGGGACATAAAGTATGCATCATCGAAAAAAACAAGCAGATAGGCGGCTGCCTGCAAACATATGCCAGGGGCAAGGTTGTCTTTGATTCGGGCGTGCATTACCTGGGCGGGCTGGAAAAAGGGCAGAATCTTTACCAGATTTTTAAGTATCTGGGCCTGATGGACAAATTGAAACTGCAGCAGCTGGATAAAGATGTTTTTGATAAGATTATTATTGATAACGATGACAAAGAATATGTTTTTGCGCAGGGTTATGAAAACTTTATCAGTAAACTCCTGGCCGATTTTCCGGAGGAGGAAGCCGCGCTGCGCCTCTATTGCGATAAAATAAAATATGTGTGCAGCAGGTTTCCACTCTACAACCTCCGTTCAAGCGGTGCCTACAACGAAAAAGAAAGCGTACTGGAAATAGATACCAAAGCATTTATAGAATCTGTTACCAGTAATAAAAAACTACAGGTAGTGCTGGCAGGTAACAATTCATTGTACGCCGGCCAACCGGATAAAACTCCTTTTTATGTGCATGCACTTATACTCAACCATTATATTGAAAGCTCCTGGAAATGTGTGGATGGCGGATCGCAGATTGGGCATATCATGGCAAAAAGCATCCGCCAGCGTGGCGGTGAAATATTGAGAAACAGTGAGGTGATAAAGCTGGCAGAAGAAAACGGGCGGATAGCATATGTTGAACTGGCCAATGGTGCACGCATGTATGCAGATACTTTTATTTCAAATATGCACCCGGTAAAAACACTTGAAATGACCCATACGGATATCATCAAGAATGTTTACCGAAAGCGCCTTAAAAGCCTGGAAAACTCCATCTCTTCTTTTACCATCAACATTGTATTGAAGAAAAACAGTTTTAAATATTTTAAATATAATTATTATTGCCACAAAGAAGGGCATGTGTGGACCGTGGGCGATTATACAGAACAGAACTGGCCTCTGGGGTATGCCATATTTTTAGCAGCCACTTCAAAAGGTACCGAATATGCGGAGGGATTATCTGTACTAACGTACATGCGGTATGATGAGGTAAGGGAATGGGAGCACACATTTAATACAGTCTCAGCAGTTAACAGCAGGGGAGAAACGTATGATGAATTTAAAATAAGAAAAGCAGAAAAATTACTGGATGAGGTAGAGAAAAAATTTCCGGGTTTGCGCGCATGCATTGCTTCTTACTATACTGCCACGCCGCTTTCTTTCCGGGATTATATCGGAAATGACGATGGGTCGCTGTATGGCATTGTTAAAGACTATAAAGATCCGCTCCGCACGTTTATTTCGCCACGTACCAAATTGCCCAACCTGTATTTTACAGGTCAGAACCTTAACCTGCACGGTATACTGGGGGCCGCCATGAGCGGGCTGGTGACCTGTACGGCTGTAATGGGAAATGATGGCATCATTGAAAAAATCAGAAATGCTTAACAAAAAAAAGTTCTGGAAAAGAACGGGATATACATTTCTTATACTGGTCGCGTTATTACTGGCCGGTTTTATTTACCTGGTAAAAGTGGCTACCATTGCGCCGCCCAAACCTGCTGACCTCAGCAGCCTGCAACTGCAGCGCAGTCAGCCGGTGCCTGGTTTGTACACCATAAAAAATAACTGGTTCCGTAAAAGCAACAGTGGCTTGTATGAGTTGTACGCGGAAGGCAGTCCTTATGAAATGGGTATCATCAATGGAAAACTTACCGGAGAGTTGGTGCAGCGGCAGGAAGATCATTTTAATGAGCAGATCAACAAAATGATACCTTCTGTTTTTTACCGCCATTTCCTGAAATATGTAATTGGTTGGTTCAACCGTAACCTGGCTGATAATGTAACCGAGGAATACAAGGAAGAAATTTACGGGGTCTCCAATGCTTTTTCAAACAAGTATGATTACATCGGCTCTGCTTACCAGCGCAGTTTAAATTACCATGCTGCACATGATATCGGACATGCCCTGCAAGCCATGGCACTGGTAGGCTGCACCTCTTTTGGTACCTGGGGCAATGCTTCAGACAGCAATATGATCATAGGACGTAATTTTGATTTTTATGTAGGCGATAAATTTGCAGAAGATAAAATAGTAGCTTTTTTTCATCCCACCGAAGGGTATAAATTTATGACGGTTACCTGGGGCGGGTTTATTGGTGCCGTCTCGGGCATGAATGAAAAGGGGCTAACGGTGACCATTAATGCTGCCAAAACAAGTTTGCCCTCAGGCTCTGCCACACCGGTATCGCTGGTGGCGAGGGAGATACTTCAATACGCAAAGAATACAGCCGAGGCGGTAGCCATTGCCCGTAAAAGAAAAATGTTTGTGTCAGAATCTTTCCTGGTAGGGTCAGCGGCAGATAATAAAGCCATTATTATTGAAAAAACACCGGAGCAGTTAGACATATACGACCCGCAAAAAAAATTCATTGTTTGTGCCAATCACTTCCAGGGCCAGGATCTGGTAAACAGCAAGGCCAATATGGAGCAGATAAACGAAAGCGCGTCTGCGTACCGGTATAAAAGGGTGATGGAATTACTGGATACCAGTGGCAGTAACACCGTGCAGAAAACAGTTGACCTGTTGCGTAACAGGCAGGGTCTCCGCAACAGCAATATTGGTATGGGTAATGAAAAAGCCATCAATCAGCTGATTACCCACCATTCTGTAGTGTTTGAACCAAAAAAATTACTGGTCTGGGTGTCGGCGTCGCCCTGGCAGCTGGGCGAGTTTGTAGCTTACGATTTAAACAAGGTATTCGCCCTGCAGGGCATGAAAGAAAACAAAGAAATCTGCGAAACTTCTTTAAATATTCCGGCCGATAGTTTTTTGCTGAGCAGCGACTATAGAAACTTTTCTCTTTTCAGGAGCTATAAGCAACGCATAGCAGCGGGTGGATCTATTAATACAGATAGCCTGGTAATGAGTAACCCGGAATATTATCATACTTATGTAATAGCGGGCGATTACCTGTACCGGCAAAAGAACTTTGCAGCAGCACTGCCTTATTACAAAACAGCACTCTCAAAAGTAATTGCTACAAAAAAGGAAGAAGACCATATCAGGCGGCAGATAGCCTTATGCACAAAAAAAATAAGTTCATAGTATGGTAAAAGGGGTTGGCATAGATATTACTGAAGTAAGCAGGATTGCTGAGAAAATCAGCAAAGAGCAGGGCTTCAGGGAGTTGGTATTTTCTGCCGCAGAGATCAGTTATTGCGAACCGAAAGCGCATAAATACCAGCATTATGCTGCCCGCTTTGCTGCCAAAGAAGCTTTTTTTAAAGCGGCGGGCACGGGCTGGGCAAATGGAACGGCATTTAATGAAATAGCAATAAGCAATGATGAGGCCGGTAAACCGGTGATGCAGCTAACCGGTTTAACGAAAGCATGGGCACAGCAGAAAGGCTTCGGTTCAATATCGGTTTCTTTGTCTCATACTGCAACAATGGCAACGGCAGTAGTAATAATAGAAAGTTGATAAGGAAAGAAGCTCAGCATAGCTTTTTAAAAAAATTTAGCTGTGGCCGGACCCGGCAGGACAGTATTAAAAGCACTACTGGATTTCTTCAGGGCCAACAGTCCTATCTTTATTGTACGCGCATATAAACACAATGATGTATTCAACAGAAACTGCCCGGCAATCTGCCACGGCCATTAAAAATATACAGGAAGAAAAACTGCTTGCTTCACTGGCTTACTTGCAGCAGCACTCTCCATTTTACCAGCAATTATTCCAGCGCAATAATATACATATTGGTACCATCAAAGGCCTGGCAGGTTTACACCAGCTGCCGGTGACTACTAAAGAAGATTTGCAACAGCACAACGATGATTTTCTATGTGTGCCTAAAAACAAAATAATAGAATACACCTCAACTTCAGGTACCCTGGGCAGCCCGGTAACTGTAGCGCTTACAGAAAATGACTTGCAGCGGCTGGCATTTAATGAATACAGTTCTTTCTTATGCGCTGATGGGCAACCGGATGATATTTACCAGTTGATGCTTACGCTAGACCGGCAATTCATGGCCGGTATGGCCTATTATGCGGGCATCCGGAAAATGGGGGCGGGTATTATCCGCGTAGGACCGGGTGTGCCTTCCCTGCAATGGCAAACCATAGAGCGCATACGCCCCACCGCTATAGTAGGGGTGCCTTCTTTTATCCTGAAGCTGATCCAGTATGCCAGCGAGCATCATATTGACATCAACAGCAGTTCAGTAAAAAAAGCAATTTGTATTGGAGAGAATATCCGAAATACCGATTTCTCTTTTAATATACTGGGTAAAAAGATAACAGAGGCCTGGAACATTCAATTGTACTCTACTTATGCCAGTACGGAGATGCAGACTGCATTTACGGAATGCGGCGCCGGCAGGGGTGGCCACCACAATCCTGATTTATTGGTGGTAGAACTGCTCAATGAGAAAAATGAGGCGGTAGGTCCCGGGGAAGCAGGAGAAGTAAGCATTACCACCCTGGGCGTGGAAGCCATGCCCTTGCTCCGTTATAAAACCGGTGATATCTGCATGTATGTGGATGAACCCTGCAGCTGCGGCCGTAACAGCATCCGCCTTTCACCGGTACTGGGGCGCAAAAAGCAAATGATAAAATACAAGGGAACTACACTTTATCCGCCGGCTTTGTTTGACCTGCTGAATGAAATGGAAGAAGTTATTGATTACGTAGCGGAAGTATACAGTAACGATATTGGCATGGATGAAGTACTGCTGCATATACTGCCCGCGCAGCACAATGAAGAAACAGATCGGCGCATCCGCGCTTATTTACAGGCCCGGCTGCGGGTAAGTCCGCATGTTAAATACATTACCTCAACCGAAATACAGCAATTGCAGTTTCCGGAAGGCGGCAGGAAGCCCATGAAGTTTATTGATAAACGATAACTTGTACCGGGGTTAGGGGATGAGACGGATTGATGCCATAATGATAGGAATGTTTTGTTCAAAGTATACAGCTGCTTATTAAAAAAAGATTTGCGCGTCGGCCCTGCGTGGTGAAGCTGCCCAGTCCTTGACGCAGCATCATGGAAAATTGCGCAGGCAATAGCATCGCTATCCGGCAGTTTCCTGCACATTTACTGCCCCGGCAATCAAATCAAATATATGCTTGGTTTATATTATTTTTGGTGCTCTCAACCTTACAAATAGCTTTATGAACGTTATCGTGGAAAAACAGCTTACGCTGGATGATTGCAATGAGATTTTATTTAAAGGGAAGCAGGTATCTATACCGGCAGAAGCGCTGAAAAGAGTAGACGCCAGTCACCAGTTTTTGAAGAAATTTTCTAAGAATAAACTGATTTATGGCATTAATACCGGTTTTGGGCCCATGGCACAATACAAGGTAAGCGAAGAAAACATTACCCAGCTGCAGTATAATCTCATCCGAAGCCATTGCTCCGGCGGCGGCAAACTGCTGGAACCAATCCTGGTGAAAGCGCTCATGCTGGCACGTTTAAACAGTTTATTGCAGGGCTATTCCGGTGTGCACACAGATATTATTGACCTGCTGGTTACACTTATAAATAAAAATGTTTACCCCTGTATCTATGAACATGGTGGTGTGGGCGCCAGCGGAGACCTGGTGCAGCTGGCCCACCTGGCACTGGTACTGATTGGTGAGGGCGAAGTAATTTATGAGGAAACCATGCAGCCCACAGAAAAAGTATATAAAGACCTTGGTATTAAACCACTTACTATTTATATGCGCGAAGGGCTGGCCATTTTAAACGGCACTTCAGCCATGACCGGCATTGGCCTGGTAAATATTATTGAGGCAAAAAAACTCCTGGAATGGTCCGTAACACTTTCGGCCATGACCAATGAAGTGGTAGAAGCGTTTGATGATCATTACTCGTATGAGCTGAACGTGGTAAAAAAACATATTGGCCAGAACTATATTGCAGCCATGGAGCGGGAGATGCTTAAAGACAGTAAAATGATCCGCAGCCGATCCCAGCATTTATACAAACCAGAAAACATCAACCAGGAAGTATTTGAAGATAAAGTGCAGGAATATTATTCCCTGCGCTGCGTAAGCCAGATACTGGGGCCCATCTATGACACCATCCGCCAGGCCGAAGAAGTGCTGGTGAATGAACTCAATTCAGTAAATGACAACCCCGTTATTGACTGTGAAAATGAAAATATTTTTCACGGTGGTAATTTTCATGGCGATTATGTGTCGCTTGAAATGGACAAGTTAAAAGTAGCTACCACTAAGCTGTCCATGCTGGCAGAAAGGCAATTGAATTATTTGCTCAATGATAAGCTTAACCAGAAATTTCCCCCGTTTGTAAACCTTGGTGTACTGGGTTTTAACTTTGGTGTACAGGGCATGCAGTTTTCTGCTACTTCAACCGTTGCGGAAAATCAGACCCTTTCTTTTCCTATGTACGTACATAGCATTCCCAATAATAACGACAACCAGGACATCGTAAGCATGGGCTGCAATGCTGCCAATATTACCAAACGGGTTATTGATAATTCTTTTGAAGTGCTGGCCATACAGATGGTAGCGGTATTGCAGGCGGTTGACTTCCTTGAATGTACGCCCCGGCTTTCCAGTTATACATTACAGGTATACAAAGAGGTTAGAAAGATTTTCCCGAAGTTTATTGAAGACAAACCCATGTATAAAGAGTTGAAGCAGGTAAAAAATTTCCTGGAAAAAGCAGAAAATGTATTTTCTGGCAGGGCTGGTAACAAGCAGACCACCGGCACACTTGGCAAATAGACAGGTCACTTTAAGTTTAGAAAGGGCTGGCATCAATTATAAACCATTAAGTATTGTACGCATGAATTGTGCATTAGTTACCGGCGGGTCAAGGGGCATTGGCAGGGCTGTTTGTCTAAAAATGGCCGCCATGGGCTATTACGTGCTGGTTAATTACAAGGGTAATGAAGCGGAGGCGGGCAATACCATGGCGCTGATAAAAGAAAAAGGTGGCGATGGCGAACTGCTGCAGTTTGATGTGGCGCTGAAAGAAGATATTCAGCAAAAATTGGGCGGCTGGATGGAAGCCAATGCGGAGAAAACCATTGAGGTGCTGGTTAATAACGCGGGTATAAAGGAAGATGGCCTCATGATGTGGATGAAAGACAGCCAGTGGGACGATGTGATAAAGACCAGCCTGGATGGATTTTTTTATGTCACCCGCCTGGTGCTAAACAGTATGCTGCTGAAAAAGTACGGGCGTATTATAAACGTGGTGTCATTGTCTGGTTTAAAAGGCATGGCAGGCCAGGTAAATTATTCTGCGGCAAAAGCAGGCGTTATTGGTGCTACCAAGGCCCTGGCGCAGGAAGTAGGCCGCCGTGGCATTACCGTTAACGCCGTGGCCCCTGGCTTTATTAAAACGGATATGACCGGCGAATTAAATGAAAAAGAACTGGCGGCCATTATACCTGTAAAACGCTTCGGCCTGCCCGAAGAAGTGGCCCATGCAGTGGGCTTCCTGGCATCTAAAGACGCGGCCTATATTACCGCAGAAGTGCTGTCTATCAACGGCGGATTGTATTCCTGATACAGCCCTGGCTGGTATGCAACAGGTGCGGATCACCAAAATTAAACAGCTGCTGCGGGCAGAAACATTTCATACTGCAAAAACAACCATTCAGGCACGTAATTTTAGTACGTTAAAAAACAAAGTATTAATATGCACCCTTGAACGGTTATCCATGTGCCCGGTACAAAAGAAAAAATAATTTAGTATAGCTTGCAGCATCATTCTAAACCAGACTATGAACAGAGTAGTGATAACGGGGATGGGCATTTACTCCTGCCTGGGAATAAACCTGGATGAAGTGAAAAAATCACTTTATGAAGGTAAGTCGGGCATCAGGTTTGACCCCGACCGTAAGGCTTTTGGCTACCGTAGTGCCCTGACAGGTTTTGTGGAAAGGCCCAATCTGAAAGGCCTGCTGGACAGACGGGCCCGCGTGATGCTGCCCGAGCAGGGGGAATACGCTTATATGGCAACGGTGGAAGCATTGAAAAATGCTGCTATGGATCAGGAGTATATAGACAGCAAAGAAGTAGGCGTACTCTATGGCAATGATAGTTCTGCAGAGCCGGTTATTCATGGAATAGACATTATCCGTGATAAAAAAGATACCATGCTGGTGGGTTCGGGGTCCGTTTTTCAGACCATGAACTCAACCGTAACCATGAACCTGGCAACCATCTTCAAATTAAGGGGTATTAATTTTACGGTGAGCGCAGCCTGTGCCAGCGGCTCACATGCGATTGGCCTCGGCTATCATTTTATTAAAAGTGGCCTGCAGGACTGTATAATATGTGGCGGCGCACAGGAATTGAATAAATTCTCCATGGGCAATTTTGATGCGCTGTCGGCGTTTTCTGTTCGTGAAGATGAACCGGCAAAAGCTTCCCGGCCTTTTGATAAGGACAGGGATGGGTTAATACCCAGTGGAGGCGCGGCTACCGTGATTTTGGAAAGCCTTGAATCGGCTCAGCAAAGGGGGGCGCCTATATTGGCAGAAGTAGTAGGCTATGGGTTTTCCTCTAACGGCGGGCATATTTCTAACCCAACGGTAGACGGCCCGGTAAGGGCGCTGACGCGGGCGCTGAAAGATGCAGGATTAGCACCGGCTGATATTGCCTACATAAATGCCCATGCTACATCTACCCCGGTAGGCGATGCCAGCGAAGCAAGGGCTATTGATCAGGTTTTTGGAGCGTCACTACCTTATATAAGCTCTACAAAATCCATGACCGGCCACGAATGCTGGATGGCCGGCGCCAGTGAAATTGTTTATTCTATGCTGATGATGCAGCATGGTTTTATAGCACCCAATATTAATTTTGAAAACCCCGACGAGGATTCCGCTAAACTGAACATAGTAAAAAGCACTATAAATAAAGAATTTGAAATATTTTTGTCTAATTCTTTCGGATTTGGGGGAACCAATTCCTCGCTTATAGTAAAAAAGTGGACCTGATAAATTACTGCATATGACTAACGAGAACATTATCCTGAAAATAAACGAATTCCTAACCGAAGAATTTGAGGTAGCACCCGGAAAGATTGCACCCGAAGGCAATCTGAAAGAAACACTGGATTTAGACAGCCTTGACTACATTGACCTGGTGGTGGTGGTAGAGAGTAATTTTGGTTTTAAGGTAAAACCAGAAGATTTTACCGGTATTGTAACTTTCCAGGATTTTTATGACTACGTTGCCCGCCGTGTCAACGCTAAAGAACTTGCATAATGCCTTCCTGGCAGGGTAAAAGCAGGGGAACACCATTTGGTTACAGCATTTTTGTTAGCATCCTGAAATCCTGCGGGGTCTTGCCCGCCTATCTGCTGCTGCGGATAGTGGTTCTTTATTATTTTTTATTTTCATTCCGGGCATCAAAACTCATATTTCATTACTTTCATAAAAAGTTACATTATAACTATTTTCGGTCGCTGGGCCTGGTACATAAAAATTACTACCGGCTGGGCCAGACCATTATAGATAAAATAGTTGTAATGTCTGGCTTCAGGAACAGGTTTACCTATCATTTTGATGGGGAAGAAAACCTGCACAAAATTACAGCCATGGGTAAAGGCGGTTTGTTGCTAAGCGCCCACTTGGGAAATTGGGAGATTGCAGGGTATTTTTTAAACCGCGTGCAGGCAAAGATTAACGTGGTCATGTATGATGGGGAGCACCAGAATATAAAAAAATACCTGGAAGGTGTGACTGGTAAAAGAAATATGAATATTATTGTTATTAAAGAAGACCTTTCGCATATATATGCCATCAGCGAAGCATTAAACAACAATGAACTGGTTGCCATACATGCAGACAGGTTTCTGGAAGGCAATAAAACAATGACCGCCAACTTTTTGGGCGAACCAGCTTTGTTTCCGGCCGGGCCTTTTGTACTGGCTGCCACGTTTAAGGTGCCAGTCTCTTTTGTGTTTGCATTTAAAGAAACAGACAGGCATTATCACTTGTACTCAAGCGAAATAAGACAGTATGAGGGGTCGTCAAAGACAGAACAGATGCAGCAGTTGCTGAACGATTTTACGGTTGAAATGGAGCGAAAAGCAAAACTATATCCTGATCAATGGTTTAACTATTATAATTTCTGGCAAGCGTAAATGATAGTGTTAAAAGAAAATATAGAGTCACTGATTCCGCAACGTTACCCGTTTGTTATGATTGATGAGTTGTCTTATTCAGATGGCAATCATACCCGAACCCGGTTGCAGGTAAGGGCCGACAACATCTTTGTAGAAAACGGCTTGCTTACAGCACCCGGGTTGCTGGAAAATATTGCACAAACGGCCGCTGCCAGGGCAGGTTACGAAGCTAAAAAAGACAAATCGCCGGTAAGGGTGGGTTATATTGGGGCAGTTAAGAATTTTGAGGTGCTGGATTTACCTTCGGTGGATGATATTATTGAAACATCCATTGTTATTGGCAACCAGGTTTTTGATGTATCTGTTATCAAAGGCAGTATCAGTTGCAATAACCGGGTAATAGCCACCTGCGAAATGAAAATTTTTATTAAAAACCATAAAAAAATATGACCATGAAACGCACCGCCCGGCTTAGTTTCCTCCTGTCTTTTATTTTTATTGGCATGCTCACCCAGTCCGCTTTTTCTCAAACCCTGAAGGAGTTTTTTTCTTCCAGTGAAACACCTTCGCTTTATTTAGGGATTGATTTTACCAAGGCAAAGTTAATTGATGACGCTACCGCCAATCAAATGGATATCCGTGACCGGCTTTACGCTGGTATGAATGATGTTATAGTGAACGAAGCCAAAAAATTTGATTTAAATAAGGCCTTCCGTAAATCAAATATTGACCATGATCTTGGACTGGTAGCAAAAAGAAATATTAAAATAGATGCAGAACAAATCAAGTCTACCAACACGTCAGATTTTCATCGCCTCAAAGAGGAGGATATTACGGCACTGGTTAAGGGATTTGATTTTGCAGATAAAAAAGGAGTAGGCATTTTGTTTGTAATGGAGGCCATGAGTAAGTCTGCCAAAGCAGCGGCCATTTGGGTAACCCTGGTGGATATGAAAAGTAAAAAAGTTTTGCTTACAGAACGCACAGAGAATAAAATGGGCATGGCGATCGGCTTCCGCAACATGTGGGTATCTACCGTAAAAAACCTGCTGGAATCCATCGAGAAAAAGAAGTACGATGAATGGAAAAGCAAATACCAGTAAGCAGCAAGGGTATTTGGTTGGAGAAAGATAAGCGCATGAAAAAATTCCTTATAGAAAAAACCGAAATACCCGTACGCTTTAATGAAGCAGATCCGCTGGGTATTGTGTGGCATGGTCATTATATCCGGTATTTTGAAGACGGTCGGGAAGCATTTGGTAACCAGCATGGCTTAAGCTACCTGGATTTTTACAACCAGGGCTATGTGGTACCCATTGTAAGCATTGTTTGTGATTATAAACTAAGCCTGCGGTATGGCGAAAAGATGATAGTGGAAACAAAATATATTCCGTGTGAGGCCGCAAAAATTGTTTTTCATTATACCATATTTAATGCTGCTACCAGCGTGCTGGTAGCAAAGGGTTCTTCGGTACAGGTATTTTTAGATAAAGCAAATTCATTGCTGCAATTAACCAACCCTGCTTTTTTTGAAGCATGGAAAATAAAGCACGCAATGATTTAACCATTGATGATGAGGAATGTTTTTGTTGTTTCAGATAATATAATTTCACCCGTTGGCAATACAGCGGCAGCAAATTATCGTGCCTTGCTCAACAACGTATCCGGTATTAAAGAGCATATACTGCCCGCGATGTGTTCCGTTCCATTTTATGCATCCCTGCTGGAAGACGTATCCGGTATAAATTCATCAGTAGCCACTGAGGATTACACAAAATTTGAACAACTGCTTATTCTTTCTGTAAAAAGCGCCCTGCAGGACAGTGGTATTGATATAGCTTCCCCGGAAACCATTTTAATTATTTCCAGTACAAAAGGAAATATTTCTTTACTGGAAACAGCAGCCATTAGTACTGCTGTAAAAGAACAGATTGGATTTTCTTATTCCGCCAAAAAAATAGCCGGTTTTTTCGGGCTTATGCATACGCCACTGGTTATCAGCAACGCCTGTATATCCGGCCTCACGGCTTTGCTTACCGGCAAACGTCTTATAGAAATGGGGAAGTATACACATGCGGTGGTAGTGGGTGCCGATGTTGTTTCAACTTTTATCTTATCGGGTTTTCAGTCTTTCCAGGCTATCAGCCCGCAACCCTGCAGACCGTTCGATGCGGCCCGCAATGGCATTAATTTAGGCGAGGCAGCGGCCACAATAATATTATCAGCCAATAAAAACGATAAGAATATACAGCTGGCTGGCGGCGCGGTCACCAATGATGCCAATCATATTTCTGGTCCTAGTCGCAGCGGCGGGGAACTTTGTATTGCTATCAATAAGGCGTTAAAGCAGGCAAATGTTGCAGCAGCGGATATTGGCTTTATAAGCGCACACGGTACAGCAACTATTTATAATGATGAAATGGAAGCCAAAGCATTTTCACTGGCTGGCATGGAAGCGGTACCTGTAAACAGCCTGAAAGGATATTACGGGCATACGCTGGGTGCTGCGGGCATAGTGGAATCCATTATTGCTCTTCATTCACTGCAACAGGAAATGATGATACCAACCAGGGGCTTCCAGGAAACAGGTGTGTCAAAACCCATTACTGTTTGTAAAGAGCTGATGCCGCTTACAACCCGGCATTGTCTTAAAACAGCTTCTGGTTTTGGGGGGTGCAACGCAGCATTGGTATTCAGTAAGACATAGCAATAAGATTAGATTATCAAAAGAAATCAGTAGTATGAATTTTTTTAGTAAGGATAAAAAGTCTGCATTTGAAGCCAAAGAAACAGCGCAATGGATTGCATTTGGACCGGTTATTTTCCAGGCGGCGCGGGTACTAAGAAATTCAGGTATTTTAAAAGTGATTGAAGAGAGCGGTTTAGAAGGGTTAACAATTGCAGAAATTAGAGAAACAATTAAATTGCCCCTGTATGGTGTGCGTGTATTGCTGGAATCGGGCCTCAGTACAGGGCTGGTATTGATAAATGAAAAAAAATATACACTTGGTAAAACAGGTCATTTTATACTGAATGATCCGCTTACCAATGTAAACATGGATTTTGTACAGGATGTAGTTTATAAAGGCGTTTTTGCACTGGACGAAAGCATCGAAACCGGGAAACCGGTGGGCCTCAAAGAATTTGGTGAGTGGACAACCATTTACGAAGGATTGTCGCAACTGCCCGAGCAGGTACAGAAAAGCTGGTTTAATTTTGACCATTTTTTCTCTGACAATGCTTTTCCGCTGGTGCTGCCAAAAGTGTATAAAAACGGCACTAAAAAATTATTGGACGTAGGTGGTAATACCGGTAAGTGGGCCATTGCATCGGCACTTTTTTCGCCAGATGTAAAAGTGACTATCATGGATTTGCCCGGCCAGTTAAATGTGGCAAAGAAAAAAATTGCTGAACTGGGGCTGGAAGACCGTATCTCGTTTTCTGCGGCCAATATTTTGGATGAAACCGTACAATTTCCGGCAGGCTATGATGCTGTTTGGCTGAGCCAGTGCCTGGATTGTTTTTCTGAAGAACAGATTGTTTCTATTTTAAAAAGATGTTATACTGCGCTGGATGAAAATGGTTATTTGTTTATACTTGAACCTTTTTGGGACAGGCAGCGTTTTGAAGTAGCAGCTTTCTGCCTGCAGCAGACATCCTTGTATTTCACGGCACTGGCTAATGGCAACAGCCAGATGTATAGCGCAGAAACTTTTTTAGCCTGTGTACAGGAAGCTGGCTTTGATGTAACTGAACAGGTAGATAATATTGGACTGAGCCAGACCTTGCTGAAGTGTAAGAAAAGAAAATAGTTTTTTTAAAGTGACAAAAGCGTTTGCCAAACCCACAAACATGTAACGCCTCATACAAAACATATGAAAAAAGAAAATGTAGATGTACTGGTTATTGGCGCCGGACCTGCAGGTACGGTAGCTGCTTCCATTGTACACAAAGCTGGTTTCACCGTTAAAATTGTAGAGAAATTAGTTTTTCCGCGGTTTGTGATTGGCGAGAGCCTTTTGCCACGCTGCATGGAAGCATTAACAGAAGCGGGTTTTGTTGAGGCGGTTAAAGAAAAAAATTTCCAGCAAAAATTTGGGGCCAAGTTTGTAAAAGAAGGAAAAGTGTGCGACTATTTGTTCGCTGATCAGTTTACTGCTGGCTGGAACTGGACCTGGCAGGTTCCCCGCGCTGAGTTTGACAAAACACTGGCAGATACCGTAGAAAAAATGGGTGTACCCGTATCATATGAAACAACGGTAACCGGTATAGAATTTAACGGGTCGGATTCAGTGACCACTGTAGAAGATGCCGCAGGTAACCAAACAGAGATAAGCGCACGGTTTATTATAGATGGCAGTGGTTACGGCCGGGTAATACCGCGTTTATTTAACCTCGATAAACCATCCAACCTGACACCGCGCAAAGCATTGTTTGTCCACACCGTGGATAAAAAGAGATCTATGGATGATGAGCCCAACCGCATCACCATTGTTGTGCATGCTCCTGGCATATGGATCTGGATTATACCTTTTTCAAATGGTATTACTTCGCTGGGTTTTGTAGGCAGCCCGGATTATTTTAACAAGCTGGAAGGAACAGATGAAGAGCAATTACGTGCATTGATAGCATCGCAGCCGTATATAAGCGAAAGGTTTAAAAATGTTGAATTTGCATTTGAGCCTAAAACGTTGCAGTCGTGGTCTACCACTACCAGCACTTTTCATGGCGAAGGTTTTGTACTCACCGGCAATGTTACTGAATTCCTGGATCCAGTTTTCTCTTCAGGCGTTACACTGGCCACGGTATCAAGCCAGATAGCAGCCAAGCTGGTGGTACGCAAACTGAATGGCGAAACCATTGATTGGGAAAAAGAATATACCGAACCAATGATGCAGGGAGTAAATACATTCCGCACCTATGTAATGGCGTGGTACGACGGCACACTGGATACCATTTTCTTTGCGGACGATCCGGTTCAATCATATAAAAACCAGATTTGCTCTGTGCTGGCCGGTTATGTATGGGATACCGATAACCCGTTTGTAAAAGATTCCGCTGCTGCCGTAACAAAGCTGGCTAAGATTATTAAAGCACGCGATAGATACAATGCTACACAGGTTGTTTAATACATTACTTTGACTGAGAACTTATATATTACCGCCAGTTGCAGTATTGCCCCTAATGTTGTTATAAAAAATGATAAAGTAGTATTTGAGCAGGCGGGAAGCGCTGCACCTGCATTCCTGGTGGCGGCGTATGAACATTTTGCTATCAACTATCCGAAGTTTTACAGAATGGATAGCCTGGCTAAACTGGGCTGGCTGGCAACAGAAATATTACTGGAGCATTCTTTTGACAAAACAGGGTATGAGCCGGAAGATATTGGACTGGTGCTGGCCAACAAAAGCAGCAGCCTCGATACAGATATTAAGTATTATGAAACGGTAAAAACAATTGCCAGCCCCGCATTGTTTGTGTATACCCTGCCAAACATTGTAATGGGCGAAATTTGCATCCGGCATAATTTTAAAGGCGAAAACGATTTTTTTATTTTTGATGATTTCAATGCAGGGTTTGTTCAGCAGTATGTATCGCATTTATTTGTAACCGGTGCGCTACAGGCATGTGTCTGCGGCTGGGTAGAAATAATGGAGCAGGATTACAAGGCCTGTTTATTGTTAATTGAAAGAAAAGGAAGTGCTGGAACAGCCGTTTTTACAGAAGAAAATATTCAACAAATTTATCAGATAACAAATGGATAATTTAATAGCGGACCTGAAAAAGCAGATTGTGGAACAGTTAAACCTGCAGCATATTAAGCCGGAAGACATCGGGGACGATCAGCCATTGTTTGTAGAAGGCCTGGGCCTTGATTCAATTGATGCGCTGGAACTGATAGTATTATTGCAGCAGCAGTATCATATCAAACTCAATAATGCAGAAGAGGGTCCAAAAGTTTTTCGGAGTGTAAGAACCATGGCGGAATATATTAAAAGCCAGCAGGCATAGTTAATGATGTATACAAAAAGTGCAGCCGTATATGTAGGAGGAGTGGGTGTTGTTTCCGCCATTGGCAACAATACAGCAGGCTGTTTACAAGCCCTCGAAAACGGTGCAGCAGGTATCGGGTCCATTACTTCGCTTGATACGATTCATAAAAACATATTGCCTGTTGCAGAAGTGAAACTGGACAATCAGCAACTGGCAGCAGCAACCGGCCTTCCTGCTTCCGTAAGTCGCACGGCGTTGCTGGGTATGATGGCTGCAAAAGAAGCATGGGATGATGCAGGTCTTGCTGCCACACAGGGTTTGCGGACCGGCTTTATATCTGCCAACTCCGTGGGCGGTATGGATAAATCGGAATCTTTCTTTTCATCCTTTTTACAGGAACGCGGCAGCGGTCGTTTACGGGATGTAGTAAATCATGAATGCGGGTCAGTTACAGAATTGGTAGCAGACGGGCTCGGCATAAAAAACTTTGTGACTACCATCAGCACGGCCTGCTCTTCAAGCGCCAACAGTATTTTCTTTGGTGCGCGGTTAATTAAACACAACCTGCTGGATGTGGTAGTGGCAGGCGGTGCCGATGCGCTAACAAAATTTACCCTGAACGGATTTAATACCCTGCAGATTTTAGACAAGGAATTGTGTATGCCTTTTGATGAAAACCGCCGCGGATTAAACCTGGGCGAAGGTGCCGGGTATGTGGTACTGCTGTCTGAACGTGTGGCCGCCAGCATGAAAAATAAAGTGTATTGCCGGCTGAGCGGATACAGCAACGCAAATGATGCGCACCACCAGACTGCTTCTTCACCAGATGGAGCCGGCTCCTACGCGGCTATGAAAGGTGCCCTGTCCTTAAGCGGTCTGCAAACTACGGATATCAGCTATATTAACCTGCATGGTACCGGCACGTTTAACAATGACATTTCTGAAGGAACAGCCATACAACGGCTGTTTGAACCGCATTACCCAAGAATGAGTTCTACAAAAGCATTTACCGGCCATACGCTGGGTGCAAGCGGTGGAATTGAAGCGGTGTTTTCTGCACTGGCAGTAAAACATAATTATATATATCCCAACCTGCGGCTGCAAACGCCTATACAGGCATTGCCATTTGTACCGGAAAAGGTTTTTGAAAAAAATACAACGGTTAACCATGTGCTTAGCAATTCATTCGGTTTTGGCGGCAACTGTTCATCTTTAATTTTTTCAAAGTGCTAAGATGAAAACATTTATCCGCGCCACGGGAAATATCTCGCCCCAAAAAACTGCGGGTGCTGCAATTAGTGGAGCACTACTGCTGCCGGAGCTGGTAACACAAACCGGCAACCGCCTGCATTGTACAGAGCCGGATTACCTCAGCTATATTGATACAAAGTTTATACGCCGCATGAGCCGCATTATAAAAATGGGCACAGCGGCGGCCATGGATTGCCTGCGTGAAGCAGAGTTGAAAAATCCGGACGCTATTGTAATGGGCACGGCTTATGGCTGCCTGGATGATACCGGCATCTTTCTGAAAAAAATGGTGGAGCAAAAGGAAGAAATGCTTACACCCACTGCCTTTATTCAATCTACCCATAATACTATTGGCGCGCAGATTGCGCTCATGCTGCAATGCCATAATTATAACAATACATTTGTGCACAGGGGTTTTTCTTTTGAAAGCGCCCTGCTGGACGCCATGATGCTGCTGGAAGAGGATGCCGCTACTACCGTATTAACGGGCGCAGCTGATGAGATAACTGATTACAGCCATGCCATACTCAGCAGATTTGGTTTATACAAGAAAGCGCCCATCAGCAATGCGGATTTATTTACTACACAATCAAAAGGAACCATAGCAGGCGAAGGCGCCGCTTTCTTTTTGCTGAGCAGTGAATCCTCCCCTAAAAATTATGCGGTACTGGACGCACTGCATACGTTTTACAAACCGGCAGGTCTAAAAGAAACGGAAGAGCAGGTAACCGGCTTTTTAGCGGGCCAATCAATTGCAGCAGCTGATATTGACCTGGTCATTACCGGCTGTAATGGCGATACAGCAGGCGATACTGTTTACCATGCGCTGGGCCGTTCATTATTCAGTAATAACATAACCATTAACTATAAACAGCTGTGCGGAGAATATCCTACCAGTACAGCTTTTGCATTGTGGCTGGCTGCATCAATTATAAAACAGGGCAGCCTGCCACCGGTTTTTGATCTGCCAAACGCGGGCGAAATCAAACGCATCCTTATTTACAATCATTATGAAAACATCCATCATTCTTTAATGCTGGTAAGCGCATGCTGAATTTCAGAAACACCAATATCACTTTTATAGTCATTGTGTTATTGCTGGGGGGCCTGGCCACACGCTATCACGTGCCGGTGTATGTATATGTGCTGGCAGCAATATTGTATTCAGGCATACTCTTTTACGGGTCTTATTATGTGGGCAGTAATTTTTTTATGAAAGTTTTGTGCAGTGCAAAAACCGATGCCAGGCAAATTGCCATTAGCTTCGATGATGGTCCGGCAGCAGCTTATACCGCAGCGATATTACAGGTGCTGAAAGCCGAGCAGGTACCGGCGGTTTTTTTCTGTATCGGTAAAAATATGGATGGTAATGAAAGCCTGTTGCAGCAGATAGTGGATGAAGGACATATTATTGGCAACCATAGTTACTCGCATCATTTCTGGTTTGATCTTTTTTCAACAAAAAAAATGATGCTGGATGTGCAACAGATGAGTGCTACAGTAAAAAAAATAACCGGCTTTACGCCCCGATTGTTCAGGCCACCATATGGGGTAACCACGCCCAATATGAAAACAGTGATGCAACAGGGCGGCTTTACCGCCATTGGCTGGAATATACGCAGCCTGGATACGGTGATAAAGGAAGAAGAAAAATTACTGCAAAAAATAAGCAGCAAATTACAGCCCGGTGCTGTTGTTTTGCTACACGATACCAGTAAAACCACCCTGCAGGTATTGCCGCGTTTTATTGCTGCAGCGCGCAGCAAAGGATATGAATTTGTACGGATGGATAAGCTATTAAATGTAATGCCCTATGCGTAAACTGTTTTTTTTGTGCTGCCTGTGCATGCCGGTTATCTGGCTGCAGGCCCAGTATGCTGGCTATAAGCCCGTAGCAGATATGCCAAAGTTTAAAGAGTTGTTTGCTGCTGCCAGTCAGCGCACACAAAGCATCAAGGCAGATTTTACCCAGGAAAAAAACCTGAGCCTGCTGTCTGAAAAGATTACTTCGAAAGGTAAATTCTGGTTTAAAAAAGACAACCTGGTACGCATGGAATACAACCAGCCATTTCAGTACCTTGTTATCATCAATAAAACCAATGTGTTCGTAAAAGACGGGCAGAAGGAGAATAAAATTTCTACCAAATCAAACAAACTTTTTCAGCAGGTAAACCGCATGATGGTGGACTGCGTGCAGGGAACCGCGCTCAGCAACCCGGATTTTAAAGTAACTGTTTTTGAAAATGCTGGTGCCTACCTGATAGAGTTACTGCCAGTGGTAAAAGGCATGAAGGATTATTTTAAGAACATTAATATTGTACTCTCTAAAAAAGATTATTCGGTTAACAAGCTTGAGATGTATGAACAATCAGGCGATAATACCGTAATCAGTTTTATAAACAAAGAACTCAATGCCAGCATTTCAGATGCGTTATTTGCTATTAAGTAGCGGGCTGTTTTTTTTAACTGCCTGTGGCTCCGTTTACCGGAAAATGGAAAAGGTACAGGCCAATGCCGCCTGCGTACTGAAGTTTAAGCCAGTTTTTACAAAAGCGCTTTACAATACAACTGTAGATGTAGTGGGCAAGCATTTAAGCGGTCTTTTACTGATTAAAGCCATGCCAGATAGCAGCACCCGGCTGGTATTCTCTAACGAAATGGGATTCAAATATTTTGATTTTGAATTTTCTGCAGCCGGCGTTTTTAAAGTTTACTATATTTTGCCGCAGATGGACAAAAAGGCGGTATTAACCACCCTGCGCAAGGATTTTGAGTTGGTTATGATGCTTCACCTGGATACAGAAAAAGGCTTTACCCGTAGAAATGGCGGCCTGCTTTACCACGGTTTTCCGCAGAGCAAAGGCAATAATTATTATATTACGGACAGCAGCTGCACAAGGCTTATCCGGCTGGAGCGGGCATCTGCCAAAAAACCGGTTGTAACCGCCGTAATGCAGCAGTATGCTGCTGGCGTACCAGATACCATTGGTATCAGCCATACAGGGTTTAACTTTACGATTGGATTAAAAAAATTGAAGCAATGATGCTAGAGGGTAATTTTTATACGGTACTAAGTCCGGTAATGGAGGATGACAGGATACAGGCAGTACTGCAAATTAACCCGGGACATGAAATTTTTCAGGGTCATTTTCCGGGGCAACCCGTAGTGCCGGGTGTGTGTATGATGCAGATAGTGAAGGAATTAGTGCAGAAAACTACCGGCCGGCCGGTGCAATTGCGCCACGGCTTGGATTTAAAATTTCTCTCTGTAATTGACCCGGGTAAAAACAATACCGTGCATGCAGAAGCTAATTATACCGTGCTTGCTTCGGGGGATATCAATGTAACGGCCCGCCTTTTTTTCAATGAAATAACCTTCTTTAAGTTTAAGGGCGTTTTTACAGAAGCTGATCTTTAGCCAGCGTAAGGGGAAATTCACTGCTTCGCCTGCCTGGCTTTATAAAAGCGTATTATAGGGTAATTGGCAACCGGAGGTACAAGATTCCGGCGCAAAGCATCCTGGTGACCAACAGGTAGGCGTTGTGGCGCAGCCAGCACCACTGTATACCCTTCCAAACTGTTTTTGCAAGCTAAAAGCTTCCAGTCTTCGCCCATGCCTCTCCTGCCGCTGGGTTAAAAATGTGAAAGTATCAAAATTAGCCAAGTGGTTTAAATTTCAGGTTTTCCTGTATCTTGCACGTCCTTTAAAAAATTACATTGTATGGATTATAGTAAAATTATAGCCGTTTCTGGTTTGCCTGGTCTGCACGAACTTATCAGCAGCAAGACTGACGGCGCTATTGTACGTTCATTGGATGATAAATCAAGCAAATTTGTATCAAGCCGTATTCATAACTTTTCTCATTTGGAGAGTATAGAAATTTATACTGTAAGGGATAATGTGAACCTGGTAGATATATTGCAGGCGATGCAGAAAAGCAGCACATCACTGCCGGACACAAAAGACAATGCAGCCATTAAGAAATATTTTGAAGCGGCCTACCCCGATCTTGATTTTGACCGGGTGTATACCAGCGATATGAAGAAGATTATCAAATGGTTTGAAATCTTGCAAAAGAATAAGGTAGAGATCAAGCTTTCTGAGCCGGTTCAGGAAGAGGAAGCGCCGGCTGAAACTGACGCGCCTGCCAAAGCTGAAGCGTCTACTAAACCGGCAAAAGCCGCCAAGGAAGAAACCATAACTGAAGCGCCTAAAAAGAAAGCAGCCCCTAAGAAAGCAACAGCAGAAGAACCAGCCGAAAAGCCTGTAAAAGCAGCTGCTCCTAAAGCATCAAAGGCCGCAGCAGCGCCCAAAGCACCCAAAGAAGCACCTGCAGCTGAAGCCGCGCCGAAGAAAAAGGCTGCTCCCAAAAAGAAGTAAAAACTACATTTTATAGCACAGGCTACAGCAGTAAGGCTTCAACAATGAACCTGAAGCGGTAGCCTGTGGTTGTTTAAAACGATTATTCTATGATGCAAGCAAGTGCGGATATTGAAGCCCTTCCACGGACATTTTTACCCAAAGACTTTGTAGTAAGCAATTGGGAAGCCCTGGAAACCTATTTTCAACAGTTACTTGACCGGCCCCTCCGCTCAAAAGCAGATCTGGAAAAATGGCTGAAAGATTCCAGTGAGCTTGAATCTATATTAAGTGAAGATGCTTGCTGGAGACAAATTAAAATGACCTGCGACACAGAGAACAAATCGCTGGAAGAAGCTTTTGTTTTTTTTGTAACACAGATTCAACCTCAAATTCAGCCATACGCAGATAAAATAAACCGCAAACTGATTGAGTGCCCTTACACCGCAGAACTGGATCAAAAATTATATTTCACTTACCTGCGCGGTGTGAAGAAAAATATTGAGTTGTTTAGGGAAATTAATATTCCCATTATTGCTGAACTGAGCGTAATGGGCCAGCAGTTTGGTGTTATCTCTGCTAAAATGACCATTGAGGTAGAGGGAAAAGAGTACACCCTGCAGCAGGCGGCAAAATTTCTGGAAAGCCACGACCGCCAGTTACGCGAAACCGTTTACCGCAAAATAAATGAAAGAAGGGTTGCTGATAAAGACGCCCTCAATGAATTATATAGCCAGCTGGTGGAGAAACGCCAACTGGTAGCAGCCAATGCAGATTTCAGCAACTACCGCGATTACAAGTTTTCCGACCTGGGACGCTTTGACTACAACAAGGAAGATTGTTTCCAGTTTCACGATTCTGTAAAAAAATACATTCTGCCCCTGGCGGATAAGATTTACGAAGCAAAAAAGAAAAAATTAGGTGTAGATACATTACGCCCCTGGGATCTGGAAGCTGAGCCGGAAGGAACAGCGCCATTGCGTCCTTTTAAAACGAGTGATGAACTGCTGCAGAAAAGCATTGCCTGTTTTGAAAAGATAAGGCCATTTTTTGCGGCTTGCCTGCGTAAGATGAATGAAATGCACCGTTTTGATCTGGAGAGCCGCAAAGGAAAAGCACCAGGCGGGTACAATTGTCCGCTGGCTGAAACAGGTGCACCGTTTATTTTTATGAATGCTGCCGGACAGATGAGTGATGTAACCACTATGGTTCACGAAGGCGGCCACGCGGTACATTCCTTTTTGACGCACCCGCTGCCGCTCAGTTCTTTTAAAGAGTATCCAATGGAAATTGCAGAAGTAGCCAGCATGGCCATGGAGCTTTTCAGCATGGATTACTGGGATGTTTATTTCGACAGCAAAGATGAACTGAAACGCGCAAAGGAGCACCAGTTGGAAAGGGTGATTACTATTTTTCCCTGGATTGCTACCATTGACAAATTTCAGCACTGGGTATACGAAAATCCAAACCACAGCCTGGAACAAAGATCAGTGCGGTGGACTGAAATACTGAATGAGTTCTCCAGCAAAGTGATTGATTTTAGTGGATTGGAAGATTACCGGGGCAATAGCTGGCAGCGGCAATTACACCTGTTTGAAGTGCCTTTCTATTACATAGAATATGGTATTGCTCAATTGGGTGCTATTGGTTTATGGAAGCAGTTTAAACAAAACAAGGAAGCGGCACTCGACAATTATTCAAAAGCTTTGAGCCTCGGCGCTACGGCTACTTTACCCCGTTTATATGAAGCCGCTGGTTTACAATTTAATTTCTCCGGTGACAACATCAATGAGTTAATGCAGTTTGTGGATAATGAAATGAAAAAACTAGCTGAATTATGATAAAAATACCCGCTTTAGGGTATGTCTGATAGTTGGAATAGTTCACCTGACCAGTTATCTTTGATATCGAAAATAACATTATTTAAAATAGCTACTAATCAGAGCCTTAACCAAGAAGTCCCGATGTTTCTACATCGGGGCTTTCGTTTTTTATAGCTAAAAGATAAAAAGAGGGAAGGAAATAAAAAACACAACCGTAGTTTTTAAAAACTACGGTTGCATTAAGTTCTTCTTTAGAAGTCAGGGTTATCTTCTCTTATTGCCGCTTTGTTCTAATTCCCTGTTCATTTCTATAATATCTACAGGCTGAGAGAAATCGCCCAGCAACCATTTGCTGTAATAATCTGCCAGGCCCCAGAAAAAATATTCCTGCATGTCTGCGTATCCATGCCGCTGCCCGGGCAATACCATTAAATCAAAACGTTTGTTGGCTTTTACCAATGCATTTACTACGCGGATGGTATTGGCCGGGCTAACATTGTTATCAATATCTCCGGTGGTAAGCATCAAATGCCCTTTGAGATTTTTCGCCAGATCCTGGTTCTTCTCAATATTATAAACAAAACTCGTATCACCCTTTTCACCAATGGTTTCTTTAACGCCGTGGTGTTTCTCACTCCACTGGCGGTTGTAGATACTGTTATCATGGTTGCCAGATGAAGAGACCGCAACTTTAAAGAAATCAGGATATACTAATATAGCGGCGGTTGACATAAAACCACCGCCCGAATGACCATGAATGCCCACCCGGTTGATGTCAATGTACGGATAGCGATCAGCTAATTGCTCGATGGCTGCTTTTTTATCGGCCAGGCCATAATCTCTTAAATTGCCATAGCCGTAACTATGGTACCATTTGGAGCGACTGGGGTTGCCGCCGCGGTTACCTACCGTTACTACAATCAATCCAATCTGTGCAATGCGATCTGTTCTGTCTGCTGCCCTTGCAAAAGCTTTATTCACCGCTTCTGTTTGCGGCCCCGGGTATACGTATTCTACTACCGGGTATTTTTTTGTACTGTCAAAATCATAAGGTTTGTACATAACGCCATACAAATCGGTAATGCCATCATCCGCTTTTACTTTAAAGATTTGCGGAAACTTATAGCCAGTTGCCATCAATGACGATACATCTGTTGTTTCAAGGTCCAGGATTTTTTTACCATCAGCATTGTACAAAGCAGATCTAGGAATGGTGTTAACCCTCGAATAATTATCTACAAAAAATTCTTTACCATCGTCCATGCTCATACCATGCTCAAATTCACCGGGGTTCAGCAGCTTCATACCGGTACCATCAAAATTAATTTTATACAGGTGCAGGTAGTAGGGATCTTCATTGGGTTCTTTGCCGTTGGCGGAGAAATACAATATTCTTTTTACGTCGTCTATACCTACAATGTCTTCACAATGAAAAGCGCCTGACGTAATCTGGTTTTTAAGTTTCCCTGCTTCATCGTATAAATAAAAATGTGCCCAGCCATCGCGTTCGCTCCATTGAACCAGTTCTTTTCCTGCACTTACCAAACCAAGTTTTCTTGTCTCAACGTAAGTATTCTGGCGCTCCTGTATCAGGGGTTTTACGTCTCCTGAAGATACATTGGCTATCAGTATGTCCACTTTTTTTAAATCGCGGCTAACGCGGGTTAAATAGAATTTATCATTTGTTCCCAGCCATTGTAAAGTACGCCAGTCATTATCCCGGCTGCTGGGTAATGCGGTGGCAGACCAGATATTTACATCTTCATCTTTAAACATAGAAACGTTGACCTCTTTCTGTGTTTTTGCCTGCATATCAAATAGCATAAGGTGATCTTCCGGTGCTTCTTTTTCGCCTGGCATCTGGTATTTATAGGTTTCTAATGTGGGGCGTGGTTCTGCAATGCTATTAATAACCCAGAGATCTTTTACCCTGCGCTGATCACTCTTTATCATTGCAAAATGCTTTGCGTCGGGCGACCAGTAAATAAAAGCAGCTTTTCTTTTATTCTTATTTTTTTCCCGGTCTGTATTGGTTTCATTGAATGAATCACCATAAGAATAATATTCAATGCCATCTGTAGTTAACTTCTTTTCAACGATGCTTGTATCTTCCTCATTTTTTACGGCCTTTTCATAGTTGGCCTTATCCATGTAATAGAGGTTGAAATTTTTAGCGTACACTATGGTTTGGCTATCAGGCGCAATAGATGCCCAGTTTGGTTTTCTTTTTGGTTTTTTGTAATCAGTAAGTTCGGTTAGTACACCGGTATCCAGGTTGTATTCAAAGTAGTAAGTCTTTCTTTCTTTTGCGGGCGGGCCTGTTTTTTTTGCTGTAGAATCTTTTTTTGCGGTGCTGTCTTTCTTATCTACTTCTTCGGTGCTTTTAAATTCAAATTGTATGCTGCGTTCATCTTTTACAAAACGAATACTGTCAATCAGCAGATGCTGTGCATCAGAGGGGTCTTTAATAATTTTTGTTAATTCAGAAGCCAGTTTGGCGTTGTCAAACATCAATCTTTTTTCCGCTTTTGCCGGGTCCACGATATACCATTTTTTTCCATCTGTTGTCTCGTAGCTGTACCAGAAGCGATTTCCTTTCTTAAGCCAGTGGGCATCCACTATTGTAGAAAAAAGCAACCTTTCCTGTTTCTTGGGAGAAAACCTGGCAGCCAGCTGGTAATTAGCTTTTGGTAGCAGTTGCTGTGCCGGCAGTTGTACGGTAATGGCAATAAACATCCCTAAAAGAAAAGTAATTCTCATGCAGTGTTGGTTTTAGAAACGGAAAATAAGCTTAAAGAAGGGATTGGTAATACCGCTTGTCTAAAAAATATACGCTTTCACGGAATGAAAGTATGCAGCAGTAGATTCCACGCAGATAATTGAAGATTAATATTTAATTAAAACGCAGGGTGCTAAAGCTGGCATATGTAAAAAGCCTGGTTCCGGTTTGAGGTGCTGAAACTTTGGTGTATGTTTATATTCACGGTAACCATTTTTTTATTATTAATTGTTTCAGTAATACAGGATCTTTTCTTTGTTCAACCTGTATATCACACAGGCCTAATTTAAAACAGGTTTTATCTTTGTATGATAGCTAATGAGTCCGGTTAATGATGAAGCCGCGGTCTTCTTTTGTAAAACCAACTTTGGGGTAATAATCCATGGCGGTTGGAACGGACAGCAGCAGGACCATTGACTGCCCGCCTGACTTTTCCCTGGTAAGCGCCAGTATTTTTTTCCGATGCCTGATTTTTTATAAGGTGGTGCAACGGCCAGGTCTGCCAGGTAGCTGCACCATACCCAATCTGAAATGCTGCGCGAAATGCCTACCAGTTTATGGCCGCCCCACGCACTTACCACCAGGTCCGCATTAGCAAACATTTTTTTATTCTTTCCGGGCCGTCTGTGGGCCTTGGAAGCGCTGCATCATTATAAAGTGCAATGATCTGTTCAGTCGTTGGTATAATATCAGCTGTATACTTTATTTCCATCGTACTTTTTTGCGGGGTTAATATGTACTGCTGGCTAGCAACAAATAAATGTATGAAATTAATAGATTATCCAGGCAAAGCACAGCTGCCGCTACGAGCGGCCTTAGCAAGCAGCATTCAGGTTTTTCAGGTTGGATCGTCAGTTGATTTTTTCTTCTTTTTTAGCAGGAGGTAGCGGAAGACTGGCCGGAGATACAAATACAGCAATGCGCTTACCAAGACCAGTATAGAACCTACAATGGTTGGCAGCACGGCGCCAAATGTAAAAGTCATACCAATTACAAATCCCAGCAGGCACTCGGATCTATACACCGGTAAGAACAGTGCGCTAAGCAGCAACCCCATCATCATATACCCCGGCACATCGGTATTTCCAAGTGTAAAGAATGTTGAAAGCGATATACCAAACATGAATGCTGCAGCAAATCCATACCATGGGCTAAAAGGCAGCGTTGAATTGTTTGACATCTTTTTTTCATTGCTCAATAACCGCCGGCGGATGCGGTACAATAGCAGCCAGGTAAGTAAAGGAAGAACCAGGCCGCCCCACCAGTTAGAAATAGCTGGCAGGTCTTTATGGCCAAAATATGGTGACTCACTACGCCATCATGGAAATGGTTCCAGCATAGCAAAAGCCATATGGCAACGGTTACAATAGCAGTTATATAGAGGCGATTTTTAAAAGACAGGTTTCTGGTCATGCAAACTGGTTTTGTAATGGTACTTACTGGTACATTCTTACAGGCATTATTTATTAATTATGTATGGTGCTTCAACAACCGCGGAGCTGTATGCAAATTGGAAAAGTTTTTGCCCTGGCTCAATGATAGCGTTTCTACTGCACGTTTAATTCTTTTAACCGGTTTTTGGCTTCTTCATTTTCAGGGTTCAGCCGAAGGGTTTTTTTAAAAAATACAATGGCTTCCTCATTTCTATGCAGGGCCAGATAGATATTGGCCATTGATAAACTTATAAGATCACGTTCGGGAAATTCAAGCGCATTATTTTCTGCAATGACTCTTGCATCTTCATATCTTTTTAAACTCAATAGCTTTTCTCCCAGAAAATACAATTGAATCCAGTCTACATAATAGTGAAGGCTATCGCTTTTCATTTTTTTGTATTCGGCTACAGCTTTTTCTGCACTGTGTTTGGCTATTATATTTTCCATTGTTTTATGTGCAGGCTCTTTTAATTCAACTGGCTTATTGTACAATATTTTTAGCATGTTTTTGGTTATGCCAAAAAAATCAGTGGGCGCACTGTTACATAATATCACGGCCATGCTATTGGTTGCAGGTATACGAATCATAAATGCAATAAAACCTTCCGTAGAGCCCAGGTGGTAATTGGCGGTCACACTATCGGTTGCCGTGTATTTAAAGTTTTGATTGAACCAGCCATAACCATATCGCGCCGGCCGCATGCCCGGAGTAAACATTTCACTGGTCAGTTCTTTATTGAGTAATGTATTGTTGGCTATTGCCATGTGAAAGGTAAAAAGATCTTCAACTGTGCTATAAATATCACCCGTTCCCATTGTGTTGGATTGGTCCCGGAAATCGGCACTGATATAGTCGCCCATGCCGTAGTCATAGCCCGATGCCCGCTTGGGAACAACCCTGGTATGTACATAAGAACCTGAGTTTTTCATTTGCAGCCTGGTAAATATTTCGTCTTTCATCGCCTGTTCATATGACTTTCCGGTTACTTTTTCGATGATGTATCCTAAAGTGAAGTAGCCCCAGCTACTGTACATATAACGCGTGCCGGGTGTAAAAGCAAGCGCAGCGTCCATGTATATTTTAGTATAATCTTCCCTTGTAAAATATTGACGGCTGATGCGGGGAAAAAAATCTTTGATGATATCATAATTAGGTATGCCGGATGTATGGCTGAGTAGTTGACGGATGGTAACTTTTGCTGCAGGTTTATTTTTAAATGCAGGCAGGTAGTCTTCAACGGTCTTGTCTAAACTTACAAGACCCTTTTGAACCAGTATAAGCATCAATGTAGCCGTAATTGGTTTTGAAATAGAGCCGATCATAAATTTTGTATCGGTGGAATTGGCAATATCCCATTCTCTGTTGGCCAAACCAAAAGCTTCTTTGTAAATAATCTTCCCGTTATCAGCAACCAGCACGGCGCCGTCAAACATATTATAGTTATGGTAAGATTTCATCAAAGCCGACAACTTCGCTTTCCTGCTTTGGGCAGGCAATATTTGCACGGCTGCCATGCAAACAATCAGTAAAGAAATTTTAAGTGAACGCATAATGGATGATTTAATCGTATACATGGATAGTTGCTGTAATCTTTGGAACGGGATTGACAAGGGTTGGAAACAGCATTATTTTATCTTTTTTATCTTCTCATGTCAGGCGCAACGCTGTGCTTAATGTGTTATCGGAAACGCAGACGGCTATATGCAGGATGCCATGTTGTTACAATTGCCTTGCTAACCGGTGTTAAATTGAAAAACTAATTTGTATCCGGTAGATTTCATTCCCCATAAAATTTATCTTCTGCCCATTTAACCGGATTATTGATAATATAATTCGAAATGGTTTGACAGAATTGTTCATCACCTATAATGTGTTCGTAATAGTTGCGTTGCCACATTTTTCATCAAATCCCAATAACCCCAATTGTTTAGTCACCGATGATTTGTAACCACGTATGATTGCCCCAACGGTATTTGACGGACCACGTAGGGGCGAATTGCATTCGCCCGTTGGTGTTGATGGAGGAACATTGGGCGAATGCAATTTGCCGGTTGTCGGAACCCTTTCCGGATTATTGGGCGAATGCAATTCGCCCCTACATGTTGTGTTTATTTTTATTATCCCGTGCATATGATTGGGCATTATAATGAATACATCCAATTCAACATTTCGTCTCAATTGAGGTGTTTTCATCTATGCTGTACTGGCAGTTTGCCCATACTGGTTTAATACCATTTCGCTATTAAATATGACCAAACCGGCATTGCCTGCCTTCGCAACAAAGGGTAACAAAAAAATATACACCCGCCTGCGGATAATCGTATCCTTTGAACCGTATAGACCTGCGATGATGATGTTAGGGGTATAATTATTCACTGGCATATTTATTCGTGGCAATTGCAATTCATTTTTTATGCTGTTAAGTTCTTCCGCATCGCTTTCATTTTAGCCACTGAGCAGGGCATGTACTATTAATACTGCTTCATAGTTTCTTCAAAAATGCCTTCTTGTAATCTCTTTAATTAATTTAAGAAGATGTCTCTGATAGTCTGTTGCCATGTTTAAAGTCCCATTTGTGCAGAACGCAAAAAAAGTGTCAAATGGCAGATAATGAGTCTCATGCACTAGCAGCCAGCGCCAATATTTATAGTATGCCAAATGTAAATATTTGTAAGCCCTGACCCAACAATTATTTAATCTAGCGTCACCACAAAAAAAACAGCCCCATGAATGGGGCTGTTTACTTACTAACCATTTATATCGAAATTCAAAAAAACCTGTTTTTAAGCCTCGTTCAACTCTTTCAGCTTTTCGCGGATCTTGGCTTCTATTTCATCAGCCAGTGCAGGATTGTCCAGCATCAGCTGTTTTACAGTTTCGCGCCCCTGGCCCAGTTTATCGCTGTTATAGCTAAACCAGCTACCACTTTTTTGCACCACACCCAGTTCCACGCCCATATCAACAATTTCACCTGCTTTGGAAATACCTTCTCCAAATACCAGGTCAAACTCAGCTGCTCTGAAAGGGGGTGCTACTTTATTTTTTACCACTTTTACTTTTACCCGGTTACCTACTGCTGCATCGCCATCTTTAATCTGGCTTACGCGGCGGATATCCAAACGCACCGAAGCATAGAACTTCAAGGCATTACCACCGGTAGTGGTTTCAGGATTGCCAAACATAACGCCAATCTTCTCGCGCAGCTGGTTAATAAATATGCAAATCGTATTTGTTTTGCTGATAGTTGCAGTTAATTTACGCAGGGCCTGGCTCATTAAACGTGCCTGCAGGCCCATTTTGCTGTCGCCCATTTCGCCTTCCAGCTCCCCTTTTGGTACCAGGGCAGCCACAGAGTCAATCACCACTACATCCAAAGCGCCCGAAAGAATCAGGCGATCAGCAATTTCAAGTCCCTGCTCGCCATAATCGGGCTGAGAAATCAGCAGGTTGTCAACATCCACACCAAGCCTTTTGGCATAAGCGCTGTCAAAAGCATGCTCCGCATCTATAATAGCGCACATACCGCCTTTTTTCTGCGCTTCTGCAATTACATGAATAGCAATAGTGGTTTTACCGGTAGATTCAGGCCCGTATATTTCTATAATACGTCCTTTGGGTAAACCGCCAATACCAAGTGCTGTATCCAGACCAATAGAACCCGTTGAAATGACTTCCATCGGCTCCTGGCTGCGTTCATTCATCATCATTACGCTGCCCTTACCAAAGTCTTTGTCAATCTTATCCATGGTAAGCTTGAGCGCTTTTAATTTTTCTGTATTTGACATAATGGGTTATTTTTTAATCAAGGTAATATAATGTCAAATGTAGGTAAAAACTTATTATCAACACTAATTTTATTAGTAATTTTAAGCTAATTTTTTTAGACCCGTTTTTTACGAGGGAAACACCGTTTGGCGTTGATGTAAATACCGGCACGGCGTGTTGAAAATACCCAGCCCGGCTGATTGTCCTCATTAAGGGGCACCGTCCCGATGGGGTTGTAAATGTGCGTAAACAATGGATTGCTGGGTAAGAATATATATGGGGCGACTTTTATCTTGCTTAGAATCACTGTTAATTGGCTTTCTGGGCCCCATCCCATAAAATAGCTTCTTGTATGCAGCTCCTACCTCAGGTAAGAAAGGGAAACGTAATATCCTCCTCCCACAATTATTAATGGCATGGCTATAGCTCCAAGAATAATTGTCCAGGAAAATGTGCCGAAGTAAGTAAGCACCCTTGCTTCTGAGGGGTCGGCTGAATCGTAAGCTATCATTACCTCATCTCCAACTGACCAACTGGAAGGGTTGCTGGATCCAATATGCCGGTGTATAATTTGCTGGTGATTTTTTGTCTCAAATTTGAAAATTGGCTTAAAGGTATCACCGTCTGAATCCTTTACCCGTTCAAGTTCAATTACAGTTCCTGTAGCCCGCTCACTCATCTTTAGAAAAGATAATGTCTTTTGCAATTTCGAAAGCGCTACAACCAGCAGCAATAATCCAACAGCCAAAGTAATGGTATACCACATATAATAAGATTTTACGGAAACTTGTTATCAAATGCTGTGTATGGTCCTCACAAGCATATACAGGATTCGCTTTCTTAATATTATGTTTAAAAAATGAGCCCGACGCATGACCTTTTTGGAAAAAATTTACACGTTTGCAAAGCTATCCATTGAAAACTTCTCCGCTGCAACCGCTGGTTTTTGGCAACAATGCGGATAGTATATTCTTCCGCGTAAATAGAATATGCTGGAGATAGCAGGGCCAGGTTTTTCCTGCCCTGCTGAGCCGTTTAAAAAAATGATAACGATTATTCAGCGGTTGTGGGGTCGATAACTGCCATTACCTGGCTTACCGAATTTGCAGGAAATCCGCCTTGCTTTGCATGCTCCCTAACCATTTCTTCATTGGGAGCAATATATACACAATAGATTTTATCGCCTGTTACATAGCTTTGCAACCACTGGATTTGCGGCCCCATTGTTCCAAGTACTCCGCAGGAAGTTTGGGAAATACCTTTTAATTGTTCTGCGGTCAATTTACCTGCACCGGGAATTTCTCTTTCAATTACATACTTTGGCATTTGTTATGGGTTTAGCATCTAAATTAATGTTTTTAGTATCGCTATATTGAATAAGGACAGCCTATTTTTATTTCAGTAAAAAGCATCTTGATCGCTACTAAAGTAAGCCGGTAAGTAATGCAGGACCCGCCACGGGTAAATCTTTATCATATTGTTTTTTTAAAAATAGGGCGGATGATCCAATATTCATTTTAATCAGCACACATTCCGCGCAGGTTTATCCAGGTCCAACCCCGCACAAAAAAGAAACCCCGCCATGAGGAGTGGTGGGGTTTACATGAGAAAACTTTTGTGCCCGGGCGGGTAGACCGGCCGGACGGGAGAGTAAAACTAAACCAAAACAATTGCTGCTAAACAATACACAAAGTGACAATAAATAAACTACATCTGCAATACCACAATGTGGGTATTTTTTTAAAACCAGATTAAAATCCGCTTAATTGGTGTGGCAACTTTAAATAAATAAAGTCTTGTGAAAAGAAATGTATGATCCATTACAGCAAATGTTACCAGCCCAGCTGGCCATCATACTTAATCAGCAGGCATGCGTATCAAAAAAAAATCCTACCGGGAGGAGCCGGCAGGACTAAACATGAGAAACTTTTGAGAGTAAAAACTAAAACCAAAGACGATTGCTGCTAAACAATACACAAAGTGACGCTAAATAACGGACATGCACAATACCACTTTGTGGGTATTTTTAGTTTTTCTTTCAGAAAACGATTAAAATCCTGGTGTATAGAAAAAATCAGGCACCTGGGTTTTGTTTTTTTGCACCACACTTTGCTTGTCTATTATCTCCGGCTAATCGCACGCCAGGGTGTTGGTGAATAAAAGCCAGTGATAATAATAGATGCTGACCGCTCCAAATATAAATTGCCAGCATGCGGATTAATTGCAGTTACATCTCGTGAAGCCAGTGCAAGTGCCAGACCCCCTGCGCTGGAGACGAAACGGGCCGCGGTTACAAGCTCAAACAATTGTTACTGTATTGACACCGGTCATTTTTATTTTTCTGGCCGCTAAACAACAATAGCTTTGCTCCCATTAATAATACTAATGCCACATGGAAATTACAGAATTGGTTATTCAGCAAACACGAAAATGGATTACAGATATTGTAATAGGATGTAATTTTTGCCCCTTTGCCGCCCGTGAGATGAAACAAAACAGCATTCATTACCAGGTAGAAACTTCTTTGGATGCAGCCATTTGCCTGCGGGCTTTTTTGCAGGAATGTATCCGCCTCGATGAAACTATACAGATTGAAACCAGCCTGCTTATTTTTCCTGAGGCATTTCAGCAGTTCGATGATTACCTCGACCTGGTGCAAAAAGCAGAGAAATTATTGAAGAAACAAGGATACGAAGGCATTTACCAGGTAGCCAGTTTTCATCCGCAGTATTGTTTTGCGGGCGCAACTGCAGATGATGCGGCTAATTATACCAACCGGTCCATTTACCCCATGCTGCATCTGCTGAGAGAAGAACGGGTAGAGCAGGCCCTGGAAAAATATCCGGATCCGGAACAAATACCGCAGCGCAATATCATTTTTGCACGTGAGAAAGGTATAGCGTATATGAAAATACTGCGCGATGCCTGTTTGTAAAGAACGAAGGCGAGGCATAATAAATGACTTACTGCTTATTACCAGCCGCTTTCTTCTTCTCCATAAACTTTTTTGTTTCATCTGCATAGATGCTGATAAAATGAGAACGGATAAGTGCCGCAGTGGGCGCATTGTGCCCCGGCAAAAATACCGCAATGGCTTTGGATGGTTTGGCAGGCATGTGGCAGTCAATACAATTGGCAGTAATGGACTTGCCCAGTGAAGCTGTCATTGTACAAAGTTTACCATTGCCATGCTCAGCAGTGGTATGGCAACTGGTACAGCGCTGGGAAAACAACTCCAGTTTCCCTTTTTCTTTTTCATGCGGGTTATGGCAACTGTTGCAGGTGAGCACTTCACTCATTTTAAAACATTTGCTGGCCCGCATTAATCCGTATTGGTTGCCATGCAAATCTATATTCTCCGGGTTGGGAGCTGTGGTATCAAGTGTAAAGTAGTCGGCTAACCGGTCGCCTGCTATAAATTCAAAAGAGGGCGTTGTTTTTTGTAGCCGTCCGCCATGGCAAAGTGCACATGCATCCAGTTGCTGCTGACGGGAGAAAGAAGCCGGGTTAATAATAAATTTTCCCTGCTTTTCAGCAGGATGGCTGGTTTGAAAAACCACATGCGCTGCAGCCGGGCCATGGCATTTTTCGCAATCAATACCGTATACAATAGTGCCCGCATCAAATGATTCGGGTTCTTTACCAGGAGCAGAGATCGTATTGATGTATGTACTATGGCACTCCATACAGCGCGAGGTAATGGGCCGGTTAAAGACAGCTTTCATGGGGAAACCCGGACTGTTTGACCATTGACTGGCCGGCGTAAAATAAGTGATGGGCAATTGATACAGCTGCCTGTTGTGCCAGTAGACCGAAGTTTGCCCCTTAGTGCCCGAACCAATGACAATATCAAAACGGCGAACGGCTTTTTCAACACCGTCTGAGTAAGCAACCTGGTAAAAACTACTGTCCCTTTTTTCCATGGATACTACAGTATGAGCGCTGAATGCAAAACTGTTTTTGCCAGGCTCAAAACTTCCCATTAATGTTTTTGCAGAAGCAGGCTGAGAACTGTTGTAGTGCGCAGTGTTGATATGCGTATCATAAATATTTTTATGGCAACCCGCGCAGCTGGCAGAACCGGCAAATTGTGAAAAGTTTACTTTTTTTACCCCGGCCAGTTCTTCACTCTGCCGGTTGATGCATCGCGTAAGCAAAACAGCACAGCATGTAATTAAGCAGATGGCAATTGCGGAGCGCCTGTAACGGGTTAACTGTTTCATGCAGTGGGCAAGTTACACATTCAACCGCTTATCTGCACCTGGCACAAAAGCACCACAAAGTGGTATTGTATGGGAGCATATAGCTGGCTTAACTTTGTTAATATTATTGTCACATTTCTCAAACACTTACAAAAACCTTTCAAATGAAAAAGATCCTTCTCTTCACCTTTGCTGCTTTTTTTACGGTAGCCCATCTTGCGGCACAGCCAAATTGTAATTGCGGCAGCATAAAGTTTTTAGTTGGCCAATGGAAATGCCAGGGGAAAAATGCCAGCGGCTTCCCGGTTTACTCGGGCGTATTGAATGTAGGCAATGGCCCCGACTGCACATTTAAATTACTTAACATTATGCAGCAGGTGGGCGGAGATGTTACCCTGGCACCACTGGTAGTTCCGCCCAATACCGTTGTAAACGTACCCATTACGTTTACGGATCATCCGCCATTTATTGCGGCGGGCACTACTGCCCATTTTATACTGGAGTTTATGCGGGGCGATAAAAAATGCAAGATAGAAATTCAGTCAGCTAAATTTCCTGCCTGCGGGGATCTTGCCTGTAAATGCAATACCGCCGGCTGGGGTACCTTCATCGCCAGCATAAAAAAACAATCAATAAAAGTGAAATGCGGTCACCAGTTTTCGCTCACCTGTGCAGATACCGTATCGCTGAAAGGTTTGTACAAATGCATTGGCAAATGCGAAGCAACATATACTGCTGTACTTAAAAATACCGCTACCGGTGTGGTGGTACAAAATTTTTCACCCTTTAGTTTTACATGGAACTACAAGTTTGCAGCACCTGGCACCTATAGTCTTGAGATAACTCCCACCTGCGGCGATACCAAATGCACACCCTGCCGTTTCTTCTTCACGGTAAGAAATTGTGATACAGCCTGTGATTGTAACCCCGATGGCTGGTCGAAATTAGAGTTTACCACATCTGCAGGCGTACAAACCCTTAAATGCGGGGATAAACTGGCTGTTAAAAAAGCTGTTGCTGCCAGGTTAAACGGAAAATATACCTGCAAGGGATCTTGTGCGGTGAAGTACACAGCCGTATTGATAAACAATGCCACCGGCGCAATTATTCAAAATTACCCGGCATTTAATTTTCCATACAGCTATAATTTTCCTGCTGCCGGCGATTACCGGCTACAGATAACCCCCATCTGCGGCAATAAAAAATGCCAGCCCTGTACCATCTTTTTTTCAGCTCAATAATACGGCCAACCCCAGGACTATGCCCTCTTTATAAGCTGGGTGACCTGTACCGCTGTGGCTCCCGTGGGTTTGGTTTGGGGATATTGCGTTTTTACTGCAATTTTGCTGTAAATAATCTTATATGAAAAAAATATTTGTATGTATTGCCATGCTGGGATTCAGCATCTGTGTTTCTGCCCAGGATCCGGCACCAGCTGATAAAGGCGTTACGTACGGTGCAGGCACTACTGAAAAAGGCGCTGTACCGGTAAGCCAGATAGAAGCCAATATGAAGGAAGCAAAATTTACCGGAAAAACTACCGGTAAAGTATTGTCTGTCTGCATGGAAAAAGGGTGCTGGATGAAAGTAGAGAAAGCAGGCGGCGAAACCATGATGGTAAAGTTTAAAGACTACGGATTCTTTATGCCAAAAGATATTGTAGGCAAAGACGTGGTATTGGACGGCGAAGCTTCCGTAAAAGAGACTTCCGTAAAGCAGTTGAAACATTATGCAGAAGATGCAGGCAAAAGCAAAGACGAGATCAGCAAGATAACAGCGCCTAAAAAAGAACTCATCTTTACAGCAAAAGGCGTATTGGTTTTATAATATTACAATAGCGTAAGTGAAGCCATTCCTGAACAAGGGATGGCTTTTTTTATTTTTGTGCTGAGGCTGTAGTATTTAGTTTTTACAGGGGATCGGTCACGGGACTACTGTAAGGAAAAATAGCGGCGTCGGAGGCCTAACGTTGCCGCCTTTAAGGCAATACCAGCAAAGGAAAAAGGATTTTTACCAGCATTCAAAATATATAATGCAGCTAGCCTCGTTTTGCGGGATGGCTTTTTTATTTTTGTTTTACTGCATGGCCATTGAAAAGACCACTATTGAACAATTCCTCCTGCTCGCAAAGCAATATCCGGTGCTGGATGTAAGAAGCCCGGGCGAGTACCTGCAGGCCCATATTCCCGGTGCCTGCAGCTTTCCGTTATTTACAGACGAAGAAAGAAAAGTGGTAGGTACCGCCTACAAGCAGCAAAGCCGCGAGACAGCCATAAAAATAGGGCTGGATTTTTTTGGCCCCAGCATGCGCCGCATGGTGGAAGAAGCGGAACTGCTCACAAAGCATCAAGCATCAACAACAGGATCCGGGAAAAAAACAGTATTGCTGCATTGCTGGCGTGGCGGTATGCGCAGCGCTGCCGTAGCCTGGCTGCTGGATATGTATGGATTTAAAGTATATACCCTATCCGGCGGCTATAAACAATTCAGACAATATGTATTGCAGACTTTCTGCCGGACCTGGCAGTTTGCTATTCTGGGCGGCTATACCGGCAGTGGTAAAACAGAACTGTTGCATGCGTTGGAAAAGCAACAGCAGCCTGTTATTGATTTGGAAAAAATAGCCAGTCACAAAGGCTCTGCATTTGGCAACCTGGGCATGCCGCCGCAACCCTCGCAGGAAATGTTTGAAAACCAGCTGGCGCTGGAATTGCTGGCTAAAACAACGGAAGATCAGCCCATTTGGCTGGAGGATGAAAGCCAGCGCATTGGTAATATAAACATTCCGCCAGCACTTTGGCAAGCCATGCGGCAAAGCACCGTGTATTATATCAGCATCCCTTTTAGGGAGCGACTGCAGCATATTGTGGACTGGTATGGTAAACAGGACAAAGAAAAAATGGTCAGCGCCATCACCCGGATTAAGAAAAGACTGGGCCCGCTGGAAACAAAGACGGCCATTAATTTTTTAATGGAAGAAAACATAACGGAAAGCCTCAGGGTATTACTCAGCTATTACGATAAAGGCTATTCAAAAAATAAACAGCTGCGCGATTTGCATCCGTCCAAACTGCATACAATTGACTGTAGCAGTGTGGACGCATCGGTGAATGCCGCACAATTGCTGCAATATTTTAATCAACCTGTTGCTAACTCATAGTATGGATAACGATACAATAAAACTTACGCAATACTCTCATGGTGCTGGCTGCGGCTGCAAAATAGCCCCCGCCATACTGGACAGGATACTGCACAGCAATTTTACCCCACCCGATAACAACAGACTGTTGGTAGGCAACCAAAGTAAAGATGACGCCGCCGTATATGATTTAGGTAACGGCACGGCTTTGATTGCCACTACCGATTTTTTTATGCCCATTGTAGACAACCCTTTTGATTTTGGCAGGATTGCTTCTGCCAATGCTATCAGCGATGTGTATGCAATGGGTGGCAAACCCATACTGGCCATTGCTATCCTGGGCTGGCCGGTCAGTATCCTGTCACCTGAAATTGCGCAACAGGTAATAGAAGGCAGTCGCAGTATTTGTGCCGAAGCAGGCATCCCACTGGCAGGCGGGCATAGCATTGATTCACCTGAACCTATTTTTGGCCTGGCCGTAAATGGGCTGGTGGGTATTGCTAATATTAAAAAGAACAATGAAGCCAAAGCAGGTGATACCTTGTTTCTTACCAAGCCGCTGGGTACAGGAATTTTAACCACCGCTGGAAAAAAAGGAAAGTTACAACCCGAACATATAGCCATTGCTGCAAAACAAATGATGCAGCTAAATAGAGTTGGAGAACTGCTGGGCGGCGTCAAAGAAGTTTCGGCCATGACAGATGTAACAGGTTTTGGGCTGCTGGGCCACCTGGTAGAAATGGCGGAAGGAAGCGGCCTTAGTGCGATTATCAATTTTAAAAATATTCCGCTGATTATACCGGGCATGCAATACTACACGGATGAAAAATGTATACCCGGTGGCACAGACAGGAACTGGAGCAGCTATGGCCAAAAAATTGGCGCGGTAACAGATTTTCAAAAAGCTATGCTGGCAGATCCGCAAACAAGCGGCGGCCTGTTGATTGCCGTAAACAATGCTGGCATTGAAAAAGTAAAAGGCGTACTACAGGCAAACGGACTGGGCAATTTTATTACACCAGTAGGAAGCATGATAAGCAAAGAAGAAAAAGTAATAAGGGTTGAGTAACAAATAAACCTGGTATAAATTGAACTGGTTTGTACCGTTAGCTGATCAGTTCCTGATATTTATAATTATGCAACGCCGTCAATTTATAAAGCATACAAGTGTACTTTCCGCCGCTGTTTTCGCTGCCAATCTTCGCCTGCCGGCGGGTATGGATACCGGTGGGGATGATTCCGTTCTGCTGAAAAAAATTGATCCTGCCTGGGTAAAGTCTTTGTATAACAGGGGAGCTGTAACCACCTATCTTAAAAGCAGGAATGAATTGCAGTATATAGGCATGCCGGTGGGCGGTATCAATTGCGGTACGGTATATGCCGGTGGCGATGGAAGGCTTTGGTTATGGGACATATTTAATGAAACACATGAGGGCATAGAATCCAAGACCATTCAATGGAGTGAAGATGGTAAAAACCTGCGCAATGTACGCTCAAGAGACGGGGCCTGTTATGTAGCACCTGCAAAAAATATCCGGCCGCTTGATCAGGGCTTTGCTGTTAAAATAGAAACGGCAGGTAAGATCATTGTCAAAAATCTGGATGAAAATGATTGGGACGAAATTGCTTTTGAAGCTACTTACCCGGTTGCAAAAGTGCATTACAGAGATGCCAGCCTTGCGCTGGCAATTACGCTGGATATATATTCACCATTTATTGCGCTGGATGAATTCAATTCCGGTTTGCCAGCCACGGTGCTGTCATTTAATATACAAAATAACAGCACGGAAAAATGCACAGTCAGCATCGTGGGCTGGCTGGAGAACAAGACGGCTATCCGGTCTGCTAAAGAAAACGAGCACGAACGCGTTAATACATGTTTCGCCCGGGGCGGATTGACAGCTGTACACGGAACAGTGCGTTCCAAGGCGGGCAATTCTTTTCAATTGCAGCAGCAGCCGGATTATGGCAGTTTATGTATTGCATCATTAAACGGCGGAAGTAACGCGGCCAGCAATATTGACCCGGCAGGTAATACAAAATTTGCTGCAATTAGTAGTGAAGAAACAATAAAAAATCCGGCAGAGAAATTAACAGCCGCAGTGTGCCATCACTACCAGTTGCTGCCGGCAAAAAATGTTCAATCCAATTTTTTGATCAGCTGGCATTTTCCCAATGCAAAGATTGAAGCTGTGCAGGGCAGCGGAAGATTTTACCAAACGGCATTCAGCAATGCTTTATCTGTAGCATTGTATATAGAAAAAAGATTTGAACAATTATCTGGTCAAACAACATTATTCAAACAAACCTGGTACGATTCCACGCTGCCCTGGTGGTTTTTAGAACGCAGTTTTTTAAACATATCCACATTGGCTACTACCACAACTCACAGGTTTGCCAACGGCAGGTTTTGGGCATGGGAAGGAACAGGTGCCTGTCCCGGCAATTGCACCCATGTGTGGCAGTACGCGCAGGCGGTAGGCCGCGTTTTTCCGGCGCTGGAAAAAGATACCCGCGAGCGGGTAGACCTGGGTATTGCTTTGCTGGCAGACGGCGGAATTTCATTCAGGGCAGAGTCTGAAAACCGTGCCGCCATTGACGGACAGGCAGGTACCATCCTGCGTTTTTACCGGGAGCACCAGATGAGTGCGGATAGTGTATTCCTGCAATCCAACTGGCCTGCTATAAAAAAAACCATTGAGTTTGTAATAAACAAAGACAAGAATGGAGATGGTATGGAGGACACCCCGCTGGAGAATACGTTGGATGCCATCTGGGATGGTGAGATTGCCTGGATAGTAGGCCTGTGTATTGCGGCAGTAAAAGCAGGGCAGTTAATGGCCGCAGAAATGAATGATGGGGCTTTTGCCGGGGCCTGTAAAAATTACGTGGAAAAGGGCGTCCGCAGTATGGAACAACAATTGTTTAACGGCGAATATTTTATTCATCAGCCGGACGCTGTTTCCGGAAGAAAGAAATTAGGCGGTTATAATACATGCCATATTGATCAGGTATTTGGACAGAGCTGGGCTTTCCAGGTCGGTTTGGGTAGAATAACCAGTAAAGAAAAGGCAGTGAGTGCCCTGCGTGCATTATGGAAATATAATTTTACCACTGATGTTGGACCTTATATTACACAGCACCGCGGTGGCCGGCCCTACGCGTTACCGGGCGAAGGTGGTATGATAATGAATACCAACCCTAAAAAAGAGCCGGCACCTTATGGCGAGGATATAAGCTGGCAGGCCGGTTATTTTCATGAATGTATGAGTGGCTTTGAGCACCAGGTGGCAAGCCACATGATGGCGGAAGGAATGACAGACGAGGCATTGATCCTTACAAGAACTATTCATGACCGATATCATGCAGCAAAAAGAAACCCCTTTAATGAAATTGAATGCAGCGATCATTATGCCAGGGCAATGGCCAGTTACGGAACATTTATTACTGCCTGCGGTTTTGAATACCATGGCCCCAAAGGACGGCTGAAGTTTGCACCCAGTATGCAGGCGCAGCATTTTAAAGCGCCGTTTATTACAGCCAGCGGTTGGGGCAGTTTTGAACAAAAAAAGGAAACCCGGCGTTTTAGCGCCTCATTGATGCTTGCATATGGTTCGCTGACGCTTACGCAATTAACTATCGAACCGGGCAGTCATACGTTGCTCACGGCATTACTTGATAATAAAAAGGAAGCGTGCACCATGCAGCAAGACGGAAAAGCGGTCACTATCGTTTTTAACAAGCCGCTTACGATGCGGGCGAACCAGCAATTAAACATTCAGCTTGCCTGAAAAGGGTGTACGAAATTGCTTTACAATAAAAATGAATCATATGCACTTAAATACAAATGACGCATTGGGGTTTGCAGGAGTAGCTATTTTATTAGTGGCGTATTTGTTAAATATGGAGGGCAAAATTTCTAAAGACAGCCTTCCCTATATTTTACTGAATATAGTGGGTGCAGGATTGGCCTGCCTGGCTTCCTACCTTATCAATTACCTGCCTTTTGTAATACTGGAAGCTACCTGGACCATGGTATCCGTATGGGCGCTGGTAAGACGTTTTGCGAGGGCTGAATGAGTGCAGTAATCATGGACTTTCAATGGCTGGTGAAATGAAAAATTATAAAACGATAGCGGGAGTAGTAAAGCAGCGGGTTGGCGGTGTATACAACTAATACCCGCGCCATTCAGGCTGCGTTGTTTTCCATCGGCTCGTTTTACAATTGGTACCCGCAGTGGTGCCCCTTTACGCAAACGCTCAATCATAGCATTGAAAACCGTGCGGACACCTGCCGGGCGGTTACGAAAATGCAGTAAAGTTGGCGGCCAACTCCTCTGGTTACAACTGCCGAAAACCTGCCCTGCTTTGATCTTATGCAACAATAGCATCCATCTTTTTTGCCAGCTTCCTGTCTTTATCAGTTACAATATCACCTGCGTCATGTGTAGAAAGCCATACTTCCACAGTATTGTATACATTGGTCCATAGCGGATGATGGTCCATCTTTTCTGCTTCCAGCGCTACCCTGGTCATAAAGGCAAATGCTTCAGAAAAATTCTTGAATTCAAACTTGCGGTATAATTTATTATCGGATTCTTTCCACATAGCTTTTTAGTTAAAATATTATAATGTAATAGGATGATTTTGTGGTATAGGCCGGCTAAAGTCAAAACATAAGGTTTCCCTTATGCAGTATTTTTTCATGCGTTAGTTCTGTTACCATCTGCACCCCGTTTATCTGCCGTATTAATTTGCTGATATTTTCAAATTTATTATCATCTACCGCATCGCCTTTCATTAACCACAAAAAATCATTGTGCTTAAACTGCGGTAAAAGGTATTCGCCGCTGTGCTTATTGTTGTAGAGATAATGCGTCAATGAATTATTCGGTTCCGGGTATTCAAAAACGCAAAAAGAAAAGTTCATCAGCTTTTTAGACAACTGAATCTCGATACTGTTGTTCAGGCGAAAATTGAAATGAAACAAACGGTTCAACTGCCAGCAAAACTGGTAGTCTTTTATAGGGGCTACAATACCTGCCAAACGGGTATCTTCAAAAAAAGCCTCCGCCATTTCTTCCATATCAAGTTTCAGTTTCATGCGCCAAGGGGTTTTTAAAAAAGAGAGAATTTTAAATAGGTGTTAAAATACAATTTTGACGTGCCCTGGTATACATCGGACAAAACATGGAGATTAAATCGATGTCATAGCTGTCTCCTCCCCCTTTTCTCCTTGTTCTCTTAGCTAGAACTGCACTTCTTTCTCCATGGTTTCATTACCTCTTTTAATGGTCACCTTTGTCTTATCCCCTTTTTTAAATTTATTTAATACCTGCATATAATTTTCAACGGATAAAACCGGGTATTCACCCAGCTGCACAATAACGTCGCCGGGTTGCAGACCGGCTTTTTGTGCCGGCTTGCCATCACTCACGCCATCTGCCCTTACACCATTGCCGCTGTATGCATAGTCGGGCATTATACCCATGGTTACATTCAGTCTTACTCCACCAACGGACTGTGTTTCCCTGGTTTTGCTAAATGCCAGTTTTCCCTTACTGTTGGCCGCTTCTATTATTTTATAAATGTATTTGATAATGCGGTACTCACCAGTGTAATTAATTTTATCTGCATCATCGCCCGGACGGTGGTAATCGCTGTGCGTGCCGGTAAAAAAAAACAAAACCGGTATGTCTTTACGGTAAAAAGAAGTATGATCGCTGGGTCCGGTACCGCTGCTGTCGTATTTATTGAGAAAATTTTGATCGGCGCTAATAGCTTTGAACAAACTGCCCCACAGCGGGGAAGTGCCGTATCCGCCAATGGTAACCGTTTTGCTGCTGTCGTTCAAACGGCCCACCATATCCATATTGATCATATAATTGGCATTTGCCAGGTCGATAGTAGGATGTTCTGTATAATATTTTGAACCAAAGAGTCCCAGTTCTTCTCCGGAAAAAGCTACAAACAGGTAGTTGTTGTTTTTGTATTTGGAAGTCTTCAGCAACCTGGCAAGCTCAATCAATGCAGCCGTGCCGCTGGCATTGTCATCTGCACCATTGTGTATCAACTTTTCAGTGCCGCGGTACATGGAGTTGTTATCTTCTCCATATCCCAAATGATCAAAATGAGCGCCGCTGATTACCGTATTGGCGGCACCGTTGTTAATATAACCCACTACATTATGTCCTGTTCTTTTCTTGTCAGTAAAAAGCGTCTTCAATTTTATTTCTACAGTAGCACTTTCATCAGCAAAATACTTTTTGGCGATTTCTTTTGCCACATAAATAACTGGTATGGCGAGCGGTGCTGCTTTTTCTTTGCCATCAAATTTTAAACCGTCATCAAGCGTACCGGTATTATACACAACAAATGCAGTGGCTTTTTTCTTTACTGCATCTTTCACCTGTTCCAGTATATAAGCCTGCACATCAAAATGAGGATTGCTTTTATTGCTGTCAAGTTCTTCTTTCAGGTTCAGGAACCATGGCATACCGGCTTCCCGCAGCGCAATAGAAGGCGCTGCTTCAATAGCTTTATCCGGGGAACCAATAAAAGGAAAAAATCCGGCTGGCTTAATGTCGCCACCATTGATGAGCAGGTAAGTGCCTTTGTTGATTTCTTTGCCATCGTTGATGTCAAAAGCCTGGTACCAGCTATTGTTGTCACCTTTGGGTAAAAGGCCGGCTTTCTCAAACTGGCCAGCAATATATTCCATGGCGAGCTTTTCTCCGTTTGAACCTGCGCGGCGGCCTTCCAGTTTGTCATCTGCCAGGGTGCTTACATGTAACTGAAGATTAGCAATAATAACTTTATCGGCTTTTTTGAGTTTTTGCGAAAAAGAGATCCCCGTAAAAAAAAAGAATGATAAGGCGCTGGCCAGGATTGTACGAAGCATATAAAGGTTTGATTGCTGGTTACAAAGGTATAAGAGCAAATGGTATTCCAACAGCTGTGCCACAAATTTTACAATTAGTTTGTCTGGTCATTGCATTGGCATGCTTTGGAAGTCGTGCTGCGCATGCCGCCGGTTGCATGCTACCAGTTTACCTGCTCCCAGACTGCTCAAATACATCGGTTTGCGTGGCGCGCCTCTATTTCGGCCTTGCCGAAATATGGTGGAAAAGCCGCCGGTTTTTTCAACAATAACCTGCCATTAATAAAGCGTCTTTTGTTTTCAAACCTCAGTTTTTTTCCTTTACTTTTGCAGATCGGCTTTTGCCGGAAGCAGACTGTTTTTGGCAGGGGAGTATTTGTTTGCAGTACCCGGTTCTAAGCCGGAAAATTATATAAAAGCATGGCGTTACCGCACCTTATAAAATATGTATACACCAACGGAACGGACGAGGTTATCCGGAGGGGAAAAAAAATTCATGCCATCGGTTTTGTAGAGCTGATAGAATATGATGAATTGATGGGCTCGGTTACCTTTAGGGTGAAAGACGACAGTTACAGTACTTATTATAAAGTGCATGTACAGCATTTTAAAGATGCCAAAGCCATGTCTGTACGGTGCAGCTGCCCATATAACCTGGGCGATATCTGCCGTCACGAGGCGGGGGCCCTTATTCAGCTGCAGGAGTTGCTTGACCGCAATATGCTGAAGGCGGAAGAAGTGGTGTATGATCAGCGGCATACGGTGGTAAAGATGAAAATCATTGATCTCAAAACCATCCGCGTGCTTTGCTCGCAGCAAACCCTGGCCGATGCGGAGCAATTTCTTACCAGCAACAAGGCAGTGATTGAATACGCCAAAGATGAGATGGTAAAGGCGTCGGTTGACCTGGACGGTACCGTGTATAAGGTGGTTATCAAGAAAAATGAAGAAAGAAACCTTGATACCAGTTGCGATTACGAAGAAACCCTGCACCCGCTCTGTTTGCCAAAAGTAATTGTGCTGCTGCAATTGTATAATAAATACGGCGCCCATTATTTTGATACCATCCGTAACTGGGACAATGAAAAAAACAAATTGCTGGAAGCTTATGGGTATACACTGAGTGATGATTTGAAAGGCAAGTTTGAGTTTGCTTACAAAGAAGGCAAACCATTTTTGCGCGTGCTGGACATGAGTATCAAAAGAATAAACCCGCTGGCCGTGAGCAAGCCCCGGCCGGTGCTTATGGATGAACCGGTAGACGTAGTAACCGACGAGGAACGGAAAACAACAGGCCCCGCACAGCGGCTGGGCATTGTGTTTAATTTTAACCATAAATCTTTTCCCTTCTTTTTGGTAGAAGTGGTACAGGGCGAAAGCGACAGCGAACAGAAAAAATATGTGAGTAAGACGGAGAAAATAGATCTTACCAAGTTTGTAAATATTGAAGTGTTTAATGAAGAAGACAAACTGCTGATACCATCTATCCGCCGTATGCAGGAAGCAGAAGTAACCCGCTACCTTAACCGCAATTCTCCCTTCAGCGGTATCTGGGAAAACATTATTCAGCAGGAAACAGACGAATTGCCGGAAGAGACCCGGAACCTGATGATTGAATACCTGCACCCCAAGCTGAGAAAACTATTTACGGACATAGCCGTTAACCCATTTGTGTTTTATCTCAACGGGCACAAGCCATTTAAAACAGATAACCTTAAGCTGGCCGGTATAGTGCCGGAAGCCATCGTGCCATTTTTTAAAATAGCGCCTAAGAAGACCAGCTATGAGGTCAGCTGCTGGGTAAAACTAAATGGCAAAGAATTGTCTTTGCAGGAAAACCAGCTGGGCAGCAACCTGATGTTTTTCTATGAAGAAAACCTGTATTTGTGGAGAGATGCAGAAGATGTGGAGAAAACCAATCCTTTTACAGCCAAAGGCACTGTTATCATTTCAAAAACCGAATGGCCCAAACAGATACGCAGTTATATTTTGCCGCTGGCTAAAAAATACCATGTAGAATTTGATCCGGCACTGGTTTCTTCTTACAAAGACGGCGAGCCGGAAAAGAAATTGCTGTTACAGGAAAAAGCCGATTACCTGGTTTTTCAGCCGGTATTTACCTACAAAGGGTTTGAAGTAAGAACAGGCGATAAAGATGAGATAATTGTACCAGACGGCGATAAGGTGCTGATTGTACACCGCAACAAAGTGGCGGAGCAGGAGTTTATCGCAAAACTGGAAGCGCTGCATTCAAATTTTATAAAACCGGAGGGCTCCTATAACCTGGTATTAAAAGGCGCCGATGTTTTGCGCAATAACTGGTTCTTTCTTTTTGTGGATGCTATGAAAGAACAGAAAGTGCCGGTATATGGTTTTGAGGCGCTTAAAAATTTCCGTTTTAATACCGCCAAGCCACAAACGAAAATTTATATCAGCAGTCATACAGACTGGTTTGATGCCAAAGTAGACATCATTTTCGGCGATCAGAAAGTAACCATTGCAGAAGTTAAAAAAGCGCTCATCAACAAGCAACAGTTTGTGCAGCTAAATGATGGCACCCTGGGTATTTTACCGGAAGAATGGATAAAAAAATATTCATTGCTTTTCCGGGTGGGAGAAGGCAAGCAGGAAACGCTCAAGCTTTCCCAGTACCACATGAGTGTAATTGATGAGCTGTATGAAAACCGCAACGAAGAAGAGTTGTTTATACAGCTGGAAGAAAAATATGATAAGCTGCGCGGTTTTAAAAGCATTACAGAAATTCCACCACCTAATTCATTACAGGCGGTTTTGCGTCCTTACCAGTTATTCGGGTTTCAGTGGCTCAATTACCTCACGGAAGTAAGATGGGGTGGCATACTGGCAGATGATATGGGTCTTGGTAAAACAGTACAGGCACTCACTTTCATGCAGTATTATAAAGACGTGCATGGTAAGCTGAATGCCCTGGTGGTTTGCCCTACCACGCTGATGTTTAACTGGGAAAATGAAATCAAGAAGTTTACACCGGAACTTACGTACCATATACACCACGGTGGAGATCGTTCGCGCGAGAAAGATCATATTAAAAAATACAATGTTATTATTACTACCTACGGTACCCTCCGCAGTGATATTAAACTGTTTGTAGAAAACGAGTTTGACTACGTAACGCTGGATGAAAGCCAGGCCATTAAGAACCCTTCCAGCAAGGTAACCCGCGCTGCCGGTTTGTTGAAGGCAAAAAACCGCTTATGCATGAGCGGTACACCCTTACAAAATAATACGTTTGATATTTTTGCCCAGATGAATTTTTTAAACCCGGGTATGCTGGGCAGTATAGAATTTTTCAGGAACGAATTTGCTATACCCATCGATAAGTTTGGTGAAAAAGACCAGAAAGATCATTTGCGTAAACTTTTATTTCCATTTATACTGCGCCGCACCAAAGAACAGGTGGCCAAAGATCTGCCTGAAAAAGTAGAGACAGTTTTGTTTTGCGAAATGGAGGATGAGCAGCGCACGATTTATGATGCCTACCGCAATGATTACCGCGATAAAATTCTGGGTACCATACAGGAGCAGGGTATTCAAAAATCGCAGTTGACCATTTTACAGGGATTGATGAAGCTGCGCCAGATATGCGATTCCCCGGCTATACTCAATGAAACAGAAAAACTGGAAAACCATTCCATTAAACTGGAAGAACTTGGCCGGGAGATTACGGAAAACATCAGTAATCATAAAGCCCTGGTATTTTCCCAGTTCCTGGGTATGCTGGCGCTTATCAAAGAAAGATTGAAAACCCTGGATGTTAAGTTTGAATATTTTGATGGAAGCACTTCCGCACAGGATAGGGAAAAAGCCATTCAGAATTTCCAGAACAATGATGAGTGCAGGGTATTTCTTATTTCATTGAAAGCGGGTGGTGTGGGACTTAACCTGACTGCGGCAGATTACGTATATATTGTTGATCCATGGTGGAACCCGGCCGTAGAGCAGCAGGCAATAGACCGTACACACCGTATTGGGCAGACAAAAAACATTTTTGCTTACCGCATGATTTGTAAAGATACCATTGAAGATAAAATTCTGCAGTTGCAGGATAAAAAGCGTTCACTCGCCAGGGATCTCATTACCGATGACGAAGGATTTGTAAAGAGCCTCACCAAGGCGGATGTAGAGTACCTGTTCAGTTAATAAACGCACTGACTAAAACCGAAGTTTTAACCACTTCGGTTTTTTTATTTAGCGCTTACCGTATACTATAAGCGGGCCGGTGCAAGGTAAACAAGGGCTTACCTAGTAACCCGGATGGGCGCAGCTTAATTACATGGCTACGTTTGTTAACGAATTGTTTTGCAAAAGATACCCGGCGTTTTTCGCAGGTTTATTGGCGCAATGGCTTCTAACCACTGGAGGCTAACAAACTGTTCATGAAAAAATTCTGCTGGCATATTCTCTTTTCCTGTTTGGTATTGATCATTTGCTGTTTGCATACACTGGCGCAACAGGTTATTACAGGCACCGTTAACGGCAGTATCCTGGATACAGCTGGTAAACAATCATTGAACGGAGCAAGCATTGCCCTGTTTGATCTCAACGATTCGTCCGCAGTGCCCAAATACGGGCAAGCCAAAGCAAAGGGCTTTTTTGAAATAAGGAATCTTGCAGAAGGCCGGTACAGGCTGCTGGTAACTTTTGAAGGATATGAAAACCTGAGCCGGTTTTTTGCTATTACAAAAGAGAAGCGGTTGATTGATATGGGCAGTATTGTAATGACCCGCAAGAGCACCATGCTGCAGGAAGTAATTGTGCAAAAGCCACCCATCACCATAAAAAAAGATACCATTGAATTTGATGCAGGCAGTTATAAAACAAAACCCAATGCAGTAGCAGAAGATTTGTTTAAAAAATTACCCGGCGTAGAAGTTGATAAAAGCGGCACTATTACCGCACAAGGCGAACAGGTAACCAGGATACTGGTAGATGGTAAACGGTTTTTCTCTGATGATCCCAAATTGGCCAGTAAAAGCCTGCCGCCTGATGTAATTGATAAGATACAGGTTTTTGACGATGTAAGTGATCAAAGCAAGTTCACTGGTTTTGATGACGGCAACCGTGTAAAAACAATCAATATTGTTACAAAAAAAGACAAGCGGAAAGGGTATTTTGGTAAAGCCGCTGCAAGCGTAGGTTCCAATGGCACGTATGACAACAGCTTCAATATTCACCGTTTCAATGGTAACCAGCAGATTTCTGTACTTGGCCAGGGCAATGATGTGAATAAACAAAATTTTAGCACACAGGATATTTTAGGCGGCAATGGTGGCAGGGGCGGAGGCGGCCGCGGTGCTGGAGGTTCCGGATCCGGTATCACAACTACCTGGGCTGGTGGCCTTAATTACCGCGATAACTGGAGCCCCGGTACCCAGGCCTACGGAAGCTATTTTTATAATAATCAGCATGTGAGCACAGCCCAGCAGAGCCTGGCGCAGAACATCATTACGCATGATTCGTCTACGTTTACCCGCCAGGACAATCAGTCCATCCGCAATAACCGGAACCACCGTATTAACTTTAATATTGAGCAGCAGTTAGATTCAAACAATTCACTGATTTTTCGCCCCAATATTGGGTTTCAGCACAGCAACAGCGTTTCCGGCCAGGAGACAAAATACACCGGCGGCAGTGAAAGTGGCAATGCTATTTACAATACCAAATCAAATGCTTCCCAGCTGAATGATGGCAACAGTGGTCAGTACGATTTGCTGTTCCGCCACAAATTTCAAAAGAAATTCCGCACCCTGTCTATGGGCATGAATGTGCAAAACAGCCTCAACAATGGGGTTGGTACCAATTATGCCATCAATTCACATTTCTCTCCGGCAGCTTACGCAGATACGCTTAACCAGCATATTGTTACCGGTTCAACAGGGCTAACAGTTAGCCCTACACTTTCCTATACAGAGCCCATCGGGAAAAATAAAATACTGGAATTCAATTATAATTATTCATACAGCAGGAATACATCGGAGAGGTATACCTATGCACTGGATAATTTTTCTTCCAAGTACGACCGGTTCGACAGCCTTTACAGCAATGCTTTTGAGAATACCTACAATTCAAACAGGCTTACCATCAATTACCGTGTTCAGCATATAAAATACAACCTCAGCATTGGTTCAGGGGTACAGGCGGGTAATTTAAATAGCATCAATTCAACAAAGCGTACGGAGATAAGTCAGCATTATATTAATCTTACGCCCACGGTGAATTTCCAGTACATGTTCTCAAAAACAAAAAACCTGCGGATCAATTATTCGGGCAGAACCAGCCAGCCGGGTATTAACCAGCTGCAACCAATAATTACCACCAGTGATTCCATTAATTTCTCGCAGGGTAATCCCAATTTAAAGCAGCAGTTCACCCAGAGTTTGCGCATGCTCTATACCAATTATAACCCTGTTACAAAAAGGGTATTGTTTGCTACTATCAATGCCAGTATGATAAGCAATGATATCCAAAACTCCATTGTGTACCTGCCCAGCCCGCCGAATACCAGGGGCTCACAGTTAACAACAGCCGTAAACCTTAACGGCACTTATAATATTAACGGCTACTTCAATTATGGCATCCCGCTTAAAAAGCCAAAAAGCAACCTGAGTTTTATTACCAATGCCGCTTATGGTCAAAGCCAGACCCTGGTAAATAATGTAAGTGCTTTTTCAAGAAATACCACCCTGGGCGAAACACTTTCCTGGACCACCAACCTGAAAGATAATTTTGACATGAACCTGCGGTCTGCCACTACGTATTATATTGCCAGGAATTCTTTGCAGCCACTGCAGAACCTGAACTACTATACTGAAGTGCTGTCAGCAGAACTTACTTATTATACGAAGAGTGGCTGGCTGCTGGCCGCAGATTTTGATTATACCTACAACGGCAACCGCCCGGCTGGTTACAACGCAAGTATTCCGCTGCTGAGCCCGTCTGTTGCAAAGCAACTATTCAAAAATAAACAGGGAGAATTAAGGCTGTCTGTTTTTGATTTACTGAACCAAAATACCAGCGTAACCCGCACTATTACCTCTAATGCCATACAGGATACAAAAACAAATGTACTTACCCGTTATGGGCTGCTCACTTTTACGTACAACCTGCGCAAGTTTGCCGGCCAGGGGCAAAAGATGCCCGGTATGTTCAGGGGCATGCGCAACAATATGCCTTCCGGCAATTTTGACGGCGGTGGCGGGAGGCGGGGCAAATTTTAAACGCCAGATGCTTTATCAATTTGGGCAGACACATACTACATTTATATACTGACGCTTACAGAAAACAACCAGTGCCTGTTTTGAGATCCGGGAATAAAGTCTGTGCCCACCCGCTCCATTCACCTCTCCAGACGGCACATTCGCCGATTATCCATGTTTTTGCGTTGGCATACCTTGTAAACGGATATTTTCGCAGGTACAAAACTTTTTATGAACCGGACCATACTGCTTTTACTGCTACTTTTTATAAGCGCTTTGCCACTCCTGGCACAAAAAAACATAACCGGTTCCATCCGCGGAAAAGTGGTGGACACGGCCGGTAAACAGTCACTGGCGGATGCGACTATTTCCTTAATGGATCTGCGCGATTCTTCTTCAACCGGTTTTACGGTGGCCAATGAAAAGGGTGTTTTCGAAATAAAAGACATTGAGGAAGGCCGGTACCGCCTGCTGATAACATTTGGTGGTTATCAGAACGTGAGTAAGGTGTTTGCTATTACCAAAGAAAAGTCCATTATTGATTTTGGCAGCATATTCATGGAAAGAAAAAGCACTACGCTACAGGAAGTAATTGTGGAGCGGCCACCCATTAGTGTAAAAAAAGACACCGTTGAATACAATGCCAGTTCTTTTAAAACCAAACCCAATGAAGATGTGGAAGGCTTGTTGAAGAAGCTGCCGGGTGTGCAGGTAGACCGTGATGGGACGGTAAAATCGCAGGGAGAGACCGTGCAAAAGGTATATGTAGATGGCAAAGAGTTTTTTGGTACCGATCCCAAACTGGCCACAAAAAATCTTACTGCAGACATGGTTGAAAGTGTGCAGGTATTTGATGATATGAGCGACCAGGCAAAGTTTACCAAAATAGATGATGGCAGCCGGCAAAAGGCCATGAACATCAAATTGAAAAAGGATAAAAAGAATGGTTATTTCGGTAAGATAAATCTGGGCGGCGGTACTGATAACCGTTATGATAACAACCTTTCTTTTAACCGCTTCAAAGGCAACCGCCAGATATCGTTAATAGGAGCAGTAAACAATACCAATAAGCAAGGCTTTTCTTTTTCTGATATTATCAGTACCATGGGCGGTTTTGGCAATGGCGGCCCTGGTGGTGGTGGCGGTTTTGGCGGTGGTGGACAGGGTGGTGGCCCCGGGGGCGGTGCACCAGGGGGTGGAGGGCAAATGGTTGCCACACGCGGCGGCATTGCAGGCCTTGGATTTGGCGGCAGCTCAAACGGTATCACATCCAGTATTTCTGCCGGTCTTAACTACCGTGACAGCTGGGGCAGTAAAATTGATGTAAGCGGCAGTTATTTTTTATCGCATACAAAAAACACTTCTGTACAAAATATTTTTAAGCAAACCTTTTTCCCCAATGATTCTACCACCAATGGCAATGAAGACAGAGTTTCAGAAAACCAGAACACCAATCACCGGTTCAACCTGCGATTTGAATACAGGATCGACTCCATGAACTCTGTTTTATATACACCCAGTTTCACCGTGCAGCAGTCGAATGGGTTTAGCAACAATATTTCATCGGTAAATTTTTTAAAGGGGTCACAGCAATTTCCGGCACTGGCGGGTACCAGTTATAATGAAAACGATCGGGACGGCATCAGCCTTAATAATAATTTTTTGTACCGCAGACGGCTTAATAAAACAGGCCGCACATTCACATTGGGCTGGAGCAATACGTACAATAACAGTCATGGTAATGGCCTTAATATCTCACCGCAGGTATTATTGTCTCCCACCGGCGACAGCATTTCAAACTACCTTAGTCAGCATTACCAGTCCGCGCAAAAAACAAATTCAAACAATAATGTTATCAGCGCGTCTTATACCGAGCCGCTGGGCAAAAATAAATTGCTGGAAGTAAACTATGCTTACAGCAATAACCAGAATAATTCTGATAAGAAAACCAATAATTATGATACGCTGACCGGGGAATACATTCTGCCCAATCCACAGCAGACAAATTTTTTTACCAATAGTTTTATATCTAACCGGGTGGGTGCCAACTTCAGGGTGCAGCAGAAAAAATACAATTACCAGCTGGGGGGCTCTGTTCAGTTTACCACGCTCGAAAGCCATGTATTCAATAATGGCAGCAGCAAGGATTCAGTCATTAACAGAAACTATATCAACTTTAACCCCAATGCCAGCTTTAATTATGCGCCCAAAGCCGGACAAAATCTGCGCTTGAACTATCGCGGCCGGACCAACCAGCCCAGCACGTCCCAGTTGCAGAACGTGCTGGATGTTACCAATCCCCAGAATATAAGAACCGGTAACCCGGATCTAAAACAGGAGTTTGCCCACAATTTAAATATGGGGTACAATAAATTTAAGATTGCCAATTTTCAGTTTATAGCTTTTAATGTAAATGCATCTGTAACACAAAATAAAATAGTAAATAGTATTGACACACTTGCAAAAGGCGTGCAGCTGACCAGGCCCATTAACCTTAATGGCGCTTACAATGCCTCTGTATTTTTTACATATGGCAAAACAATGAAAAAGCTGAAAGGCGGCAATATTAATGCTACTACTTTTATTAATTACAACAAAGACGTAAGCCTGCTGTACAAACAAAAAAACTATACCAATGGCCTTATACTTACACAGTCGCTGGGTATCAATTACAACCACAAACAGCTTGACCTTGGGTTTAATGGCAGTGTTTCTTACAACACATTTAAATATAGCCTGCAATCGAACCTTAACAGTGAATACTATACGCAGACGTATTCGCCCGAGATTAACTATACCTTGTTTAAGCGCCTGATTGCATCTACTGACCTGGACTATACCATCAATTCAGGTTTATCAGCGGGGTATAATCAGCATGTTGCTTACTGGAATGCCAGCCTGGCACTGCAGATCTTTAAAAAGAAAGATGGTGAAATTAAACTGGGGGTATACGATATACTTAACCAAAACAAGAGCCTTACCCGCAGTACCGGTGATAATTACATACAGGATACGCGTACTAATGTAATCAACCGTTATTTGATGCTGAGCTTTACCTACAATATCAGGAAAGGCAGCCAGCAAAGTAACGGTATGCCCATACCTCGCCAGTTTCAGCGGGGCATGCGGAATATGCGGATAGTGAACTAAAAAGTGAGGCGTGAAGCATCAATCGTGAATACGTTAGCATTCCCAGTCAGGGCAAGTGATTTGCGGCTCATTTCTGACGTCTTACGACTGACGATTCACGTATATTTGTTCCATGCCATCCATCAAAAACATCATCTTCGATCTCGGCGGTGTTATTATGAACATCGACTTTAAAAAAACCGAAAATGCTTTTGCCGATCTTGGTTTTACTGATTTTAAGCAGTACATGACGCAGTTTCATATTACGCCTTTTTTTGAAGATTATGAAACTGGTAAGATAGATGATGCAGCATTTGTAAAAGGCATTCAGCAAATTGCCGGCCGGCCAATTACTGAACAGCAAATTATTAATTCCTGGAATGCACTGTTGCTTGATTTTCCGTCAGCACGTCTAGCGTTGCTGGAAAAATTAAAAATGCGTTACCGCATTTTTTTGCTGAGCAATACCAATTCACTGCACCACGATGCATTTCAACAATCCCTGCATGCGCAAACCGGTAAAACGCTGGAAGATATTTTTGAGAAAACTTATTATTCGCACAAGGTGCAACTGAGGAAGCCCCATGCAGCTATTTACCAGCTTGTGCTGGATCAGAATAAATTAAACCCCGCAGAAACATTATTTATTGATGATACAGCATCCAATTTCAGTGGCGCAGAAGAAACCGGCATCCAAACCCTGCATCTGAAACCCCCCATGCAGATAACGGCGCTTCCGCTGTTTCAGGAACTTGTTTGTTAGATTGAGCCTGTAGGAGGTCTTACATCAATTGGTATCTTACTGCTTCTGCATCCGTGACTCAGACGCAAGGGCCTATTCACGCCTCACGACTTTACTTCTTCAAAATCTATATAATCCCCTGTGCGGGTCTTTTTCTGTTCAGGAGGCGGAGGTTGTGATGGGGTATGATTGGGATATCCGTTCTGTGTGGCATTCATTTGATCCTGCATATGCTGCTGCATGTCGCCAAACTGTTGGCGAACCTTTTTAGTAGCCCTTGAAACGGGTATGATAAGGTCAAAAATAACTTTATAGACCATGTATATACCCAGTGCGTAAAGTATAAAACGTAGTAGTGTCATAGTAGCCGTAAATTTACAATTATACTACATGTGCAGGCTGTTAATGTTTATTGAAGGAGGCTGTTTTTTGATAAACGGCTTGTTTTACAGGAATTTGAATGAGCCGGCACCGTTTGTAGGCTGAGTCAGCTACCATATTCCCTGCCCGGCGCCCTTCGCCCGGGGCCGCAGCTGATTACGCACATTCTTCCCTGTAACCAGTGTAACTTCCAGGCCTGAAAGGCTGCCTATGCAGGAAATTACTTTACTGAATTAAGTACCAGACGCCTTGCCGGGGCAAGATTTGGTTTGAATACGTTTATTACATTACATTTGTACCGGACAAAGAATCAGAGAAGGGAACGGAAACGTTCCCTTCTTCTTTACAGTAATGGCAAGCGAAACACAAATACAGGTTATAAGCAGCATGATGCAGGAATTGCTGGAAAGCAGTCCCGAATGTTTTTTGGTGGAAGTACGTATTAAACCCATCAATAATATAAGGGTAGCCCTGGATGCGGATGGGGGGATTTCCATTGAAAAGTGCGTCTCTTTTAACAGGCGTTTATATAAGCAACTGGAAGAAGCTGCTATGTACCCCGAAGGTGATTTTTCGCTGGAGGTTTCTTCGCCGGGCCTGGATGAGCCGCTTAAGCTGCACCGGCAGTATGTAAAAAATATCAACCGCAGTGTGGAAGTATTGCAACAGGATGGTAAAATAATAGAAGGTGTTCTTGTAGCAGTGAATGAAAATGAGGTTGAGTTGGCAGAAACAATTGGCAAAAACAAGAAAAAAGAAGTGGTTCAGCATATTATTCCATTTTTAAATATTAAATCAACAAAAATTCAAATTAAATTTTAGCCATGGGTTACTTGGAAGAGAGGCAGGGTATTATAAAGAACCTGTTGCTGTTTCCGGTTGATTCAAGCTTTCTAAATTCAGGAGTATGGCAAGCATTAACTTAATTGAAGCATTCCAGGAGTTCAAAGATGCGGAGAATATAGACCGCCCTACCATGATGAAGGTGGTAGAAGACGTATTTAAAACCTTATTACGCAAAAAATACGGCGCTGATGATAACTTTGATGTAATTGTAAACGCAGAGAAAGGCGATTTGGAAATTATGCGCCGCCGTATGATTGTTAATGACGGTGAAGTAATGGATCCCCTGGCAGAAATTGCCTACAAGGATGCTGCTAAAATTGAACCTGACTTTGAAGTGGGCGAAGAGTTATATGAAGGTGTTGACATCATGGATTTTGGCCGCAGGGCCATCCTGGCTGCCAAACAAACACTAGCCAGCCGTATTGGCGATCTGAAGAAAAATGTGCTGGTAAAAAAATACCACGACCGTATTGGTGATATCATCAGCGCAGAAGTATACCAGGTGTGGAAAAAAGAAATCCTTTTGCTGGATGAGGATGGCAATGAACTGATTCTGCCGAAAAGTGAACAAATCCCACAGGATTATTTTAAGAAAGGAGAAAGCATCCGTGCAGTTGTAAGAAGGGTTGACTTAAAAAATAATAGTCCGGTAATTATATTATCAAGAACAAGCCCGGAATTTTTAGCTAAGTTGCTTGAAATTGAGGTGCCTGAGATATTTGATGGCCTTATTGTAATTAAGAAAATAGTCCGCGACCCCGGTGAAAGAGCTAAAGTAGCAGTAGAATCTTTTGATGACAGGATAGACCCCGTGGGCGCCTGCGTAGGTATGAAAGGAAGCAGGATTCATGGTATTGTACGCGAGTTAAAGAATGAAAATATTGATGTGATTAACTGGACGGCCAATACACAATTGCTGATACAGCGTTCGCTTACTCCTGCAAAAATTACTACGATGAATCTGAATGGTGAAACCCTGCAGGCAGATGTATACCTGAAACCTGACCAGGTTTCTCTGGCAATTGGCAGAAAAGGAGTAAATATTAAATTGGCGCAGGAATTGACAGGGTACAGCATTGACGTCTTCCGTGATAATGAAGGTGAAGTGGAAGAGTTCGATATTGACCTGGAAGAATTCAGTGATGAAATTGAAACATGGATCATAGATGAACTGAAACGCATTGGTTGTGATACGGCACGCAGCGTACTGGAATTAACTGCAGAAGAACTTGAAAGAAGAACAGACCTGGAAAGGGAAACGATTGATGATGTAAGAAAAGTACTGGAAAACGAATTTAAAAAAGAGTAATACCATAGAATAAAGTTTTTACCGGGATAGTTTTTGGGAAATATTTTTACACTTATTTCCCGAAAGGCACTATAAATAAAAACGGGTAACCATAATTATTATTTTAAAATACTGAATGTCAGAAATTACAACACCACGGTTAATGGCTGCTGCCAAAGAGTTTAATATCGGTAAGGATACACTTGTCGAATTTCTTTCTGGCAAAGGCTTTAGTAAAGATGATTTGAAGCCAACTTCAAAGCTTACGGAAGACATGTACCGTTCCCTGCAGCTGGAATTTGCGGGCGATAAAGTGGCAAAGATCAAAAGTGATCAGATTGACCTGCCAAAGGGCGGCAATACAGATACCCGTAAGAAAAAAGACGAAGAAGAAATTCTGTTTAAAAGGGAGTCGTTTGTTGCTAAAAAAGCGCCTGTTGAAGAAGTGAAACCACCGGAACCAGCACCGGTAGCAGTAGTAGTAGCTGAAGTGGTGCCACCAAAGGCCCCCCGTGAGGAGCCCAAAGAAACACCTGTAGTGGAAGAGAAGGCGCCGGAAATTTCTAAAGTAGAAATTCCTGAAATTGAAGGGCCAAAAGTGTTTGATAAAATTGATCTGTCAACCATTGATTCCTCTACCCGCCCTAAAAAGGGAACCAGGAAAAAAGAAGAGACTAAAGAACAGGAGCCAGTGGTAGCCGAAGAATTACCGGCGGCCATACCAGCACCTGTAGAAGAAATTATAAAAGCGCCGCAAGCTCCGGCAGTAACTGAAGTACCGCAGCCGGTAGTAAATAAAATTGAAGAAGCAGAAACGCCGGCTGTGCAGGAAGAAGATTTACAGGCGCCTGTCATTGAAAATATCAGGGCTGAAAAATTAGAAGGACCAAAGATCTTTGGTAAAATAGAATTGCCGGTAGACAGTGATACCAGGCCAAAACCCAACGAAGAGAAGCGCAAACGCAAACGCATCCCCATTGATAAAAAAGGCGAACCTTTTGTTGCACGGCATCAGCCGGGTCAGCAGGGCCAGGGCCAGCAGGGGCAACCAAGCCAGCAAGGCCCGCAGGCGCCAAGAAGACCAGGTCTGGGCATCGTAAAAAGAGACCCCAATGCAGCGCCCGGCCAGCCTAACCGCGGTACTGGTGGCGCAGCAGGCGGCTTTAGAAGGGGCAGCGCACCGGCAAGAGGTGGTGTGGCAGCAAGACGTGAGGTAAAGGAAATTGACAAGAAAGAAATCCAGGATAAAATAAGGGAGACACAGGCTAAACTGGCAGGTGCTGGTGGCCGTGGTAAAAGTCTTAAAGCCAAATACCGCAGGGAGAAACGCCAGGAAAGTGCTGACCAGAGCCCTGAGGATATGCAGGATAACAAGCTGCAGCTTACTGAGTTCATTAGCGTTAGTGAATTGGCTAACCTGATGGATGTTAGCTACGCAGAGGTTATTGGCAAGTGTATGGGACTTGGTCTGATGGTATCCATTAACCAGCGCCTGGAGGCAGATGTAATAGAACTGGTGGCCAGTGAGTTTGGATTTGATGTGGAGTTTATCGATATGGATAAACAGGCTGAAATGGAAGAAGAGGAAGAAGACGATGATCCGGCAGAGCAGAAGCCCCGTGCCCCTATTGTTACCATCATGGGTCACGTAGACCATGGTAAAACATCCCTGCTGGATTATATCCGCAGTGCTAACGTGGTAGCTGGTGAGGCAGGTGGTATTACCCAGCACATAGGTGCATATGAAGTAACATTGCCTAACGGTAAAAAGATAGCATTCCTGGACACACCTGGTCACGAAGCGTTTACCGCCATGCGTGCACGTGGTGCAAAGATTACAGATATCGCCATTATTGTGGTAGCTGCTGATGACGCCGTGATGCCACAAACCAAAGAAGCCATCAGTCACGCACAGGCTGCCAATGTACCCATGATATTTGCGCTGAATAAGATTGACAGAGATGGGGCAAATCCCAAGAAGATTTATGAGCAGCTGGCCAGCATGAATATTCTTGTAGAAGAATGGGGTGGAAAATTCCAGAGCCAGGAATTAAGTGCTAAACAAGGTTTGAATGTTGATCTGTTGTTGGAAAAGATATTACTGGAAGCGGAATTGCTTGAATTGAAAGCCAATCCGGATAAAGAAGCTTCCGGAAGCATTATTGAAGCATCGCTGGATAAAGGCCGGGGTTATGTGGCCACCCTGATGGTGCAAAACGGCACCCTGCGCCAGGGCGACCTGATGGTCTGTGGTCAGTATTATGGCCGTATCAAAGCCATGACAAACGAACGTAACCAACGTTTGGATACAGCACCGCCATCAACACCGGTTCAGATTCTAGGATTAAATGGTGCGCCACAGGCCGGTGAGAAGTTCAAGGTTTACCAGGATGAAGCAGAAGCGAAAGAAATAGCTAACAAAAGAGCGCAGATTCTGCGTGAACAGGGTATACGTACTAAGAAGCACATTACACTGGATGAGATTGGCCGCCGTCTGGCACTTGGCAACTTCAAACAATTGAACCTTATTATAAAAGGAGACGTGGATGGATCTGTAGAAGCCCTGAGCGATTCATTGCAGAAATTGTCTACAGACGAAGTAGCTATTAACGTGGTGTTGAAAGGTGTAGGCGCCATTACTGAGAATGACGTATTGCTGGCAGCAGCTTCGGATGCGGTAATTGTAGGCTTTAACTGCCGCCCATCACTGCAGGCAGGCAGGCTGGCAGATAATGAAGGGGTGGAAATTAAAACCTACTCCATTATTTACAACGCTATTGAAGAAATCAAGAGCGCCATGGAAGGTATGCTTGAGCCTAAGATACAGGAGAAGATTCTTGCCAATGTGGAAGTGCGGGAAGTATATAAATTTGACAAGGCTACCGTTGCCGGTTGCTTTGTTATGGACGGAAAAATTGCCCGCAACGCCCGCATACGCATCATACGCGATGGTATTGTAGAATATCCAAAGGGTGAAGGCGCCAGTGCAGAACTTGCCAGCCTGAAAAGGTTTAAAGATGACGTAAAAGATGTAACATCCGGCATGGAGTGCGGCTTAACCATAAAGAACTTTAATGACCTTAAAGTAGGTGATATTGTTGAGGCATTTGAAGAAGAAGAAGTAAAGAGAACCTTATAATTTTTAGTTGATAATTCATGGTTCATAGTTCTTTGCCAGGGCAATGGAGAACTATGGGCCATGAACTGTTTCAGGACAAACTTTTGTTAAAAGCGGCTGCCACAAGCGTCTTTCCCTTAAGACCGAATATTTTTGGGGACAGTGGCCGCAACAAAAAATCATTATACAGGCCCGGCATACCCATCAGCAATTTTTGCAAAAAGCTATTTATGAAGCAAATCATTTTTTTATTCCTTTTTTCATTGGCCACAGTGGCCGCTTTTGCACAGCCGCAAAAAGTGGTAGCAGATAAAGTCATCGCTATAGTAGGCGATAAAATCATTCTTAAATCTGAAGTGCTGAACGAAATTCTGGATCGCCAGCGGCGCAATGAAGCGGTACCTGAAAATGCAGAATGCATTGTAATGGAGCAGGCGCTTACCCTTAAAGCGCTCGTATTGCAGGCGGAGAAAGATTCCCTGCAGGTAAGTGAGGAAGAACTGGAATCATTGCTGGATAACCAGGTACGTGGATTTGTGCAGGCATACGGGTCAAAAGAGGCGCTGGAGCAGATTGCAGGCAGAACGGTTTACCAGATAAAAGAAGATTTCCGGGTTTCTTTTAAAGAAAGAAAGCAGGCTGAGCTGATGCGGGCAAAAATTGTAGAAGGTATAAAAATAACACCCAATGAAGTAAAAGCTTATTTTGATAAGATACCGAAAGACAGCTTAGCTTTCCTTGAAAGTGAAGTGGAAATAGGGCAAATCATGGTGTACCCCAAAGCAAGCCGCGATATTGATAAAAACGCTATTGACGAATTAACCGATTTTAAAAAACAGGTAGAAGCGGGCACCAGGAAGTTTGAAACACTGGCCAGTCTTTACACGGAAGATCCGGGCAGCAAAAATACCGGGGGCATGTACAATATTAACCGTACGGAAAAAGTGATGGATCCCGTTTTTGTGCAGGCAGCTTTCCGGTTAAAGGAAGGGCAGGTATCACCCGTCATAAAATCTAAATTTGGATACCATATCATACAGATGGTTAGCCGTGCCGGTGATGATGCTACCGTACGGCATATTCTGAAAATTCCTTCTATCACAGATGATGAAATAAAAATTGCAGAAAGTAAACTGGATTCCATAAGGGCAAAACTGATTGCCGGTACCACCAGTTTTGGTGAAGCTGTGAACAGGTACAGCGAAGATGAAAGTTCCAAATATACCGGCGGTAACCTGCAGGGCGCCAACGGAACTTTCTTAACCATTGATATGCTGGATAAAGACATGGTAAAACTGCTGCCTAAATTGAAAGTGGGCGAATATTCGCAACCCGTTACTTTTACGGATGAGCGGGGCAAAAAAAGCGTTCGTATTGTGTATTTAAAATCGCGCTCAGAACCTCACCGCGAAAACATGAAAGACGACTACAACCGTATCGCCCAGCGGGCAGTAGAAGAGAAAAAAGGTGACGCGATTGAAAAATGGTTTAATAGTAAAATCGCCACCTATTATATCATGATAGATGATGATTATAAGGGCTGTACACAATTACAGAAATGGATACACAATGCCTCCAGCGCATTAAGATAAGGGTTAACACTTACCTAAGTTTAAATATACCAATAGCACTGATTTATCAGTGCTTTTTTGTTTACATTTATTATAAAGTTATAGTAAGTGTATAGAGGTATAGTCTGTTTAACAATACAAACATATTTTATGATCTCCTTTTATCTATAATTTCGATTTCGCTCGCCCGTTTTTAACCAGGTAATTATGAGAAGTATTATAGCGGAAGTGGCTGCACCTGAAATTAATCAATCCCTGTCACGGGTATTTACAGTGATTACAGATTTACAAGGCAATACTTTATCTGTAAATGATCTTTTTTTCCGTGCTATGGACATGCCGCGCGAAAAATTATTCAGCCAGCCCTTTACTTCGTTTTTCCCGCACGGAGATCTAAACATACCAGGCTGCGGTTTATCTTCCCTCTGTAATAATAATGATTCTTTTGAGTGCAAGTCCACTTTCCACATAGCCGGTAAAGACAAACTGCGCTTAAAATGGACCGTTACACAACTGCATGTAAAAGATCAGCAGGAGGCCGTCTTGCAGTGGACCGGTGTTGAGCGCAACCAGCGGCAAAAAAATATACAAACGCCTTCTGCGCAGGAAATCTATAAATGGCTTTTTGATGATAGTCCGCAGCCTATGTGGATCTATGACAGATCAACCATGCATTTCCTGGATGTAAACCGGTCGGCCATTGCTCACTATGGCTATTCAAAAAATGCTTTTTTGGATATGACCATTAAAGACATCCGGCCCGAAAGTGAATGGGAGAAATTCCTGCAGCACCTTCATACGCTCAGCACTGAAAAAGTAAAAGATAAAACGATATGGGTACACCAGAAGAAAAATGGTGCTTTAATGTATGTAGAGGTACAATCGTATAATTTTCATTATTCAGGTAAAGATGCGAGGCTGGTCATTGTAAACGATGTAACCCAAAAGGAACAGATACAAAAAATATTACAGGAAAGCGAAGAGCGGTTCCGGAACATGGCAGACAATGCGCCGGTAATGATTTGGGTGAGCGATGAAAATGATAAAACAACGTATGTAAATAAATACTGGACGGATTTTACCGGCATTGATGCAGCAGCAGCCTGGGGTGACGGCTGGGATAAAGTAATACATCCGGGCGATATTCATATAGGTATCGGGGAGTATAAAAAAGGGTTCCAGGAAAAGAAACCTGTTTCCCTTATCTACCGGTTAAAATACCGTACCGGCGAATACCGCTGGGTGCTTGATAAATCAATACCCCGGTTCCTGGACGACGGCACTTTTCTTGGCTATATTGGTTCACTGGTGGATATACATGATTACAAAATGGCGGAAGAAAAAATAAGCTTCCAGGCAAGGCTTATTGAAAATGCTTCTGATGTAATTATTTCTACCGGGGTAAATTTTAACGTAGTAACCTGGAATAAAAAGGCCGAAGACGTCTATGGAATAACTGCAAAAGATGCTGTAACAAAAAATATCCGCGATTTGTTATCGCAGGATTTTTTAGGCACCAGCACCCCGGATGCTCTTTTGCAACTGAAAGAAAAGGGGCACTGGCAGGGTGAAGTATTGCATAAAAAAGGAAGTGATGAAATTACTTATCTGTTGTGCATGGTATCGGCACTGCGTGATCCGGATAATAATATAACGGGTTATATTTTAGTTAACCGCGATATAACGGAAAAAATTAAAGCGGAAGAGGCTGTCCGCAGAAATGAACTGAAGTTCAAAGCTATTTTGCAGAATTTAATGGATGTGGTATTTGTGCTTGACAAAGCTGCGTTGATTAAATATGTTACACCGTCCGTAACGGCCGTACTGGGCTATACGGAAGAAGAACTGGCCGGGCGTATTGCCTTTGATTTTATCCACCCCGATGATCTGCAGCGCACCAATAAATTATTTGACGAGCTGCTCGATAACCCCGGATCAAATATCATCAGCGATATACGCCTCCGGAATAAGAAAGGTAGCTGGAGCTGGGTAGAGGCAAAGGGAATTAATAAATTTACAGACAGTGTAATAAATGGTATCATCATAAGCCTGCATGATATTTCTGAACGCAAACAATCAGAACAGCAGCTGCAGGCATATTCCGGGCATATTACCAGTATTTTAAACAGTATTACGGATGGCTTTATAGCCCTGGATCACAAGTATAATATTTTGTGGTGGAACCCCATTGCAGAACAGCTGACTGGTGTGAAAGATGTAGAAGTATTGGGTAAAAATTTATGGAAAGCATTTCCAGAATTAAAAAAAATAAAAAACCTTAACCGCTACCAGAAAGCTATTACCGCCAAAAAGGCTTTTTCTTTTGAAATGTATATTCCAAAACTGAAAGTATATTTTGACATCAGCGCCTATCCAAGCCAGCAGGGTTTATTTATTTATTTTAAAGATATCACTCCCCGCAAAAAACAGCAAATGCTGCTTTCGCTGGAAAAAGAGGTGCTGGAGTTAAATATTAATGCAGATGCTTCTTTAAAAAATACGGTTGATTATTTTCTTTCCGGCATGGAAAAATTCAATCCCGGTTTAATATGTTCTGTATTGTTGCTGGATGAGGATGGTAAATCGATAAAGCATTTATCGTCGCCCTCCCTGGCAGCCGGGTTTATTAAAAAAATTAACGGGCTGCAGGTTGGGCCAGAAGCCGGCTCTTGCGGAACAGCTATCTTTTTACGAAAAACAGTAATTGTATCTGATATTACTGAAGATCCGTTATGGCGGCAGTACAAACATATTGCTGCACGGTACAAACTGGCCGCATGCTGGTCTTTTCCCATTGTAACTTCTTCCAATAAAGTGCTGGGTTCTTTTGCCGGGTATTACCGCGAAAAAATATCGCCTTCAGAAGAACAGCAGGAATTGTTTAAACGCGTGGCCACCTTAATGGGGGTTATCATAGAAAACAAACAGGCAGAACAGAAAATAAATATCAGTAACGAACGCTACATGCTGGCAACGAAAGCCACCAATGATGCAATATGGGACTATGACATAAAAAGCAAAAGACTTTATTGGGGAGAAAGTTTCTATTCAATTTTTGGTTACACACCCGGCAACCATTTGGGTAAACATGGTTTTTGGGAAAGTAATCTCTATCCGGAAGATAAAGAGAAAATCAAAAAACTGTACGAAAACGCTATCAAAAACAAGGAAAGAGGCGTGCTGTATTCAGAATACCGGTTTAGAAAAGCTGATAATACTTATGTGTTGGTTGCAGACAGGGCATTCATTATCTGGGATAAAGATGGCCACGCAATACGATTTGTTGGCGCCATGCAGGATATTACAGACCGCAAAAAATTAGAAGGGCAGCTGCTCACGCAGGAAATCAACAAGCAAAAAAGTATTGCGCAGGCCGTGGTAGATGCCCAGGAAAAAGAAAGAGCAGAAATAGGTAAAGAGCTGCATGATAATGTAAACCAGATTCTTTCTACTGCAAAACTTTACCTGGAGCTGGCAAAAACAGATACCAGGCAGAAAGATGCGTTGATTAAAAAAAGTGCAGACAGCATTTTTACAGCCATCAATGAAATAAGGCATATTTCCAAAGCACTGGTGCCACCCAGTGTAAAAGACCTTGGTTTAATTGAATCTATAAATGACCTGGTAGAATCATTGCGCATGACAACTGTTTTACAGGTACAGTTTAATCACGCCGGCGATTTTGATAATACCATAGACGACAAACAAAAGCTGATGCTTTTCCGTATTATACAGGAACAGGTAAGCAATGTATTAAAGCATGCGGCGGCCAGTCATATTACAATCAGCTTAAGGTTCAAAGGTAAATTGATTAACCTTTCCATTATTGATGATGGCAAAGGCTTCGAACTGGAAAAGGTTAAATTTAAAAAAGGGGTAGGTCTAACAAACATTGAGAGCAGGGCGCATCTTTTTAACGGCGAGGTCATTATTACCACCGCGCCGGGAAAGGGCTGCAAACTTTTTATACAGGTACCAATTCATAACATTTAAATTACGGAGTATGGAAAAGATTACTATTTTAATTGCAGACGATCATAAGCTTATCCGTGAAACATGGACGTATATTCTTAACAGTGATGAACGTTTTGAAGTAGTGGCAGAATGCGGAGACGCTGAGCAGGCGGTGGAATTTGCAAAGGAACTGAAGCCCGATATTGTATTAATGGATATCAATATGGCACCATTTAATGGTTTTGAAGCCACTGAAAAGATTCGTAAGCTTTCTCCGGATTCAAAAGTAATTGGCGTGTCCATGCATTCGCAGCCGGCTTATGCAAAAAAAATGCTGCAGGTGGGCGCCCGGGGGTACGTCACCAAAAACTCTTCAAAAGAAGAAATGTTCAACGCCATTACCGAGGTTTTCAGGGGTAATAAATACGTGTGTGATGAGATCAAAACCATCATTTCTGATCAGCTGCTGGATGACAACCAGGATGTGCCCAGCATCAATTCACTTACCGAGCGGGAAATGCAGATTATACACCATATCCGGGAAGGTCATTCCTCAAAGGAAATTGCTACCCAGCTTGACATTTCGCTAAAAACGGTAGAAGTACACAGGCATAATATTCTTAAAAAGTTGAAACTTAAAAACTCAGCTTCGCTGGTAAATTTTATCAATAGTTCTGCCGGATACGTTTGATAGCAAGGCTGCAATAACGGTATTTGTCCGGCGCAGATTCGTTTTTTAACAATCGTAAATTTTTACGGGACTGTTATCTATATGCCTGTATATGAGGGCTTATTATACAGGCATACTGCCGGTTACTATTGAGACTGTCACAAAAAACGCCGGTAAGACTATATAAAGGTTTTTTATCTCATAAAGTCGGCTTACTTTTGCGCCTTATTTCCTACCATGAGTGATGCTATTAAACACGAATGCGGGTTGGCCCTCATTCGTTTGCGTAAGCCCCTACCATATTATCAGCAAAAATATGGATCAGTTTTGTACGGTCTTAACAAGTTATACCTGTTGATGGAAAAACAACACAACCGTGGACAGGATGGCGCCGGTATTGCTTCGGTAAAGCTGAATGTAGAGCCCGGCTATCCTTTTTTGCACCGTCTGCGCAGCGTGGCGCCGCAGCCCATAGCAGATTTGTTCAGGCAGGTATCGGAAGAAATAGCCGATTTGGAAAAGTATCAGCCCGATATTAAAAAACACCCCGGACTCCTGAAAGGGCATGTCCGCTTTTTGGGGGAGCTTTTACTTGGTCACCTGCGCTATGGCACCCAGGGTAAAAACAACGCCGATTTTTGTCATCCATTCATAAAAAGAAATACGATTCCCGTACGTAACCTGGCCCTGGCCGGGAATTTTAATTTAGTAAACACAGAGGAGCTTTTTTCGCTGATTAATATTGATCCGGGTGAATTTCAGCGCCAGAGTGATTTGGCAGCCATGATGGAGGTTGTGCATCATTTTATGGTGAAAGAAGACGAACAGGATCCGGGTCACCTGGATATAATAAACGTACTAAAAAAAGCCGCAAGACTTTTTGACGGCGGGTATCATATTGGCGGATTGATTGGTAATGGAGATGCATTTGTAATGCGGGATGAACATGGTATCAGGCCTTCTTACTATTATATCAGCGAAGATCTTATTGTGGCGGCATCTGAAAGAGCGGCCATTCGTACTACTTTTAATGTGGGCGAAAATGAAGTGCAGGAATTAATGCCTGGCCATGCGCTTATTATACGCGCCAATGGCCATTACAGTATTGAGCAGATACTGGCCCCCAAAGAAAGAAGGGCCTGCAGTTTTGAACGCATCTATTTCTCACGCGGGAACGATGAAAAAATTTACCGCGAACGCACCGCGCTGGGTCATAACCTAAGTGATGCTGTATTAAATGCCATCAACCACGATTTAAAGAATACAATTTTTTCTTTCATACCAAATACTGCAGAAGTAGCTTTTTATGGTTTGCAGAAAGGCATGGAAGATTATATGAACAAGGTTAAAGTGGAGCGCATCTTATCATGGGGCAAAAACTATGATGACGAGAAACTGAAGGAGATGATCAACCGGCGCATCCGGATAGAGAAGATTGCCATTAAGGATGTAAAAATGCGAACGTTTATAACGGAAGATGCCAACCGTAATGAGATGGTGCAGCACGTATACGATATTACCTATGGCACACTGCGCAAAGATGAAGATACACTGGTAATAATTGATGATTCAATTGTAAGGGGTACCACGCTTAAAGAAAGCATTGTAAGAATGTTGTCAAGGCTAGGCCCCAAAAAAATAATTATTGTTTCTTCTGCACCACAGATACGTTACCCGGACTGCTATGGTATAGACATGAGCAAGCTGGGCGATTTTATCGCTTTCCGCGCGGCCATGGAATTATTGAAGGAGCATGATAAGGAGGATTTGCTGCAGGAGTTATATGAACGCTGCCAGGAGCTGTCCAGGACCGGCCAGCTGCATACAGAGAACGTAGTGCGGCAGGTGTATAAGCCATTTACCACGGAAGAGATCTCCAATAAGATTGCTGAGCTCATTACGCCAGAAGGATTAACAATACCCGTACAGGTTATCTACCAGACCATAGAGTCGCTGCACAATGCATGCCCTACCAACACAGGAGACTGGTATTTTACCGGCAATTATCCAACACCGGGGGGTAACCGCGTAGTTAACAAGGCGTTTATTAATTATGTAGAAAAGAAAAATGTACGGGGTTATTAAAATTTTGGTGCAAATCTTCCCGATTTGGGAAAGTATTCTGTAAATTTGTATTAACCGTTTTTAAACTAATTTTCCTGTTGCGAAACCACTATAAAACAGGCCTGTTTTAATTTCAACAAAAATACTCTCAGCGTTTCAAATGTGAAGAAGAATAATCTTTTATACTTTCACATATGAAAACTCTTTTACTTATTCGTCACGCCAAAAGTAGCTGGGAAGACGCCGGCACCCGCGATTTTGACCGCTCATTAAATAAACGCGGATTGAAAGATGCGAATGAAATGGCTGTACGTTTATCTTCACGTATTGATACGATTGATGCCCTCATAACAAGCCCTGCATTAAGGGCAAAAACTACCGCAGAAATATTTCTTGCCACCTATAAGATGAAGCACGATCAGCTTATCACTGAACAGGAATTATACCTGGCACCCGCCTATTTTTTTGAACAATTAATCAGTGGTATCGATAACAGGTTTAATACAGTGGCTGTATTCTCCCACAACCCCGGCATTACTGATTTTGTGAATACGCTTACAGCCGCTGTTAAAACAGACAATGTACCTACCTGCGGCATATTTGCTGTTAAGGCGGACATTGACAGCTGGAAAAATTTTGCAGCCGCCACCAAAGAACTGTTATTGTATGATTATCCCAAATTACATAGTTAGTCAGGTGATATTTGTTTTGCATTCAGCCTCGTTATAAATGTGCTGATAGCATCATTTATTCTGTCCGGGCTTTTAAGGAATGAAAGATCCGGGGATTGTAATTCCGAAGCTTCTTCTATCAGCAGCGGTAAAGAAAAGTTATGCTGCAATCCGCTGCAAGCATAGTTTTTATCTTTCAGCCAGGCAGCCAGGTATTCCTGCTCTGCCTGCCCGGGGGTAGGAATAAAAATGCATTTTTTACCCAAAGGGAGTAAATCCATAATGGTGCTGTAACCGGATCTGCTGATAATTATTTCAGCAGCATTAATTACTTGCTGCAATTGCCGGCCGGATAAATAATCATACACTGTAAGATTGTCCCGCGGTGAAAGTTTTCTGCCGGCCGAAGGCAACCCCCTGATTAAAACAGCCGGGAAAGTAATGTGCGCTAATTGTTGCAGGAGAATATCTTCCAGGATAGTTCGCTGTGGCTCTGGTCCTGAAAGCAAAATTAATAGCTTGTTCGTAACCGGTAGATCCTCTTTGGCTATTGCCGTCAGCACACCCGTATACAGCAGTTTCGTGGCCGGCTTTCTTGCCGGATGCGACAATGCACCGGCGAGGTTGTTGCCTCCTGCTGCATCAGGCACCACACAGTAATCAAACTGGTTAATGAAATGGTAGTTCATCTTTTGTATAAAGCTATCTGTAAGACGACCTAAAGAAGTTTTGATCCGTAGCTGGTGCGTAATAAAAACAGAAAGAACCTGGTTGTTGTGCAATCCAAAGCGGTTGTCCGAAACAATAATATCTAAGTGTTTACTTCTAATATAGCGGCCTAACCATTTTCTTTCCTCGTTGATTGCTATCAATATCCGTGGAACCTGAAAAATTATTTTTAAGATTGTCAAGAGTTTTGTGGAACCATATTTTAGGTTATAGCCGTTTAATTGAACGGTTTCAAGTTCCGGAAAGACGGATTGCAATAGTATTTTCTGATCCCCCTCTGCCGCTATAATTACTTTAAAACCAGCAAATAAGAATTTTTCGATCAGGGGAATGCAGCGGCTGGCATGGCCAAGACCCCAGTCCAGCGGGGCTACCAGCACCGTATAGGTGCGATTGTTCGTATTGTTAATATTTTTATTTACCGGTGTCAGAAATACTATTTTGTTATTAAAATAGTTTAATTTAGAAATTCCAAACCATGAAAAATAAAACAAATAGTTTATTATTCTTATTATTGATTTTTGCGATACTTGCCGTAAGTTGTAATAGTGAACGTCGGGTATCTGGCAAAAGTTGTGGTTGCGGAATTCACAAAGGTTATGTTGGATATTAAAATCTAATAAGACATGAAGGCTACTAACAGGGATTTGCTTGTCCTGGTGAAAGATGAAACAATGAACCAGTATCAGATTGAGTTAGAACTCGAAAAACTGAACTCGTTGTTATTTCAGCTTGAAACAGTCGACAGTTTTTGTATCGCGCACGAAGTGTTTGACATTACTAAACACAAAATAGTAGATAACCGGAAAAAGATTGTGCAGGTCATCCACCAGCAGGAACTGAAGCCATTTCAGTTTGTTTGTAATAAGAATTAGTAGATAATATCATTCAGATTCATTTGATCGTATTGCTTCCCTAAAAATATTTATAAAGCCCCGTTTTTAACGGGGCTTTTGTTTTGTAGGCTATCAGAATAATTTTTTCATCGCATCCCGCAGTTGATTAATTACCATATTTATTTCTTCCTCTTTACACGTACCCACACTCAGCCTGTACCAGTTTGAATCTGCGCTGGCGCCGAAAGCATAAAAAGGTACTACCGCCAGTTTAGCTTCATTCAGAAGATAAGCAGTGGTGTCAGTTTGTTTGTTAAGCATTTTTCCATCTGCCGTTTTTTTGCCGGTAAAATTAAATTGTACAGTTAGATAAATGGCTCCCTGGGGCGCTATGGCGTCTACTGCATAACCTTCACGTTTAAGTTGCTGTAAGCCATTGTAGAGGCCCTCCAGGCGTGTTTCCAGCGCCGCTTTAAATTGGGTAAGGTAATTGTCAATATTTGCTTTTTGCGGCAGGTAAACAGCTACGGCCTTTTGCTCGGCCATGGGCGCCCAGGAACCCAGATGGGTCATAAATGATTTCATCTTGTCAATAATAGCTCCCGGTCCTAATGACCAGCCCACCCGTACGCCAGTGGCTGCAAATACTTTGCTGATGGCGTCAATAAAAATGGTATAAGGCCGCATAGCCGGATTTAATGTTACCGGGTTGTAATGAACAATCTTTCCGTAAGTGAGTAATGAATACATCTGGTCATACATCACATACAGTTTCTTTTCATTTTCTCCGCGACGTTCATTTTCTGCAACTACCATAGCACAAATAGCCTGCAGGTCGTCTTTGGTAAAAGTGGTACCGGTAGGATTTTGCGGAGAACATAACGCCAGCAAGGTGGCACCTTCAATATGCGGACGCAACTGGTCAACAGATGGCATAAAATTGTTTTCTATGCCGGCCTCCACTACTATATGCTGTGCACCCACAAAATTGGTATAATGGTTATTATTCCAGGATGGCACGGCGTAGATAACTTTGTCGCCGGCGTCACAAACAGCACGGAACAGCGCATATATTAGAGGACGTCCACCACCCGCCACTAATATCTCGGCCGGTTTGTAATCCAGTTGCTGCCTGTCTTTTATAAATAGGCTGATAGCCTCCCGGAGATCGGGATTGCCTTCCGCTGCGGGGTAATTGGTAAAGTGCTTCCGGTAGGCATCTACAATGGCATTTTCCAGTTCTTTTGGAATAGGAAATATGGCAGGGTCAAAATCGCCCACCGTAAAATTGTAAATGTTCTCTCCCTGGCGTATTTTTTCCCTTATTTCTCCACCGAGTTTTACTATTTCCGAGCCAATCAATGTGGCGGAAAGTTGCGATAGCTGTAAAGTATCCATATGTTACAAAGGTTATTACAAAAGTACTGGTATACCGGCAGCTCCCGGGGCAGTGCGGAAAGCTTTTATTTTATATAGGCCGCCTTTTAACCAGGCATTTCACAAAAAAACATGGAATAGCAAAAAAAGGTATACCTTTATCAAAGTTTAAACATTAAAAACAAAATATGAAAAAGATAGCATTGTTTTCGGCTGCAGCCATTGCGCTTATATTTGGATCTGCATTTACCGTACTAAATTCTGATGGTCAGCCAGTTGTAAAAAATACAACCGCTGTTACCCCTGCGCAAACGCCTGCTGTATGGGTACTGGATAAAGCCCATACCAACGTGCGGTTTTCAGTAGCCCACCTGGTAGTGTCTGATGTAGACGGAAGTTTTAAATCTTTTGATGGTAGCATGAAGGCCTCCAAACCTGATTTTACGGATGCTGTCATCAGCTTTACAGCGGATGTTAGCTCCATCAATACCGACAACGAAAACAGGGACAAACATTTAAAATCGGATGATTTTTTTAACGCTGAAAAATTCCCCCAGATAAAATTTGTAAGCAAATCTTTCAAGTTGCTGGGTAACAATAAATATACGCTTGCTGGTGATCTTACTATCCGCGATATAACCAAGCCCGTTGTTTTTGACGTTACATATGGTGGTACGGTGACTGCCATGGGCGGCACGCATGTGGGCTTTAAAGCAAAGACTACTGTTAACCGTTTTGATTATAACCTGAAATGGAATGCTGCTACAGAAGCAGGCGGTGTGGTAGTTGGCAAAGACGTTGAAATTACATTGAATATAGATATGAAGAAATCATAAAGAAAGATTGCTTCATATTGTTAAGCCGCAGACTGGCAGATTATATGACATACATAATCGGCGAATCTGCGGTTTTCTTATTCCTATTTATTCCCCTTTCTTAGTGTCATTAAATTTTTTCTCCGCGTCCTTTGCCTTTTCAAAATCAAGCACTACGCCGTTAATACAGTAGCGCAGTCCGGTTGGCGGCGGACCATCTTCAAATACATGCCCCAGGTGAGATTTACACTTGCCACACTCTACTTCGGTTCTTTTCATACCAAGGGTATTATCTACGCTGTAAATAATACTGCTTTTACTAACCGGCTCATAAAAACTAGGCCATCCACAGCCGCTTTCAAACTTGGTATCACTTTTAAACAACGGGTTTCCGCAAACTGCACAGTAGTAAGTGCCAATTTCTTTTGAACTTTCAAAAGGACTTGTCCAGGGCCGTTCTGTACCCTTTTGCCTGGCTACATTGTACACAGCCGCCGGCAATATTTTTCTCCATTCTTCATTACTCTTATTTACAAAAGCAGTATCTGTTGCAGAAACGGCCGGCTTTTTTTTGTCTGTACCATCGCTCATATTACTTGTTTTTTTTACGGTTGCTGACTGTGAATAGCTGCATTGTGCAAAAACTGCAGGCAAAAGCAATATCAGTAGCATTCCTGTTATATTTTTCATGTGCTTCATTATACAACAAATTTACGTCCTAATGGTTGCCACAGATTGTCGGTTCTCTGACAGACGTCTCATTTTAACAAGTATAAACATTAGAAATTTTCTAAAAACCAGCCTAAAATTGTTAAAGGAATTTTAAGGCTGTTCCTTTATATTTGTTCTTCTCCAAAAGGTAAGCAAGTAAATATGTTCAATTTAATTTTATTTGGTCCGCCAGGTAGCGGAAAGGGTACCCAGTCTGAGAAGCTGATGGCAAAATACGGGTTAAAGCACCTTTCTACCGGCGACCTTTTGCGCAGCGAGATTGCGGGGCAGACAGCCCTCGGCATGGAGGCGAAAAAGTTAATGGACCAGGGCCAGCTGGTACCGGACGAGGTGGTTATTGGTATGATTCGCTCTGCACTTGCTAATAATCCTCAGGCCAAAGGGTTTTTGTTTGATGGGTTTCCGCGTACCAAAGCCCAGTCTGAAGCACTTGACGCCTTACTGGGCCAATACGGGGCTGCTATTAACGTGGTGCTGGCGCTTAAAGTGAGTGAAGATGAGCTGATAAAGCGTTTACTGAACAGGGGACTAACCAGCGGCCGCAGTGATGACAGCAAGGAAGATGTTATACGAGCCAGGCTGATTGAGTACAACAGTAAAACATCCGTAGTAGCTGATTATTACAACCAGTTTGGAAAAGTAGTGATGGTGGAAGGGGAAGGTACTGAAAATGACGTTTTTAAACTCCTGTGCGTTTCAATTGACGAAAAGCAGGCCGCTTAACTTATATAACATTCAAACTACCATGCCGCTTCTCCAGTAAGCGGCATTTTTATGTTGGCCCTGCAATACCCGCAGCCAGTGAAATTGGATCCGAGCGTGTTTTTCTTTTAAACTAATTTAGATATACAAACCGGTGCCAATACGCATCAGGTGCATACCAACGAAAGCAAACAATATAGATGCCGTATGAATAAATTGGGAAATTATACAACCGGCCGCTGGATAACGGGCGACGGGGATGGACAGCCTTTATACCATGCCGTTACAGGCGATATTATTACACATGCCAGCTCCAAAGGCCTTGATTTTGCCGCCATGCTGCGCTATGGAAGAGAAACAGGCAACCCAGCCCTGCGCAGGATGAGCTTTCATGAAAGGGGCCGAATGTTGCGTGCCCTGGCCCTCCATCTTACCGCGCACAAAGAAAAATTTTATACCATCAGCTCCCAGACGGGGGCTACAAAAGTAGATAGCTGGATAGATATTGAAGGTGGCATCGGCAACCTCTTTGCCAATGCATCGCTGCGCAGAAAATTTCCAGATGAGTTTTTTTGCCTTGACGGCGAAAGCCATAACCTGGGTAAGGCCAATAGTTTTATGGCCCAGCATATTTTAGTGCCCAAAGAAGGGGTGGCTGTTCATATAAACGCCTTTAATTTTCCGGTATGGGGCATGCTGGAAAAAATTGCGGTTAATTTACTGGCCGGTATGCCGGCCATTGTAAAACCTGCCAGCATTACGGCTTACCTAACTGAAGCGGTGGTAAAAGAAATAGCCGCCAGTGGTATTTTGCCAGACGGTGCCCTGCAATTAATCTGTGGTAGTGCGGGAGACTTACTGGACCATGTTGACGCGCAGGATGTAGTAACGTTTACTGGTTCTGCTTCTACGGGCCTGCTGTTAAAATCCAATCCCAACATTTTGAGAGAGAGTGTGCCTTTTACGATGGAAGCAGATTCGCTTAACTGTATTGTACTGGGCGAAGACGTAATGCCAGGGCAAGCGGAGTGGGAAATTTTTATCAAAGAGGTGAAAAAAGAAATGACGGTGAAGGCCGGGCAAAAATGTACGGCCATCCGCCGGATTTTTATTCCTGATAACAAAATGGACGCGGTGTGCAAGGCCCTTTCGCTGTCGCTGTCTCAAACCATTATTGGTAACCCGCTCAATGAAAAAGTACGCATGGGTGCACTGGCCGGGCAATCTCAAAGAGAAGAAGTAAAAGCACAGGTGCAAAAATTACTGGCAGTTTCTCAAATTATTTACGGCAGCCTCGACAGCGTGGAAGTACTGGATGCAGATGCTGGCAAAGGAGCGTTTTTAAGTCCGCTTTTATTATTGAACGACCAGCCTTTTGCAAGTGAGGCCTCGCATAGTATTGAAGCGTTTGGCCCGGTAAGCACCATTATGCCCTATAAAAATATGGAGGAAGCCATTGCGCTGAGTAAGAAAGGAAAGGGTTCATTGTGTTCCACTATTGTAACCGCCAGTGATGCCATCGCAAAGCAATATGTGTTGACTGCAGCTACGCATCACGGCCGGATATTGGTCCTGAATAATGACTGCGCCCGGGAAAGTACCGGCCATGGTTCGCCATTGCCTTTATTGGTGCATGGTGGGCCGGGTCGTGCGGGAGGTGGAGAAGAAATGGGTGGCGTCCGCGGCGTAAAACATTATATGCAGCGGGTGGCAGTACAGGGCTCTCCTACCACACTCACGGCTATCACCAATGTATACCAGCCATATGCAAAAGGAAACACAGACAGTATTCATCCCTTTAAAAAATTTTTTGACGAACTGCAAATCGGCGACCAGCTGGTTACTAAAAAGCGAACCATTACAGCCGAGGACATTAACCGTTTTGCAGATCTCAGCGGCGATCATTTTTATGCCCATAAAACCGATACCCGTTTTGAAGGCACCATGTTTGAAAAGCAGGTGGCGCATGGCTATTTTATCTTAAGTGCTGCTGCAGGCTTATTTGTAGATGGGAGTGATATGGGGCCGGTGCTGCTCAATTATGGTATTGATGAGTTGCGGTTCACCAAACCTGTATATGCCGGCGCAGTGATCCAGGTGCGATTTACCTGCAAAGAAAAAACTGCGCAGGAATTGAAAGATGAAAATGACATTCCAAAAGGTATTGTGAAATGGTATGTAGAAATACTGGATGAAACGGAGGAGCACGTGGGCATAGCAACAATATTAACCATGGTGGCTAAGAGAACAAAGGCAAATGAGGTTAAAGGTTAAGGTGCAAAGACATGAGAAAAATGGGGTAAAAACAGAAACAGTATGACTAAAACAGCATGGATTGAAGTGAGAGAGTACAGAACTTAGCTGATTTTTATGAAGCTGTTATGAGTATAAATGAATTAACAGGGTCTGTTGTTACTGCGTGCATTAAAATACATTCAAAAGTTGGCCCCGGATGTTTTGAAAAAGTATATGAAGAAATTCTATATTACGAATTGACGAAAATAGGCTTGTATGTTCAACGGCAGGTTTTGTCAGCAATTGACTACGAAACACAACATATCGAAAAGGCGTATAAATTGGCCCTGATCGTTGAAAATACTTTGGTGATCGAGTGGAAATCGTTGACACCTTTACACGCTGTCTATTTTAAACAAATCAAAACCCAGTTATCCCTTTTAAATTTGAAACACGGAATGTTGCTGAATTTTAAAGTGGAATTGATGAAACATGGCATTTACAGGATATTTAATAATTTTGGCAGAGAGAAATTAACGGATTAGTTCATTTTCTCTTCAGTGCATATAAATAATCTCCTTTTCTCCTTAACCTCTTAGCTATGCAGGAATCATATATCAGCACTCATACAGACCATACAGGTATTACAACGATAGAATTTTTTCACCCGCAAAGCAATTCCTTACCCGGTAAAATGCTGCATGAACTGGCACAGGAAATTCATCACGCAGGGATAAATACAGATACAAAAGTGATTGTACTGCGTTCCGGCGGACAAAAAACTTTTTGTGCGGGCGCCTCATTTGATGAGCTGGCGGCCATTACCAACGAACAGGAAGGGCAGCATTTTTTCAATGGCTTTGCACGTGTTATAAACGCCATGCGCACCTGCGGTAAATTGATCATTGGCCGCATACAGGGTAAATGTGTTGGTGGAGGTGTGGGCCTGGCAGCAGCGGTGGACTATGCCATTGCTACGGAAGCTGCTGAAGTAAAACTGAGTGAGCTGGCAATCGGCATCGGGCCTTTTGTAGTGGGGCCTGTTATTGAACGAAAAACCGGCAATGCCGCATTCAGTCACCTGGCCATTGATGCCGGGCTCTGGCGAAGTGCAGACTGGGCAAAACGCAAAGGCCTGTTCGCCGAATTACATACCAGTATCGAAAACATGGATGAATCAGTAACCCGCCTGGCACAAACACTGGCACATGCCAGCCCCGAAGCAATGTCAGAAATGAAGAAAGTATTCTGGAAAGGGACCGAGCACTGGGACCAGTTGCTGAGCGAACGGGCAGCCATCAGCGGCAGACTGGTAGTGAGCCGCTTCACAAAGGATGCCATTGCAAAATTTAAAGCAAAAAGGGGCTAATAAAGGCGGAGAAAATGAAGCGTAAAGGAGCATTCAAAATGACAGGCAACCTATTTCGAAGTGCTTTATTTTTGAATTGTTGTAGCAGGCCAGTTTTTCCCTGGTAGGGTTTAAGCACTATATAATATTTCTGCACTGCCGGGCTCTATCCCAGCTATGCCAGGTATCTTCTTCTCTTTTCCCCATTTTTCTTAGCGTTTCCCCAGGGCGACTTATCTTCATTCCTCTTTTTCTCCTTGTTCTCATAGCTATGCAATTCAATAAAGACAATTTTAAAGCGCACTGCCATCAGCTCGCAAAAAAGGATCCTCACTTGCAATTGATTATTCAGCAGTATGGTTGCCCGCCCATGTGGAGCCGGCCGGCAACGTTTGCCTCCATTATTCATATTATTCTTGAACAACAGGTATCATTGGCTTCTGCAAAAGCGGCACTCCAAAAACTGCGGGAAAAAATTGGAACGGTAACGCCACAAAAAGTATTGCTATTGTCTGATGCGGAATTGCGGGCATGTTATTTTAGCCGGCAAAAAACGGTGTATGCAAGATGCCTGGCCAATGCCATCGTTACAAAAAAATTACAGCTAAAAAAAATGGGGGCTGGTACAGATGCTGAAATAAGAAGCGCATTAAAACAAATAAAAGGCATTGGTGACTGGACCGTGGATATATACCTCCTGTTTGTTTTGCAGCGGACCGATGTTTTTCCAACGGGGGATTTAGCGATGATGAATGCATTCAAACAAGTGAAACAATTACCCAAACATACCGGTAAAGAAGAAGTTCTTCAACTGGCTGAAGCCTGGCGGCCATACCGGTCTATCGCTACCATGTTGCTTTGGCACCACTATATAAAGACCCGGAACATTAAAATATGATTTCGTAATTTTTGGATGGCGGAGTTTGGTGATTTTCTTTAGAGCCATAGCACTAGTAATCTCAAAACCGTTACATCCCACAATCAGCAACGGGTGCTATATATTTAACCCACCGCACGCACTGATCACCTGGCCGGTTATATAACTGCTCATGTCTGATGCCAGGAACAGCGTAGTGTTGGCAATTTCTTCTGCAGTTCCAAATCTGCCCAGCGGAATTTTTTCCAGGAATGCTTTGGATGCTTCGCCATCCTGCAGGTAGCTGGTCATATCTGTTTCTATGAAACCAGGTGCTATGGCATTACACCGGATGTTGCGGCTGCCCAGCTCTGCAGCGATTGATTTTGTAAAACCTATAATGCCTGCTTTACTGGCTGCATAACTGCTTTGGCCTGCATTACCGCGTACACCAATGATAGAGCTCATATTGATGATACTTCCTTTGCGGGCTTTCATCATAGGACGAATAACCTGCTTGGTCATATTGTATACGCTCTTTAGGTTAATATTCATTACATCGTCCCATTGCTCGGGCGTCATGCGCAACAGTAAATTGTCTTTTGAAATACCGGCATTGTTTACACAAATATCAATGCTGCCAAATTCCTTCAACACATCATTTACAAAAGATTCGCAGGCTGCAAAATCACCGGCATTGCTTTGGTATGCTTTTGCTTTTACCCCCATGGCGGTTAGCTTATCTTCAAGCACTTTTGCTTTTTCTGCGCTGCCATCGCTTACATAGGTAAAAGCCAAATTACAACCCTGCTCTGCAAAT
>JBDSLR010000001.1:0-70364 GCA_039916305.1 Chitinophagaceae bacterium | reverse complement strand
AAAAAGTAAAAATTTCCAACAATAATTATTCAACTACTAAATTTTATTTTATGAAACGATTTATGTGTTTGGCAATTGTTAGCTGGCTGTTCGTTTCTGCAACAGCACAAACTTCACTTTGCATTTCTACAGAAAAAACGACAAGCCTTGTTTTCCCTTTTGCCATACTTCATGTGGACAGAGGAACCCAATCCGTATTGGCACAGCCAGTAAAGGAGTCGCCGACTATTTTGTTAGTGAAAGCTGCTACGAAAGGTTTTCCGGAAACAAATTTAAGTGTAGTTACGGAAGATGGCAGTCTCTACTCTTTTATGGTATGCTATGATAGCAATCCTGCTGTATCGGTTTATCATTTGCCAATCAATAAATCTGCAACCCTCGCTACTTATGCAAATGGCATTTTGGATAATCCTAACACTATAAAGGGTATTAAAGATCACAAGTGGAGAATCGATTCAAAAGTATCTGGCATATACATCAAAGCCGATGTGATTTATTATCAATTACACTTAGCTAATAAAAGCCCTATTGATTATAATATCGATCTGTTACGTTTTTACATCCGGGATAAGAAAAAAGGTAAACGGACGGCAATACAGGAAAATGAGTTGAAGCCGCTTTACGTTGCTGGCAATACATCAATGGTAAATGCTAACAGTAATTCGACCATTGTTATTGCGCTGGAAAAGTTTACCATTCCTGACGCAAAATATCTGGCCGTACAGGTAATGGAAAAAAATGGCGGAAGGCACTTATCTATGAAAATAAGCAACAAGAAAATTATGCAGGCAATCACATTACCTGATTTAAAATGAAGATCAATCATCCCATATCAGATGAAGTAATTGAGCTTGCAAATATCGCACTGGGTAAAGGCGAGCATTGGATGGCTTATAACCAATCATTGTACTTTATAGATACAAGTGACGTTCATTTTTTCATTTCGCAGAAAGAAGCAAATGAGTTTGCACATAATAATTTTAGTGACGGAGATAACTTTTATGTTATTCACTTCAATTCTATTCTGGACCTATACATAGAAATTCCTTACGACGAAAAATCTCAAAATGGCATCGTTAATGATCCAGATGCTAATGGATTGTATAATCATGAGGGCAATGCTTTTACTGATGCATTAATAGATCATATTGAGCAACAACAATCATTATCTAATTCACAATTAAAAACAAACGTTATGAACAACGAAAATTTTCAATATTTGAGTGACAATCTCAAATACATGGGCTTTGGGGAGAATTTAAAAACAGATTTGGAGAAAAACCTTAATGAAGGAAAGGCAGATTTTCAATTACACTACAAAGCAGAAATTAATAAAAAGCCTTTTGAAGTGACCATGAATTTCCGTAAGTCTGAAACTACAGACATGTACTTCTTTAATAACTATCATGCCTCACTTGAAAAAAGCAATGGTGAAAAGGTAGAACAAACTTTTTATCTTAATAAAGGTAAAGGTGTTACAGGCAAGGAAGCCTTTAATTTGCTGGATGGCCGGTCTGTACATAAAGACTTGGTAACAAAAGAAGGGCAACCATACAAAGCCTGGATGCAGCTAGACTTTGATAACAAAGACAAGAACAACAATTTTGAAGTAAAACAATTTCATGAAAAGTATGGCTTTGATTTAAAGGCAGCAGTTGAGAAATTTCCCATAACGGAATTGAAAGAGACAGATAAAGAAAAGGCGTTAATGCAATCGCTTCAGAAAGGAAATGTCCAATCCGTTACCATTGAAAAAGATGGAAGCAGCCATAAAATGTTTATTGAAGCTGATCCACAATTCAAAAAGGTAAATCTATATGATTCCAATATGAAACTGGTGACAAAAGAATCAGTAGAAAAATATCAATCGGTTGGGCAAACAGAAGCTGGAAAGGCGGTTAAGGAAGAAATGGGAAATGATAAAAAAAAAGAGTTGAAACAGGACGTTAAGCCGGAAAAAGAAAAGTTAGAAAAGAAAAATGATAAAACTCTTTTACCTAAGAAAAGAGAGAGTACTAAAAAAGGTTTGGGAGTATCATAAATACTTCCAAACCCATTTTTAAAAACTAAAGATATCATCATGAACATTCAGAATATTTCGGCCTTGGCTTCACAATTGAAAACAATCGGATTTGAAAACATGGGTTATTCATTATTGAAAAGGATCTGCCTGTTACCGGTAAATTTTATAATCTCAGAAAAGATTTCAAAGGAATCGGGGCAGTTGATTTTCAATTTATACTTTCAGAAAGATAAAAATAACAATGGCTACCGCCTGGAATATTATGATGCTGTTCTTCAAAATGAATTGTCATTTATCGATATGCAGTTCGAAGGTGTCAGTATAGCAGTCATCGAAAAAAATATGAAAATTATTGATTGGAAAACAGCATTTGATTTCAATACAAAAAAGTCATTTAATTCCGATGATAAATCAAACTATGAAAAAGAACAGATGATTGAGCAGGTAATGATTGATCTGTCCAAGTTAGAAATGACTGAAGAGGGAAAGCAAGTTTCCCTTTCATTGAAACAAAAATATTGGGGGGATATACCGTACAATGATTTGATGGGGAATTTATCAGCAGTTAAAAATAAATCGGAATTAAGTCAGCGTTTTTACTGTGCAGAGGAGCGACCGCTAATTTCTGCTGACGAAGCTTATCGCTTCTTGCAGAACAAATGGCTGGAAAAGCAGCTACAATTAAAAAGAAAGCAGCAGGACAGTACAGATGAATCAGAGCCAAAAGACAATTCTCGGGCATCATCCGGAAGTAGCTTATTAAAAAAGCGGAGGACTGGTGGCGCACAAAAGTCGAAAAGAATTAGAAACTAGTCAGGATTAAATATGGAACTTTTTCCGCCACTAACGATATTCTACAATGCTATTGCAGATGATGCAAGAATTGGAGTAACACATATCAGTATTTACATAGCATTATTACAACAATGGAATTTGAATGCCGGGGAGAACCCAGTTTTAATAGAACGGTCGCTCATTATGAAAGCGGCTAAAATAAATGCTCGTTATACCTACAATAAGTGTATGAACAATCTGCACGAGTTTGGTTATATAATTTATGAGCCTTCTGCAAACTCTTATAAACAAAGTAAAGTTTTTATTAAACCACTAAACTGCAAAGAATAATGAATACATAAAACAAAAGTTTAAAGGTTTTAAAACTCGGAGGTGTGAGATGGAAAATGTGAGACCCGAAAAAATAATAGAAATATTGAAGGCACATGATGTGCATATCTCATTGGAGCAAGCCCGGTTGATACTGGATTTTATAGTTAAATTTGCACATATAGCGTTAACTAAAATTTCATAGCTATGACTGCAGATTTATATATCCGTGTAAGTACAGATGAACAGGCAGATAAGGGCTATTCTCAACGGGATCAGGATGAGCGTTTGCGTAAGTATTGTGAGGCAAATCAAATTAAAGTAAGAAGGGTTATTTATGAAGACCATTCTGCAAAAACCTTTAACAGGCCACAATGGAATAATTTGTTGTTAGACTTAAAGAAACAACGTGGCCAGATTAATGCTATCCTATTTCTGAAATGGGATAGGTTCAGTCGTAATGCTGGCGATGCATATCAAATGATAAGCATCTTAAGAAAATTAGGAGTGGAGCCGCAGGCTGTGGAACAACCTTTAGATTTAGCAATTCCTGAAAATAAATTAATGCTTGCTTTTTATTTAGCTGCTCCCGAGGTCGAGAACGATCGTCGGGCATTAAACGTTACTTATGGGATGAAGAAAGCACGGAAGGAGGGGAGGTGGATGGGTAAGGCACCATTAGGTTATGCAAACAAAATTACAGAAGATGGAAAAAAATATATTGCTCCCAAGGAACCTGGTGCAAGCATTTTAAAATGGGCATTTCAAACTTTAGCAGAAGGGCAGTATCAGGTCGAACAAATTTATAAGGAAGTAAACAAGAAAGGGTTCTCTGTATGCAAGTCAGGATTTTGGAACTTGCTGCGTAATCCTGTTTACTGTGGCAAAATTTTAACCTGCGGTTGGAAAGAATTACATAAGACTTATGTTCCCGGTCAGCATGAGCCTATAATCAGCGAATCTTTATTTAATGACGTGCAGGACTTTTTAGATGGCAAGAAGAAAAATTACCGAACTAAAGTGGGGGCATTAGAAATTCTCCAGTTAAGAGGTTTTATTAAATGCCCAAAGTGTGGCAAACTTTTAACTGGAAGTGCTTCTAGGGGTCATGGAGGCCAGTATTACTATTACCATTGCACATCATCTTGTGGTTCCCGTTTTAAATCAGAACAGGCCAATCAACTTTTTGCCGGAGAACTAAAAAAATATGTTCCCCGACCTGGTATGAAAGAAGTATTTAAATTGGTGATCAATGAGGTTTATCTGGCAAAAACAAAGAATCAAAAAGATGAACTCAAGAATATAAAAACGGAGTTAGAGCAGTTAGGTAGTAGACTTGCTAAAGCAAGGGAATTGCTTTTATCCGGTGACCTTGAGGGTGCAGACTATAAAGAAATAAAATCAGAATCAGAGAGGAAAATCGCTTATTTGGAGGGCAAGGCTTTAGACTTAAACTGTGGCACTACAAGTATAGCAGCTTTGTTAGATAAGGCATTAAATGGCCTTGAAAGGCTTGATACATTGTATTCTGAGGCTGACACAACCAGGAAAAGAGAAATAATAGGTTCGATGTACCCCGAAAAATTGACTTTTGATGGAATTGGTTATCGAACCTCCCGGCTGAACGAAGCCGTTGAGCTAATATACAAGCTGGGAGAGAGTTTCAGCGAAAATAAAAAAGGACAAATCAGTAAAAAAACCGATTTGTCCTCGCTGGTTGCCCCACCTAGATTCGAACTAAGACAAACAGTACCAAAAACTGTCGTACTACCATTATACTATAGGGCAATCCTGTATTGGACTGCAAAAATAAGGTTTGGGAGGTTTCATGCCAAATGCTTTTTGAGGGACAAAGCAAAGTTTTAGCCTTCAGCTATTAGCTTTTAGGCGTTTGAGGGAAAAACAAGCTGTAGCTAACAGCTCTGTCTATCAGACATTAGATAACAGCTTTCTAAACGCGGTCAGCATTTTTTCTTCTTCGGTCAGGTGGGCCATTACCCCAGATAATATTTCTGGGTTGCTGTAATTCAGTTCTTTTGCTATTAACAACTGTGTTTCAAGCTCAAAACAAGAACTAAGTGATATTTCTATGTAATGATTGTATTCCTTTGCGCTACTCCGGCTACTGCCCTCTGCAATATTTGAAGGTATGGAAACCGCAGCCCTGTTTATCTGTGAGGTAACAAACCGTTCATTCGCTGGAAAAGCCGCTGTTATTTTATAACTATTAATGGCTAATTGAAAACCCTTCTGCCATATTTTCAACTCTTTAAAATTACGCATACGAGGTTTGTGGAGCAAATAGCTTTTTTTAGCCTTTAGCTATTAGCTGTTAGTTCTTTTGTTGGGTTGAAGCAGCCGTTAGCATTTAGCTATAAGCTATTAGTTCTTTTGCCAGTTAAAAGCCTTCGCCGAAGGCCTTGGCTAACGGCTAACTGCTATCAGCTAACAGCCTTTAACTGCTTGTCCTGTTAAAAAGGCTAAACTAAAGCATTACAATATCACCGGTATGGGGAAAACCTCACGATAAAATGTTTTTTTCTCACTGCTGAAGTGCTAATAGCTAACGGCTAACAGCTAAAAGCTATTCTCTCGCTCTTTTAATTCTTTCAGCTTATCCATGGCGCCAGACACCACATCGCACATTACCGTATACAGGGTGCCGGGTATGGGGTTGGCATAAATATATTCCAGCGCTTCATTTTCATTGGGTATCACCATAATGGGCAGGGCGGGGTTTACACTGGTAATGCCTTCTTTCAGCAGTCTTATAATATCCTCGGCCGTTCGGCCCCGCAGGTTTTTATCGCAGCGGATAATAATTTCATCAAATATACCGGCCGAGATCTCGCCCAGCTCCCGGATGTCTTCATCGCGCCGGTCGCCGGTACCGGAGATAAGTCCCACCCGGTGGGTATAAGTCAGTTTGCCAATAAAGTCGCCCAATAGCTTAAGACCGTGAGGGTTATGCGCAAAATCGGCCAGGATGGTAAAGTTTTTGAAATTGAAAAAATTCAGCCTGCCGGGGGTCTGCACCGCCGATGGAATAAATGAAGTAAGGGCAGAGCGGATGTCCTCAATGGTAATATCCCGGAAGAGGTAGGCGGCCAGCACCGCTGGCAGGCAATTGTTCACATTGTGCACCGCTTTTCCTTCGTAGGTGAGCGGAATGTCTTTTACATGCATCACCCGTATTTTCCAGTTGCCTTTCAGAATACTTACATAGCTGTTTTCAAAGACCGCTGCCAGTCCGCCGCCGCTGCAATGTTCTTTTATACGCGGGTTGCTTTCATTCATGCTAAACAGGGCCACATTGCAATCAAGCCCTTTACGCATGGCATAAACAAGATCATCATCTGCATTCAGTACCGCGTAGCCATGCGGAAAAACAGTTTCGGGCACCACCGCTTTTAACTTGGCCATTTGCTCTACACTATTAATCCCGCCGAGGCCAATATGGTCGGCCGCCACATTGGTTACAATGGCAATTTCACAATGCTGGAACGCCAGGCCGGCTTTCAGGATGCCACCACGGGCCACTTCCAGCACCGCAAAATCAACAGTAGGGTCTTTCAGCACAAAATTGGAAGAAACCGGGCCGGTGCAATCGCCCTTCATCATCAGCTGGTTCTGGATATATACCCCATCACTGGTTGTATAGCCCACTTTTTTGCCACTGCTTTTGGCAATATGCGCAATCAGGCGGGTAGTAGTTGTTTTACCATTGGTACCCGTGATGGCAATAATAGGAATGCGGCCTGCGCTGCCTTTGGGAAACAGCATGTCTACCACGGGTTCGGCCACGTTTCTGGCCAGTCCCTCTGATGGTTCTATGTGCATGCGGAAACCCGGCGCGGCATTTACTTCCAGTATGGCACCGCCGTTTTCGGTAACCGGCGTTTTAAGATCAGATGCCATGATGTCGATGCCGCAAATATCCAGGCCAATGATCTTCGCTATGCGCTCGCACATAAAAATATTGGCCGGGTGTACCTCATCTGTTACATCAGTAGAAGTGCCACCGGTAGAAAGATTGGCGGTAGGTTTTACCAATACCAGTTCTCCTTTAGCAGGGACGGTGTCCAGCGTATAATTTTTTTCATCCAGTATTTTTTGCGTAAAGCCGTCGACGCTTATCTGGGTAAGTACTTTCTCATGACCATAACCGCGGCGGGGGTCTTTGTTGGTTTCATCAATCAACCATTGAATAGAGTGTTCGCCATCGCCTGTAACGCTGGCGGGTGTACGCAGCGCGGCACAAATGAATTTGTAATTAATGACCAGTATGCGGAAATCGAAACCGGTAATAAATTTTTCTACAATCGTGCTGCGGCCATATTGTTTGGCTGCTTCCAGCGCGGTAAGCGCCTGCTCCCAGGTGGTAATATTGGTGGTATTGCCCTTGCCGTGGTTACCGTCAATCGGTTTTATTACCAATGGATAACCATATTTGTCCACCGCTTCTTTAAGGCCTTCTTCTGTTCTTATAACAGTGCCACCAGGCACGGGTATTTCTGCTGCTGATAACAGGTTTTTGGTTTCTTCTTTATCGCACGCAATGTCTACCGCAATATTGCCGGTAGTACTGGCAATGGTGGCGCGTATTCTTTTCTGGTGGATGCCATAGCCCAGCTGGACCAGGCTGCTTTTATTGAGCCTGATAAAGGGGATGCCCCTTTTTACTGCTTCGTTTACAATACTGCCGGTAGAAGGCCCCAGCCGGGTGTCTTCGCGGATTTCCCGCATTTGCTGTATGTCTTCGTCGAGGCTGTATTCCGTTCCATCTACCAGTGCCTGCACAACGCTTACACTGGCACGGGCGGCATATACGCCCGCGTCTTCTTCCATATAACTAAACACCACGTAATAAACACCATGTTCGCCGGCACTGCGGGTACGGCCAAAACCGGTATCCATACCGCTAAGGGTTTGTAATTCAAGTGCCACGTGTTCAATCACGTGGCCCATCCAGGTGCCTTCTTCCACACGTTGAAAAAAACCGCCGGGTTCGCCCTCACTACAGCGGTGCTCATACAAAGAAGGTAAAAGTTTTTCCAGCCGCTCCCTGAACCCGTCAATTTTATTGGTAGGCCTTTCTTCCATTTCGCCCAGGTCCAGCTTCATCTGTATCAGTTTATTACGCCTCACGCTCCAGTAGTTGGGTCCTTTTAAAACTTTTATCTCCAGAATTGTCATAATTACACAGTTAATTGATGTTGAATAGTCAATTTAGTTTTTTTTGGTAAGCCAGCCAAGAAAGCTGTTAGCTATTAGCGAAGAAAGCTGTTAGCGAAGAAAGCTGTTAGCGAAGAAAGCTCATAGCTGTTATCTGTTAGCCGGGCAAGGCCCAAACAAGTAACGGCCAACAGCCGGATGAGAGAACTAATAGCTAATGACTAAAGGCTAACAGCTAACAGCCGGACAAAAGCCCTAATAGCTAAAAGCTAATGGCTAACTGCTATTCTAACAGCTTTTTCCTTACCTTGCCGCCTCTTAAATTTAATACTATGGCAACAACATCAGACATCAGCCGCGGCATGATTATCAAATTAGACGGCAGTTTGTACAGTATAATAGAATTTGGCGAAAACAAGACTGCACGCGCCGCTGCTAAAGTATGGGCTAAACTGAAGGGCGTGGACAATAACCGCAGTATTGAAAAAACATGGAACAGTGGTGACAATATTCACCCCGTACGTGTAGAAAGAAAAGATTACCAGTACTTATATAAAGACGATACCGGCTACAGTTTTATGGACAATGAAACCTTTGAGCAGGTAACTGTGCAGGAAACCATGGTAGATGCTCCCCAGTTCTTAAAAGAAGGCCAGGGCGTAAGTGTATTAATTAATACAGAAACTGAATTACCCATGAGTGTGGAACTGCCAGACAAGATTGTGGTGCTGGTTACGTACAGCGAACCTGGTATGAAGGGCGATACGGCTACCCGTACCCTGAAACCTGCCACCGTGGAACCTGGTGCTACCGTAATGGTGCCTTTGTTTGTTAATGAGGGAGAGAAAATTCGCATCAACACCAAGACCGGTGAGTATGTAGAGCGGGTGAAAGACTAGATTAAGTAAAAATTAAAAAGTAGAAACCCTTAGCAGAGGTGGTATAAACCGGCATCGGTTTTTGACTTTTGCATATTGGCTTTTGCATTTCCAATCTGGATGCCGGGAAAGGGCTACACTGGCAAGCGTTTTTGAATTTTTACTTTTGAATTTTGAATTTCTTCAAGCAATTCAAAATAACCCTATCTTAGCCACCCATTATTCACTGAAAACTTCAGCATATGGATTTTAAGCAAATACAGGAACTCATTCGTCTCATAAACAAATCCAATATCGGAGAAATTACGGTAGAGGAAAAAGGATTTAAGATTACCATCAAACAGAAACTGGAAGCAGTGCAGCAGATAATGGCGGCTGCACCCATGTATGCGCCGCAGCAGCTGGCAGCGCCTCCTGCTTTGGCACCTGCCGCCAATTCAGGTACTGCTGCAGACAAATCAAAACCAGCCGCCGAAACCGCTGCTCCTTCTAACCTTATCACTATAAAAAGCCCGATGATTGGTACATTCTACCGCCGGGCTTCTCCTGACAAACCTTTATTTGTTGAAGTGGGTGATGAAATTACGCCCGGTAAAGTAGTTTGCATTATTGAAGCCATGAAGCTGTTCAATGAAATTGAGAGCGAGGTAAGCGGTAAAGTGGTGAAAATACTGGTAGATGATGCATCACCTGTTGAGTATGACCAGCCGTTGTACCTCGTGGAACCGGTATAATGTGTAAATATGGTTGCCCGTCCAAAACGGATTCATCCTGGCAGATGTAAATGTGGAAATGGAAAATTCTTTTTTCACGTTACTGCATCTATCACATTTATCGCATTCCTTACATTATCACATAATGTTCTATGTTTAAAAAAATATTGATTGCCAATAGGGGAGAGATTGCATTACGTGTGATACGTACCTGCCGTGAGATGGGTATTAAAACCGTAGCTGTTTATTCCACCGCTGATAAGGACAGCCTTCACGTAAAATTTGCAGACGAAGCAGTGTGCATCGGCAAACCACAGAGTTCAGATTCTTACCTCAACATTCCGCATATCATGGCCGCAGCAGAAATTACCAATGCTGATGGCATACATCCGGGTTACGGCTTCCTGGCAGAGAATTCAAAATTTGCACAAATCTGTTTGGATCATGGCATTAAATTCATAGGGCCAACGCCTGATATGATCAATGCCATGGGCGATAAAATTACCGCCAAAGAAACCATGATTAAAGCAGGTGTACCGGTGGTACCCGGCAGCAAGGAATTACTAACGGGGGTGGACCATGCCAAAACGCTGGCGGCAGAAATTGGTTACCCGGTTATTTTAAAGGCAACGGCCGGTGGCGGTGGAAAAGGCATGCGGGTGGTTTGGAAAGAGGAAGAGATAGAGAAAGCATTCGGTGCCGCCAAGCAGGAAGCCGCGGCTTCTTTTAAAAATGATGGTATTTATATTGAAAAATTTGTAGAGGAACCGAGGCATATAGAAATACAGGTAGCAGGTGATCAGTATGGAAGGGTAAGTCACCTGAGTGAAAGAGATTGCTCTATCCAGCGCCGGCACCAGAAACTGGTAGAAGAATCACCTTCTCCGTTTATGACGCCCGACCTGCGGTACCGTATGGGAGAAGCCGCCATTAAAGCTGCTGCTGCCATTAATTATGAAAGTGTGGGCACCATTGAGTTCCTGGTAGATAAACACCGCAACTTTTATTTCATGGAAATGAATACCCGTATACAGGTAGAACATTGTGTTACGGAAGAGGTGGTGAATTTTGATTTAATAAAAGAACAGATAAAGATAGCAGCCGGTGAATCCATCAGTGGCGAGAATTACGAACCACAGGGGCATGCTATTGAGTGCCGCATCAATGCAGAAGATCCATACAATGATTTCAGGCCAAGCCCGGGTAAGATAACGGTGCTGAACCAGCCCGGCGGGCATGGCATACGCGTAGATTCGCATGTGTATGCGGGTTATACCATTCCACCGTATTATGATTCCATGATTGCAAAGATCATTGCCACAGCACGCACCAGGAAAGAAGCCATTGATACCATGCACCGGGCCTTAACGGAATACGTGATTGAAGGTGTAAAAACAACCATTCCTTTTCACCTGCAGCTGATGAAAGATGAACGTTTCAGGGCGGGTGATTTCAATACAAAATTCTTAGAGTCCTTTACCTTACTATAACCGCTCAGGTTAGTAGACACAACGCCTGGCTGAGAATGCCGGGCTTTGTAGTTTTTAAGGGGTTGCATAAAAGCAGGGTTTACGCCTGCCTGAATGCAGTAGTTGGGCGGGCAAAGAAGTCAAAAAAAGCAAGACGCAAAGCTTTTATTACTTTGCGTCCTTGCGTAAAAAAATACAATTTGTAAGATATAAATTGTAGCTGCCTGCTGCGCGTGGTTAGTATTAAGCGTCTTTTTTATTTTTCTTGTCTTTTTTCTTTTCAGCTTTCAGTGCTTTGGCTTTTTCCTTTTGTTCCGGCGTAAGCACGGCATCCACTTCCTGCTGCTTTTCTTTTTTCAATTGCTTCATGGCCGTTTTCCGTTCCGCTTTGGAAAGGCTGGAATCAAGTTTTAATTGCGATTCTTTTTGCTTGTAATTTTTTTTGGTAGCCTGTAAAGTGGCGGCCTGTTTTTTATCGAGGCCCAGCTCTTCTTTCATCTTTACTTTTTTCTCTTTGGATACCCGGTGAATGGTATCTCTTTTTTGTTGGGCACTTGCTGTGGTTACTGCCAATAATAAAAAGACGAGAAGGTAAGTGAGTTTCATGGTTTTTTCTGGTAAGTTAGTTAAATAATACCGGGTGAAAATGTCTGATGTCTGATTTTTTGATGTCTGATATGCCCCAGTTCGCTGGTCCCTTATTAATTTTCGGACAAGCAATAATTCAAGTATGTCTGATGTCTGATTTTTTGATGCTGATGTGCTTTAATGGGCTATGCCTTATTAGTTTGGAAAACAACAGGGACTGAGTAAATATTGAGCATTATGCCGGTAATAATGCGGTATAATAGAATAAAATAAATCAGACCAGTCCGAACGGTTCATCCGGGCGGGCATCAAAAAATCAGACATCAGACATCATTCATCATCTCCTCCATCTTTGATTCCACTTCATAAAATGCCGCGAGTTTTCTAATGATGGCTTCCACCACCGCATCCGGGCAGGAAGCGCCGCTGGTAATTAATATGTCCACCGGCTTTTTTGCAGGAAGGTAACCGGCAGATAACAATTCCTGTTTGGTATGAAAATTATAATGGAGTATTTCGCCACCGGATAATATTTTTTCTTCGCTGTTGATAAAAAAAGTGGGTAATTTTTCTTCGCAAAGCTCCACCAGGTGCGTGGTATTGGAAGAATTGTAACCACCTACTACAATGGCCAGATCTGCCGGAGTTGACAGCATACCGGTGGCTGCGGACTGGTTATCATTGGTGGCGTAACAAAGTGTATCGCGGGTATCTGCAAACCGTTCTGCAATGCTTGTGTCGTTTAAGCCATATTGCTGCATAATTGTTTTCTTCAGGTATTCGGCAATGGCCTGTGTGTCGGTGGCCAATTGGGTGGTCTGGTTAATGACCCCCAAACGTTGCAGATCTTTTGTGCTGTCGAACCCCTCAGAATAACGGCCGTTGAATGCTGTATAAAACAGCGCTGGATCTTTTTCGCCTGTCATGTATTTGGCCAGTTCTACGGTGTCCGCCATATCACTTACAATAACTGAAGGCGCAGTAGCAGCAGCATGCGAAAAAGTGGCCCTGGTTTCTTCATGTTTTGGTTTGCCATGAATAACAATACTGTATCCCTTGCCGGCAATCTGTTCCCCGCGGTTCCACACTTTTTCTACAAAGGGGCAGGTGGTATTGTATTTTTCTATACGGATGCCTTTTTCGCGCAGCATTTTTTCCATTTGCAGGGTAGTGCCAAATGCAGGAATGAGTACAATATCATCTGCTGTAACGGCATCAAAAGGAATAATTTGTTTACCGTAGGTATCCTGCAAAAATTGAATGCCTCTTTCCTGCAAGTCGGCATTTACCTGTGGGTTATGTATCATTTCGCTTAGTAAAAAAATGCGTTTGCCGGGGTTTTCATCAATGGTTCTGAAGGCAATTTCAATGGCATTCTCCACGCCGTAGCAAAATCCAAAATGCCGGGCCAGGTAAATACGCAGCGGGCCAAAATCCAGCAGGGTAGCCGTAAAATCTTTTTTTAATTTATCATCCTTCCGGCGTTTATTCTTCACCGCGGTAATCAGCGGGCTGCGGTAGGTAAGCGGAACATTAAATGTTTTCATGCCCTGCAAAGGTACATCGCCATTATTATTCTGCATGTTGAATTTCAAATTTTGTGAATACCCATCCCTGGTGGCATTATTTTGGTTTAACCATATTGGATTAATGGTATATTAGTAGTTTAATGCTTGATTCTGAGCAGTTAAAATAAATTCTTGTGTGAGGAAAGAAACGCAGGGTTTCGGTGGGTATTTTGTAGGTTTTAATATACATGCTGCCCGGCTTTTTTCATTTCGTGGATCGGTTCGGGCAAAAAATCCGTTGTTGCATAAGGCGCACCTACGGCACGTGGCGGAGTTGTAATTACTAGCTACCCATAAAATGTTCTTATGGAACATAAAAAGGGTTTAGTAAATGAAATCGCCTTTAAAACGTTTTGTTGTTTGGTAAAGAAATCCGCCATATCTCGCGGATATATTATGGGTGGAAAGATTTCAGGCGTTTTCTCCGTTTCATAGAAACGATTTGTGCAAAAAATTGATATAGTATAGATCATTTAAAATAGCGTCAAGCATGGAGCAATTTACAACAGTTGAATGGGCAAGCGATTCAAATATTTACGAGGTTAACCTCCGGCAGTACACGCAGGAGGGAACATTCAATGCATTTATAAAAGAATTACCCCGGTTGCGGCATATGGGTATAGAAATATTGTGGTTTATGCCTATCACACCCATTAGCGCAGACAAGAGATTGGGCACCCTGGGCAGTTACTATGCCTGCAGCAGTTATGTGCAAACAAATCCTGAATTTGGCACCGTCAGTGATTTTAAAAACCTGGTAGCAGCGGCCCATGAACTGGGCTTTAAAATAATCATCGACTGGGTTGCCAACCATACCGGCTGGGATCATGAATGGACAAGAGAACACCCGGATTTTTACCGGCGGAATTTAGAGGGCCATTTTTTTGACGCACATGGCTGGAACGATGTAATTGATCTGAACTACGATAACCAGGAACTCTGGAAAGTCATGATAAGTGCTATGCAGTTTTGGGTAGATGAGTGTAGTATTGATGGCTTCCGGTGCGATATGGCCATGCTGGTTCCGCTTGATTTCTGGAAAGAAGCCCGCCGGCAGCTGGACAATCCAAAAAAATTATTCTGGCTGGCAGAGTGCGAAGAAATAGCTTACCACGAAGTGTTTGATGTTTCCTATGCCTGGAAATGGCTGCATAAAATGGAGGCCTACTGGAGACAGGAAACAGATATAGCAGGGCTGGATGATGTATTGAAATACTATGATACCATGTTTCCGCCGGGCTCTATGCGGGCCATGTTTACCAGCAATCACGATGAAAATTCGCACAGTGGCAGTGAATATGAAAGACTGGGTGGAGCGGCGGAAGCGTTTGCCGTGCTGTGCTGCACGTGGAATGCTGTTCCGCTGATTTACAGCGGACAGGAACTGCCGAATAAGAAAAGACTAAAATTCTTTGATAAAGATTTCATTGAATGGAATGGTGAATACCTGTTGCATGATTTCTTTAAAACATTATTAACGCTCCGTAAAAATAACCCTGCATTAAAAGCCGGCAACGCTGATGTGATTACCCATCGATTGCATACGGATGCTCATCAGTTTGTATTTGCATTTTTACGTAAAAATCAGCTGACCAATAATGAAGTGCTGGTAGTCATTAATCTTTCCAATCACGATAAGCCCCTGGTGCACATTACAGATGGCGAACTAAGCGGATCTTATACCAATATTTTTACTAAAGCGGTAAAAGATTTTACAGAAGAAAAACATTTTGTACTGAAGTCGTGGGAGTACCAGGTATATGCGCGGTAGAATGTTGAGGTGTTTGTGTGTTGAAAATACGAAGGCCGGAGCTTATTACAGCTCCGGCCTTATAAAGAGGATATATCCTGGATTCTTCTATTGTTTTTTCATAGTCTATTTAATTATCACTTCCCAGCTTAATGGTGTATGGATAAACACCTTCATAACCGGGGTAAACGCCTTCAATCTTTACAGCACTATTGGGTGTTTTTTCTATTTCTTTTCTTAAATCATCCACTGACAATACTTCCTTACCATTGACTTTGGTAATTACAAAATTATCTTCAATCCTTGTTTTGCTGAAAGGGCCTTTTTCATCCATTGATTTTATTCTAACCCCGCCCTTTACACCAATACCTGCTGCATCTTTTTTGCTGATGGTCTCAAAGTCGGCACCTAATTTATCCAGCACAGACGTTTTTACCAATTCAGTATTCCCACTGCTGTTCTTAAGCAATACGTCAGTAGTACTTTCTTTGCCATCACGCATGTAAGTCACTTTTATCTTGTCGCCGGGACGGTATATAGCAATCTGGCCAACCAAATCAGCGCCTGAATTAATTGAAGTGCCATTTAATTTGGTAATAAAATCACCTTCTTTAATACCAGCGGCTGAGGCACCACCATCGGCAGTAACCTTTGTTACATATACGCCATCACCTTCTTTAATGCCTTGTTGTTTTTTTACATCATCGCTCCAGTTGCTGGGTGCATAGTTAATGCCCAGGTAAGCACGCTGCACGGTACCAAACTTCATCAGGTCGGCCGTAATTTTCTTTACAATATTAACCGGAATGGTAAATGAGTAACCGGCATACGAACCCGTTGGCGAAGCAATAGCAGAATTGATACCAATCAGCTTGCCTTCTGTGTTAATAAGCGGTCCGCCGCTATTGCCCGGGTTTACTGCCGCATCGGTCTGTATAAAAGACTCAATAGGGCTCTTGCTCTGGCGGCGGTTGATATCCAGTGTCCTTCCTTTAGCGCTCACAATACCTGCGGTAACAGTGGCTTCCAATGTAAGCGGGTAACCTACTGCCAGCACCCACTGACCAACCTGCACATCATCTGAATTACCATATACGATAAAAGGAAGACCTTTTGCTTCAACCTTAATAATGGCTAAATCACTGCTTGGGTCAGTTGCTACCAGTTTGGCTTTAAAAGATTTCTGGTTGCTCAGGGTTACGTTAATGTCATCAGCCCCGTCAATTACGTGGTTATTGGTGACAATATAACCGTCTTCACTGATAATAGCGCCCGAACCCGACGCCATTTGCGGCTGGCTGCGGCTGCGGTCACCAAACAACTCATCAAACCCGTTTCCGTCTCCAAATAGATCAGACAAGGGGTTACGGGTGCGTGGAAGATTATTGGTTGCTACTGCGTTAGTTTTGGTTTTGATGTGTACGGTAGCGGGAATGGCCGCACTGGCCGCCGCAGTAAAATCCGCTGGTGCATTGGCAACGCCTGCTACACCATCAAACTTAGCGTAGTTAGCGGGCGTTTTACTGTTTGCGCCAGACGACTGCTGCCCCTGGTAAACATAGGTATCGCTTTGTGAAATCTTGTTGTACCCCCACATACTGCCCACCGCGGTAGTGGCACTAATCACCATAATTGCTGCTACTTCTTTAAGTTTCATATGTATTTAAATTTATCTGGTATTGGTATTCAAATTGAATGCCTCTTCTCTTACAAATTAACGAAGATGACAAGATTACGTTTTACCACCCATGTTGTTTAACAAATGTTTTACCAAAGTCTTCGTACTTGTCACTCAAATTTACTGAAGAATCGTCAGTCCTGCGACGTAATAGGCGAGAAAATCGCGCAGAATGTCAAACTGCCGGTAATTGGTAATATCTAACGATTAAAGTCTGGGATCTCATGACGCCAGTCCAAGTAAAAACCGCATGGTATCCAGCCCGTCAGCAAAATCAGTCAGGGAAGGGTTTTGCGCCTGCCCAAAGTCAACAAGCCCCTTTCCAACAACGCATTGCACATCCGGATTGTTTTGCAGGGTGGTTAAAATTCCGTCAGGCGTGCCAGTATAAAATTCATAATGCAACTGGCTGATGGCCGAGAAAAGGGCCTCGTTCTCTACCAGCAGGATAGCCCCATTGGTCATATAGTATTTATTGTTTAGTAGCAGGATGGCCAGCTGGTAATCGTAATTGTTTTTGTATTTGTTGTGATCTGCAAAATCAATATACTTTTTAAAGACGTGCAGCAGGGGAACAAAATCGTATGCCTGGGGCACATACAATTTGGTAACATTTCTGCACCCGAGACCATAATACAGGTTCACATCATCTGCCAGCCGTTCTAACTCTTCTCTTGTTTCCCTGCCGGTTAATATGGCTGCTGATGTGCGGTTGCGGCGTATAATATGCGGGTACTTGCTGAAGTAATAATCAAAATAGCGGGCAGAATTATTACTGCCCGTGGCAATATAGGCGTCACAGCCTTTCAGCATTTCCGAAAAATGGGTTTGGGTGGAAACAGCAACATTCCATTGAGATAGTTTATGAATAAGGTGGCTGATGAGTACCGTGTCTTTGGAAGAGGGTTTTACAATTGCAATGTGCCCGCTTAAAAAAATGCAGAGCCAGTCGTGAAAACCAACCAGCGGTATATTGCCTGCCATCACCAGGCCAATTTTTTTTGGGTTGAGCTGGGTGGCCGGTACCTGGTAGCGGTCTGCAAAAGTGCTTAATGCAGCGGGGTTTAAAAAATCAGTGACAATATTATTTACAGCGGTATCAATAAATAACTGGGTAAACCATCCATTTTGTCTTTCCGCATTTTCTTTTATACCTTTCCATTCAGGGCTGTCTGCATTCATGTAAACACCCAATTCTACCAATAAATTAATACGTTCTTGTAAATTCATTTTGCAGTATTAAATTTGCGGCAAAGATAATTGTAAACTAACCCATTAAATTATTTGAACCATGGCTATAAAAATTACCGAAGAGTGTATAAACTGTGGGGCCTGCGAGCCCGAATGTCCCAATAATGCTATTTACGAAGGTGGTGTAGAGTGGGCCATTGCAGACGGTACCACTGTAAAAGGACAGTTTACCTTGCTGGATGGTACCGTGGTGGATGCGGGTCAGAAACAGGCCCCGGTAAGCGTAGATACATATTACATTACGCCCAATAAATGTACCGAGTGCCAGGGCTTTCATGAGGAGCCCCAGTGTGCGGCTGTTTGCCCGGTAGACTGCTGTGTGCCGGATGAAATGTATACAGAAACCGTGGAAGAACTGATGGCTAAAAAAGAAAAGTTGCACATTTAAGTGTGCAAAACTTTTGCTGTAATAATGCCTGATGAAAAAGAAATTGATTTACCTTAACGGTATCAAAAAAGTTTCTACCTGTAGCGTAAGCTACACTACATAAGCGGGTGATATGTTCCGCTGGAAATCTGGTGAAGGGCGCTAATACATCCCTTCACCTTTTTTATGCCCATGATGTAACGTGGACTGCAGGATGCCAGGAACTTTTATGCCGTGACTGATGTAATTAATGCTGAACAAAGGTCTGCAACGTTCAATAAATTCATTCATTGATTACCGGTGTCCCGGTCCACTGCGCGCGTTATCGCCTTCAACGTATTATAGCCCATCGTGACAATTATAAAACCTGCCTTCTATCCAGCCGCTTATAGTTCATGCCCCGGTAAAAATCACAATAATCTGCGTTCTATTTTTTGGTCTTGAATATTTACTCAATATTTGCGTTACTGTTGGTACAAATCCCATCAGCGAAACCGGTTTACTATGGCGCTACAAACCAATATTGCTTTTGTTACCGGAGGTTATTCCGGCGAAGCAGAAATATCTTATAAAAGTGCAGTTACCATTGAGAAAAACCTGGATACCGGGCTTTTTAAGGTGTATAAAATAGATATTACCCCTGCAGCGTGGTTGTACACTAGTGCATCCGGGCAAAAAATACCCATCAACCGCGATGATTTTTCTTTAACCGTAGATGGTGGCATTAAAGTAAACTTTGCAGCCGTTTTTATTGGTATACACGGCACGCCCGGGGAAGATGGCAAATTGCAGGGCTATTTTGATATGCTGGGCATTCCGTATACGTCCTGCAACGCTGCCGTATCTGCATTAACATTTAATAAACGGTACACCGTGGCAGTAGCCGCGTTTTCGGGTATACATGTTGCAAAGTCAGTGCTGCTTATCCGCGACAGGTTTAAAAGCGCTGAAGAGGTAACCAGGCAACTTAGCTTCCCGGTATTTGTAAAGCCCAATAATGGCGGTTCCAGCATCGGTATGTCAAGGGTTAACAATCCTTCTGAAGAACTGGGGACGGCCCTTGAAAAAGCTTTCCGGGAAGACAACCAGGTGCTGGTAGAAGAATTTATAGAAGGACGGGAATTTACCATTGGCGTCTTTCAGTCAAAAGGCGTTATTATTACCTTACCTTTTACAGAAATTAAAACCAAAAAGGAGTTTTTTGATTTTGAAGCCAAGTACACCGCGGGTTTTACAGAAGAGGTAACCCCGGCTGTTGTGGAAGAAAGCATTGCGGAAAAAGTAAGGACTGCTGCAAAAAAAATCTATGCGGTATTTAACTGCAGTGGTATTGTTAGAATAGATTTTATTTATAACGAACAGAAAGGCGAGCCTTATATGCTGGAGATAAATACCGTACCCGGGCAAACTGAAGCCAGCCTGGTGCCGCAGCAGGTTGCCGCCATGGGCTGGAACCTGAAAGAATTTTATACGGCATTACTGGATGAGGCGCTGGGGAAGTGAGTCGTGCGTAAAAGATCGACCGTTCAAGATAGAGCATTGGTATTTATTCGCTATTATTAGTACGAATTCGTATAAAAAAAATAACGTGTTTCAATTTATAACAAAACGACCGCTCTGGGCAAATATCCTCTTTGCAATAGCATTGATATCGGTGCTGCTTTTTATTTTTCTTATTTCCTTAAACTGGATTACCCACCACGGTAAGATTTTAAAGATTCCGCAGGTAACTGGCAAAGCCCTCGCAGAGGCTAAAAAGCAACTCGAAAGCCAGGGTTTCGATATTGTAATACAGGATTCCGTCTATGTTGATACGCTGCCGCCGCTGAATATAGTAAAACAGTTTCCGGATGCAGATGCAGAGGTAAAGATCAACCGTACTGTTTACCTTACCATTAACCGCTCGGCACCTCCGCTTATCCAGATGCCGCAGCTGGTAGGACAAAGTTTCCGCAGTGCAGAAATTTTGCTGCGGCAGACCGGGTTAAGACTGGGCGATACTTCTTTTGTGCCCGACTTTGCCAAGAACTCAATAAAAAGACAACTCTACAAAGGCCAGGAAATTACATTTGGTACCAGGATACCCATGGGCGCTAAGATTGACCTGGTCATCAGCAATGGTATTTCAGATGTAGATATGTCCACCCCTGATTTAGTTGGCATGACATATGGTGATGCAAAAGTGCTGATGGAAGGCAACAACCTTGAATTTGGTGCCAAGGTATTTGATGCGGATATAAAGGATTCTGCCAGCGCTTATATATACTGGCAAAACCCGCCGCGTATGACCGAAGATCATCGTGTAAACCGCATTCACCAGGGCCAGTTAATTGATATCAAATGCAGTGTCAATAAACCGGTAACAGATTCTATTATTAAATCGCCGGATGTAAACCAATAATTAAGAAAAGCAATAATATTTAGGTATGAAAAGTATAAGCGTAGAACAATTGAAAGCCCGCATGGATGCCGGCGAAAAAATTAACCTGATTGATGTACGTGAGCCCAACGAATACCAGGAATTTAACATTGGCGCCCAACTGGTTCCATTGGGGAAAATACAATCCATGCAGGCAGATGAACTGGACGACCTGAAAGACGAAGAAGTGATTTTGCATTGCCGTAGCGGTAAACGCAGTGCTGTGGCCGCCTTGTTTTTGGAATCAATGGGTTTTACCAATACTGTGAATGTAGAAGGCGGCATGCTGGCCTGGCAGGAGAAATTCGGCGGCTAAGGCAATAAGAAAAACAGGGCTAAGAGCAAAAAGAGATCCAGTTATTTTGATATAAAAAAGGAGACAACTATTAATTGTCTCCTTTTTTTTGCCTGAACTTTTTTTTGGAATGCCCTTGCGCTGTTAGCCCAACCAATATTTCGCATGTTTTTTGCCTTTTTTTCTCTTGGTTCTCTTAGCCCTAAAATTTCACATTCAGCGCCAGCATAAAATTTCTGCCTGCCATCGGGAAATAGAAGTTTTCTTTCACCAGCGACTTATCATAAAAATAGCTATAGGTATACCCGTTAGATTCATAATGCCTGTTCCAGATATTATTCAGCCGCGCCATGATGGTTATGTCTTTTGTAAACGGGGTGTGCAATGCATACTGCAGCGTTAGGTCCTGCGTAAAATAGCCATTGATACTTTTAGCATCGCTGCCTGTATTATCCAGGTATTGCTTGCCGGAATACTTTACACTGCTGTTAATTTCCGCATTGGCAAAGGGAAATACCTGCAGCATGCCCGCAGCAATAACGGCTGGCGAAAAGGCAAGCTTTGTATTGCGGTAAAAAAAAGTATCCTGCTGTACCAGGTCAAAGTTTACATCGTACCGGGGTATATTATCGTAGAAGTTTTTAATAATGTTATCGCTTATGGTAAGGTTGCCGCTAAGCTGTACTGCTTTACTCAGTTTGTACCTGCCCTGTAATTCTACACCGGTCCGGTAACTACGCGGTACATTGATTCGTACTGCATCGCCCACATCATTTATTTTACCGGTGAGCACCAGCTGGTCTTTGTAACTCATGTAATAGAAGTTAATGCCCCAGCTGTAATTGAATTTATTTTCTTCCAGTCCCAGTTCAATGTCATGTAACTGCTCGCGTTTTGGCGGAGTGGCGGCGGCGCCTGTTTCATAATCATCGCGGCTGGGTTCTTTATTGGCCATGGCATACGAGCCATAGGCTGTAAACGAACCAGCAGAATAGGTAAGTCCCAGTTTTGGGTTAAAGAAATTAAATGCATCGTTCACTTTCAGATCCGGAAACTTGCGGGTGCCATTGATGCTGTAATCAACGCGGCGGTACTGCAGATCAACCAAGGCTTCCAAATGATTGGTTATTTTATACTGGTATTTACTGTAGAGGTTAAAGTCTTTTTTCACGCCCTTGTTGTAATACCACTGGTAATTATCGGGCGTGCCATTAGCAGCCCATACTATATTGCCATAGTGTTTTCCATCGTATTCATTCCAGCCGCCACCAAAGCTAAACTGGTCTTTTGCTGATTTATGCATCAGGGAAAAAATAGTGCCGTACAGGTTGTTATCAAGCCAGAGCCGGCGCACTAAATCTGTTTTTTTTATGGCAGCAGTGCCCACTGTTATATTGGGTAAGCCATAACTGCTGTATTTGGCGTCGTATTTATATTCTTCATAATAGCCTTTTCCTTTAGATAAATACACAGCTGCATTAAAATTCCAGTTGTTCCTGAACTGGTGGTTAAAGAATAACTGGTAATGATCCTGCTGGTAATTATCTGTCTGGTTGGGATAAGTAAAAACGTTGTACTTGCGCGGGTTGCCGTTAAAAAGACTGGACGAATCGGCAGATGTAAAATACAGGCTGCCCTGGTTATTGTAGTAATGCTGCAGCAGGCTGTCTTTATTATAAAATAGTTTGTACTCCGGAATGCCGTTCCAGGCCTGGTAGGTTTTTTCTGTGCCTGAAATAATATTAAAGCGAATGGAAGAATTTCCGTTGATATAGGCGGCACTGGCGTAAATACTTTTCAGGTTACTGCTGGCGCGGTCTATAAAACCATCGCTGGCAATTTTAGACAAGCGGGCATCAAATGTAAAATGTTTGTTCAGTAAACCGGTGCCAAATTTCACGGTGTTTTTCCAGGTGTTAAAAGAGCCATAGCTGTTGTTAACTTCTGCATAGGCTTTTTCATTTACTTCATTAGTGCTTAAATTAATGCTGGCACCAAATGCACCTGCACCATTGGAAGAAGTACCTACCCCTCTTTGTATTTGTATGCTGTTGAGTGATGAACCAATGTCTGGCAGGTCAACAAAAAATGTACCCTGGCTTTCAGCATCATTATAAGGGATGCCATTGACGGTAACGTTAATGCGGGTAGCGTCTGTACCGCGGATGCGCAGCCCGGTATAACCAACGCCGTTGCCTGCATCGGAAGTAACAATTACAGAAGGCGTCTGGCTTAATATAAATGGCAGATCCTGGCCAAAGTTGCGTTTTTCAATATCCGATTTGCTCAGGTTACTTTTTGCAAAAGGCGATTTTTCGCCTGCGCGGATGGCTTTGATTTCAATGGGTTCCAGGAACAGTGCCAGCCTGGTCATTTCAACTTTAATGACTGCAGCGGGCAGGTTAATACTGGTATCCACGGGTCTGAAACCTACGCTGCTTATACGCAGGTGTACAGGCCCGGTTTGTTTTGTAGTAAAGGAGAGCTCCCCTTTTTCACTGGCGGCAAAAATGCCTGTCTTTTCTAAATCAATGCTGGCGTTGGCTACCGGTGTACCGGCGGCATCTGTAATAAGGAGTGTTGTTTTTGACTGGGCCAAACTCATTTGTTGTACCGTCAAAAAGCAAATACCCCAAAGCAATTTTTTCATGCGAGAATTTTAGGCAGCAGGTACGAGCGGAAAGTTTGGGGCAAAGGCTGTGCACAAACCTTAACCTGATACTTTAGCTCAACACCCGTAAGCCGGTTAAAAAATTGTTTTGAGGGAAATGCTGCTAAGCAAAAGAGGATAGAACTCAAACTCGGTTCACCTTCCCTGCGCAGGCATTACCCTGATCAGGTCTGCGGGTATTATCTCAGCCTTCCATTACAATAGAATGGGAAAGCACCCCGGGGACGCTGGCCCGCCTTTCAGCGGGACAATGCAAATGTAGCGCAGAAAAAATAAATTCCTGTAACATTTTAACAGGCGCCACGTCTTACTAAAAATACTGTTTATGAAAAAATTGAGTTTCTTGGTGATTGCCAGCCTGCTGACCATCTGCAGCTTTGCCCAGGATAAAATTATTAATGATGCCAACGCAGAAGCCCGAAACGTGGGTAGTTTTCATGCTGTCAAAATATCGCACGGTATTGATTTGATCATTAAGCAGGGTAATACAGAAGCTGTAGCCGTAAGCGCTGCCACAAAAGAATACCGCGATGAGATTAAAACAGAAGTAGTAGCCGGCGTGCTAAAAATTTATGTGGATACCAAATGGTTCAAAAACTGGAATTCACACGGTAGAAAACTAAAAGCCTATGTATCCTGTAAGCAATTAGATTTACTGGATGGTTCATCAGGCTCTACTACCACAGTAGAAGGTAGCGTGAGCAGTACCGCATTCAGGATTGAACTATCTTCTGGTGCAGGTTTTAAAGGAGCATTGGAAGCAGGCAGTCTTACAGTAGATGGCTCCAGCGGATCCACAGCTCATATCAGCGGAAAAGCGCAGACGGTCAGCATTGAAGCCAGCAGCGGCGCAGGTGTATACGGATACGACCTGGTAAGTGATAAATGCGATGCAGATGCCAGCAGCGGTGGCGCTATCCAGGTAAGCGTAAACAAAGAATTATCGGCAGAAGCCAGCAGTGGTGGAGATATCCGTTACAAGGGTGCCGGGGTAATCACAAAAGTATCTACCGGTAGTGGCGGCAGTGTGAAGAAGTCGTGAGTCGACCGTCGTGAATCGATAGTCGTCATTTATAAGTAGTGGTAATTAGTATAAGTTCAAACACACAATCATGAAAAAAATAATAACCAGTGTATTGCTGTTCAGCATCGCTTTCCTTGCTACGGCACAAAATACAATTGTAAACGATGCAAATGCTGAGCAAAGAACCGTCGGCGCTTTCACAGGTATCACCGTTTCCAGTGCCATTGACATTTATTTATCGCAGGGCGATGAAGATGCGATTGCAGTAAGCGCCACGGATATTAAATACCGCGACCGTATAAAGACAGAGGTAAAAGCCGGCATCCTTACCATCTGGTATGAGAATGAAGGCATGCATTGGTCGTCTGGCAGTAAAAAACTAAAGGCCTATATTTCGTTTAAAAATATTAACCGGTTAAAAGCATCCGGTGCCAGCGATGTTTTTATTAATGGTGTATTAAAACTGTCGGATCTTGATGTAAGGCTTTCCGGTGCCAGTGATTTAAAAGGAGCGCTGGATATTACCAACCTGACCGCAAACATCAGTGGCGCTTCAGACATGACGGTGAGCGGAAAAATAGGTTTTCTTAATATTGAAGCCCATGGGGCCAGTGACCTGAAAGACTTTGAACTGGTGGTACAGAATTGCGATGCAATTGTTTCTGGCGCATCTGATATAAAAATCACCGTTGAGAAAGAGTTGAACGGCAAGGCCAGCGGTGCCAGCGATATACGTATAAAAGGCAATGGTGTTATTAAAACGATGAACAGCAGCGGCGCCAGCAGTATAAAGAAAAGTTAAGAACAACATTGACAATAAGCCCGGTAAAATTTTTACCGGGCTTATTGCTTTTTATTTGGATTGTAAGTCATTCTTCCCTTACATTTGCACCCCATACATCGCGAAGTAGAGCAGCGGTAGCTCGTCGGGCTCATAACCCGAAGGTCGGAGGTTCGATCCCTCCCTTCGCAACAGAAAAAAAGCTCACCTGCTGGTGGGCTTTTTTAATTTATTGTACTTTTGCCGGAAGAAGGCGAAAGCTGTGAGGTTTAAATCCTGCTTTTTACCTTGCATCTTTACCTTCAACCTTTTACCTTCAACGTCATGAAAGCGGGATTCGTAAATATATTTGGTAAGCCCAATGCGGGAAAAAGCACGCTGCTGAATGCGTTGCTTGGGGAGAAGCTGGCCATTATTTCTTCTAAAGTACAGACTACCCGCCACCGCATAAAAGGCATTCTCACTACAAAAGAGTACCAGATTATTATTTCCGATACGCCCGGCATAATTGAGCCCAAATACAAGTTGCACGAGAAAATGATGGTGGCCGTAAAAGAGGCACTGGAAGATGCAGACGTGGCGGTATTATTACATGATCTCACCGATATTGATACCACGGAATCGCACGAAATTTTTGCGGCGCTGAAATTGAAAGTACCTGTATTGGTGGTTTGTAATAAATCTGATAAGGTAGGCAAAGAGCGCACCGCCACCGCCGTTAATTTTTTTAAAGAGCAGGCGTATTGCACCGATGCAGTCGCTATTTCTGCGATAAAAAAATTACATACCGATGAGCTGCTGTCAAAGCTAACGGGCTTGCTGCCGGAAGGACAACCGTTTTTTCCGGAAGATGATATTACTGACCTGCCAACCCGGTTTTTTGTAGGCGAAATGATAAGGGAAAAAATATATGAATTGTACGAAGAAGAAATACCTTATCACACCACCGTACTGGTGCAGGAGTTTAAAGAAAAAACAACACTGATAAAAATACAGGCAGATATTATTGTACAGCGTGATACACAGAAAGGTATCATCCTGGGCGAGAAGGGACAGGGTATTAAAACCCTGGGCATGGCTGCCCGTACCGAGATTGAAAAGTTTTTGGGACGCAAGATATTTTTAGAGTTGTTTGTAAAAGTGAAGCCCAAATGGCGAGACAATGATATTCACCTGAAAGAATACGGGTACCATTGATGTAGCCGGCGGCACTCAATCAACAATTAGTCAACCAATCACTGATCAACAGATCAATTAAATTTTATGAACGGATATACAGTAGCCATTGTGGGAAGGCCAAATGTGGGTAAGAGTACTTTTTTTAACCGTATGCTGGAGCAGCGGAAAGCCATTGTGGATGATACCAGTGGTGTAACCCGCGACCGCCAGTACGGTATTACAGACTGGAACGGCAAAACATTTAATGTAATAGATACCGGAGGTTTTGTGGCACAAAGCCAGGATATTTTTGAAAAAGAAATTAAAAAGCAGGTATTGGTAGCACTGGAAGAAGCAGACGCCATTGTGTTTGTAGTTGATTGCTCCACGGGTATTACAGAACTGGATGAATCCATGGCCAACGTGTTGAGGAGAACCGCCAAGCCGGTTTACCTGGTGGTAAACAAAGTAGATAACCACGAGCGTTTAATGGAGGCAACGGAATTTTATAGCCTTGGTTTTGAATTTATATTTTTTCTTTCTTCCATGACAGGCAGTGGCACCGGTGAATTACTGGATGCCGTTGTTGCAGGCATACCGGAAGATGAAGCAGATGCACTGAAGGAAGGAGAGGGTTTGCCAAAATTTGCGATCATCGGCCAGCCTAATGTAGGCAAGTCTTCTATGCTGAATGCACTGATTGGTGAAGAAAGAACCATTGTAAGCGATATTGCCGGCACCACCCGTGATACCATCCATACCCACTACAAACTTTACCAGAAAGAATTTATACTGATTGATACTGCCGGCGTCCGTAAGAAGACAAAGGTGATGGAGGATTTGGAGTTTTATTCTGTTATACGTGCCATCAAAGCAATGGATGAAGCGGATGTTTGTTTACTGATGCTGGATGCAGGCAAAGGCATCACCGCGCAGGACATCAATATATTCAGCCTGGCTGCACGCAAAGGCAAGGGCGTGGTATTAATCGTTAATAAATGGGACCTGGTGGAAAAAGAAACCAATACGGCCCGTGATTACGAAAAAGAATTAAAAGAACGTATTGCACCGTTTACAGATATACCGGTGTTGTTTATTTCTGTAACAGAGAAGTTGCGCATTTTTAAAGTAATAGAAACTGCACTGCAGGTGTATGAGAACCGCACCAAAAAAATACCTACTTCTGCGCTGAATGATGCCATGCAGGATGCTGTAAAAGCGTACCATGCACCGGTTGTAAGGGGCCATGCAGTAAGCATAAAATATGTATCACAATTGCCTACGCCGGTACCTTCTTTTGCGTTTTTCTGTAATTTTCCGGACGATATTAAACAGCCGTATAAAAACTACCTGGAAAACCGCCTGCGCGAAAACTTTGATTTTACAGGTGTGCCTGTTAGGTTATTCTTCAGAAAGAAATAAATTGCCATTATATATTTTAAAATGTCCTCCTTTATTGGGGGATTTTTTTTGCCCTGTACTTTACTACCCGTATACAGGAGGGAAATACATTAAAAAGCAGAGGGTTTTCACAGGGAGGTTCCACTGCATCCATTTAATTTTCCATTTGGTAAGCTGTAAAGGACTGAAATCAATCCCGCAGATGCGCAGACTCATTTATCCTTTTACACAGTCTGCGTATCTGAGGCCTTTTTCTTTGCCATTATTATTATTACAAACATTAAATGGCCATTTTTTGGCTGCAAGCACAGCATTCCCTGTTTCTATAATTACTGCATATGCCTTATTCTTTTGCTGTAAAAAAATGCATGTGTACCAGGTACCTGCTGTACACGCCGGTGTTATTTATTTTCCTGCAGATAAATGCCCAGGTACGCTGGGATGGTGATGCTGCTGATGGCCAATGGGCAACCGCTGCCAATTGGGTGGGGGATATTGTGCCTGACATCAGTGACAATGTATTGCTCGATAACAGTTTGCTGACTGGCAATTACACGGTATCATTACCAGGTGCAGCAGCCAGTATTACCATCAGAACAATTGTTCTATTACCGGCAGCTGGTAATACCATACAATTGCTGTTGCCGGCATCCAGTACTGCGGCACCGGCACTTACTGCAACCGGTCCGGGTTATGGTATCACTATTTATAAAGGGGGTGTTTTATTGAATGCTTCTGGCACCGGCAGTGGCGCTGCCATAGCCATTAGTGATTCTTTCAGGATTTATAATGGCGGACAATACATACACAATACCAGGTCAGCACATGCAGCCATGGTAACTGTTTTGTCGAGACAACCCGGAACTGAAACAGGCATCTTTACTTTTGATGCACCGGGCGGGGGATATACGTTTGCATCTACCAACCGCGTTTATGGCACGCTGCAATTAAGTGCTGATGCATCAGGTGGTAACCAGGTGTATGCAACCAGTGCTGCCAGCCCGCTTACTATCAATGGCGATCTTATTATTAAAGCTGGTGCCACAGTTAACCTTGACATTACTGCTGCTACCACCATTAAAGGCAATTATCTGCAGGCGGGAGGCGTGTTTAACCTGGCAAGCCAGGCAAATAGTAATACGGTGTATATAAAAGGCAATTTCCTGCAAGCCGCTGGCCTTATCACAGAAACTTCCACGGGCCTGCCGGGTATTGAGTTAAATGGTACAGGCAATCAAAATATTCAGTTGGCCGGAATCATTAGCAACAATGTTGACTTCAGCATTAATAACAGCACCGGGGTTTCGTTGTTGTCCGCTGTATCATTTCCTTACCGGCTCCGCCTGTTAAATGGAATTGTACACAGTCAGTCTTTTATGCTAACGTTGCTGCCTGGTTGTAGTATACAGGCAGATTCCCTTACCAGCACTAATTTTGTAACTGGGGCAATAAGAAAAGAAGGGCTGACTGCCAATGCACATTTTCTTTTCCCGGTAGGAAAAGGCATTACGCAACGATGGATGGCGTTGAAAAATGTAACCGGTAATTATACGGTAGAATTTTTTAAATCGAATCCCCGAATGCTTGCTGCAGCCACCGGTGCGGGCATTCATCATATTTCTGCTATTGAATACTGGCAGGTAAAATCAGATCCAGCACCTGCGCCGGTAAACAATGTGGAATTGTCTTTTAATGATGTAAACAGCGGCGGCGTTACTGATATGGCCACACTGCGGGTGGCGCAACTGCAGGCGGGTACCTGGACGGATAAAGGCAATACATCCACCACCGGCTCTGCCGGATCAGCTGGTTCTGTTATAAGCAATTCCGTAAGTGGATTGGATGCTGAAGGCAGTTATTTTTGTCTTGCCAGCAGTGATGCGTTCCAAAACCCTTTACCATTGACTGGTTTGTCTTTTACCGGGGTTAATGTGGGTGGCGGCGTTTTTTTAAACTGGATCACAGATCAAGCTTTGCAGCCTGCTTATTTTGAATTACTGGCCTCTGAAGATGGTATAGCTTTTTTAACGCTTTCCAAAACTGTAGCAATAAAAGGCCAGCGGACTTACCAATTTACCGACGGGCGAAAGCTATCGGGTAAGCAATACTACCGGTTAAGGTTAGTAGAAAAGGACGGCGCTATTTTTTACGCAAACGAAATTGTTGTTACAGTGAGTGCAAACAGCAGCGGAAGTTTTCAACTGCGCCCATCAGTTATAAAAGACAATGCCAGTTTGTTTGTTGCTGGCGTCAATGACCGGCAGGTGCAAATTAACCTGTACAATATGGCGGGTATACAGATGCAATCGGTGAATTTGTTACTGCATCCGGGTAATAACCATATTCCGTTTACCTTGCCGCACCTTGCCGCAGGCCTTTACACCATGGTTGTAACTTGTAATGATGGTAAAACAGAAACGCGCAGGTTTATGAAAGTGAATTAGTGAGCGTTTCAGCAGCAAAGTTTCAGATCAGGCATGCTCCCCCACCGGCTGTTTTACAACTTAAAAATCTTAATGATGCTTTGTGCCGTCTTCTTGTATGCAACCAGTTTCTCCTGTTCCTGTTTTATAAAACTGTTGTTTTCCAGTGTGCCCGTTACCGTATCCATTTCATTCCTGTTTTCATATACCATCTTTCGGAATGGATTGGTATAATCTTTGGCGCGGCTATCATATATGCCCTTTACCATCCACTCTTTCGTGTACACGCTTTGCTGCAGCAACTGTTTTAAGGCAGCTGTATTTTTTTTAAGGTTGATGCCATGCACCGTCTGCAGGGCAGCCAGCGCATGCTGTAATTGCTGTACAGGGTATTGCACTGCTTGCTTTTTATAAAAATCATGCACAGCAGCCCAGTTCTTTATTTTACCAGCACGGATTTGCTGCAACAACTTATTTAACTGGTCAGATGGTATTAACTGGCCGCCGGCATTTATCCATGGCTGTAATTTGCCGGCTACAGGCAATTGCTGCAGCAAGGATGCGGTTGTTTTTATTTTATCAGTTGCAATCAGTTGCAGCAATGCCGTAACCGCGTAAAAACTTACCAGCTCTTTAAAAAGATGATAGGCTGGTAAGCCTTTTATCAATATCACTTTCCGGTCGCCGTGTTCTGTATCCGGTACCAGCAACTCAAGGTCGTTTACCATCCGGTCGTTTGATTCCAATAATTTTTCGCCCGTTTTTTTTATTTCAGCTTCCGCCATGCGCTGGCTGAACTTTTTTGCATACGCAGTGCCAACAATGGTTTTAAGCAAGTCAAGCGAATGAATTATTTCGTTTATACTGTCCGGTGCCAGGAAATTGTATTCAATGAATTGTGTTTTATCTGTTCGTTTATCACGGTCAATGTATTTCCAGGAGTTACGTGCCAGTGCATACATATTGTACATAAACCAGTAAGCAGGCATAATAACCAATTGGTCTTTGCCGGCGTCATTGCTGACCAGTGAAAACGGGAATGAAATATTCAGTTCTGCAGGGTAATCACCTTTGGCTAAAATGGTGTAGCTGGCAAATACGGAATTGTGTTTGAGACTAACGCAGAGGCCCGGCCAGAAGCCACGGCCTGCAATAATTTCGCCATCCGGGCTTCGTGAGTTATGGTTGGAGCCAATGGTAGCGCCTGCTGCCATATTGCTTTGGCCCATTATTAAAGCCGCGCATAGAAAAGAATTATTATGGTGCTGTTCATGTGCAGGAAAAATAAGTGAGTTCAGTACTTCGCAGCAGGAGATGGTAGCATTGTTGCCCAGGTAGGAGTTGATAAGCCTTGCCCCATACTTCAACTGGGAATGGGATGCCATAAAAAAACGTACAGCTTTAACGCCGTAAAAAATACGGCAGCCTTCACCAATAATGCCATTGACCAGTTCACATCCTTCGCCCACCTGCGACTTGGCATTGGCGCTGGAATTGATGGTAAGGTTTTTTAATTTATTGGCGCCTTTTATATAGGCATCACTGCCTATCCATACATCTTTAATAATGCGGCAGTTTTTGATCACCGTGCGCTCACCAATTTCACCATAGTATCCCCGGCGTTTGTCAAAGGCAGCATCGGTAAATTGTTTAAAAGCATTTTGCAGTAAACTGTCATCACGGAACCGGGTCCACAGGTAAGCATCCCCCGGCAGCATGCCATCAAACGGTACAATACTGCGGCCGCCATTTTCATTGCATACTTCCAGCCAGATGCGGTTGGCTTCTTCTTCCCCATCCTTAACAATGCCATTGCCAAACCTTGCATAGCTGGTTGCTGCCAGTTCATTTACATTTACAATCATGGCATCATTGCCAATAATATAATGAGAAAGGTAATTGCAATTATCTATGACTACATTATTGCCAAGATCTGAACTGATGATGGTACTGTTGTATAAGCCAACCGGCCGGCGGAGGTTATGAAACTCCAGGTAAAAAGCTTCCAGTCTGCCAATGCGCACGAGGCCATAAAATTTACAATTCTGCACCAGTTCAGGCGTAAAAGCATCAGACACCAGTATCATATTCCAGTCGTTGGAGGTATTGCGGTTACGCACCAGTACTTCAATTTCATAAGCGGTGAGCTTACGATAGCTGATGCCGTTTTTATTTTGCTGGTTGCGCAGGTAGTATTCGTCTTTGCCTTTTGGCAGAAAAGGTGCGGGTATAAAATTATAGCCCAGCGTATCTACCGGGCTTTTATGGATAATGTTCATGCAGGAATGTTTGATTGGCGGGTATTGATGCAGTGTTCCATGATTATTAACAGGAATGTTTTATTCAACCGTTACGCTTTTTGCGAGGTTGCGTGGCTTGTCTACATCAAGCCCTTTGGCCACCCCGGTATAATAGCTCAACAACTGCAACGGAATAACGCTCAGCATGGGCGCTACAATTTCATTGGCCTCCGGCACAATCATAATATCATCAGCCATGCCGGCAATGGCTTCATCACCCTGGCTGATAACGGCGATAACTTTTCCCTTGCGGGCTTTTATCTCCTGTATATTGCTCACAATCTTTTCGTAGTAAGCATCTTTGGTAGCCACGAAAAAAACCGGCAGCGTACTGTCAACCAATGCAATGGGGCCATGCTTCATTTCAGCGGCGGGGTAGCCTTCTGCGTGTATGTAAGAAATCTCTTTCAGTTTTAGCGCACCTTCCAGCGCTATCGGAAAATTATAGCCACGGCCCAGGTACAAGGCATTGGCACTGTCTTTATATTTTTCTGCTATACGCTTAATATTATCCGTATTTTTTAAAATTATGGCAGCCTTGCCGGGTATTTCCTGGAGTTCTTTTAACAAATCCATATAGCGCTTTTGTTCGATGCTGCCTTTTTCAACAGCTACTTTCAGGGCTACCATTGTCAATACCACCAATTGCGCTGTAAAAGCCTTGGTACTGGCTACTCCTATTTCAGGCCCTGCGTGCGTATAGGCGCCGGCGTGAGAAATGCGGGCAATGGATGAACCTACCACATTCAGAATACCAAAGATAATGGCACCCTGTTCTTTTGCTTTTTCAATGGCCACAATGGTGTCGGCTGTTTCGCCGCTTTGGGAGATCGCAATGATAACGTCGCCCTTGTGAATCACCGGGTTGCGGTAGCGGAACTCAGAAGCATATTCTACTTCTACGGGAATGCGGCACAGTTCTTCAATGATGTATTCTGCAGCCAGCCCCGCATGCCAGCTGGTGCCACATGCAATAATAATGATGCGTGGGGCATTTTTAAGCTGCTCTATATAATTCTGTACCCCGCTCATGGTAATGGTGCCGGCATTGGCATCCAGCCTGCCACGGAGGCAATCATAAATGGTATCGGGCTGCTCAAATATTTCCTTCAGCATGAAATGGTCATAACCGCATTTTTCGATTGCGGCCAGCTCCAGGTCAAGCTTCTGGATATAAGGCGTAATTTTTTCGTTGCCAAGATTTTTTAAAATCAGCTCATCTTCACGCAGAATCGCCAGTTCATAGTCATTTACATAGACCACTTCCTTGGTATATTCAATAATCGGTGATGCGTCTGAAGCAAGAAAATGCTCTCCTTTACCTACACCGATTACCAGCGGGCTTCCTTTTCTTGCGGCAATCAGGGTATCGGGATTGTCTGCATCCAGCAATACAATAACATAAGCACCGGTTACCCTTTTTAAGGCAATCCGCAGGGCTTCTTCCAGGCTGCAATTATTTTTCTGCTGTATGTCTTCAATAAAATTGAGCAATACTTCTGTGTCAGTATCACTTTTAAAAACATAGCCTTTGTTTTGCAAATCTTTTTTTAACTGCGCATAATTTTCAATTATGCCATTGTGTATCATGGCTAGTTTTCCATTGGCCGAAAGATGTGGGTGTGCATTGCGGTCGCTTGGCTCTCCATGCGTTGCCCAACGGGTGTGGCCAATGCCAATATGCGCATGCATATCTGTGCCTACCACGCTTTCCTCCAGTTCCGCAACGCGCCCTTTTTTCTTATACACTTTCAAGCCCTCATTCAATAAAGCAACGCCGGCGCTATCGTAGCCACGGTACTCGAGGCGCTTCAGGCCTTTTAAAATAACCGGGTACGCTTCGCGTGGGCCGATATAAGCAACAATTCCACACATAATCTGAAATTTTAATAAAAATTAAATCTTTGTCAAAAATAAGACTGCGTGACAAAAAGGATGATTTTAATTTGAAAGACGAATGATTCTGCAAATAGGCGATTCCGGAATTGCTTTTGCTGCTGCCAGAAGAAGAATTACATATATCATTTCATTACAAAATCAGCAATTGTTTTGAAACAGGATAGTTCAGGACGATTAAGTCCCGCCCTTGATTATTTTTAAACGCTAATTTCACCCATACGCCTTGCTATATGAACAAATGGATATTATTCCTTTCGTCCTGCTTTATCTGCCTGCTGCACATGCATGCACAACCCCTGCTTGAAGCAGGCCCTCAGAAAATGCCCGCCGCCTGGATAGACAAAGATACCCGCCATAAGGTGGTAAGGCTTACCAATAATGGTCGCAGCAACATGAGCTTTTATTTTCATAATAACCCTTTTGTGGGTAACAGCATGGTATTTTACAGTAGCGAAACCACACAGCCGGACAGTGAAAAAGCGGCTAAGCAGGAAACTTATAACAGCAATGCAAAAGACAAGCAACTATATGTAGTAGATCTGCAAACACTTGCATCCACTGCAGTAACCAGCCAACCCTCGCCCATGAACGGAGAGATAGTGGGTAAAAAGGGACGCAATATTTATTACCAGGTGAAAGACAGTATTTATGTAACCAATATAGACAGTAAGAAAACTGAACTTGTATATGTTTTTCCGGCAGATTTTAAAGCCAGCATTACTACGCTGAATGCAGATGAAACTTTGCTGGCGGGCGCCTGGTCAGAGGATAAAGAAAAAGAACTTTTTAAGCGTAACCCAAGCAAGTCTGAGTACTTCAATATTATTTACGAAGCAAAATTGCCGCGCACGCTGTTTACCATTGATGTCCGCAACAAAACATTACAAAAGATTTTTATGGACAGTGCCTGGTTAAACCATGTTCAATTCTCTCCAACCGATCCTTTATTGCTGATGTTTTGTCATGAAGGCCCCTGGCATAAGGTAGACCGCATATGGACAATTGATGTTCAATCAAAAGCAGTAAAGCTGATCCACAAAAGAACCATGAACATGGAAATTGCGGGGCATGAGTGGTTTGCAGCAGATGGAAAAACCATTTGGTTTGATCTGCAACTGCCCAAAGGCGAAACTTTTTTTGTTGCCGGTGCCGGGCTTGCAACCGGGAAAGAAAAAAGATATGCCGTTACCAGGGATGAATGGAGCATTCATTTCAATACATCTTCAGATCAAAAATTATTTTGCGGAGATGGCGGCAATGAAGGGCAGGTGGCCCGGGCTAAAGATGGCAGGTGGATTTACCTGTTTACACCTGACGGTAATAAATTTACGTCTGAAAAGCTGGTGAATATGAAACAGCACAATTACCGGCTTGAACCGAATGTGCATTTTTCACCCGATGATAAATGGGTCATCTTCCGCGCTAATTTTGAAGGCGTAGAAAATGTGTATGCAGTAGAGATTGCAAAAAGTGAATAGTGGGGTGTAAATGCTGAGTCGTACGTATTAATGTGTGAGTGCTTAAAAAAAATTACATGAAAAAAATTAGTCTGCTGTTAGCGTTCTTGCTGTGTATTAGTGCGGGGCATGCACAAATACAATGGCCGGCCATTACCCAAACTGCTAAACCGTGGACCCGATGGTGGTGGCAGGGTAGTGCGGTAAATAAAACAGATTTGGCCGTTGCTATGAAAAAATACCAGCAGGCTGGTTTGGGCGGACTGGAGATTACGCCGATATATGGTGTAAAAGGTGCCGAATCTGAATTTATTAATTATTTGTCGCCCAGGTGGACAGATATGCTGCAGTTTACCCTGGAGGAAGCCAGGCGTTTAGGCATGGGCGTTGATATGGCCACGGGTACCGGCTGGCCTTTTGGCGGGCCCTGGGTTACCCCCGAAGACGCGTGCAAGAATATTAACCTGGTACGCTATTCAATTAGAGAAGGTGAGCAGTTGCAGCAGGCGGTACGGTTTACGCAGCAACCACTGGTAAGAACGGAAAGTGGTATAACGCCGGATATTAAAACACTGACATACCCCATTGCCAGCAATAAAAATTTACAGCTATACGCGTTTGACCAGGTGCGCTTTGAAAAGCAGCTGCCGCTACAGCTTTTAATGGCATATTCAGACAAAGGAGATGTACTTGATATTACCGGGAAGGTAGATACCGCCGGAAAATTAAGCTGGACAGCACCTGCCGGTAACTGGAACCTGTATGCGCTTTTCCAGGGCTGGCACGGTAAAATGGTAGAGCGTGCAGCACCGGGTGGAGAAGGCGATGCCATTGACCATTTCTCAGGAGCAGCATTGAACAATTACCTGTCTTATTTTGACAAAGCATTTGCCGGTAAGGATGTTAGCTACCTGCGCTCTTTTTTCAATGATTCTTACGAGGTGGATGATGCCCGCGGACAAAGCAACTGGACCCCGGATTTTTTGCAGCAGTTTAAAAACCGGCGTGGTTATGATTTGAAGAATGAATTACCCGCTCTTTACCAGAAAGATAATACGGAGAAAAACAGCCGGGTATTGTATGATTACCGGCAAACCATTTCTGAATTGTTACTGGAGAAATTTACAACGCCCTGGCACGCATGGGCAAAAGCAAAAGGCAAGCTTATCCGCAACCAGAGCCATGGTTCGCCCGCTAATATCCTGGATTTATATGGTGCTATTGATATACCGGAAACAGAGGGTACAGATATTTTGCGCTTTAAGTTTGCTACCTCAACCGCGCATGTAATGGGCAAGCCACTGGCGTCATCAGAATCGGCTACCTGGCTGGATGAACATTTTCAATCATCGCTGGGCGATGTAAAAGTGGCCATTGATAAATATTTTGTAGGCGGGGTAAACCATATTTTTTATCATGGCACCAATTACTCTCCGCAAAATGAAACCTGGCCGGGCTGGTTATTTTATGCTGCCGTACATTTTACACCTGCCAATTCTTTCTGGAAAGATTTTCCCACGCTCAATAGTTATATAGCGAGGTGCCAGTCTTTTTTACAAATTGGTAAACCGGATAATGACATATTGCTCTACTTTCCTTTCAGTGATAAAAATTCAGAACCGGGCAATGAAATGCTGCATCATTTTGATGGCATGAAGGGTTTTGAAAAAACAATTTTTAAAACAGGTGCAGAATATTTGTTGCAGAAAGGCTATGCATTTGATCTTATTTCTGATAAACAGGTGCTGCAGGTAAAGGCAGTTAACCAGCTACTTGAAACTGGCGGCGTTCATTACCAGACTATTTTATTGGCCGATACTAAATACCTGCCACTGGAGACAATGGAGAAATTATTGCAGCTGGCCGGGCAGGGGGCAACGGTAATTATATATAAAAATCTACCCGGTGGGGTGCCCGGCTTTGGCAACCTTGCTGAGCGGCAATCCGCTTATAAAAAACTGGCAGATGGCCTTCAGTTTCTTGATGAAGCCGGCATAAAAAGAGCAGCTGTTGGCAAAGGATTTTTTTTAATGGGTGATGACCTAAAGGCCTTACTTAATGCAGCTAAAATAAGAAGGGAACCAATGGTGGATAACGGGCTGGAATATGTGCGCCGCCAGTATGCCGGCGGTAATTATTATTTTATATCCAATGCAGGTAACAGCGCTTTTTCCGGCGACGTATCATTGCAAATAAAAGCCAGCAATGTAGTGCTCTTTGATCCCATGCAGGAAAGAAAAGGCCTGGCAAAAACTACTGCAGGTACAGAAGGAAATACGGCCGTTTATATCAATTTGCAGCCAGGTGAAAGCATTATTGTACAAACCAGCAACAATAAGACAGGTGGAACCCTTTTTCCTTATACCCGCAAGAAAGGAGATGGTCAGAATATTAATGGCAACTGGAATATTCGCTTTATGAGCGGCGGTCCGGTATTACCTGCCAGCACTACTGTTAAATCACTGGGTTCATGGACGGATTTGCCGGGAGAAGAGGTGAAACGTTTTTCCGGTACAGCACAATACAGCATCCATTTCAGAAAACCAGCTGGCAACGCCAGGGCATGGCAGCTGGATTTGGGCGAAGTAGAAGAAAGCGCGGAAGTAATATTGAACGGCGTAAAAATGGCCGTGTTAATAGGGCCTTCTTACCAGTTAACGATTCCGGCGACTAAATTGAAAGATGATAACCTGCTGGAGGTAAATGTGACCAATGGTATGGCCAACCGTATTGCTGATTTGGACAAACGCGGTATAATGTGGAAGAAATTTTATAACACCAATTTTCCAGCAAGGCTGGCAAAGAACCGCGGCGCAGATGGATTGTTCACTGCCGCCGGCTGGCAACCAAAGGCTGCTGGTTTAATAGGCCCTGTTAGCTTAACCCCGGTTATATTTGTACCGTAATTTATTCAAAACATTAAAATAGTAAAAATGAAACAATTCCTTTTTATGCTGTTAGTGGCTATTACAATTGGTAATACACTTTATGCGCAAACAAAAGATGAAACAGCCGTGGCAGCTGCGGTAGAAAGCCTCCGTAAGGCAATGATTGATCCCAATAAAGCCATATTGGAAAAGCTGACTTTTCCTGAGCTTACCTACGGGCACTCTACCGGCAAAGTGGAAGATCAGAAAGCGTTTGTGGAAGCATTGGTGAGCAATGAGTCGGATTTTGTTTCTATTGATTTGTCTGCACAAACTGTTAAAGTAACAGGTAATACAGCCATTGTACGCCATGTATTAAATGCAGTTACTAAAAATAGTGGTGTGCCGGGCGTGGCAAAAATTGCTATTCTGCTGGTATGGGCCCGGCAGGGCAAAGAATGGAAATTACTGGCAAGGCAGGCGGTGAAAATATAAGACTGGTATCACGCAGCTGGTTAACTGAAATAAATTAGCAGGTCAGCATTGCTTAATGAAATTTAGCTGGTTCAGCTAAGATATTCAGCGCAGGTATTCTCCGTCTAAATAGGGGAAAATAACACCAGGCCCAACCCGGTTCATGGATGGGCCGGACAATCTTATTAAAATGTATAAGCTGGTCAGGTTTTCTTTTGCCTTTATATTGATATTATCAGCACGGGTATTACTGGCCCAGCAGCCGGCACCGAAACCTTTGTACCGTGATCCTGTGTATGATGGCGCGGCTGATCCCGTTATCATATACAACAAGCAAAAGCAAAAGTGGTGGATGTTTTATACTAACCGCCGCGCAGCCATAACAGATACTACCGGCGTGGCCTGGGTTCATGGCACACGCATCGGCATAGCCGAATCTGATGATGGTGCTGCCTGGAAATACCTGGATACAGCTAATATTAATTTTCGGCCAGACAGCGGTTATACTTTCTGGGCGCCCGATATTACTGTATACAAAGGCGTTTATCATATGTTTCTTACCTATGTGCCGGGCATCTTTACCAATTGGAACCATCCACGCGATATCGTTCACCTGAGCAGTAAAGACTTATTGAACTGGACATATGAATCAACGCTCAATCTTGCCAATCATAAAGTAATTGACGCCAGTGTTTTTCAATTGCCCGATGGTAACTGGCGTTTGTGGTACAACAACGAAAAAGACGGAAAGTCTATTTATTATGCAGATAGCGAAGATTTGTATAACTGGACAGACAAAGCCAAAGCCATTGATGCCCGGGGGGAAGGACCGAAAGTTTTTTGGTTTAAAGACAAGTACTGGATGGTAGTAGATGTGTGGAAAGGAATGGAAATTTATTATTCAGCTGATCTGCTGAACTGGACGAAACAAGCAACCCGGATACTGGAACAGCCGGGTAAAGGACTGGACGACCAGGCAATTGGCGGGCATGCAGATGTGGTGGTTAATAACAACCGGGTATTCCTGTATTATTTCACACATCCCGGGCGGCGCAAAGATAAACCGGCTGCACCCGGAACAACAGAGGGCCGGCGTAGTTTGATACAATTAACGGAATTGGTATACGCAAACGGTGAGCTTGTTTGTGACAGGGATAAACCAGTTGTTATTAAATTGATTTCACAATAAGTTGTAACGTATAGGCTTAACCGGGAATAAGGGCTTTCACTTCAATAATCAAAACAATACTGCACCGATGAAGAAATTGAATGTAACAGCTATTTTGCTGGCGACTCTTTTTTGGACCAATATTTTTTCGCAGCAAAAGCAAATTCAATACCTATCCGGTACAAACAGCAAACATACAGTAGCATGGGATTTTTTTTGTACCGGCGGCAGAAACAGCGGTCAATGGACAAGCATACCTGTTCCTTCGTGCTGGGAGTTGCTGGGCTTCGGCAATTATAATTACGGCCGTGATTATAAAACCTATGGAAAAAATTTCCGGTTCTTTGATGAAAAAGGTTTGTACAAACACTGGTTTACCATTCCTGCAGGCTGGAAAAGTAAGGAGATTTTTATCGTGTTTGAAGGATCCATGACGGATACAGAAGTGAAAATTAATGGTAAGCGGGCAGGAACTGTACACCAGGGCGCTTTTTATGAATTCAAATACAATATTACAGACAAGCTGCAATTTGATAAACCCAATGTAATTGAAGTAACAGTAAGCAAAATGTCTGCAGATCAATCGGTAAACAATGCTGAGCGGCTGGCAGATTACTGGGTATTTGGCGGCATATTCAGACCTGTTTATCTGGAAGCAACAGCAAAAGAATACATCGAATACGTTGCAATAAATGCAAAGGCTGATGGCAGTTTTGCGATGCAGGTGTTTCCAAAGGGTGTGAAACAGCACTGCGGACTGAGCGTTGACATTTTAGATGCTACAGGAAAACTGCTGGTTACATTGGATGCATCCCTCCAAAAAACAGATTCATTTCGATTGGTGGAAGTAAAATTGGCCAACATCTTATCCTGGACCGCAGAAACCCCCGCTTTATACACTGCCAGGATATACCTTCAGAGAGACAAAAAAATAATTTACCAGCTGACGGAAAAATTTGGTTTCCGTACTATTGAAATAAGAAAAGGCGATGGCATCTACCTCAATAGCGTGCAGGTAAAAATGAAGGGTACCAACCGCCATTGCTTCTGGCCGGAAACAGGCCGTACGCTCAGCGATGACCAGCAGCTGATGGACGTAAAGCTGCTGAAAGAAATGAACATGAATGCGGTGCGCTGCTCTCATTACCCGCCTGATAAAAAATTTCTGCAGCTCTGTGATTCACTCGGTTTGTACGTACTCGATGAATTATCTGGCTGGCAAAAATGGTACAGTACCATTGCGGGTGAACCACTGGTAAAAGAAATGGTAATAAGAGATCTGAACCATCCCAGTATAATTTTTTGGGACAATGGCAATGAAGGCGGCACCAATAAAGCCCTGGATGCGGCATTTTATAAATGGGATTTCTCTCAACGGCCTGTTATTCATCCGCACCATCGGCCGGGCAATGATTTTAACGGCATCGATTGCAATCACTATGAAGATTATTACAGCACAAAAAAGATACTGGCCGATTCATTGATTTACATGCCTACTGAATTTTTGCATTGCCAGGATGATGGCGGCGGCGGTGCTGGTTTAGCAGATTTTTGGGAACTGCACTGGAAGGCCAAACGATCCGGCGGTGGTTTTTTATGGGCCATGGCAGATGAAGGAATAGTAAGAACCGACCTGAATAATATTATAGATGTAAATGGTTTAAACGCACCCGATGGCGTAATGGGTCCGCACCGCGAGAAAGAAGGCAGTTTTTATGCCATCCGTGAAATATTTTCGCCCGTTAAAATAGCATGGAAACAATTGCCGGAAAATTTTAATGGTTCATTGCCGGTAGAGAACCGGTTTCATTTTACCAATCTTAACCAATGCAGCTTTCAATGGCAGCTGGTAAACTATAAGCAACCCGCAGACTGGCAAGCGGGCTACGGCGTAATGAAAAGCGGCTCAGCTGTTTCCCCCGATATTGCGCCCGGCGCAAGTGGAAATATACAACTTGATTTGCCGGCTGATTATAAAAGCTATGATGCGCTGCTGCTGGCTGCTTATGATCCGTTTAAAAACCTGTTGTATAAATGGTCATGGCGGGTAAAAGATAACCAGCAGCAGTTAAACAATCTGCTTGTGCTGAATGATACAGCTACAGTGAATTCCATAGAAACAGATTCTTCTGTTACATTAAAGTCTGGCGGTATCAGTGTTTCGTTTTCAAAAAAGGACGGCCGGATTACCGACCTGAAGAGCAGCCATGGCGACAAGATGTCTTTTGGCGGCGCGCCAGTGCTGGTGAGCGGCCGCGCCAACTTTACGGGACTGAAACATAGTAAAGAAAGCGATGGGTATACGGTGGAGTTGCAATATGAAGGTGATCTTAAATATGCCCGCTGGAAGATGTTTGCAGGTGGCTGGATGAGCCTGGAATATGCGTATAGCATCAATGGCAGCTTTCCGTTTGCCGGCATCAGCTTTAATTATCCTGAGAATTTTGTACTTGGTGCAAAATGGCTGGGCAAGGGGCCCTACCGGGTATGGAAAAACCGGTTACAGGGAGTAACCGACAATGTGTGGCAAAACATGAATAACAATACCCAGACGGGCAGTGCGCCCTGGCTGTTTCCTGAGTTTAAAGGGTACTATGCAGACATTAGCTGGATGGAGCTGAATACGGTAGAGGGTAAATTTTTAATGGCCAGTAAAGACAGCGGTCTGTATGTGCGGCTTTTTGATTTTTATGGATTGAGCGGTGTGAAACCTGCGCCGGAACTTCCCGCTGGCAATATATCTTTCCTGGATGCCATACCACCTATTGGCACCAAACTGGGGCTCAATATAAGTTATAACACAACAGCGTTGGGCCCGCAAAGTGAATTAACAAAAATAACAGCACCTGTAAAACGCACATTGTATTTTTATTTCGGGTTGCAAAAAACAAACGCATCAGCGCAGCAGTATAAGGCGCCGGTAAAAGATGAGTTGTTTTAGAAAACATCCTTCTTGTTAATAGCCGAATGAAATTTAATGCTGCGCAGCATACATTTTTTGGATGCGGTCTACCTGATTGGCGCAGGCCATGCAGTTGCATATCCAACTAAGCGCCTGCAAAAATGATCCACCTTGTTTTAAGATAAATATTGTTTTCTTTGTATAGCTAACCGCTTATTTGTTTGTCAGCCGTAAAAATGCCACTGATTAGTAACAACGATATTAAAGTCCTTCAACAAAAAATTGCCCTTTACGAGGACATGAAAGCGTATGAATCCCTCTATACGTTATTAGCACCCCAATTAAACGGCTTTTGTTTTTCTTTTGTAAAATCTTATGAAGCCGCAGAAGAAATTGTTTCCGATGTGTTTATAAAGCTATGGCAGATAAGAAGTAAACTACCGGAGATAGAAAACCTGAAAGTATACCTGTATACCATTGCAAAGAATTTTTGCCTTAATTATATTGCCCGTCATTTTAAAAACCCGGTTATACGCCTTGATGAAATGGATTTGGAACCGGTGGTAAGCCTGGGCAACCCTGAAGATTTGTGTATCTCCGCAGATGTGGTGAACCAGATAAAAGTTTGCATCCGGGAACTGCCCCCACAATGCAGGATTGTATTTCAGCTGGTTAAAGAAGATGGCCTGTCGTACAAAGAAGCAGCTGAAATTTTAAATATATCTGTGCTTACCGTACGCAACCAGGTCTTTATCGCTACCCGCAAAATTGCAGCGCTTATACCAGATTACATCCAATCAAAGGTTTTGCATACTGGCCGGCGCTCTGCATCCTGAGCCGGAAAAATATTTTTTAATTCCTTTGGTACTTTCTTTTCCAACACATTGTCTTAGTAATAGCTATTTATGACAGAAGAAAAACTATGGCTGCTGGTAAGCTTACAACTCTCCGGAGAAGCAACCCCTGCAGAATTAGAAGACTTAGAATTGCTGCTGCAGCAAGACCCCCGTTTACAGGCGAGGGTAGATGTGTTAACGCAAGCCTGGTATGTACGCAACCATGGAAGTAAACCGGGTGCACAAACTGCGATGGGCTTTGATAAACATTTGCAGCGCCTGAGTAACCACCTGGCAGCCCCGGCATTACAGTTTGAAAGCGCTGGCAATGATGCAACAGAGCCTATGCCGGACGTTATTGACAAATCACGGATGAGATATAAATGGTTATGGGCAACCGGCAGCATCGCCGCCTGCGCAGTAATCATTTTTCTTTTTGTGCGAACGCCCGCTACAGATAATTCTGCCAAACAGGGCACAGCAAGCAATAGCATCAGCACCAAGCCGGGTTCTAAATCAAAAATCGTGTTGCCCGATGGAACGCAGGTATGGTTAAACGCTGATAGCAAAATTGAATACAATGGTAACTTAAGTGGTAAGTACCGTGAAGTAAGCCTGAGTGGCGAGGCTTATTTTGATGTGGTAAAGGATAAGTCGAGACCCTTTATCATACATACCAATACCATACAAATAAAAGTATTGGGTACCGCTTTTAATGTACGCTCTTACCCGGCAGATAAAACTACTGAAACAGCGCTGATAAGGGGTTCAGTTGAAGTAACCCTTAACGCACAGCCCGATAAAAAAGTGATACTGAAGCCCAACGAAAAAGTAGTGGTAGTTAATGCCACTGCCGAAAAAAGTAATCAGGGCGGCACCAATGCGCCCAAAGCTGCTTTGCCGGAAGAAACCATGGTAGTAGGCAATGTACACCTGGATAAAAAGGACCAGGAAGTGTATGAAACCATGTGGGTTAAAAACAAACTGGCATTTGATGAAGCACCTTTTGATAATATGATTGCAGAAATAGAACGCTGGTACAATGTGGTTATAGTGGTAAAAAATAAAAACCTGAGCACCGGCACGTATACGTTCACTTTTGAGAATAAAACACTGGATGAAGTACTGGAAGGGCTGCAGTTCTCTGCGCATTTTCAATACCAGCTCAAGAATGGGGTAGTGACCATCTGGTAAAAAATACCGCATTCGCCAATACTGCTTATAAAACGATTGATAACCTAAAAACTGCGTATGAAACCAAATACATAATCTTCACAGAAAAAAAACGGAGAATGTTTGCACCATTCCCCGTTGGCTAAATTCAGAAATTTTAAAAGTCTCCGTGTGGAGGCCTTTTCATCCTTTAACACTTCAAAACTAAGTTATGAAAAAAATTGGATGCAGGACGCGTAACCGCGCCACTGCTTCAGTAATTAAATGCTTGCTGATAATGAAAATGACTGTACTGCTTATTTGCCTGTTTTCCATGCAATCCTTTGCCAATAATACCCTGGCACAGGAAAACATCACCCTTAAACTGGAAAACGCGTCATTAAAAAAAGCATTTAAGACCATTGAAAAGCAGACTTCCTTCCGGTTTCTGTACAATGACAATGTGCTGCCCGCCGATCAGAACATCAACGTGAGCATAAAAGACCAACCGGTCAATGATGCCATGAAAAAATTGCTGGAAAACACCCTTTTATCATTTAAAATAATTGGCAGCAATCTCATTGTGGTATCTGCCAGGGCAAATGAAACCACGGCCCCGTTTGTGGTTATTACCGGCAAGGTGCTGAATGCCAGCAACCAGGCCATTGCCAATGTAAGTGTACTTGAAAAGGGTACCAACAATGGCACGGTAACCAAAGAGGATGGCTCTTTTACATTGAACGTATTAAACAGCAATGCGGTGCTTGTTATCAGTTATGTGGGTTTCACCGCCCAGGAAATACCAGTTAACGGCCGCAGTATTATTGAGGTCCAGCTGAAAGAAGATACCAGGGATTTAAATGAAGTTGTCGTAATTGGATATGGTACCACCAAAAGAAAAGATTTTACAGGTGCTGTTTCCTCTGTTAAAATGGAGAATTCACCGCTGGCACTGATGCCCAACCTGAATGCATTGGAAGCGCTGAAAGGGAATGTGCCCGGTTTAAGTGTGGGTGCAGTTAATTCAGCAGGTGGACAGCCATCTGTTCAGATACGCGGGCAACGCTCGATCAGTGGCTCAAATGATCCCCTTATCCTGCTGGATGGTGTAATCTTTCTGGGCTCTATCAGCGATATTAACCCCAACGACATAGCCAGTTTTGATGTGCTGAAAGATGCGGTTTCTGCTGCGGCTTATGGTTCCAGATCGGCCAACGGCATTATTGCCATCACTACAAAAAAAGGAAAATCAGGCAAGCCGGTTATTTCTTTCAGAACAGAAGCCGGTATTCAAAAATGGCAAAACAGGCCTGTGTTGCTCAAAGGCGCTGAATGGATAAATGTGGTGAACGATCGCAATAAATATGTTGCCGGCAGTACCAACTGGTTACAGGCAGGTGAACTGGCCAATAAAAATGCAGGTGCTGAAACCGTGTGGCTGGATAAAGTAATACAAACAGGTGTTACACAAAATTACCAGGTATCTGTTTCCGGCGCCGCGCAAAACACCAATTATTATTTGTCTTCTTCGTTTGATAACAATAAAGGAATTGTGGTGGGCGATAAGTTTAACCACATTTCTGTGTTGGGCAAAGTGAATACCAAAGTCACTTCCTGGTTTGAACTGGGTGTTGATGCAGCTTATTCAAAAAGAGATTATTCTGGTGTGGCTGCCAATGTAGGCAGTGCTGAGCTGATGTCTCCTTATGGTGTTGTATACCGCGATTCATTGGGCAACCTTGAAAAGTATCCGTATACCCAATCGCTTATTAGTCCTTTATGGGGCGTAAGTGATGGAAGCGTTAAAAATATTGACGTATACAATAACTTCCGGTTGAATGCATATGCGGTGGTTAGCGTTCCCTGGATTAAAGGTTTGAGCTACAGGGTAAACCTGCTTTCTAATTTTGAAAAACGCCAGAGCGGTGGTTTTACTTTCGAGAATTATTATGTAAGGGAAGGAGCAGGGGTTGCGGGCAGGTATGATCCGGCTACTGTGCAGAGCTTATTATCAAATGCCAATGGAAACCTTGACAACCGTTCCACCAATACGTATGTGTTTGATAATATCCTTACGTATGAAACCAGTATTGGCAAACACCGCGTCAATGCTACAGCTGTGGCAACAAGGGATCACCTGAAGTATGAAGATATTAATGCAACAGGAAGCAATTTTGCATCCAATGGTAACACTACTTTGGGTATTTACGGATTGTCCAAAGCTACTGTTCAGAAAGTAATCCTGGATAACAGCGAAAGGGCCAATGTTGGTTACCTTGCCCGGCTCAACTATTCCTACAACGATAAATATTATTTAACCGGTTCTGTACGCCGGGACGGGGCTTCCGTTTTTGGGGCCGATAAAAGGTATGCAAATTTTGCAGCAGTGGGTGCCGCCTGGAAAATCTCCGGCGAATCTTTTCTCCAGCATTTTGAACCGCTCAATAATTTAAAACTTAAATTTTCATGGGGACAAAACGGTAACCAGGGCCTGAGTCCATATGCTACACTGTCGCAGGTGCAGAACAGCGCAGCCGGGGATGCACGGTATGAATTTTCAAACGCGCAGGGAACCATCAATTACGGACTGGTACAAAATACACTGGGTAATGCAAGCCTGGGTTGGGAAAAAACAACGGCCATCAATATTGGGTTCGAATCAGCCTGGTTAAAAAACCGTTTGTTTGTAGACGTGGATTATTATTCTTCCAAAACCACCGACCAGATATTTGTACGCACCATACCTATCATGACAGGTTTCGCTACGCAGTTATCATCTTTGGGCGAGGTAGCTAACAAGGGTGTTGAGTTTACGGTAAGAACAGTGAATATTCAGCATAAAGATCTGAACTGGGGATCTGCAGTTACCTTCTGGAAGAATGACAATAAGCTGGTGCATCTTTACAAAGAAGACAAGAATGCTGATGGTAAAGAAGATGATGATATAGCGAATAATTTTTTCATTGGTAAATCACTGAGCGCTATTTATGGATACCAGCAGGATGGTATTGTGCAAACAGGTGACGCTTCCTACATTGCATTAACCGGAGCGGCACCCGGCGCACCCAAATACATTGATCTGAATAAGGATGGTAAGATTGATGCCAGCGACAGGACGATCCTGGGATACAACAAAGAAAATTTCAGGCTGAATCTCAGCAATACGGTACGCTACAAAAACCTGGAACTGTACCTCATGGTATCCGGCATATTTGGTGGCAACGGATTTTACCAACGCAGTAATACAGCTGCATTCATGACATCTGGTACCGGCCGGTTTAATGACAATACCATCTCCAAACCATACTGGACTACCGCCAACCCAAGCAATACTTACCCGTCTGCTTATTTTTCAGGCGATAGCCGTTTCCAGGGTTTGCAGTCGCAGGCATTTGTAAGAATACAGGATCTCTCGATCTCCTATTCTGTTAATACTAGCTGGATGAAGAAAAATCATATAAATGCGGTGAAAGTATTTCTGGCCGGCAGAAACCTGGCAACGTTTACGAAATGGGTGGGGGGTGATCCGGAGACAGGTACAACCGTACAGTCAAATACGTTTCCTGTTGCAACCTCTTATTCAGTGGGCGCCAATTTTAGTTTTTAAGCTATTAAACAACATTGAAATGAAAAATTTTAAATATATAAAGGGCATTGTTTTTTTTGTTCTTTTACTAAGTGCACTCAGCTGCAAAAAAGTGGATGATAATTTTTTGCAGACAACGCCGGAAACTTTTTACACCGTTGATAATATTTTTTCTACTTCTGCTCAGATAGATCAGGCAGTAGTGGCCATCTATTCTCAGCTAAGGGATATCTGGGCCAACCCCACAGAGCAGAACTGGACATTTGTTTTCAGGGGCAATGGCACCGATATGTTTGATGTACCCAGCATCAGGAGGGGTAATACGTTTAATAATTATGGTCTTATCAATGCCAATAACGATGTCTTCTACCAGAATTTCAGTACATGGTACAGGGTTATTGCAAAAGCCAACCTGGCCATCTACAGTGCAGACCTTCCTTCCATCTCATGGTCTTCTGCCGCAGAGAAAGCGTACACGGTGGCGCAGGCCCGCTATTTCAGGGCTTTTGCTTACCGCAACCTGGCTGAACTGTTTGGAGGCGTACCCATTGTAACAGATATTGCAAAAGTTGCCCGCTATGATTATAAGCGTGCCACGCGGATAGAAACCTACCAGTATGCCATAACCGAATTACTGGCCATTGAAAAAGATCTGCCGGATGTAACTGTAGCTGGTGGCCGGCTTGTAAAAGGAGCGGCGCAGCACAACCTTTGTGAGCTATACCTTGCTATGGGTACACAGATGGCCGCCGAAGGCAATGCGGCAGGGGCTGCAACGGCTTTTGCACAATCCATTGCTTACGGAAGCAAAGTAATTGACGGCGGCACCTTTTCTTTAATGAAGGCCCGCTATGGTGCCCGTAAAACAGAAACGCAGGGCAACGTTTTCTGGGATCTCTTCCAGGAAAACAACGTCAACTACCAGGATGGGAATAAAGAATGCATCTGGGCAATTCAGATTGACTATGCGGCCTACCGCACAGAAGATACCAGGTCAAAACTTCCTTACTCACGTACTTATGGCCCTGTTTTTCGTAATGGCGCACCTGCACACCTGGGCGGAACGGGCGCAGATGTTGGCGGACGGGGAATCTCGCAAATAACACCTACTTTTTATACCCGTGATGGCATATATACCGCCGGCTATAGTGATGATATGCGCAATACGGATATTGTATTCCGCAGAATATTTTTGGGCAATGTAGTGGGTTCTCCCTACTTTGGTATTCCTGTTCCCTGGTCTGTATTATACAATTCCATGGACAATCAAAGCCTTGATTATCCCGTTTCCTGTAAAATAGCTACAGACAAGTATACCGGTATTGCAGATGGCGAAAACCTGAGTAATTTATTCCGTGATGATTATTTTATACGCCTGCCGGAAACCATCCTGCTGCGTGCGGAAGCCAAACAAAGAAGCGGCGATAAAGCCGGTGCTGCAGCTGATGTTAATTTGTTGCGCAGCCGTGCCAATTGCAGTTACCTGGTTACAGCCGCTGATATGGATGACAGTTTTAATACCATACTGGATGAGCGTGCAAGGGAACTGTTATACGAAGAATGCCGCTGGAATACCTTGCTGCGTATGGGTGGTACCATTGCAGTCGACCGCATTAAAAAGTATGCTTTCTGGCCCGAAGCACAGGCTACGCTAACGTTTAAGTATAACCTGTGGCCTATTCCGCAATTGGTCATTGATGCCAATAAAGATGTGAAGCTGGAACAGAATCCGGGCTGGTAGAAGAATCTTTTTTCTATTGAACAAAATAATACGCACAACAGGAACATCCGTAAAAGTTGTTCCTGTTGTTTTTCTTAGTCGTTTGTCACACAGGATTGCTCCGTTAAAACATTCCTGCCTGTTAGCCAAATTTTATCCAACGCATAAATAATTGTACACGTATGTTAAAACCGGCATTCACTTTCATTGGCCTGGCCGCTTGTTGCATGGTTTCAGCGCAACGACTTGACTATTCATTAAGCACTTCCGATACTGTTCACTACAGCCAGTTACATAAAGAATTTGTAACACCGCCTGCAGACAGCCGCTTAAGATGTTATTGGTGGTGGCTGAACAGTATGGCAACCAAAGCTTCCATCACCCGCGACCTTGAACAAATGAAAGCCAATGGATATGGCGGCGCTTCCATTGTTGATGCCGGCAGCTCTAATTATACGGTTGCTAAAAAAACAGCTGCCGGTCCGGTGTTTATGAGCCCTGCATGGATGGAACTGTATAAACATGCAGTAAAAGAAGCACAACGGGTTGGCATAGAACTGAGCGTTAACACACAAAGTGGCTGGAACCCCGGCGGTCCTTCCATTACGCCTGAGCTGGCTTTAAAAAAAATTGTTTATACAGCAACAACAGTTACGGGAGGAAAAAAAATACAGACAGCGCTTGCGCAACCGGATAAGAAATTACTTTACCAGGATATTATCATACAGGCTTTCAAACAACCAGCCGGGTTGCCGTTGAAAGACAGTGCCATTAAAAACTGGGGGATCAAATCATTTAACCAGAGTTTTGGTTTTAAGGGCGTATACCCGTTATATACACTGCGTGAAGAGTACAGCAATGCCACTAATACAGTGGGGGTCAAAAAGGCAGATATTATAGATCTAACCAGTAAGTATACAGATGGGCGCTTAACATGGGATGCACCAGAAGGGGAATGGACCATCATCCGCTATGGATGGACTTGTACCGGTGCTGTTACGTCTACCAACAGCGATGGCTGGGAAGGCCTTTCACTGGACCATCTAAGCCCCGATGCTTTTAAAAAATTCAGTGATGATGTTATACTGCCTTTAATCAACACCGCGCAAGCTGCAGGAAACAGTGTCCATTTTTTGCAAACAGACAGTTGGGAAATGGGTAATGTGGGCTGGACCAATAATTTTGCTGCGGCGTTTAAGCAATTCCGTGGGTACGACATATTTCCTTATTTACCGGTGCTTGCCGGAAGGGTGGTGGAAAGTGTAGATCAGTCAGACAGGTTTTTGCATGATTACCGGCAAACAATCGGCGACTGTATTGCGGCGTATCATTACCAGCTCTTCAGTGATCTTGCTCATGCACATGGCATGGGTATTCACCCGGAATCTGGCGGCCCGCATTCCGCCCCCGTAGATGCATTAAAAGTATTGGCCATCAGTGATTTTCCACAGGGAGAATTTTGGGCTACCGCCAATACACACCGGATAAAAGATGCAGAAAGACTGGCCGTTAAACAAAGTGCCAGTGTAGCACATACCAATGGTAAAAGATTTGTAGCTGCAGAAGGGCCCACTTCTATTGGTCCGCAATGGGAACGGGCGCCCAAAGATCTAAAAAGCAATATTGACCGGGTGTTTTGTTCCGGTGTTAACAGGATTGTGTGGCATACATTTACCTCTTCGCCAAAAGAATTCGGTCTTCCCGGAAACGAATACTTTGCAGGTACGCACCTTAACCCCAATGTTACCTGGTGGAAGCAGGCCGGTGATTTTATCAGTTACCTGAACCGCTGTTCCTACATGCTCTCCCAGGGATTGTTTGTAGCAGATGTGCTTTACTATTATGGGGATGATGTACCCAATTTTGTTTTTCTTAAAGAGGAAGTCAATGACCTGGCATTTGGCTATGACTGGGACAAATGTTCAAAAGATGCACTTGCCAAAGTTTCAGTACAAGATAATAAAATAGTTTTTCCTGATGGAATGCAGTATCGTTTGCTGGTACTTCCATTAGAAACAGCCATTGACATAGCGGTATTACGCAAGATAGAATTACTGGTCAAAGCCGGACTAACGGTTATTGGCCCGCGCCCGGTAAAAGCAAGCAGTCTCAGCAATTATCCCGAAGCGGATGCGGAGATAAATGCCATTGCATCGCGTATGTGGGGCGCCATTGACGGTGTTGCTGTAACCGAGAATAAATATGGTAGTGGCAAAGTAATCTTTGGAAAAGACATTAACACAGTGCTGAAAGAAATGAATGTGCAGCCAGACCTGTCATTTACCAGCACACAAGCCAATACAGCACTTGATTATATTCACCGCAGCAGTAAAGAAATGGAGAGCTACTTTGTGGTCAATCGTTTTGGTCGCAAAGGAATCAATGATTTTGAATTCCGTTATTTAACCAGCCTGCCAGACAGGTATGAGCAGGTAGAATGCAAATTCAGGGTTACCGGCATGGTGCCAGAATCCTGGGATCCGATGACTGGTGAAACAAAAGAAATACTCACTTACCGCGAAGAGAAAGGGCAAACAATTATTCCGCTAAGCCTGGAGCCGGACGGATCGCAATTCATCGTATTCAGGAAAAGCAAACCTTCGCGACATATTATTAAAATGGAGAAAGACGGGCAATTGCTATTTCCGGGCAATACTTTCAGTGGAATGGAACAGCCGGTAGTAGAAGTTGCTAAGAAGAATGGTGTTATTGCGTCAACCCTTTTTTCATCCGGTAATTATAGTATGACATGGTCTGATGGCAAGACCAGTACCAGTAAATTAGGAAGCCCTAATACTACAATGGCGCTTACCGGCAAATGGCTTATTAATTTTGATACCAGCTGGGGTGGCCCAGCCGAGGTGCAGGCAGACTCGCTTATGTCCTGGACAAATTATGACAACAAGGGAATTAAATATTATTCCGGTAAAGCAGTGTACAGGAAAACGTTCTCAGTGAGTGCGGTCAATCTTAAAAATACAAAAGCCATCCTGGATTTGGGCAATGTACTTGAAATGGCTTCCATCAGCATCAACGGACAGCAAATGCCAGTAAAGTGGAATGCACCGTTCCGGTTTGATATCACTAATTATATTAAACCAGGCAAGAACCAGCTTGAAGTGGAAGTAGTAAACCTCTGGGCCAACCGCCTGATTGGTGATAGCAAGCTGCCGGTAGAGCAAAGGCGCACCAAAACAAATATTATCAAGTATGAGGATGCCAATGCTGAAAGCCTGTTAAGGCCATCTGGTTTGCTGGGGCCAGTGAATATTGTTTTTATCAGCTATCAGCAAGCCAAGACAAGTCCCCTGTAAATACTGATAATAGCAATAACTGAAAATAAATTTCGATTAATCTGGAAGGGTATTTTTAAATTGCAATATAAGCCCGCCATGTGCGTGCTGCCATGGTTAACCTGGTATTCAACTTTGGGTGCCAGGTTCATCATGGCATTTCTTATAACGATTTAATATTTGCCATAATGATTAAAACAATGAAAGCTGTAGTATTTAGTTTCTTTCTCATCTTTTTAGGTGCGGCCTGTGTGGCGCAAAAGAAATTCAGTTATAAACCGGATAAAGCACTGCTCAATACCATTCAGCAAAATTTTACAGATGCTGATGCGCAGTATAAGGTACTGATGAAAAACCTGCCCGCCGAAAAATTTCCTAAAACATTTTACCCGGAAAAGAATGAATACGGGTTCAGTAATTCCAGCTGGTGGTGCAGCGGATTTTACCCGGGCACCTTACTCTACCTGTATGAACAAAATAAAGATGCCGTACTGTACAAAGAAGCGTTGCGCATACAGGAGGTATTAAAAAAAGAACAATTCAATACCGGTACGCATGATCTTGGTTTTATGATGTTCTGCAGTTTTGGCAATGCTAACCGCCTGGCGCCTTCAGCGGAGTACAAGGAAATTCTGCTGAACAGTGCAAAATCACTGTCTACCCGTTTTAACCCGGCAGTGGGCTGTATAAAATCATGGAACTCCGGCAACCCTAATGATTTCCTGGTAATCATTGATAATATGATGAACCTGGAATTGCTATTCTGGGCTACAAAAGTAAGTGGCGATTCATCCTTTTATAATATTGCGGTTACCCACGCCAATACAACCATTAAAAATCATTTCAGACCTGATTACAGTTCTTACCATGTAATCAATTACAATAAAGAAACAGGTGCCGTACAGGAGAAAAAAACGGCACAGGGTTTTGCAAATGAATCCGCCTGGGCCCGCGGCCAGGCATGGGGACTGTATGGTTTTACCGTAATGTACCGGGAAACAAAAGATAAAAAATACCTGGACCAGGCCAATCATATTGCGCATTTTCTGTTGTCAAATCCAAATTTGCCAGCAGATAAAATTCCTTACTGGGATTTTAATGCAACTGATATTCCCAATGCACTCCGTGATGCGTCCGCTGCGGCAATAATGGCATCGGCATTGATTGAGTTGAGTGGGTATGCCACCGCAACGCAGGCAAAAGAATACATGCCGGTGACGGAGACAATTTTGAAGTCTTTGTCGACCCCGCAATACAAAGCCGCACCCGGTGCTAATGGTGGTTTTCTCATTCAGCATTGTGTAGGTCATTTGCCGCAAAAATCTGAAGTAGATGTGCCGCTCAGCTATGCTGATTACTATTTTGTGGAGGCCATGAAACGCTATAAAGCCCTTTAAAAATGAGCATCAGATTAGTGGTAGTATGCCTGTTGTTGACGGCAACAGTTAGCCGATCACATGCACAAAAAAGTAATAACGTTGCGGCCAGCGACCGGACTACCTGGCTTTACTACCTTGATAAGCTGGCGGGGCCGGTTTTATCAAACCTGGCGGCAGATAAACTGAAAGAAAAGTTGCCCGTTGTATTATCAGAAAAGATTGACAACAGGGAGTTGCGGACAAAAGCGGCCTACCTGGAAGCTTTTGGAAGGGTCATGACAGGCATCGCTCCCTGGCTAAACCTCGAAGGGGGCAGCAATGAAGAAGTGGTGCTGCGCAACAAATACCGCGCATTGGCATTGAAAGCCATTGCCAATGCTACCAACCCTGCTGCAAAAGATTACCTAACCTGGAATGGCGGCCAGCCGCTGGTGGATGCTTCTTTTCTGGCATTGGCATTGGTAAGGTGTCCGTGGCTATGGGAACATTTGGATGAAGCCACCCGGAAGCAGGTAGTAACAGCGTTTACGCTAACACGTAATATGGTGCCGGGTTACAATAACTGGATTTTATTCTCTGGCATGATTGAAGCGTTTTTTTGCAAATACAATATTCCTTACGACGCCCTGAGAATTGAATATGGTATCCGTGAGTTTGCCCAGCACTGGTATGTGGGCGATGGTTTGTTTTCTGACGGCCAGCAATACCATTGGGATTATTACAACAGTTACGTAATTCAACCTTACCTCGCTAATATACTGGCTGCTGTAAAAGCAGGCGGTAAATCATATGAGTGGTTTGCGCCAAAACTGGATAAAATAAATAAGCGCTATGCTGTTTTGCAGGAGCGCATGATAAATACGGACGGAAGTTTCCCGGTGACCGGCCGCTCTATTGTATACCGCGGCGGCGCTTTTCATCACCTGGCGGATATGGCGTTGAGAAAGCAGTTGCCTGAAACATTACCGGCCGCGCAGGTGCGTGCCGCATTAACGGCGGTTATCAAAAAAACATTTGAAGCGCCTACTACTTTCACCAAAGACGGGTGGTTGCAGATTGGTTTGTATGGCAACCAGCCCGGACTGGCAGATGTATATATCAACACCGGGAGCCTTTACCTCTGCTCTACTATTTTATTGCCACTGGGTTTGCCGGAAACGGACGAATTCTGGTCGGCACCCCCATTACCATGGACGGCTGTAAAAGTATGGAGCGGGCAGGATTTTCCGGCTGATCATGCATTGGAAATTCCGTAAAAGACAGACCATGATGGTCTTTACAGTATTTACCTGCAAATTTACTTTTGCATACTGTATAAACCAGTGCTGCAGTCATTGCCTTGCCAGATATGAGAATTTTTTTTCAAACCTTATTTTTTTCCGTTTTATTGTGTACGGTTTGCGTAATTGTTGGTGCCCAGCCCATACAAGCGCAGCCGTACTGGCACGATATAGAACGCAGCATACGGTATCATCCACAGGGAACCGACTTTGTTATTCAGAATGGCAACAGGCGTTTTACAAGAGCACTCTACGGTACCAATACCGCGTTTCGCGTAGAAACAGGTGACCTCCCTGAATTTGCTATGTACATGCCCGGTATGGGCGGCAATATTAAATTGGGTTTGATAAGCAATGGCAACAGCAAATGGCTGGGCAATGCCTCATCTGTTACGGCGCGCTACAGGCCCGGCAGCATGCGCTATGACATTGAGGATGCCATGTTGGGTAAAGGAAAAGTGACGCTTGAGATTTTGGCGATGGGCGATGCGGAAGGTGTGATTATAAAATTTAGTATTTCAAATATATCAACGGCTGTTCAGCTGGTTTGCGTGTACGGCGGCGCCAGCGGAAAGAAATTTAGTCGCGATGGCGATATGGGCCCCGATCCCGAAAGTAGTTTTTACCTGAAGCCGGAATACTGTACAGATAACCGCTATACAATTGAAACAAATACATTCAGCCTGAGCTATGGCAGCGGCCTGGTAGCAGCATGGGATCCCTACGTAAATAAAAATTTTGTAACGGACACGGTAAAGGCCGTAAAGGCTGGCAAGGAACAAACAATGATTGGCATGTTTCCACCATCAGCAGTATTGCATATTGCCGATGGCAAGCAACAAAATACTCCTGCGGAATTATACCAGTCAGCGCGAAGCGGTGCACCTGTGCTAACTGCCAGCTGGCAGGCAAATAATAATGACAGTTATTTTATTGCCATTCAAAGACCAGCAAGTAATACAGTACTTAATTATAAGGATGCCACCAATATTTTTGACAGTGCTGAAGAAGCCAGAAGAAAGATTGCGGACCGTATAAAAATTGTTACACCGGATTCCTACATTAATACCCTGGGTGCTGTATTGGCTACGGCGGCAGATGCTATCTGGGAAACGCCCACTTTTCTGCATGGTTCTATTGGATGGCGGATGCGGCTCAATGGCTGGCGGGGCCCTTATGCAGGCGATGTGCTGGGTTGGCACGATAGGGCAAAGGCACATTTTAAAGCTTATGCCGCGTCTCAGGTAACAAGTCCGCTTACCGGCCCGGTAGTCATGGATACCGCGCTTAACCTGGCCCGTTCACTGGAAAAAATGGGTACGTCTATTTTCAGCAGTGGTTATATCAGCCGTAATCCCAATGGAGATTTTCGTCCGCATCACTACGATATGAACCTTGTTTATATTGATGCACTGATCCGGCATTTTTACTGGACAGGCGATCTTGCTTTTGCAAAAGAAATGTGGCCGGTCATTGCCCGTCATCTTGCCTGGGAAAAAAGAAATTTTGATCCGGATGATGATGGATTATATGATGCCTATGCGGCTATATGGGCAAGTGATGCATTGCAATACAGCGGCGGTGCAGTCACACATTCATCCGCCTATAATTACATGGCCAATAGAGAAGCAGCTGTGATAGCAAAGCTGATTGGCCATGATGCCAAACCCTATGAAGCAGAAGCTGCAAAAATTATCAAAGCATTGAATGCTGTTTTGTGGATGCCGGAACGTGGATGCTATGCAGAATATAAAGATGCACTCGGTAATCGGTTACTGCATCCGCGGGCCGCGGTGTGGAGCATCTATCATAGCATAGATAGTGAGGTGCCGGACCCTTTCCAGGCCTACCAGGCGATGCGTTATATTGATATGGAGATACCGCATATTCCCGTGAGGGCACACGGACTGGATGAAGGTTTTGCTACCATCAGCACCAGCAACTGGATGCCTTACGACTGGAGCCTGAACAATGTAGCCACCGCAGAAGTTATGCATACTGCTTTGGCAGCCTGGCAGGCAGGCAGTAATGAAAATGCTTTTAACCTGTATAAAAGCGAATTATTATCTACTATGTACCTCGGTGGCAGTCCCGGTAATATTGGCCAGATATCTTTTTATGATGCTGCGCGTGGGGAAGCATACCGCGATTTTGCAGATCCGGTAGCCATGACGGCGAGGAGCACGGTAGAAGGTTTGTTTGGCATCAAACCCAATGCGCTGCAGAATGAATTGCTTATCCAACCCGGTTTGCCTGCAGCGTGGGATAGTGCTTCCATTAAAACACCCGATATTAATTTCCATTTTAAGCGCACAGGAAAAAGCGATACCTATACCATTGCACCTTTTTTTGAGAAGACTATGAATTTGAAATTAGTATTGCGCGCCAATGGAAGTTCCATTAAGACGATATTGGTAAATGGAAAGAAAACCGGGTGGAAGAATTCAGATGCGGCTATCGGATCCCCGGTTATCGAAATAAATGCGGGCATACAAAAAAAATACCTGGTGCTGGTTGTATGGGACGGACAACAAACAGTTCTTACTGGTGCAGAAAAAGTATATGCAAATGGTAGCCGGCTGAACCTTTCTTTTCCCGGCGCGGAAATTAAACAGGTATATGATCCCCAGCATGTTTTACAGGATCTGCGCCAAAGCGGTAACCGTTTATCAGCAATGGTAAATACATCATACGGACAGCACACTGCATTTGTGCAGGTTAAACAAAACCAGTTTGCCTGCTGGCAGCCTGTGCACATAAATGTACATCCGGCAATGGAAATAATAGTGGATGATGTGCAGCCATTAAACGGGCTGCGGTTCAGGCTTGCCAATTATACCACAGCGGCTATCAATGGGTATGTAATTATTAATCCGTCAGCAGTTGCTGAAGAAATGGCTTTTTCAGTGCCGGGCAATACTATTTCGGCAGCCATCAATATTGCGTCGGCCAATGTGTTGACAGGCAGCAATATTGTGGAATGCAAAACGACTGACGGCGCTGATTTAAAAGTAATCAGCAGGCAAGCCATTATTAACTGGAATATAAACCTGCCGGTGCAAAACCTGGAGACCATTGATCTCAGTAGCTTTTTCAATGATCAGCTGACCAGTATTTTTAAAAACAAATACCTTTCTCCCCGGCCGGCAACCGCCACGCTGCAATTGCCGGTGCAGGGTATTGGCGATTGGACGCACCCTTTAAAAACAGCTGTGATTGATGATAAGGGATTAAGAAAACTGGCCGGTGAAAAAAATATGATCACTACGCCGCAGGGAATCATTTTTGCAACGCCTTCAGATACGCTCAAAAAAAATATCCTGTTCACTTCTCAATGGGATAATTATCCAAAGCAGGCCAGTATTCCATTGAGTGGAAAAGCAGCGCATCTTTATTTGCTGATGACAGGTACTACCAATCCTATGCAGAGCAGGATAACTAATGGATTGGTAATAGTAGCTTATACCGACGGCAGCGCAGACACATTGGCTTTACAAAACCCGGAAAGCTGGTGGCCCATTGAGCAGGATTATATGGATGATGGCTATGCTTTTCAGATCAACGCAGCAAGGCCGGTACGCATACACCTGAAGACCGGTAAAATAGTTTCAGCACTGGATAACAGCATAGCTGCATACAATGGTAAAATGATTGATGGCGGTGCGGCTACAGTACTTGATCTACCGCTGGATAAAAATAAAGCGCTTCAAATGGTCCGGCTGCAAACCATCGCCAACGATGTAATAATTGGCCTGATGAGTGTTACCTTACAAAGAAATCAGTAAAGCAACTATATGAAAAAAATGATGCTTGCGGCGATTGCCATACTATTCCTGCAAACAGGATTTTCTCAGAACGATGATAAGGTTTACCTGTTTTCTTACTTCAGAGACAATGGGCAGGATGGCCTGCACCTCGCCTATAGTATGGATGGTTATACCTGGAATGCAATTAAGAATGATAGTTCCTTGTTGAAGCCTGCCGTGGCTAAAGATAAGCTGATGCGTGACCCATGTATTGTACGCGGTCCGGATGGTAAATTTCATATGGTGTGGACCGTGAGCTGGAATGATGGGGGGATTGGTTATGCCAGTTCTCCTGATTTAATTCACTGGAGCGAACAACAGTTTATACCGGTGATGAAAGACGAGCCCACCGCCCGCAATTGCTGGGCACCGGAAATTTTTTATGATGCAAAGAGTAAATCATACATGATTTACTGGGCCACTACCATTCCCGGCAGGTTTATGGCAGGTGATACCGCCGGGGATGATAAGTACAACCACCGGATGTATTACACCATCACCAGAGATTTTAAAACATTCAGCAAAACAAAGCTCCTGTTCGACAAAGGCTTTAATGTTATAGATGCAACTATACAGAATGATGGCAGCCGGTATGTTATGTTTTTAAAAGATGAAACCAAAAAGCCACCGCAAAAAAATCTTCGCATTGCTTTTAGTAATACGTTAACCGGAGGTTATGATAAACCTTCGGTACCCATTACGGGTAACTACTGGGCGGAGGGGCCTACCGTCACTATGATCAATGGTAAGTGGATTGTATATTTTGACAAGTATACACAGCATACCTATGGGGCTGTTGAGTCGGCTGATTTAATTAACTGGACAGATATTTCTGATAGAATAAGTTTTCCGAAAGGCACCCGTCATGGCACCGTATTTACAGTTACAAAAAAAGAATTGGCCGTTTTGCTACAATGATGAACAGCGGCAGCCATGTAAATAATTTGACAATAGTATATTATGAAAAAATATTTAGCTGTAATCGTGCTCTGTACAGGGATTTGTTCCTGGCAGATCCTTCAGGCACAAATTGGTAAACGGTTTCCATCTGAAAAAAAGCTGGTTAAGGATCCGCTAACGGGTACCCAGCTTAGTTTTTTAACCAGTACCCAAAGTGGCGATGCAAAAATTTACCAGACGCATAATCAATGGACATCAGACGGACAATGGCTGCTGTTTCGCAGCAACCGTGTTAAGGGGGAGGCGATGGCCGTACATGAAAAGACCGGTGAAATAATACAGGTTACAGAAGGAGGTTATACAGGCATGCTGAATGTGGCCCGCAAGTCAATGAATTTATATTTCTTACGTAACCCGGATACTGCAAAAAAACAGCAAGCATTGCTGGAAATTGTTGAAGTGAACCTGGCAAAATTATTTGCTGATAGCAAAGCAGGGGCATTGAAGCCGGCAACAGCCTACCAGCGCATATGCGGGAAAACGCCTGCGGAACTTGAAGCTGGTGGCGATATGGCATTGGATGGTGATGAGGAATGGGCATATTTCAGGGTAGGCAAGCACGCAGCCGAAAAGCATTTAGCGCCGGGTACAAAACTGGAAAATAATTTTGGCCCCCGTAATATGGGAGCTGGCCCTTCCGGGATTGCAGCAATGAATATTCATACAGGTGAAACAAAATACGTAGTGTCTGTTCCTTTCCAGATTGGACATATACAAACCAATCCGTGGGTAGCAGGTGAGATAGTTTTTTGCTGGGAAACAGGCGGTAAATCGCCACAACGTACCTGGACTGTAAAGGCAGATGGAACTGGTTTACGGCCATTGTATCCTGAATCGGAGTATGAATGGGTTACACACGAAGCGGTTATTGCAAAAGATGAAGTGGCCATTGCAATTATGGGTCACAGAAAAATTACCGGTACCGATAAAAAAATGGAAGATGGTACACCGGTTGCTGGCGCTAATCCCGGCCAGGAATCGGCCTGGGGGCCTTCAGGCACCAGGGAGAAGCCAACAGGACTGGCCATCATTAACCTTCGTACAAGAGAAATGACCATTGCCGGTCAGACAGCTTCCGGTAGCGGGCTCTGGCCTGTAACCGGCTCCCCGGATGGGCGCTGGGCAGTGGGGGATGATTTTACGAGGAATATTTATTTGATTGATCGGCACACGGGGGAGATGTTGTTATTGTCGGCCGGGCATAAACAAACTGCAGCCGATCATCCGCATCCTACCATGAGCCCCGACGGAACAAAAATAGAAATACAATCAGCCATGCTTTCGGCAGATAACAAGTCAATGAATATTTGTATTATACCGGTGCCGGAAGAATGGCTAAAACGGACATATAAAAATTAATGTCAACTTAAATGGGTTTAATATATAAAGATTTTTTTACTGCTGCAGTCGCTGATATCAACAGGCGTACAGCCTGGTATTAAAATGGGATTAATTGGGGCTTCTGTATTCCTGCTACTGCAAAATTGTTTCAGGATGCAGCAGGATAGCTGACCTCTTTTGAAGTGTTATCTTACCGGTCAAAGTATTGCCTGCCATGATAAAATTATTTTCCTGTACAGGAAACTCCTCCTTTATTATTTTTAGTCGTACCGGGTCTCGCCGTTCTGTTTTTTATGGCTGCATAAACTGCTATTGCAGGCCGGCTGCTTTTACAATTTGTTTGCTGCTTTCTTTTATCTGCTCCCCGGCTTTTAGTAACAGCCAATTAAACTTCATAAATATTAAAGAATTTGGAGCCATCGGCGATGGTAAAATTCTCGACACAAAAGCCATCAATGATGCCATTGATAGTGCGTCAGTCAAGGGTGGCGGTACCGTATTTTTTCCTGCAGGAATTTATCTGAGTTATTCCATACACCTGAAAAGTAATATTGCTTTGTACCTCGACCAGGGCTGTGTGCTACTGGCTGCAGACAGTTCCGATAAGGGCAGGTATGATGATGCAGAACCCAATCCGCATAATATATACCAGGATTACGGGCATAGTCACTGGCACAACAGTTTGATCTGGGGTGAAAACCTGGAAAATATTTCCATATTGGGTACGGGCATTATTAATGGTATTGGGTTGCGCCGTTTTACTTCAGAAAAAAATCCATGGGGCAATAAATCAATCGCGCTTAAGCTTTGCCGTAATGTGGCCCTGAAAGATTTCACCGTTTTAAACGGCGGCCATTTTGCTTTGCTGGCAACGGGGGTTGATAACCTGAATATCGATAACCTGAAAATGGATACCAATAGAGATGGAATGGATATTGATTGCTGCAACCAGGTGCGTATTGCCAATTGCAGTATTAACAGCCCTTACGATGATGCTATTTGTTTAAAAAGTTCTTTTGCCCTGGGTTGGGCAAAGCCCACACAGAATGTTACCATCATCAATTGTGGCGTAAGCGGTTATGATTTGGGTACTTTTTATAATGGTACGTATGGTCGGAAAGAATGGAATATGGTGCCGGATAAGGAAGGTCCCACTGGCAGGATAAAGTTTGGAACTGAATCGAACGGCGGTTTTAAAAATATCAGCATCTCAAATTGTGTATTTGATTATTGCCGGGGGCTGGCACTGGAAACGGTAGACGGGGCGCTGCTGGAGGATATTGCTATTTCAAACATCACAATGCGCGATGTTGTAAACGCTCCAATTTTCCTGAGGCTGGGTGCAAGAATGCGCGGGCCAAAGGAAACAGTACCAGGCGCATTGCACCGCGTAATAATCAGCAATATGATGGTGTACAATGCTGATTCGCATTTTTCTTCCATTATCAGCGGTATACCCGGGCATGATATAGAAGACGTGCAATTAAATAATATTCGTATTTATTACAGGCAAATGGATTCTTCTTTTGCAACTATTCCCACAGTAGTTCCCGAAAATGAACAGCAATACCCTGAACCTCAAAAAATGGGTATTATGCCGGCTTATGGATTTTTTATCCGGCATGCAAAAAACATAGCGTTGAATAACGTAGAAGTTAGTTACCTGGGCAAGGAACTCCGCCCGGCTTTCATGCTGGATGAGGTTAGCGGAATTTCTTTTTTCCGGGTAAAAGCACAAGCGGTGACTGGTGTAAAAACTTTCTTGCTGAAGAAGGTGAGCGGTTTTGATATGCAGGATGGCACAGCACCGGGCAGCAGGAATTATAAAAATGTTACCAGTACTGCTTTTTAATATGCAAAGGTTGTTTTTATTAAAGCGAAATCATTTAACAGTCTATATTCAATACATTCAAAAACGGAAGATTGCTATGCAAAAATTTATAAAATATGGTATTGTACTTTCTTATCTCATGGGCTCATTTTGCATTGGGTTTGCGGAAATCAAACTACCGGCTATCATTGCAGACAACATGGTGCTGCAACAAAAATCAACGGTAACATTATGGGGATGGGCCAGTGAAGGTGAACAAATTGCCGTAACCCCCAGCTGGAATACTAAGCCGGTTTCCGTTGTTGCGGGCAAAGATGGCAAATGGACAATCAGTATCAAAACAGGTAAAGCAGGCGGCCCCTATTCAATCCGTTTTGCTGCTTCCAATACCATAGAAGTTAACAATGTGCTGCTGGGTGAAGTATGGCTGGCAAGCGGCCAGTCCAACATGGAATTTTTTATGGGGAAAACAAGCAATGGCTCATATACCGGTGTGGTCAATTATCCTGAAGAAATCAAAGCGGCTGATTATCCTTTTATCCGTAGCATAGATGTGCCCAATAAAGTAGCTGATGAACCGCAGGCTGATTTTTCCGGCAAATGGAAAATCTGTTCACCACAAACCGCTGATACATTTTCCGCGGTGGCATATTATTTTGCGCGGGAAATTTATAAAGCTACCGGTTATCCCATTGGTATCATTAATGCTACCTGGGGCGGTACGCCAGCCGAATCCTGGACGCGTAAAGAAATCCTGGAAAATGACAGCAGCTTCAACGTTATATTAGAACGGTATAAAAAACAGTGCGATGATTACCCGGCCGCGTATCAGAAATTCAAAAGCGAACAGGACAAATGGAAAGCAGATACCAGTAAGGCAAAAGGCGCTGCACCGCGTGAACCATTGGGGCCGCGGCATAATAATTCCCCCTACAAATTATACAATGGCATGATTGCACCTTTATTATCTTATACCATTAAAGGTGTTATCTGGTACCAGGGAGAAGGCAATGCCGGGCGCGCTGCGCAGTACCGGCACCTGTTTCCCGCCATGATTGAAAACTGGCGCACTGATTTTAACAATAAAAAAATGCCTTTTTATTTTGTGCAGATTTCTCCGCACCGAAGCCAGAACCCGGAGATAAGGGATGCGCAATTGTTTACGCTGCAGCATGTGCCCTATACGGGCATGGCGGTTACTACGGATAATGGCGACTCACTGGATATTCATCCGCGAAATAAAAAACTGGTAGGCGAAAGATTGTCTTTGTGGGCATTAAAAAATGACTATGGCAAGAAAGACATACTTGCCAGCGGGCCTTTGTATAAATCAATGAAAGCAGAAGGCCATAAACTACGCGTCAGTTTTGATGATGCAGCTGGTTTGGCGGCAAAAGATGGTGAAGTAAAGGAGTTTACCATTGCCGGCGAAGATGAAAATTTTGTTGCTGCCAAAGCAGTGGTGGAAGGCAATACAATTTTAGTCTGGAGCGATGCAGTTGAAAAACCAGTAGCCGTACGGTTTGCCTGGCGCAATGTGCCCATGCCAAACCTCTATAACAAAGCAGGTTTGCCGGCTTCTCCCTTTAGAACAGATAGCTGGAAACTAACAACAGAAGGTAAAAACTAATGAAAAAGATTTTAATAGTAGCAGTATGCATGTTTGTGGTAAGCTTTGATGGATTGCATGCGCAGGTTGGCGCTAATATGAGTTGGACTGCAAAGGTGGGCGCCAGAAAATTTCCCGGTTCTAAGAAAATATTCAATGCCGTTGAATATGGCGCAATAAGTGATACCAACATTGTAAGCACTTTGTCGATACAAAAGGCCATTGACGACTGTGCCAGAAAAGGTGGAGGTATTGTTATATTCAAACCGGGTGCCTACATGACTGGCTCGCTGTTTATAAAAAGCAATGTGCAGTTGCGGATAGACAAAGGCGTGAGCCTGCTGGGTTCACAAGATTTTGATGATTACCCGGAAATAGACACCCGTATAGCCGGCATTGAAATGAAATGGCCGGCAGCACTTATTAATATGATTGATGTAAGCAATGCGGCGCTTACTGGTAGAGGTGTCATCAATGCCAGGGGGAAATTCTGCTGGGATAAGTACTGGCGCATGCGGAAAGATTATGAAGCCCGGGGACTGCGCTGGATTGTAGATTATGATGCCAAACGCGTGCGTACTGTGCTGGTACAAAATGCAACTGATATTACGGTGAAGGATATAACCGTCAAAAATGCCGGCTTCTGGACGGTGCAATTGTTATATGCCCGGCATGTTACGGTTAACGGCATTGTGATACGCAACAATGAAGATGGAAAAGGTCCCAGTACAGATGGTGTGGATGTGGACTCGTCTTCATGGGTGTTGATTGAAAACTGCGATATAGATTGTAATGACGATGATTTTTGTTTAAAAGCCGGCCGCGACTGGGATGGGCTGCGCGTTAACCGGCCCACAGAATATGTAGTGATTAGAAAATGCATTGCCCGCCGGGGTGGTGGTTTGCTTACACTGGGCAGTGAAACGTCAGGGGGTATACGCCATGTATTGGCCACCAACCTGGTAGGCAAGGGAACTGGCAATGGGTTTCATATAAAATCTGCTACTACCCGTGGTGGGATGGTAGAAGATATTCATTTTCAAAATTGCACCCTGGATAGTGTGGGCAATGCTTTTATGTTTACCATGAACTGGAACCCGGCGTATAGTTATTCTACCTTGCCCCCCGGGTATAATTATGATTCTTTACCTGCCCACTGGAAAGTGATGCTGCACAAAGTGGAGCCTGCAGAAAAAGGTATTCCGCATTTTAAAAATATTTTTATTGCAGATATAGCTGCGAAAGGAGTAAAAAAAATAATAAATGCGGCGGGATTAAAGGAATCAACCCTGCTGGATTTTCATTTTAATAATGTTACCGTAGAAGGTAAATCAGCGGGTGATATTTCCTTCGCCGGCAACTGGATATTTACCAGTGTAGTGCTAACAGGTACAGATGGAAAGAAACTACATGTAGCTAATGCAGAAAACATGCGGTTGCTGAACAATTAGTTTTAGCCTTCTTATGCTAATACGTTTTCAAATAAAAAGTATGAATAAAAAATATGTGCAGCCTGTCCAATTGCTGCTGCAGTTTTTCATTTGCTACGGCTGCGTCATAGATGCGGGGGCGCAAAATAAGATTGACAGGAAGGCGCTGGTGCAAAGACATAATGTTATAAATACCAGCGCTGACTCATTGTCTTCTCTGTCAGTAGGCAACGGTAGTTTTGCCTTTACTGCAGATGTTACCGGGCTGCAGTCTTTTCCGGATTACTATAAAAACGGTGTTCCGTTGGGCACTCAGTCAGAATGGGGTTGGCATAGTTTTCCCAATACAGAAAACCTGCGCGTGGAAGAAGCGCAAAAAACATATGAGCTGGAAGGCAGAAAAATTTCTTACACGGTACAACCAAAAGAGCCAGCCCAGGTAAAAAAAGCAGTAGAGTACTTCCGCGTAAATCAGCACCGCCTGCAATTGGGCAATATTGGACTGGAGATAATTAAGAAAGATGGATCTGTAGCGGTAATAGAAGACATTAAAAACATACAACAGGATCTGGATTTATGGACCGGGATTATCAGCAGTTCTTTTACGGTAGAAGATATTCCTGTTAAAGTGCTTACTGTCTGCCACCAGCAGCAGGATCTCGTTTCTTTTTCCATTGAATCTGCCCTTCTAAAAGAAAAGCGTTTATTGGTGCGCGTACGTTTTCCTTATCCAAACGGCCAGTTTAAAGATGTAGGCAATAACTGGCAGAATGATGGCAGGCAGCTGGCTGTTTTTACAAATGGAATAAACGGTGGAACCATTAAGAGGGTCATCGATACAACCGTGTATTATCTCGCATTGCAATGGCCGGATAAAACCACGGTAAAAGAAAAGACCGGTAATTATTTTTTATTTACGCCGGGCGCAGCTACTTCTTTGTATACATTTTCCTGCCGTTTTTCTCCGCAGCAACAGCGCAGTGCTGTGCCTTCATTTGTGCAAACAAATCTTAACAGTATTAATGGCTGGAAAGCATTCTGGCAAACAGGTGGGGCGGTTGATTTCTCCGGCAGTACAGATAAACGGGCATTTGAAATAGAGAGAAGAACGGTGTTATCGCAATATCTTACTAAAATTCAGTGTTCATCTGTCTTTCCGCCGCAGGAAACCGGTTTAACCTATAACAGCTGGTATGGCAAGCCCCATCTTGAAATGCATTGGTGGCATGCGGTACATTACGCCCAGTGGGGCCGGGCGGATTTAATGGAGAAAAGCCTCAACTGGTATTTTACGGTGGCAGCAAATGCAAAGGCACTTGCAAAAAGACAGGGCTTTGATGGGCTGCGCTGGCAAAAAATGACGGATCACGCAGGTAATGAATCACCCTCTTCGGTAGGTGCATTTTTGATATGGCAGCAACCACATTTTATTTATATGGCAGAGATGTTGTACCGCAACAGGCACAATCAGCAAACCATTAATAAATACAAAGCATTGGTTTTTGCTACGGCAGATTTTATGGCATCTTTTCCATCTTATAATGCGCAGACAAAAAAATATAATTTAGGAAAAGGATTAATACCCGCGCAGGAATGTTTTGATGCGGTTAGTACATTTAATCCTACGTATGAACTTTCGTATTGGTCGTGGGCATTGGAGACTGCGCAGCAATGGCGCTTGCGCTCGGGCCTGTCCCGAAACAAAAAATGGGATGAAATTATTAATCAGCTGGCACCACTACCCCAGGCCAATGGCGTCTACCTGGCTACAGAAAGTACCCCTGACTGCTATACAACAGAGCGCTATCTTACTGATCACCCCGCGGTGCTGGGTGCGTACAGTACCATACCCGCTGCCAACGGACTTGATACAACTATTATGAAAAATACTTTTGATTTGGTATGGAAGATCTGGAAATGGAACGATACCTGGGGCTGGGATTTTCCGCTCACCGCCATGACGGCAACACGTTTGCACCTGCCTGAGAAAGCAGTAGCAGCATTGCTTATGCCCATTAAGACAAATACTTACCTGGCCAATGGACACAATTACCAGGATGACCGGTTAACCATTTATTTACCTGGTAACGGGGGTGTACTCAACGCTGTAGCCCTGATGTGTACCGGAGCAGATGCCGATAAAAAAATCAATCCTGGTTTTCCGCAGGATGGGAGCTGGCAAGTGAAGTGGGAGGGACTGAGCAAGCTGCCGTGAGGCGTGAGGCGTGAGGCGTGAGGCGTGAGGCGTGAGGCGTGAGGCGTGAGGCGTGAGGCGTGAGGCGTGAGGCGTGAGGCGTGAGGCGTGAGGCGTGAGGCGTGAGGCGTGAGGCGTGAGGCG